>JACKIN010000009.1 GCA_020638495.1 Geminicoccaceae bacterium | reverse complement strand
AATCGCGATCGTCGCGCGTCAGCTTTTCAAGGAACGCTCGCCCAGTGGCGCCGTAGTTTTCTTTCGCTGCCCGCTTGATCGCGTCCGATAAGGCGCGCCCCGATGCCCAACCATGCAGCTCGTCGAAGCACCCGTACTTGCGGCCGTCGACACGCAAATCCAAGAGCCGGACGCTCTGCCCCGCTTTCGGCGCCATGCGACCCGCCAGCATGGTGGCCTCGAGGCTCTGCTCGCCGGTCGAGAACACGAGCGTTCGCCAGCGCTTCGGCGGTCGGCTGGCGCCTGTCCTGGTAGCCCTGGATTTGCCGACGCCGTTGGTAAGCATGTACGCGATTGCTCCCGCCTCGCGCGGGTCGACCTCGCTCATTTCGTCCATGCACAAGATCAGGTCGTTGTGCTGCTCGGCCACGCCCTCGACACCGTTCGATGTGGCCCGCCACGAGCGTTTGAAATCCGGCCCGCCGAAGGTGGATCGTGCGGCCTCCAGGATGGTGGTCTTGCCCGAGCTGGAGCTGCCGACGAAATTGAAGCCACCGCCTTCTGTGTGCGTCAGGTCCATCAGCGGTGCGGCGAATGGCGCCGACATCCCGAACTGCATGAGCGGGTTGCCGATCGCGAGCCGGGCCACGCTGTTGCGCCAGCTCTCGACCGTGCCGGCCACGCCGTGCACTCTGCCGATCCTGCCACCGTCCTGGAAGACGACGCCGCCGGCATCTGGCCCGATGACGCCATCGGGCAGGACGAACGCGCCCGACCCTGCCCACCCGGTCCGGCTGGTACAGAGCATCCGTTTTTTCGGGGTCTTGTGCTGAAGGTATTCGCCCAGCTTGGCACGATGCTGCGGGCTGATCGCGAGCCCCATGGACAGCAGCTCGCGCCGCAAGTCCGCGCCGTCGGCGCACAGCAGTTCGTAAGGCATTGCCCACAGCCGCTTGTTGCCCTCGCGATCGATGAAGCGGAGCAGCACGCCGAAATCCTGGCCCTCGCCGTTGCGGGTAAGCGCCTCGAGGTGGACGGGTCCGCTAATCCATGTGTTGATAGGCGCCGGCGGTGTGTCCTTCGTCTCTTTCGACATGGAATGCCGGTAGACACCCGGCCGGTGGCGCTTGCCGCCGTCAGTGACCGGCTCGTCATAGACACCCCAGCATGGCCGCGACTTCTCGGGCGGGAAGGCGAACGGTGCCGATGCCACCATTTCGTCGAAGTCGATGACCTCGGCCTCGACTTCGGCCTCTTGTGCATGCTCGGCATTCATCGTGCCGTCTCCCGTGCGAGAACAGCCCCGATGGTTCGGCCGATGTAGTCCGCTCGGGTCGCCTTACTGGTGTCGACGCCGAGCTTCTGGTCGAGCTTGACCACTGCGAAGGCGATCAACTCCTGCCAATCCTCGAAATCGTGAATGCCGGCCCGAAGCAAGCCGCCGATGAACGCGAAATGTCGGCTGGAACGGTCGGGATAATCCCGTTTGCTGTTCCATATCTCTCGGGCCACGGGCGAGTTCTTGATTGTCGCCGCGATGCGCCGCTGTTCGTCCGCGCTTAGGTCCCGCAACACCACGTCGACATGAATGGGTTCGACCGTCTCGATAACCGGCAGCTCGGCCGGCACCTCGACCGTGTCGTCGAGTCCCTGCCGCACGCCGAACCGTCGTGCCACCGGGTCGGGTCCGCTCAGGATGAGCGGTGCAGCCACAAAGTGCGGCTGAACCGGGTTGTAGAGCGCCCGGTCGGCTGGCGCGTGATGCAACCAGCCTTTGCACTCGCCGTCGCTTACCGGCCGGCTGAGCCAGTACCACAGCCGCACGTTGATGCCGGCCTTGATGCCCGCAGAGCCCGTGGCCTGCCACCAGCACGCCGAATCGGCGAACTCGTCAGGCAAAAGCCCGATGACGTGCTCGACGCCCTCCTCAGGGTCAGTCGAGAAGTCCAGCCCGGCCGGCTCCGGGCACTCGTCAGTGTCGATGCCCAGCCATTGCCGAGACTTGGCCACGAACGTCACCGCGTCGCCGTGCTCTGCCCGATTGCTGAGCCGCCGCGCGTTCTCCAGGTCGATGCCGGGCAACGGCTCGCCGCGGATGATGCATGCGTAGGGGATGCCCGCGGCCTTTTCGAGCACCCGCCTCATATCGGCGAAGCCGGCCACGTCGGCAGTGCGGGTGCGGTAGAACTTGCCGGCATTGTAGCCCCGGACAACGGCTCCGCCGGAGATGGTCTTCGCCATGACCCCGGAGCGGGCTAGTAGAATGGTCATGGTGTCGGCGGCCATCGCCGATCAGGCCCCACGCCGACCGCGGGTGGGGTTTGGCTTGCGCTCGCGGCGCTCAAGCCATGCCCGCACACTATCGAGCTTGTACATGCGCCGACCGCCGATCAGCAGCGACGGCAGGCCGTCCGGCTGATTTTCATAGCGGTGGATGGTACGCCAGTTGACGCCCAATTCCGCGGCGAGCGTCGGGCGGTCGATATAGTCTTCGAGAAGCTTGGCCATTTGGCGTTGTCCTGCCTTGGTGGGACACCGCCTGCCAATATTCACATATCTTTACGCACGTCGTCCGATTAGTCCGAAAATGAATTATCGGACTCTTGGAAAATTTCAGTACGACTCAAAGCGCGCCGTCGCTCCGTAAGCGGCGAAAGGCGTCGAGGATCTCCTTGGACTTTTTGAAGGCTTGGCTTCGCTCGAGCCCCGACCCATGCGCGGTTGCGCGGGTCATGAGAAACTCCGCCAGCGCCGATTTTCCACCGGTCTCGTCTTCACCCCCGTTGTGGGCCAGCCACGCACCTGCTTCGACGTATAGTCTGGGCCAATAATCCTTCGGGGGTCGTCCGCGCTTGACCGTCGTGGCTGCCTCCTGCGCACCGCCCTCTTGCCGGGGAAACGCGGTGAGCAGGGCTTCACTCAAGCTTTCCGCATCGACGCAGACTTTCCCAAGATAGAAATTTAGCGAGCCGCCATTTTCGCTTATCGGCATGCTCTCCGAGAAGGAGATCGGCCACTCGGTCGGGTCGAGTTCTGGCGTGAATGCTTCCTTCGCACTCGCTGCGTGCCACCCTCTCACTCGCCCGGCGACAAGCGCATGGCACAGCCATACTTGCGCCTCTTCTGGCTTCCACTGGGCCGCTTCCTCGACGCGTCGGCGCGCGCTCAGGCCGTCAAGCAGCTTGATGGGCCGGGGCGCTTCAGACGTGCCGGCCAAAGGCAGTCTGGACAACAGGGCGACAGCATCTTGGGAATCGTTGTAGAATTCATCGAGCGCCGTGGCCAAATCACTAGAACTTATATGCAGCTGGCTTAGCGTGCCGGATTCCTTAGCGCTTTTATAAAGGTTATCACTGATTTTTCCATATCCGCAGCTTTCTTTTAATTGAGTTCGCACACGATCGGAGCGAATCTTCTGAAGCAGCCACTTCTCCGCTTTTCGTGAAGGCCAGCCGGTGGCAGTCTCCACCATGTGAAGCGCTTGAAACTCGTCAATCGGCTTGAAGTCTTCCGCCCAGCTGATGTCGCGCTCCATGCCTTCGGGCCTCTCCTTGCGGCAAGGATGTCCTGGGACGCCCCGGCAGCGACCCATTTCTGCTCGTGCCGATACCTTAAGTCCTGCCTTTCATCGGCACCACCTCGCCGCCGCCCTCGACGGGAGACACGATGGCCCCAACGCGCTCGGTAGCGGCCCGCAGCGGGTCGTCGAACAGGTGTGCATATCGCGCTGTCGTCTGCGCCTGCGTGTGCCCTAGCAGCGCGCCGATGATGGGCAGGGAAAGACCGGCGCTGGCGAGAAACGAGGCGTAGGAATGCCGCAGATCGTGAACGCGGACGCCCTCCAGCTTTGCCGCTTTGCAGATCGTGGCCCAGTCGTTTTTGATCTCGACGCGATGCCCGCCGCTACGGCCGGGAAAGACGTACTCGCTCGTCTGCGGGATGCCGGTGAGCAACTGCCGAGCCGGTGCGGACAGCGGTACGCGATGCGCCTTCTTCTGCTTGGTGTGCGCGCTCGGCTTCACCCAAACTCCGGCCTCAAGGTCCAGATCGGCCCAACGCATGGACAACACCTCGCCACGGCGAGCGCCGGTTAGCAGCAGCACTCGAATGATATCGGCCGCCTGTTGGTCGCGGTGCACGGCCAGGGCAGCGGTCAGCCGGGCAACCTCATCACCCGCGAGAAAGCGCTCGCGCTTGTTCTCGGGGTTGCGCTCGATGCCCTTGGCCGGGTTGTCCGCCCGCCAGCCTCGACGGATCGCGAGCGCGAACATCTTGGAGCACAACGCGACAACGCGGTTTGCCCGAATCGGCGCCGGCCGATCCCGCTTCTTGCCGGTCGTGATCTCCCGGTGCAGCCGGTCGATATCGGTGAATGTGACGTCCGCGACCTTGAGCCGGCCGAGCCGGGGCAGAACTTCCCTCTCCAACATTGCGCGGTCGTCGGCCTGGGAGCGCGCCCGCTTTTTCGGCAGGTGGTGCTCTGTGTATTCCTGGCACAGGTGCGCCACAGTCGACGCCGCACGCTCGGCCTGCTCCTCGGCCAGCGGGTCGCGCCCGCTGTCGATCTCGCGCCGCAGCCGCTTGGCCTCGTCACGAGCGGCCTTGACGGTCCAGGCGGGATGCTGGCCGATGGTAATCCGCCGCTCTCGGCCACCGGCCCGATAATTGAGCACGAAGGCCCGAGCACCGGCTGCCGTCACCCGAACGCCGAAGCCCGGCAGCTCCGCATCGTAGGTGATTCGATTGCTCGATGCCGGTGCGGGCAGGGCCTTGATGATGCTGTCGGTTAGCCGCTGTCGCATTGTCTGTCGGTCCTCGTGTCCGTACCGTGTCCGCCAAAAAGGCGGCGGACCGTGACAGAGTGTTGACATGCCGTGTCAGCGAGTGTCAAGGTAAAGTACTGTTAGATAAAGGGTTCAGCGGCGGACACGAGAGATTTCAATGGCTTGCACGATAGCTTGCGGCAGACTCAAAATCTGTTGCCTTCACGGGCGTGCTGGTTCGAGTCCGGCCAGGGGCACCAAGCAAACGAGAGGGTCGCCGGCGGCGGCATCCTCCGCCGCGAGCCGACCTCAGCCCGGCTGGGCCGCGCTCCTCCCCCGAGCCATCATGCAAGAAGAACGAGCCGGGTCAGCAGTGTCGCCGCGACTTGCACCGGCGAGACAGCGGCATTTCCGGCAACGGGACACGGAACCCTTACCCACGGACAACGTTCTCTCCACCCGAGCAGTGGAGAGTGCAATGTACAATGTTTTCTATGTGATCGGGGTGATCGTCGTGGTGCTGGCGCTGCTCTCGCTCGTGGGGCTCGCATGAGCCTCTCGCCACGCGCATCCTCAGAACCAGGGAAACCCATGATGGACACGAACCAGCAGCCGAAGCCGCCGGGCTCGGCAGGGACGCAGGGCGTCTCGAGCCTGAAGAAGACTGCGGCGGACGCGACGACGACCGCGAGGGAGCATGCCGAGCGCGCGAGCGACGAGCTTCGCGCACAGGTGAGTCGTGGTGTCGACGCGGCGAAGGACACGGTCGTCGAGCAGTCGACGATGGCGAAGGACACGACCGCCGGCGAGCTCTCTCGCACGGCCCGGGCGCTGCACGATGCGGCCAGCAAGCTCGATGCGGACGACCACGGTCGCTCCCACGTGCCGCAGAGCCTGTTGCGCGAGGCCGCGGACGGGCTCGACGAGCTGGCGCAATCGCTGCAGGGCAGGTCGGTCGGCGAGATGGTCGGCGACCTCTCGGCGTTCGGGCGGAAGAACCCCGTCGCGTTCATGGGTGCGGCAGCCCTCGCCGGCTTCGCGCTCGGCCGCTTCGCCCGCGCCTCCGAGCGGCACGCAGCGCCGGCCGACTACCCGGCCCCGCGGTCGCAGCCGACTCCGGGAGCGACCCGACAGCCACCCGTCGCAACGGCCTCGGGGGCTGCAACGAAGCCTTTCCCGGCCGCCACAGGAGGGACCACCCATGGCTGACACGCTCGATCGATCGGCTTCCAGCCTGCTCGGCGACCTCGTCAGCCAGGTGACGGAGCTGTTCCGCAAGGAGATCATGCTGCTACGCGCCGAGCTCGGCGAGAAGGCGACACAGGCGGTCACCGCCTGCGGCCTGATCGTGGCGGCCGTGGTGCTCGCCCTGACCGCCCTGAATGTCCTGGCGGCGGCGCTCGTCGTCGCCCTCGAGAATCTCGGCATCCCCGGTGGCTGGGCGGCGCTCATCGTCGGCGTGATCCTGGCGGCGATCGCCTGGGCGCTGGCGAGCAAAGGCATCTCGGCGCTCAAGGCCAGCAACCTCGCACCGGAGCGGGCCGCCCGTGCGGCGAGCCGCGATGCGGCGCTCGTGAAAGGAAAGATGTGATGGCGCACCATTCGACTGATCCGGACGGCCGCAGTGCCGCAGCCCTCGAACGCGAGGTGGATGCCGAGCGGGCGAAGGTCTCCCAGACGATCGACGCGCTGCAGAGCAAGATGTCGATCGGCAATGTCGTCGACCAGGTCACCGAGGCGGTCGGCGCGCATGGCGGCGAGGTTGCCCGCAATCTCGGCCGGCAGATGCGCGACAACCCGCTGCCGCTCCTCCTGACCGGCATCGGGCTCGCCTGGCTGATGGCGGGCAGCGGCCCGCGCAGCGCCGACCTCGACGACGATTTCGATGACGACTTCGACGATGACCTCGACAATGGCAGGGACCTCTACCCCGCCACGACCTACCCGCGGCGGACGGTGGCCGGCGCCGAACGGCCTTTGGGCACGCGCCCCTACGACTCGGGCGTTTCCTCCCATGCCGGCGACCCTCTCCGCCCGCACGAGCATGGCGGCCGCGACTACGCCGACGAGGACGAGCACGGCATGGGCGACAAGGTCAGGGACGCCGCCGGCAACGTCCGGGACAAGGCGTCGGGGCTGGCCGAATCGGCCGGCGAGTTTGGTCGCAAGGTGTCCGGCACGCTCGGCGATGCCGCCTCGTCCGTCTCCGACACGGCCTCGTCCATGTCGGACAAGGCGCGCAGGCGTGCGGATGCAGCGCGGCGCGCCGCCGCCGATGTCGGCCATGCAGCCGCCCGGCGCGGGCGCCGTGCCGGCCGGGGCATCACGCACATGATGGAGGAGCAGCCGCTCGTCTTCGGTGCGCTGGCCCTGGCGATCGGTGCCGCCGTGGGCGGTGCCCTGCCGCGCACCCGCACCGAGGACGAGTGGGTCGGCGGCCCGAGCGACCGGCTGAAGGACGCCGCCGGCAGCATGGTGAAGGAGGAAGGCCGAAAGCTGCAGGCCACCGCCTCCGCCGTCGTCGACGAGGCCGGCAAGATCGCCGACGAGGCGGCGGGCGAGGTCGACCGGCGGACGCCGGACGGCAAATCGTTCGTCGAGCAGGCCGAGGATCGGCTGGGCAAGGCGGCCGACCGGCTCGCCGACCGCGCCAGGGACGAAGCCGATCGGCAAAAGCTCGGTCAGGCGGCTGCTCCCGACCGCAAGTGAGCGACCCCGTGGCCGACGACCCCCCGGGGAGGGCCGCCAGGCGGCCCTCCCACTTCGGCTTCGCCGACTGGAAGGCGATCCTGCTCCGCGTCTATGAGCAGATCGGCAAGGATCACCTCTCGATCATCGCGGCCGGCGTCGCCTTCTACGCGATGCTGGCCCTCGTGCCGGCCATCACCGCGGCCTTCGGCCTCTGGGGGCTCTTCGCCGATCCGGCCCAGATCGCCGGGCAGTTTGCCGGGCTCCGCTCGGTCGTCCCGGAGGATGCCTACACGATCATCGAGGAGCAGATGACCGCCCTCGCCAGCACCGGCGACCGGACGCTCGGCGTCACCTCGCTGCTGGCGATCCTCTTCGCGCTCTGGACCTCGCGCGCCGGCGTCGCCGCCCTGATGCAGGGGCTGAACATCGTCTACGACGAGAAGGAGGAGCGCGGCATCATCGCCAGCCTCGCCATGTCGTTCCTCTTGACCTTCCTCGTCATCACCGTCGGCATCGTGGCGCTTGCCGCCATCGTCGTGCTGCCGGCGGTCATCGGCTTCCTCCAGCTCGGCGGCGCCATCCGGTGGGCGCTCCTGCTGCTGCGCTGGCCGATCCTCCTGGGCGCCATGATCCTCGTCATCGGCCTCCTCTACCGGTACGGCCCCAACCGCGCCAATGCGAAGCTCTCCTGGGTCTCCCCCGGCGCCGTCCTCGCCACGGTGATCTGGCTGGTCGCCTCGATCGCGTTCTCCGTCTACGTCAGCGAGTTCGCGAGCTACAACAAGACCTACGGCACCCTCGGCGCCATCGTCATCCTGCTCATGTGGATGTACATCAGCTCGTTCGTCGTCCTCCTCGGCGCCGAGCTGAATGCCGAGATGGAGCTGCACACCACCAGGGACACGACCACCGGCCCCGAGCGGCCGATGGGCGAGCGCGGCGCCTATGTGGCGGACAATGTCGTCTGACCGGCCCGATCCGGGGCGAATTGTTGAGCAAACGGGGGTATAGAGTCCGGCGTCCGGAAAACGCCGGAGGGAACTGGCTTGCGCAAGCGTGTCTTCGTCGTGGCTCTCGGCGAATCGACCTTCGACCTGATCGAGCCCTGGGCGGCGGCGGGCCACCTGCCGGTGCTGGCTTCGCTGATGCGGGGCGGCACGCACGGGCGGATGCGCTCGCAGGTGCCGCTCATGACCCCGCAGCTCTGGGGCTCGATCGTGACCGGCCGCACGCCCGGCCATCACGGCGCCTTCGATTTCTGGCAGCGCAGCCCGAAAGGCGCGTTCCACGCCATCGACGGCTCGGCCCTGCGCTGCCCGACGCTCTGGGAGATGCTGAGCCGGCGCGGCGTGCCCTGCGGCATCGTCAACCTGCCCTTCACCTACCCGCCCGCCGCCATCGACGGCTTCGTCATCGCCGGCGAGGACGCGCCCGGCGCCCACCGCTCGATCGCCCATCCGCCCGAGCTCTACGACGAGATCACCGAGAAGTTCGGCCGCTACCGCCTGAAGGACATCTTCCCGGGCGGCCGCCAGAAGACCGACTACCTGACCCTGATCGACGAGGACGTGGCCGCCCAGACGGAGGTCTTCGAGCACCTCTTCCGCACCCGCCCCTGGCGGTTCGGCATGGCGTTCTTCAGCGCCACCGCCATCGCCCAGCACTACTTCTGGCGCGACATGGCAGAAGCCACGCCCGGCGACCCCTTCGCCGACGTGGTCCTCACCGCCTATCGCGCCGTCGACCGCGCCCTCGGCCGGCTGCTGGAGGCGGTCGGCCCCGACACCACCGTCTTCGTGATCTCCGACTGCGGCGCCGGGCCGCTGAGATCGGGCGTGCAGATCAACACCATCCTCGAGCAGCACGGCTTCCTCGCCCGCAAGGCGGCGAAGCCGAAGGCCGGCCGCAGGCTCGTCGCCGGTGCTCGCAAGCAGGCGCAGGCGCTGCTGCAGCGCCATCTGCCGGACCGTCTCTACTACCAGGTCAATCACCGCCTCGGCGGGCTCAAGACGAAGGTGCAGTCCTACCTCGCCCAGAGCGACCTCGACTGGCCACGCACGCAGGTCTTCAGCCGTGGCAAGGAAGGCGACCTCTTCGTCAACCTGAAGGGCCGCGACCCGCACGGCATCGTCGAGCCCGGCGCCGACTACGAGGCCGTCCGCGACCGGCTCAGCGAAACCTTCATGGCCCTGCGCGACCCTTCCACCGGCGAGCCCGCCGTCGAGCGCGTCTATCGCCGCGAGGAGCTCTTCCAAGGCCCGATGCTCGAGCACGCGCCCGACATGGTCGTCCTGTGGAAGGACACCGCCTACATGCCGAGCGAGGACGACCGCAACCGCGACCAGGTCTTCGTCGAGCGCTGGCGCGAGTACATGAACTGGCCGACCAGCGGCAGCCATCGCGTCGATGCGGTGCTCATCGCCAAAGGCCCGGGCGTCGCCGAGGGCCGGACCATCATGACCGCCCGGCTGATCGACCTCGCCCCCACCTGGCTGCACGCGCTGGGGCAGGACGTGCCGGCCGAGCTGGAAGGCCGGGTGATGCAGGAGCTCTTCACCGCCGCCACCGTGCCCGCCGCATGATCCACCGCCCCCTCGGCCGGACCGGCCTCATGGTCTCCGCCATCGGCCTCGGCTGCCAGTCGCTCGGCGGCGGCCTCTATCATCGCGACGACGCCGAAGCGCTGCGGCTGGTCCGCCGCGCGGTCGAGCTCGGCGTCACCTTCTTCGACACGGCGGACCACTACTCGCAAGGCCGCTCGGAGACGGTGCTGGGCCGGGCCCTCGCCGGCCTGGGTGACCGGGTCGTCATCGCCACCAAGATCGGCACCAGCTTTCCCGCCGGCACCCGCGCCGCGCTGGCCATGCGCGACCTCGTCCGGCCCGTGGGCACGGCGCTTCGGCCGCTCAGGAAGCTCTTGCAGCGCTACCGCTTCCGGCAGGGCCGCTCGGATTTCTCGGCCGACGCCATCCGACGATCGGTCGAGGCGAGCCTCGGCCGCCTGCGGGTCGAGGCCATCGACCTCCTGCAGTTCCACAAGCCCGACGCCGCGACGATGCGCGCGGGCATGCTCTTCGAAACCGCCGCACGGCTGCAGGCCGAGGGCAAGGTCCGGCACTACGGCGTCGCCTGCGTCGATCTCGACGACGCGCTGGTCGCGGTGGAGCAGCCGGGCGTCGCCACGGTGCAGATCGCCATCAACTGCCTCGAGCCCACCGGGCTGGACCGGCTGACCGACGCGGCCGCGGCCCGGGGTGTCGCCGTCATCGGCCGCAACCCACGCGCCATCGGCCTGCTCACCGATGCCCACGAGGAGACGATGGGCGACGCCTCGGCCTACGGCCCGCACCACGCCACCCGCCTCGCCGCCGCCCGCTCGCTGCGCGGCCTCATCCGGCCCGACCGGACCCTGGCCCAGGCCGCCATCCGCCATGCCGTCGAGCTCCCCGGCGTCGCCAGCGTCCTGCCGCGCGCGGTCACGAGAGCCGAGCTCGATGCCAACCTCGCCAGCCTCGATGTCCCGCCGCTGACGCCCGAGGACCAAGAGCTCATCGCCCGCGCCCAGGCCATGACCGCCCCGCTCGCGGGGCCGATCCGCCAGGGCAGCTCCGCGAGCAGAAAGACCGCCTGGACATGATCTATCGCACCCTCGGCCGCACCGATCTTCGCGTTTCCGCCATCGGCCTCGGCTGCCAGTCGCTCGGCGGCGGGCTTTTTCACCGCGACGACAGCCAGTCCGAGCGCGTGCTCGCCGAAGCGGTCGAGCGAGGCGTCACCTTCTTCGACGTGTCGGACCACCATTCGCTCGGCGCCGCCGAACGGCTCCTGGGCCGCTGCCTCGGACCGGTGCGCGACAAGGTCATCATCACCTCCAAGGCCGGCTACGACTACGCGCCGCTGACCCGCACGGCGCTGCGGCTGCGCGATCTCGTCCGGCCGATCAGCGCCGCGCTGAAGCCGGCCAGGAGGTCGCTGCACAAGCTGCGCCTCGCCCAGGGCCGCTTCAGCTTCGATCCCGACTACATCGTCCGCTCGGTCGAGCGCAGCCTCGAGCGCCTGCGCACGGACCGGCTCGATCTCTTCCAGTTCTACAAGCCCCCCGCGGAGGCGCTGCGGGACGGCCGGCTCTACGATGCGGCGGAAAGGCTCAAGCGACAGGGGAAAATCCGCCATTACGGCGTCGCCTGCCTGCATATCGAGGACGCGATGGCGGCGCTCGAGCATGACGGCAACGCCACCGTCCAGCTCGCCATCAACTGCCTCGAGCAGAAGGGCGTGCCGGAGCTGATCGACGCGGCGCAGGCCCGAGGCGTCGCGGTCCTCGCCCGCCATCCCAAGGCGATCGGCCTCTTGACCAACGATCACGACGACCTGATGGGCGACAGCTCCGCCTATCGGCACGACCAGGCCGAGCGCATGCGGGCCGCACGTCAGCTCCGGGCGCTCATCCGCGAGGACCGCACCCTCGCCCAGGCCGCCATCCGCTTCGTGCTCGACATGCCGGGCGTCGACATCGTCGTGCCGCGCGCCGTCACCGTCGACCAGCTGCGCGAGAACGTCGGCAGCATCGAGGTGCCGCCCCTGAGCGACAGCGACCGGCAATGCATCGAGGCGGTCCGCCGCCAGACCGATGGGCTCCAGGGCCCGGTCCGGCACGCCGCTTGAGATGCCCGCCAAGCGGCCGCTCCGCCTCTGCCTGCTCTGCGTCGAGATCTTCGCCTTCGGCAAATATGGCGGGTTCGGCCGGGCGACACGGATCACCGGCGCCGCCCTCGCCCGGCGCGGCGTCGAGGTGCACGCCATCGTGCCGCTGCGCGGTGGCCAGCGCCCCGTGGAGCGTCTCGACGGGATGACGGTGCACGGCTACCCGCCGCACCGCCCCGACCGGATCGCCGGCATCGCGCGCACGATCGATGCCGACATCCACCACAGCCAGCACCCCTCGCTCGCCACCGCCATCGCCCTCGCCGCCCGGCCGGCCAGCCGGCACGTCGTCACCTGCCGCGACCCCAAGTCGCTGCGCGACTGGCGGATCGAGCTCGCCCGGCCGTCGCTCGGCCGCGCCCAGGTCCTGGCCAACTGGCTCTTCGAGGACGGCCCCGGCGTCGCCGCCGCCGTCCGCCGCATGGACGGCATCTTCGCCGCCTCGCCGCACCTCGTGGCGGAAATCGCGCGCAAGTACGGTCTCGACGCGGACCGGATCGGCCTCCTGCCGACACCCGTGCGGCTGCCGCCCGAGCCGGTCAAGGCTGCCACACCGACCGTGATCTCGGTCGGCCGCTGGGATCGCCGCAAGCGGCCCGAGCGCTTCATCGAGCTCGCCCGGGCCATGCCCGCCATCCGCTTCGTCGCCATCGGCCGCTCGCGCGACCCGGCCTACGAAGCAGAGCTGCGCGCCCGCGCCGCCGGCATCGCCAATCTCGAGCTCGCCGGCTTCATCGACCAGTTCGCCAGCGACGCCCTCGAGCGCCGGCTCGCGGCGGCCTGGGTGCTCGTCAACACCGCCGGGCGCGAGGGCCTGCCGACCGCCTTCCTCGAAGCCCTCGCCCACGGCTGCGCCCTTCTCGCCGAGGTCGACCCCGGCGGCATCACCAGCCGCTTCGGCGAGGCGGTCGCGGACGGCGACTTCAGGGCCGGCCTCGAGCGGCTGCTGAGTGGCGATGCCTGGCGCGCCAAGGGCGCCGCCGGCCGCGCGCACGTCGCCGCCAGCTTCGAGCTCGACCACGTCGTCGACCTTCATCTGTCGCTCTACGAGCGGCTTCTCGCAACGAAGCCGCCACGGCGCTGGCGCCCGTCGCCCGGGGCGAGGCCGGCTTGAACATCCTCATCCTCTGCTACGAATACCCGCCGCTCGGCGGCGGCGGCAGCCGGGTGGTCGCCGGCCTCGCCCGCGCCCTCGCCGAGGCCGGCCACGCCGTGACGATCTACACCAGCCGCATGCCCGGCCTGCCGGCGGAGGCGTTCGACGGCGCCGTGCGGGTGCGCCGGGTCCGGACCTGGCGGCGCCGGGCCGACCGGAGCAACGCGCCGGAGCTCCTCGTCTACGCCGCCGCCATGCTCGTGGCCGTCCTGCGCGACCGCCCCGACCGTGCTGCCGATCTCGCCCATGTCCATTTCCTCCTGCCCGACGGGCTCGTCGCCTGGCTCATGCGCCGGCTGACCGGCCTGCGCTTCATCGCCACCGCGCACGGCTCCGACGTGCCGGGCTACAACCCGCATCGCTTCAGGCTCGCCCACCGCCTGCTCGCCCCGCTCTGGCGCCGCATCGTCGCTTCCGCCGACCGCGTCGTCTGCGCCTCCATGGGCCTCAGGGACTCGATCGTGCGGGCCGCACCCGAAGCCGCCCCGGTCGTCATCCCCAACGGGCTGGACGAGGCCCGCTTCAGCCCCGACCAGCCGAGGCGCTTGGCCCTGCTCAGCGTCACCCGCCTCTTCGAGCGCAAGGGCCTCCATCACCTCCTCGACGCCGCAGCGGGGCTCCGGCGGCCGGTGCCGATCGACATCGTCGGCGCGGGGCCGCAAAGGGCCGCCCTCGAGGCGCAGGCCGCCCGCCTCGGCCTGCCCGTGACCTTCCACGGCTGGCTCGACAACGACGACCAAAAGCTCCGCGACCTGCTCGAGAAGACCGCCATCTTCGTCTTGCCCTCGAGCGCCGAGAACTTCCCGGTCTCGCTGCTCGAGGCGATGGCCGCCGGCATGGCGATCGTCACCACCGCCGATACCGGCTGTGCCGAGGTGGTGGGCGACGCGGCGCTCCTGGTGCCGAGCGGCGACGTGCCGGCGCTCGGCGCCGCCCTCGACCGGCTGATCGGCGACCCGGCGCTCCGCGCCCGGCTCGGCGCCCGGGCGCGCCGGCATTTCGAGCGCGCCTTCACCTGGACGACGGTGGCGGCGACGCACGAGCGGCTCTATCGCCAGGTCCTGGCCGAACGGGCGAAGCCTGCCGATGCCTGACAAAATCCCCTGGGCGAGGCTCCGGATCGCGGTCGCGGCCCTGGCCTTGGGCGCCCTCTTCCTCGCGATCCCGCCCGCGACGGTGCTCGACGCCTGGCGCGATGCCCGGCCGGGCCTCCTCGCCCTCGGCATGGCCTGGATGGCGGCCGCCGCCGTGGCCAGCAGCGCTGCCTTCTACGCCACGCTCCGCCTGCGCGGCATCGCCCCGCCGCTCGCGGAAGTCGTCCGCACCGACATCGCCGGCCATTTCTACACCTTCACCGCCCCCTTCGGCGTGGTCGCCGGCGGCGCCGCCCGCGTCCTCAGGCTCCAGGGGCCCGGCCGGCCAATGGCCTCGCTGATCGGCGCCATCCTCACCAATCGCCTGGTCAACATCTGGGCCGCCGCCGCCCTCGCCTGCCTCGCCCTCGTCGCGGTCCGGCCCGCCATCGGCGCCACCTGGCCGGTCTGGCTCCTGCTGCTGTCCGGCATCGCCGGACTGGCGCTCGCCGCCTGGCTCGCCGCCCATCACCGGCGCATCCGCCTCTTGGTCGCCGGCCGGTTCGTCCCGCTCCTGCCCTTGGCGCCGCAGCGCCGGCGCCGGATCCGCCGCACGCTCCGCCGACTCGGCGGGGCCGGCGGCACGACCAGCCTCCCTCTGCACCTGGTCCCGGTGGCGCTGGTCGTCCTGCGCCATCTCTGCAGCGCTGCCGCCCTCGCGGCCTTCGCCGCCGCCTTCGGCCTGGACCTCGGCTTCGTCGCGAGCCTCTGGGTGCGCATGGCGCTGAACGTCGCCATGCTCGTCCCGCTCTCGCCGGCGGGACTGGGCGTGCGCGAGGTCGGCTTCGTCGTCCTTCTGACGCCCTTCGCCGTGCCCGAGAGCGACGCGCTCGCCATCGCCCTCTGCGTGCTGGCCTATCAGATCGTCGTCGCCGCCATCGGCGGCCTCTGCGAGCTGACGGACTCGCTCAGGGCCGCCAGGCCGGCAAGGTGAGCGATACGACGTGCCCGCCCGCCCCGGTTGAAGAAAGCGGCAAGCTTGGTGCGGATGACGCGAGACGAACGAGCACCGATACCCGGACACCGTGCCGGAAACGCGAGCAGCGCATATCTTCCGCGAGCAGGTGCAGAGAATCCATGATCGCTCGTGAAACCCCTGGTCTCATCCTGATCAATGCTTTTACCCGATTGGCGCGGAATCAACTTCAGGCTATGATGATCATTGTTCCGAAATCGGTGGCCGGCCCGCAGCGCCGGCTGAGGAGCACTGATGCGGATCGAGGATCTTCCCGGCTGGACAGCGGCGGCAGCGCTGATGGCCATGATCGTGATCGCGGCCCTGACCTAGCAGGCCCCCGGTTCAGCCGCCCAGGACCAATTCGGCGCAGCGATGACCGAGCATCATCGCCGGCGCATTGGTGTTGCCCGCATTGATGTCCGGCACGGCCGACATGTCGCAGACCCGAAGCCCGTCGACGCCGCGCACCCGAAGCCGCGCATCGAGCACCGCCATGCGGTCGCCATCCGCCCCCATCCGCGCCGTGCCGGCCGGGTGGTAGTTGGTCTTGACGAAGCGCCGGCAGTGCGCCGCCAACGCCGCGTCGCTGGCATCGGCCGGATCGGGGATGGCGACCCTGGCGATCCGCTCCCGAAGCGGGCTTTCGGCGAAGGCGCGCAGGAAGAAGCGCTGGCCCGCGACCATGGCCGCCATGTCGGCCTCGTCCTTCAGGAGGTTGGGCGAGACCAGCGGCATGGCCGCCGGATCAGCGCTCCTGAGGCGCAATTCGCCGCGCGAGCGCGGCTTGACCACGACCGTCGTGATGGTCAGCCCGTAGCCGTCCTCGACCAGGCCCAGCGTGTCCCGGTCGAGATAGACGATGGGCACGCAGAAAGCCTGGATGGTCGGCGGCGCCTCGTGGTCGGTCGGGTTGACGAAGGCCCCGGCCTCGACCCCGGCCGAGGTGACCGGCCCCGACCCGAAGAGCTTGAGCTGCAGCCCGTTCCAGAGCATCCGCCACCCCACGCCCTGGCGGTAGTAGCCGTAGGGCCCGTTGGCATTGGCGACCATCGGCACCTCGGGGTGGTCGATCAGGTTCTGCCCGACCCCGGGCAGGTCCGCGATACACTCGATGCCGTGCTCCACCAGGTGATCCGCGGGGCCGAGCCCCGAGAGCATCATGAGCTGCGGCGTCGCCAGCGCCCCGGCGGCGAGGATCACCTCGCCATCCGCATGGGCGGTGACCATCGCCCCGGCCTTGTCACGCCAGGTGACGCCGACCGCCCGGCCCCCCTCGATCTCGACCTTCCGCACCTCCGCCTCGAGCCGGACGGTGAGCGCCGGGTTCTGCTCCTCCGGCGTGAGGAAGGCATAGGCCGCGGAGCTCCGCCGGCCGTTCCTGTTGGTGAACTGGTAGAAGCCGACGCCGCGCTGGCTCGGCCCGTTGAAGTCCGGGTTGAAGGGCTCGCCCAGCCCCTGCACCGCCTGGACGAACCAGCGCGAGACCTCGTTGATGTGCCCGGGATCGGAGACCAGGAGCGGCCCCGATGTGCCGTGCCGCTCGTCGTTCAGCCGATTGTTGCCCTCCATCGCCCGAAAATGCGGCAGCACGTCCTGCCAGCTCCAGCCCACGGCATCGTTGTTGCCCCGCAGGATCTCGTGCCAGGCGTCGTAGTCCGAGGGCCGGCCGCGCATGTAGACCTGCGCGTTCACCGACGAGCCGCCGCCCAGCACCCTGCCTTGCGGGATGTCGTGCACACGGCCGCCCAGATGCGCCTGCGGCACGGTCTGGTGGTAGCGCATGAACTTCGAGCCGTTGATCATCTTGAAGATGCCGGGCGGCATGTCGAGCAGCGGATGGCGGTTCGAGAGCCCCGCCTCCAGCAGCAGCACCCTGGCCCCGGCCCGGGCCAGCCGCCCGGCCACGGTGCAGCCCGAGGCCCCGCCGCCGACGACGATGTGATCGAAGCGCTCGCTCATGGCTGCCCCGCCTCCGTCCGCTCGGGCGCCGGCTCGAACGTCACCCGCACATACTCCCAGGCCGCGTTCAAATGACTGGCCAGCGCCGCCTCGGCCGCATCCGGGTCGCGCTCGAGGATCGCCTCGAGGATCGTCCGGTGGCTCTGGTAGTTCACCCGGTTGCGCTCCGGCGAGCGCAGCATCCGGTGCCAGTGCACCGCCAGCCAGGCGACATAGGCGCGATGGATGGCCGGCATGATGGGGTTGCGCGGAATCTCGTAGAGCACCGCGTGGAAGGCGACGTCCGTCGCGTAGAACCTGGCGGAATCGGGAATCGCCGCCTCGTTGGCGGCCAGCGCCTCGCGCAGCGCCTGGATGTCGGCACGCCGCGCATGCATCGCCGCCTCGCGCACCAGCGCCCGCTCGAGGAAGATGCGGCTGTCGAAGAGCGCCTTCACCCCCTCCGCCTCGCCGAGCAGGTGGCCGACGATGCCGCCCAAGGCACCGAGAGCCGCATCGAAGCCCGGCTTGCGCACGATGGGGCGATAGCGCGGCCGGTTCTCGATGAGGCCGCGGCTGGAGAGGGCCGTGATCGCTTCGCGGATGACCGTGCGGCTGGCGCCGAACTCCGCCATCAGCACGCGCTCCGGCGGCAGCGCCGTGCGGTCCGGCAGCTCGCCCGAGACGATGCGCAGCTCGAGCCGCTCGACAATCGCATCGGCCGCCCGCCGGCCGCTCGAGATCCGGGCGTCCAACGTTATCCTCCGGCCATTTTTGGTATGATCAAAATACCCACGCCCCCATCCGGCATTTCAGATGCAGCAATAATGCCGACGAAAATCATGTTGACGCAAGGTAGTCCGGCCGTCAATCTGTTGTCGTTTCGTCATACGAAAATGAGCGTTTGACGCGACAAGCGATTGCCAAGAGACGCACGATCTGCGCAATCTCCGGCCCGGGTGACCGGGCGCCGCGCACGAGAGTCACCGCCTACCGGATCAGCAAGGAGGAATCCCATGAACCGACGTTTCCTGATGGCCACCGCCGCCCTCGCGGGCCTCGGTGTCGCCGCCATCGCCGTTCCCCTGGCGGCCCAGGACCTGCCGCCGCTCGCGCAGAAGGACCGCTACAAGGTCGGCTTCGCGCAGATGGAGAGCAACAACCCCTGGCGCATCGCCGAGACCAAGTCCTTCCACGACACCGCCGAGGAATGCGGCTGGGACCTGATCGCCACCGATGCCGCCGGCTCCGCCGCCAAGCAGGTGGCCGACGTCGATTCGATGATCGCCCAGGGCATCGACGTGCTCTTCCTGCCGCCGCGCGAGGAGAAGCCGCTCATCCCGGCCGTCATGAAGGCCAAGGCCGCGGGCATCCCGACCTTCCTCGTCGACCGCTCGGTCGACCCCAACGTCGCCCAGGCCGGCCGCGACTATGTGGCCTTCCTCGGCTCCGACTTCGTCGACCAGGGCCGCCGCGTCGCCGAATGGACGCTCGAGAACTTCGACGGCGAGAAGGGCATCATCGTCGAGCTCGAGGGCACCACCGGCTCGTCGCCCGCCAACGACCGCAAGAAGGGCTTCGACGACGTCATGGCCCAGCACGACAACATGGAGATCGTGGCTTCCCAGTCCGGCGACTTCGCCCGCGACCTCGGCCGCCAGGTCATGGAGACCCTCCTCCAGGCCCATCCCGACGTGAACATCGTCTACGCCCACAACGACGAGATGGCGATCGGCGCCATCCAGGCGCTCGAGCTCGCCGGCCGCAAGCCGGGCGAGGACATCCTCGTCGTCTCCATCGACGGCACGCGCGACGCGCTCCAGGCGATCATCGACGGCAAGATGGGGGTCACTGTCGAATCCTCCCCCTTCTTCGGCCCGCTCGCCTGCGAGACCATGAAGCGCTACGCCGCCGGCGAGACGATCGAGCCCTGGGTCCAGGTCTCCGACCGCATCTTCACCAAGGAGAACGCGGCCGACCACATCGACGAGGCCTACTGAGCCAGGGATCAGCGGGGGCCGCTTCCGGGCGGCCCCCCTGCCGCCAGACCCCGATGACCACGCCCCTGCTCCAGATGACCGGCATCGACAAGGCGTTCGCCGGCGTCGCTGCGCTCACCTCGGCCTCGCTCACCATCGAGCCCGGCGAGATCCACGCGGTGATCGGCCAGAACGGCGCCGGCAAGTCGACGCTGATCAAGATCCTGACCGGCGTCTACCGCCGGGATGCCGGCCTGATCATGTTCGCCGGCAAGCCCTCGACCATCTCGAGCCCGCGCGAGGCGCAGGACAGCGGCATCTCCACCATCTACCAGGAGCTGACCCTGGTGCCCTTGCGCAGCGTCACCGAGAACGTGACGCTCGGCTACGAGCCGCGCATCTGGGGCGGCATCATCGACTGGCCGAGGGCGCACGCCCGCACCCGCGAGATCCTCGCCCGCTTCGGCATCGAGATCGACGTCAGGGCACCGCTCGGCAGCTACTCGACCGCCATCCAGCAGCTCGTCGCCATCGCCCGCGCCGTCTCGCTCGACGCCCGGCTCGTCATCATGGACGAGCCCACCTCCTCGCTCGACGACCGCGAGGTCGAGGTGCTCTTCGGCGTGGTCCGCGGCCTCAAGGCGAGCGGCGTCTCGGTGCTCTACGTCTCGCACTTCCTCGACGAGCTCTTCCGCATCTGCGATTCGGTGACCGTCATGCGCGACGGCCGCACGGTGGCGAGGAAGGCCATCGCCGAGACCACCAAGCTCGAGCTCATCGCCGACATGCTCGGCCGCGACATCGACGAGATCCGCGCCGACGGCATGACAGAGCTCGGCGGCGGCCAACGGGACCGGAGCGGCGAGGTGCTGCTCGAGGCGAAGGCGGCCGCCACCGACCGGCGCCTCCACCGGCTCGACCTCATCGTCCACCGGGGCGAGATCGTGGGCCTCGCCGGGCTCTTGGGCTCCGGCCGCACCGAGGCGGCCCGCGCCGTCTTTGGCCTCGACCGGCTGCAGAAGGGCAGCGTCAGCTTCAAAGGCCAGGCCCCCTCGGACCCGGCTTCCGCCATCGCCGCCGGCATCGGCTACCTCACCGAGGACCGCAAGGCCGAGGGCATCGTGCCCGAGATGTCGGTGCGCGAGAACGTGACGCTGGCGGTGCTGCCGAAGCTCAGCCGGGGCGGGCGGATCGAGCGCGGCCGGGAACGCGCCCTCGTCGAGGCCTTCATCAAGTCGCTCGGCATCAAGACCGCCAATATGGACCAGCCGATCCGCGAGCTCTCGGGCGGCAACCAGCAGAAGGCGCTGCTCGCCCGCTGGCTCGCGACCGAGCCAGAGCTTTTGATCCTCGACGAGCCGACCCGGGGCGTCGATGTCGGCGCCAAGCTCGAGATCCAGGCTATCATCCGCGACTACGTCGCCCGTGGCTTCGGCGTGCTCCTCATCTCCTCGGAATTCGAGGAGCTGGTCGAGGGTGCCGACCGCATCACCGTCATGCAGGACGGCTACTCGGTCACCGAGCTCCAGAACCCCGGCATCACCGAGAACGCCCTGGTCAAGGCGATCGCCCACCATCACCGGGGCCAGGCCCCGGCATGAGCACGCGCCTCGAATCCGCAAGCCCGGCCACGGCGTCGCCCGCGACCGCCCGGGCCCTTCGCCAGCTCCGCCGCCATGGCGGGCTGGTCGCCCTTCTGGTTCTCGTCCTCGTCAACATCGCCATCACGCCCAACTTCCTCCAGCTGCAGACGCTCTTCGTCAACATCAGCCAGGTCGCGACCATCGCCATCGTCGCCATCGGCATGACCCTGGTGATCGCGACCGGCGGCATCGACCTCTCGGTCGGCGCCGTCATGGCGCTCGCGGGCGCGCTCGCCCCCTTGATCTTCCTCTCGCCCTTCGGCGTCGCGTACCCTGCCCTCGGCCTCGTCGCCGCCTTCACGCTGCCGCTGCTGGCGGCCATGGCCTGCGGCCTCTTCAACGGCTTCATGGTGAGCGTGCTCCGGGTCCAGCCGATCATCGCCACCCTCATCCTCTTCATCTCCGGCCGCGGCATCGCCCAGGTGCTGACCAACGGCAACCTGCAGACCTTCAGCAATCCCTCCTTCAGCTATCTCGGCACCGGCAGGATCCTCGGCCTGCCCTTCCAGGGCTGGCTGGCGCTGGCGCTCGCCGGGCTCGTCTACTGGCTCGTCACCCGCACCCTCTTCGGCCGCTATCTCCTCGCCATCGGCGGCAACGAGCGGGCCGCCCGGCTCTCCGGCGTGCCGGTGCGCCGCGTCAAGTTCGGCGCCTACGTCATCTGCGCCGGGCTCGCCGGCATCGCCGGGCTGATCGTCGTCGCCATCAACTCGGCCTCGGACGCCGGCCGCAACGGCAACCTCATGGAGCTCGACGCCATCGCCGCCGCGGTGGTCGGCGGTGCGCTCCTGCAGGGCGGCCGTGCTCCCATCTTCGGCGCCGTGCTGGGTGCCGTGATCATCCAGCTCGTCAAGTACACGCTGCTCGCCAACGGCGTGGAGGACGAGGTGGCGCTGATCGCCAAGGCCTTCATCATCGTCGTCGCCGTCTACCTGCAGGCCGGGCGGCGGGAGTAGCCATGGGCGACGCCACCACCTTCGACCTTCGCCGCTACGTCCGGGGCCAGGCCCAGAGCAACGCCGTCTGGCTGGCGCTCATGGCACTCATCGCCTTCGGCCTCCTGCGCTACGACAATTTCGGCGGCGCCTACAACATCGTCTCCTTCCTCAACTACAACTCGATGTTCATCGTCATCTCCATCGGCATGTGCTTCGTCATCATGACCGGCGGCATCGACCTCTCGGTCGGCTCGGTCGCAGCCTTCACCTCGGTGGTCGCGGCCTATCTCAGCCCCTGGGGCATAGAGGTGGCGCTCCCCGGCGGCATCCTCGCCGGCATCGCCTTCGGCGCCGTCAACGCCTTCGTCATCATCCTCATGCGCGTGCCGCCCTTCATCGCCACGCTCGCCACCATGCTCGCCGCCAAGGGCGGGGCGCTCGTGCTCAGCGGGGCCCAGACCATCTCGGTCGACTGGGGCAGCAACTTCACGAAGCTCGGCATGGAGAAGGCCTTCGGCGTCGTGCCCTGGACCATCGTGCTGGTCGCCATCGTCGCCCTCGCCGCCTGGTTCGTCCTCGAGCGCACCTCGCTCGGCCGCACCGTGCTCGCCATCGGCGGCGGCGAGGACGCCTCCGTCCTGATGGGCCTCGAGGTCGACCGCACCAAGGCCTTCGTCTACATGCTGAGCGGCGCCTGCGCCGGCATCGCCGGCGTTTTTTTGGCCTCCGGCTTCGGGGCAGGCCAGCCGCTCGAAGGGGTGGGCTGGGAGCTCTCGGCCATCGCGTCCGTCGTCGTCGGCGGCACGCTCCTGACGGGCGGGCTCGGCTCGGTCCCCGCCACCGTCGCCGGTGCCCTTTTGCTCGGCCTCGTCTTCAACATCCTGAACTTCGAGAACGGCCGCGGCACCATCTCGCTCAGCGCCTACTGGCAGCTCGTGGTGCGCGGCGGCTTTCTCTTCATCGTCATCCTGCTGCAGAACCGGGTGAGCAGCGCCAGAGCCGCAGAGGACCGATGACATGCCGCTGATCGAGACCATCGAGGCCCGCCTCTTCCGCGTTCCCCTCGACGAGGTGCTGGCCGACGCGAAGCACGGCGACCACACCCATTTCGAGCTGATCACCGCCACCATCCGCCTCGACGACGGCAGCGAGGGCACCGGCTACAGCTACACCGGGGGCAAGGGCGGCCGCGCCGTCCTCGCCATGATCGAGCACGACCTGGCACCCTTCCTCATCGGCCACGACGCCGGCCCGGTCGAGGACCTGCACGACGCCATGCAGTGGCACATCCACTATGTCGGCCGGGGCGGCATCGCATCCTTCGCCATCTCCGCCCTCGACATCGCCCTTTGGGACCTGCGCGGCAAGAACCGGGGCCAGGCCCTCTGGCAGATGGCCGGCGGCCACAGCCGCCGGGCCCGCGCCTATTGCGGCGGCATCGACCTGGGCTTCCCCCTGCCGAAGCTGCTCGAGAGCGTGCAGGGCTACCTCGATCGCGGCTTCGACGGCGTCAAGATCAAGGTCGGCCAGCCGACCCTGGCAGAGGACGTCGAGCGCGTCGCCGCCGTGCGCGAGCTGATCGGCCCGAAGATCGCCTTCATGGTCGACGCCAACTACTCGATGAGCGTCGACCAGGCGATTCGTGCGGCCGAGGCCTTCGCCCCCTTCGACCTCCTCTGGTTCGAGGAGCCGATCATCCCCGAGGATTTCGACGGCTACGCCCGCATCGCCGAGGCGACCGGCATGCCGCTCGCCCAGGGCGAGAACCTGCACACGCTTCACGAGTTCGAGGCGGCCATCGCCGGGGCGAAGCTCGCCTACATCCAGCCCGACGCCTCCAATTGCGGCGGCATCACCGGCTGGCTCGCCGTCGCCGACATGGCCGAGGACCACGGCATCCCCGCCTGCAGCCACGGCATGCAGGAGCTCCACGTCAGCCTCGTCGCCGGCCACCCCAACGGCGGCTGGATCGAGGTCCACTCCTTCCCCATCGACCGCTACACCAAGCACCCCCTCGCCACCCTCCACCACCGCGCCGTCGCCCCCGAGGAGCACGGCACCGGCGTCACCTTCGACTGGGACAAGCTGGCGCCGTATCTGGTGCGCTGATCATCGGCGGCGCCAAGGCATGATGCCGGCTTCCCACAGGGGGTCGGTGTGCAAAAAAGAGGTCAGCGACTGTCTTGGTCTGTCAAGCTGCTTACGCTGCCCGCCATGGCGTTCCGTCCCTGAGCATGGCGTTGGAAAAAGTCGGGACACGAAAAAGTCGGGACACGAACCGACTTTAACAATCAAAAAGTCGGGACACGAACCGACTTTAACAATCGGAAAAAGTCGGTTCGTGAGGCAGTTGCAAAACGCCCTGAAGGGGCGGAATTGCTCGGTATTGAGCGGTGAAGCGTGGCATCGCCCAGCTCCATCCGATAGGTTGATGTTGTCAAGACAGAAACCAACCGGAAGGGATGGACGATGCCACTGGACGGGAGCCTATCCGAGCATTGGCGGCGTGTCCAAGGTGAGCTTTTCCCCTGGCTGGAGGAGCATGTCGGGCCGCTCGGTCCGCGCCATCGGCTGCTCGTGACGGCTCTGGAGCTTGCCCGGATCGAGAGCTTTCTGCCAGCTCTCGGCCACTGGCTGGGCCGGCCGCCGGCCTGCCGGGCGGCGCTGGCGCGGGCGTTCCTGGCCAAGGCGGTGCTCGATCTGCCGATGACCGTGATGCTGCGCGAGCGCCTGCTCGTGGACAAGGCTCTGCGGCGGATTTGCGGCTGGGAGCGGGCCTCCCAGGTGCCGAGCGAGGCGACCTTCAGCCGGGCGTTTGCCGCGTTCGCGGCGAGCTGCCTGCCGGAGCGGGCGCACGCGGCGCTGGTCGAGGAGCGGCTGGGTGGCTGCCTGATCGGCCACGTCTCACGCGACCAGGGACTATCCGGCGTCCCGTCCGCCGGCCTTGGCCCGGCAGCTGCCGAGCCACGGCCATCTCGTCCAGACAGTCACCGTATTCCGCCCAGTTGAGAAGATACGAGGACGATTTTAGCCACCACAAGACCCTTGAGCCGACAAGAGCGCCTCGTAATCTCGAACGCGGCACTGGCGGCGCCCTGCCGCGCCTGGGAGACGATCCGTGGTGCGTCGTGAGGCGTTCGAGGCGGCCGAGGCGCGCGCCGCCGGACTCATGGCGGCGGGGCCGATCGCCTTCGCGGCCCGTGACACCGAGGGGCTCGAGCGGGCGCGGCCGGCCGACCTCGAGCCGATCCAGATCAGCCGATCCGGGCTCGGCCTGCATTTCCCCAGGCTGGACGCCGATCTCCATCTGCCGGCCCTGCTCGAAGGTGTTTTCGGCAGCCGCCGCCGGCTGCTGGCCCGCGCCGAGGAACCCGTGGCCGAACAGCCGCGACGCAACGCTCCCGGCGGCGGCGACCTCGACCGCCTCGCCGCCATCACGAACGCTTATACCTAGTCCGCGGAAAGCCCCCCAGAAGCGTCGCTCCGCGCCCTTCCACCCCCTGCACCGCCCGGACTGTCGCAGAATCCGCGACAGCAGGGCCAGGGTTGTCGCGTATTTCGCGACAGCGACCGTCCGACTGCCGCGGATTCTGCGACATCACGATTCCTTATGCCGCAGATTCTGCGACAATCGCCCGAAACTGTCGCGGATTCCGCGACAGGCGGCGACGATCGAACCCGGGATTTCAACGAACGAACCCGCCTTTCCGACGAATGAATCCGCCTCTACGACGAACGAACCGAGGCGTCGACCAACGAACCCGATCGCCGTTGAACAATTGAAATAAAACGTATTTTCAGGGCTCTCGCCAGCTTCCGCGCGTGCTCCGGGTGCGGAAGGCCAGGAAATGCCGAATGAACCGGGCGCCGGCTTGACGGGCGGGCCGGATTAGGATAATATCCCTAGTATTGGCAGCGAGAGCCTGCCTGCCGGTGCCGCCGTCATGGCCCCCGCAGAAAAAAACGGGCCACCGCCGAAGCGGTGACCCAGTCTGTAGGGAGGCATCACAACGTCAGGGAGGACAGTGAGCCGCGAGCCGTCGATCCAGGGGATCAATGGGCCGCGCCCCACGAGAGGAGAGACTACCGGTGAACCTTTAAGAAGGTCTGAACGGCCGGACGAAAAACGCCCCCCGGGCACCGACGGCGAGGTGACGGCCTGCTGCGTCGCCGGGCCCGATGCGCACGGCGCCGCCGACGCCACGGGCGCCATGCCGCCGCGGGCGAGCCCGGCAAGCCGGGCGGCCGGGCGATGCCGTCGGCGCTTGTCAGCCGACCCGGAATTTGGTCGGATGATCATCCCAGCATCGAGGAGCAGCCCGCATGACCGCCTGCCGCCCATGACGACCTTCCGCAAAGTGGCATCCGATTTCTACGTCGCCCCGCAGCTCGAGCCGGCGGATTTCGCCGCGGCGGCCGAGCTCGGCATCAGGACGGTGATCAACAACCGCCCGGACGGCGAGGCGCCCGACCAGCTCGCCGATGCCGAGGCGCGGGCGCTGGCGGCGGCCCAGGGCCTCGCCTATGTCCACGTGCCGGTCGTTTCGGGCGGCATCTTGCCCGACCATCTGGCGGCGATGCGGGCGGCGATCGACGGGCACCAGGGGCCCTTCGTCGCCTACTGCCGCTCCGGCACCCGCTCCTGCCATCTCTGGGCGCTGGTCGAGGCGCGGGACGAGGACCCGGACGCGCTGATCGCCGCCGCCGCCACCGCCGGCTACGACCTCGGCGCCATCCGCCCGCTGCTGAAGGAGATCCACAAGAAGGCGGGCGCCTAGCTCCCCCCCTGGGATCCGGCGAGCTGCCGGAGCAGCAGCAGCCAGCAGGCCAGCGCCAGGAACGGGCCGAAGGCGATGGCGTCGCCACCCCGCCGGCGCCCGCCGAGCCAGGCGGCCACGAGGCCCGTGATCGCCGCCACGAGGATGGTGGGCGCCAGGCCCGGCGGCCCGAGCCAGGCGCCGGCAGCGGCGAGCAGCTTGGCGTCGCCGAGCCCGAGCCCCTCCTGCCCGCGCCAGGCCGCGTAGAGCCGGCCGATGGCCCAGAAGAGGGCGAAGCCCAGCCCGGCGCCCAGGAGCCCCTCGAGCGGCGGCACCAGCCCCGGCAGCGGTGCCAGGGCGGCGACCAGCGGTCCCGCCAGAGCGAGCGGCAGCGTCAGGATGTCCGGCAGACGGCCATGCGCAGCGTCGATCAGCGCCAGCAGCAGCAGGCACCAGCCGACGCCCGTGAGCAGCAGGGCCGCTGCCGGGGCCAGCGCCGCGAAAGCCGTTCCGGCAATGGCGGCACCCGCGAGCTCGGCCGCCAGCGGCCGCCAGCCGATGGCGCCGCCGCAATGCCGGCAGCGCCCGCGTTGCGCGACCCAGCTCCAGAGCGGCAGGGTCTCCCGCCAGCCGAGCCCCGCCCCGCAGGCGGCGCAGCGCGACCGGCCGAAAAGGAAGCCCCGGTCGAGCGCGGGCCAGCGCGACGCCAGGGCGCCCAAGAAGCTGCCGACCGCGAGGCCGACGAGGGCCGCGGCCAGGGCCCAGGCGAAAGCGATGGCGCCCAGCGCGGCCTCGCCTAGAGGGCGATGCCCACCTCGCCGGGGCGCGGCGCCGGCAGGACCACATCCCCCGGAATCGGCCGGGCCAGCGGCAGGTTGGCCGGCGGGGCATCCGCCGCGGCCGGGTCGACCGACGGCCGGCGGCGCGGCGGCTCGCCATCCGGCGGCCCGACGGAGGGCGGCTCGACGACCGGCAGGGCGACCGGCGGCACGACGGCCGTCGGCTCGACCCAGGCGACCGGCACGATGCCGGGTACTGGCTCCTCGCCGGGCGCCTCCGCCGGTGCTCCGGCCGGCTCGGGGTCAGGCAGCGCCGGCTCGGGCAGCTCGCTGGTCGTCAGGGGTCGCGGCGTGATCGTCGTCGCGGGCGGCGCCGGCGGCGGGGCCGGCTCGGGCGCCGGCGGCGGGGTCGTCGTCGGCACGGGCGGGGGTGCGCCGGCCGGCGTCAGCGGCTCGCCCGCGGAGTCGGCGGGCGGCTGGGCGGCCCGCATCCGGTCGCGCAGCTCCTCGCTGACGGCCCGCGCGTCGTCGGCGTTGCGGATCACCCGGGGCGTGATGAAGACGATGAGCTCGGTGCGCTGCGACACATCGTTGGTGCTGCCGAAGAGATTGCCCAGCACCGGGATGTCGCCGAGCCCCGGCACGCTGCTGTTGTTGCGGATCGTGTCGTCCTGGATCAGCCCGCCCAGGACCACGGTCTGGCCGCTGGTGACGTTGACGCTGCTGGTGATCCGCCGCTGGGCGATGGTCGGGTTGCCGAACTGGTCCTCGCCGACCGGCTGCACCCGGCTGACCTCCTGCGAGATCTGCAGCGAGACGATGTTGTTGAAGTTGATGCGCGGCTTCACCTCGAGGATGACGCCGGTCTCGCGATACTCGATGTTGGCGACGATGGGCGAGTCCGGGTTTTCCACGCCCTGCGAGGTGCGGGTGACGAGCGGCACCTCGTCGCCGACGGTCAGCACCGCCTCGCTGTTGTCCTGGACCACCAGCGAGGGCGAGGAGAGGACCTGCACGTCGGTGATGCGGGACAGCGCGTCGATGGTGATGTTCGAGCTGGCGCCGGAATAGACGAAGTTGAAGCCCGGCACGAGAGCCAGCGGGTCGAGCAGATTGGGATTGACTGCGCCACTGGCGCCACCGTCGGTCGTCGTGTTGAAGCCGGCCCTGAAGCTGCCGGCCTGGAAGAAGTACTGCACGCCGTAGCGCAGCTGGTCGTTGAGCACGACCTCGGCGATGGTCGCCTCGATCAGCACCTGCAGGGGTGCCACGTCGAGCCGGCGGATGGTCTGCTCGATCAGCGCATAGGCCTGCGGCGTGGCGCGCACCACGAGCGAGTTGGAGAGCTCGTTGGGCACGACCTTGACCGAGGACAGCACGTCGCGACGCTGACTGGGCGGCAGGTCGCCGAATGGCGCGTCGAAGGGCAGGGGCGCCGTGTCGCCGAGAAAGTCGCCGGTCTCGAGCCCGGCCTGCGACGGCACCGCCCCGAACTCGCCGGCGAGCCCGGCCGAGGCCGGCACCAGATCGGCGGCCGCCGCGTCGGCGAAGGTGGCGTTCAGAAGCTCCGCCATCGGCAAGGCCGGCGTGTTCTGGAGCTGGTAGACGAAGAACTGCACGCTCGACCCGCTGCCCCGGTCGAGACGCTGCACCCAGCGCTCGATGTCGACGAGCTGCTCGGGCTGGCTGGTGATGGCGAGCACCGCGTTCAGCCGGTCCATCGGCAGGAAGCGCACGCCCGAGGTGTTGATATCGAAGCCGCCGAAGGGCGAGAACAGGCCATCGAGCTCGGCGATGACGGATTCCGGCGTCGCCGTGCTCAGGGGGAAGATCCCGACCGACCGGCCGGCCATCCAGTCCACGTCGATCTCGCCGAGCGTGCGGACCACGTTCTGCCGTTCCGCCGCATTGCCGACGAAGAGCAGGAGGTTGCGGGCGTCGTCGATGCGGATCTGCTCGGGCAGCGAGAGCAGGGGCTGGATGAACTGCGATGCCGCGGCGGCGCTCACGTAGCGCAGCGGCACGACGGTGACGCCGGTGCCGACGATCAGGGGTGGCGCCTGCTCGCCGCCGACGGTCGTGAACTGCGCGGCACCGACCGTGGGTGCTCCCGCCATCACCGCGTAGGTGCCGCCGAGATCGACCAGCGTGGCGCCGTGCATCTGCAGGATGGTCTCGAGCACGGTCAGCATGTCGGCGCGGGAGAGCGGTGCGGTCGACGACAGGATCACGTCGCCGCTCACCGCCGGATCGATCGTGTAGCTCACGCCCAGGATCTCGCCGAGCACCACGTCCACGACCTCGCGCAGGCTGGCGCCATCGAAGTTCAGCCTGACTCCGCCGGTCGTGTCAGCGGCGGCAGCGGTCTCCGCTCCCGGCACCGGGTTCTGGCCGAAGAAGAGCTGCGACTGGGGCCTTTCGCCCGTCGCCGTGCCACCGGTCGTCGGGGTCGGCGAGCGGGCCGCGGTCTCGCCGCCCGGCGGTGGATCGAAGTCGACAGTCCTCAAGCTGTTGCCGACTGCCCCGTATCCCTCGACCGGCGTCTCGCAGGCGCCGAGCGCCAGTACCGACAAGAAAATGCCTATGGCCGCGAACCGTCGCGACAAAGCGGGAGGTCTCATCGGACGCCCCTTCCCGGATGATTGTGAGAACCGCCGTGCCCGCGGCGCATCACCCGCTCTTACAAGGGTGATGGCCGCGTCACAACCTCGGCGTCCACGAAACACCAAACAAGCGAGAATTCGACGATTATGCACGCTCTGGTTGATAAACAACCGCGAGCCGAAACCATGCCGCATGGACAGTATCATGATACTGATTTGATCACGAATACGGAATTTTTCTTAACCAAAAGTTTTCTCGATTGAGTTCTAGATACTGCTCTTCGGTTTTGCTACCCGGGTTACAACGAACGGGTCGAATGCCGCCATCGGAGCTCGTCCACCTGCCCGCGAGCGACCCAGCGGGCGACCGGGATCGGCAGGCATGCCAGCCAGCGCGGACAATCAAGGAGAAGATGCGATGACCCCGGACCGCAGCCGCGGACCCACCAAGGGAGCCACGCCGGCTGCCACCAGCCGGAACCAGGCCGCCCGCGACGTTGCGACGGGGTGCCGGGTGCCTCGACACGTCGTGCCGCCATTCCTTCGCATCCTGGCGCTCGGCACGATCGTCGCGGCCGCCGCCGTGCTGCAGCCGACGCTGGCACCTCTTGCCCTGGCGGCCGAGCCCTTCAGCTTCCGCAACTCGTTCCAGCTCGGCCTCCCGGGCCGCCAGGCAACCGCCGGGGATGCGATCCCAAAGCTGAAGCTCGGCCAGCAACGGCTGCTGCCGGGCTTCCCGGCGCTCACCTTGCCGGGTTCCGGCATCGCCACTTCCGGCGGCACCACTTCCGGCGGCTCCACTTCCGGCGGCTCCACTTCCGGCGGCTCCACCGCCGGAGGCGCCACTGCCGGAAACCCGACCGCCGGCGGTGCCACTTCCGGCGGCTCCACGGCCGGCAGCCCGGCCTCCGGCGGCTCCGGATCGAGCAGCCCGACCGACGTCCCGGCCATCCCCTCGCCCGCCGCCAATCTGGTCATCCACTATGTCCAGCCTTCCGGCTTCCAGAAGGTGACCGGCCGGGCCGACCAGGATCTTCTGCTGGTCAGCCCCAATCAGTCGATCAACGGCAAGTTCCAGATCGTCGTCGAGGGGTTTCGCGGCGTCTACTGGATCGGCGCCTCGTTCGATCCGCAACCGGCCGGCTGGCTGACCTCGCCCAACGGCAAGCGCACGGAAGGTGTCGGCACGCTGGTCCGCATCCGCACCCACAAGGACGCGGTGCGGCCGTTCATCGTCCTGGGCCGCATGAACCTGAAGACGTCGAGCATCGACTTCGGCGATTTCGCCCAGCTCGGTGGCGACACGGCGGCCGGCAAATGGCAGGCCTGGCCGGATGTCTGGCGCTGCCGGATCATCGCCGAGCCGCTCTTCGGCTGGCGCGACTACAAGGGCGGCTCGTTCAGCCGGTACGTCTCGCACAGCGACTTCACCAAGTTCGAGACCGGCGGCGTGCGCCACTCCTACGCCGCCAGGATCGACGCGACCTGGGGCTACCAGGGCGAGTACGTGCTGCCGTCCTACGCCAGCGACAAGAAGCCCTACCGCGGTCCGGACGGCCGCGGCACCGCGCAGTACTGGGACTATGTGGCCCGTGCCGTGACCAACTCCGCGATCGGCAGCGAATCCAAGCCAAAAGCCTTCTTCCTCGCCCGCAGCTCCGAGGAGGTCGCCGCCGGCGACTACATCACCTACCGCTTCAACACCAGCGGCCGGGGGGTGTGGGTCGTTCCGGTCAAGGGCCGGCCCGTCACCGACCACATCCACCCGGGTGGCGGCGCCTACGCGCCGCAGGTCACCGGCAGCACGCTCACCTGGCGCAACCCGTCGGGCGACCCGTTCGTCGTCGGCCGGATCAATGACGGCAGCAAGGCAACGCCGCCGACCGTCGTCGGCACCGGCGAGGTCGGCTACCGGCAACGGGTAACCGACCGGCCCGGCCTGGAGCGGGCGATCGCCAGCCTCTGCCGCTAGACGCCCCCCAGCCTCCGCTGGCAGGACCCGGACCGCCGGGCCGCGCCGGAAACCGACCACGGGCCGAGCTTTACAGGCTTCGCGGCCCGTGGAAGAAGGCGGCGCATGAGGGTCCATCGGGGTTTCGCAGCTTTGCCGCCCGAGGCGGTCGGCTGTGCGGTCGCCATCGGCAATTTCGACGGCGTGCACCAGGGGCATCGCGCCGTCATCGAGGCGGCGCGCCGCCAGGCGGCCCACGGCCAGGCGGCCCACGGCCAGGTGGCGCGGGCCGGCGGCCTCGGCGTCGTCACCTTCGAGCCGCATCCCCGCGAGGTGCTGAGCCCGGCGACGGCACCTCTGCGCCTCGCGCCGCTGCGGCGGAAGATAGCGCTCCTGCGCGACCTCGGCGTCGATCACCTCTTCCTCTTGCGCTTCGACCGGGCTCTCATGGCGATGCCCGCCCCGGAATTCGTCGAGCGTATCCTCGTCGGCCGGCTCGGCATCAGGGGCCTCGCGGCCGGCGAGGCCTTCCGCTTCGGCCACCGGCGGCAGGGCGACGCGGCGCTCCTGCAGGAGGCGGCCGCCGCCCACGACTTCGCCTTCGCCGCCGTGCCGCCGGTCATGGCAGACGGGCTGCCCTGCTCCTCGACCCGGATCCGCGTCGCCCTGGCCGCCGGCGAGCTGGCGCTCGCCAACCGCCTGCTGGGCTATCCCTTCGAGCTCACCGGCATCGTCGGCCAAGGCCATCGGCGCGGTCGCACCATCGGCTTTCCCACGGCCAACATCGCCCCCGCCGCCGAACGCTATGCCCTGCCGGCCAGCGGCGTCTACGCGGTGCGCGCCGGCCGCTGTACACCGGCAGGCAAGGTCTGGTATCCCGGCATCGCGAATCTGGGTCGCCGCCCCACATTCGACGGCGATCGGCTGCTGCTCGAGGTGCACCTTCTCGATGCTCGGCTCGATCTCTACGGACAGCGGCTCGATGTGGCGTTCCTGGAACGCCTGCGCGGCGAGGTGAAGTTCCCCGGGATCGAGGCCCTGAAGGCCCAGATCGCAGAGGATTGCTCCGCGGCGCGGCGAATCCATGACCGTCTCGACGCTTGACGCGGCGCGCCGGGCCGAAGGCGCGCCCGATCGGATGACGACCGGATGACCAAGGACTACCCGAAGGACTACAGGGACACCGTCTTCCTGCCGCGCACGGACTTCGCCATGAAGGCGAACCTGCCGGCGCGCGAGCCGGCCCAGCTCGAGCGCTGGGCGGCCGAGGCGCAGTATGGCCGGCTGCGCGAGGCCGCTCGTGGCCGCGAGCGCTTCATCCTCCATGACGGCCCGCCCTACGCCAACGGCCACCTGCACATGGGCACGGCGCTCAACAAGATCCTCAAGGACGTCGTCAACCGCAGCCGGCAGATGCTCGGCAAGGACGCGGCCTATGTCCCCGGCTGGGACTGCCACGGCCTGCCGATCGAATGGCAGATCGAGCAGGAGTACCGGAAGAGGGGCAAGAACAAGGACGACGTGCCGATCATCGACTTCCGCCGCGAGTGCCGCGAGTACGCGGCCCGCTGGATCGACATCCAGCGCGCCGAGTTCGAGCGGCTCGGCGTCGTCGGCGACTGGGACCGGCGCTACGCGACCATGGACTTCCGGTCCGAGGCCGACATCTATCGCGAGCTGGCGAAGTTCCTGCTCAACGGCTCGCTCTATCGCGGCAAGCGATCGGTGATGTGGTCGGTGGTCGAGAAGACCGCCCTCGCCGAGGCCGAGGTGGAATACCACGACCACACCTCGACCACGATCTGGGTGGCCTTTCCCCTCATCCGCCCGGCGCAGCCACGCTTCGCCGATGCCGCCGTGGTCATCTGGACCACCACGCCCTGGACCATCCCGGCCAACCGGGCCGTGGCCTATGGCGCCGCCATCGACTACGCCCTGGTCGCGGCCGCCGGCCGCCGGCTGATCATGGCCGAGACGCTGGTCGAGGCCACCATGGCGACGGCCGGCATCGCCGACTGGCAGGTGCTCGAGACCTTCAAGGGCACGGCGCTCGCCGGCTCGATCGCCGCCCACCCGCTCGCCGGCCACGCCGGCGGCTACGGCTTCGAGGTGCCGCTGCACCCGGCCGACTTCGTCAGCGACGAGGACGGCACGGGCCTCGTCCACATCGCCCCCGGGCACGGCGCCGACGACTTCGAGCTCGGCCGGCGCCACGGGCTCGAGGTGCCGGACACCGTGGCCGAGGACGGCAGCTACACGGCGGCCGTGCCGGGCTTCGAGGGCATTCACGTCTTCAAGGCGGCGGAGCCGGTGGTCGAGGCCCTGAGGGCCGAGGGCAACCTCCTGGCGCAGGGCAGGCTCGTCCATTCCTACCCGCATTCCTGGCGCTCCAAGGCGCCCTTGATCTTCCGCGCCACGGCCCAGTGGTTCATCCCGATGGAGGGCGAGCTCGATCTGCGCCAGAAGGCGCTCGACGCCATCGACGCCACGACCTTCGTCCCGGCCAGGGGGAAGAACCGGCTGCGCTCGATGATCGAGACGCGGCCCGACTGGTGCATCAGCCGGCAGCGCGCCTGGGGCGTGCCGATCGCCGTCTTCGTCGACAAAAAGACGGGCGAGCCCTTGCGCGACCCGGCCGTGATCGAGCGCATCGCGCTGGCCTTCGAGGCCGAGGGCGCCGATGCCTGGTGGACCAGGGACCCCCAGGACTTCCTCGGCAACGATCATCGCAAGGAAGACTTCGAGAAGGTCGACGACATCCTCGATGTCTGGTTCGAATCGGGCTCGACCCACGCCTTCGTCCTGGAGCAGCGGCCGGAGCTGAAATGGCCGGCCGACCTCTATCTCGAGGGCTCCGACCAGCATCGCGGCTGGTTCCACTCCTCGCTGCTCGAGAGCTGCGGCACCCGCGGCCGGGCACCCTACGATGCCGTGCTGACCCACGGCTTCGTCGTCGACGCCAAGGGCGAGAAGATGTCGAAGTCGAAGGGCAACGTCCTTTCGCCGATCGACCTCATGAAGACCCATGGCGCCGACATCCTGCGCCTGTGGACGGTCTCCGCCGACTATGCCGAGGACATCCGCATCGGCAAGGAGATCCTGGACGGCATCGGCGACAACTATCGCCGCCTGCGCAACACGCTGCGCTACGCGCTCGGCAACCTCGCCGGCTTCCGCGAGGTCGAGCGCCTGCCCTGCGACCGGATGCCGGAGCTCGAGCGCTGGGTCCTGCACCGGCTGGCGGAGCTCGACGACCTCGTCCGCTCCTGCAACGCCAGCTATGACTTTCCCAGGCTCTATGGCGCCATCCATCATTTCTGCGCCATCGACCTCTCGGCCTTCTATTTCGACGTGCGCAAGGACAGCCTCTACTGCGACGCGGTCGACAGCGTGCGGCGCCGCGCCGCCCGCACCGTGCTCGACCGGGTTTTCAACTGCCTCGTGCGCTGGCTCGCCCCGGTCCTCGTCTTCACCGCCGAGGAAGCCTGGCTCGCCCGCGGCCAGGGCGAGACGGACAGCATCCATCTCGAGCTCTTCGAGACGCTGCCGGGCGACTGGCGCGACCCCGCGCTCGCCGCCCGCTGGGAGAAGGTCAGGGCGGTGCGCCGCGTGGTCACCGGGGCGCTCGAGATCGAGCGTCGCGAGAAACGCATCGGTGCCAGCCTGCAGGCCGCCCCTGTCGTCCATGTGACCGAGGCGCATGCCGCCGCCATCGAGGGGCTCGACATGGCCGGGCTCTGCATCACGAGCGGCATCGAGATCGTGGTCGGAACCCCGCCCGGGGGTGCCTTCACGCTCGCCGACGTGCCGGGCGTGGGGGTCGTGCCGGCGCTGGCGGCGGGCGAGAAATGCGGCCGCTGCTGGCAGGTGCTCGAGGAGGTCGACGAGGCCGGCGGGCTCTGCATCCGCTGCACCGGGGCGGTCGGCGCCATGGCGGCTTGAGGAACGACCCGGCCCGGCGCTGGCTCGGACCCGGCGTCTTCCTCCTGATCCTGGTCCTGGACTTCCTGACCAAGCAGTGGGCGCTCGCCAGCCTCGCCGACCGGGGCTTCGTCGAGGTCACCGGCTTCTTCAACCTCGTCCTCGTCTGGAACCGGGGCGTCAGCTTCGGCATGTTCCAGGCCGGCAGCGAGGCTGGCCGCTGGCTGCTCGTCGGCGTGGCGCTCCTGGTCTCGGCCCTCCTCGTCGTCTGGCTGCGCCGTGAGCGGCGGAAGCTGCCGCGCCTCGCCATCTGGCTGATCCTCGCCGGGGCGCTCGGCAATGTCGTCGACCGGGTACGCTATGGCGCCGTGGTCGACTTCCTCGATTTCCATGCTTTCGGCTACCATTGGCCGGCGTTCAACGTGGCCGACAGCGCCATCGTCGTCGGCGCGGCTCTGCTGGTGGGCGACAGCCTGCTGGGCGGCCGGGAAGCGCTACCTGTCGCAGGGAGACAAAAGTGAAGCGAGCGGGCCAGGGAAGTCGGATCGCCTTCGGCTGCATGGCGCTCGTCCTCGTGGCGCTGACCGGCTGCGGCAGCGGCACGCTGCAGGAGCGGCTCGGCATGGGCCGGCGGGCACCCGACGAGTTCCAGGTGGTGCGCCGCCAGCCTCTGGTGCTGCCACCCAGCTACACCCTGCCGAAGCCGGGCACGCCGAGCCCGGCGCAGCAGCAGGGCACGGCGTCCCTGCAGACCCAGGAGCTGCTCTTCGGCCAGCCGGTCCCGGAGGCCGACCCGAGCCCGGCCGAGGAAGCGCTCCTCGCCGGCCTGCCCGGCACCGTCGAGCCCAACATCCGCGAAGTGATCCTCGAGGAGAACACCGAGATGACCCAGCTCGACGAGAGCCGCTTCCTCTTCATCCTCGATTTCCAGAGGCGGCGCATGGTCGACAGCTCCGGCGTCTATCAGCCGCTCGACCCCACCGCCGAGGCGGCGCGCCTCGAGGCGGAGGGCCAGAGCGCGCGCGTCGTCACCCAGCGGGTCGGCACGTCGGTGGTCGAGCCCCCGGCACCCGAGCAATAGGGAGGCGACGGCGATGCCGGAAGCCGGAGCCATGGCGACGGGTCTCAACCTCGCGGCCGAGGCAGGGGCGCCCATGGGCATGTTCCATCCGCAGACCTTCACGCTCGACAACGGCATGCAGGTGGTCGTCATCGAGAACCATCGCGCGCCAGTCGTCTCGCACTGGGTCTGGTACAAGGTGGGCACGGCCGACAGCCCGCCCGGCAAGTCCGGCCTGCCGCATTTCCTCGAGCATCTGATGTTCAAGGGGACGGAGGCCATAGCCCCGGGCGAGTTCTCGAAGATCGTGGCCCGCCACGGCGGCAACGACAACGCCATGACATCGAGCGACTTCACCGCCTATTTCCAGAACATCGCCAGGGACCGGCTGGCCATGGTGATGGAGATGGAAGCCGACCGCATGGCCAATCTCCGCCTGGATGCGGCCCATGTCCTGGCCGAGCGCGACGTCATCCTCGAGGAGCGCAGCTCGCGCGTCGACAACCAGCCTGGGGCCATGCTCCACGAGCAGCTCGACGCCGCCCAGTTCCTGAACCATCCCTACCGGCTGCCGATCATCGGCTGGCACCACGAGATCGCGAGCTACACGCGCGAGGACGCGCTCGCCTTCTATGACCTCTGGTACGCCCCCAACAACGCCATCCTGGTGGTCGCCGGCGACATCACCATGGACGAGCTGCGGCCTCTGGCGGAGCGGACCTATGGCCGGGTGGCGCCCCGCCCGACGCCCGAGCGGCGGCGCCTCGTCGAGCCGCCGCAGCTCGCCGAGCGGCGCATCGAGCTGGCGCACGAGCGGGTCGAGCAGCCGAGCCTCGTGCGCTCCTATTTGGCGCCGAGCCACGCCACCGCGGCCGATGGCCGGGCGCACGCGCTCGAGGTCCTGGCCGAGCTCTTCGGCGGCGGCGGCACCAGCCGGCTCTACCGCGCCATCGTCGTCGACCAGGCCCTCGCCTCGGGCATCGGCGCCTATTATCGGGGCACCAGCCTCGACCAGACGGCCTTTCGCATCTACGGCAGCCCGCGCGGCGAGGTCGATCTCGACCGGCTCGAGAAGGCCCTCGACGCCGAGATCGAAAGGCTGGTCGAGGACGGCGTCACCGAGGCCGAGGTCGAGCGCGTCAAGGCGCGGCTGATCGCCGAATCGGTCTACGCCCGGGACAGCCTGACCACCGCGGTCCGCGTCTTCGGCAGCGCCTTGACCACCGGCTCGACGATCGAGGACGTCGAGAGCTGGCCGGCCAGCATCGCGGCCGTGACCCGCCCGGCGGTGGAGGCAGCCGCCCGCGAGCTCTTCGACCGCGGCCGCTCGGTCACCGGCCGCCTCACGCCGGCCCGGAATGGCAACGGCAAGCGCCCGGCCGGCGACGCCGCCACTGCAGACGCAGCCACCGCCGCCGCAGCCACGGGATAGCAGGTCTTGCCGCATACCATGCCCGCCACCACGACTGCTTTCGGCACCGACGTCGAGCGGGTCCTGACCCCGGGCGGCCTCGAGGCGTGGCTGGTCAACGCGCCGAGCGTGCCGCTGCTGGCGGTCGCCTTCAGCTTTCGGGGCGGGGCCGCCGCCGACCCGGCCGGCAGCGAGGGCCTGTCCCGCATGGTCGCCGGGCTGCTCGACGAGGGCGCCGGCGAGCTCGACAGCCTCGCCTTTCGCACCGAGCTCGAGGATCTGGCGATCCGGCTCCAGCTCACCGCCGAGCGGGACGCGCTGGCCGGCCGCCTGATGACGCTCAACGGGAACCGCGAGCGGGCTTTCGAGCTGCTGCGACTGGCGCTCGCCGAGCCGCGCTTCGATGCCGAGCCCATCGAGCGCATCCGCCAGCAGATCACGAGCGACCTGCAGCGCCGGCGCACCGACCCCAACACGGTCGCGGGCCGCGTCTGGTTCGCCCACGCCTTCCCCGATCACGCCTATGGCCGGCCGGCGCAGGGCACGCCCGAAGCCATCCGCGCGGTCACGCGGGCCGACCTCGAGACCTATGTCGCAAGCCGCCTCGCCCGCGACAACCTCGTCATCGGCGTCGCCGGCGACATCACCGCGGCGGAGCTGGCGCCGCTGCTGGACCGGGCCTTCGCCCACCTTCCGGCCGTGGCCGACCTGCCGCCGCTCCTGCCGGCGACGCCGGCGACCGGCGCCACGCTGGTCACCCCCATGACCATCCCGCAGAGTGTCGTGACCTTCGGCCTGCCCGGCATCCCGCGCGACGACCCCGACTACTACGCCGCCTATGTCGCCAACTACATCATCGGCGGCGGCGGCTTCGCGTCCCGGCTCCTCGAGGAGGTGCGCGAGAAGCGGGGGCTCGCCTACTCGGTCTATTCCCACCTCGTCGACGCCGAGCTCGCCCCGCTCTGGATGGGCGGGGTGGCGACCAGGAACGACCAGGTGGCGCAGTCGATCGAGGTGATCCGGGCCGAGCTCGGGCGCATGGCCGAGGGCGATATCGGCGAGACCGACCTCGCCAATGCCCGGACCTACCTCACCGGCTCCTTCCCGCTCCGCTTCACCAGCAACGAGAGCGTCGCCCGCATGCTCGTCGGCATGCAGGTGGCCGATCTCGGCATCGACTATCTCGAGCGCCGCAATGCGCTCATCGAGGCGGTCGCCCTCGCCGACGTGGCCCGCGCGAGCGAGCGCCTGTTCAGCGCCGAGCCGCTCTTCTCGGTGGTCGGCGATCCCGTCGGCCTCGACGGTGCGACCCGCCTGAGCCCGCTGGTCGCGGCCAACGGCAATGGCGGCAAGGGCTGAGAGCAGCGCACCCACCGCCCGGGGGCCGGCGCCGCGCATCCGCCGCCTGCCGCCGGGCCTGGTCAACCGCATCGCCGCGGGCGAGGTGGTCGAGCGCCCGGCCTCGGCCGTCAAGGAGCTGGTCGAGAACGCCATCGACGCCGGCGCCACCCGCGTCCGGGTGACGCTCGAGGAAGCCGGCCGGCGCGCCATCACGGTCGAGGACGACGGCTCGGGCATGACCCGGGCCGAGCTGGAGCTGGCGGTCGAGCGGCATGCCACCTCGAAGCTCCTGGACGAGCAGCTCGTCGACATCCGGACCCTCGGCTTTCGCGGCGAGGCCCTGCCGTCGATCGCCTCGGTCAGCCGCTTCACCCTGACCAGCCGCACCGCCAGCGAGGCGCATGGCTGGCGGCTCGCCGGCGATGGCGGCCGGCTGGGCGCGGCCGAGCCGGCAGCGGCCCCGGCCGGCACCCGCGTCGATGTCCTGGACCTCTTCTTCAATACCCCGGCCCGGCTCAAGTTCCTGAAGTCCGAGCGGCGCGAGCTGGAGCTGGCGCGCGAGATCGTCGAGCGCCTGGCCCTGGCGCACCCGAAGACCGGCTTTCGCCTCGAGGCCGGCGGGCGGCGCCTCCTCGACCTGGCGCCGGCCGACCGCGAAGCCCGCCTCACCGCGCTCCTCGGCCGGCCCGTGGTCGAGAACTCGATCGAGATCGCGGCCGAGCGCGACGGCCTGCGGCTCTTCGGCCTCGCCGCCCTGCCGACGCTGAGCCGCAATCACGGCCGCGATCAGCATCTCGTGGTCAACGGCCGGCCGGTGCAGGACCGGCTGCTCAAGGGTGCGCTGCGGGCCGCCTATGCCGACCTCCTGCCGGCCAACCGCCAGCCGATCGCCGCCCTCTTCCTCGAGCTGCCGACGGCTCTGGTCGACGTGAACGTCCACCCCACCAAGGCCGAGGTGCGGTTCCGGGACAGCGGCGAGGTGCGCGGGCTCATCGTCGGCGCCCTCAAGCGCGCGCTGGCCGAGCACGGCCACCGCAGCAGCACCACCACCGGCGCCGCCGCCCTCGCCAGGTTCACGCCCGGCGGCAACCTCGGGGGTGGCCCCGGGGCCGGCAGCGGGGCCTGGAGCCGGCCGGAGGTCCCACCGGCCGCCGGCCTCGCCGAGGCGGCGCAGCGCTACCAGGCGCCGCCCGGCCTCGACATCGGCCCGCCCAGCATGCGGCATGGCGACGCGCCACCGCCCGAGGGCGCTGCCGAGTTCCCGCTCGGCGCCGCCTGCGCCCAGGTGCACGAAACCTACATCGTGACGCAGACCAGGGACGGCATCGTCATCGTCGACCAGCACGCCGCCCACGAGCGGCTGGTCTACGAGCGGCTGAAGAAGGCGCTCGCCGCCGGTGCTGTGGCCCGCCAGACCCTGCTGATCCCCGAGGTGGTGACGGTCGATGGGCGGACGCGGGAGCTGCTCCTCGAGCGGGCGGCCGACCTCGTGCCGCTCGGCCTCGTGCTCGAGGCCTTCGGCAGCGAGGCGGTCCTGGTCCGCGAGACCCCGGCGCCGATCGGCACGGACTCCGTGGCCTCGCTGCTGCACGACATCGCCGGCGACCTAGCCAGCCTCGATCAGGCGCTGCCGCTCGAGGAGGCACTTCTGAAGGTGGTCGCCCGGGCCGCCTGCCACGGCAGCGTGCGCGCCGGCCGCCGGCTCACCCCGGCCGAGATGAACGCGCTGCTCCGCGACATGGAGAAAACACCGCATTCCGGCCAGTGCATCCACGGCCGGCCGACCTCGATCGCCCTCGGCAAGGCGGATATCGAGCGCCTGTTCGGCCGTCGCTGACGGGCGCGAAAACGTGCCGAACCGGCTGGCCCGGCGCGCCGTTCTTGGCTAGAACCGGAACCGCCAGCGCGAAGGACGGAGCCCCGATGACCTACGTCGTCACCGAAGCCTGCATCAGGTGCAAGTACATGGATTGCGTCGAAGTCTGCCCCGTGGACTGCTTCTACGAGGGCGAGACGATGCTGGTCATCAATCCCGACGAATGCATCGATTGCGGCGTGTGCGAGCCCGAATGCCCGGCCGAGGCCATCCTGCCCGATACCGAGAGCGAGGCGGAGAAGTGGCTGGAGCTCAACCGCCAGTATTCGACCGGGCCATGGCCGAACATCACCCGCAAGGGCGAGGAGCCCGCCGACGCCGACGAGCACAAGGACGAGAAGGGCAAGTACGAAAAGTACTTCAGCCCCAATCCCGGCAGCGGCAGCTAGCAACCGGGCACCAGCCGGCCGCGAACGACTGGGAAACGCCGACGACGACCGGCCAACGGATGCGCGCTCTCGCCGCACTGCAACAGCAGTGTGGCATTTGAGACGAATTTGTGCTAAACATCACACGCTGCGTTGGATAGCGAGGAAGAACAACCTCGAAAATCGCCTTCGGCCGGACCGCATGGACGCACGCGTCACGCCACCGAATTGCCTCGTGTGGCGATGCCGCTCGTTCGAATTGGCGGCTGAACGAGGGATGATTGAATTCGCGCGGCTGGGGCACCACCGTTAGTGGAGAATCAAGTCGATGGCAAGAGACCTCGCCTACGATGCCGGGGATTACATCGTCTATCCGAGCCACGGGGTCGGACGGATCACCGGTATCGAGAAGCAGACGATCGCCGGAATGCATCTCGAGATGTACGTCGTCTCGTTCGAGAACGAGAAGCTGATCCTGCGCGTGCCGGTCGAGAAGGCGCCGAACTCCGGTATGCGCAAGCTCAGCAGCCGCGAGAAGATCCAGTCGGCCCTCGATGCACTCAAGATCCGTACCCGGCCGCGGCGCAACATCATGTGGAGCCGACGCGCACAGGAATACGAGGCGAAGATCAACTCCGGCGACCCGGTCTCCATCGCCGAGGTGGTGCGCGAGCTGCACCGCGCCGATGACACCGACCAGTCCTACAGCGAGCGGCAGATGTACCGGGCCGCCCTCGAGCGCCTGGCCCGCGAGGTCGCGGCGATCGATTCGGTCGACGAGACGGAGGCGACCAGGAAGCTCGAGAAGGTGCTGCTGGCGGCTGCCGCCTGAGCTGCCCTCTCACGACTCCGGCGACTGGGGCTCCCGCAAGGGAGCCCTTTTTGCTTGGCGCTCGGCCCCGCCACCGGTCTGAGCGCCTGCACGGCGACCGTAGACGAGGAAGGCAAGGCGATCGGCGCGCAGCGTAGCCGATGCTACGTGAGCACCGATCGACCGCAGCCTGACGAAGTATGCGGTCGCCGTGCAGGCGCTCAGCTCATCCAGCGCCGTGCCGTCGGCCCGTTCGCCAGCCGCGTCTCGATCGCGTCCCAGATCTGCCGCTCGAGGCTGACGCCGTCGAAGCGGTCGATCTCCTGCAGGCCGGTCGGCGAGGTGACGTTGATCTCGGTCAGGTAGTCGCCGATCACGTCGATGCCGGTGAAGACGAGGCCATACTCCTCGAGCGCCGGCCCGATCACCTCGCAGATCTCGAGATCGCGCTTGGTCAGCACCGCCTTCTCGGCCCGGCCGCCGATATGCAGGTTGGCCCGCACGTCCCACTCGGGCGGCACCCGGTTGACGGCCCCGGCCGGCTTGCCGTCGATCAGGATGATGCGCTTGTCGCCCTGGCGGATCTCCGGCAAGTAGCGCTGCACCATCAAGGGCTCCTTGAGGAAGCTCTGGAAGGTCTCGACCAGGCTCGAGAGGTTGTTGTCGTCCTGCTTGATGAGGAAGATGCCGGCCCCGCCATTGCCGTAGAGCGGCTTGACGATGACGTCGCCTTGCTCGGCGCGGAACGCCCGCATCTCGTCGATGTCGTAGGAGATCAGGGTCGGCGGCATGAGCTCGGCGAAATGGGTGACGAAGAGCTTCTCGGGCGCGTTCCTCACCGAATGCGGGTCGTTGACGACGAGCGTGCCGGGGTGCACGCGATCCAGCAGATGCGTGGCCGAGATATAGGCGAGGTTGAAGGGCGGGTCCTGGCGCATCAGGACGACGTCGAGGGTGGCCAGATCGATCACCTCGGGCGCACCGAAGGTGACATGGTTGCCCTTCTCCCGCCGCACCTCGAACGGCCGCGCCCTGGCCAGGACCCGGCCCTGCCGGTAGCTCAGATGCTTCGGCTCGTAGTGGTAGAGGCCGTGTCCCCGCCGCTGCGCCTCGAGCGCCAGCACGAACGTGCTGTCGCCGTCGATGTCGACGGTCTCGAGCGGGTCCATCTGGATGGCGACGGCGAGCGACATGAGGGCGTCCCGAATGGAGGGCCGAAGATTCGGCCATCCGTCTCTGCCAGTCCCGGCCCGCCTTGACAAGTCGCGGCCAACCCGCCCACGAACCCTCGAGCACGATCACGCACAGGCGACCGCCGCCCCTGGAGCATCCCCGATGAGCTACGACACCAGCAATGTCTTCGCCCGCATCCTGCGCGGCGAGCTGCCCTGCAGGAAGGTCTACGAGGACGAGTGGGCGCTGGCCTTCGAGGACATCCATCCGGCGGCACCGGTGCATGTCCTGGTGATCCCCAAGGGCCCCTATGTCTCGCTCGCCGACTTCAGCGCCCAGGCCCCCGACGCGGCCATCGCCGGCTTCTTCCGCGCCGTGGGCAAGGTCGCGGACATGGCCGGCGTCAGGGAGAGCGGCTACCGCGTGCTCGCCAATCACGGCCCCGATTCACACCAGGAAGTGCCGCACTTCCACGTCCACATCCTGGCCGGCCGCAAGCTCGGGCCGATGCTCGCACCGCAGCACCGGTAGCCCGTCAGGCCGGACTCGGGCGCCGCCCGAGCCGAACCAGCGCGAACCGGGCCAGCGCCATGCCGGTGGCAACGCCGGCGAGGTTGGCGGCCATGTCGGCGGCCTCGAAGGTCCGGCTCGGCACCAGCCCCTGGGTCAGCTCCAGGCCGACTGCGGCAACGAGACAGACGAGGCCGGCCGCAAGAAGCTGGCCGCTGCCGCGGCAGAAACCCAGCGAGGTGATGCTGATCAGGAAAAAGCTGCCGAAATGGACGAGCTTGTCCGACTGCCCCGCCAGGTCCGGTGGCGCCGGGTCGAGCATCGCCCAGGTGACCACCGCCCAGGCAGCGAGCCAGAGAACCAGCGCCGCGGCGCGCAGGCCGCGCTCCGACGGCATCGAGCGGCGAGCCCCGCAGCGCCTATTGGTACTTGTTGCGGTCCTTCAGCCAGCCCTCGGTCTGGGTGCCGTCGGGGAGCTGGATGGCGCAGGCGCTGAGCGCCAGGCCGCCCAGGGTGAGCAGGGAGATCACGAGGAACGGCATCAGTCCGCGACGCATCGGCTACTTCCTTTCGACAGGCCCGGCGGCGACACGCCCGCTTGCGGCCAGCGGCGCATGGCGCTGCAGCGACGATCACTAGCGGGCCGATCGGCCACAGGTCAATCGGCCCGCCTTGCCGCGCGCGGCGAAACGACCGCTTCCCGCCTCAATTGAGACGCGTGACCCGCCCCTCGGCCTCCTGATCGACCTTGCCGCCCGTGGCCGTGATGTAGTTCATCACGGTGTTCGCCATCAGCGTTCCGCCGGAGCCGTCGATCAGCACCTTGCCATTGCCGAGGCTGGCGAAGCCGTCACCGCCGCCGAGCATGTAGTCGTTGGTGGCGACCGAATAGGTCGCCGCCAGATCGAGCGGTGCATCGCCGACCATGACCTCGGTGACCCGGGCGCCGGCCGGCTGGCTGGCATCATAGGTGAAGCGCAGCCCCGAGACGTGCGGGAAGCGCCCGGCCCCCTCCTCGACCTGGCTGACGCCGTTCTCGAGCGCCGCCATGAGATCGGATCCCTGGAGCTCGACCAGGACCGTCGTGTTGCCGAATGGCAGCTCGCTCAGGATGTCCCGCCGGGTGAGCACATGGCCCGGCTCGTAGAGCCGGTTGCCGCGGATGCCGCCGCCATTGGTGAGCCCGATATCGGCGCCCGTGGCGTTCCTGATCGCATCGGCGATGAGATTGGCGAAACCGCTCTCCATCGTGCGGATGGTCGCCCGCTGCGTGTCGAGCGGCACCATCGCCTCGCCGATATCGACGTCGAGCTCGGCCGAGAGCTTGTCCTCATAGGGCTGCACCTTGGCCTGCGCTGCCGCGTCGGGCTCGACGCGGGCGCTGTCGATCGCCCGAAAGGCCGGCCGCCACGCCACCTTGCCGTCCTCGTCGCGCTCGGCGAGGAGCTCGATCGCCGTGACGTAGTCGGCATCCGAGCCGCTCTCCGTCATCACCGTCTGGCCGTCGTACATGATCCGCAGGTCGTGATCGTGGCCGGTCATGATGATGTCGGCGATCCCGGCCCGGTAGAGCTCCATGTCCTCGCGCCAGCCGGTATGAACCACCGCGACCACGATGTCGGCGCCCGCCTCGCGCAGCTTCGCCTGCATCAGGCTGGCGGTCTCGACCACCGGCGCGAAGGTCGTGTCGCCCGGGCTCGCCAGCTCGATCGTGTCGGGCGTGGTGACGCCGTAGAAGCCGAGCTTGATGCCGTCGATCTCGACCAGCTTGCTCTCGACGGTGCCGGGGAAGAGGTCGCCGCCCGCGGTGCGCACATTGCTGTTGACGACGTCGAACCCGGCCTCGGCCAGACGCTCGGCCGCGACCTCGGGGCCGAAGTCGAACTCGTGATTGCCCAGGACGAAGACGTCGAGCGGCAGCTCGTTCAGGAGCGCCACCATGTGGGCACCCTGATCGAAGCCGGAGAGCAGCGAGGGCGAGAAGGCGTCGCCGGCATGGACGAGGAGGACATTGTCGGCGGCCGCATCCTCGTCCGCGAGGATCGTGACCAGCCGGGCGAAGCCGCCCCGCCCCTCGTCGTCCAGGTAGCGGTACCAGTCGTTGAGCTGCAAGAGCTTGATGCTGACCGGCTCCGCCAGCGCCGGCAGGGCGAACAGCCCGGCGACGAGACAGCTCGCAGCGAGCAGACGATTGGCAAACCTCATGTCCGTTCCTCCCTTGACGACCGCTCAATCGGATATAGCAGCATGGCGCAGGCTGTCAGCCGCTATCGGCGGGCCACTCATTGCCTGAGCAACCGCCAGCGATTCGGTCGGCCACCGTCGTTGCCCGGCCAGATGAAAGCTCTCGAAACGACCGATGCGGTTCAATCGACCTTCAGCGCTTCGAGAACGGCAGTCGGGTTCCGCTCGATCACCTTGAGCAGCACCCGGGCCGGGCCGGTCGGGCGTCGCTCGCCCTGCTCCCATTTGACGAAGGTCCGCCGGCTGATGCCGAAGAGCGCGCAGAAGCGCTCCTGCGAGAGGCCCGTCCGCCGGCGGATCGCCTGCACGTCGACGGCGCCGATCGGATAGCGGCTCTCGGTGCCACGGTCGGGCTCGCCACGGGCATGGGCGATCGCATCCGCAAGTCCCGCCTCGATCGCCGCGAAGGCTGTCTTCGTCATTTCTCAGGCTCCGTAGGTCTCGACGAGCGTCCGAACCAGCTTGCGCAGGGTGGCGATCTCGCTCGGCGTCAGATCGCTGCGTTCATTCTTGGCGAAGACAGTGAGCAGGAAGGCGGGCATCGGATTATCATGGAAGAAGTAGATTACTCGTGCGCCACCGCGCTTGCCCGCCCGGCGAGCCCGAACCGCAGCTTGCGCACGCCACCGCTGCCTCGGATCAGGTCACCAGCAAGCGGCTCCGCCGCGAACGCAAGCTTCACGGCCTCCCGCTCCTCCGCATCGAGCAGCTTCTCGGCTCGCGCCAGATAGGCGGACGTCTCGACGATGGTCAGCAGAGATGACGTCAACGATAATACCCCAATGGGGCATAAAACGCAACTTCCAGCCTCATCGAGACGTCTACAGCGCTCGAATCGCCGCCACGCTGGTCCAGATACTCCGATAGCCGGTCGGAAGGTGTCGGTCGCGCCAGGGCGCGAGGATCACGCCACCGCGCGAATCACCTTCCCCACCCGCTCGACGATCTCGTCGATCTGGTCCTTCGTCACGATCAAAGGCGGCGACATGGCGAGGGTGTCGCCGGTGATGCGGATCATGATGTCGTGGTCGAAGAAGCCCTTGCACATGGCGTCATAGGCCCTGGCCCCCGGCTTGCCGGGCCGCGCCGAGAGCTCGACCGCCCCCATCAGGCCGATATTGCGGATGTCGATGACGTTGGGCAGGCCCTTGAGGCTGTGCAGCGCCGCCTCCCAGTGCGGCGCCAGCTCGGCGGCGCGCTCGAACAGGCCCTCCTCGCGATAGGTCTCGAGCGTGGCGAGGCCGGCGGCGCAGGCGACCGGATGGGCCGAGTAGGTGTAGCCGTGGAAGAGCTCGATCGTGCGCTCGTCGGCGCTGCTGCCGACGATGGTGTCGTGGATGTGCTTTCGCGCCATCACCGCCCCCATCGGGATGACGCCCGAGGTGAGGCCCTTGGCGGTCGTCACGAGATCCGGCTGGACGCCGAAATACTCGGCGGCCGAGCCCTTGCCCAGCCGGCCGTAGCCGGTGATCACCTCGTCGAAGATGAGCAGGATGCCGTGCTTCTCGGTGATCGCCCGCAGCCGCTCGAGATAGCCCACCGGCGGCGGGTAGACGCCGATCGAGCCCGCCACCGGCTCGACGATGACGGCGGCGATGGTCGAGGCGTCGTGCAGCGCCACCAGCCGCTCGAGCTCGTCGGCGAGCTCGGCGCCGTGCGCCGGCTGGCCCCTGGAGAAGGCGTTCCGCTCGAGGTCGAGCGTGTGCGGCAGGTGGTCGACGCCGGCGAGCAGCGAGCCGAACCACATGCGGTTCTTGACCATGCCGCCGACCGAGATGCCGCCGAAGCCGACGCCGTGATAGCCGCGCTCGCGGCCGATCAGCCGGGTCCGCGTGCCCTGGCCCCGTGCCCGCTGGTAGGCGAGCGCGATCTTCAGCGCCGTGTCGACCGCCTCGGAGCCCGAATTGGTGAAGAAGGCGTGGTCGAGATCACCCGGGAAGAGCGTGGCCAGGCGCGAGGCCAGCTCGAACGCCTTGGGATGCGAGAACTGGAAGTTCGGCGCGAAGTCGAGATCGGCAACCTGCTGCTGCACCGCCTCGACGATCCTCGGCCGGCCGTGGCCGGCATTGCAGCACCAGAGACCCGCCGTGGCGTCGAGGATCTGCCGTCCGTCGATGGAGGTGTAGTGCATGTCCTTGGCGCGGGCGATCAGCCGCGGCTCGAGCTTGAAATGCCGGTTCGCGGTGAACGGCATCCAGAAGGCCTCGAGATTGTTCGGCGCGGCGACGGTCCGGGACAGCTCCTCGGTCAGCATGACGACACTCCTGCAACGGTTCAGGCGAGTTATCCCGCCACCGGGCGGGGCAAGTCAATCAGGAGCCGACCTTCAACGTGGCCGTGAGGCCGCGCAGCGCCGCGATGGTGCTGAGCGCCGTGATCTTGCCGGTCTTCGGGTTGGCCGACGGGACGTTCTCGATCAGCATCTCGAAGCGCGCGCTGTCCGCCTCGACGATGATCCGGTGCACGTTGCGGGTCACCCCGGGGTCGGCCCAGACCTGCAGCGTCGTGCGATCCGGGCCGATCCCGGCGAGGCTGAGCGCCGCCGCGACATTGACGTTCGCCGGAAAGCCCCTTGCGCCCTCGCGGGCCGTGCCCTCGAAGACCATGAGCGGCTCGGTCAGCCCCTCGACCGAGATGCCGTTCTTCACCAGATGCGGTGCTCCCGCCAGACCGCCGGGCGGCTTTCGCGTCACCATGGCGACGCTCTCGATCCGGCCCTCGGCGGCGGCCCGCACCGCATCGAGGCCGAGAAGCGCGCCCGTCGGCGGCAGGATGCGCGCACCCGTGGCCTTCGCCCGCTCGATCAGGTCGCCATGTGTCAGAAGCTGGCCGACCGAGAGCGGCATGAAGATCCGCCCCTGGTCGATCGCCGGCTCCGCCACATCGCGAAAGACCGCTGCCGGCAGGCATTCGAGAACGATCTCGGCCGCGTCGGCCAGCGCCTCGAGCGGCAGCACCGGCACGCCCGTGCCGAGCTCGGCGAGGCCGGCCTCGGCCTTCGCCCGGTCGCGCCCGCTCACCGCGGCGAGCCGCAGGCCCGGCAGGCCGGCGACCAGGGCCTTCGCCACCTCGCGGCCAATGGCCCCAAATCCGCCGATCGCCACCCCGAGCTCGCTCATCGCGCTTCCTCCCGCTGCGCCGCCTTGCTACCCGGCGCTGCACGACCAGAGCAAGGGGCAGGAGCCAGAGCCATGACCAAGCGACCGATCGTCGACCGCGCCGAGGTCGGCATCGACTTCCCGGACAAGTCCTATCTCGGCTCGTTCACCCGCCATTCCGCCTTCGAGGCGGCGGCCGACCACGAGGGCGTGACGATCCGCCTGATCCGCCCCGGCACCGAGAGCCGGCAGGCCGACATCCACCTCCACTACCACCTCTTCGCCGACGTGCTCGACGAGCTCGCCGGCGCCATCGCCGCCGGCCACCCCGTCGACGAGGCCCATCGCGGCCCGCTGCTGGCAGCCGCGCGGCACCTGGCCGCAGCGCTGGAGAGCTGAGAGCGTGTGAAGGAATGCAGGGCCATGCTGTATTTCGGCTTGGACTTGGCGCCTGGCCGCGATTTTGGTGCGCCAGCGGGAGAGGGCTGGAGGCGGTGGGAGGTTGAGGGCCGCGGCGGCCCGCTGTTCAGGCGATGAGCTCGCCGGGCTGGAGCAGCCGCAGGGCGATGCGCAGGTTGTGGGCGAGCGCCTGCCACAGGGCGACGGCGCGCACCTTTTTCAGCCCCCGCACCAGGAATTGCCGCAGGCCACGATTGCGGACCTGGGCGTTGACGCATTCGATGGTGGCGGCTCGGTCCCTGTAGATCGCCTTGGCGGCCTCGCCCTCCATCCGTTGGCGCCACGCCAGGACGGCATCGGTATCCCCCTTCATCCGGTCGGTCGGGGCGCGCGCCGTGTCGCGCGGGGTCATCGGCGGGGCGTAGAGGGTCACACCCCGGCCGTCCAGCCGGTCGATGGCCGCCAGGTTGACGAAGCCGCCATCGGCCAGCATCTCGCGCGGCAGCTTGCCGAAGCGCTCGGCGATCTGGTCGGCCATCGGCTCCAGGTGGGGCTGGTCGCCGCCGCTGTTGGTCACCGCCACGCCGACGATCAGGCGATGCTCGGTCTCGGCGGCGAGCTGGACGTTGAAGGCGGGCCGAAAGCCGCCGTCGGCCATCTTCATCACCCGTGCCTCCGGATCGGTGGTCGAGACCCGCGCCTTGTCCTTCTTTGTCGCCGGGCGCCTGGCCTCGACGGCCGGCAGCTCGGCCAGCGCCGCCGCCACCCGCTCCTCGCGCTCGCGCACCGCCCGTTCCTGCGCCGCCCGCCGGCGGCCCGACGCCGCCGCCGGGTCGGCCGCCAGCTCGGCCTTCAGCGCCCGCACCCGCTCCGCCGCCTGCCGACGGCAGTTCTCCAAGCTCTCCCGCCGCCGGAACGAAGCCGCTCCCGCCGAGGCCCGCACCTTCATCCCGTCCTGGGCCAGCCGATCCAGTCGCACCAGCCCCTTGTGCAGCAGCACCGCCACGCTGGCCGTCAGCGTCTTGTCGAGCCAGGCCGCATGAGCCGTGCGGAAGTCGCTCAGGGATTTGTGGTTGGTCGACACCCCGCCGCACAGCCAGCGATAGGCGACGTGGCTGCCGCACAACTCGGCCAGCCGCCGGGCGCTGCCCACCCCGTCGATGGTCGCGAACAGCCACAGCGCCACCAAAATGCGCGGATCGGCCGGCGGATGCCCCACATGGCCTGCCACCGCCTTGATCCCCGCCAGCAGATCCGAGATGTCCAGACCCTCGACGAACCGCCACACCAGCCGCGCCGGATGACCCGCCGAAAGCAAATCATCCAGACTGCACACCCGAAGCTCGACCTGTGACCGCTCCGCTTTCCTCAACCGGGGCGCACCGACAGGCACCTTCCCCGGCGCCGCCGCCGCCGGCAGATCATCGAAAAGACCCTCCTCCATACCCCCCCTCTCAGATCGCTGCGGCTATTCTATCGAAAAGGCGCAGGACATTCATTCACAGGCTCTGAGGCGCCCGGGCGCGCGACGGGTGCGCCCCAGAAGCCGATTGACCTCGCCCGGCCGCCGAAGCACCATCCATCGCGTCGCTCCAGCGGGGCGACCGAACGATCAGGAATTCAGGGGGAAACGAGATGCTACGACGTCACGCCTTGACGCTCGCGACCGCGCTGCTCGCCGGCACGTTCGCCGTCGGCCCGGCAGCCGCCCAGGACAAGCCGGTCCTCGCCTTCGTCACCAACGCCGCCGCCGACTTCTGGACCATCGGCCGCGCCGGCGTCATGCAGGCCGGCGAGGAGCTCGACGGCTACACCACCGAGATGCACATCGTCTCCGAGGCCACCGCCGCCGAGCAGCGCCGCATCATCGACGACCTCCTCACCCGCGGCGTCGCCGGCATCACCGTCAGCGTGATCGACCCGGCCAACAGCCGCGACCTCCTCAACCGCGCCGCCTCGCAGGCCGTGCTCTTCACCTCGGACAGCGACGCCGCCGACACCGACCGCATGCTCTATGTCGGCACCGACAACGTCGCCGCGGGCGAGCAGGCGGGCGAGCTGATCAAGCAGGCGCTGCCGGACGGCGGCAAGATCATGCTCTTCGTCGGCACCATGGGTGCCGCCAACGCCCAGGAGCGCGTCGAGGGCATCAAGAAGGTGCTCGAGGGCGGCAATATCGAGATCGTCGACATCCGCACCGACGAGGTCGACTTCGCCCGCGCCAAGCGCAATGTCGAGGACACGCTGACGACCTACCCGGACATCGACGGCCTCGTCGGCCTCTGGTCCTACAACACGCCGCAGATCGTCGAGGCGGTGAAGGCCGCCGGCAAGGACGGCCAGGTCAAGATCATCGGCTTCGACGAGGATCCGGTGACCCTGCGCGGCATCGCCGACGGCATCGTCGAGGCGACCGTCGTGCAGCAGCCCTACGAGTTCGGCTACCAGTCGATGATGCTGATGGCCAGGGTGCTCGACGGCGACACCTCGTTCATCCCCGAGGACGGGCTGATGATCATCCCGACCAAGGTGATCGACAAGTCGAACGTCGACGAGTTCCGCCAGGAGATGCAGAAGCTCCTGGCCCAGTGAGCGATGCGGTGACCAGCGAGCGGGGCGGCCCTCCGGCCGCCCCCTTCCTCCGGCTCGTCCGGATCGGCAAGACCTATCCGGGCGTGACCGCCCTCGCCGATGTCGATCTCGAGGTCGCCAGGGGCGAGGTGGTCGGGCTGATCGGCGAGAACGGCGCCGGCAAGTCGACCCTGATGAAGGTGCTTGGTGGCGTCGTCGCCCCCGACAGCGGGCATATCGAGATCGACGGCACCGTTCACCGGGCGCTGACCGTCCCGCAGTCGCTGGCGGCGGGCATCGCCTTCGTCCACCAGGAGCTGAACCTCTTCGAGAATCTCGACGTCGCCGCCAACATCTTCATCGGCCGCGAGCCGCGCTGGGGCGGGCCGCTGCACCTGATCGACCGCCAGCTCCTCTACCGGCGGACGCGCCCCCTGCTCGAGCGCCTCAAGGTCGATTTCGATGCCCGCACACCCGTGGCCACGCTTTCCATCGCCCAGCGGCAGATGGTGGAGATCGCCAAGGCGCTCTCGCTCGACGCCCGGCTGATCATCATGGACGAGCCGACCTCGAGCCTCACGGTCGCCGAGACGGAGCGGCTGCTCGACGTCATCGCCGAGCTCCAGGCGCAGGGTGTCGCCGTCATCTACATCACCCACCGGCTCAACGAGGTGAAGGACTGCGCCGACCGCGTCGTCTGCCTGCGCGACGGCGTCGTCGCCGGCGCGCTCGCCCATGACGAGATCGCCCATGCGGCGATGATCCGCCTGATGATCGGCCGCGACCTCAAGGCCCTCTACACGCCGCCGGGCCGCCAGCCGGCCACCGGGCTCGAAGTGCAGGGCCTGCGCACCGTCCTCTTTCCGGACCGTGCGGTCGACCTCGAGATCCGCCGGGGCGAGATCCTGGGCCTCGCCGGGCTGATCGGCTCGGGCCGCACCGAGCTCGCCCGGGCCCTCTTCGGCATCGACCCGCCCTTGGCCGGCGCCATCCGGCTCGACGGCGAGCCCATCACCGTGCGCACACCGCACCACGCGATCATGCGGGGCATCTATCTCGTGCCCGAGGACCGCAAGCGCTCGGGCGTGATCGTCGAGTTCCCGGTGCGCTGCAACGTCACCCTCGCCGATCTCCATGACCACAGCCGGGCCTGGCTGATCAGCGGCGGCCGGGAGTGTGCCACCACCGAGCGGCAGAAGGAGCGGCTCCATATCAGGACACCCTCCATCGAGAGCGAGGTGATCACCCTCTCGGGCGGCAACCAGCAGAAGGTGGTGCTCGCCAAATGGCTGGCGATGCGCCCCTCGGTCGTCATCTTCGACGAGCCGACCCGCGGCATCGACGTCGGCGCGAAGAGCGAGATCTACGCCATCCTGCGCCAGCTCGCCGATGCCGGCGTCGCCATTCTGATGATCTCCAGCGACATGGAGGAGGTGATCGGCGTCAGCGATCGCATCGCCGTCATGCACGAGGGCCGGATCAGCGGCATCCTCGAGAACCGCGACAGCTTCACCGAAACCAACGTGCTCGAGCTCGCCGTCAACTCGCCGGCCCGCACTGCCGCATAACCCGGGGCGACCGCCGCCATGCAGAAGAAAGACCTGGGCCTCCTCGTGCTGATCCTCGTCGTGGGCGCCATCACCACGGCGCTCAACCCCGTCTTCCTGTCGCCGGTCAATCTCGGCAACATGGCGAACCTGGTCGGCCTCTTCGGCATCTTCTCGATCGGCATCGGCGTCGTCATCATCACCGGCGGCATCGACCTCTCCGTCGGCTCGATGTTCGCGCTGATCGGCGTCGTCTTCATCGACCTCATGACCAACAAGGGCATGGCCTGGGAGCTGGTCCTGCCGCTCGCCATCGGGCTCGGCATCTGCTTCGGCGTCATCCACGGTGTGCTGGTGACCCGCTTCAACATGCAGCCCTTCGTCGTCACCCTCTGCGGCCTCCTGATCTACCGCGGCGCCGCCCGCTACTACATGGCCGACGCCACCATCGGCTTCGGCTACGCCGGTGGCCACGAAACGCTGGAATGGCTGGCCTCGGGCCGCAGCCTCGGCGTGCCGCACACCTTCATCGCCTTCGTCGCCGTCGCCATCGTCATGGGCATCGTGCTGCACCGCTCGGTCTTCGGCCGCTACCTCTTCGCGGTCGGCAAGAACGAGGAGGCGGCACGCTACTCCGGCATCCCGACCAACCTCGTCATCGCCTCGGCCTATGTGATCAGCGGCGCCCTCGCCGGCCTCGCGGCGGTCTTCCTCGCCTTCTACACCTACTCCATCCAGCCCTCGGCGCACGGCAATTTCTACGAGCTCTACGGCATCGCCGCGGCGGTGCTCGGCGGCTGCTCGCTCAGGGGCGGCGAGGGCTCGATCATGGGCATCGCCCTCGGCACGGTGCTGCTGCAGGTCCTGCAGAACCTCGTCAACCTCCTGGGCATCCCGACCTCGCTCAATTTCGCGGTCATGGGCACCGTCATCCTGCTCGGCGTGCTCACCGACCAGCAGCTCCAGCGGCGCCGCGCCCGGCTGCTCGCCGTCAAGGCGCATCAGGCGAAGACCCTGGGCGCCCAGCCGGCCCGCGCCTGACCCGGACCCCGCGGAGGGGCGAGCCCATCCCACCCCAACAATTGTTAATGACAAATTCCCGGCGGCATGGCGAACTCCGGCCGGCGTATTCCGGCGCAGCGATCGGCAGGGGCAGGAAACCGGCAGGATGTGGCGCAGTTTGTCGTCGAGGTTGCGCACACCCCGCTTGCAGCTTCTGCAGGTCACCATCCCGGTCCTGGCGCTGCTGGTCGCCGGCATCCTGGCGGTCTGGGCCTGGCGGGCCGAGCGCGACACCGCCGAGCAGATCGTGCTGCGCAACGCCAGGCTGGCGGCGGCATACAGCGAGCGCGTGCTGACCAGCCTCGATCAGCTCCTCGTCCAGGCCGAAAAGCTGGCCTCGCCCGAGCGCCTGCGCCTCGATCGCAAGGGTCTGGCGGCGGAGCTCGCCACCCTGGTCGAGACCGGCGAGCACGCCATCAGCGTGAGCATCGTCACGCCGGATGGCCAGCTCCTCCTGACCGACCGATGGGCCGGGCCGACCCTCGACGTCAGCGACCGGCCCTATTTCCAGGCGCTCCGCGACGGCGACGAGACACTGTACATCGACCGGCTGACCGTGCAGCCGGCCGGCGAGGACGCGATCGTCGTCGCCCGCCGCCGCGCCGGCGAGGGGTTCGCCGGCCTCGTCGTGACCGGCGCCCGCGTCGCCGCCTTCGCCGATTTCTTCAGGACCATGGCGTCGCCGGACGACGCCGCGGTGTCGCTGATCCGTCGCGACGGGCGGCTGCTCGTCCGTCAGGACACGGCCTATCCGCCGCTCACGATCGAGTCGCCGGCCGCGGTCCTGGACGCGATCGCCGGTACCGCCCCGCCGCTCTACGAGGCGACGGCGCAAACCGACGGCATCACCCGCCTCTATGCGACCGTGCCGGTCCAGGGCTTTCCGCTCTTCGCCAGCTTCGGCCTGCCGACCCGCGCGATCTGGGTCGCCTGGGGCTGGCGGATGCTGGTGATCGTCGCCAGCCTCGCGGCAGCCGTGGCGATCGCCCTCCTGGTCCTGGGCGAGCTGAGCCGGCGCTTGCAGCACGCGCTAGACGCCGCCGAGGTCGCGCGGAGCCGCGCGGCGGCCGACCGGCAGGCCATGCTCTACCAGGAGCTCAGCCACCGGGTGAAGAACAACCTGCAGCTCGTCGAATCGCTGCTGCGCCTGCGTGGCCGCGGCCAGACCGGCGATTCGCGCGACAGCCTCGACGAGGTGGCGCTGCGCGTCAACGCCATCGCCGAGGTCCACCGCCAGCTCGACAGCGCGTCCGGCGACGGGACGGTCGATATCGCCCGCCTGCTGCGGCGCCTGACGACGAACCCGGGCATCGTGCCGCCCGAGAGGGACATCGAGGTTTCGTGCAGCACCGATGCGCTGGAGCTGGCACCGGATCGCGCGATACCGCTGGCCCTGATCACGGTCGAAGCCCTCACCAACGCGGTCAAGCATGCCTTTCCGGGCGATCGGTCGGGCACCGATTCCCGGATCGACGTCACGCTGCGCACCGATGGCATCACCGCCGCCCTCTCGATCTCCGACAACGGCGTCGGCTCGAATGGCAGCCCCCGGACCGACCAGGGCCTCGGCCTGCGCCTCCTCGCGGCCCTCGCCAGCCAGCTCGGAGGCGCTCTCGATCAGCGCTTCGACGGCGGCACCACGCTCAGCGTCACCTTCCCCGTGCAGCCCGGCCCTCAGGCGCCCGAGGCACCGGCGGCCTGAGCCGCCGGCGCCGCCCGCGCTCAGGCAGCGAGCTTGTTGATCTTCTCGGACGCCAGCCGGTCGAGCAGCTCGTCGGCCGCATACTCCTGGTCGAGGGTCTCCTGCAGCAGCCCCACCACCTCGGCGAGCCCGAGCTCCTGGGCCCAGGCGACGAGCGTGCCGTAGCGCGAGATCTCGTAGTGCTCGACCGCCTGCGCCGCAGCCAGCAGGCCGGCATCGCGCACCGCGTCCGACCCGGCCTCCTTCATGATCTCCTCGGCCTCGGCGACCAGCCCGTCGAGCGCCTCGCAGGTTTCCCCCTCGGGCTTCCTGTCGAGCATCTCGAACACCCGCTCGAGTCGGTCGATCTGCCCCTCGGTCTCGGTGAAATGCGCGTTGAACGCCTCGACGAGCGCCTTGTCCCCGGCCTTCTCCGCCATCTTCGGCAGGCTCTTGAGGATCTTCTTCTCGGCGTAATAGACGTCCATCAGCATGTGCTGGAAAAGCTGGCTCAGGTCCTTCACGGTCGTTCCTTTCCCGGGGGTTGCGCGGGCCGCGCTCAGCCCGCAGCACCGCCCGCCAAGAACCGGCGAGCCGCCACCGAGTTCCGCGCCGTCGGGCGTCGGCGCGCCGGCCCGGGACCCGGCCGGCCACTGTCGCAAAATCCGCGACACCACCGCTCGGGTTGTCGCGGATTCCGCGACAGAATTGCTTGGGTTGTCGCGGATTCCGCGACAGGCGAACCCGGGATGTCGCAGATTCCGCGACAGTTTTCCCGGGATGTCGCGGATTCCGCGACATCCCGCGACGAACGAACCCGCCGAACCGACGAGCGAACCCACGGAATCGACGATCGAACCCGGCGATTCGACGATCGAACCCGGGCTTTCGACGAACGAACCCAAAGGCCCGACCCGGCGATTGCGGGCATCCGCCTGCCTTCAGGCCGGCGAAGGAACCCGAAAGGCAGGATTTGCCGAAGGAACCCGCGCCCCTTGACTCGGCCCACGAGAAAGGCTATTATTCCTATTGTGGGCGGCCTATTCCAGGTTGGTGTGGTTGGCCCGCATGGCCTCCGGCGTGACCTCGAGCCGCTCGATCAGCTTCAGGACCATCACCTCGAAGAGCACGAAGAGTGCGCCCTCGTAGAGCGAGCCCATCGGCAGGACCGAGCTGCGCTGCGGCCCCTGGTCGTCGGCCATGGTCTGGGCCGGCAGATGCAGCACGAAATCGGCCCGGGCCGCGGCCCGCCCTTCGGGCTGGGCCGTGATCAGCATCACCCTGGCCCCCGCCGCCCTCGCCACGTCGATCAGCGCCAGGGCGGTCGAGATCTCGCCGGGCCCGCAGGTGACGAGGAAGAGGTCGCCCGCCCCCACCGGCGGCGTGGTCATGTCGCCCTCGACCGCCACGGCGAGCCCCATGTGGAAGAGCCGCATGGCGAAGCCCATGATCTGCAGCTTCTCCCGGCCGCCGCCGAAGACGACGACCCGCCGGGCGGCGGCGATCTCCTCGACCGCCCGGTCGACCCGGGCGTCGTCCAGGCGATCGAAGACGCCGCCGAGCTCGTCCAGGGCGGTTCGGTACAGGCTGCTCATGTGGCATGCTCCTCGATGGTGGTCCGTGGGCCTGCGGCCGGCATCGTCACCCGGCTCGCCGGGCTGCTCCGGCCGCCCGGCGCCCGGAGCGCAGGGCGAGGAGCGCCACGGCCAGCCAGATCGCCAGCGTCAGCACGCCGAGCGTGCCGGCGATCGGCCGGCTGAAGAACGCGAGCAGGTGCCCGTCCGCCTTGATGATCGACTGCATGAAGCTCTCCTCGATCTGCGGGCCGAGGATGAGCGCCAGGATCATCGGCGCCAGCGGGTAGCCGTTCTCCTCCAGGGCGAAGGCGAGGAGGCCCACCGCCAGCATGATCCAGATGTCGAAATAGGCGTTGTTGGTGGCGAAGGCGCCGATGGCGCAGAAGAGCAGGATGATCGGGAAGAGCACGTTCGCGGGCACGGCGAGCAGCCGCTGCGACAGGAGGATGGCAACCGTGCCGAGCGGCAGCAGCAGGAGGTTGGCGACGACGAAGATGGCGAAGATGGCGCCGACCAGCCCCTGGTCCATGACGAAGACCATGGGCCCCGGCGTCACCCCCTTCATCATCAGCACCCCGATCAGGATGGCCGTGATGGTGTCGCCCGGGATGCCGAAGACGAGGGCCGGGACATAGGCGCCGGAGAGCGCGGCGTTGTTCGAGCTCGAGGCGCTGACGATGCCTTCCGCGTGGCCCGTGCCGAACTTCCGGGGCTCGCGCGAGAAGCGCTTGGCGACGGCATAGCTGATCCAGGCGGCGATGTCGGCGCCGGCCCCGGGCAGGGCCCCGATGAAGGCGCCGAGGACGGACGAGCGGGCGACGCCGCCCTTGTAGCGCCAGACCGTGCCGCCGACGCCCGCGAAGAGGGCACCGAGCCGCAATGCCTCGGGCCTCGAGGCCGGCGCCGGCGTGGCGCATTTCCTCAGGATCTCGGTGATCGCGAACATCCCGATGAGGACCGGGATGATCGACACCCCGGCGATCAGCGGCGTGTCGCCGAAGGTGAAGCGCGGGGTGCCCGTGACGATGTCGATGCCGATCATCGAGATCAGGAGGCCGGCGCAGATCGAGAGCCCGCCCTTGACCGCCGAGCCCCGGCTCACCGCGGTGGCGCAGGAGAGCCCGAGCAGGGCCAGCCAGAAATACTCGTAGCTCGAGAAGCCGAGCGAGAAGCGGGCGATGCGCGGGGCGGCGAGCACCAGGATGGCCACGCCGATCAGCCCGCCCAGGACCGAGCAGACGAGGTTGGTGCCGAGCGCCAGCCCGGCCTGGCCCTTCTGCGTCAGCCGGTAGGCGTCATCGGTGTAGGCGGCCGAGGCCGGCGTGCCGGGGATGCGCAGGAGGGCGCCCGGGATGTCGCCGGCGAAGATCGCCATGGTCGAGGCGGCGACGATGGCGCCGATGGCGGCGAGCGGCTCGAGGAAGAAGGTGAGCGGCACCAGGAGCGCCGTGCCCATGGTGGCGGTCAGGCCCGGCACGGCGCCGATGAAGAGGCCGTAGACGGATGCCGCGACCACGACCAGCAGCACCTGCGGCGCCAGGGCGGCGGCGAAGGCCGCGAGCAGCGCTTCCATCAGGAAACGACCTCGACCCGCTCGCCGCACACCATCAGTAGACGATCTCGGTCAGGAGCCCGAGCGGCAGCGGCACGCCGAGCAGCCGCGCGAAGACGAACCAGATGCCCGCCGTCGCGGCGACGGCGACGACGAGGGCGGTCGCCGGCCGGACCGTCATCACGAGGAGGAGCGCGAAGAGCAAAGGCGGCGTGACCAGCGGGAAGCCCAGCGGGCGCAGGAGCAGGACGAAAGCGGCGACGAAAAGCGGCACGGCCGCCATGCGCCAGGCCGCCCCCGGTGCCCGCATCCAGGCGTCGAGCCGGATCGCCGGGGCGCGGCTCCTGACGCCTGTGACGATCTGCGCTGCCCCCAGGCAGAACATCACCGCCGCCACCAGCGTCGGCAGGGTGCCGGAGCCGTAGGCCTGCCCCGGCAGATCGGGAAAGCCGCGCGCGTCGAGGGCGACGACGAGGGCGATGATCACGAAGATCGCACCCAGCACCGCGTCGTTCCATCTCATGCGCGCGGCTCCACCGCCGCCGACGGGCGGTTGCCCGTTTCGCCTACTGGCCGAGCCCGAGCTTCTCGATCGAAGCCGTGGCGCTCTCCTCGGCGGTCGCCATGAACTCGGCGAACTCGGCCGCCGGCAGCCACTGCCGGCCGAAGCTGCGGCCGTCCATGAAGGAAATGTAGGCCTCGCTCTCGGCCACGGCCTGGAGCGCTGCCTCGAGCCGCTCGGCAATCTCCGGCGGCAGGTCGGCCGGGCCGACCACGCCGCGCCAGGAACCGCCGACCGACTGCGTGCCGACCGCCTCGATCGCCGTCGGCACGTCGGGATAGGCGGGCAGGCGCTCGGGCGCCAGCACGGCCAGCGTGCGGACCAGGTTGCTCTCCAGCATCGGCGCCGCTTCCGGCAGGGACGAGGGGACGATCTCGACGCCGCCCGAGACCAGCTCCTGGAAGCCCGGCGCCGCACCCTGGCTCGGCACCACGGCAATGGCCTTCGGATCGATGTCGTTGTCGGTCAGGAGGCCGGAGAGAGCGAGGTGATAGCCGGCGCCGACCGGGAAGCCCGATGCCTTGTAGGTGCCGGCCGGGGCCGCCTTGATCGCCGCCAGCGCATCGGCCAGCGTCGCCCACTCGCTGTCGGCGCGGACGCTGAAGGCCGCCGCGTCGAAGTTCATGAGGGCGATCGGCGTGACGTCGGCCGGCGAGATCTCCGACGTGCCCATGGCGCGGTAGGTGCCGAGCTCGGCCGTGGCGAAGCCGATGGTGTAGCCGTCGGGCTCCGCATCGACCATCTCCTTGTGGCCGACAATGCCGCCCGCCCCGGTGCGGTTCACCACGTTGACCGGCTGCCCCAGCTCCTCCTGCAGGCCCTGGGCGATCATCCGCCCGATCGCATCCGTCCCGCCGCCGGCGGCCCAGGGCACGATCAGCGTGAGGGGGCGCTCCGGATAGGCCGCGTTAGCGCTGCCGGCAAAGGCCGCCATGATCGCCGCCGCGGCGAGCAACCTGCTCATGTTCCTCATTCTTTCCTCCCTCAGGCGGTTGCCCTGTCCGCGTTCGCGGCAGCGGCTCTGATTCGATGCGCCTGAAAATGCCCGCGCGGCAGCCCGTCTTGCAAGCTCTTTGACCACGGCCGGCGCCCGCGGCTATTCTTCCTAGTCTCGGATTCCCTCCATGGCCCAGCCGACGGTGAAGCCGTGCAGCATCGTCGAGAGGAGGATGACCAGCGCCACCAACGACCAGATCGCCGCCTCGTTCACGAACTCCATGTGGCTGCCCGCGTAGCAGAGATAGTAGATCGACCCGATGCCGCGCACGCCGTAGACCGCGACCCGCACCCGCGAACCGTGGGTCAGGGAGGTGTGCAGCAGGGCGAGCCAGGTGACGAGCGGCCGGGCGACGAAGAGCAGCGTCAGTGCCACGACGAGATGCAGCCAGGTCAGGTCGCCCAGCAGCAGCGGCATGACGCTGCCCAGCGCCACCAGCAGGATCGCCGTCAGCGCATGCTCGATGGCCTCGCCGAAATCGTGAAGCCGCCGGTGGAAGAAGTGCTCGACCTGGACCCGGCGAAGCGTCAGCCCCATCACCGCGACCGCGATGAACCCGTATCCCTCGATGAGCTCGGCAACGCCGTAGCAGAGCATCACGCCGGCCAGGGCGACGACGCCGGAAGCCGTATCGGCGAGCACCGCGGCCCTCGGCAGCACGAAGAGCACCTGGCCCAGCGCCCAGCCGCAAGCTATGCCGACAACGACGCCGGCGGCGATGCGGTAGGCGACGTCGACCAGGAGCCATTCCCAGAGCCAGATGGCCGGATTCGCGCCCAGCGCCGCGACGACCAGCCCGAGATGGACGAAGGGAAAGGCGAGGCCGTCGTTCAGCGCCGCTTCAGTCGTCAGCGCGAAGCGCACCGGGTGCTCCCTGCCCTCATGGGGCGGGCCGACCTGAACGTCGGCGGCGAGCACCGGGTCGGTCGGGGCCAGGACCGCGCCGAGCAGGATGGCCCCCGCCACCGTCATGCCCATCAGGCCGACCCCCAGCAGCGCCACGGCGAGGATGGTGAGCGGCATGGCCAGCGCCAGCAGCCGCAGCGTCGGGCTCCATTGCCGCCACGGCCGAAGACGATCGATCCGCATGCCGCTCGCGAACAGTGCCACGATGACCGCCATCTCGCTGATCAGCTCCCAGGGCCCGGGCGATGAACGTGGGTCCGGCAGCAGGGCCAGCTCGGGCACTGCCAAGGCGATGGCCATCCCCAGCAGGATCATCAGCGGTGCCGCCGCCGGCTCGCGCTTCGAGAAGAAGCGGGGCAGCCAGTGAGCCAGGATGATGGCAGCACCCAACCCGGCCAGCAGGAAATGATACCGCGAGAGACCGAAGAATGCGTCGTCGTCCATGCTCTCCACCAATCTGGCGCCATGCACGTCAACGGATGGAACCGCCAAACGTTCGGGGCCAAGGCCCTGCATCCGCGCCGGCCCACTGGAAAGCGGCAGCCGCCGGGCGAGCTCACCGACGCCGCGGCGCCCGCATGACCAGCGCCACGCCGGTCGTGGCGACGGCCATGCCAACCAGCGCCAGCGGGCCGAAGCTCTCGCCCAGCAGGAGCCAGGCGACGAGGGCGGCCCCCGGCGGGACGAGGAAGAAGAGGGTGGCGACGCGACTGGCCTCGCCGCGGCGCAGCATGAGGTTGAGCAGGGCGATGGAGACGATCGAGGAGACGAGCACGAGATAGCCGAGCCCGGCGGCGAAGGCTGGGGTCCAGGTGACCGTGTTGTCCTCGAAGAGGAGGGCGGCGAGGCTGACGACGATGGCGGCGGTGGCGAACTGGATGGTGCCGCCGGTCCAGAGGTCGAAGCGCGGGCAGAAGCGCTTCTGGTAGAGCGTGCCGCCGGTGATGGCGACCAGCGCCATGAGCGAGATGACGACGCCGGCGACGGTGCCGACGCCGGCAGCGAGCTTCTCGTGCAGCACGAGGGCGGTGCCGGCGACGCCCAGAGCGAGGCCGAGGAGCTGCACCGGGCGGAAACGCTCGCCGAGCAGCGGGACGGCGACGACGGCGGTGAGCACGGGCTGCATGCCGACAATGAGCGCGAGACCGCCCGCGGTGATGCCGGCGCCGAAGGCGAGGTAGGAGCAGCCGAAATAGATCGCCTGGATGACCAGGCCGAGGACCACGAGGTGGCGGAGCTCGGCCCGGGTGCTGGGCCAGGGCGCCCTGAGCACGAGGGCGATCGCCAGCATCAGCGCGGTGACGATGGAAAAACGCAAGCTGAGGAAGGTGAGCGGGGCGGCCCCCTCGAGCCCGGCCTTGGCAGCGACGAAGCCGGACGACCAGAAGATCAGGAAGAGCGTCGGGGCGGCGCGCTCCACGAGGCCCTTGGGCGGGAGATTGGTGCGGGCATCGAGCACGGCTGCGTCTGCTTTTTGGATGCGGACGGCCATCCTCGCCCGTGGCCATTCCCTACCACGCCCGGGAGCGGGCCGGATGGCCACAATGCGACAGAATCGAGGCCAAAGTTCGGGTTTTCGTGGACAGCGCGCAATCCCTCGATTTATACAACTAATGGTTTAATTAAGCTGCGTTCGACAGCGTTGTGGGCGGCTGATGCGACGGTTGCAGGACTTCTGGGGCCTGCTCGCGGCTTATTGGGTCTCGGACCGATGGATCGAGGCCTGGGCGTTGACGGCGGCGGTGCTGGCGTTGACCACGGCCTTGAGCAAGGCTTCCGTCTGGGTGGCGACGGCGTCAGGCGACTTCATCGGCGCGCTCGCCGGCTACCACAGCCCCGATATCGGCGTCGATCCTGCCGCCCTGCTCCTGACCAGCACCCTCATGTTCTTCGCGCTCCATGTCGGGCGCGCCGGCGGTGTGGCCTGCCGCCACCTGGTCTCGACGACGCTGCACCGGCGGGCGCGGGCTTGGCTGGTCGGCCGCTTCGACGCCGCGATCCTGGCGGACGAGCGGATCGCCTTCGACCTGATGAGCGACCGGGCCGATGACGGGACGGTGCCGGCGCGCCTGCCGGATGCCATCGACCAGCGCCTCGACGACTGCTCCGCCGGCCTCTATGCGGGGCTGATCGGCCTGGCCATGGGCTTCTGGGGTGCCGTCACCTCGGTCTGGTTCGTCGCGGCGGCCCTCATCGAGCGCAGCGTCAGCGTGCCGCTGCTCGACGACTGGCTCGCATCGCTCGGCCTGCCGGTCGACCTCGCCCCCGGCGCCTACGGCTCCGCCCTGCTGGCCGGTCTGCTCATCCTCCTCTACGTCCCGGCGGTCACCATGGCCGCCTGGCTGATCGGCCGGGTGCTGGAGCGGATCACCCTGGAGCGGCAGAAGCGCGACGGCGCCTGGCGCGGCGAGCTCGGCGCCATGCTGCACCGGGTGACCCAGCTCGCCACGTCCAGGGGCGAGCGGGCGCAGCGGGCGATCAACACCCGGCTCTATGCCGGCGTCGACCGGGCCTGGGCCCGGCAGAACGCCTGGGGGGCCGGGATGATGCTCTTCAACGACGTCCACGGCTTCCTGGCGCGGCGGCTCATCGCCTACCTGCCCGCCCTGCCCGCCTTCACCTCCGACGCCATCGGCTTTCGCGACTTCGTCGCCAGCTCCGAGCTGACGGCCGAGCTGATCCAGGACGTCTCCTGGTTCATCAACGTCATGCCCGCGATCGCCACGCTGCGCGCCAATGCCGGGCGGCTGACCGACCTCGCCCGGGCCGTCGAGCGGGTGCGGGACCGGGACGCGTTCTATGCCGAGACCGGGATCAGCCGCTTTCGCCGGGTGCACCCATCGGCCGAAGCCGGCCTCCGGCTCGAGGGGATCGCGCTGCGTCACCGGGGCCATCTGGCCCAACCCTTCCTCAGCGTTCCGCTGCTCCGACTCGAACCCGGGCAGTGGGCCTGCCTGCGCGGCTCGAACGGCTGCGGCAAGAGCTCGCTCCTGAAGGCCGTCGCCGGGCTCTGGCCCTATGGCGAGGGCGAGATCGCCACAGGCCCGGGACAGCACCTCCTCTTCGCCGGCCAGGAGCCGGACCTGCCGGACCGGCTGACGCTGAAGGCGCTGGTCGCCTATCCGGAGGCGGCGGAGACGTTCGACGACCTCGCCGTCGCCGCGGCCCTCGGCGAGGCCGGGCTCGGGGCGTTCATCAGAGCGCTGCACGACGAGCTGCACGAGGGGCATCCCTGGCGCCATGTGCTCTCGGGCGGGCAGAAGCAGCGCCTGGTGCTGGCGCGGATCCTCCTGCACCGGCCGGACGTGCTGCTGCTGGACGAGGCGACCTCGGCCCTCGACGCGGCGGCGGCAATCGGGTTCCACGAATCCCTGCGCGACGCCCTCCCCCGGACGATGGTCCTCGCCGTGCTGCATGGCGAGGGACTGCCGACCGACCCGGCCGGTCAGCCCTTCTATGACACCATCGTCAGGATCGAGGCCGGCCTCGCCCGGGTCGAGCCAGTCCGGCGTCCGGTCCCCCGACAGGCGCGCGTGGCCGTCCTGCCTCAGGCGCCCGTGGCGTCGAGGGCGGCGGCGAGGGCCCTGTCGTAGAGCGGTCCTTCGAGGCAGTGATGCTGGCCCGGCAGCGCCGCGAAGAAGCAGGCGCCGGCGGCGGCGCGGAACCAGGCGCGCGCGACGTGCGGCGGGGTGATGCCGTCGAGCGCACCGGTGACGACGGCGACGGGGGCTTCGACGCGACGGAGTGCAGTGGCCGCCTGGATCGTCGGAAGCTCGGCCAGCATGGCCGGCGCCTCCCGGCGCAGCGCCTGCACCGCCGGCGCACCCATGGCCCGCCGGGCGGCGAGGAGGGCGGGGCCGGAGAAGACCGGCGAGACGCCGAGGAGATGGTCCAGCGCTTCCGTCCCGGCCGCCAGCCTCGCGGCCGCCCAGGCGCCGACGCTGTGCCCGGCGAGCGCCAGCCGTTCCGCATCCTCGGGCCAGGCATCGCGGGCCCATTGGAGCACCGCCGCGGCATCCTCCAGATGGCCGCTCATGGTGTAGAGCTCGACCGGCCCGGACCCCGGCACCGCCCGCGAGTGCGGCAGGTCGGGGGCGACGACCCGCCAGCCCCGGGCGAGATAGGCTTCGGCGATGGGCACGATATGCGCCGAGCGACCGGCCCCGTCCCGCCCGTGCAGCAGGAGGACGAGGCCGGTCACGGCACCGGCCGGGGCGAGCACGTGACAGGGGATCGGCCGGTCGCCGCGCCGCGCCGGGGCGTGGTGCAGCGTCGGGCTCGGGGCGGCGGCGGTCATGACCGGCTCAGAAATGCCGCCAGCCGAGGCCGTCGAGGGCGATCTTCCGGCCCTCGCCGTCGGTGACGGTGAGGCCCTGGCCGGCGGCGATCCGGCCGATCCGCGTGAGGGCCACGCCGAGCTCGCCGGCCAACGCCTCGATGGCCGGGGTTGCAGCATCCGGGGCGGTGAAGAGCAGCTCGTAGTCGTCGCCGCCCACCAGCGCCGCATCGTGGCAGCCCGGCATGCCATGGGCGACGGGCGAGAGCGGCAGGGCATCGGCGTCGACGGTGGCGGCTGCCGCCGATTCGTCGAGGATGTGGGTCAGGTCGGCGACCAGCCCGTCCGAGACGTCGATCGCGGCATGCGCCAGACCGACGAGGCGGGGGCCGAGGGCGGTCCGGGGCTGCGGGCGACGATAGCGCTCGACCAGATAGAAGGCCTCGTCCTCGGTGGCGGCGAGGCCCTTGAGCACGCGCAGCCCGAGGGCGGCGTCACCGAGCGTGCCGGAAACCCAGATGTGGTCGCCGGCCCTGGCACCCTTGCGGGTCAGGGCCCGCCCCTCGGGCACGAGACCCAGGATGGTGCAGGAAAGAAGCAGCGGCCCCGGTGTCGAGACGAGATCGCCGCCGATGAGATGCAGGCCAAAGTTCTTCTGGTCCGCGGCGAGGCCGGCAACGAAGCCCTCGAGCCAGGCATCGTCCAGCGATTTGGGCCGGGCGATGACGGTGAGATAGGCGAGCGGCGTCGCCCCCATGGCGGCGAGGTCGGAAAGATTGACCCGGAGCAGCTTGGCCGCGACCGCTTCCGGCGGATCGTCGGCGAGGAAATGCACGCCCTCGACGATGGCATCCTTGGCGATGACGAGCGAGCGGCCGTCCGGCACGTCGACGAGGGCGGCATCGTCGGCGAGGCCGAGGGCGCCCGGAAAGCCTTTGGCCAGCGGTTTCAGCAACCGGTCGATGACATCGAACTCGCCCATTCCCGCAGGCGTCACCATCAGGTCACCGGGCTCTGCTGGGGGCGAAGGATCGGTGCGAGGCGATCGAGCACCGCGTTGATGAAGGCCGGCTCGTCGCCGCTGAAGAAGAGATGCGCCAGCTCGACATACTCGTTGAGCACGACCCTGACCGGAACGTCGGTGCGCTCGGCGAGCTCGAAGGCGCCGGCCCGAAGGCAGGCGCGCAGGAGAAAGCCGCAGCGGGCGAGGGTCCAGCCCGATGCCAGGCAGGACTCGATCGCCGGATCGAGCCGCTCGCGCGCGTCCCAGGCACCGCCGGCGAGGATGGCGAACCATTTGCCGTCGACCGCGGGCGAGGGCTCGTCCAGCTCGAGCGGCTCGAAGATTTCGGCCAGCCGATGCGCCTGGAACTCGGCGACGACACGGTCGATGGCGACATCGCCGGCATCGGCCTGGTAGAGCGCCTGGACGGCGGCGAAGCGGGCGGCGCGCCGCTTGTTGAGGACGGGCTTGACGGCGGACGGCCGGAGCGGGGCTTCACTCATCTCTGCAGCATGTGGCGCCGGAAGGCGACGAGGGTCAACGCCGCAAGTGCCGCGTGGCCGCCCTTGTCCTGGCGCGCCGGATCGGCGCGCTCGATCGCCTGCGCCTCGTTCTCGACGGTGAGGATGCCGTTGCCGATGGCGAGGCCATGGGCAGTGCCGAGATCCGTGATGCCTCGGGCACTCTCGCCGGCGACCAGCTCGTAATGCGTGGTCTCGCCACGAATGACGCAGCCCAGCGCGACGTAGCCGGCAAAGCCCCGGCCATGGATATCCGCGATGCGAATGGCGGGCGGGATCTCGAGCGCCCCCGGCACGGTCAGCTCCTCGAACCTGGCCCCGGCGGCCTCGAGCACGGCGCGCGCACCTTCGAGCAGGAAGTCGTTGATGGCCGCATGGTAGCGGGCCTCGACGACGAGGATGCGCGCACCCGGCAGCCTCGGGACAGCACTCGTGGCCGAGATGCCGGCCATCAACGCGCTCCCTCTGCGGGGATCGGCCGGGTCTCGACAACGCGCAAATTGTAGCCCTCGAGGCCGACGATGGTGCGGCCCGTGTTGGAGAGGAGGATCATGTCGGTGACGCCGAGATCGCCCAGGATCTGCGCCCCGATGCCGTAGACCCGCAGGTCCGCCGGCGGCTGTGGGTGGTGGCCGAGCGCCACCTTGACGCGCTCGGAGATGCTGGTCGGCGACGGCTCGCGCAGCAGCACGACCACACCCCTGCCCGCCTCGCCGATCATCCGCATCGCCTGGTGGAGCTGGTCGCCGCGGCCGCTCTCGCCTTCGCCGAGCAGGTCCTGCAGCATGTTGACGGCGTGGACGCGCACCAGGACAGGCTCCGGCGCCGTGACGTCGCCCTTGACCAGGGCCACGTGCTCGATGCCGTCCAGCACATTGACATAGACCTGGAGGCGAAAATCGCCGCCGAAGCGGCTGGTGAAGGTGGTGGCGATGTCGCGCTCGACCAGCCGGTCGTGCTTGAGCCGATAGGCGATGAGATCGGCGATCTTGCCGACCTTGAGGCCGTGGAGCTGGGCGAAGGCGACGAGGTCGGGCAGCCGCGCCATGGTGCCGTCGTCGTTCATGATCTCGCAGATCACGCCGGACGGATCGAGCCCGGCGAGGCGCGAGAGATCGACCGCGGCCTCGGTGTGGCCGGTGCGCACGAGCACCCCCCCATCCCGCGCCATGAGCGGGAAGATGTGGCCGGGGGCGACGAGGTCGTCACGCCGGCTCTCGGGGTCGATGGCCACCTTGACCGTGTGCGCCCGGTCGGCCGCCGAGATGCCGGTGGTCACCCCGTCCCTGGCCTCGATGCTGATGGTGAAGGCGGTCGAGAGGCGCGGCTCGTTCCCCTGGGCCATGAGCGGCAGGCCCAGCTTCTCGCAGCGCTGACGGCTCAGCGCCAGGCAGATCAGGCCGCGGCCGTGCTTGGCCATGAAGTTGATGGCGGCGGCGTCGCAGAACTCGGCCGGGATGACCAGGTCGCCCTCGTTCTCGCGATTCTCGTCGTCGACGAGGATGAACATCTTCCCGCGCCGCGCGTCCTCGAGCACGTCCTCGATCGGCGAAAGGAAGTCGGCGTCGCTCAAGAGCGATCTCCACCGGGCACGAACTCGAGCTGGCGGGCGACGTAGCGGGCGAGCATGTCGGCCTCGAGGTTGACCCGATCGCCGACCCGGCGGTGGCGCAAGGTGGTGACGTCCCAGGTATGCGGAATGACCATCACGGCAAAGCCCGTGTCTGTCACCTCGTTGACGGTGAGCGAGACGCCGTCGACCGCGATGGAGCCCTTGACCGCGACCAGCGGCCGGAGGTCCTCCGGCATGTCGAAAGCGAGGCGGAAGCTCTCGCCCGAGGGATCGATGGCGGCGATCCGGCCGAGCCCGTCGACATGGCCGAAGACCAGATGGCCGCCGAGCTCGTCGCCGAGGCGGAGCGAGGCTTCGAGATTGATCGTATCGCCCTGCTGCCAATCGCCGAGCGTGGTGCGCGCCAGGGTTTCGGGCGAGGCGTAGACGCTGTAGGACTCGACCGTCTTCCCCGCGACGGTCAGGCAGACGCCGGAATGGGCGACCGAGGCACCTATTGCAATACGCCCGAGATCGAGTCCATCGGGCCGCACCACGAGCCGGCGGCCGCCGTCCTTGTTCTCGACCTCCAGGATCATGCCCTGGTGCGTGATGATGCCGGTGAACATTCTTGGCTTTCTGGCCTAACCTTCGGGCTCGAGCACGCTGAACCGGTCGCGGCCGAGCAGCCGCGTGTCGACCACGCGCCACCGGCCGACATCGGCCATCCGGTCGACGCCGAGGCCCTGGATGGCAGCCAGGCCATCGCCGCCGATCAGCGCAGGCGCGGAGAAGACGTAGAGCCGATCGACGAGGCCGGCCTCGAGCAGGCTCGTGGCGAGCGACGCTCCGCCCTCGACCAGAAGCCGTGTGATGCCTTGGTCGGCGAGGCGGGTCAAGACGGGGCCGGGCGAGGTGTCGCCATCGGCGGCCGTGACATGGACGAGCGGCAGCCGGTCGGCGCTGGCGCGAAGCTGGCTCGTGGCAGGCAGCCGGCCGCGGCGGTCCATGACGACGCGGACCGGCGAGCGGCCCTCGAGGCCGGGCAGGCGGCAGGTGAGCAGGGGATCGTCGGCGAGCGCCGTGCCGCTGCCGATCATGATGGCGTCGTGGCTGGCTCGCAGGCGATGGCCGAAGGCGCGGGCCGCCTCGCCGGTGATCCACTGGCTGTCGCCCGTGCGGGTGGCGATGCGGCCATCGAGGCTCATCGCCAGCTTCAACCCGACCATCGGCCGGCCGGCCCGGATGCGGCGGTAGAGGCCCAGATTCTGCGCCAGCGCCTCGGCCTCGCGCACGCCGACCACGACCTCGAGCCCGGCTTCCCTGAGCCCGGCGATGCCCTTGCCGTCGACGCGCGGGTCCGGGTCGACGCAGCCGACGACGACGCGGGCGATGCCCGCCTCGATCAGCCCCTTGGTGCAGGGCGGGGTCTTGCCCCAGTTCGAGCAGGGCTCGAGCGTGACATAGGCAGTCGCACCCCTGGCCGCGTCGCCGGCACGGGCCAGCGCCTCGGCCTCGGCATGCGGCCGGCCGCCCGGCTGGGTCCAGCCGCGGCCGACCACCAGCCCATCCCTGACGATGACGCAGCCGACCGATGGGTTGGGAGCGGTCAGGCCCAGATGGCGCTCGCCCAGGGCAAGGGCCAGGCCCATGAAGCGGGCGTCGATCGGATCGGTCATCAAAGGACGGTCACGGCTCGGCTTCGTCGGCCTCGGGGAGGCGACTGATGAACTCCTCGAAATCGCGCGCGTTGGCGAAATCGCGATAGACCGAGGCGAAGCGGACATAGGCGACCTCGTCCAGCTTGGCCAGGGATTCCATGGCCAGCTCGCCGATCCGCGTGGTCGGCACCTCGTGCTCGCCGCTGGTCTCGATGCGGCGGACGATGCCGTTGACGATGCGCTCGATCTGCTCCTGGTCGACGCCGCGCTTGCGCACGGCGATGGCGATCGAACGCGCCAGCTTGTCGCGGTCGAAGGGGACACGCTTGTTGTCCTTCTTCAGCACCACGAGATCGCGGAGCTGCACCCGCTCGAACGTGGTGAACCGCGCCCCGCAGGCCGTGCACTGCCGCCGCCGCCTGATCGACGTCGCGTCCTCGACCGGCCGCGAATCCTTCACCTGCGTGTCCTCGGAACCGCAAAACGGGCACCGCATCGGCTCTGTCCTGTGCTCACCGCCCCAGCATCGCCGCGTTATAGGCGCGCTCGGGGCCGAGAGCCACCCGGGGCTGCCGGGGCCGAATGTCTCGTGAAGCCGTCAGTCCGGCTCGCACACGAAGCCCGACTCCTCACCTCGATGGATGTAGATATGGCCGACAAGGCGTCCGGCGCTGCCGAGCACAACCCATCCCCGGCCGCAGACCGGATCGCCCTCGTCCTGGCCATCCCAGGTGAATTCGGCGCAGGCGGCGCCATCGCGCGCGCCATAGCGGACGTCGAGCTGGCCCTCGAGCGCGCCGAAGGCGATTTCGCCATTGGACGCGCCCTTGAAGGTGAGGTGGGCGGGCTGGACGAGATCGAGATAGTCGTCGTCGGGCCAGGTATCCATCTCGACGATGCGCCACCGGCGCTTGAATGCCTTGGCGAAGGCAGGTTGACGCTTCATGCCTTGGCTTCCCCCATCAGCGGCTCGGACAATTCCACGAAACTCTCACCTATACTTCTTCCTCCGCCTGCTGGCGCTGCCAGAGCGTGGCGTAGAGCCCGTCCTTGGCCACCAGCTCGGCGTGGGTGCCGCGCTCGACGACGCGGCCCTCGTCCATGACGATGATCTGGTCGGCGTCGGTGATGGTGGAGAGGCGATGCGCGATGACCAGCGTGGTGCGGCCCTTGGCGGCGCGGGCGAGGGCCTCCTGCAGGGCGCGCTCGGTGGTGCTGTCGAGGGCCGAGGTCGCCTCGTCGAGGATCAGGATCGGCGGGTTCTTCAGCATCACGCGGGCAATGGCGACGCGCTGCTTCTCGCCGCCCGAGAGCTTCAGGCCGCGCTCGCCGACCGTCGTCCGGTAGCCGTCCGGCAGGCTCTCGATGAAGTCGTGGATCTGGGCGAGGCGGGCGGCGTCCTCGATGGCTTCCATGGACGCACCGGGGCGGCCATAGCCGATATTGGCGGCGATGGTGTCGTTGAAGAGGACGGTGTCCTGCGGCACGAGGCCGATTTGGCCGCGCAGCGACGCCTGGGTCACCTGGCTGACGTCCTGGCCGTCGATGGTCACCCGGCCGCCGTCGGGGTCGTAGAAGCGAAAGAGGAGCCGCACGATGGTCGACTTGCCGGCCCCCGTCGGCCCGACGATGCCGAGCTTGCGGCCGCCCTCGAGGGTGAAGTCGAGGCCGTCGACCAACGGCCGCCTCGGGTCGTAGGCGAAGCGCACCTCTGCGAAGCGGACGGTGCCGTCGGTGACGATGAGCGGCACGGCGTCGGCTGCGTCGGCCACCTCCGGCTCCAGCTCGAGCAGGGCCTCGATCTGCTCGAGGTCGGTCACCGACTGGCGGATCTCGCGATAAATCACGCCGAGGAAGTTGAGCGGCTGGTAGAGCTGCCAGATGAAGGTGTTGAGCAGCACCACGTCACCGATGGTCAAGGAGCCCCCGACCACGCCCCGGCCGGCCATCACCATGAGGATGGTGACGCCGACGGCGAGGATCGCGGCCTGGCCGCCGTTCAGCCAGGCGAGCGAGACCTCGGAGCGCACCGCCGCGGTCTCGTAGGCGGCGAGCTGGCCGTCGAGCCGCCGCCGCTCGAAGCCCTCGTTGCCGAACGCCTTGACCACCTCGTAATTGATCAGCCCGTCGACCGCCGAGGCGTTGAACTCGTTGTCGGCGCGGTTGAGCTCGCGGCGGATCATCGTCCGCCAGTTGGTGGTGAGGATGGTGAAGGCGGCATAGCCGACGATGGTGACGAAGGTGACGAGGGCGAAGCTCGGCGGGTAGTTCCAGAGCAGCACGCCGATGACCATGACGAACTCGAGCAGCGTCGGCCCGAGGCTGAAGAGGCCGGTGCGCAGCAGGAACGAGAGCGCCTTGACGCCGCGGTCGATGGCCCGGGCGAGCTCGCCGGTCCGCCGCTCGAGGTGATAGCGGAGCGAGAGGTCGAAGAGGCGGGTGTAGACCTGAAGGGCCAGGCGCCGTCCGGCCCGGGCCCCCACCCGGGCGAAGAGCGCGTCACGGAGCTGCTGGAAGGCCGAGGCGAGGAGGCGAGCGGCGCCATAGCCGATCAGCAATGCCAGCGGCACGGCGGTGAGATTGGCGACGCTCAGCGCGTCGACGCTCCATTTGAGGAAGAAGGGGACGTAGACCGTGAGGATCTTGGCGGCAACGAGGCAGGCGAAGGCGAGGACGATGCGCAGGCGCAGCCGGGGCTCGCCCTCCGGCCAGACATAGGGCAGCGCGAAGCGGGCGAGATCGGCCCAGCTCCGTTCCGGCCGACCCACAGCACCGAGGGTCGCGGACAATGGCGGCGGCACGCCGCGCCCGCGGCTCAACTCAGGGCCTTCCCGCCGGCCGATCCCGCCATGTCACGCAAGCAGCGCTCCGTTCTGGATACATTCCAATGAAGCTCCAAGGTGGCCACGAAGCGCTGGCGGGGCAAGCGGTTGCCGCGTCGGCTGTCGGCCGGTAACCTTCCCCGCGTCCGTCAGGAGGGAGTTGCGTGAACGGCTTCGACTACGTCGTCATCGGCGCCGGCACCGCCGGCTGCGTGCTCGCCAACCGCCTCTCGGCCGACCCCGGCACCCGTGTCCTGCTGCTCGAGGCCGGGGGCCGTGACAACTGGTTCTGGATCCACGTGCCGATCGGCTACCTCTACACCCAGAACAATCCCCGCACCGACTGGTGCTTCAAGACCGAGGCCGAGCCTGGCCTCGGCGGGCGGGCGCTCAACTACCCGCGCGGCCGGGTGCTGGGCGGCTGCTCCTCGATCAACGGCATGATCTACATGCGCGGCCAGGCGGCCGACTACGACCACTGGCGGCAGCTCGGCAATCCCGGCTGGAGCTGGGACGACGTGCTGCCCTGGTTCAAGCTCTCCGAGGATTTCTGCGGCGGGGCGGACGAGCTGCACGGCGTCGGCGGCGAGTGGCGGGTCGAGGAGCCGCGGGTCGCCTGGCCGATCCTCGACGCGTTCCGCGCGGCGGCAGCCGAGGTCGGCATTCCGAAGACCGACGACTTCAACCGCGGCAACAACGAGGGCTGCGGCTATTTCCACGTCAACCAGCGCCGGGGCGTGCGCTGGTCCGCCGCCAGGGCCTTCCTGAAGCCCGTGCGCCGTCGCCCCAACCTGATCGTGGTGACCGGTGCCCGGGTATCCGGCCTCAGGCTCGACGGCCGGCGGGTGACCGGCGTCGATTATTTCGAGAACGGCCTTGAGAAATCGGTGGCTGCCGGGCGGGAGGTGATCCTCGCCGCCGGCTCGATCGGCTCGCCGCAGCTCATGCTGCTCGCCGGCATCGGCCCGGCCGGGCACCTCCGGGAACAGGAGATCGAGGTCCGGCACGCGCTCGACGGGGTTGGCGGCAATCTCCAGGACCATCTGCAGATCCGCACCGTCTTCAAGGTCGAGAACGCGGTGACCCTGAACGAGCAGGCGGCGAGCCTCGCCGGCAAGGCGCGGATGGCCCTGGAATACGCGCTCCACCGGCGGGGACCCCTGAGCATGGCGCCCTCGACCCTCGGCGCCTTCGCCAGGACCGATCCGAGCTTCGCGACGCCCAATGTCGAGTATCACGTCCAGCCATTGAGCCTCGGCCGCTTCGGCGAGCCCCTGCATCCCTTCCCGGCGATCACCGCCTCGGTCTGCAACCTCCGGCCGACCAGCCGTGGCACAGTCCGGCTCCGGTCCAGGGACCCGGCAGCACCGCCGGCGATCGCCCCCAGCTATCTGGCGACCGAGGAGGACCGCAAGGTCGCCGCGGACGCGATCCGCCTGACCCGGACCATCATGGCGGCCCCGGCTCTCGCTCCCTATGCGCCGGAGGAGCACCTGCCGGGTCCGGCCGTGGCCACCGAGGCGGAGCTGGTGCAGGCGGCGGGCGCGCTCGGCACCACCATCTTCCACCCCGTCGGCACCTGCAGGATGGGGCCGGCGGAGGACCGCACGGCGGTGGTCGATGCACGGCTGCGGGTGCACGGAATCGGCGGGCTCAGGGTGGTCGACGCCTCGATCATGCCGACCATAACCTCGGGCAACACCAACTCGCCGGTGGTGATGATCGCCGAAAAGGCCGCCCGGATGATCGTCGAGGATGCCAGGGGCTGACTTGTGCTGCGGCGCCTTGCCGGCCAGTATCGCCGCAACGGGAAAACGTCATCGGGTGTGATTTATGGGCGGCCGACCGGTCGCCGCCGGTGGATGCAGGGAGTAATTGCGCATGGGCTCATTCTTGATGTTCATCGTCGGCATCATCGTCGGCGTCATCGCCGCCTGGTGGTTCTTCGAGCGGCGCGACGCGTCCAGCCGGGCAACGCTCGAGGAAGGCTGGAAGAAGAAGCTCGCCCATGTCGAGCAGGAGGTGCGGCGGGCCGACGCGGCGCACGACGAGACCAAGGAGCGGCTGCGGCTCTGCCAACAGGAGAAGGTGGCACTGGAAGCGACGCCGCCGGCCGCCGCAGCACCGGCCCCCCTGGTAACGGAGAAAGCGCCGGCCCCGGCTCCGGCCGTGCCCGCCGAGGTCGAGCGGCTGGCCCAGGCACGCCGGCGGGTCGATGCGAAGCTGGCGCAGCTCCCCGCCGGCTCCTCCGCCAGGAAGCGCCTGATGGCCGAGCGGGCGGCGCTCGACGGCGGCGAGGCCAAGGCGGCGCCGGCGCCGAACCCGGTCCAGCTCTTCACCCCGCCGGCCGATGCGCCGGACGATCTCGAGAAGATCCGCGGGATCGGCCCGGTGCTGCGGCAGAAGCTGAACGATCTCGGCATCACCACCTTCAGCCAGATCGCGGCCTTGACCCCTGCGGACATCGAGCGGATCGACGAGATGCTCGACTTCAAGGGACGCATCGAGCGCGAGGACTGGATCGGCCAGGCGCGCGCGCTGGGCGGCCAGGGCTGAGCCCGGGGTCGGCAATCTCGCATGCTCGCTCTCCAGGTCGGATCGACGATCGACCATCGCCGTGATCCAGTCCTGACCGCGCTGCGTATCCATCCCTAGCCAGACGGCTGCGAAGCCAGTGGCGAAAGCCCGCCGACCTACCCTCCCCCGGGGTCGGCGGGCCCCGCCGCTGCCGCCGCTCGATGGCGAGGGACACGATCGCGTGCAACTGGCCCACAAGGGATCAGAGCCGCAACCAGCCAACGGAGAGCTTCCTTGCATATCGGCGTCGTCGGCTCTGGCATCGCCGGGCTTTCCGCTGCCTGGCTTCTGGCACACCGCCATCGGGTCACCCTCTTCGAGAAGGAGCAGCGACTCGGCGGGCACAGCAACACGGTGACGGTATCGGCGGGCGAGCGGTCGGTCGACGTGGACACGGGCTTCATCGTCTTCAACGAGCCCAACTATCCCGAGTTGACCTCGCTGCTGCGCCATCTCGGCGTGGCAACCGAGGCCAGCGAGATGTCGTTCTCGGCGAGCATCGCCGGCGGCACCCTCGAATATAGCGGCGCCTCGCCGGCAGCGCTCTTCGCCCAGAAACGCAATCTCGTGCGGCCCGTCTTCTGGGGCATGCTCGGCGACATCCTGCGCTTCAATCGGCTCGGCCGGGAGCATCTCGAGGAACGGGCGAAGCACGCCTGGAGCCTCGGCGACTTCCTTCGGACCCACCGCTTCGGCGAAGCCTTCACCGGCGGCTATCTCTTGCCCATGGCGGCCGCCATCTGGTCCTGCCCAACGGCGACCATGGCCGATTTCCCGGCGACCAGCTTCCTGCGCTTCTTCGCCAATCACGGACTCCTGACGGTAACCGGCCAGCCGAAATGGCGCACGCTGAGCGGTCGTTCCAAATCCTATGTCGACGCACTCGCGGCCCGGCTCGAGGGTCGTGTCCGCAAGGCGGCGCCGGTCGTGGCGGTGCGCCGGACGAACGCCGGGGTCGAGGTGGTCGACGGCCAGGGCGGCAGCTTTCGCTTCGATGCCGTGGTCATGGCGGCCCATGCGCCGCAGACGGCAGCGGTGCTGCTCGACGCGGACGACGAGGAGCGGCGCATCCTCGGCGCCTTCCGCTATCAGCCGAACCGCGCCGTCCTGCACAGCGACCCGGCGCTCATGCCGAAGCGCCGCCGGGCCTGGTCGGCCTGGAACTACACCGCCCCCGGCCTCGCCGAGCCCGGCAGTCGCGTGGCCGTCACCTACTGGATGAACCGACTGCAGAACATCGACGAGAGCCTGCCGCTCTTCGTCTCGTTGAACCCGCTCGCCGAGCCCGATCCGGCGCTGGTGCACCGCGAGTTCTCCTACGACCACCCGGTCTTCGATGCCGACGCCGTGGCGGCGCAGGGCGCGATCGGCCGGATCCAGGGGCGCGGCGGCATCCACTATGCCGGCGCCTGGCTCGGCTACGGCTTCCACGAGGACGGGCTGCGCTCCGGGCTCGAGGCGGCCGCCCGGCTCGGCGTCACCGCACCCTGGAAGCGGGAATCCCGGCCGATGGCAGGCTCGGGCCACGGTCTGCCGGAGCTGGCGGCGGCGCAATCGGCATGACCGGCCCTGCGCTGCGCTCGCGGCTCTACGAGGGAACGGTGGTCCATCAGCGACTGCGCCCCGTCAAGCATCGCTTCCGCTACAGGGTCTTCTCGCTGCTGCTCGACCTGGGCGAGCTCGACGCGGTTGGCTCGCGCTTGCGCCTGCTCGGCATCGAGCGACCCGGCATCCTCGGCTTTCGCGCCAGCGACCACGGCGCCCGCGACGGCTCGCCGCTCGAACCCTGGGCGCTCGGGCACTTCGCCACCGCCGGCCTGGACGGCGTCCGCCGGATCGAGCTCCTCTGCTTCCCCCGGCTCTGGGGCTTCGTCTTCAACCCGCTCAGCGTCTATTTCGGCTATGATGCCGAGGACCGGCTCATGGCCGTGCTCTACGAGGTCAAGAACACGTTCGGCGGCCAGCACACCTATGTCCTGCCGACCGACCCGGCCCTCGCCGCGTCCGGCGCCTGGCTGCGCCACGCGGCGGCGAAGACCTTCTACGTCTCGCCCTTCATCGACATGGCGGCAGCCTACGAGTTCACCCTTAAGCCGCCGGGCGAGCGGCTGGACCTGGTGATCCGCGAGACCGACCGGGACGGGCTCTTCTTCACCGCGAGCCAGACCGGCCGGGCGCTGCCGCTCGACGACCGGAACCTCGCCCTCTGCCTCCTGCGCAATCTTGCCATGACGTTGAAGGTGATCGGTGGCATTCATGTCGAGGCGCTGCGCCTCTGGCTGAAGGGCGCACCCTTTCACCCACGAACCGCCGACCCGATCGACGGATGACGAGCCCGAACGATCGGTCGCCGGCAGCAGCAGTGGCGATCATGACCATGGGCACCGACCAGGGAACCTCCGACACCAGGGCGACGACCGGCCGGGCGGTCGACCGCGTGCGGCTCGAGGCCGTGCTGCGCGTCGTCCGCCAGCTGCGCCGGGGCACCCTCGACCTGACCCTGCCGGACGGCAGCACCGAGACCGTCCGGGGCGCCGAGGCGGGACCGCGCGCCGCCCTGGCCATCCGCGACGCCAAGGTGGTCGACCGCTATCTGCGCCACGGCAGCGTCGGCTTCGCCGAGGGCTACATCGCGGGCGAGTGGGACACGCCGCATCTGGCCGACCTGCTCGAGCTGCTCGACCGTAATTTCGATGCCTGGGGCCAAGGCTATTTCGGGCCGGTCCTGACGCGCTTCCTCGCACGGCTGCAGCACTGGTTCCGCCGCAACTCGAGACGCGGCAGCCAGCGCAACATCCATGCCCACTACGACCTCGGCAACGAGTTCTTCGCCGCCTGGCTCGACCCCTCCATGACCTACTCGGCCGCCCTCTTCGACGAGCGGCACACCGCTGAAAAAGCTGATCTCGAAGCCGCACAGAAGGCCAAGTACCGCCATCTCTGCCGGATGATCGAGCTGCGGCCGGGCCAGCATTTGCTCGAGATCGGCAGCGGCTGGGGCGGCTTCGCCCTGACCGCCGCCGGCGAGTTCGGGGCGAAGGTGACCAGCATCACGATCTCGAAGGCGCAGCACGAGCTGGCCAGTGCCCGGGTCGCCGAGGCCGGGCTCCGCGAGAAGGTCGAGATCCGATTCCAGGACTATCGCGACGTCGAGGGCAGGTTCGACCGGATCGCCTCGATCGAGATGTTCGAGGCGGTGGGCGAAGCCTACTGGCCGACCTACTTCGAGAAGGTGCGCTCGGCGCTGGTGCCGGGCGGCATGGCCGGGCTGCAGATCATCACCATCGCCGACGAGCATTTCGAGAGCTATCGCAAGGGCAGCGACTTCATCCAGCAATACATCTTCCCGGGTGGCATGCTGCCGTCGACCACCGCCCTCGCCGAGCACACGGGGCGGGTCGGCCTCGAGATCACCCGGAAGGTCGCCTTCGGCCGCGACTACGCCCGCACGCTGGCCCTCTGGGGCGAGCGCTTCGAGACGGCCTGGGACGGCATCCGCCAGCTCGGCTTCGACGAGCGCTTCCGTCGTGTCTGGCGCTACTATCTCGGCTACTGCGAGGCCGGCTTCCGCTCCGGCAGCACCGACGTCGTGCAGCTTGCCCTGCGCCGGAGCTGAAACGCCGCCGCCCGGCCGGCGGCTCGGGCTCATGGATCTCCTGGCGTTCGGAGGGCTGGCGCTGCCGCTCGCCGCCCTCAACTTGCCGTTCTACGTCTACCTGCCGACCTTCTATGTCACCGAGCTCGGCCTCGACCTCGCCACCGTCGGTGCCGTGCTGCTGGCCGCCCGGCTGCTCGACGTGGTCACCGACCCGCTCGTCGGCACGCTCGGCGACCGCACGCGCTCGCGCTTCGGCCGGCGGCGGCCCTGGATGCTCGGTGCGCTGCCCCTGCTGCTGGTCGCGAGCTTCTTCCTGTTCCTGCCGCGGGAAGGTGCGGGTGGGCTCTATCTCTTCCTCTGGGCGAGCGTCGCCTTTCTCGCCTGGACCATGCTGCTGCTCGCCTACAGCGCCTGGGGGGCGGAGCTCTCGACCGACTACGACGAGCGCTCACGCATCTTCGGCGCGCGCGAGGGCTTCGTCATCCTCGGCATCATCCTGGCCGCCGCCCTGCCGACGCTGATCGGTGCAGGGCCCGGCAGCGCGACGACCATGGCGGCGATCTTCTGGTCCATGGCGCTCCTCCTGCCCTTGGCATTCGCCGTCCTCCTCTGGCGCATCGGCGAGAGCGCCTATGCCGAGACCCGGCCCCTGAAGTTCGTCGCCGGGCTAGGCGTGGCATTCGCCAACCGGCCCTTTCGCCGGCTGGTCTTCGCCTACCTTCTGAACGGTGTCGCCAACGGCCTGCCCGCGACCCTCTTCCTCCTCTATGTCCAGCACGTGATCGAGGCGCCGGGGGCGAGCGGTCCCTTGCTCCTCGTCTATTTCGCCAGCGGGCTCGTCGCCATCCCGGCCTGGCTCTGGCTGAGCTACCGGATCGGCAAGCATCGCGCCTGGTCGCTCTCGATGCTCTGGGTCTGCGGCGTCTTCGCGCTCGTGCCGCTGCTCGGGGCCGGCGATGTCTGGTGGTTCGCCACCGTCTGCGTCGCCAGCGGCCTCGGCCTGGGTGCCGATCTCGCCTTGCCCACGGCGATGCAGGCGGACGTGGTCGATGCCGACAGCGCGGTGACGGGCAATCGCCGCGCCGGGCTCTATTTCGCGCTCTGGAGCATGGCGACCAAGCTCTCGCTGGCGCTCGCCGTCGGCATCGCCTTCGGCACGCTCGACGTCGCCGGCTTCGCGGCCGAGGGGACTTCGAACGGTCCGATCGCGCTCCTGGCGCTGGTCGGGCTCTACGCGCTCCTGCCGGTCGCCATGAAATTCGCCTCGATCTTCCTCGTCTGGAACTTCGAGATCGACGCGGCCCGCCTCGGCGAGCTGCGAGCAGAGGGAATGCCCTGACGTGATGATCCGCACCGTTCTCGCCGCCGTAATGCTCTGTGTCATTGCGGGTTGCACGGCCATGAAGATCGACGATTTCGACGGCACCGCCCCGGCCTTCGTGCCGGAGGATTACTTTCTCGGCGAGACGCGGGCCTGGGGCCTGTTCCAGGACCGCTTCGGCACCGTGCGCCGGGAGTTCGTGGTCGACATCGAGGGCCGCATGGAAGGCGACGTCCTCGTCCTCGACGAGGCATTTCGCTACGCGGACGGCGAGCGCGACCAGCGCACCTGGCACATCCGCCCGCTCGGCGACGGCCGCTACGAAGGCGAGGCCGACGACATCGTCGGCACCGCGACGGGGGTGCGCGAGGGCAAGGCCATGCGCTGGACCTACCTCTTCGACCTCGCGGTCGGAGATCGGATCTGGCGCGTCAGCTTCGACGACTGGATGTTCCTCCAGGACGAGACGGTGATGATCAACCGCACCACCGTCTCGAAATGGGGCTTCACCCTCGGCGAGGTCTATATCTTCTTCAAGAAGCCCGAACTGTCAGGGGCGGTGGGCGAGACGGCGGCGCAGGCCTCTCAGGACGCCGCCCAATAGTGGCAGGCGCTCGTAGACGGCTGCCGCCGGATCCCAGTAGTCGACATGCTCGACAACCAGCTCTGCCGCATCGAAGCGGACCTCGCTCACCCCCTCGATCGCCAGCGCCAATGACAGGAGCCGGCTCGGCACGGTGCAGGTGAAGCGCCAGCGCAGGAAGGCGGTGCGGCTGGTCACGGCGATCGCACCGGTGACAAAGCGCGGCTGCTCCGTCGTCTGGAACATGTGATCGAAGAGGCCGACCACCCGGTCCACGCCCCGGATGTCGTTGAACGGGTCCTTGAAGCGCATGTCCGCCGCCGCGAGCCGGCGAAGATCGCCCGTGGTCGCTGTCGTCAGCTCGTCGAAATAGCGGGCATAGACGCCGGCAGCCGCCTCGACGCTCACTTGCCGGTGCTCCGGCCGACCAGCGCGAAATAGGCGCGGTAGGGCAAGAGGCCGAGGAGCTTGAGAAGCCAGACGAAAACGGTCGGGAAGGCGATCTCGAAGCGACCGACCTCGAGCCCGCGGGCGATCGCCGCCGCCGCCTCGTCGGCCTCGATCAGGAAGGGCATGGGAAACTCGTTCCGGTCGGTGAGCGGCGTCCTGACGAAGCCCGGATTGACGAGCTGCAGCACCACGCCGGTGCGACGGAGGTCGAACCGCAGCGATTCGATCATGTTGATGAGCGCCGCCTTGCTGGCGCCATAATAGGCGCTGGTCGGCAGGCCCTGATAGCCGGCCACCGACGCGACCACGGCGATCCGGCCGGCATCGCGCTCGAGCATGCCCGGCAGCACCGCCTCGATGCCGTTGGCGACACCGAAGACGTTCAGCTCCATCACCTGCCTCAGGCCGTCCGCGGTGAAATCCTTGGCGGCGACGGGCTGGTGCGTGCCGGCATTGAGCACGACCGTGTCCGGCGGGCCGCAGGCAGATTCGATCCTGGCGAGCGCTGCCTGGACAGCCGCCTTGTCGGTGACGTCGAGCGGCAGGGCGTGGATGTAGCCCGGATGCTTCCCGGCCAGCGCCTCGAGCTTGCCGACGCTCCGGGCGCTGGCCCAGACCTCCTTGCCGTCGCCGGCAAGACGCTCGGCGAGCGCCGCCCCTATGCCAGAGCTAGCCCCGATGATCCAGACGCGCTCAGTCACCATCGTTCTCCGGGTTCCAAGGCTCGAGGCCATCGAGAAACCGGCCAGCGTCTTCCATGATCCGCTCCCTGCGTTCCTCCGACATGCGGTCGAGCGTCCTGAACATGGGGCCCATGCGCGGATTCTCTTCCAGGTGCTCACGGTGCTCGATGAGGAAGCTCCAGTAGAGGTAATTGAAGGGGCAGGCCTTCGGCCCGAGCTTCTCCTTCACGTCGTAGGTGCAGGCGCCGCAGAAGTCCGACATCCGGTTGATGTAGTTGCCGGAGGCGGCATAGGGCTTCGAGCCGAGATAGCCGCCGTCGGCATGCATCACCATGCCGAGCACGTTGGGCAGCTCCACCCACTCGAAGGCGTCGGCATAGACGGCGAGATACCAGGTGCAGATCTCCTCCGGGATCACCCCGGCGAGCAGGGCGAAATTGCCGGTCAGCATGAGCCGCTGGATGTGGTGCGACAGGGCCTCCCGCCTGGTCTGGCCCAGGGCGTGCGCCATGCACCGCATGTCGGTCTCGCCGGTCCAGTAGAAGGCCGGCAGGTGGCGCCGGTTCCCGAGCCCGTTCAGCTTCGCGTAGCCCGGCATCTTCAGCCAGTAGATGCCGCGCACGTATTCGCGCCAGCCGAGGATCTGGCGAATGAAGCCCTCGACGCTGTTGAGCGGCAGCTCGCGCTGCCTGTGCGCCTCCAGCACCGCCTCGCCGACCTCTCGGGCGGTGAGCAGGCCAGAGTTCATGTACTGCGAGAGCGCCGAATGACAGAGCCAGTCCTCGCCCTCGAGCATCGCGTCCTGATGGTCGCCGAAGCCCTCGAGCCCGGTCTGCACGAAATGGGCGAGCGCCCGCCGCGCCTCGCCACGCGTGACGGCGAACCAGAACGGCTCGGTCTCACCGAAGCGGCTACCGAAACGGCGGCGGACGACGTCGAGCACGGCCTCCGTGGTGGCATCCGGGGCAAAATGCATTGGCCGCGGGAAGTCGGAGCCCGGCGCCGCCGGCTTCCTGTTCTCCGCGTCGTAGTTCCAGCGTCCGCCGACGGGCTTGCCCCCCTTCGTCATCAGCCAGCCGGTGCGCTGCCTCATCCAGCGGTAGAACTGCTCCTGGCGGAGCTGCTTCCGGTCCCCCGCCCAGTCGGCGAATTCGGCGGTGGAGCAGAGAAAACGGTCGTCACTCCGGATCTGGACCGGCAGGTCGAACGTCTCGCCCCAGCTCTTGATCCGCTCCAGCACCCGATACTCGCCGGGTTCGGTGACGACGACGCGGTCGATCTCGAGCTCGTCGAGCGCGCGGGCGAGCTCGCCCTCGAAGCTGCCGCGGTTGTCGGGATCGTCCAGCTCGACATAGCGAACCTCCAGGCCCCGGTCCCGCAGCTCGTCCCGGAAATGGCGCATGGCGGCGAACAGGAAGGCGATCTTCTTCGGGTGATGCGGGACGTGGTCGGTCTCGGCCCGGACCTCGGCCATGAGAACCAGATCATGCTTCGCCCGTGCATCGGCGAGCGAGGAAAGCTCGTGGGTGAGCTGGTCGGCGAAGACGAAGCGAAGCGTTCGGGCCATGGCTCCGCTCAGGCGCGGCGCTGCTCGCCGGGCCGATAGGTGAGGTCGCTGTAGGCGCCACCCTCGACCTTGCGATAGTCGATCCGCGACTCGTCCGGCCCGTTGAAGGCGAGCTTCACCCAGCGCTCGCCCGCGTACCAGAGATCCATGTCGACATCCCCCGCGAGGCGAAACCGCTCGGCCGTGACGGATCGACCTTCCGCCTCTACCGTCTCCTGCCCGAGCGCTGTCACGGTCGAGGCGATGATCTCGCCCGTCTGAGTGTTGATCCAGCGCCCTCCGGCGATGAAGTCGGCGTGCCACCAGGTGGCGGGGAGCACGCCGGCCGGGGCGGTGAGCTGTCCTTCGCTCCCGTCGATGACCACACGACCGCCCTGGCGCGACGCCTCGACCCGATGCAGCGTGCCGTTGTCGTCGGTGACGCTGGAGAAGCCGGCGAGCTGGCCATTCGACCATTCCTCGCGGTTCTCGTGGCTGTAGCGGTAGGCGGTGATGAAGGCGAAGCGGACCTCGAGCTCGATCTCGATGTCGACGGTCAGACGCTCGCCCGCTGGCGTGAAGCGGAGCGTGTGATGCCCGATCTCGCGGTCGTTGCGGAAGACGGCGAAGCGCAACTCGCCCGCCGGCACCGCCAGGGCCGGTCCGATTCCGCCGACAAGGGCCGCCCCGGCCACCAGCCCTGCCCCCTGTCGCAATACGTCACGCCGCTGCATCGCCTCTCTCCCGCTGCTCGCCGAAGATACGCGCGAGGCGCCTCCCGGGATCAGTCGAGCGGCGTCGGCGCCGACAGCTCACCCAGACGTGATTCGATCATCGCTGCATCCGGCTGGGCCGACTGGGCGCCGATGGCGAGGCAGGAAAGCCCGGCGGCGAGGCTCGCCCGGTGCAGCGCCTCGGGCAGCGTTCGCCCCTGGTCGAGTGCGGCGGCGAGCACGCCGACGAAGGCGTCGCCGGCTCCCGTCGTGTCGACCGGCTCGATCCTGAGGCTGCCGACCCGCCAGCCGCCCCCTGGGCCGACCGCGATCGCACCCTCCGCGCCCAGCGTCACGACGCAGACGAGGTCGTGCGCCCTGGCCAGGCGGCGGGCCAAAGCGAGCGGCTCCCCCGCCGCGTCGCCGGCGGCCATGCGCGCCTCGATCTCGTTGACTATGAGGAAGTCGAGCGTGTCCAGCAAACCGTCCGGCAGGGGGCCGGCCGGTGCGAGGTTGAGGAGCGTCCGGGCACCCCTGGCCTTGCCGCGGGCCAGAACCGCGGCGGTCTCGGTCATCCGGATCTCGTTCTGGCAAAGGAGCGTGGTCGAGGGGCCGAGCAAGGCGTCCTCCACCTGGCCGGCATGGGTATCGAGATTGGCGCCGCTGGCGACGATGATCGCGTTCTCGCCCGTCGCGTCGACGCCGATCACCGCGATCGCGGTCGGGCGCTTCGACCTGGCGAGGCCACCCGTGTCGATGCCGGCCTGGACCAGGAGGCTGCGGACCACCGGTCCATAGGCGTCGTCGCCGAGATGGCCGACGAATCGCGTTGCCGCACCGGCCTTGGCGGCGGCCGCGGCCTGGTTCGAGCCCTTGCCGCCCGGCGCCATGGCATAGGACGGGCAGAGCACGGTCTCGCCCGGCGCCGGCAGCTTCTCGACCTTGAACAGGAGATCGGCATTCACCGAGCCCAGGATCACCAGCATCGCCGCCCTCCCCGATCACAGCATTCCGGCCGATATGCGGCCTGCGAACCGGCCTGTCCAGCCGCCCGGCTCAGCCCGGCAGCGCCCGCAGCATCTCGGGCAGGGGTGCCGGGCGGCCGAAGAAGAAGCCCTGGGCCTCGTTGCAGCTCAGCTCGTCGAGGAAGGCGAGCTGGGCATCCTTCTCGACCCCCTCGGCGGTGGTCTGCTTGGCCAGCGCCGTGCTCAGCCCGACGATGGCGCGGACGATCGCCTGCGCACCCTGGTCCCGGTCGATCAGGTCGACGAAGGAGCGGTCGATCTTGATCCGGTCGAAGGGGAAGCGGTTGATATAGGCGAGCGAGGAATAGCCCGTGCCGAAATCGTCGATCGAGAGGTGCAGGCCGAGCTCGGCGAGGCTGGCGAGCCGGCGCCCCAGCATCGGCAGGGACGGGTCGAGGAAGAGGTTTTCGGTGACCTCGAGCTCGATCCGCTGCGGCGCCAGGCCGTGCCGCGTCAGGGTGCCGCGGACGAAGTCGACGAAGCCGGGGTCGCGCTTGAGCTGCACGACCGAAACGTTGACCGACAGCTGCAGGCCGCGATCGCGCAGCGCCGGCCCGGCGAGATCGGCGCAGGCCCGCTCTAGGACCCACCGGCCGAGCTCGACGATCGAGCCGGTCTCCTCGGCGAGCCCGATGAAGCGGGCCGGCGGCAGGAGGCCCTCGTCCGGATGGCGCCAGCGAACCAGCGATTCGAGTCCGGCCGGCCGGCGCTCGACGAGGTCGATGCGCGGCTGGTAGTGCAGCTCGAGCCCGTCCCTGGCGATGGCGTCGCGCAGTGCTGCATCGAGCAGGAGACCGTCGCCTGTCTCGCCGTGCAGCTCGGCATCGAAGGTGACCACCTGGTCGCGACCGTCCCGCTTCGCCCGGTACATGGCGGAATCCGCTCGCCGGAGCAGGCTGTCCGGGGAGTCACCATCGTCCGGAAAGACCGCGACACCAAAGCTCGCCCGGACCGGCAGGGGGCGGCCGCCGACGACGACCGGACGAGCGAAGGCGCCGCGGTAGCGATTGACGGCCGCGGCGATCTCGGTGCGGCTCTCGAGGCCATCCAGCACCAACACGAACTCGTCGCCGCCGATCCGCCCGACCGTGTCGGTCGAGCGGCCGAGCAGGCGAAAGCGCGAGGCAACCTCGACCAGCACGGCATCGCCGACCGCGTGGCCGAGCGCGTCGTTGATGCTCTTCAGGCGATCGACATCGAGGAACACGACGGCCACGCGGTTGCCGGCACGCCGTGCCCGGTCGAGGGCGCCCGCCAGACGATCGGTCAGGAGATGCCGGTTGGGCAGCCCGGTCAGGCTGTCGTGGGTTGCCCGGAACGCCACCTCGTCGAGCAGCCGCTGCTCGTCCGTGATGTCGTTCAGTGCCAGGACCAGATGCGAGCCAGCGGGCGACCCGAAGCGGCGGGCGGTGGCGCGCACCGAGCGCTGGCGCCCGTCCGCGGCCGTCAGGCGGATCGCGCCGAGCGCCGCGCCGCCACGCGCCGGTCGGGCCAACTGGGCGGCGAGCAGCGCCGGTGTCGGTGGCTCCGGGTCCTCGATCGTCTGCCGGGCGAGCTCGGCGACCGGCGGCGCCAGCTCGGCGAGCGGCAGGCCGACCAGCGTCTCGGCGGCGCGGCCGAAGAGCTTCGCCGCTGCCGGGTTGGCATAGTCGACCACGCCGGCGTCGTCGGTGGTCAGCACCGCATCCGCCACGTGGGTCAGGGCAGCGTGAGCGAGGCTGCGCTCGAGCTGCGCCCGGCGGACGCGCCGTGCCGCCTCGCCCAGCCGGGCCACGACCAGCAGGCCTAGAAGCGTCACCGTGACGGAGGCGAAGGGCAGCATCAGGCGCGACAGCAAGAGGGCGCCGATCCCGGTGAGCAGTGGCAGCAGCGGCGCCATGGCGAAGGCGGAGCGCGCCAGCACCGGCCGGCGCCAGGCGGCGAAGAGCCACGGCAGGAACGCACCGGCGGCGAGGCCGGCGGCCGCCAGCTCGGGCCAGCGGAACGGGGCGACGGTCCGGCCCTGCAGCAGGTCCTCGACTGCCAGCGCCTGGAAGGCGATCGGCGGAGCAGTGTCGGCACCCGAGCCCATCCGGACGGGAGCGGCGAGCCCGCGCGCCGTCACCCCGACCAGCACAGCGGTGTCGGCGAGCGACGGCAGGCGCTCGCCCAGGAGCACGTCGGCGGCGGAATGGCGGCGCAACCGCCGGGGATCGGCGGCGACCGGCACGAGCGCCTCGCCATCCTCGACCCAGTCGAGGAAGCTGCCGGGCGGCCGCCCGCCACGAAAGGTGGCAGGCGCCGAGCCTCGCGGCCGGATCTGGCGCTCCACCGCCACCGCGAAGGCCGGCCAGAAGGCGTCGCCGACCCCGGCGGCGAGCTGCAGCCGGCGCAGCCGGCCGTCCGCGTCCGGCCGGAGATGGGCGTGGCCGAGGGCGCGGGCCAGCTCCGGCAGGCGACCGAACGGCAAGATCTCGACCGGCGGCTGCCCGGCGGCCGGCGCTTCGGCCACCACCGGCAGGACGACATTGCCGGCACGCGCCACCGCCTCCTCGAGGTCCAGATCGCCCGCCGGGTCGCCGATCGAGGGCTCGGCAAAGAGCACGTCATAGCCGATGACCGGGGGTCCGGCGGCGGCGAGCCGATCGATCAGCCGGGCATGGACCCGCCGCGGCCAGGGCCAGGGGCCGATCCGCTCGAGGCTCTGCTGGTCGATCTGGACGACCGCGACACGGTCGCTGCGCGGACCAGCGAGCCAGGGCTGCAGCACGTCATAGGCCACGGCATCCAGCGCATCGCCCGGCCCGAGGCGGACGACCAACGCGGCGAGCACCGTCGCGAGGACGACGAACCCCAGGCCGCGGGGAAACGCTATGCCCGCGTCAGTCACCATCTCAGAGCAGCAGGAACAGCAGCGCGAAGGGCACGAGCAGCACCGGCCACCAGCGGCTCGGCTCCACCGTGATGCGTTGCGGGGTCGAGAATTCCGACATGTAGCCGTCCGCCTCGATGATCTGGGCGCGGAACCAGTAGTCGCCGGGGGGCAGCCCCGGCACCACCAGTGCTGCCTCGTCGCCGAGCGCCTCGTGGCGCAGCTCGGCGAAGTCGGTCTTGTCGGTGATCTGGAAGCGGACCTTCTGGCCCGGCTCGAGCGAGGCGAGGCGGATGGTCAGCCGGCCGCTCTCGGTCTCGAGGGCGTCGATCGCCGGATCGGCCGGCGGATCGACCCGCTCGAAGCTCCAGGCGTCGCTCCACGGCCCCACCTCGCCCGCCTCGTCGACCGTTCGCAGGCGCCAGTGCCAGGAGCCGAGCGCCAGATCGGCCGCGGGCGTGAAGGTCGCCCCGGTCAGGTCCGGGGCACGGATCACGGGCTCGCCAAAGTCCGCGCTCCGCGCCAGCTCGAGCCGAACGGTGGCGGCGTCGAGCGGCACCGACCAGCCGAATTGCGGCCGCGGCTCGCGCACCTTGCCCTCGCGCTTCGGGCCCAGCGGCGTCGGCGGCTCGGGCCGGGCGTCGACCACGAGCGGCCAGACCTGGTCCCTGCCTTCCAGCCCATCGGCCTCGATGCCGCGCAGCCGGGCAAAATAGCTGCCTTCGGCGAGCTCCAATCGCGCCGGCTGGCCGGCCGGCACGACCTGCTCGCTCAAAATCCCTTCGAAGCCCGGGTCCAGCGCGACCTTGAGGCGAAAGCTCTCGGCACCCTCCAGCGGCGGGATCGACATGCGGAGCGGCAGGCGTTCGAGACGGGTCGGCAGGAGGTCGATGTCGTGCGGATCGAGCAGCGGCCGCGGCGGCAAGGGTGCCGAACCCTGCAGCGTCACCGTCCCCATGCCGGCCCCGACGCTGCGGGCGGTCGACCGGGCCGCGACCCGGACGTTGCCGGTGAGCACTTCCGTAGCACTGCGCTCCCCCGCCTCGTCGAGACCGACCCGGAGATCGGTGCCGCGCACCGAGCTGACCGCCGGCGGCGTCCACACCTCGAAGCGGGAGCCCGAGCCGACCGCCGGCTCGACCCGGGTTTCGAGGCGGCCGCGCTCGAGCTTGAGGCGCGTGTCGACCATGCCGGTGCGGCGATACTCGCCGAGCCGGTCCAGCTCCAGTTGGGCGTTTTCGCCGAGCAGCACGCGCGAACCGTCAGCGAAGGCGATGATGGCCGTGGAATCAGCGCCGGTCTCGACCACATCGCCCACCTCGAGCTGCATGCCCTGGACGGGGGCCGGTCGTGCCCCACCGCGACGGAGCGCGACGCTCCCCTGAAAACCCTCGAGCATCGCCGCGGCCGGCTGCAGGCGCAGCCAGGCGAGCGGAATGGAAAGACGGGTGCCGGGCGGGATCGAGCGCGGCTGCTCGACCCCGTTGAGCGCCTGTAGCTCCGGCCAGCGCCGCCAGTCGGCCAGGTAGCGACGCGACAGGTTCCAGATATTGTCGCCCGGCCGCACGGTGTACCGCCAGACCGGGCCGGGATCGGCGTTCGTCGCGACCGGCGTCGGTGCTGTCTGGGCGGCCGCCGGCGTTGTGGCGAGAAGACAGGCGAGCGCGACGAGAGCGCCGCGCACGAACCGGGATGATCTCACGCAGACCGCCTGAATCGACAAAGTCCACCCGATCAATCGTTGAGAGCAGGCCGTTTGCGCGCCGGCCTCGCTTGTTCGCCTCAAGATGACGAGGAACGGAGCTCTTTTCTACCCTCGATTAGTCGGGATCTCTTCGGGCACGAAAAAGGGCGCCGGAGCAAGTCCGGCGCCCTTTTGTTCGGGTGCGGCTGGTTCGGGTCGGCTCAGCGCTTCGAGAACTGGAAGCTGCGCCGCGCCTTGGCTTTGCCGTACTTCTTGCGCTCGACCTCGCGCGCGTCGCGGGTCAGGAACCCGCCATGCTTGAGGGCCGGGCGAAGCGCCGGCTCGTAGGCGATCAGCGCCCTGGCCACGCCGTGCCGCACGGCACCGGCCTGACCCGAGAGGCCGCCGCCGGCCACCGTGCAGACGATGTCGTACTGCTGCAGCCGGTTGATGCTCACCAGCGGCTGGTTGATCACCATCTGCTGCGTCGGCCGGGCGAAATAGGCCGGCATCTCCTTGCCGTTGACCGTGAAGCGGCCGCTGCCGGGCTTGACCCAGACCCGTGCAGCCGACTCCTTGCGCCGCCCGGTGGCATAGGCGCGGCCGAACTTGTCGATCTTCGGCTTCACGACCTCGACCTCCGGCTCGGCGGCGATGCCGGGCCGCAGCTTCGAGAGGTCCTGGAAGGAGGAGACGGTGTCAGCCATGCGCGGTTCCGAGCTTGCTGTTCTTCGGGTTCAGGGCGGCGATGTCGAGCGCCTTCGGGCTCTGGCCCGCATGCGGATGCTCGCCGCCGGCGTAGATGTGGAGCTTGCGCATGACCTGCCGGCCGAGCGGGCCGCGCGGCACCATGCGCTCCACCGCCTTCTCGATGACCCGGGAGGGGAAGCGGCCCTCGAGCACCTTCTCGGCGGTGGTCTCCTTGATGCCGCCCGGATAGCCGGTGTGGCGGTAATAGGTCTTCTGCGTGCGCTTGTTGCCGGTCAGGACGACCTTCTCGGCGTTCAGCACGACGATGTGGTCGCCGCAGTCCATGTGCGGCGTGAACATCGCCTTGTGCTTGCCGCGCAGCCGGTTGGCGACGAGCACGGCGAGGCGGCCGAGGACCAGCCCTTCGGCGTCGATCACGAACCAGTCCCGTTCGATGTCGGCGGGCTTGGCGGAATAGGTCTTCATGAAGCTGCTCACGAGGCTGCGCCACGCCCTGGGAACGAGCCCCCTGGCGGGCGGACGGCCGAAGCTGTCGGACAACAGAGATCGAGCGAGCACCGGGGGCACCCGCCGACAACGGCGCCATCTAGGTGAGGAGAGCCGTGCCTGTCAACGGTCAATCGGCGGCAGGCCGCGCCAGAGCCAGGCGTAGACCATGACGAAAACCACGGCCGCCAGCACCATGGCGACCCTGAGGCCGAGGAGCTCGGCGGCCGTGCCGACGGCCAGGGCACCCAGCGCCGGAACGCTGCGGAAAACGAGGCCGAAGAGGCTCATCACCCGCCCCCGGAGCTCCGGCTCGACCCCCAGCTGCACGGCCGTGTGCATCGCCACGCCGCAGGCGGTCAGGGTGAAGCCGAAGCCCGCGATGAGCGGCACCGCCAGCACGAAGCCGGGGCTCAGCGCGAAGAGGGTGGCAAAGGCGGTGACGGCGAGCTGCAGCAGCAGCGTGCGGCGCAGATCGAAGGTGTCGGCGCGCAGTGCCACCCAGAGGCCGCCCACCACGGCACCCAGGCCCATGGCGGCGCTGAGCACCGCGAGCCCCTCGACACCCCCGTCGAAGATGCCGCCGGCGAAGCCGGGAAGCAGCTCGCCGAGTGGCCGGACAGTGAGCGAGAGAGCGATGAAAAACGCGAAGAGTGGCGCCAGCATCGCACTGCCACGGACATGCGCGATGCCTTCGAGAAAGGCGCGCGCGGCCCCCTGCCACGCACCCGGCCGCACGTTCTCGTTGAGCACGAGGCGGGGCAGGACGACGAGGATGGGCAGGTAGGTGAGCGCGTTGACGAGCAGCGCCGCCGGCACCCCCGACCAGGCGATCACCAGCCCGGCGACCGCCGGGCCAATGAACCGCGCCGAATTGAAGACGACGCTGTTGAGCGCGATCGCCGTCTGCAGGTGCGACCGGCCGACCAGGGCCGGGACGAGCGCCAGGCGGGCCGGCTGGTTGACGCCGATCAGGCTGCCATGCAGGGCCACCAGCAGCGTCAGCCCGATGATGCCGACGAGATCCAGCCAGAGCAGCAGCGCCATGGCGAGGGCGACCATGGCCATGGCGCTCTGGGTCCAGAGCAGGATCCGGCGCCGGTCGTGACGATCGGCCAGCACCCCGCCATAGGGGGCGATGAGCACCGCCGGCGCCAGATCGGCGAAGGCGACGGCACCGAGCCAGAAGGGTGATTCGGTGAGCTCCCAGGCGAGCCAGCCGACGGCTATGCGCTGCATCCAGGTGCCGATCAGCGAGACCGAATTGGCCGTGAGATAGGCTCGGAACGAGGGCTCGCGAAGCGCTGCCCGGATGGGTTCGATGCGCAGGGCCAAGGGGACCGGCCTCCGAGGGTCGCAGCGGTGAAACCGCTGTCGCGACGCTTTGGGTAGCCGGCCGGACCCGACAGGGAAAGGGATTGATGCGGCGATGCTTGGCCCGGCCGGCGAATGCCCTATCTGGCCTGACCAAGCGGTTGATGGATCACGCCACCTCATGCTCGACCCGGCCCGGATCGACGACCTCATCGCCCGCCTCGCGGCAGCCGACCCGGAGCAGAACCGGCCGCCCGCTGCGAAGATGGGGCGCGCTCCCTTCGAGAGCCTGATGGGTGTCATGCTCAGTGCGCAATCGCGCGATGCGATGACCGCGAAGGCCAAGCGGCAGCTGCTGCGCCGCGCACGAACGCCCGAGGCGATCCTCGACCTCGACGAGACGGAGATCGCGGCCCTCATCAAGGATTGCGGCCTCTACAACACCAAGGCGCGCAACCTGAAGCGGATGAGTGCTGCGCTGCTCGAACGGCATGGCGGCGTCGTGCCGCGCACGCGCGAGGCGCTCATGGCGCTGCCGGGCGTCGGTCGCAAATGCGCGGACATCATGCTGCGCTTCGTCTTCGGCGAGCCCGAGGTGCCGGTCGACACGCACGTCTTCCGGGTGGCACGTCGGACCGGCCTCGCCGCCGGGCGGACCGAGGCGGCGGTGGCGATCGAGCTGGCGGACCGGATCCCGGAGCGATGGCGCTGGGGCGCGCACATGTGGCTCCTGAACCATGGCAAGCGGGTCTGCCGCGCCCGCGCCCCGGCCTGCGACCGGTGCGGCATCGCCGATCTCTGCGAGCGAAACGGGGTCAGCGGCCCCGGCTGATCGCCACGACCACCCGGTCGAGCGCCTCGAGGAAGCGCGAACGCTCGGCCTTGCCGAAGGGCCGGCCGCCACCCCGGATGGTGCCGGCCTCGCGCAGGTCGGTCATGAGGTTGCGGGTGGCGAGCACGTCGCCGATGGTCCGCTTGTCCAGCACCCGGCCGTCCGGCGTCACGACCCGTGCTCCGGCCTTGATCGCCCGGTCGGCGAGCGGGATGTCGCTGGTGACGACGATGTCGCCGGGCCCCGCCCGCTCGGCGATCCAGTCGTCCGCCTCGTCCAGCCGGTCGCCGACGGTGACCCGCTCGATCGCCGCGCTCTCGGGCACCCTGAGCCACGCATTGGCGACGACGAAGGTGTGCAGCCCGTAGCGCTCGGCCACGCGATAGGCCTCGTCCTTCACCGGGCAGCCGTCGGCGTCGAGATAGAGGGTGGTCACTCAGAGATCCTCAGGACGCAGGCCGGTGCGCCTGGCAATTCGGGCGAGCATGCGCGGACCGATTTCCTCGCGGTCGTGAAAGGCGAAGACGTAATCGGCGTAGCCGGGCCGCTCGAGGACGACATGCGATCCCGTGCGCCGCTTCTCTCGCCAGCCGAGCCGCAGCAGCGCTGTCAGCACATGCCGGACACGGGTCGAGCCGAAGGCGCTCAAGCTGCCTCGAAGAGGCCGTCGAGCTCGGGCACCGGCTCGCCGTGCTCACGGCGATCGGCGAGAATCCGCAGCGCCAGCGCCTCGACCTTCGCCCGCGCTTCCTCCGGTGTCGAACCATACGCCAAGGCACCGGGCAGCGCCTCGATCTCGGCGATCCAGCGCCCGTCATCCTCGCGGTCGATCGTCACGCTGATCTGTCTCGGCATCGTCGCTCCACCGTCTACGCGCCTCGATCCTAGCACGCGTCCCCGCATCCTGGGTATCATCGGGGTGTACGGGTGCATCAACCCCCGAGCCCGGCATGGAGAAGGACGAAGGCGACGCGCTCGGCCACCGGCATCCTCGGCACGTCGATCAGCTCGTAGCCGCCCGCCCGCCAGGCGGCGACGGTGGCGTTGTGGTCGGCCAGGACCGCCGGCCAGTCCTTGCGGCGCTCGGCGTCGTTGCGGTAGATCGCCCGCCAGGGCGGGGTGACGAAGACGGGCGTGCGGTAGCGCAATTGCCTGATCGCGGCGAGCCAGTCCTTCGGAACCGGAGCTCCGATCAGATCCGACCAGCCGATCGCGTCGACCATGGCGCGATCGAAGAAGACCGGCTCCGGACGGTTGGCCAGCGCCTCGTACGCCGCCACCGAGCGGGCGAAGAGCAGGTCGCAGAACTTCAAAGGGCCCTGCCAGGGCGTGGCATCGCCGCCGGTCGCCAGCTGCTCACGGACGATTGCGCGCCCGGGCTCCTCGACAATGGTGAAGCCGCGTGCGCCCAGCGCCTCGACAATCGACGACTTGCCGCCGCCCGAGGCGCCGGTCAGGACAAAGAAATCGGGGCGGTCGGCCGGCGCGGCAGCTACTCCACGGGCGGCAGCTTCGCGCGCAGGATCTCGCCCACTGCTTGCGGGTTGGCCTTGCCGCCCGAGGCCTTCATCACCTGCCCGGTGAACCAGCCGATCACCTTCGGGTTCTTGAGATAGGTCTCGACCTGGCCAGGATTGCCGGCGATCACCTCGTCGACGATGGCCTCGATCGCGGCCGTGTCGGTCACCTGCTTCAGGCCCTTGGCCTCGACGATGGCCAGGGGGTCGTCGCCGGTCTCGAACATGATGGCGAAGACGTCCTTGGCGATCCGCCCGGAGATCGCATCGGTGCCGAGGAGATCGAGCAGCTTGCCGAGGTGGCCTGTGCTGATCGGGCTCGCGTCGATGCCCTTGCCTGCCTTGGCGAGCAGGCCGAAGAGCTCGTTGATGATCCAGTTGGCCGCCTGCTTGCCGTCGCGGCCCTGGGCCACCGCCTCGAAGTAGTCGGCGGTGGCGCGCTCGGCGACGAGCACGCCGGCATCGTAGGCCGGCAGGCGGTATTCGGCCATGAAGCGCGCCTTCTTGATGTCCGGCAGCTCGGGCAGGGTCGCCTTGAGGCGGTCGACGAAATCCGCCGGCAGGACCAGCGGCAGGAGGTCGGGATCGGGGAAGTAGCGATAGTCGTTCGCCTCCTCCTTGCCGCGCATCGAGCGCGTCTCGCCCTTCACGGCATCGAAGAGCCGGGTCTCCTGGACCACCTTGCCGCCGCCCTCGAGCAGCTCCACCTGGCGCTTCGCCTCGTGCTCGATGGCCCTGGCGACGAAGCGCATGGAGTTGACGTTCTTGACCTCGCAGCGCGTGCCCAGCGTCTCGTCGCCAACCCGGCGGACCGAGACATTGGCGTCGCAGCGCAGCGAGCCCTCCTCCATGTTGCCGTCGCAGGTGCCGAGATAGCGCAGGATCGAGCGCAGCTTCCGCAAGTAGAGCACGGCCTCCTCGGGCGTGCGGATGTCGGGCTCGGAGACGATCTCCATGAGCGCCACGCCGGAGCGGTTGAGGTCGATCAGGGTTTCGCCGTCGCGCTGGTCGTGCATCGACTTGCCGGCATCCATCTCGAGATGCAGGCGGGTGATGCCGATGGCGCGCGTATGCCCGTCCGGCATGTCGATCAGGAGCTGGCCGCGGCCGACGATCGGATGCTCGTACTGGCTGATCTGGTAGCCGTTCGGCAGGTCCGGGTAGAAATAGTTCTTCCGCTCGAAGATCGAGAGCCGGTTGATATGCGCCTCGAGCCCGAGCCCGGTCCGGACCGCCTGCTCGACGCAGTAGCCGTTGAGCACCGGCAGCATGCCCGGCATGCCGGCATCGACCGGGCTCACCTGGCTGTTGGGGGCCGCCCCGAACGCCGCCGCGGCGCCGGAGAAGAGCTTGGCGTTGGCGGTCACCTGGGCATGCACCTCGAGCCCGCAGACGATCTCCCAGGTGCCAGTGTTGCCGTCGATGGTGTAGGTCATGGATCGATCCTCGTCGCTGCGCCGCCCCGTCTAGCGGTCCTTCCCGGGTCCGGACAAGGAGATCAGGGCACCGACTGGCCGCGCTGCTCCGCGTAGTCCCGCGTCACCCGATCGAAGTCCTCCATCGCCGGCATGCCCTCGAAGCTGTAGACCGCGGGCGTCGTCGCCCAGGGCAACCCCTCGGCCGTGCAGGTCTCGACGAAAGGCTCGAACCAGGCGGGGTCGTCCAGCATGGTCGGGCGCAGGTTGACGAACCAGTCCAGCCCCTCGAGGCGGGTGAAGAGCCAGCTCATGCAGTGGCCGCAGAAGAAATGGCGGTTGGCGCCGTGCAGGCCGCCAATGACGGGCTCGCCTTCCGTCACCCGGAATCCCTCTTTCGGGATCGCCGCACTCAGCGAATAGGCGCTGCCGGTCATGCGCTGGCAGCCCCGGCAGTGGCAGGCCATGGTCAAGAGCGGTGCCGACGTGATCTCGAACCGGACAGCACCACAGCGGCAGCCGCCGATCGCCGGCAGGCTCAGTTCGCTCATCGGTCCCTCCTCCCGAATTGCCCTTCTGCAGATGGTAGCGCCGGCCTCACCGGGCCAGCCCCACCCAGACCATGCCGGCGACGACGCAGCCCAGCAGCGTCCAGATCATGCCGAGCCCGAAGCGGAAGATCGCGAGGACCGCGGCTGCCGTGAGCACCAGCGCGGCGGGATCGAGCGAGGACGGGACGGGCAGGTCGAGCGAGAAGCCCGGCCCCCGCCAGATGCGGACCTCGGCGAAGAGGCTGTGCAGCGCGAACCACAAGGCGAGGTTGGCGATGACCCCGACCACGGCGGCGGTGACGGCGGAAAGCGCCCCGCTGAGCGCCTTGTTGTCGCGCAGCCGCTCGATGAAGGGAGCACCCAGGAAGATCCAGAGGAAGCAGGGCACGAAGGTGACCCAGGTGGTGAGCACGGCGGCCAGCGTGGCGGCGAGCAGCGGATCGAGACCGCCGGCCTCGCGCCAGGCACCCATGAAGCCGACGAACTGGACGACCATGATGAGCGGCCCCGGCGTCGTCTCGGCCATGCCTAGCCCGTCCAGCATCTCGCCCGGCTGGAGCCAGCCATAGGTCTCGACGGCCGCCTGGGCGACATAGGCCAGCACCGCGTAGGCGCCGCCGAAGGAGACGACCGCCATCTTGCTGAAGAAGACAGCGATCCGGCTGAAGACGTCATCCGCGCCGAGCGCCAGCAGCAGCACGACGACCGGCCCGAGCCAGAGGACGAGGCAGATGCCGGCGACCCGCAGCGACCAGGCGACGTTGGGCCGGGCATGGGCCGGGATCTCCTCGCCCAGCGCCGATCCCGCGTCGCTCCCGGCCGCACCGCCGCCATGGCCGCCGAGGCGAAAGGCGGTCGAGCCGGCGCGCGTGGCGACAAAGCCGGCGAGCGCCGCCCCCAGCACGATGAGCGGGAACGGCAGGCCGATGACGAAGATGGCGACGAAGGCTGCGACCGCCGTGCCGACCAGCACGTTGTTCTTGAGCGCCCGCCGGCCGATCCGCACCAGCGCATCGAGGACGATGGCGAGGACGGCGGCCTTGAGCCCGAAAAAGAGCCCCTCGACGAGCGTCAGGTCGCCGAGCAGCACGTAGACCCAGCTCAGGGCCAGGATCGAGAGGAAGCCAGGCAGGACGAAGAGCGTGCCGGCGACCAGCCCGCCCTTGGTCCGGTGCAGCAGCCAGCCGAGATAGACGGCGAGCTGCTGCGCCTCCGGACCCGGCAGGAGCATGCAGTAGTTGAGGGCGTGCAGGAACCGCGCCTCCCCGACCCAGCGCTTCTCCTCCACGAGGATGCGGTGCATCACCGCGATCTGCCCCGCCGGCCCGCCGAAGCTCAGGAGCGCCACCCGCAGCCAGACGCGCAGCGCCTCCGGGAAGGGGATGGCGTGGACGGGGCCGTTCAACGGCATCAGTAGGGCAAGCGGGAGCTGGCCGTGGGGCGGGACACTTTGGTGCAACATATGCAGTTTGCAACTGACTTCATGTCAGCTGGTTTTTGACCATCCGTCATTTTCATTGTGGATAGGATGCCCGCTGGGATTGGCCCGGTTCGCTGGGTTGTTCCAAAGCATCAGGGAAGCGCCTGGCGCTGTCGATCACTTACGCTGTGTAGCGACTTCACCCCAACCCATACGGCATCACCGCAAACGCCGCCGCCCTTTCGATCGCCAGCCCGACATCGAGCACCGTCTGCTCGTCCCAGGCCTTGCCGATCACCTGCAGCCCCAGCGGCAGGCCCTCCGCCGACAGGCCGGCCGGGACCGAGATCGCCGGCAGGCCGGCGAGGCTCGACGGCACGGTGAAGACGTCGTTGAGGTACATGGCGACGGGGTCGTCCATCTTCTCGCCGGCGCGGAAGGCGGCGGACGGGGCCGTCGGTGTCAGGATGGCGTCGACCTTTCCGAAGGCCTGCTCGAAGTCCTCGACGATGCGGCGGCGGACCTTCTGCGCCTTGAGGTAGTAGGCGTCGTAGTAGCCGGCGGAGAGCACGTAGGTGCCGATCATGACCCGCCGCTTCACTTCCGTGCCGAAGCCGGCCGCCCGGGTCTTCTTGTACATATCGGCGAGCGTCTCGCCCTCGACCCGGAGGCCGTAGCGCATGCCGTCATAGCGGGCGAGGTTGGAGGACGCCTCGGCCGGGGCGATGATGTAGTAGGTGGGCAGCGCGTACTTGGTGTGCGGCAGCGCGATCTCGACGATCTCCGCCCCTTCGGCCCTTAGCCAGTCGGCACCCTGCTGCCAGAGCTTCTCGATCTCGGCCGGCATCGCGTCGACGCGATATTCCTTCGGCACGCCGATCCTGAGCCCCTTCACCTTGCCCTTCAGGCTCGCGGTCCAGTCGGGCACGGCGAGGTCGGCGGAGGTGCTGTCGTTCGGATCGTAGCCCGCCATGGCCTGCAGCAGCAGCGCACTGTCCTCGACGCTACGGCCGAAGGCGCCGGGCTGGTCGAGCGAGCTGGCGAAGGCGACCACGCCGAAACGCGAGCAGCGGCCATAGGTCGGCTTGATGCCGGTGATGCCGCAGAAGGCCGCCGGCTGGCGGATCGAGCCGCCCGTGTCGGTGCCGGTGGCGGCAAGCGCTATCCGGGCCGCCACGGCCGCGGCCGAGCCGCCGGAGCTGCCGCCCGGCACGAGGTCGGCATTGTCGCTGGCCCTGGTCCAGGGACTGCGGACGGGGCCGAAATGCGAGGTCACGTTGGACGAGCCCATGGCGAACTCGTCGAGATTGGTCTTGCCGAGCGGCACGGCACCCTCGGCCCAGAGCCTTTGCGTCACGGTCGATTCGTAAGGCGGGACGAAGCCCTCGAGGATGCGCGAGCCGGCGGTGGTCTGGACCCCCTTCGTGCAGAAGAGGTCCTTGATGGCGATCGGCAGGCCCTCGAGCAGGCCGCCCTCGCCCCTGGCCAGCCGCGCATCGGACGCCTCGGCGGCGGCCAGCGCCAGCTCCGGTGTCTCTGTTATGAAGGCGTTGAGCGGACGGGCCTCGATCATGGCGGCGAGATGCGCCTCCGTCAGCTCTTTGGCCGAGAGCTCGCGGGCCGCGAGCCGGTGGCGGGCCTCGAGGAGGCCGAGATCGGTCATGTCCGCCATCACTCGACCACCTTCGGCACGACGAAATAGCCGTCATGGGCGCTGGGTGCGTTTTGCGTGATCGCCTCCTGCATGCCGCCGTCGGTCACCTCGTCGGCCCGCCAGGCGTGGGTGATGGGCATGACGGAGCGCATCGGTGCGACGTTGTCGGTGTCGACCTCGGCCAGCTGCTCGATCCAGCCGATGATCGCCGAGAGCTCCTGCGCCAAGGGCTCGAGGTCGGATTCGGGCACCTCGATCCGGGCGAGCTCGCTGATCTTGCGCACGGTGGCCTTGTCGAGCGACATCGGAACGTTATCCTGACGGTTGATCGGAACGGCGGCCGGGCCAGCCATGTTGGATGGATCGGCCCGGCAGCGCCGCCTACTTGCGTAAATCCGGTCGCAATGTCTAGGAGGCTGCGAGGAGCCTTGCTGGCATGGGGCCCCAGGAAATGGCATCGGACAGCATGACCGCGAAACGCAAGCCCGCAGCGAAACGGCCGGGTGCCGAGCTCGGCACCCTCCTCGATGCCGGGGTCGCCGACGACCGGCAGGCGATGGAGGCGCTCTACCGCGCCGCAGCACCAGAGCTCTACGGTCGTGCCCGGGCGGCAGTGGAAGGGCCGGCCGCCGATGCGGCGCTGGTCGCCGCCTTTCTCGAGATCTTCGCCACGGCGAAGGAACGCGACACCGCGGCCCGCCCGGCTGCCTGGCTCGCCGCCGTGCTCGACCGGCATCTGCCGACAGGGGCGACGCCGCCGAAGGCGGCGGTCGCCCCGGTCCAGCCGCCGCCCGAGGTCTGGCAGCGGCTCGACATCGCCATCGGGCTCAAGCGCCTCGACCGCCACGTCAAGCCGGGTGTCGCCACCATGGCGCGCGGCCGCGACCCGATGCCGAACGAGATGCGGGAGGAGCAGGACCGGGCGCTGCGCCGCTGGCGCCTGGGTGCCGTGGCGGCAGGTTCAGTGGCCCTGGCCCTGGCGCTGGTCCTGCTCGGCGACCGGCTCCTGCCGCCGGCGGTCGACACGCCGGCGGAGGCAGCACCCGCCCCGGTGGCGCTGGAGCATGATCGGGTAGGGCTCCTGCAGCCGCTCGCCCCCGGCCGGGTCTGGCGGGTCGGGCTCGCCGGCAACCAGCTGAGCGTGACGCCGGTGCCGCCTCTGGTGCTCACGGACGACCGGGTCCTGCGGCTCTGGGCCATGCCAGACCCGGACGGCTCGCCGCAGGCGCTCGGCTCGCTCGATGCCGGCCGCACGACCACGCTCGAGCTGCCCGAGGAATACCAGGCCGACGGGCTCGGGCTCGGCGTCTCGGTCGAGAGCGCGGAAGCACCGCCCATGGCCCTGCCGACCGCCCCCTTCCTCTTCTACGGCCGGCTCCTGCCTTGAGCCCCGAGGCCAGCACGAGCGCGGCGGCAGCCTTCGCCGCCGGCCTGCCGGCGACCGGCTCGCTGCTCGCCCTCGATGTGAGCAAGCGCCGCATCGGGCTCGCCGGCACCGACCCGGAACGCCGCCTGGTGACCGCGCTTTCGACGTTCGAGCGCCGAGGGCTCGCCGCTGACACGGCCCACCTCTCGGCCGTGGTCCGCGAGCGCGGCGTGGTGGCGCTGGTCCTCGGCCTGCCGCTCAACATGGACGGCAGCGAGGGGCCGAGGGCCCGCTCGGCCAGGGACACGGCGCAGAACCTGGCACGAGCGCTCGACCTGCCGCACTTCCTCCAGGACGAGCGGCTGACGACGGAGGCGGTCCGCCAAGCGATCGCCGAGGGGCGGCTGGCGCGGCCGAAGCCGGGTGCCGCCATCGACCACTTCGCGGCCGCGGTGATCCTCGAGGACGCGTTGCGCGCCCTTCGCGCGGCGGGGCCCGTCTGCTAGACCACGCCCGTTCGAACGAGGAGAATGACGATGGTGCGGCTGGTGCAGATCGGGCTCGGCGGCTGGGGCCGGGACTGGGCCAGGGAAGTGCTGCCGGCGGTGCCGGAGGTCGAGCCGGTGGCCTTCGTCGACGGCGACCCGGCGACGCGCGAGCTGGCCCGTGAGGCGCTCCGCATCGCACCGGCGAAGCTCTTCGCCTCGCTCGACGAGGCGGTGGCGGCGACCGGGCCGACCGCGGCTCTCGTCGTGGTGCCGCTCGCCGCCCATGCGGCGGTCACCGAGGCTGCCCTTCGCCGGGGCCTGCACGTGCTCGTCGAGAAGCCCTTCACCGAGACCCTGAGCGAGGCGGCAGCGCTGGTCGAGCTGGCGGCGGCCACCAAGCTGCATCTCATGGTCAACCAGAACTATCGGCATTTCCCCACACCTCGGGCCTTTCGCCGCCTCGTGGCCGACGGTGCGCTCGGCCATGTCGCCTCTATCGCCGTGGATTTCTGGAAAGCCTGGGACGAAAACTACCGCTACTTCTTCCTCGCCGAGCCCCTGCTCTCGGACATGGCGATCCATCATTTCGACATGATGCGCTACGTCCTCGACGACGAGCCGGAGGCGGTGACGGCGATGAGCTGGAGCGAGCCCGGCACCCCCTTCCAGGGCCGGCCGGCGGCGGCGGCCCTGATCCGCTTTCGGCGCGGCACCGTGGTCAGCTATCGCGGCACCTGGATCAGCCGCGGGCCGGACACGCCCTGGGGTGCGGACTGGCGGATCGACGGCAGCGCCGCCGCGGCCCTCGGCAGGTTTCGCGGCAACCAGGGCGACCGGCGAGGTGCGGACCGGGTGACCCTCTACACCGCCCACGACAAGTCGCGGCCACTGGAGCTGGAGCCCTTGCCGCGCATCGACCGGGCGGGTGCCCTCGCCGCCTTCGCCGCCTGGGTGGGCGAGGGCCGCCCTGCCGCGGGCCTGAGCACCGGCGCCGACAATCTCGAGAGCCTCTGCCTCATGCATGCAGCGATCCGCTCCGCCGCCGAGCACGGCCGGCTGGTGCCCTTGGCCGAGATCGCCAATGCGGCGGGGATCATGGATTCGACCGCGACCGAGGAGGGCGGCAAATGAGCCGGGAGCCGAGGGTCACCGTCTGGAACGAGTTCCGCCACGAGCAGGCGAACCCGAAAGTCGCCGAGATCTACCCGCGCGGCATCCACGAGGCGCTGGCCGGCCCGTTGCGCGCGGTCGGCCTCGAGGTCGCGACGGCCACGCTCGACGAGCCGGAGCACGGCCTCGACCGCCGCCGCCTGGATGCGACCGACGTGCTCGTCTGGTGGGGCCACCGGGCGCATGACGAGGTCGCCGACGAGATCGTCCAGCGGGTGCGCCAGCGCGTGCTGGACGGCATGGGCCTCGTCGCCCTGCACTCGGCCCATTTCTCGAAGATCTTCAAGACGCTGATGGGCACGGGCTGCGACCTGAAATGGCGCGAGGCGGGCGAGCGCGAGCGGCTCTGGGTGGTCGATCCGACCCACCCCATCGTGGCCGGCCTGCCCGAGCAGATCGTCATCGAGCACGAGGAGATGTACGGCGAGCATTTCGACATCCCGCCGCCCGACGAGCTCTTCCTCGTGAGCTGGTTCCGGGGAGGCGAGGTCTTCCGCTCGGGCTGCACCTGGCGGCGCGGCCAGGGCCGCATCGCCTATCTCCGCCCGGGCCACGAGACCTATCCCACCTACCACAACGCCCAGATCCAGATGCTGATCCTGAACGCCGTCCGCTGGGCGGCACCGGTGGGTGCTGCCACCCCCAGGCGCGGCAACCAGCAGCCGCAGGAGGAGCTGGGCTAGGAGCCGCCCCCGTCGCTCCGGGCTGGCCAGGTGCCGACGGCGACGGCCAGGGCCCGCTCGTCGTATGGCTTGGGCAGCCACGAGGCGCCCGGCAGGTCCTCCATCGCTTCCATCACCTGCCCGGTCGCCAGCACCACGCGAAGCTCCTTGTGCCGCGCCACGGCCTCGCGCGCCAGCTCGAGCCCCGAGCCATCGGGAAGGGCGACGTCCGTGAGCAGCAGGTCGAAGGACTTCCGGCCCAGCAAGGTCCTTGCTTCCCGAGCCGTTGCCGCCTCGGCGACGAGAAAATTCAACTCCGTCAGCATGTCGACGGTGTTGATACGGATGAGCACCTCGTCCTCGACGACGAGCACGCTGCGCCGGCTGCGGGGCTCGACCTCGGTCCCGGCGGGCGGCTGCGCCGTGGCCGACGACGCGTCGAGCACCTGCCTCACCTTGCGGGCCAGCGCTTCGCGACCGTAGGGCTTGATCAGCAGCTCGACCTCGTCGTCCAACCGTCCGGCGTGAACGATGGCATTCTGCGTGTAGCCCGACGTGTACAGCACGGCACCGCCCGGCGAGCGCCGGCGGAAGTGATCCGCCAGCTCCGTGCTCCGCAGCTTCCCCGGCATCACCACATCCGTGAATAGGAGGTCGATCGCCATGCCGCTTTCGACGATGGCCAGCGCGCTGTCGGCGTCCTTGGCCTTCAACACCCGATAGCCGAGCTCCTTGAGCATCTCCGCCGCCGTCGCCCGCACGGCCTCGTCGTCCTCGACGACGAGGATGGTCTCGACGCCGCCGGTGACCTCCTCAGCAACGCCCTCGGGCACGCTGTCCTCCGGCCGGCGTGTCCGCGGCAGATAGAGCCTCACCGTCGTGCCTTGACCTTCCTCGCTGTAGATCTTGACGTGGCCGCCCGATTGCTTGGCGAAGCCGTAGACCCCGCTGAGACCGAGCCCGCTGCCCTCGCCTTCCGGCTTGGTCGTGAAGAACGGGTCGAACACGCGCTCCAGGACGTCGGCAGGGATGCCGCTGCCGGTATCGGTGACGGCGAGCATGACATATTGGCCGGCCGTCACTTCCGCGTGCTCGGCGGCATAGGCGTCGTCGAGCGAGGCATTGCCCGCCTCGAGCGTCAGCTTGCCGCGGCCGCCCATGGCGTCGCGCGAGTTGATCGCCAGATTGAGAATGGCGTTCTCCACCTGGGTGGCATCTGCCAGGCAGTTCCAGATGCCGCCGGCCACCACGGTCTCGATCTCGATTTCCTCGCCGAGCGCGCGCCGCAGCATGTCGTCGAGGTTGCGAAGGACGCGGCCGAGGTTGATCGGCCGCGGCTCGAGGGGCTGACGGCGACCGAACGACAGCAATTGCGACGCCAAATTGGCGCCCCGCGTGACGCCGACGAGCGCGTTTCGCACGAGCCCCTCGGCGCGTTCGTTGCCCGCCACCTCGCGCGTCAGCAGTTGGAGGCTGCCGCCGATGACCTGCAAGAGGTTGTTGAAATCGTGCGCGACGCCGCCCGTGAGCTTGCCCACGGCTTCCATCTTCTGGGCCTGGGCGAGCTGCAGCTCCGCCTTGCGCTGCTCGGCGACCGCCTCGGCGACGCGCTGCTGCAGCGTCTCGTTGAAGGCACGCATCGCCTCGCGGGTCCGCAAGTCCTCGGCGATGCCGCGCACCTCTATGACCGTGCCTACGGGCTGCCCCGCATCGTCGCGAATGGGCGAGGCCGTGAAGGCGACGGGATAGAAGCTGCCGTCCTTGTGGACGAAGACCTCCTCGCCTTCCATCTGGTTGCCTTGCGGGAAAGCGCTGTCGATGGCGCACTCCGCGAGCGGGAAAGGGCGACCGTCCGGATAGCTATGGTGAATGACGTCGTGCAGCGGCCGGCCAAGCGTCTCCTCGAGAGTGTAGCCCGTCAGCTCCTCCGCGGCCTTGTTCATGAAAACGCAGTGCTGGCGGTCGTCCATCATGAAGACCGCCATCTTGGTGTTGTTCAGGATCGCATCCAGCCGCCGGTTCGTTTGGCGAAGCTCCTCCGTTACTTTCTTTCGCTCGGTGACATCTTCTATAGCCGCATAAAAAACATCGTCGTCACCGCGGATCAATTGCAGCTTCACTGCCACGTCGTAGACGGAGCCATCCTTTCGCTCGTGCCGGGTCTCGAACGTCAGAAATCGCTCGGCCCCGGCGTGCAGCGGCTCCACCATCCGCACGAAGGCCTCGCGCGTGAACTCCGGCTTCAAGTCCCAGGGTGTGAGCTCGCGCAGCTCATCCATCGTGTAGCCCAGGTTCTCCCGCGCGCCGCGGTTCACAAGCACGAACTCGTACGTGTCGGCGTTGAAGACGTAGATTTCGCTCAGCGAGTCTTCGACGATCAGCCCCAGCTTCTCGCTCATCGACCTGGACATTCAAATCCTCCGCCGTGAATCGCCGCAGCCGCTGGCCGATCAGAAGCTGTCGAGATAGCCCAGGAACGCATCGATCTCGCCCGGAGTCATGGTGACCGTGGGCATCTCTGGATGGCCCGTGGTCAGGCCCTCGGCCAGGGCCTCCGCCAGCACCTCGACCGGCCAGCGCTCCTTGAAGGTGCGAAAGGGCGGCGCCCCGGGGAGCGGGCTCGCGCCGGTGGCGCCAGTGGCGTGGCATTGGGCGCAGAAGGTCTCGGCGATGATCCGGCCACGCTCGACCATCTCCGCGGCCGCGGACGCGAGGGTGGCCGGCAAGAGGGCGCCGACGAGACCGGCCATAACGACCATATGGCTGCCCGGGGGTGCGCGTTTCGTCATGCTTCGCCTCCAAGCCTCGCCCGTGAGCCCTGCAAGCGCTACATAAACCACGCACCCATCCGAAGAAAGCTCGCCCGTTGCGCTGGCGCCCGCCGCTCCTGCTCGTTCTGGCCCTCGTCATCCTGCCGGTCGGCGTCTCCGCCTGGCGCCAGGGTGCCGTGGCCCACTGGGGCGGCGGGCGCTGGGACAGCACCGGCATGGCACCCGACCCGGTCACCGCGACCGAAGCGGTCGTGCAGGTCTATTGCGCCGCCTCCCTGGGCCTCAAGGGGGCCGTGGCGGATCATTGCTGGATCGCGATGAAGCCGGAGAACGCGACCGGCTACACCCGTTACGACGTGGTCGCCTGGGATCTGCGGCGCGGCGGCGAGGCAATCCGGGTCAACCACCGGGGCGTGCCGGACGGCAACTGGGCCGGCAACCGGCCGCGCCTCCTGCTCGACCACCGTGGTGCGGCTGCGGCAGCGCTCATTCCCGAGATCGAGCAGGCGGTGACCGACTATCCCTATCGTCACACCTACCGCATGTGGCCAGGCCCGAACTCCAACACCTTCATCGCCTGGATCGCCCGCGAGGTGCCGGGTCTCGGGCTGGACCTGCCGCCCCGCGCCATCGGCAAGGACTATCTCGGCCCCCGCATCCTTGCCCCGGCCCCGAGCCACACCGGCTTCCAGCTCTCGCTCGGCGGGGTTTTCGGCCTGATGGTCGCCCGGGCCGAGGGGCTGGAGCTCAACTTCTCGGGCATCGTCCTCGGCATCAACCCGCTCGACCTGGAGATCACGCTCCCCGGGCTCGGCCGGCTCAGCCTTCTCGGCGACTGACCTGCCGCTCGGCATGGGCTATAGAGGCTGCGGCAAGGTGCAGGGGGACTGGTCATGGCGGTCGAGAAATGGGGCGAGTTCGAGGGTGAGCCGGTCGGCCGGGTCGTGCTCGACAACGGCAAGGGCCTGCGCGCGGCGATCCTGAGCTGGGGTGGCGTGCTGCAGTCCCTCACAATCGACGTCGACGGCCGGCCGCGTCCGTTGGTGCTGGGCTTCGACGGCTTCCCCGACTACCCGGCGAAGTCGCCTTATTTCGGCGCCACGGTCGGCCGCTTCGGCAATCGCATCGGCCATGCCACCTTCACCCTCGACGGCGTGCGCCACGATCTCGAAGCCAACATGGGCGGCGTCCACCACCTGCATGGCGGCTCGAAGGGCTGGGGCCGGCGGCTCTGGCGCATGACGCCGGGCGGTGACGGCCGGTCGGTCACCCTGGAGCTGACGGGGCCGGCGGGCGAGGCGGGCTATCCGGGCACGGTCGAGGCGCGCTGCCTCTACCAGCTGACCGACGACAGCCTCGACATCGAGATGACCGCCACGACCACAGCACCGACGCCGATCAACATGGTGCACCACACCTACTGGAACCTCGACGGCAAAGGCTCGATCGAGGCGCACGAGCTGCGGCTCGCCGCCGACGGCTACCTGCCGACCGGCGAGGGCCAGATCCCGACCGGCGAGATCCGGCCGTTGGCCGGAACCGGGTTCGACTTCCGCGAAGCCCGACGGATCGACGCCAAGGGCACCGCCGACTACGACCATTGCTTCGTGGTGAACGGAAGCGGCCTGCGCCCCGTCGCCGATCTCGTCGCCAGCGACGGCCGGGTCAGGATGACGCTCGATGCCGACCAGCCGGGCGTGCAGCTCTACACCGGCTTCAAGATGGACATCACCGCCTCGGACGGGGCGCATATCGGTCCCAGGGCCGGTCTCTGCCTCGAGACCGAGTGCTTCCCCGACGCCCCGAACAAGCCGGAGTTCCCGAGCTCGATCCTGCGGCCGAACGAGACCTACCGGCACCGTATGGTGCATCGCTTCGCCGTCGCCGGGGCCTGACCATCATGCGCGTCGCCGTGATCCAGATGAACTCGGGGCCGGACAAGGCGGCGAACCTCAAGGCCGCGAAGGCGCTGATCGAAAGAGCCATCGAGCGTGACCGGCCGGATCTGGTGAGCCTGCCGGAGACCTTCACGATCATGGGCGGTGGCAATGCGGGCCGGCGCGCGGCCGCCGAGGCGATCCCTGGTGGCGCCGCCTGGACCATGCTGCGGGACCTCGCCCGCGAGCACCGCGTCAACGTCCACGGCGGCAGCTTCTTCGAGGATCTGGGCGAGGGCCGCCTCGCCAACACGACAGTGGTCATCGACCGCACCGGCGAGGAGGTCGCCCGCTACCGCAAGATCCACCTCTTCGACGTCGAGACCCCGTCCGGCGAGGTCTATCGCGAGAGCGACTACACCGTGCCGGGCGACCGGGTGGTGACGGTCGACCTCGACGGGGTCAGGGTCGGGCTCACCATCTGCTACGATCTCCGCTTCGCCGAGCTCTTTCTCGCCCTTCGTCGGGCCGGGGCCGAGCTCATCCTCGTCCCCTCCGCCTTCACCCTGCCGACCGGCAAGGACCACTGGGAGGTGCTGCTCCGGGCGCGCGCCATCGAGACGCAGTGCTATGTCGCCGCCGCCGCCCAGGTCGGCAGCTTCCCCGCCGGATCGGGCCTCCGCCACAGCTACGGCCACGCGCTCGTCGCCGACCCCTGGGGGCATGTCGTGGCCAGGGTCTCCGATCGGCCGGGCCATGCCACGGCCGAGCTCGACCCCGCCTATCTCCAGCTCGTCCGGCAACGCCTGCCGGTCGAGCGCCACCGCCGCTTGGGACAACCGGGATGACCATCAGTATCGGCTTCGTCGGGCTCGGCTCCATGGGCCTGCCGATGGCGAAGCAGCTGCTCGCCAAGGGCCACACCGTCTACGGCTTCGACGTCGCGAAGAAGCCGCTCGAGGAGCTGGCCGCGGCCGGCGGCAAGCCGGTCGCGAGCCCGCGCGCCGCCGCCGACCAGGTCTCGCTCCTGATCCTCGTCGTCGCCACCGCCGACCAGGCCGAGACAGCGCTCTTCGGCAAGGATGGTGGTGCCGCCGTGCTCGGTGAAGGCGGGGTCGTGGTGCTGCACAGCACCGTCCCGCCACCCTTCACGAAGTCCCTGGGCGAGCGGCTCGCCGAGATGGGCCTCGACCTTCTCGACGCGCCGATCAGCGGCGGCCAGGTCGGCGCCGTGGCCGGCACGCTCACCGTCATGGCGTCGGGCAGCGAGGCGGCCTTCGCCGCGGCGGCCCCGGCCCTCGACGCGATGGCGAAGACCGTCTATCGGCTGGGGAGCGAGCCCGGCATCGGCTCGACCGTGAAGATGATCAACCAGCATCTCGCCGGCGTGCATCTCGCCGCCGCCGGCGAGGCCATGGCGCTGGGTGCCGCCTGCGGCGCCGACCCACAGACGCTCTTCGAGGTGATCTCCAACAGCGCCGGCAATTCCTGGATGTTCAGCAATCGCGTGCCGCACATCCTGGCCCGGGACTTCACCCCGCATTCCGCGGTCGAGATCTTCGTCAAGGATCTCGGCATCGTGCTCGATACGGCGAGGGGACAGCGCTTCCCGCTGCCGATCGCGGCCGCCGCCCACCAGCAGTTCCTCGCCGCCGCCGGCGCCGGCTACGGCCGCGAGGACGACAGCGCCGTGGTCAAGGTCTACGAGCGGCTGCGCGGCTTCGAGGTAGCCGGTAAAACCGGCGGTGAAGGCGGGAAGGACTGACGACCTTGGCCACGCAGCCCCGGCGGTTCTTCGGCGTCGGCGCCCGGCTCAACGAGGTCGCGGGCTGGGTCCTCCTGGTCCTCCTGGGCTTCGGCTGCGTCCTGGTGCTGAGACCCTTTTTCTCGTCGCTGCTCTGGGCGATCATCCTGGTCTTCTCGACCTGGCCCCTGCACCAGCGGCTGAAGGCGATGCTCGGCGGCCACAACCTGCCGGCCTCGTTCCTCATGACGCTGGCGCTGGCGGCAGCGCTGATCGTGCCGATGGCGCTCCTGGTGAGCGCCCTCGCCAACACCGCCGAGGACGCCATCAGCCAGCTACGCCTGAGCATTCACCCGGACGGCACAGGTGCCTTCGCCGAGCCGCCCGCCTGGCTCGTCGGCCTGCCGCTGGTCGGCAATTTCCTCGCCGACCTCTGGCGCGGCCTGATCTCCAACACGGGCGACCTCCTGGCCTCGGCCCTGCCCTATTTCGCCCCCTTGCGCGACGCCGCGATCAGGGGCGGGCTCGGCCTCGGCCAGGGCCTGATCGAGCTGGCGGTCAGCGTGCTCGTCGCCTTCTTCATCTACCGCGACGGGGCCATGGCGGCCGAGCTGCTGCACCGCTCGATCGGCAGCGTCGTCGGCGACCGGGCGAAGCACCTGATCGCGGTCGCCGCCGGCACTATCCGCAGCGTCGTCTACGGCGTGATCGGCACCGCATTGATCCAGGCGATGCTGGCGCTCTTCGGCTTCTGGCTGCTAGCCGTGCCGCAGCCCTTCCTGCTCGCGACCTGCGTCTTCATCCTCGGCCTCTTCCCGGTCGCCGGCTCGTCGCTGGTCTGGATCCCGGTCGCCATCTGGCAGCTGATGACCGGGCAGATCGTCGCCGGCATCATCATGGGCGTCTACGGTGCGCTGATCATCGGCGGGGTCGACAACTTCCTGAAGCCCTACCTGATCAGCCGTGGCAGCCAGATGCCGTTCCTGCTCGTCTTCTTCGGCGTCATCGGCGGCGTCGTGACCTTCGGCATCCTCGGCATCTTCCTCGGGCCCATGCTGCTGGCGCTCGGGCTGTCGCTGACGCGCGAATGGCTGCAGCTTCAGGCGGGGCCACCTGCCGTGACATCGGCTCGAATTGACGGGGCCTGACCCGCAGCCTACCTGATCGCCGAGCCGCAACCGAAAAAGGCCCGCATGCCCGAGCTTCCCACCCTCACCGACCGCCTCGACGCCTGGCCGTTCTTCCGCGCCGACCCGACGCCGGTCGTCCTCGGCGTCCGGCCGGGGGCCACGCCCAGCGACCTGCCGCCGGTGCGCATCTTCCTCGGCACCGAGGAGGCGCAATACCGGGCCGAGCGGATCTTCTTCTACTCGATCGAGCAGGTCCGCGACCCCGGCCGGGTCTACGAGATCCACCTGATGAAGAACGTCACCGGCTTCGATCGCGCGAAATGGCGGACGGGCTTCACCAACTACCGCTACGCCATCCCCGCCTTCGCCGGCGGCACCGGCAAGGCGATCTACAACGACGTCGACCAGATCTACCTCGCCGACCCCGCCCTGCTCTTCGACCTCGACATGGGCGACCACGGCTATCTCGCCATCTCGGCCAAGGACACGTCGGTCATGCTGATCGACTGCGAGCGAATGCTGCCGCTCTGGAACCGCGAGACGGCAGCCCGGCTCGGCAAGCACGCGCTGATCGACAAGCCCTCCGCGACGCCCGGGCTCTGGGGCCAGCTCGACGGCCACTGGAACGCCCGCGACCAGGAATATGTCGAGGGCCTGACGAAGTGCCTGCACTACACGGCCCTGCACCAGCAGCCCTGGCACCCCTTTCCCGAAGCCTTCTCCTACCACCCCAATCCGTTGGCCTATGTCTGGTACGACCTCGAGCGGGCGGCCGACGCCGAAGACTACGAGGCCTTCACAAACGAAACGCCGAGCCCGGATTTCGCCGCCGCGATCGGCCGCAACCTGCCCTCGGGCGAGCCCGCCCCGGCGCCGGGTGACGAGGCCGTTGCCCTCTTCGCCGCGCTCGACGTCCAGGACGTGCTGGACGTCCGGCTCGGGCCCGACGCCGATACGCCGGCACCCCTGACCCAGGGCCGGCGGACGACCGTGCTGCGCCTCGGGCAGGCGACGCCGTGGCCGGAAAAAGCGCACGACGCCGTGGTCGCGAGCGACCTGCTGGGCCGCGTGCCGCCGGCCGACCTGCCCTGGCTCCTCGGCCGGCTCTTCGGTGCGGCGCGCAAGGTCGTGCATCTCGACGCCATCGCCAATGCACCCGAGGGGCTCGGCAGCGCCGTCTGGTGGCGCCAGCGCGTCGACGAGATCGCCGCCCGCCATCCGGGCGTGAGCTGGCAGCTCACCGTCGCCGACAAGGCGGCACCCATCCCCGGCACTGTGCGGCATTTCCCGGTCCGGGCGGTGGCCCATCCCGAGCAGGCGACCATCTGGGCGCTCATCGACGGTGTGCCGGCGCATGATGCGCAGGTGCGCCGGCTGGCTGCGGCCCTCGGCGGTGCGGCGATCGAGCAGAAGCTCGACCGGCCCGCCATCGCCTTCACCGCCCCTTGGCCCGATCTGGTGATCGCCGCCGGGGCGAAGGCCGCTTCCGTCGCCCGGCGGATCAAGGGGGAGAGCCAGGGTGCGACGCGCATCGTCCAGCTCGGCATGCCCGGCGCCGCCTTCGAGCTCTTCGACCTCGTCATCGCCACGCCGCAGCTTCGCCTGCCGGTCCGCGACAACGTGCTGCAGATCACCGCACCCCTGCTGCCGCCAACGGGCGAGGCGGCCGGCAGCAGCGGCGGCACCACGGCGCTCATCGGCCGGGGCCAGAAGCCCTTCCGGCTGACCGCGGCAGCGGCGGCCCGCATCGGCCAGGCACTCCGCGACGCCGGCCCCGGCCCGAAGGCGCTGCGCTTCGAGCCGGACACGCCGGACGAAGCCCGCGACGCCGTGCTCGCCGCCGCGGGAGAGGTCGAGGTGATCGACCCCGAGAAGCCACTCGCCGAGGTCATGGCCAAGGCCGACCGCCTCCTGGTCACCGGCGACGATCCCTTCACGCTCACCGCCGCCTGCCTCACCGGGAAGCCCGTGACCCTGGTCGAGCTGCCCTACTGGTATGACGGCCTGCCGGGCAGCAAGCCGATCAAGACGGCGCTCACCCTGCTGATCGGCGGCGGCACCTCCTATCGCGGCACGCCGCACCAGCAGCACGTGCTGGGCCGGCTGGTCGACCGGCTGATCGCCAAGGGCTGGCTCAGCCTGCCGCGCGATCCCGCCCGCCTGCACCGCGCCCTGATCGCCCGCGGCCTCCTGGTCCGCGCCGACGACCCGACGCCGATGGCCGCACCCAGGCCGATCGACGACCTCGAGCGCGTGATCGAGCGCATCCGTCGCATGCTGACCAGGGCACCGCAGCCGGGTTGAACTGGCGGAATGAAAATCCGACCGGCCGGTGTCATCTCGGCGCCACCCTGCCGTGGCAAAGCGCGGCACCACCCTTGCCCCTCGGGCGAGCTGGCATTAACTCGGGAATGAGCCGGAAATCACATCCAAATTACGGTAGACTGGCATGCTGACGTCCTGGGGTCCCTGGAGCGACAAGGTCTATTTTCTCGACAAGATGAGCCTGGGCGACCTGGTCCGCGCCTTCTTCACCTACTACGCGATCCAGGCCTATATCGTGATCGCGCTCGTCGCTTGGGCGCTCGCCTTCGCCGTCATGGACAGCCTGTGGCAGCCTTTGGTCGCCGCCGTCGTGACTGCCGCCATCTATCCGCTCGTCGAGTACCTGGTCCACCGCTTCCTCCTGCATTCGACCGGGCTCTTCAAGCACAAGTCGACGGCCAGGGTCTGGAAGCGGATCCACTACGACCACCACCAGAATCCGCATGATCTGGCGGTGCTGTTCGGCGCCCTCTACACGACCCTGCCGACCATCGCGCTCATCGCCCTGCCCGTCGGCTGGCTGGTGGCCGGCCCGGCCGGCGCTCTTTCCGCCTTCGCCACGGCCTGCATCGTCTTCTGCGCCTACGAGTTCGTGCACTGCGTCCAGCATCTGCCGTTCACGCCGCGCAAGGCCTGGCTGCGCGACCTGAAGAAGCGCCATCTCGCCCACCATTTCCACAACGAGCAGGGCAATTTCGGCATCACCAGCAATCTCTGGGACCACGTCTTCGGCACGTTCTACGCCCAACCCAAGGACATGCCGCGCAGTGCTACGGTGCACAACCTGGGCTACACCGGCGAGGCGCGTCGGCAGTGGCCCTGGGTCGCCGAGCTGTCGCTGGACGACGAGACCTACGCCATCCGCCGCCGCCGCCGCGCCGCCTGAGGCGGTGGCCGCGACGGGCTGCAGCGCTTGTCCTCCCGCCATGCCACGGTCGCCATTCAGACGGTTCACGATCGCGCCGATCTGAAGGCCTTCTTCGACGTCACCCGCCACGTCTACCGCGACGACCCCAACTGGGTGCAGCCGCTGACCCTGGAGCGGCTCGACCACCTCAACCCGAGGAAGAACCCGTTCCTCGACGGCATCGAGGCCGCCTACTGGATCGTCCATCTCGACGGCAGGCCGGCAGGCCGCATCTCGGCCCAGGTCAACCGCGCCCATCTCGAGCGGCACCATGACGCCACCGGGCATTTCGGCTTTCTCGAGGCGATCGACGACGAGGAAGCGTTCGGCCTGCTCATAGAGACCGCCGAGACCTGGCTCGGGCTCCGGCAGATGGAGCGGATGCAGGGGCCGTTCAGCCTCTCGATCAACGACGAGACCGGCACGCTGGTCGAAGGGTTCACGACGCCGCCCTCGATGATGATGCCGCACGGCCGGCCCTACTACGACGCCCGGCTGGCCGAGCAGGGCCTCGCCAAGGCCAAGGACCTGATCGCCTACCGCTACGACAACACGCAGCCGCTGCCGCCGACCGCGCGGCGGCTGATCGAGCGCACCGCGAAAACCGGCGGGCTCGTCGTCCGCCCGCTCGACATGCGCCGCTATGTCGACGAGATCCGCCTGATCTGCGACATCTTCAACGATGCCTGGGCCGGGAATTGGGGCTTCATCCCCTTCGGCGACGCCGAATCGCAATATCTCGCCAAAGCCATCCGCCCGCTGGTCACCGCCGGCTGCTTCGCCATCGCCGAGCTCGACGGCGAGCCGGCCGCCATGACCGTGACCCTGCCCAACCTCAACGAGGCGATCGCCGATCTCGACGGCCGGCTGCTGCCGTTCGGCTGGTCGAAGCTGCTCTGGCGGCTGAAGGTGAGCGGCGTGACATCCGCGCGCATGCCGCTCATGGGCCTGCGCCGGAAGTGGCACGGCACGCTCAAGGGCACCGCCGCGGCGCTCGGCGTGATCGACGCCGTCAACCGCTATCATACGAGCCAGGGCGTGCGCGAGGGCGAGCTCTCCTGGGTGCTCGAGGACAATACCGCCATCCAGCGCATCATCGATGCCGTGGGGGCCACAGCCTACAAGCGCTATCGCGTCTACGAGAAGGCGCTCTGAGATGGCGGCCGGCATGGCGGCCCTGGTGCTGGCTGGCCAGCGCCCCGAGGGCGATCCGATGGCGGCCGCCGCCGGCATCGCGCTCAAGGCCCTCCTGCCGGTGGCCGGAAAGCCGATGCTGGAGCGGGTTCTGGAAGCCCTTCGGGCTGCCCCGTCGATCGGCCGGATCGCCGTCTCGATCCCGGATCCCGCGACCCTGGCCGGCCGGGACACGGAGGCCGTCCCGACCGCCGCCTCGCCCAGCCTCTCTGTGCTCGCCGCCCTCGAGCACCTGCCGCCGCCGGTCCTGGTCACCACCGCCGACCATGCCCTGCTGACGCCAGCGATCATCGAGGCCTTCCTCGCCGGTGCCGCCGCCATCGAGGCCGACCTCGTCGTCGGCGTGGTCGAGCGCCGCCACATCGAGGCCGTGGTGCCGGAAACATGCCGGACCTACTGGCGCTTTCGCGATGGCGCCTATTCCGGCGCCAACCTCTTCCACCTGCGAAACGAGCAGGCCCTCGCCGCCATCGCCTTCTGGCGGCGGGCCGAAAGCGAGCGCAAGCGGCCGTGGCGGATCGCCGGCACCTTCGGCCCCGGCCTGCTGCTGGGCTATCTCTTGCGCCGCTTCACTTTGGCCGAAGCGCTGCGCCGGGCGTCGGCCGTCGTCGGCTGTCGGGTCGCGGCCCTGGTGCTCCCCCACGGCGAGGCCGCGATCGACATCGACAAGCCGGCCGACCTCGTCCTCGTCGAACGGCTGCTGAAAGCCCGCCCGGCATGACCGTCCTCGATCTCGCCCATTTCACCGATGTCCATCTCGGCCCGCTGCCGCAGGCGCGGCTCGGCGAGCTCATGGGCAAGCGGGCGCTCGGCTTCCTCTCCTGGCATCACCGCCGCCACCGGCTGCACACGCGCGGCGTGCTGGACTGCCTGGTCGACGACCTCCAGGCCGACCCGCCCGACCATGTCGCGATCACCGGCGACCTCGTCAACATCGCCCTGCCGAGCGAGTTCGAGCTGGCGGCGCGCTGGCTCGAGTCGCTCGGCCCGGCCGAATGGGTGAGCCTGGTCCCGGGAAACCACGACGCCTATGCCGGCCGGCACCTCCAGCGGAGCTGGTCGCGCTGGCACGCCTGGATGCGCGGCGACGAGCCGGACAGCTCCGGCCGTTTCCCGTTCGTGCGCCGGCTCCATGACCGGCTGGCGCTCATCGGCCTGTCGAGCGCCGTGCCGAGCCCGGTCGGCCAGGCCACCGGCACGGTGGGACCCGCCCAGCTCGAGGCGCTGGACGGTGTCCTCGAAGGGCTCGGCCGGGAAGGCGTCTGCCGCATCCTCCTGCTGCACCACCCGCCGCTCGGCTCGATGATCCGCCGCCGCCGGGCGCTGCGCGACGAAGCGGGGCTCAGGAAAGTCATCGCCCGGCGGGGAGCCGAGCTGGTGCTCTCCGGCCACGAGCATTTCTTCCTCTTCGGCGGCATGCCCGGCAAGGACGCCCCGGTGCCGGTGTTCGTCGGCCCCTCGGCCTCGCTGGCGCACGGACCGCTGCGCACCGGCGGCTATCTCCGCCACGCCATCGATCTCTCGGGCAACGCGCCGCGCTTCACCGTCCAATTGCGCCACTGCGAGCCCGGGACCGGCGCCATCGCCGTGGCGCAGACTGCCCGGGTCGAATGCACCGGCAGTGGCCTCGAGCTGGCACCGGCCGACTGGCCGAAAGGCCGTGGCTCGGCTACTGAAAGCTTCCCGATACGCAGCCACTGACCCAACCGATGCTCGGCACGCTCGACCGCTATGTGCTCGGTCAGGTGCTGCGGCCGATGCTGGCCGCCATCCTGATCACGCTCCTCGCCCTGCTCGCCGAGCGGGCGCTGCGCGTCGTCGACCTCGTCATCGGCTGGCGCGGCTCGCTCGCCATCGTCTTCGAGATGCTGAGCTACCTCGTGCCGCACTACATGGTGGTCGCCCTGCCTGCCGCCTTCTTCCTCGGCATCATGCTGGCCATTGGCCGGCTGTCGCGCGAAGGCGAGCTCGACGCCATGCGCGCGGCCGGCATCGGCCTCGCCCGGATCGCTCGGCCGCTCGTCCTCCTCGCCACCGGCGTGATGGTCCTGCATTTCATCCTGGTCAGCCACCTCCAGCCCTTCAGCCGCTACGCCTACCGGGCCGCCGCCTTTGCCGTGACCAACGCGTCGTTCCAGACGCTGCTCAGGCCGCAGCAGTTCATCACCCTCGGCCGGAACACCTACCGGGTCGAGGCGCTGGAGGCGGAAGGCGAGCGGTTCGCGGGCATCTTCCTCTATTCGGAGGCGAACGAGGCGGGCTCGGTCACCGTCACCGCCGCCGCAGGCGAGATCGAGAGCCGGGGCGCCCTCGTGCCGCTGGTCCTGCATCTGCAGAACGGTGTGCAGCAGTTCGTGCCGCGACCAATGGACCAGACCGAAGCCAGCGGCAATCCACCACCACCTCTCACGCTTCGCTTCGGCAGCTTCACCAGCGATCTCTCGGGCACCGAGCCGGAGCCCTTCCGGCCGCGCGGCGAGAACGAGCGCGAGCTGACGATCCCCGAGCTCTTCGACCTGCTCTGGGCCCCGGCCGAAACGCTGCCCGAGGAGATCGACCCCTGGGAGATCGAGGCCGAGCTATCGGCCCGCCTGGTGCGCAACCTCACGATCCTCGTCCTGCCGTTCTTCGCCCTCCCCATGGCGCTGTCGCCGCGCCGCGCCAAGCGCTCCTACGGCCTGCTCGTCGGCATCGTGCTGCTGGTCGGCTACAACCAGCTCGTCAACACCGGCGAGGCGCTCGCCGACGACGCCAAGCTCTCCCACTGGCTCTCCCTGTGGCTGCCGTTCCTCTGCTTCGTGACGCTCTCGGTCGGCTACTTCGTCCGCACCGCGCGGCGCGTCCCCGATCCCGGCCGCAGCTCGCTCCTCGGTGCCACGATCGACGGCCTGGTCGGCACCTTTCTCCGCCGCCTGCCATGGCGCGCCGCATGAGCGTGCTCACCGCCTACCTGAACCGGATGGTGCTGCTCCGCGTGACGGCGGCGGTGATCGCCATCAGCCTCTTCGCGCTGGTCTTCGACCTCCTCGACGCCTCGGACGACATCATCCGCACCGAAGGCAACGTCGCCCTCGCCTTCGGCCGCTATTTCGCCCTGCGCCTGCCGAGCCTGGTCGCCGAGGTCCTGCCGTTCGCGGCATTGCTCGGCGCCCTCTTCGCCGCCGCCGAGCTCCTGCGCAACAGCGAGTTCATCGTCCTCTGGGCGTCGGGCGTCTCGCCGCTCGGCATCGTCCGGCGCCTCCTGCCGATCGGGCTCGCCATCTGCGCGCTCGAGCTCGCCAATGACGAGCTCCTCGTGCCGCCGACGATCCAGGAGCTTCGGGCCTGGGAGGTCGGCTCGTTCAAGAGCACGCTCGACGGCTTCGTCGGCAACGACATCTGGATGCAGCACCGGGGCGACTTCGTCCGCCTGCCGCGGCTCGAGCCGGGCGCCACCAGCGCCAGCAACGTCATCATCCTCGAGCGCGACTCGGTGGGCAACCTGGTCGAGCGGCTCACCGCAGCCAGGGCCGAGCTCCTGCCCGGCGCCTGGCGGCTGCTCGACGTGCAGCGGGCGACGGTCGGCGCCGGCTTCACCACCGAGCCGGAGCTCGTCTGGGAGAACGAGATCGACCTCGATCGCCTGAGGGTGGTCGCCCGCCCGCCACAGGAGATCGGCCTCCTCGACCTCGTCGACATCATCAGGAACGACGGCTACGGGGTGGTGGCGACACAGGGCCACGAGAGCGCCCTCTTCCACCGCCTCTTCGGCGCCACCCTGCCCACGCTCCTGGTCATGCTGACCTTTGCGCTGGCGCGCCGCTCCACCCGCCAGGGCGCCATTTCCACCCTCTTCATGAAGGGCATCGGCGGCGGCTTCGTCTTCGTCATCCTGAACGGCCTGGCGCTGGCGCTGGCCGAGGCCGGATTCCTCCCGCCGCTCGCCGCCACCGCCGGGCCGATGCTCCTGCTGCTCGCCCTCGTCGTCGGCCTGCCGCTCAGGGACGAGCTGCTGCTGCGCCGCCGGGCCGCCTGATGCGCATCGGCCTCCTGAGCAATCCGGGCAGCACCCGCAACCGCGTGGGCATGGCGGCGATCGAGGCCCTGGCCGAGCGCACGCCGGAGATCCTGCACCGCCGGTTCGAGCCCGCCCTGGGCTTCGGCCCGCCGCTGCAGAGCTTCGCCGCTGCCGGCTGCGACCTCGTCGTCGTCAGCGGCGGCGACGGCACGGTGCAGGGTATCTTGACCGAGCTCTTGGCGCACCACCCGTTCGCCGAGCTGCCGGCGCTCGCCATCCTGCCGCGCGGCATGGCCAACATGACCGCCACCGATTGCGGCCTCGCCGGCCACGACGCGGCCACGCTGGAACGGCTGGTCGCCGCCTGCCGGGCGGGCCGGCTCGCCGATTCGCTCGTCACCCGCCACATCCTCAAGGCCGATTTCGCCGACGGGGTCCCCGCTCCGCGCGGCATGTTCATGGGTGCCGCCGGCATCATCGACATCATCCTGTTCGTCACCGGCCGCCTGCACAGCCGCGGCATCAAGGGCGAGTGGTCGCACGCGGCGACGATCCTCGGCCTGCTCGGCCTCTGCCTCTTTCGCGGCTTTCAGGCGCTGGGCCTGCGCGCCCACCGGATCGGGCTCGCCATCGATGGCACGGCCCGCCGGGACGAGGTGCTCGCCATCCTGATCGCCACCACGCTCGACCGCCTGGTGCTCCGCTCCAGACCCTATTGGGGTGCTGGCGACCTGCCGCTCCGCCACACCCGGTTCGCCCATCCGCCCAGGGGCCTCGTGCGGCACGCCTGGCGGCTGCTCTATGGCGGCGCCGACCGGCGGTTGCCGAGCGACTCCTACCGCAGCGGCGGCGGCCGGCGGCTCGAGCTCTGGCTCGACGGCCCCTTCACCATCGACGGCGAGTTCTTCACGCCGGCGCCCGGCCGGCCGGTCACCGTGACCGCCGACGAAACCATCCGCTTCGCGCGGGTCTGACGATGGCGGCCGCAAGAGGCGATCTCGAGGCGGTGCTCCGGGCGGAGCTCGCGACCCCGGCACCGGAGGCGGTGCAGGCCATCGCCAGGGCGGCCTGCGAGCGCCATGCGCCGGGCATCGCCGCCGTGCTCTTCTACGGCAGCTGCTTTCGGGATGGCGTGGTCATGGACCGCCTCGTCGACCTCTATCTGCTCGCCGACGACTACGCCAGGACAGGCCAGGGCCGCCTCGCCGCCCGCGCCAACAGGCTGGTCCCGCCCAACGTCTTCTATCTCGAGATCGAGCACGCCGGCGAAACCGTGCGCGCCAAGTACGCCATCGTCACCCTCGACCAGCTCGAGGCGAAAGTCTCGCCCGAGACCGACAACCCCTATTTCTGGGCCCGCTTCGCCCAGCCGACCGGCCTCGTCTGGTGCCGCAACGACGCGACGCGGCGGCGGGTCACGAACATCCTGGCCGAGGCCGTGCGCACCACCTTCGCCGCCGCCCGCGCCCTGACCCGCGACCGCGCGGCCTCGGAAGCGCTCTGGACCGTGGTCTTCCTCGAGACCTACCGCACCGAGCTTCGGGCCGAGAAGCCCGACCGCGCCGCCGAGATCTACCAGAGCTTCGCCGCCCGCTACGACCGGCTCACCCGCGCGCTGATCGGCGAGAACGTCAGGCCCCGCCACCGCTCCTGGGCGCGCACGAGGCGGGTCGGCAAGGCGCTCTCCATCCTCCGCCTCATGAAGGCCGCCTTCACCTTCAGCGGCGGTGCGGACTACCTCGCCTGGAAGATCGAGCGCCACTCCGGCCAGCCCGTCCCGCTGACCGACTGGCAACGCCGCCACCCCATCCTCGCCGCCCCCCCCATCCTCTGGCGCCTCTGGCGCAGCAAGGCGGTGCGGTAGGGTTCGATGACTACGCCGCGTCCTGCTTGCTCAGCCGGTCCAGCTCGCTCGCCAGCTCGGCGAAGCAGCCGAGCACCGTGGCGATCTGGGCGGGCTCGTGGGCGGCGGAGACGCTGCAGCGGAGCAGGGCCACGCAGGGCACCTTACCTCCTTGTTTGTTTTTCCACTTCAACGTTGCGAAGCCTGCTGGAGTATAAACGCGCGCTTCCAGCGTGCAGAAGGTTCTAAGACCGGTCGATCAATCTGAGCTCATGCTACCCGCGGCGCTGGCCCCAGAACGAACCGGGCGCGTTCGCGACGGAGCATCTCATAGGGGCTGATGCACGTAAGGCCCAACCCGATGCAGGCGTTGGGGATCTTGATCTTGCGGGTCGAGTCCGACGGTACCTCGTGGGTTACGACAACAAAGTCGTGTGCCAGAGCGTGAGCAACCAGCCAGTAATCCGCCACCTGAAAAAAAGTTGCGATCGCCGCCGCCTCGTAGTTCCGGCTGGTCGCCCAGGCGCTCACTCGGCCAAGGGCAGGCAGGACGGGGTCATCAGGCGGCAAGAAGAAAGCGCGCCCGCGTGCAGTGGCCCAGTCGGAAAGATCGTCGCCGCCCGCCTGCAGTTCATCGCCAACCTTGTCGATGCTAGCGACGCAACCGGCGACGTTCCGTTCGATCAGCCATTCCCAGAACGCCGGGCAGAAATCGAAGCCGTAATGGAGGTTCTTCGCCTGAATGAAGATGTTCGTGTCGAGCAGGTGGCGGGTCATCCCAAGACCCCCACTTCGCGGCCGAGATTGTTGAACGTCTCCGTCTTCTTGACGCCCAGCATCCGGAAGGCGTCGCGGTACAGCGTCTGTCCTTCCAGCGTACTCTCGACGAGCGCACGCGCAAAGCGGCGGCTGACGCGCGAAAGCGTCGTCCGGTAGAAGTCGCCACCGCCGCCGGCGGATCGGGCAAGTTCACGCAGGCGTGTGCGTTCTTCTGCCCAGGCGCGGTCGAAGGCCGGCCGGTCGAGCGCGCCCGCGTCCAGCAGCCGACGCAGGATGACAAGCGTGCTGACCTTGAACTGCCGCGCCAGCCGCTGCATCGCTCGATCGAGGGGCTCGTCCCGCTCGATCGCGGGGCGAAGCACCGCAAGGGGCACGAGAAGCTCGGCAGCGACCGCATTGCACCAGACCTCCTCGCGGCGGTAGCCGTAGAGCGGTGCGGCGCTGGCATCCGAGATCGCGGAGGACCCTAGCCAAAGATGCGCCAGCTCGTGCGCCAGCGTGAACATCTGGCCAGATTTCGTGTCCGCTCCGTTAATGAATACCAGTGGCGCGCGCTTGTCGGCCAAAGCGAAGCCACGGAACTCCTCTGGGTCAAGGATGCGGCGGTTGTTGGAAAGCACAACACCGCTCACCATCACCAGCACGCCGGCAGCATCCGCCTGGGCAATGAAAAGCCGCAATGCCTCTTCCCAGGTACGGCAGGCGGCCCTCGCGGCCACATCGAAGCCGAGCGTCTCAGCCATACGCGCCGCCACGTCTTGTGGCCTTTCACCGAGGTCTGCGCTGCCGACGAAGGCTGCCTCGGACATACGGACCGTCAGAGCAAAGTCACGATACCAGCCCTGCCGTTCCTGGCAGGCGTAAAGCATGTCGAGCAAATCCGGGCTGGTGCTCCGCACTCCGCGCCCGCCATGGGTACGGAAATCCGGGATCGGCAACCGCTCTACGGGTGGTTCCGACAGGAACAGATAACCAATGGGCACATGAAGCGTCTGCGCGAACGCCTCCAGTTGCTTGAGCGTGGGTTGCGCTTCACCGGTTTCCCAATCGCCAAGTTTCGGGAAACGACTGATAAGGTCACCGACGTCATGAATGCCCGCTCGCTCCCGCGCCCATCGCAAAAGTTCAGGGCGAATGGCCACGCGTGTCATGTGGCCTCTCCAACGCGCTTCTTGGTGTTCGTCACGCGCACCTCACCCGACATGGGCATTGAAAGGTGACAATAGCGGGTGGCGGCGCGTGTGCGGGCATGTCGAACGTTCGTCGCTCTGGATAACACCCGCGTGGCGAGCGCAGCAAGCCGGCCGCGAAAACCGGTGCACGAGCCCCCTGTCACCCGCCCGCCCTCGAGATGCGGTGCCCGACGGACACCGCTCCCCCTACGCCGCGTTCTGCCCCTTCAGCCGGTCCAGCTCGCTCGCCAGCTCCGCGAAGCAGCCGAGCACCGTGGCGATCTGGGCGGGCTCGTGGGCGGCGGAGACGCTGCAGCGGAGCAGGCAGACGCCGCCGGGCGTGCCGCCTGGCAGCGCCAGGTTGACGTAGACGCCGGCCTCGATGAGGCGGTTCCAGGCCATGACCGCCGTGGCCTCGTCCGGCATGCGGATGGCGATCACCGGGCTGAGCGGGGCGAGGAGCGTGAAGCCCAGGTCCCTCAGCCCCGTATGCAGCTGCTCGGCATTGGCCCAAATGCGCGTGCGCAGCTCCGGCCTGGCCTCGATCTGGCGCAGCGCCTCCGAAACCGTGGCCATGGTGGCCGGGCTCGGCGAGGCGGTGAACATGTAGGGCCGGCTGGCGAGCCGCAGGAGATCGAACTTCGGGTGGTCGGAGACGGCGAAGCCGCCGCTGCCGCCGAGGCTCTTGGAGAACGTGCCGACGACGAAGTCGACATCCGCCTCCACCCCCTGCGCCTCGGCGACGCCGCGCCCCTTGTCGCCGAAGACGCCGAAGGAATGAGCCTCGTCGACCAGGAGGAAGGCGCCGTGTTTCTTCTTGACCTCGACGAACTCCTTGATCGGCGCGGTGTCGCCGAGCATCGAGTAGAGGCCCTCGACGACCACCAGCTTGCACTGGCCCTTGTCGGCGAGCCGGGTCAGCCGCTTGTCGAGATGGTCCGGGTCGTTGTGGCGGAAGACCACGGTTTCGGCGGGCGAGAGCTTGCAGCCGTCCCAGATGCTGGCGTGGCTGTCGGCGTCGGCCAGGATCACGTCGTCGGGCCCGGCGAGGCCGCAGATGGTGGCGAGATTGGCCTGGTAGCCCGTGGTGAAGACGATGGCCTTCTGGCGATCGAAGAAACGGGCGAAGGCGGCCTCGAGATCGGTGTGGCGGCCATAGGTGCCGTTCGCGACCCTGGAGCCCGTGGTGCCGGTCCCATCGGTCGCCAGCACCTCGCGGCCGGCTTCGATGCAGGCCGGATCGAAGGTGAGGCCCAGATAGTTGTTGGTGCCGACGAGGATGGTGCGGCGGCCGCCGATCATGGCCTCGGTCGCCGAGATGATGCGGTCGACCCGGACGGCGAAGGGATCGCCGCCGATCGAGAGCAGGGCCCGGTGGCGCTGCTCGATGCCGGCATACTTGTCGAAGATGTCCATGTGCTCGGGCACCCTTGGAGCTGGTTTGGAGCCTGTCGACTCAGCCTTTGGGCAGCTGACCCTCGGCCAGCGCCACGAGATCGCCGATGGTCCTGAGCTCGGCCACCTGGTTCATCGGGATGTCGATGTCGAACTTGTCCTCGATTTCCATGATCAGGTCCATGGCCGCCACCGAATCGATGTTCAGATCGGCGCCGAGCTCGGTCCCGGCGTCGAGCGGCTTGCCGTCCGGGTTGTAGCGCTGCATCAGCGCCATGATCTCGTTCAGGACGTTCTCGGTCATGCCTTGCTTCCATCTGCCGTTCGGGTCGCCGTGGCCGGCAGCCAGCCGGCCGCACGGTACCAGTCGACCGTCGCGGCGAAACCCTGGTCGAATGTGATGCGCGATGCCCTCCAGGGCAATGCCGGGCCGGCGGCGACCCAGTCGGCATGCGCCAGCTCGCCGAGCTTGTCGGCCGAGAGCGGCAGGTCGGCGCCGGTCGCCCGGGCGATGAGATCGGCGAGCCGCGCCGGCCCGGCGAGGAGGCCCGTGGGCGGCCGCAGCAGGCGGACCCGGCGGCCGGTCAGCCGCTCGGCGGTCCGGGCGAGCTCGTCCCACCCATAGCCGCCGGGCGTGCCGTCATCGGGCTCGGCGAGGGGCGGCAGCGCCAGCCGATCCAGCACGTGGTCGACCAGCAGCCCGACCAGATCCGCGACATGCAGCAGCGAGAACCGCGCGCCTTTCGGTGCCGGCACGACCAGCCAGCCGGCAAGGAGCTGGCGAAAGACGACCAGCGTCGCCCGGTCGCCCGGCCCCCAGACGGCTGGCGGGCGGACAATCGTGAGATCGCCCTCCGGCATGACGGCCCGGGCCGTCTCCTCGGCCGCGCGCTTGCTCGCCGCATAGGCCGAGACCTCCGGATGGCGGGCGGCCAGCGACGAGACGAGGGTGAGCTTCAGCCCGGCCTGCGCCGTGGCCTCCGCGACGTGCCGGGTACCCTCGACATTGACGGCGGTGAACTCGGCCGGTCGCGGAGTCTTGATCACGCCCGCCAGATGGAGGACCCGCCAGGCACCCCGGACCAGCTCGTCCAGGGCCGCCCGGTCGGCGAGGTCGCCGGCGACGGTCACCGCACCCTCGATCGGCCCACGGCGCGACAGGGCGCGCACGCCGACACCGGCCTGGCCCAGCCGGGCCACGAGATGCCGGCCGACGAAGCCGGTGGCACCGGTGAGCGCCACGGTGCGCGTCATCGCTCCCTCTGCTGTCGCCAATCGAGGTGGTGCGGCCGTCCCGGGGGCCCGACCGGCCGGGGCTGCGGCGCCGGGGCCTGCAGCCGTCGTCAGCTCGCCTCGGCGAGCGCCGTCACCGCCGGCTGGCCGGGCTCGACGGCACCGTCGAAGGCGTCATCGGCGGCCGCGGCGTCGAGGTCGCGCAGCACGCCGCGCTGGTAGTGGTCGCGCGCGGCGGCCCGGCTCAGCTTGCCCGAGGTGGTGAAGGTCAGCGACCGCGGTGCCGCGAGTACGACCTCGCACTCGATCCCGGCGAGCCTGTTGACCACGGCGGCGACCTCGTGGCGCAGCTCGGCCTGCTCGGCCGGCCGCGTCTGCCGGCACTCGACCACCACCACGACCCGCTCGCGATCGAGGCTGTCGGTCACCGCGAAGGCGGCGACATCGCCGGCCCGAACGGCGTCGAGCTTCTCGACCGCCCATTCGATGTCCTGCGGCCAGATGTTGCGGCCGCCGACGATGATCAGGTCCTTGGTCCGACCGGAGACGACGAGCTCGCCGCCGACGAGATAGCCCATGTCGCCGGTGTCGAGCCAGCCATCGCCCCTGAGCACGGCGGCGGTCGCCTCGGGATTGCGGAAATAGCCCTCCATCAGGCTCGGGCCCTGGATGCAGATGCGCCCGACATGCCGCTCGGGCAGCACCCGGCCCGAGTCGTCGCGGATCTCGATGGCATAGCCCGGCATCGGGGCGCCGCAGACGACGAAGCTGCGGCTCTCCGACGGCGGCACGGCCTCGCCAGCCGGCAGCGCCAGGCGCTGGCGCTCGAGCGTCTCGCCGCGCGCCACCCGATCGATCCGCACGCCACGACCGAGCGGGTTGAAGGTGACGGCCAGCGTCGCCTCGGCCATGCCGTAGCTCGGCACGAAGGCCCGGGCGTCGAAGCCACAAGCGCCGAAAGTATCGGCGAAGGCGGTGAGCGCCCGCGAGCGGATCATCTCGCCACCGATGCCGGCAACCCGCCAGCGGCTGAGGTCGAGGTCGCGCGCGGCGCCATTGGCGGCCCGCCGGGCGCAGAGCTCGTAGCCGAAGGTCGGCGCGAACGAGATCGTCCCGCCATGTTTGGCCAGCAGCTGCAGCCAGACCAGGGGCCGCCGGGCAAAGGCAGTGGTGGCCAGATAGTCGACGGAGATCTGGCACATGACCGGCGTCAGGCAGCAGCCGACGAGGCCCATGTCGTGATAGAGCGGCAGCCAGGACGTGCAGCGGTCGGTCGGCCCCAGGGCCAAGCCGTGCGTGGCGATCGCCCGGGCATTGGCGGCCAGCGCCCGCTGCGTGACCAGCACGCCGCGCGGGAAGCTGGTGCTGCCCGAGCTGTACTGGATGTAGCAGGCGTCATCTGCGCCGAGCGCCTCCAGGGGCTGGTCCGAGACCGGCAGCGCCATGAGCTCGTCGGCGGTCGCGGTGAAGCGGACGATGGTCGCCTCGGTGGCGGCGGCCAGCACCTGGACGAGCTCGGGACCGGCCACGGCGGCGCGCGCCCCGGCAGCGGCGAGCATGCCGCGCAGCCGCTCGACATAGGCCTCGCGGCCGCCGAAATTGATGCTGAGCGGCAGCGGCACCGGCACGAACCCGGCATACTGGCAGGCGAAGAAGACGGCGAGGAAGTCGGGCGAGGTCTCGGCGATGATGCCGATCCGGTCGCCGCGCCGGAGGCCCGTGCCGACCAGCCGCCGGGCGAGGGCGATCGCCCGCTCCCGCAGCTCGGAATAGGGCAGCGCCGTCTCGAGCGAGCCGCGGGTCGAAAAGAAGTTGACGCCGGTCTCGCCGCGAGCCGCGTAATCCAGCCCCTCGGCGAGCGTGACGAAATCGCCCGCCCGGAAGGGCAGTCGCTCATTCGCGGTGGGCGTTACGTCGTTCATCACTCAACTCCGACTAGGCTGGTCCTGTGCCGACTGCAGCAATGACTGCGCCGACACCCGGCAGCGTGTTTCGCCGGGTCCACCCGCCCGACCGTGGCGACCTGACGATCCCCATGGCCGATCAAAACGGGCCCAGCTTTCGACCGGTTCCGCCACTGCCCTGGCATCGATGACCGGTCTGTTTCGATGGTGGACGGTAGAGCAACGGTTGTTCACCCACGAATCACGTTGCGTTGCAGATTGTTACAGGGGGTTGCTCATACCTCCGCTCAACCTCCCCGGGAATGCCGCATGGGTTAGCGCGAACCGCCCGCTCGCGTCACTCGTATAGTTGGTTTATTGTGCACTGCAGCAAAGAACCTGCGACGTTTTCGCCGATCCTGTGGCTGACGGGTGACATGCCGCCCGCCCCCATCCGGCGGGCCGCCCGCCCCGGGAATGGGCCGGCTCCCATGACCGCCGGAATGGCCTTGACCACTATCGGTTGCATTCGAGCGCGCGATTGACCATAGATATGGTGGTTAGCCTGAACTCGCGGTCGGGTCTGCTCCGGTCGCATCGGAGTTGGTCGGCCGCCTGGCCGGCCCGGTCGATGAAGGAACCAGATGCATCGCGCATTCGCCGCGCTCGCCGTCGTCCCACTGGTCGCCCTGGGGTTCTTGGCCATCGGCCCGGTCGCGGCAGCGGCCGATCAGGGCTTGCCGGAGCCGGTGATCGACAGCGACGAGAGCGAGCTCTTCGCCCTCAACCTCTATCACGAGGCCCGCTCGGAGGGTCGCGACGGCATGATCGCCGTGGGCTGGGTCGTGCTCAACCGCGCCGCCGACCCCGAATACCCGGACAGCGTCGAGGGCGTCATCACGGAAGGCGCCGACAGCCGGTGCAAATGGGGCTGGCTCTGCGACGGCAAGTCGGACCAGCCGAAAGAGGCCGACATGTGGGCGCTCGCCCGGGACGTCACCGAGCTGATGGCCAGCCCCGACCGACCGGCCGACCCGACCAGGGGTGCCCTCTGGTTCCACCGCACGGTCCGCGAAAAGCCGTCCTGGATGGCCGACCAGGTGCAGCGCACGGCGACCCTCGGCAGTCACCACTTCTACGGTCGGAACTGAGCCTTCGGCCGACTCAACGCGACGCCTCGGGCAGGTCGCGAGCCGAGCATTCGATCCGCTCCGCGCCGACATAGCTCGTGTTGATCAGCCGGCAGCCGACCAGCGTGCCCTCGTCCTTGTCGACGAACCACACCCGGTTGCCCGCCGCCACCACGTCGGCGCTGTCGTTCGCCGGCTCACTCGTCGCTGGGCGCGGCGGCAGCGGCGGCGCCGAGCTGCCACGCAGGATCTCGGGTACCGCCTGCTGGGCCAGGGCCGCGCCGGCCTGGGCCACGAGCAGGCAGGCGAAACCCGCCGCCATGACGCGACGCACGGCCGCCTGCCGCACGGCGTTCTCGTTCATGGGCTCGGTCATGCGTCTTCCTCCGTTACGCCTGGCGTTAACGTCGAGGCGCGGCACCGGCCACGCGCCTGGACTTGCCTTCCCCATGATTTCAAGCATGCTCCGCACCATGGACGAAGGGTACAAGCACCTTGCGACCTATCGGAGTAGGCGTGCCGCCTTAACCAAGGTGCCGCGGCATCACCACGCCGGGGAACCCGATCCATGACCCGCCGCACGCAGCTTCTCTTCGCCCCCTCCGCCGTCCTGATCCTGGTCGGCCTGCTCGGCATGGCCTGGTTTCTGGTCTTTCCGCCTCCCAGGCCGCCGGGCCCGCTCGACCGGATCATCTTCAGCGCCGACCGGGCGCTGCTCATGGCGGCCGAGCGGGGCGGCGACGATACCCGCTTCCTCACCGTGCTGATCCCCTACGACCACAGCCGCTTCTTCATCCAGAACGGCGAGCCCCGGGGCTTCGAGTACGAGCTGGTGCGCGCCTTCGAGCGCGAGCTGAACGCGAAGCGCAAGCGCGGCGAGCCCGAGCTGCAGGCCATCTTCGTGCCCACCCGCCTCGGCGACCTCGTGCCGCGCCTGGCGTCCGGCATCGGCGACATCGCCGCCGGCGGCCTCACCATCACGCCCGAGCGCGCCGCCCTCGTCGACTTCAGCCGGCCCTATTTCGAGGACGTGGCCGAGCTGGTCGTGGCCCACAAGGCAAGCCCGACGCTCGAGCGCGTCGAGGACCTCGCCGGCAAACGCGTCGTGGTGCTCAGCGGCAGCTCCTATGTCGGCAGCCTGGAGGCCCTGAACCACCGCTTCGCCGCCGAGGGCCTCGCCCCGGTCGAGATCGTCGAGGCGGCACCGGAGCTCAACACCGAGGACCTGATCGAGATGACCCATGCCGGGATCATCGCCTACACCATCGCCGACCAGCACATCGCCGAGCTTTGGCAGGGCGTGCTCGACGGCATCCGGGTCGACCCCGAGATCGCCATCGCCGGCGGCGGCGAGATCGCCTGGGCGATCCGCCAGGACGCCCCCGAGAGCCTGAAGGAGGCGGTGAACGCCTTCCTCGAGACCGTCCGCCGCGGGACGTTGACCGGCAACATCCTCTTTCGCCGCTATTTCGAGAACCGCCACTACGTCGAGAACCCGCTGAACCAGACCCCGCTCGACGATCTCGTCCGCTACCGCGACCTCTTCGAGGCCGAGGCCGAAGCCCACGACTTCGACTGGCGCCTGATCGCTGCCGTCGCCTTCCAGGAAAGTCGCCTGAACCCGGATGCCCGAAGCCCCAGGGGAGCCGTCGGCCTGATGCAGGTCCTGCCCTCGACCGCGGCTTCGGTCGGCATCGACGACCCGGCCCCGGTCGACAACAACATCGCCGCCGGCGTGCGCTACCTCGCCCACCTGCGCGACGACGTCTTCGCCGACCCCAACCTCGACGACCAGGTCCGCGAGCAGTTCATGCTCGCCGCCTACAATGCCGGCCCCACCCGCGTGCGCCAGCTCCGCGCCGTGACCGCCGACGAGCTCGGCCTCGACCCCGATCGCTGGTTCTTCAACGTCGAGCGCGCCGCCCAGGCCCGCATCGGCAACGAAACCGTCCGCTACGTCACCAACGTGAACAAGTACTGGCTCGCCTACCAGCTCGGCGAAGCCATCCTCGCCGAGCGGCAGAAGGAGCGTGGTGCGGGCAACTGAGGAGGCGTGTGCGGGAAAGACGAAGCTTTCGCACCACGAGGCCCGCAAGCTTTCGCCCCCGTGAACCCGCGCGACCTCGCGAAAGAGACGCGTCGCAACCGAACCAGAGAACAGCTCAATCTCCACGCTTCTTGCACGTCCCCGGCATGGATTCCTGGCAGTTTGCCGGGCTGGGCGCCTGTCCGAGAAGCTGCTGAGCAATCCCGCTTGCCTGCAAGTCGCCCGAGGCGGGGCTGGACGATGGCGACAGCGGCCATTGCGGTGCTGGTTTCGATCAGCTTCTCGACTTCCTTGGCGAGCCGGCGGATGCGGCCGAGCGAGGCGGACATGGGTGGTGTCGATCATCCAGAGTTGGCCGATCGCCGTCGGCACCGGTTGCCGCGCCAGGTTCGGCCAGATCCGCCAGCCGTGCCGGCTGTCCGTCGTCGCCGGCACGAGGAGCTTGTGCCCCGGGCGCAGGAGGCTGTCAGCCGCTGCAGCCGATCGCGCAGCGCCGTCTCCGCCGCGGCCGGCGCCGAAACGCTCCGCCACGAGCGGCGACCCTCGCCCGCGCCGCCGCGCGCCACGGGTCTGATATAGGATTTATAGCCTAGTTCCGCACCCCGCGCAAGTGCTCCGCGGGTTCACTCGGCAAATCGGCATTCCGGCGGCGGGCGGCTGCCCGGATCGGGCTTTCCAGAAGCCCTTTCCCTTTCATGCCAACAGCTTGCGGCACGCCGGGTTCGTTGGTCGAAAGTCGGGTTCGATCGTCGAATCGCCGGGTTCGATCGTCGATTCCGTGGGTTCCATCGTCGTTTTCCCGGGTTCCTTCGTCGCCAACTGTCGCAGGAAACGCAGCATTTCGGGGCAGATGTCGCGGAATTTGCGACATCACGAATGCTTATGTCGCGGAATCCGCGACAATCGCCGGCCGGATGTCGCAGAATCCGCGACAACCCGGGCGCAACTGTCGCGCAATACGCGACAACCCGGGCGCCGGGCGGCCGAATCGGGGCTCTCCGGTTGTGCCGGCAGCGGTGCCGGGCCGGGTGCCATAAGCATTCGTGATGGCGCGGTTGCGGACGAGGATGGCGGGGAGGCACGGCCTCCCCACCGGCCCCACCAGGCTTTCGAGGCTGGAGGGGTCTCGTGCTCTCGAATCGAATTGGTTGCCCGCCTCGCTCACCAGGCTACCGGGACGCCGTAGCGGGCGATGGTGCCGTCTTTGGTGAGGCTGGTGCGGCTGGTGCGGCGGGCCGTGGCGACGAGGGCGCGGTCGAACGGGTCGGCGTGGATGGCGGCAAGGTCGGCGGCTTCCTCGGCGGTCTCGGCGTCGAGCGGCAGCGGGGTGAAGCCGTGATGGCGGAACATGGCGGCCAGGGCCGCGAACCGGGGCCGCGGAGATCGGGGAGCCTGCCGGGACGGGTCTCGATGGCGATCTCCCAAAGCGTGATTGCGGCGATCGCCATGGCTTCGGGCGTCTCCTCGAACAGGCGAACGAGCGGCCGCGGCTACGCCGGCTCGCCCGTGTGGAAGTCGATGAGCGCGGGCGTCGGCGAGATAGAGGGTCAACCGATCCCCCAGGCTTCCAGCTCGTCCGGCGTCATCGGCGCGAGCGCCCGATCGATGTCCTCCCGGGCGAGGCCGGAGCGCTCCAGCGCCTGCCGCGCCATGCCGAAGGTGGGCCGCTCGGGCGGCGGCGCGAACGGCACGAGCCGGGCCACCGGCTTGTTCCGCCTGGTGATGACGATCTCCTCGCCCCGGGCGACCGCCTGCAGCAGCGCCGAGAGCGACGTCTTCGCCTCGTTGATGCTGACCTCGCGCATCGACAGGCTCCAATCTGGTCAGAAAGAAGCCTGGATCAGAATTCTGGTCAGGACAAGACCGTCGGGATGGCGATGAGGACGTGTCCGTCGGCCCCAGGAAGGTGGAAAGGCACGCCTTCCCACCGGC
>JACKIN010000008.1 GCA_020638495.1 Geminicoccaceae bacterium | reverse complement strand
AAAGGCCCATAGATCAAAGCGCTCAGGAGCAGGAGGCCCACATAGGTGAGCATCAGGCTCACCAGGATCTCGTTGACGTCGAAGCGCGCCTTGAGGAAGGCCGGGATCGCCGCCCAGGCCATGCCGCCGGCGACCCCGGCGATGCCCATGAGCGGCAGGATCCACCAGCCCTCCTGGTTCCAGAAGAGCAGCGCCACGCTGCCGCCGGCGAGCGCACCCAGCGTGAGCTGCCCCTCCGCACCGATGTTCCAGACGCCCGCGCGAAAGCCGACGGCGAGGCCGGTGGCGATGAGGATGAGCGGGGTCGCCTTGACCCCGAGCTCGGCGAGGCCATAGCGGCTGGTCAACGGATCGACGAAGAAGGCCCTGAGCGCCCGGATCGGGTCGTAGCCCATGGCGGCGAAGAGCACGGCCCCGGTCAGCACGGTCAGCGCCACGGCGAGAAGCGGCGTCAGCCAGCGCATCTTGCGGCTGATCGCGGCCCGGGGCTCGAGCCTAACCATGCGTCGTCTCCGGCTGGCCGTCGCCCTGGGGCACCTCGTCCGGCAGGTCGTGCAGCCCACCCATCAGGAGGCCGATCTGCTCGACCGTGGCCTCGGCGGTGACCAGCGGCCTGGACAGCCGGCCGCCGTTGAGCACCGCCATGCGATCGGTGAGCGCCATCAGCTCGTCCAGGTCCTGGCTGACCACGAGGACGGCGACGCCGTGGCCGGCGAGGTCGATGAGCGCCTGGTGGATGGCGGCAGCCGCCCCGGCGTCGACGCCCCAGGTGGGCTGGGCGGCGATCAGCACGTTGGGCGCCTGGAGGATCTCGCGGCCGACGACGAACTTCTGCAGGTTGCCGCCGGAGAGCGCCGAGGCGCGGGCAGTTGGCCCGGTCGCGCGCACGCTGAAGCGGTCGATGATCTCCTGGGCGAAGGCGCTCGCCCGGGCATGGCGGATGACCCCGGACGAGAGCAGGCCGCGCCGGTCGAAGGCCGAGAGCAGCGCGTTGCCGGCGAGCGTGAGATCCGGCACCGCCGCATGGCCGTTGCGCTCCTCGGGGATGTAGGCGAGGCCGTGCATGCGGCGCGCCCGGGGCCCGAGCCGACCGACCTTCTGCCCGTCGATGACGACGAAACCGGGCTCGGTCAGCCGCTCGCCGGAAAGCGCCGCCAGAAGCTCGCTCTGGCCATTGCCCGCGACCCCGGCAATGCCGAAGATCTCGCCGACCTGGACGTCGAAGCTGATCTCGCGCAAGGCCGTGCCGAAGACCTCGGCGGTCGGCAGGTCGAGGGCGTTGACCGAGAAGCGGGGAGCCCGCTTCAGGCGCCTGGTCGGCTTCTCGGGTGCGGCGAAGGAGCTGCCCACCATGAGCTCCGCCATGCTCCTCGCCGTCTCGGTCCGGGGGTCGCAATGCGCCACCACCTTGCCGCCGCGCATGATGGTGGCGGCGTCGCAGAGGGCCTCGATCTCGTGCAGCTTGTGGCTGATATAGAGGATCGACACACCCTCCTTGGCGAGCTGGCGGAGCGTCGAGAAGAGCCGCTCGACCTCCTGCGGGGTCAGGACCGAGGTCGGCTCGTCCATGATCAGGAGCCGCGGGCTCTGCAGCAGGCAGCGGACGATCTCGATCCGCTGCCGCTCGCCGACGGAGAGTTCGTGCACCTCGCGGTGCGGGTCGAGCGGCAGGCCATAGGCCTGCGAGACTTTGGTGATGCGCTCGGCCAGGGTCCTGCGGTCGAGCTTCGCGTCGAGGCCGAGGGCGACGTTCTCGAGCACCGTCAGGGCATCGAACAGCGAGAAATGCTGGAACACCATGCCGATGCCGAGCGTCCGCGCGGCGTGGGGCGACGGAATCGTGACCGGCCGGCCTTCCCAGGCGATCTCGCCGGCATCGGGGGCGAGCACGCCATAGATGATCTTGACCAGGGTGGACTTGCCGGCGCCGTTCTCCCCTAGCAGCGCGTGGATTTCGCCCTGGCCCACCGTGAGCGCCACGTCGTCATTGGCGAGCGCGCCCGGATAGGCCTTCTTGATGCCGGAGAGGACGAGCCGGGCCACGGTCATCGAGCGCCGCTCATCGAACGAGGGACATCAGGCGACGCTCCTGATTTGCCGGCCCCGGGTCAGGGCCTCCATGACGACGAGCAGTTGCGCCGTCACCGAGGCGGCGATCACGGCGGGCGCCTTGCCGGTGATGGCGGCGAGGCCGATCGGGCAGACCAGCCGCTCGACCGAGAGCCCGACGGCGCCGAGCTGCCGCTCGAAGCGCCGCCGCTTGGTGGCCGAGCCGATCAGCCCGAGCCACGCGAAGCTGCCCCGCCGCAGCACCGCCTCGACAATGGCGAGATCGAGCGGATGGCTGTGCGTCATGACCAAGACGAGGTCGCCCGGCGCCGTCGCGAACCCGGCCGGATCGGCAATTTCACGAGTTTCGACCAGCCCCGACGCATCCGCCGGCAACTGGCCCGGGCGGCTGTCCAGCCAGAGGACACGGCAGGGCAAGGGGGCGAGGGCCGCGACCACGGCCCGGCCGACATGGCCGGCGCCGAAGAGAACGACGCGCGGCAGGCCCGCCTGCCATGCTCCCAGCCGTTCGGCCAACATCGTCCGGTCGCCTGGCGCCAGATGCCGAAGGCGCAGCGTCACGTGCCCGCCGCAGCACTGTGCCAAGGCCGGGCCGAGCGGCAGGTCGAGACGCTCCGGCACTGGCTCGCCCGCCAGCGCCTCGCGGGCCCTGAGGATCGCCCGATGCTCGAGCTCGCCGCCGCCGATCGTGCCGGCGATGCTGTCGCCCGTGACCAGCATCAGGGCCCCTGCCTCGCGCGGCGTGGAGCCTAGCGCCTCGACGATCTCGACGAGAATCGCCGGCTCCGACTGGTCGATGGTAGCAAGGGCGGCGACAAGGGCTTCGGTCATGCGAGGCCCGCCAGCCGGTCGATGGCCATCAGCACCTTCTCCGGCGTCGCCGGCGGGTCGAGTCGGGCCGGGTGCTTGTGGCCTGCCGTCGCGGCCACGGCGTCGGAGAGCGCCTGCCAGACCGAGATGGCGAGCATCAGGGGCGGCTCGCCCACGGCCTTGGAGCGATGGATCGTGGCCTTGGGGTTCACGTTCTCGAGCAGACGGATGTTGAAGATCTCCGGCCGGTCGGCGCAGGTCGGGATCTTGTAGGTCGAGGGCGCGTGGGTGCGCAGCCGGCCCTCCTTGTCCCAGACCAGCTCCTCGGTGGTGAGCCAGCCCATGCCCTGGATGAAGCCGCCCTCGATCTGGCCCATGTCGATCGCCGGGTTGAGCGAGCGGCCGACGTCGTGGACGATGTCGACCCGGTCGACCCGGTACTCGCCGGTGAGCGTGTCGATCGTGACCTCGCTGCAGGCAGCACCATAGGCGAAATAGAAGAAGGGCTTGCCCCGGCCGGTGGCGCGGTCCCAGTGGATCTCGGGGGTCTTGTAGAAGCCCGTGGCGGAGAGCTGGACGCGGGCCATGTAGGCGTCGTGGACGAGTTGGTCGAAGGTGATCTCGTCGCCGGCCACCCTGACCCGGCCCGGCAGCCAGTCCACGGCGTCGGCCGGCATCTGGTGCTGCTCGGCGGCGAAGGCGACCAGCCGCGCCTTCAGCTCGCGCGCCGCGGCCTGGGCCGCCATGCCGTTGAGGTCGGAGCCCGAGGACGCGGCCGTGGCCGAGGTGTTCGGCACCTTGCCGGTGGTGGTGGCGGTGATCTTGATGCGTTCCAGCGGCAGCGCCAGCTCCTCCGCCACCACCTGCGCCACCTTGATGAAGAGCCCCTGCCCCATCTCGGTGCCGCCATGGTTCAGGTGGACCGAGCCGTCCTTGTAGATGTGGATGAGCGCACCGGCCTGGTTGAAGGCGGTGTTGGTGAAGGAAATGCCGAACTTCACCGGCGTCAGCGCCAGGCCCTTCTTCTGCCAGCGGTTGTCGGTGTTGAAGCGGCCGATGGCGGCCCGCCGCGCCCCGTAGCCGGCATCCTTCTCGCATTCGGCCACCACTCGCTCGATGACATTGTCCTCGATGGTCATCCAGTAGGGCGTGACCGCGCGCTCGTTCGGCCCGTAGAAATTGCGCTTCCTGACCTCGAGCGCGTCGAGACCGGTGCGGATCGCGACCTCCTCGATCACTCGCTCGGCCGCCACCATGCCCTGCGGCCCGCCGAAGCCGCGGAATGCGGTGGCGGAGACCATGTTGGTGCGGCAGGGATGGCAGACGAGCGCCACGTCGGGGTAGAAGTAGCAGTTGTCGGCGTGGAAGAGGGCGCGGTCGTTGATCGGCCCGGAGAGGTCGGCCGAGTAGCCGCAGCGCGAGGCGAAGGTCATGTCGACGGCGCTTATGCGCCCATCCGGCTCGCAGCCGACGGCGTAGTCGACCAGGAACTCGTGGCGCTTGCCGGTCATGATCATGTCGTCGTCGCGGTCCAGCCGGCACTTGGCCGGGCGGCCGGTCCGGCGCGCCGCGAGGGCTGCTATGCAGGCGAAGAGATTGCCCTGCGTCTCCTTGCCGCCGAAGCCGCCGCCCATCCGGCGGACCTCGACGGTGACGCTGTGCGACGGCACGCCCAGCACATGCGCCACCATGTGCTGCACCTCGCTCGGGTGCTGGGTGGAGCTGTAGACCATCATCTCGCCGTCCTCGCCGGGGAGAGCCAGGGCGACGTGGCCCTCGAGGTAGAAATGGTCCTGGCCGCCGATCGCGATCCGGCCATCGAGGCGACACGGGCTCGCCGCCAGCGCCCGCACTGCATCGCCGCGCTGCATCCGGCCCGGCGGCCAGACATGGTCCTCCCTGGCGCGGGCCTCGTCCACGTCGAGCAGCGGCGGCAGGTCCTCGTACTCGATGCTGGCCAGCGCCGCCGCGGCGCGCGCCGCGTGCACCGTCGGCGCCGCCACGGCGAAGAGCGCGTGGCCCCAGTACTGGACGATGCCGGTGGCGAAGACCGGCTCGTCGTCGCGGCCGACCGGGCTGATGTCGTTCACGCCCGGAATGTCGTCATTGGTCAGAACGGCCACGACGCCCGGCGCCGCGCGGACGGCGGCGAGATCGAGCCTCTTCACACGGGCATGCGCACGCTCCGCCCAGGCGATATAAATCTCGAGGCAGCGGGCGGGCTCCGGCATGTCGTCGACATAGACCGCCTCGCCGGTGACGTGGCGAAGGGCGCTGTCATGCGCCAAGGCGCGGCCGATCGGGCTCGCCTCAGACATGCACGGGCTCGCGCCTGCCGGCGAGGCGGAGCGACGGCGACGTGGCGTCCTCCGCTTCCAGGTACGCCTTGAGAAGCAAATTTTGAGCCACCTTCAGCCGGTAGGCGGCCGAGGCCCGCATGTCGTCGATCGGCTGGAAATCCGCCGCCAGGGCCGCCATGGCGCGCCGGAATGTCGCCTCGGCGAAGGGCTGGCCGATCAGCGCCGCCTCGGCCCGGAGGGCGCGGCGCGGGGTCGCCGCCATGCCGCCATAGGCGATCCTGGCCTCGACGATGCGATCGCCGTCGCGGCGGAGCTGGATGCCGGCGCAGACGGCCGAGATGTCCTGGTCGAAGCGCTTGCTGATCTTGTAGCAGCGCAGCTCCGTCCCCGCCTCGGGCTTCGGCACGCTGACTGCCTCGACGATCTCGCCCGGCCGCCGGTCCTGCCTGCCATAGGCGAGGAAGAACTCCTCGAGCGGCAGCGAGCGGCGGCCGTCGCGATGCGCCAGGTGCAGCGTCGCCCCGGCGGCGATCAGCCAGGGCGGGCTGTCGCCGATCGGCGAGCCGTTGGCGATGTTGCCGCCGATCGTGCCGGCATGGCGGATCTGCTCGGCGCCGAGCCGCCGGACCAGCTCGCCGACATCCGGCCAGAGCCCGGCCAGACGCTCGTGCGCCGCAGCATAGGTGACCCCGGCGCCGATGTGGATGGCGTCCTCGGTTTCCTCGATTCGGGCCAGCCCGGCGACCCGGCCGAGCCAGATGACCGGATCGAGCCGGCGCTGCTGCTTGGTGACCCACAAGCCGACATCGGTGGCACCGGCGAGGATCGTCGCCTGCGGGTGATCGGCCGCGAGGTCGAGCAGGGCGTCGAGCTCCGTCGGGGCGTAGATCATCCGCCCGCCCTCGCCGATGGCCAGGGTCTCGCCGTCGCGCCAGGAATCGAGGCGGGCCAGCACCTCGGCCTCGCGGTGAGCGAGATGCGCCACCGCGCCCGGCGTCTCGCGCATCCGCCGGGCGGCCTCGATGATCGGCCCGTAGCCGGTGCAACGGCAGAGATTGCCGGCGAGCGCGTCGTCGATCCGGCCGCGCGACAGCGCCGTGTCACCATTCTGGTGGAGGGCGAAGAGGGTCATGACGAAGCCGGGCGTGCAGAAGCCGCATTGCGAGCCATGGCTGTCGACCATCGCCGCCTGGACCGGGTGGAGCGTGCCGTCCGGCGCCTTCAGGTCCTCCACGGTCAGGAGCTGGCAGCCGTCCAGCGTCGCCATGAAGCGGATGCAGGCATTGATCGCGCGGTAGCGCAGCCGCCCATCCTCGGGCTCGGCGATCACCACGCTGCAGGCGCCGCAATCGCCCTCGGCGCAGCCCTCCTTGGTGCCCCGCCTGTAGGCCACCCGGCGCAGCCACTCGAGCACCGTCAGGGTAGGATCGATCGCTTCGAGCTCGACCGGCTCGTGGCCCAGCAGGAAGCGCAGCCGCTGCCGCATCAACTGCCCCGATAGGTCGAGTAGGCGAAGGGCGAGACGACGAGCGGCACATGGTAGTCCGCACCCGGATCCTCGATGCCGAAGCGGATCGGCACCTCGTCGAGGAAGGGCCGGTTCGGCAGATCGACACCCAGCAGCTTGAAATAGTGGCCGACCTGAAAGATCAGCTCGAACGTGCCCCGGCCCATGGACGCACCCTCGAGCATCGGCCGGTCGAGCCGGCCCTGCTCGTTGGTCCGGGCCTCGGCGAGCTTGACCCGGTCGGCGCCATCCACCCGATAGAGCGCGAGCTGCATGCCGTGCCCGGGTCGCCCCGACATCGTGTCCAGAACATGCGTGGTGAGCTTGCCCATCGCCCGTCCCTGCCGTTTCCGTTGAACGATCAATGGTTAATCGCAGAGCGGGCCGCTCACAATGGCCTAACCGGCATCATTCGGCCGAGATTGCCACCCGCGTCATTGGATCGGCATAAAGGCAGGTGGTCATGCCGCCCGCGTACTCGTCGACCAGTTGTCCGTCGAGCGAGCCGCGCGCCTCGATCTGCGCCGCGAGCCGGGCCGTGAGCGGGCTCTCGGGAAAGCGGGCACGGTAGGCCTCGAACCAGGCCATGTAGTGGCGATCGTGGCCGCGCCAGTCGAGAAAGCCCAGATCCTGCGGTGCCTTGGTGTAGGGGGCGAGGACGGCCGGATCGTCGATCCCGGCGACGAGGAAAGCCACCATCTGGTGCAGGTCGAGGCCGGCCTCGCTGGTCAGCGCGTAGAGGTCGTAGCCCTGCACGGCGGCGATCTCGGCCATGGCGACGAGCGAGGCGATGGCATGGCGCTGGTAGAAGAGGGCGTCGCGGCCGCGATCGGTCTCGAGCGGCAGGCTGCCATCCTCGCGCATCTGCTCGAGCGCCAGCCGGTAGCGGTTCACACCCTCGAAGAAGAGCGCGTTGTCGCCGGTGAAGGCGCCCCAGGCCATGGTGACGCTGTCGCGCAGGTAGCGGTGATTGTTGCGGCTGCTGGCCACCTCGGGGTTGGTCACGCGGTCGGGCCCGCGCCGCCGGACCAGCCGGTCGAGCCAGGCGCGAATGGTGGCCACCTCGTCGGGCGCCAGCGCCGGATCGTCGTGCACCATGGCGAGGCCTGTCACGATCGGCAGCAGGGTGCGGTCGAGATTGTAGAAATGGTTGACCGTGACCGGCTCGGTCATGCGCGAGAGCGCATCGGCCTCGGCGAACCGCAGCAGGTTGGAAATGATGCCATCGCGGGCGTCCGGATCGCCCGTCGCGAGATAGCTCGCCGCTGCATGCATCATGGTGAGTGCGAGGGTCTGCGCCGGCTGCGCGCCACCGCCGACATTGCGCTGCACGCCGTGGCGCGGCCAGCTCTGGCGAGGCGGGCCGCAGAGCGCCTCGCGCTCGGCTTCGGGCAGCGCCTCGAGCACCGCCCGGCGTGCCGCGACATCGACCAGCACGAGGCCCGGCCGGGTGACCACGAACTCGCTCGGCGCCAAGGCGCTGGCCGCCACGGGTGCGTCGGCCGAGAGCGCCGGCAGCGAGAGGCAGAGGACGAGCGTGAAGGTGAGGCCGGCGGCCACGCGGCTTGGCAAGCTTTGGGCTCCCGTCTAGTTGTCGGGCTCATGTGTCGGGAGGTCTAACGGATAGACAGCCGGACAACCAGTGGAGGCAATTGATGAAGAGCCCGTTTGACCTCGGCGGCAAGGTCGCCCTCGTGACCGGTGGCAATGGCGGCATCGGCCTCGGCATGGCGCGGGGCCTCGGCCGTGCCGGGGCGGCGGTCGCGGTGGCCGGTCGCAACCAGGCGAAGACGGCGGCCGCGGCGGCCGAGCTGACGAGCGAGGGCGTCCGGGCGATAGCCGTGGTGGGCGAGGTCGCCGATCCTGCCGCCTGCGTCGCCATGGTCGAGGAGGTCGAGGCCGAGCTCGGCCGGCTGGACATCGCCGTCTGCAATGCCGGGATCAACATCAGGAAGCGCCCCGAGGCGTACGAGTTCGCCGAATGGCGCGAGGTGCTGGCGATCAACCTGGACGGCGTGTTCAACACCGCTCACGCCGCCTATCCCGCCCTCTGCCGGCAGGGCGGCGGCAAGATCATCACCACGGGCTCGATGATGTCGATCTTCGGCATCCCGGTGGTTGCGGCCTACGCGGCGAGCAAGGGCGGCGTGATGCAGCTCAGCCGGGCGCTGGCCACGGCCTGGGCCAGGGACAACATCCAGGTCAACTGCATCCTGCCGGGCTGGATCGACACCGACCTCACGCGCCGGGGCCGGGCCGAGATCGAGGGGCTGAACGAGAAGGTGCTGACCCGCACGCCGGCCGGCCGCTGGGGCACGCCGGAGGACATGGCCGGGCTCACCGTGTTCCTCGCCAGCCCGGCCTCGGACTTCATCACCGGCACCGCCATTCCAGCCGACGGCGGCTACTCGATCCAGGGCTGAGGGATCAGGGCCCGATCGGGCCCGATGGCCGCTCGAACCGCAGGAGCCGCGTCCCGCCGGCGTTGAGCGGCTGCTCCTCGACCTGAAGCAGGCCGAGCCCCGACAGCGCATGGCACGGCTTCATGCCGCGCGACCAGGAGAAGAGCGGCAGCCCGCCGGCGAAAGTCAGCGGCTCGATGGTGAGCTCGACGGCGTCGATCAGGCCCGCGGCGGCGAACCAGTCATGCACCGCCACGCCGCCCAGGATGCCGCAGCTCACGGCCGGATGAACTGCCGTCGCCGCTGCCAGCATCGCGTCCAGGGAGACGCGCCCGGGGTCGGCCCAGAGATGCAGGGGATGGCGCCATTCCGGCCCGGCCAGGGCGGCCGTGAAGACGACGCGTCGGCGATTCGGCCGCCAGGCCAGCTCGTGCGTGCGCCGCCCCATGAAAGTCCAGTCGAGGCCGGCGACGCGATGGCGAAAGAGCCGTTGCTCCTCGCGCGACGCCCAGACGCCCGGCGGCGCACCGCCCTCGGGCGCGATGTAGCCGTCGCGGCTGGTGACGACGATCAGCGTGAAGCGCGGCCGTGACGGCACAACCATGACCGGCTGTTCCCCGGCCAGGGACGCATCGACTCCCGTTCCGTGTCCGAGCGGGCCCTTCAGCCCAGGAGGAGCGAGAACGAAGCGATGATGATCGTCCAGAGCGCCAGGCTGGCAGCGACGATGACGAGCTGCGGTGGCGTGCCGTTGGCTGAACTGACCGGAACGCGCCGCGCACCCCTACGGGTGGAGACGGTGCGCATGTGACCTAGTGGACCCTGTGGTGGGAGCATGATCTTGCCGATGCCTCATCCTTGCGACCTAGCAGCGCAGCAGCGCCACTTTTCTTTTCTTATGGCGAAATTGTAGCAGAAGCAGGCGAGAGAGAAAAGCGATATTCCACCTATAAGAGAGAAAGTCCCCACGCTACTGGAAACCTCAGGTTGAGGCCAGCCGCAGTGGGCCGGCCTCACCCGTTCGTGTCAGTCGCGCGCCAGCCGCCAGGCGATCGGAAAAAAAGCGGTCGCAAGCAGGAGCTTCGCGGCCTCGGCCGGCAGGAAAGGCAAGACACCCGCGGCAAAGGCCTTTGCCGGCCCGATCAACAAGGCAAGCCACGTTGCACCGAGCCCGAAAATCAAGAGGGTAGCGGCGAGAAAGACGAAGAAGGCCGATAGATGCGTGCGGCCGAGCCCCTCGTCCGCAAGATAACCGACGACGACGGCTGCGACAAAAAAGCCCACCAGATAGCCGCCGGTGGGGCCGGCCAGATAGGCGAGCCCAGCACCGGTCGCGAAGACCGGCAGGCCCATCGCCCCTTGCGCCAGATAGGTCAGGAGCGTGATGCCGGCGAGCCTGGCACCGTACGCGGCACCGATGCCGAGGACGACGAAGGTCTGCATCGTCATCGGCACCGGCCAGAACGGCACCTGGACCCTGGCCGAGACGGCGAGCAGGAGCGTGCCGGCGAGCACCAGCACGATCCTGGCGGGAAGACTTTGGGCCGAGCTCGGCCAGAGGGCGGTGGTCAGCGTCGGGTTCATGCTCTGCTGCTCCGAAGGTGGGACGAATGGCTCATGCCAGATGGCTTTGCATCTTGTCGAGAATGGCCTGCCGGTCGTGGCGGGCGGCGAGGGCGCCGGCCATGTCGACGGCGACGAACCTGACGGGTGTGTGCGGCTGGAGCTGGCCGATCAGGTCCATGTCGGCCGAGATCACCGTGCCGACCATCATGTAGCCGCCACCGGAAACCGCGTCGCGATGCAGCACGATCGGCTCGGTGCCGCCCGGCACCTGGATCGAGCCGTAGGGATAGCAGGCGTCGACGATGTTGGAGGGATCGGAGCCCGCGCCGAACGGCTGCTCGTGCGGCATGAACTCGAGCGGCCGGCCGCCGCGGAAGCGATAGCCGATGCGATCCGCCTCGGGCGCCACCTTCCACGTGTCGGCGAGGAACTGCCGGCCGGCGGCCTCGGTGAGCCGGTGCCAGTAGAGGCCGGGCAGGACGCGCAGGCTCACCGGCGAGCCGCCCGGGCCGCGCCGCAGCGCTGCCGGGATCTCCCGCCCCGCCGCCGCCGGCCTGCCCCGGCCGACCGGCAGGACATCGCCTGCCCGGAGGGCGCGGCCCTCATGGCCGCCCAGGGCACCCAGCGCATAGGTCGAGCGGCTGCCCAGCACCACCGGCACGTCGATCCCGCCGGCGACGGCGACATAGGCCCGGGCCCCCGCCTTCAGGTAGTCGAAGGCCAGGGTCTGCCCGGCCTTCACGGCGAAGCTCGTCCAGGTCGGCTGCACCACGCCGTCGACCCTGGGCGGCAGCTCGGCGCCGGTGACCGCCACCATGGCGTCGGCCCGAAAGACCAGCTCGGGGCCAAGGAACACGACCTCGAGCGCCGCGGCACCATCGTCATTGCCGACCAGCCGGTTGGCGGCCCGCAGCGCCAGGCGGTCCATCGCCCCGGACAGCGGAATGCCGAGATGGTAGTAGCCCGGCCGGCCGAGATCCTGGACGGTGGTGGCGAGGCCGGGCGCCTCGACCTCAATGGCCATCGAGCACCTCCTCGAGCTTCCGGTTGTAGCCGTCGATATCGGCGTTGAACGCGTCGAGCGAGAAGGTGACATTTCTCACCTTCGGCGCATAGCGGCCGGCCGCCACCTCCTCGACCACGTGGTCGTAATAGGCCCGGTCGACCGACTTGAACTTGACGATGTCGCCCGGCCGGAAGAGGCACATGGTGTCGTCGCTGATGTAGTCGATCTCGCTCTTCGGATCGTAGATCGGCACCGGGGTGATGCCGAACATCTGGTAGCCGCCGGCCCCGCGCACCGAGTAGATCGCGGTGAAGCAGCCGCCATAGCCGACCGTCAGCTTCGGCGTGTCGGTGCGCGGCCGGAGGTATTTCGGCACCTCGAGCTGCCGCGCCCGCTCGACCATCTGGAAGAGGAACGGCAGGCCGGCGACGAACCCGACCATGGAGACGAACCAGGGAGCCCCCGAATGGGCGGCGATGAACTCCTCGACGCTGGCCTTGTTGTTGATCCGGGCGGCGTAGTCGAGATCGGTGGCGCTCGGGTCCTGGTGGCGGTCGCGAAACCGCATCAGCGTCTCGTGCGTCCAGGGGTCGTTGTAGTAGACCGGGAACTCGAAGATCCGCGTCTCGATCACCGAGGGCGCCTGCGCCGCCGCGGCCTCGAGCCGCTTCAGCTCGGCCAGCATGTCGTCCGGCTTGATCCGGTCGGGATCGAACTTGATCTGGAAGGAGGCGTTGGCCGGGCAGATCTCGGTGACCCCGTCGATCCGGCTCTCGCGCACCGCGTTGGTGATCGAGAGCGCCTTGAAGAAGGCCTCCAGCGACATGCTCTCGTCGACCTCGACGAAGATGTGCTCGTCGCCGCCGAAGGAGTAGCGGTTGGTCATGCCGTGGGCACCTCCCCTGTACGGTCCGTCGCCGGCGCGAGCCGCGCCGCGTTCTCCTCGAGCCAGCGCTCGAGCCAGGTCGTGTGGTAGCGGGCGGCCCGCACATCCGGATCGGCCGCAAGCGCCAGGTGCAGGGCGCGCGTGGTCGCCACGCCGCCGATCTCGAGCTCGCCCAGGGCCCGCGCCAGACGCGCCAGCGCGTGGCTGCGGTCCTCGTCCCAGACGATGAGCTTGCCGAGCAGCGAATCGTAGAAGGGCGGCACCGTGTAGCCGGCATAGAGCAGGCTGTCGAAGCGCACCCCCGGCCCGCCCGGCAGGCTGAGCCGGTCGATCGTCCCGGGACCGGGCGCGAAGTCCCGGGCCGGGTCCTCGGCGTTGAGCCGAACCTCGATCGCATGGCCATGCAACCGGATCTGATCCTGGGTGTGGCGCAGCTTCTGGCCGAGGCACACGCGGAGCTGCTCGCGCACCAGATCGATGCCGGTCACCATCTCGGTCACCGGGTGCTCGACCTGGATGCGGGTGTTCATCTCGATGAAGTAGAAGTCGTGGCTCTGGTCGTCATAGAGATATTCGAGCGTGCCGGCGCCGCGGTAGTTGACCGCCCGGGCGAGGGCCACGGCCGAGGCGCAGAGCTTCCTCCGCACGGCCGCCGACAGCCCCGCCGACGGCGCCTCCTCCCAGACCTTCTGCCGGCGCCGCTGCAGCGAGCATTCGCGCTCGAAGAGATGCACGACGTGCTGGCCGTCGCCGAGGATCTGAACCTCGACGTGGCGCGCCCGCTCGACCACCTTCTCCAGATAGAGCCCGCCATCGCCGAAAGCCGCCTTGGCCTCCGCGCTGGCCTGCGGCAGCAGCCGCTCGAACTCGGCCTCGTCGCGCACGATGCGGATGCCGCGGCCACCACCACCGGCCGCCGCCTTGATCATCAGGGGAAAGCCCGTTCGGGCGACCACCGGCCGCGCCTCGTGGAGCGTGCGGACATGGCCCTCGCTGCCGGGCACCGTGGGCACGCCCGCGGCGGCCGCCGCCTGGCGGGCCGCCACCTTGTCGCCCATCAGCCGGATGGCGTCGCCGGTGGGGCCGATGAAGGCGAGCCCGGCGGCCTCCACGGCGTCGGCGAAATCGGCGTTCTCGGCGAGGAAGCCATAGCCCGGATGGACCGCTGTGGCACCGGTTGACTTCGCCGCCTCGAGCAGGGCCTCGATCTTGAGGTAGGACTTGCTCGCCTGCGGCGGGCCGATGTCGACCGCCTCGTCGGCGAGGCGCACCGCCAGCGAGTCGGCGTCCGCCCTGCTGTGCGCCTGGATCGTGACGAAGCCGAGCTCCTTGGCCGCCCGGATGATCCGGACCGCGATCTCGCCCCGATTGGCGACGAGGAGCCGGACCTCGCGCAAGACGCCGGCTCAGCCCTCGAGGTCGGCGATGGCCTGGCCGGCCATGACCGCGTCCTCGTCGTCGATGAGGAAAGCCCCGAGGGTGCCGGCGGCGTCCGCCTTCACCTCGTGGAAGGACTTCATCACCTCGACCAGGCCGACCACATCGCCGACCTCGACCGTGTCACCCTCGCTCTTGAACGGCGGCTGGTCGGGAGCCGGCCGGCGGTAGAACGTGCCGGGCAACGGCGACAGGATCTGCTTGGACGCCATGCTCCACCTCTTCTGCTCGCTGCGGCGGAGGTTGGGGAAGGCGGAGCGGCTTGTAAAGCGGGAAGAGACGGCCTCAGGCGGTCCGTGACTTCCGGTAGGAATCCTTGAGCGCGATCCGCTCGCCGGCGAAGGTGAAGAGATCGCAGCCATCCACCTCCACCGTGGCACCCTGCCGGTCGGTGCCGACGAACCGCCAGGACGAGACCCCGTGGTCGCCCGCCACCCGATGCTCGCCCTGCGTCCAGGCGGCCTTCGGGAACTGCTCGAAGATCGCCGCATAGGCCGCCCGCACGGCGTCGCCACCCGCGTGCCGTCGGCCGTCGGCAGCCGGCCCGGCGGAAGCATGGAAGGCGCAGTCCTCGGCCATGCAGGCCATGAGCGCATCGACGTCGTGCGCGTTCCAGGCCGCGGCGAACCGCTCGAGGCAGGCGAGCCGGGCGGCCTGCAGCGCATCGCCCAGCACCTCGACCTCGAGGAACGCCATGGCCTCGCTGGCGTCGTTGACGACATTGTGCTCGACGCCGGTGCGGCGCGCATAGGGCACGTGCCGGGTGAGCGACGCCTTGCGGCTCGTGCCACCCGGCTCCTCGAGCAGGAGCGTGCCGTCGACCAGGGGAACGACCACGTAGTCGTGGCCGTGGACATGCCAGCCGGTCTCGGCACCCGGCGCGAAGCGCCACTCGGTAACTCGGAAACGACCGTCGTCGAGATGCGTGACGGGCTCGGCTGGGGGACGGGTCATGGGGCGTGTACTCCGGCAGCACCGCCCGGGACCGGCCCCGGGACCGGCGTTCATGAGGACCTGGTGGAGCCGACCGGGATCGAACCGGCGACCTCTAGAGTGCGATTCTAGCGCTCTCCCAGCTGAGCTACGGCCCCACGGGTCGCGGCTCTATCGGATCGACCGGGGTCGGCTGTCAAGCGTCTTGGCACCCGCCCGCCCGCCGCGGCGTCCCATCGACACCCTTGCCAGCCGATTGGCCGCACCCTACTTGCGTTGCGCCAGCCCTGCCCGCGGCCAGCACCAGAACGAAGATGATGGAGGCCCGATGATCGCCGTCTACAACCTCATCAACACCGTGATCTCGATCTATATCTGGCTGCTGATCGCGATGGTCGTGCTGAACCTCCTCGTCTCGTTCAACATGGTCAACACGGGCAACCGCTTCATCTACACGATCGGCGACTTCCTGAACCGCATCACCGAGCCCCTGCTGCGGCCGATCCGCAATATCCTGCCCAATCTCGGCGGCATCGACATCTCGCCGATGGTCCTGATCCTCGCCCTCTACTTCATCCGCGACCTCGCCTTCCAGTTCCTCGTGCTCTGAATGACGCCACCCTGGCGGCTCGAGCCGGACCGGGCGATCCTCGAGATCCGGGCGGTGCCGGGGGCGCGGCACGAGCGCGTCGACGGCATCGCCATGGACGCCCGGGACCGCCCGCATCTGGTCATTCGACTCCGGGCACCCGCCATCGAGGGCAAGGCCAACGCAGCGCTCCTGGCCTTTCTCGCCAAACGCCTCGACTGCCCGCGGTCCAGGCTCGAGCTCGTGGCCGGCGCCACCGGCCGGCTGAAGCGTGTCCTCTGGAAGGACCCGCCGACCGACGCGGCAAGGCGGCTCGCCGCCCTGCACCCGGCGCCCGGCGACGGCTGAGCGCGAGGTTTGCCCCTGGCTGCGGGATGCGCTACCAGCCCTCCACCCGGGCCGGTCCCAGCGCCCTGGCATTTCCACGCAACGACGAGGCAGATGAAGATGCGCGCTTCCGGCAGGGCGGCCGATGAGCTTCGTGAGGTCGTTCTCGAGCCGGGTGCCAACCCGCAGGCCGAGGGCTCCTGCCTCGTCCGTTTCGGCCACACGCACGTCCTCTGCTGTGCCACGGTCGAGGAGCGGGTGCCGCCCTTCCTGCGCAACAGGGGCACGGGCTGGGTCACCGCCGAGTACGGCATGCTGCCGCGCTCGACCCACAGCCGCTCGCCGCGCGAGGCGGCCCGCGGCAAGCAGGGCGGCCGCACCCTCGAGATCCAGCGCCTGATCGGCCGTGCCTTGCGCGCGGTCACCGACCTCGAAGGCATGGGCGAGCGACAGATCATCGTCGATTGCGACGTGCTGCGCGCCGATGGCGGCACCCGCACGGCCTCGATCACCGGCGCCTACGTGGCTCTCCACCAGGCGCTCGCCAAGCTGGTGCGCGACGGCGCCCTGCCGGCCCTGCCGCTGACCGACGCCGTCGCCGCCGTCTCCTGCGGCATCGTCGGCGGCGAGGCCCTGCTCGACCTCGACTATCCCGAGGACAGCGCCGCCGAGGCCGACGCCAATTTCGTCCTGGCCGGCAAGGGCGGCATCGTCGAGATCCAGTTCACCGCCGAGAAGGAGCCCCTGCCGCGACAGGACCTCGCCCGCCTGATGACCCTGGCCGAGGGCGGCATCGAGCAGCTCCTGGCGCTGCAGCGTGCCGCCGTCCACGCCGGCTGACGGGCCCATGCACCGGCGCTTCACCGGCGACACCCTCGTCCTCGCCTCGCACAACCCGGGCAAGCTCCAGGAGCTGCAGGAGCTCCTGGCCGACCACGGCGTAAAGGTCCGCTCCGCCGGCGAGCTCGGCCTGATCGAGCCCGAGGAGACCGAGCCCGACTTCCAGGGCAATGCGGCCCTCAAGGCGCACGCCGCGGCCAGGGCCACGGGCCTGCCGGCCCTCGCCGACGACAGCGGCCTCGAGGTCATGGGCCTGGAGGGCCGGCCGGGCGTGCATTCCGCCCGCTGGGCCGGACCCGGCAAGGACTTCGCCGCCGCCATGACCCGCGTCACCAGCGAGCTCGCCGAGCGCTTCGGCGACTGGCAGCGTGTCGACAAGCGCGCCGCCTTCGTCAGCGTGCTCTGCCTCGCCTGGCCCGACGGCCACGCCGAGGTCTTCGAGGGCCGGGTCTCGGGCGAGCTCCTCCCGGAGCCGCGTGGTGCGGGCGGCTTCGGCTACGATCCGATCTTCGTCCCCGAGGGCGAGAAGCGAACCTTCGCCGAGCTCTCCCGCACCGAGAAATCGGCGCTCAGCCATCGCGGCATCGCCATGCGAGCCCTCCTCGACGCCGTCTTCCGCTGATCCCCCGAGCCTTGCGCATCACGGCACGATCAACCATATCCACGCCCGAGGGGCCGTAGCTCAACTGGGAGAGCGCCTGCTTTGCAAGCAGGAGGTCGTCGGTTCGATCCCGATCGGCTCCACCAACCGAATCGACATAGCGCCCGGACCAGGGCGACGCCGCCGCCGCAGATCGCTACGCGAGCCCGCGCGAGCCCGGCTTGATCGCGGGGATGGCGGCGAGGTCGGCCGGCACCTCGTCAGGCGCGTAGGTCGGAAAGTCGACGGTGGCGAGGGCGGTGAGCTTCATGCCGATATCGGCCTTGCCGTTGCTGCGGTCGATCAGCGCCGCGGCACCCACAACCACGGCCCCGGTGGCGCGGACCGCGTCGGCGCATTCCCGCAAGGAGAGGCCGGTGGTCACCACGTCCTCGGCGATCAGCACCCTGGCACCCGGCTCGAGGGCGAAGCCGCGGCGGAGCGTGAAGCGGCCCTCGACCCGCTCGGTGAAGAGCGAGAGACAGCCCAGCGCCCGGGCCAGCTCGTAGCCGACCAGGATGCCGCCCATGGCGGGCGCCACCACGGCGTCGATGGTCGTTGCGGCCTGCGCCTCGCGGACTCTTGCCGCCAGCGCCGTGCAGAGCCGCTCGGCTCGGGCCGGGTCCATCAGCACGCGGGCGCATTGCAGGTAGAAGGGGCTGCGCCGCCCGCTGGTCAGGAGGAAGTGGCCCTCGAGCAAGGCACCGGCGGCGCGGAACTCGTCGAGCACGGCGTCCGTGGTCAGGCTCACGAGCGGCTCCGCTCGACCGTGCTGACGATGGGGTTGGCGCGGAGCGCTGCCTGGATGCGCTGGAGCTGGTCGACGTCCCTGACCTCGACATCGAGCAGCATCTCGAAGAGGTCGGGCGAGCGACGGCCGACCTTGACGTCGACGATGTTGCCCTCTTGCTTGCCGATGATCGTGCTGATGGTGCCCAAGGCACCCGGCTGGTTGGTCACCATGACGGAGATGCGGGTCGAGGCGAGCGGCGGCTCGCCCTGCCCGCTCCAGCCGATATCGACGAAGCGGTGCTCGCTCTCGCCCATCCGCCCCACGGTGGCGCAGTCGCGGCAATGGATGGAGATCGGCCGGCCGGTGCGCACGATGCCGACGATGGGGTCGCCGGGGATCGGCCGGCAGCAGCCGGCGAACTGATAGGCGATGCCGCTCGGCAGCCCGGCGATGACGCCCGAGCGACCCTCGTCGCTCTCGGCCGGCGGGCGCTTGAAGAGGACGATGTTGTCGAGGTCCTCACCCCGCTCGCGTTCCGCAACCCTGCCGTCCCGGGCCGGCAGCCGGAGCGCCGGGGCGGGGATGGCCTGCAGCACCAGCCGGGCGGCGAGCTGGCCCTCGCCCACCTGGACCAGCATGTCCTCGAGGCTGGCATGGCCGAGCTCGGTCGCCGCCTGGGCGAGCTGCTTCTCGGTCGGCTGCATCGCCTCGGCCCTGGCCGTCCGGGCCAGCATCTCGCGGCCGCGGGTGACGTAGTCGTCGCGCTGGCGGGCCTTGAGCGCCCGGCGGATGCGCGCCTTGGCCTTGCCGGTGGCGACGAACCGCTCCCAGGCGGCTGTCGGCCAGGCGTTGCGGCTGGTGATGATCTCGACCTGGTCGCCGTTCTCGAGGGTGTGGCGAAGCTGGACCATGCGGCCGTCGACCTTGGCCCCGACGCAATGGTCGCCGACCTCGGAATGGACGGCATAGGCGAAGTCGACCGGCGTGGCGCCGCGCGGCAGCGCGATCAGGTCGCCCCGGGGCGTGAAGCAGAACACCTGGTCTTGGAACATCGCGAGCTTGGTGTTCTCGAGGAAGTCCTCGGGCTCGGCGGCGTGCTCGAGGATCTCCAGCAGCTCGCGGATCCAGCGATATTGCCTGCCCTCGGTGACCCGGCTCTCCTGCTTGTAGGCCCAGTGCGCGGCGACGCCGAGCTCGGCCACCTCGTGCATCTGCCGGGTGCGGATCTGCAGCTCGATCTTGCGCTGCTCGGGGCCGATGATGGTGGTGTGCAGCGAGCGGTAGCCGTTGGGCTTGGGGGTCGAGATGTAGTCCTTGAAGCGCCCGGGCAGCATCTTGTAGCCGGCATGGATGACGCCGAGCGCCGCGTAGCACTCGTTCACGCTGTCGACGAGCACACGGAACGCGATGATGTCGGAGAGCTGCTCGAAGCTGACGTTCTTGCGCTGCATCTTGCGCCAGATCGACAAGGACGACTTCTCGCGGCCGGCGACATCCGCCTCGATGCCGGACTCGGCGAGGTGCGCCTTGATGCGGGCGACGATCCGCTCGACCAGGTCGGTGTCGTCGCGGCGGAGCTGCTTCAGCCGGGTGGCGACGCTCTCGCGCGCATCGGGCGACAGCTCGGCGAATGCCAGGTCCTCGAGCTCTGCCTTGAGCTGGTCCATGCCGATCCGCTCGGCGAGCGGCGCGTAGATCTCCATCGTCTCGCTGGCGATGCGCTGGCGGCGCTCGGGCGAGGCGATGAAGTGCAGGGTGCGCATGTTGTGCAGCCGGTCGGCGAGCTTGACCAGGAGCACGCGGATGTCCTCGGACATGGCCACGAGCAGCTTGCCGAAATTCTCGGCCTGCGCCGTCTGCGCCGACTGGAGCTGGATCTTGTTGAGCTTGGTCACGCCGTCGACGAGGCGGGCGATGGTGTCGCCGAAGAGCCGACGGATCTCGGGCAGTGTGGCGCCGGTATCCTCGATCGTGTCGTGGAGCAGCCCCGTGGCGATCGAGGCGGCATCGAGCTTGAGCCCGGCGAGAATGCCGGCGACCTCGACGGGGTGATGGAAATAGGGATCGCCCGACGCCCGGAGCTGCGCGCCATGCGCGCGCATGGCGTAGACATAGGCACGGTTCAGCAGATCCTCGTCGACCCCCGGGTCATAGCTCTTGACCAGCTCGACGAGCTGGTATTGCCGCATGACCTTGCGGCGTTGCTCCGGCCTGGCTTCCTGCGGCATGGTGTCGCAGGATTCCTCAACGGCCAGTGGCGGCGCCGGATCGAGCGTCACCGTCGCCGTCTCGGTCATCGCCGTAGCAGCGCGCGCAACCCGCGGCAGGACCGGCGGCCGCGGGCCGCCAGCCAGCGGGGGGTTGAACGCGACGGTTTCATCAGTCGTCGTCGAGCACGTCCTGATCGCCGTAGTCCACACCCGCCGGCATCATGTCGTCCTCGCTGGGCTGCCGGCTGGGAATGAGCGCCTCGAGCTCCTGGGCGAGATCGTCGGACAGGTCGCCTTCATCGTCCGAATGCCGGCGCAGGCCGTGGATCAGCTCGTAGCGGAGATGGTCGAGGTCGATCGTGGAATCGGCGATCTCGCGCAGGGCGACGACGGGGTTCTTGTCGTTGTCGCGCTCCAGCGTGAGCCCCGAGCCCGCCGAGATGTCGCGGGCGCGCTGCGCCGCGAGCATGACCAGCTCGAACCGGCTCGGCACCCGCTCGACGCAGTCTTCAACCGTAATTCGTGCCATCGATCATCCGTTCAGGGGTTGTCCATTCCTCGTCCCTACAACCTAGTCATGCTGCGGCGCGGCGCAAGCGGCAACACCCCTCGCCGCCGAGCGGCCTTTCGTCTCCCTCCGCCGCCCGATGGCGGCCTTTCCCGGCCCCCAACCAGGCTTGGAGCGCCGGCCCGAAGCCGCTACCCTGCCTCGCGTGTTCCGCATGGGAACCGGCGCCCTCGGTCCGGCATTCGATAAGGTCGGCCCAGATTGAATGAACCGCGGCAACGACCGCCTCACACTCCGGAGTTTGGCATTATGGCCAGGCCAGCAGCCTTCAAGCATTTCCACCCCGATGAGCGCTTCGCCGTGTTCATCGACGGTGCCAACCTCTACCAGACCGCCAAGGCCCTCGGCTATGACGTGGACTACCGGCGCCTTCTGGAGGTGTTCTCGGGCAGCGGACGGCTGCTCCGCGCCTATTACTACACGGCATTGCTCGACGAGCAGGAGTATTCGCCCATCCGGCCACTGGTCGACTGGCTCGATTACAATGGCTACACCATGGTCACCAAGCCGTTGAAGGAGTTCAGCCAGGGCGCCGGGCGTCGCAAGTTCAAGGGCAACATGGATGTCGAGCTCACGGTCGACGTCATGGAGGTCACCGGCGCCGTCGACCACGTCGTGCTGATGACCGGCGACGGCGACTTCCGCCGCCTGGTCGAGGCGGTGCAGCGCCGTGGCGTCAAGGTGAGCGTGATCAGCACGATCAAGACGCAGCCGCCGATGATCGCCGACGAGCTCCGCCGTCAGGCCGATTTCTACGTCGAGCTCGCCGATCTCACCGAGCACATCGCCCGGGCCCATGCACCGCGACCGGCGGTGACAGAGGACCCCGAGGAGGATGAGTACGAGGAAGAGGAGTACGAGGACGACGACGACGACGTCGAGTACATCGAGGACTGACGATCAACGCGTCGCCCCCGCGCATCGCGCTGCCCGGCTGCAGCCGGGCAGCGCGAGCTCGGGCTGCTAGCCCCGAGGCGCATGGTCGAAGAGCCGGTCGCCCTGCTCGTCGATGATCTGCCGTCCCTTGACGATGGCGAAGTCACGGGCCTGGTCGGCCGAGGCATGGGTGTCGGCGCGGACGAAGCGATGCTCGCGCTTGCCGTCCGGAAAGTCCTTGCTGATGGTCCCGGCGGTGAGGAACTGGCTGCCCTTGCTCATGGCCGTCGGCTGGATCTTGCAGCCCTTGTGCTCGACCGCATCGCCGAGCGCCTTGCCGGCGCCGGACTCGCCACTCGTCGCCTCGCCTCCTCCGAAGAGCTTCTTGATCAACCCGCCGAGCATCGACTTACTCCCTGTTCGCGCATGGCACCCTGGCCCGTCGCCGGTGGCCGGGCTCAATAGGTCAGGAGCGGCGGCAGCGTCCCGGCTTCCGCGATCCAGCGTGCCACCATGCTCTCGGCCGGGACGGCGCGCGTCAACTTCTTCCGGGCGTTGACCTCCTCCATCCGCGTCGCGAGGTTGGCGGCGTTGCGCGTCTTGAGCTCCTTGACGGTGTCGACACCGGCAGCCTCGAGCAGCTCGGCGAACTGCTTGCCGATGCCCTTGATCCGCATCAGATCGGCCATGTTGGCCCAGAGCAGGATGCGGGAAGCGTCGATGCCGGTCTTCTGCGCCAGGAGCTGGCGCCCCCTGGGATCGGCCGCCGCCTTGAGCAGGGCCGAGGTCGAGGCGATGCCGGCGTCGCGCAGCTTGGCCCCATAGGCGCCGCCGATGCCCTCGATGTGCTCGATGCTGTAGCCCATGTCGTTGTCCCCCCCTTCGGCAGACCCACAGCCGATGTGCGGGCTCGGCAGCGCCTAGGCAAGCATTTCCTCACCCGACGATGTCGGCCGGCCGCGGCCATCCCCCGTTCGGCTGTTGATCGAAGTGGCCAAGCGCCCTACTCCCGCACCACACAACAAGGAGCGCTGAGATGCGGGTGCTGATGACCGGAGCGGCCGGGGGCGTGGCGACGATGTTGCGGCCACTTCTTGTCGGGCTCTATGACGAGGTGGTGCTGAGCGACCGCCGGGCGCCCGAGGGGCTGGCGGCGCACGAGCGGTTCGTGGCCGCCGACCTCGGCGATCCGGATTCTCTCGCCGCCGCCTGTGACGGGGTCGACGGGATCATCCACCTCGGCGGTCAGGCGTACGAGGCCGAATGGGAGGTGATCCACAGCGCCAATATCACCGGTTGCTGGAACCTGTTCGAGGCGGCCCGCCAGGCTGGGGTCGAGCGCGTCGTCTTCGCCTCCTCCAACCACGCCATCGGCTTCTATCCCAGGCGCGATCGGATCGGTGTCGACGAGCCGGTCAGGCCCGACAGCCGCTATGGCATCTCCAAGGCGTTCGGCGAGGCGGTGGGCTCGTTCTATGCCGACAAGTTCGGGCTCAGGGTGCTGTCGATCCGCATCGGCAATGTCGGGCCCGTGCCGCTCGACAAGCGCCGCCTCTCCATCTGGATCCACCAGGAGGATCTGCTCAGCCTGATCAGGATCGGCCTCGAGCACCCCGAGCTGCACAACGCGATCGTCTATGGCGTGAGCCAGAACGAGCGATCCTGGTGGGACAACCGGACCGCCTACCGGCTCGGCTATGCGCCGAGGCACCGGGCCGAGGATCATGTCGACGCGGCCCTGGCCGCCCAGGCCAAGCTGCCGCCCGACCCGATCGGCGATCTCTTCCAGGGCGGCACGTTCTGTGCTGCCGAGTTCGCGGGCGACCTGAAGCGAACCTCGTCGTAGCGGCCCGGATCAACCCCGCGGTGCTCGGGTATTAACCGAAGGATCGCCGCACGTTAGCTTCATCGTATTCGAGTATCGATCGAGGCAGTTGCCGCTCGGCGGGCCGTCCGGCCCCGTTGCATCGGCCATCGGGCTTTGGCGTCATCGCACCGGTTGACCAGCCGGGATCCCGGGAGCCTGTCCGAAAGCATGACCGCGAACGATGCCGTGCCGCCCATCCGGCTCGATCGCTATCTGGCGCTGCTGGCGCTGCTGCTCGCGATCGTGCTCGCCTTTGTCGTGCTCGGCGAGCGGCAGAAGGCCGCGATCCGCCCGACGCCGGTCACCGGCGCCCTGCCGCCACCGCCCGACCCGCGCCTCGCCGCCCTGGCCGGGGAGCGCGACCGGCTCCTCACGGAGCAGGCCAGGCTCGCCGACGGGCTCGCCACCGCCGAGCACGCCCTGGCGGCGGCCGAGGCCGACATCGAGCGCCTGAAAGCGCAGGTCGACAAGCTCGAGCGCGACCTCAGCGCCGAGGTCGAGGCCCGCGCGGTGCTCGAGCGACGCCTGGCCGAGGTGGCCGCCGAGCGCGACCGGCTGGCGACGGAAGTCCAGGCTCTCACCCGGATCCGCGAGAGTCTCGAGGCGGAGCTGGCAGCGCTCGCGGCCGCCACGCCAATCCCTCCGGCGCCGCCTTCCGCCGCACGGCAAGAGCCGCCGGCCGCACCCGCGCCTGAGCCGACACCGGCACCGGCACCGGCAGTGGCGGACCTGCTCCCGGGGCCGGACATCGCACCCGAAGCACCCGGCCCTGCGGTGCATGGCCCGATTCCCCCGGCGGGCGAATCGGCCACCGGCGACCGCCCCGGTCGGCTGGTGATCCTCGATGGCAGGCGCACCGGCGTCGCGGATGGGATCAAGGCCTACCAGGCCGGCGAGTACGACGCGGCCGCACGCATCTGGGGCAAGGCGGCGGCCGAAGGCGAGGCGCGCGCCCAGTTCCACCTGGGGTCGCTGCTGTTCGAGGGGCGGACCGGCCCGCCGGACCTCGTCATGGCCTATGTCTGGCTGAGCCGGGCGGTGACGGGTGGGCATCTGCCGGCCATCGAGGTGCGCCGCCGGGTGCGCGCCGCCATGACCGAGGCGCAGTACGAGGCCGCCCTCGCGATCCTCGAGGCCGGCTGACCTGCATCGCCCCCGGGCATGGCGGCAACGCCGTCCCGCTGCTACGATGCCCGGTCAGCTCGGGGGTGTCTCATGGTCATCAGCGTCTTCGACCTCTTCAAGGTCGGCATCGGCCCGTCCAGCTCGCACACCGTGGGCCCGATGTGGGCCGCCAACCGCTTCCTGCTGGCGCTCGACGCGCGGCGGCTGATCGAGCGGGTCGAGCGGGTGGAGGTCCAGCTCTACGGCTCGCTGGCGCTCACCGGCAAGGGCCACGCGACGGACCGCGCGATCCTTCTGGGGCTCGCCGGCGAGGTGCCGGACGAGGTCGACCCCGACGCGGCGGGAGAGCTGGTGCGGGCCATCCGCGAGACCGGTGCGCTGCGCTTGATGGGCCGGCGCGAGATCGCCTTCAGCGAGACGCTCGACCTGCAGTTCCGCCAGCTCGAGACCATGACCAAGCATCCGAACGGCATGCGCTTCCTCGCCCATGACGGCGACGGTGCGGTGCTGCTCGAGGAGGTCTATTTCTCGGTCGGCGGCGGCTTCGTCCTGAGCGACGCCGAGACCGAGCGACCACGGGGCGAGGGCCGCAACGCGACCCCGCCCTATCCCTTCGCCACCGCGGAAGAGCTGCTGGCCCTGGGCGAGCGGCACAAGATGACCATCGCCGAGATCGTCCTCGCCAACGAACGGGCCTGGCGCGAGCCGGCGGAGATCCGCGCCGGCCTGGATGCGCTCTGGCAGGCCATGGAGGCCTCGATCGAGCGCGGCTGCCGACAGGGTGGCGAGCTGCCCGGCGGGCTGCGCGTCCGCCGCCGGGCGGCACGGCTCTTCCAGGAGCTCTGCGAGCGACCGGAAGCCGGCCTCAGGGACCAGCTCACCGTGCTCGACTGGGTCAATCTCTACGCGCTTGCTGTCAACGAGGAGAATGCCGCGGGCGGGCGGGTCGTCACGGCGCCGACCAACGGTGCGGCCGGCGTCATCCCAGCGGTGCTCGCCTACTATACCCGCTTCGTGCCCGGGTCCGGTGCGGAGGGGGTCCGGACCTTCCTGCTCACGGCCGCGGCGATCGGCCAGCTCTACAAGGAGAACGCCTCGATCTCGGCGGCCGAGGTCGGCTGTCAGGGCGAGGTGGGCGTGGCCTGCTCGATGGCCGCCGGTGCGCTCTGCGCGGTCATGGGCGGCAGCAACCAGCAGGTCGAGAATGCCGCCGAGATCGGCATGGAGCACAATCTCGGCCTCACCTGCGACCCGATCGGCGGGCTCGTGCAGATTCCCTGCATCGAGCGCAACACCATGGGGGCGGTGAAGGCCATCAACGCCGCCCGGCTGGCGCTGCGCGGCGACGGGGAGCACCATGTCTCTCTCGACAAGGTCATCGACACCATGCGAGAGACCGGGCGCGATATGAGCGCCAAGTACAAGGAGACCGCCCAGGGCGGTCTCGCCGTCAATCTGGTGGAGTGTTGAGCATGGCCCAGGCAAAGCCGGTCCAAGCGGTATCCGGGGAGGCGCGCGGCCGCGGCTTCTTCACCCGCAGCCTAGCCGAGGCCGATCCCGGGATCGCGCGCGCCGTCGACCAGGAGCTCGACCGCCAGCAGCAGCAGATCGAGCTGATCGCGTCCGAGAACATCGTCAGCCGCGCGGTGCTCGAGGCGCAGGGCTCGGTGATGACCAACAAGTACGCCGAAGGCTACCCGACCAAGCGCTACTATGGCGGCTGCGAATATGTCGACGTCGCCGAATCGCTGGCCATCGAGCGTGCGAAGCAGCTCTTCGGTTCTAGCTATGCTAATGTGCAGCCGCATTCGGGTGCGCAGGCCAACGGGGCCGTGATGCTGGCGCTGCTGGAGCCCGGCGACACCATCCTCGGCATGTCGCTCGACGCCGGCGGCCATCTGACGCACGGCGCCCGGCCTGCCCTCTCGGGCAAGTGGTTCAAGGCGATGCATTACGGTGTGCGGCCGGAGGACGGGCTGATCGACTACGACGCCGTCGAGCGGCTGACCCTGGAGCATCGGCCGAAGATGCTGATCGCCGGCGCCTCCGCCTATTCGCGGGTCCTCGACTTCGAGCGGTTCCGCGCCATCGCCGACAAGGTCGGCGCGTGGCTGATGGTCGACATGGCGCATATCGCCGGGCTCGTCGCCACCGGCCATCACCCCTCCCCGCTGCGCCACGCCCATGTGGTGACCACCACCACCCACAAGACGCTGCGGGGCCCGCGCGGCGGCCTCGTGCTGACCAATGACGAGGCGCTCGCGAGGAAGATCAACTCCGCGGTCTTCCCGGGCCTCCAGGGCGGCCCCCTGATGCACGTCATCGCCGCCAAGGCCGTGGCCTTCGGCGAGGCCCTCGAGCCCGACTTCAAGACCTATATCCAGGGTGTGGTCGACAATGCCAGAGCACTCGCCGCGGTGATCAGGGAGCGGGGCTGCGAGATCGTCTCGGGCGGCACCGACAACCACCTCATGCTGGTCGATCTGCGGCCCAAGGGGGTCAAGGGCAATGCCGCCGAGCAGTCGCTGGAGCGGGCGGGGATCACCTGCAACAAGAACGGCGTGCCGTTCGACCCCGAGAAGCCGGCGATCACCTCCGGCATCCGCCTCGGCACGCCGGCCGGCACGACGCGCGGCTTCGGCCTCGCCGAGTTCCGCGAGATCGGCATGGCGATCAGCGATGTGCTCGACGGTCTCGCCGCCAATGGAGCTGAGGGCAATGGCGAGGTCGAGGCGGCGGTGCGCGGCCGCGTGGCGACGCTCTGCGCGCGTTTTCCGATCTACTAGCCTGACGCTGGCGCTCGGCCTGCTGCCGTCCATCGGCCTCGCTCAGATGGTCGAGGGCTTTGCCCGGGTCACCAGCGACGGCTATCTCTCGATCGGCGGGCGCGAGGTGGCGCTCTTCGGCATCGACATCCCGACCTTTGACCGAACCTGCCGACAGGCGACGGTGCCCACGTCATGCGGCCCGCGCGCCGTTTTGATCCTCGAGGACCTCGCCGGCGGCTTCGTGCATTGCGACATCGTCGGGCGGCGGAGCGCCGGCCTGCTCGACGGGCGCTGCACGGTGGCCGGGCGGCGGATGCTGGACGATCGGCTCGACCTCGCCTCGGAGATGCTTCGCCAGGGCTGGGCCTTCACGCGGCCCGAGGCGCCACCGCTCTACCAATCGCTCCAGCTCATCGCCCGCACCCGGGAGATCGGCATCTGGCGCGACGCGGCGGTCAACCTGCGCTAGAGGGTTCCGGAATTTCGCTGTCGCAAGGATGGAGCCGGGTCATCAGGTCGAGGGCGGCGAGGCCGACGCTGCGCGTTCGTGCCAGGTCGGCGAAGTCCGGAAGCTCGCGCTCGAACTCGTCGAGCATGGCATCGAAGGTGCGCTTGAACTCGGGCAGGTTGATCTCGATCTCCTCGCCGGCCGGCATGCAGAAGAGCGGCTCGCCCTCGTCGCCATTGAACTGGTTGAGCATCAAGAGCCCGTCGAGCACGCCCGTCAGGTAGGGAAAGACGCTCTCGGGCGGCTGGTCGGGCACCTGGTCCCTGGTGATGGCGAGATACTGCTCGACGGTCATCGCTTGCGCGAATTGCGGCACGCTGGCCGTCAGGATGACCGTGCTCGCCACAAGCAGGCGTCGCATGTCCACCGGCTCCTCCGATGCGGTTCTTGCCAAAGCGTGGCGATTGCGCCGGATCGCCGCCCGAAGCTGCGCCGCCCGCAGGCTGCCACGCTCCCCAAACGCCCGAAGCCGGCTGTCGATGTCGTCGCTGATCCCGGCATCGACCGCGGCCTGGGCGACCAGCTCCGGCTCCGCCTGCAGGGTCGCGACGATGCTGTCCAACAAGCGGGCACGGGTCGCCTCCTGGAGCCGGTCCCAGAGCCGGAGTCCGAGCAGCGTTCGCGGCCTCGTCTGCTGCTGAAGATAGCCGCTGGTGAGGATCGACCAGTCGAAAGCCCGCGCGGCGGCCTCGAGCGCGCTCTGCTCGAGTTCGATCTCGGCAACCATGTACCAAGCCATCGGCTGGACGGGCGAGTAGGTCAGGCTCTCCTGGAACGCATCCAGGCTCGAGCCGAGCAGCTCGCGCTGTTGTGGCGAATCCGCTGGAGCCTGAGTGGCCCGGTCATAATAGAGGATGCCGAGCTCGGCCAGGCTTCGTCGCTCGGGCATGAAGGCGATCGAGCGCTGGCGCGAGCCCACCCCTCGCAGATAGGAGACCATCCGCAGATGCTCGCCAGCCACCGCCACCTCGACAGCCTCGTCACCCGGCAATCTGAGGAGGGCTCCGATCAGCCGCGGCACCGCCAGGCCTGCAATGCCAAACGCCAACGCGCCGGCCAGTAGCAATACCAGCCAGCGCATCACGGAAAACCGAACGCAGGCGCCGGCAGCGGCGCCTCTTCTCCAGCTCTACCGGATGTCAGCGCAGCCCGAACAGATAGGTGAAGTTGCTCACACGAAAGAGCGCGTAGATCACCTTGTTCGCCGTCTGGGTCAGCTTCTCCGTCCCCTTCGGCCGAAAGGCGTTCACACCGACGGTCGGCGAAGGATTCCAGAAGTTGTATGCGGCATTCTGAACCCTGGCGTTGCCGAAGAGTCCCGCATCAGCCGTGCCGGCGCTTGCCACCATCAGCGCACCACACGCCGCTGCGACCAAGAGCGTCTTCCGCATCGGGAGCCTCCTTCCTGCAATCGAACGTCAGCTAAGCACGGTTGCCGTCTCGCCACAAGGGTTGAATGGCCGCGAGCCGCTGCTGCCCTCAACTGTCCACCATCCTTCCCGTTGCCCGAGGAGATACAATTCTTCGTGGATTCCACCCGTGCGGCGCCGTGCGGCATCACCTTCCGCGCCCTGTTCGATCAAGGTCGAGCCGGTTCGACGATGTGCATCACCCGAAGCCGGAGCGGCAGCATGATCAAGTCCGGGAGCAAGACCACCCCAGGGCGGTTTTTCGAGGACTTCCGGCTCGGCGAGGTGATCCGCCACGCCACGCCGCGCACGGTCGGCGCCGCCGATGCCACGCTCCATCTGGCGCTCACCGGCTCGCGCTTCCTCCCCCATTGTTCGCTGCCCGCGGCCCTTGCCAATGGCGTGGACGGCCTGCCGGTCGACGATCTCCTCGCCTTCCACCTCGTCTTCGGCAAGAGCGTGCCGGACATCTCGCTCAACGCGGTCGCCAATCTCGGCTACGCGGAAGGGCGTTTCCATCGCCTCGTCCGGCCGGGCGACACGCTCGCCGCGACATCGACGGTGATCGGCCTGAAGGAGACCTCGAGCGGCAGGACGGGCATCGTCTACGTGCGGACGGTCGGCATCGACCAGGACGGCCGCCCGGTGCTCGAGTTCTGCCGCTGGGTCATGGTGCGCAAGCGGGACGCGGCGAGCCCGGCGCCCGAAACCTCGGTGCCGACCCTGGCACCTGCGGTCGATGCCGCGACCCTCGCCGTCCCGGCGGGGCTCGGCCGCTTGGCACTGGATCCCGTGGCCAGCGGCTCGGCCCTCACCTTCGAGGGCTACGCGAAGGGCGAGCGCATCGACCATGTCGACGGCATGGGCATCATGGAGAGCGAGCACCGTCTCGCCACCCGGCTCTACCAGAACACGGCGCGCGTGCATTTCAACGACCACGCCGAGCGGGCCGGCCGGCTCGGCGCCGTCATCGTCTATGGCGGGGTGGTCATCAGCCTCGCCCGGGCCCTCTCGTTCAACGGCCTCGGCAATCTCTGGCACCTGCTCGCGATCAACGCCGGCACCCACGCCAACCCGGCCCTGGCGGGCGACACCGTCTTCGCCTGGTCGGAGGTGCTGGACAAGGCGCCGCTCGCCGAGCGCGACGATTGCGGTGCGCTCAGGCTCCGGCTCGTCGCCACGAAGAACCGCCCTTGCCACGACTACCCGCTGCGCGACACCGACGGCCGCTACCTGCCGGACGTGCTGCTCGATCTCGACTACTGGGGGCTGATGCCGACCCGGGCCGCCCTCAGCGCCGGATCAGGCGGAAGGTCAGGTTGACCCTGGGCCCCACGGCCCGTCGCGTCTTCGGCAGCGCATGCCGCCAGTGATGCTGCAAGGCGCCGGCCATGACGAGGCACGAGCCGGGCGGCAGCTCGAGCGTGAGGGAATTGCCGGGCTCCGTCCGGTGCTTGAGCCGGAACCGGCGGGTCGCGCCGAAGGAGAGGCTGGCGATCACCGGGTCTTGGCCGAGCGGCCGCTCGTCGTCCGCATGCCAGCCCATGCCGTCGCTGCCGTCGCGGTAGAGGTTGAGCAGCACGCTGTTGAAGGCCGAACCGGCGACCCGCTCCGCAACCGACCGAAGCTCGAGCAGGAGCGGCGTCCACGCCTTGGGCGGGTTGTCGATGCCGCTGTAGCGGTAGCCGGCGTCGCCATGCCAGGCGGTCAGGCGCGGCAGCTTCACCGGCCGCCCGACGATCATGGCGATGTCCTGGCGCCACTCGATCTCCGCCAGGAGCCGCGCCATGACCTCATCCGGCTCGGGCACCGCCTCGCCCACGAGACGCAGAATCCCGTCGCGGGGGAGGAGATTGCCGGCAGCGGCCATGCAGCTCAGAGCGACGCTATCGCCTCGTCGACGGCCAGGCCCAGCCGGTCCGTGAGCTCGGCGATGTGGCTCTCGTCGACGATGAAGGGCGGGGCGATCAGGATGTGATCGCCGCTGCGGCCGTCGATCGTGCCGCCCATCGGGTAGCACATCAGGCCCGCCTGCATCGCCGCCTTCTTGATCCGCCGGTTGAGCGCCGCCGCGGGATCGAAGGGTGCCCTGGTGGCGCGGTCGGCAACCAGCTCGAGGCCGCGGAAGAGGCCGCGCCCCCGAATGTCGCCGACATGGCGATGGTTGCCGAAGCGCTCGATCAGGCTTCGCTCGAGCAGCTCGCCCATCCTCTCGACCCGCTCGAGCAGGCCCTCGTCCTCGATCGCCCGCTGCACGGCGAGGCCGGCGGCGCAGGCCGTCGGATGGGCCATGTAGGTGTGGCCATGCTGGAAGAAGCCGCTGCCACGCTCGATCGCCGCCGCGATCCGCCCGTGCACGAGCGTCGCCCCGATCGGCTGGTAGCCGGCGCCGAGCCCCTTGGCGACGCAGACGAGGTCCGGGGTAATGCCCTCCTGCTCCGAGGCGAAGAGCGTGCCGGTGCGGCCCATGCCGCACATCACCTCGTCGAGGACGAGGAGGATGCCGTGGCGATCGAGGATCTCGCGGACCCGGCGGAAATAGCCGGGAACGGGGGGCACGGCACCCAGCGTGGCGCCGACCAACGTCTCGGCGACGAAGGCGATCACCGTCTCGGGCCCGACGCGCTCCAGATAGGCCTCGAGCTCCGCCGCGAGGCGCTGGCCGAAGGCCTCCTCCGTCTCCTCGGCCGCCTTCTCCCGATAGGCGTAGCAGGGTGTGAGATGATCGGCGTCGATCAGGATCGGCTCGAACTGCGCCCGGCGCAGGGCATTGCCGCCGACGGCGAGGGCACCCAGCGTGTTGCCGTGATAGCTCTGCCGGCGCGCGACGAAGCGCTTGCGCTGCGGCTCGCCGATCTCGAGGAAATACTGGCGGGCCAGCTTGAGCGCCGCCTCCACCGCCTCCGACCCGCCCGAGACGAAATAGACGCGGTCGATGCCGGGCGGCGCCTTCTCGACCAGGAGATCGGCCAGCGCCTCGGCCGGCTCGCTCGTGAAGAAGCCGGTATGGGCATAGGGGATGGCGTCGAGCTGCGCCTTGATCGCGGCGATCACGCCCGGGTGGCTGTGACCGAGGCAGGAGACGGCGGCACCGCCCGAGGCATCGAGATAGCGCTTGCCGTCCGTGTCGACGACATGAACCCCGTCACCCTTCGCCGCCGTCGGGTAGGTCTCGCGCAGATGACGATAGAAGACGTGGCTCACGCTGCTGCTCCGTCGTCGGGCCGGCGCTCAGTAGACGAGCCAGGCGCCGAGATTCTGCCGCGCGTTCTGGGTCAGCGCGTCGTCGAACTGCTCGAGGAAATCGCCGATCAGCCGCTGGGCCTCGGCGTCGCGTGCCATGACCGAGGTGTTGCGCAGGATCGGCCGGCGCCGGCTCACCTCGGTGTCGGCGTAGACCTGCTCGAGCCCGTCGGGGCCCATGACCGCGATGCGCACGGCGAGCTGTGCCTCGAGCACCCGGTCGGGCTCCCGCCGCAGGGCGGCGCCGATGCCGGACGCGGTCGGCAGATCCGCCTCGACGAGGCTCGCCTGCTCGATGGTCACCTGCAGCCAGCCCTGGCCCGAGCCGGTCTGGAGCCGGTCGAGCAGGAAGGCCTCGGTCGCGTCCGAGAGCCGCTCGCTCCATTGCCGGTCGCGGAAGGTGGCGGTCTCCGGCAGCTGGCTGGTGTCGGTGATCACGGCCTCGGCCACGGTGAAGATCAAGGGCGGCTTGGCGCTGGTCACCTCCACCGGCTCGCGGATCTCGGGGCCGGTGCAGGCGGCGATCAGGAGAACGGTGGCAAGGCCGAGCGCGGTGCGGATGCTCAATGCAGGCTGTCCTCGAACAGGGTGAAGATATCGGCGTCGCTCAGCCGGTAGACCCGGCTGCAGAACTCGCAGGTGACGACCACCGCACCGCTGGGATCGCGCATCTCCAGGACCTCGTCGCGTTCGAAGCGGCGCAGCATCCGGCCGACCCGGCCGTCGTCGCAGCTGCAGCCGAAGGCGAGGTCGAGCGGCTCGAACACCCGCACGCCGTCCTCGTGGAAGAGGCGATAGAGCAGCGTGTCGGGCGCCAGCTCCGGGTCGAGCAGCTCGTTGTCGCTCGCCGTCTGCAGGAGCACCATCGTGCGCCGCCAGTCCTCCTCGCGGTCCCGCTCGCCCGGCGAGCCTTCCTCGGGCATCGCCTGCACGATGACGGCGGCCGCCCGCCACTGGGCCGCCACCTCGTCATAGGCGACGACCGAGCGGATGCCGGTCGGCACCTGCTCGGACTGGTGGAAATAGGTCAGCATGCTGTCGCGGAGCGAGCGGCCGTCCAGCCGGACGATGCCCTGGTAGGTCTCGCCGCCGGCCGCCGCCTGGTCGACGGTCAGCGCCATGAGGCCCGAGCCGACCAGATCGCCGAACCCGGCGGGGTCCTCGTCGGGCCCGTCGAAACGCTCGGCATCGAAGCTCGCATAGCCGCGCATCTGCCCGTCATTGGTGACGTCCGCCACCATCAGGCGGACGACGCCCTCGCCGCGCACCTGCAGCGAGAAGCGGCCGTCGAACTTGAGCCCGCCGGCCAGCCCGCCGGCGAGCACCAGAAGCTCGCCCAGCATGTCGGAGACCGGCTTGGGATAGGCATGCGCCTTGAGCACGGCGTCGACCGCGCCGCCGAGCCGCACCAGCCGCCCGCGCAGCTGCGATTTCTCGAGCTGAAAAGGCCGCATGACGTCGAGATGGGAGGTCGATGAAACGTTCATGGCGACGATGCTACCCGCCCAGGCACCAGGCGAGAATGGCTTTCTGGGCGTGCAGCCGGTTTTCCGCCTCGTCGAAGACCACGCTCTGCGGCCCGTCGATGACCTCGGCCGCCACCTCCTCGCCGCGGTGTGCCGGCAGGCAATGGAGGAAGAGCGCATCCGGCCGGGCCGCCGCCATGAGCCGGGCATCGACCGCGAAAGGCTCGAGCAGGCGGTGGCGGCGCTCGGCGTCGGCGTCGCCCATCGAGACCCGCGTGTCGGTGATGACGGCATCGGCGCCGGCCACCGCCGCAAAAGGATCGGTCGTGACCGATACCCGCGCCTGATGCGCCCTCGCCCAGTCGAGCGCTGCCTCATCGGGCGGCAGCTCGGCGGGGCAGGCGATGGCGAGCTCGAAGTCGAAGCGGCCGGCGGCATGGATGAAGGAGGTCGCGACATTGTTGCCGTCGCCGGACCAGGCGAGCTTCCTGCCCCGAATCGGCCCCCGGTGCTCCTCGAAGGTGAGCACGTCGGCCATGATCTGGCAGGGATGCGAGGCATCGGTCAGGCCGTTGATCACCGGGATCGTGGCATGCGCCGCGAGCTCCAGCAGCTTCTCGTGCCGGTCGGTGCGGATCATGATCGCATCGACATAGCGCGACAGCACGGCCGCGGTATCGGCCGCCGTCTCGCCGCGGCCGAGCTGCATCTCCCTGGCATTGAGCACGATCGGCGCCCCGCCGAGCTGGCGGATGCCGACCTCGAACGAGACGCGCGTGCGGGTCGAAGGCTTCTCGAAGATCATCGCCACGGCCTTGCCGGCGAGCGGCTGGCCCCTGTCGCGCCCCGCCTTCATCGCCACCGCGGCGTCCAGCATGGCGCGCAGCGTGGCGGCGTCGACCGCCGAGAGATCGAGGAAGTGACGAGGCCCGGTCACGCCGCCCGGGCCCGGCAACAGGATTCGATCATCTCGATCGCCTGGTCGATCTCGGCCTCGCTGATGACCAGAGGCGGCAGCAGGCGGACGACATTGTCGGCGGCGGGCACGACCAGGAGCCCGGCCGCGCGCAACTCGGCGGCGAACTCCAGGTTGTTGCGGCGCGTCTTGATGCCGAGCATCAACCCTGTGCCCCGCACCAGCTCGATCTCGTCGGGATGGCGCCCGGCGAGCCCCTCTGCCTGCTCGCGCAGATAGGCGCCGCGCGCGTTCACCTGGTCGAGGAAGCCGTCCTCGAGCATGACGTCGAGCACCGCGTTGGCGACCGCGCAGGCGAGCGGGTTGCCGCCGAAGGTCGAGCCGTGCGTCGAGGCGGTCATGCCGGAGGCGGCACGGGCGGTGGCGACGCAGGCGCCAATGGGGAAGCCGCCGCCGAGACCCTTGGCGAGGCCCATGATGTCCGGGGTCACGCCCAAATGCTCATAGGCGAAGAGCCGGCCGGTGCGGCCCATGCCGCACTGCACCTCGTCGAAGACGAGGAGGATGTCATGGGCGTCGCAGAGCTCGCGCAGGTCCGCCAGGAACTGCCGCTCGAGCGGGCGGATGCCGCCCTCGCCCTGGATCGGCTCCATCATCACCGCCGCGGTGCGGTCGGTGACCGCCGCCTCGAGCGCCGCCCAGTCGCCGAAGGGCACCCGGTCGAAGCCTTCCAGCAGGGGCGCGAAGCCGTCCACCATCTTGGCACCGCCGGCCGCCGAGATGGTCGCCATGGTGCGGCCGTGGAAGGCGCCCTCGAAGGTGACGATGCGGTTGCGCTCCGCCTGGCCGCGATGCCACTGGAAGCGCCGCGCCATCTTGATGCAGGCCTCCATCGCCTCGGCGCCGGAATTGCCGACGAAGACCGTCTCGGCGAAGGAGTGGGCGACCAGCCGGTCGGCCAGCCGCTCGAGCTGCTCGATGCGGAAGAGATTGGAGACGTGCCAGAGCCGGCTGGCCTGGTCGTGCAGGGCCTGGACCAGATGCGGGTGGCAGTGGCCGAGGCCATTGACCGCGATGCCGGTCGAGAAATCGAGGAAGCGGCGGCCGTCGCGGGTATGGAGCCAGCAACCCTCGCCTCGCTCGAAGGCGAGATCGATCCGGCTGTAGACGGGCAGGAGCGAGGGAATCGCGGCGTTCTGGCTCATCGTCGAGTGGTCCGCTGGGGTCGGGGGAAAGAGCGCGGAAGATGGCCGACCCGAAGGAACGCGTCAACGCGGCCGAACCTTGTGCGCCCTAGGCCTTGAGCTTGTAGCCCGAGCGGACGAGGCGGAGCGCCAGGAGCCAGAGAGCGCCATTGACGATGGCGAGGACAGCGACGCCGACCGCGATGCTGGCATCGGCATGCCCGGTGAAGCCGTAGCGAACCCCGTCGATCATGTAGAAGAAGGGGTTGGCCAGCGCCACCATGTGGAACGGCTCCGGCAGGCGCTGGATGGAGTAGAAGGTGCCGGACAGGAACGAGAGCGGGGTGATGACGAAGTTCGTCACCGCCGCCATGTGGTCGAACTTCTCCGCCCAGAGCGCCGCGAGGAAGCCCAATAGCGCCAGCAGCAGCGACGCCATCAGGCCGAAATAGAGGATGGCCCAGAGATGGGCCGGGCTCATCGCCACGAAGGGCAGCATGCCGAGCCAGACGGCGGCGCCCACCAGCATGCCGCGCGTGACCCCGCCCATGGTCACGCCGAAGAGCAGCTCACCGGGCGACAAGGGCGGCATCAGGTAGTCGACGATATTGCCCTGGACCTTGGCGATCATGATCGAGGACGAGGTGTTGGCGAAGGAGTTCTGGACGATCGCCATGACGATCAGCCCCGGGGCGAGGAAATCGAGGAACGCGATCCCGCCCACGGCCGGGCGATCGGCGCCGAGCGCCAGGCTGAAGATGGCGAGGAACACCAGCGTGGTGATGACCGGCGCCAGCAGGGTCTGGGTGAAGACCTTGACGAACCGGCGCACCTCCTTGGCGTAGAGGGTCCAGAGCCCGATGACGTTGAGATCGCCGAAGGTCCCGAAGGTCGAGGTGCCGGGGCCGACGGCGAGCGACGAGGCGGGCCGCGACGCTTCCGGCATCTCGGCGCCCGGGGGCGGGATCCTGCTCAGTAGTCCATGCTCCATTCGAGCCCGACGCCGGTCCGGGACTGGTCGTCGACCTCGCTGCGCAGGGTGATGCGCGGCGTCAGCTCGACCTCGACGCGCGCCCGCGTGGTGCCCGAGCTGAGGCCCTGGTCGACCGCGACGAAGACGTTCTCGGCGACGTACTTGCCGGCGCTGGCCGTGGTCTCGGTACCCTCGGCGCCGAAATCCTCGTTGCCGAAATCGAGCGTGTCGAGCCCGGCGAGGTTGCGCAGCTCGCCTACCGCATCGACCCCGCCGCCCTCGAGCCGGCCCACGGCGTTGGCGATCCTGAGACCCTGCATCGGCGTCAGGCTCGCCATGTCGCGGTCGAAGAGGAGGCGCGACAGCACCTCGTCCTGCGGCATCTGGGGCTCGCTCGTGAGCGTGAGCTGCGGATCGGTGGCGCGCCCGGTCACGCGGATGATGCCGGTCATGCTCGGCGCCGTGGCGGCCGCCTCCAGCGTGATCCGCGGATTGGGCGGGGTCTCGCCGATGAAGCGGATGGTGCCCTCGCGGATATTGAACCGGCGGTCGAGGAAATCGAGCCAGCCGCGCCGGTAGTCGATCGTGCCCGTGATCGACGGCGCGGCACTGGTGCCGGCGACCTGCAGCCGCCCGCCCCATTCGGAATCCAGGCCGCGACCACGCACGAAGATGCGGGCCGGCATGTCGACGAGCACGTCGAGCGTGAGGACGTAGCCGCCAGCGCTCGGGGCGGGGCGCGCCGCCGCGTCCGGCTTGGGCGGTGCCCCGCGCACCTCGACGTCGAGCACCGTCGGCTGGACCACCCCGCCCTCCGGCAGGCGCAGGTCGGCACGCGGCACCTCGACCTTGCCACTGAGTGCTCCGCCCTCCGCATCGCCCTTCGCCTCGAGCGAGACGGTGACCGTGGCCCGGCCGAGATCGCTGTCGAGGACCCGAAGATCGGTGCTGGCCAGGGTGAAGTCGTAGGGAAAGCCGGTGTCGGGATCGATGCCGACACCGCCGCTCGCATCGAGCCGGCCGTTGGCGCGATCCCGGGCACTCAGCGAGACCAGCTCGAGACGGTCGCCCTGGCCCTCGATGGTGAGGGCCAGATCGGTGAGGACGATGCCGCTGATCGCATCGCTGAAGCTGCCGCCGGTGATGGAGAGCTCGCCCTCGACCTCGGGGCGGGCGACGGTGCCCCGCAGCCTGAGGTCGGCCGCGAGCTGGCCGTCGAGCTGCTGCCCGTCGAGATGGGCGAAGGCGACGAGCGGCGCCAGCCGGCTGTTGGCGGCGAGCCGGCCGTCGAGCGGCAGCGTCTCCGGCAGCTCGAAGGCGAAGGGCTCGAGCGACAGCCGCACCGGCAGCCGGAACTCGGCCGTGATCGGACCGTCGCCGAGCCCGTCGACGGTCGCATCCGCGGTGAAGCGTGCGTCGCGCAAGGCGAGGTCGAGGCGGATATCCGCCGGCCGACCGACGGTGTCGTAGCCGTCGCTGTACGCGAGTCCGGCAATGGCGATGTTGCCGGTGATGACCGGGGCACCGAGCGGGCCATCGAGGTCGACCTCGCCGGTGAGCTCGCCCTCCAGCCCGGGTGCGCCGAAATCCGCCAGCATCGTCATGGGGAAGCTCTTGATGACGAGGCCCGCACGGGCGCGGTTGGCCGGCTGGTCGAAGTTCAGCCCGCCCTGGATGCTGGCGTCGCCGATCTTCAGGTCGAGCTGGTCGAGATCCAGCACGCCATTCTCGAGCCGCAGCTTGGCCGGGCTCAAGAGCTCGATGCTCTGGGCCTGGAAAACGCCGTCGAGCTCGTCGAGATAGACTTCCCGGGTCTCGCCCAGCACATCGAGCCGGGCCTTGCTCGTCACCTTGAACGGGCCGTTCATCTGACCATTGGCCCTGGCGTCGAGGTTGAAGAGCGACCGGTCGCCCTTGACCGTGACGGTGGCACCCTCGAGGACGAAGCCCGGCTCCGGCTGGGTGAAGCCGCCGGCCTCGACCGTCGCATCGACCCCGAGCCGGCCCAGCGCGTCCTCGACCTTCGCCTCGACGGACGCCCGCTCGAGATTGCCGAAATCCCCGCCGACGTCGGCCGCGGTGAGCGACAGCGTCGCATCCTGGCGGCCGGCGCTGCCGTCGAACCGCGCGTCGAGGTCGATGGCCCCGCTCAGCACCTGCCCGGTCCAGGGCTCGAGGGCGGCGAGATCGCCGACCCGGCCGGCGAGCTGGCCGGTGGCGAGCGGCCCGTCGAGGGCGACAGTCGCCGCCCCCGTGAGCTCCGTGAAGGGAGCGGTGAGGCTGAGATTGGCGAGATCGAGGCTCTGGCCGTCGAGCGCGAAATCGCTCTTCAGCGCCAGCGAGTCCGTGCCCTGCTCGATCGCCAGGGTGAGCTCGCCGGCCGGCTCCGCCAGGGGGCCGGAGGTCCGCGCGTCGAGGGCGACGCGGTCGAACTGCCGCTCGGCGATGGCGAGGCCCACCACCGTGACGTCGGCCGCCACCTCGGGCGCCGGCAGGGTGCCGCCGAGCGTCACGAAGCTCGTCAGCTCGCCGGCGATCGGCTGGCCGACGAGGCCCTCGAGGGTAGCCAGCGCCAGAGGCGAGAGATCGACCCGGCCGCTCAGCGCCTGGGCCTCGTCGAGGCCGAGGTCGAGATTGCCGGTGAGGCCGAGGGCGGCCGTGGTCAGCTCCAGGCTCTCGACCGAGACGCTGCTGCCGGGCACCACGACGACATGCGAGGTGAGCCGCGGATCGGCGCCGACCAGCGCGTCGGCGTTCTGCGGCAGGCCGGCGATGCCGGTGCCCGCGCCCACCAGATCGAGCGTGATCCGCTTCAGCTCATCAACCATCTCGATATCGGCGCGCAGGTTGAAAGCCCCCGCCACGGCGAGGTCGGGCGGTGCCGCGGGGCCGAGGGCGGCGACCAGCGCCTCGAGCGACGGCACGTTCGCCTCGAGCCGCGCCGTCCCACCGAGCCCGGGCATCATCAGGCTGGCCGTGCCGTCGACGGCGACATGCTGTCCGTGGAGCGCCAGCCGCTCGACCACGGCCTCGCCCTCCATCGGCACGGTCAGGGCGAGATCGAGCGTCAGCCGGTCCTCGGGTCGGAGCGGCTCGCCATCCTGCGTGATGCCGGCGATCTCGCCACTGCCTTCGACCCGAGCACCGGCGAAGGGCTGGTCGAGCGGCCCGAGCAGGTCGGCCGTGATCTCGAGGCCGAGCGTCTCGACGCCGAAGGCATCGGCGGTGATGCCGCCGCCATCGAGGTCGAGGCGAAAGCGCGGCTCGCTGAACGTGCCGAGGGCGTCGAGCACGAGCTCGACCCGGCCCGCCAAGGGCGTTCCGGCAAGCCCGCTGGCGCGGCCGAGATCGTCCGCCGCCACGCGGATCGAGCCGTCGAGCCGGTTGTCGTCGAGCAGCGCCTCGAGCCGGCCTTCGGCGGTCGCGATGCCGCTCTCCAGCCTGAGCCGATCGAGGACGAACTGGCCGGGTGCCCGCTGCCCGCCGACCACGGCCAGGGTCAGCCGGTCGCCGAGCACGGCCGCGATATCCGCGGGCATCGCACCCTCGACCGGCACCACCTCCGCCTGGAGGTCGATCGACGGGTTCTCGCCATAGGCGAGCGCCAGCCCGGCATCGGCGGCGACCAGGCCCTGGACGGCGAGGGCGAGATCGGCGCGCCAGTTGTCGAGCGGGCCCTCGCCCTTCAACTGCAGGGTCAGATCGCCCGCCTGCCCGATCCCGGTGAGCGAGGCCATGAGCCCGCCCGTCTCGCTGCCCTCGACGTCGAGGCCGATCCGGCGCTGGGCCAGATCGAGCGTGGCCGCGAGGCCGAGCGAGGCGGTGGCCTGGTCGATGCGGGTGAGGTCCAGCCTGGCCTCGGCATGGCGCCCTTCCGGCCCGGTCGTGGCATTGCCCTCGAGGTTGAAGACCGCGTCCTGGCCGATCAACGCCTGGCCGAGCTCGATCCGGTCCACATGGATGCGCTCCGCCGTGACCCGCGGCAGGCTCTCCGGCAGCTCCGGCGCCGCCGGCAGGCTGAAGGGCTCGTCCGTCTCGGGCGCCGGCGGCGGCTCCGGTGGGGGCGGCAGGTTGGGTGCCCGCTGCACCGCGACGCGGGCCGCCCCGGCCTCCTCGATGACGACCTCGCCGCGCAGCAGCGGCGTCGGCGCCAGCTTGACCCGCGCATTGTCGACCTCGAGCCAGCGGCCCTCGTCATCGGCGAGCGAGAAGCGGCCGATGCGGATGTCGAACGGCAGGAAGCCGCTCAGATCCTCGACCTCCGCCGTCTGCTGCTCGCCCTCCAGGCTGCTCTCGATGAGGCCGCTGATCTGGTCCTTGGCGACACGGGTCTGGGCGAGCGCCAGGGCCGCGCCGAAGAGCACGACGGTGCCGAGGACGATGCCGAGAAGCGAAAGCAGGATCTTGCGGAGCATGGTCTTGATCTGGTGCGGGTGCCGCCGGATTGCCAACCTTATGGCATGCCGCAAGACCCGCCGCCATGCCTGCCCGCCGCCATGCCCGCACGGGGCCGGCCCGGGCTCGGCCGACGCTCAGAACGCCTGGCCGATCGAGATGTAGAGCTGCCAGGCATCGTCGATGCCCTTGCGTCGGTCGACGGGCACACCGACATCGGCGCGAATCGGCCCCACCGGGGAGATGTAGCGCACCCCCGCGCCGGTGCCGAACTGCCAGGCCTCGTTGAGCTCGGGCGTCTGCGGCTCGAAGGCGCTGCCGCCGTCGAGGAAGACGACACCCTCGAGATTGCCGACCACCCGATAGCGCACCTCGGCATTGGCCGCGAGCAGCGAGCGGCCGCCGGTCGGCTCGCCGTCGTCGAGCGGGCCGGCGCGCTGGAACGGCACGCCACGTACCGTGCCGCCGCCGCCGGCATAGAAGCGCTCGTCGGCGGGGATCTCATTGATGCTGGCGCCGACGATGGACCCGGCGATGCCGCGGAACGCGAGGACCAGCCGCGGATTCTTGGCGAGGCGGAAATAGCGCGTGCCGGTGAGCTGGCTCTTGAGGAACTGCGTCCCGGGATTGAGGGTATCCCAGTAGGGCGCGGTTTCCAGAACGATGCGATAGCCGGTCGACGGATCGAGCAGGCTGTCGCTGCGATCGTAGCGCAGCCCCGCCGGGATCGAGAGCAGGGCGAAGCGCTCCTCCTCGTTGTCCTGGTCCTCGACATCGGCGAGCCGGTAGGCGACGCCGAGCGTGCCGCTCAGCCGCTTGTTGAAATGCCGCTCGACACCGAGCGAGGCCTGGATCGAGGTGCTCTCGAAGGCATCGGTGTCCTCGTGGCTCAGCGAGCCGCCGGCCAGCAGGTCGAGATCGGGCATGAAGATGTCCGGCTTGCGCAGCTGGCCTTGCAGCCGCTGCACCGACTGGCCGAGCTCGGCCTCGACCCGCAGCCGCTCGGCCGCCCCCAGGATGTTGCGATGCTCCCAGAAGGCTCGGACGTTGGGGCCCTCGTCGCTGACATACCCGACGCCGGCGCCGATGGTCCGGGGCTTGCGCTCGGTGACCTCGAAGGAGACCGGCCAGTTGCCGTCGGCGTCCGGCTCCGGCCCCTCGATCACCCGCACGGCGGCAAAGAGATTGGTGTCGATCAGCCGCTGCTGGGCGCGCTCGACATCCGCCGGGTCGTAGCGGCGCCCCGGCACGATCTTGGTCCGCTGCTCGAGGAAGCCGTCGTCGATGTCGGTCTGGCCGAAAACCACCGGCGTCGCGAAATGAAGGACCGGCCCAGGCTCGATCGCGAGCTCGACATCCATCGTCCGGATCTCCGGATCGATGATCGACCGGCGGTCGCCCACCCTGGCCATGGCATGACCCTGCACCCTGGCATCGCGCAGGAGGCTGGATTCCGCCGCGATCACGACATCGGCCCGGGCGGGCTCCCCCTCGCGCAGCCCGATCTTGCCGGGCGACGGCGCCTCGTAGCCGTGCGGATCGCCGATCACCTCGATCTTGCGATCGAGGAAATGGTAGAGGGGGCCGGGCTCGACCTCGAACACGACGTGCGCCGCCACCGCCCCCAGGGCCTGGTCGACCATGCCCACCCCGGTCGCCAGCGTCGGCGGTGCCGGATCCTCGTCGATGCGGAAGCCGACGGCGCCCTCGTAATAGCCCTCGGAGCGCAGCGTCGCCTCGAGCCGGGGCACGTCGCCGCGGGCCCGGTTGCGCAGGATCGCGAGGCTGGGCGGCGGCCGGCCGGTTTCCTGGGCCGCCGTCGACGCGGCGCGGAGCTGGCCGACGAGCGTGCTGTCGGCGGGACCCTCGAAGCGGACGTCATAGGTGATGCGGGGCCCGCTCTGGCTCTCGTCGTCGCCCAGCCCGCCCCCGTTGCCGGCGCTGCAGGCGGCGAGCGCCGGCAGCAGGACAACGGCCAGGAGCCGGCAGAAGCGCCGGAGGCCGGCGCCGGCCGAACGGCCCCGGGCCGCGCCCTGTGCCCGGCGGCCGATCGGCATCGCCATCAGGTGCCGCCGCGTCGTCGCTGGCCGGTGTCCGCGGCGGCGATGCTCAGGGACGGGCGGGCTGCGGCCGTCGCCTCCGCCGCCGCCGGACCGGCAGCCTCGTCGTCCGCCGGCGGCTCGGCTGCCGCCTCATCGGCCCTGAGCGCGTGGTGCGCCCGCTCGATGAACATGGGCGGTGCCCTGCCGTCCTTGCCGACGCCGAAATAGACGGTCTGGTGCGGGAACGGGATCTCGATGCCGAGCTCGTCGAAGCGCAGCTTGATGCGCCTGAGGAACTCGCGCCTGATGCCCCATTGCTCGCCCGGCCGGGTCTTCGAGCGCATGCGGATCACGACCGCGGAATCGCCGAGCGCATCGACGCCCGCAATGTCGAGCGGCTCCACGATGAGGCGACGATAGGGCCATTCCTTGCGCATCCGATCGTCGATCTCGCGCAGCACCCGGATCACCTCGTCGGTGTTCTCGCGGTAGGCCACGCCGACATCCATGACCGCGAAGGAGAACTCCTTCGTCATGTTGGTGACCACGTCGATCGAGCCATAGGGGATCGTGTGGGCGTTGCCGTCGTAGCTGCGCAGCGTGATCGTCCGCATCGACATGTTCTCCACCACCCCGGCCTTGCCGGCGATGTCGATGACGTCACCGACCCGGATCGTGTCGCCGAGCAGGATGAAGAGGCCGGTGATCAGGTCCTTGACCAGCGCCTGCGAGCCGAAGCCGATGGCGAGGCCGACGACGCCGGCACCGGCGAGCAGCGGCGCCGCCTCCACGCCCAGATGGCCGAGCGCCGTGAACAGCCCCGCCATGCCGAAGAAGAAGAAGGCGACGTTCTTGAAGATGCTGGCCAGCGTGCGCGAGCGGTTGCTGTGCCGCGGCTTGCCGAACTGGTCCTTGGCATTGGCGAAGCGGTTGGCGAGATAGCCGGTCAGCTCGAAGGCCGCGATCGTCGACGCGACGATCAGCATGATGCTGCCGACGAGGGCGAGGAAGTCCCTGCCGGTCGGCGAGGTCAGCCAGTCGAGGACGCCGGTGTTCCAGACGGAGAGGATGGCGATCATCGCCGCCAGGCTGACGGCGCCACGCAGCAGCAGGCGCGCCGGCCCGGCATAGCGATCGGCCCGCTCCTGGACGCCCGGCAGGGCATCCTCGCTGTCACCGGCGGCCGGCGCGCCATCCGGGAGCAGGCGCTTGATGCCCAGCGTCGCCAGCCGTGCCACGACCAGGATGGCAAAGGTCGAAACCGTCGCCCGGCTGAGAAAGATGATGCCGTTCGGCACCTTGAGGGCCCAGACCAGGTAGTGCAGCAGCACGAGGCCGATGGCGAAATAGGACCAGGTGCGCGCAAGGAAGCCGCCCGGGATGAAGCGGACCAGCGGGCTCTGGCTGTTCTCGTTCCAGGTGCGGATGCCCTCGGCGACGGGCTCGCGCACCCGGACGATGAGCACGATCGCGATCCCGGCGACCGCCAGATACAGGAGATGGACCAGAAAGGTGAAGAGCGGCTCCGGCAGCCCCAGGACCAGGAGCGCATAGAGCACGCCGAAGCCGATCAGCCCGAGCCGGCCGATGCCCAGGAGACCCCGCCGGCAGATGGCCGCGGTGCCGTCGCCGACGGATGCGAGGTGCAGGCCGATGCCGGTCTCGCCGAACAGCAGCCGGACGCCGGCGCCCCAGAGCATGGCGACGAAGAGCAGGCCGCCGAGGCTGAGCTCCGCCCCGGCCACCCTTTGAATGTCCACGTCATAGATCGCGGCCACCGAATTGCTGATCCAGAGCATGCCGAGGGTCAGCCCGGCGAACGTGACGGCGGCCACGATCTCGATCGCGAAGCGGCCGAGCAGCGTCGCCTTAGGGCGCGCGGGATCCGGCTCGGGTCGCAGCCGCAGCACCATCGACCGGGCGGCGAGGCCCACCGCGAGGATGAGCACGACGGCGCCCAGGACGCCGACCCAGACGGTGCGCTGCTCCGGGTCGGTGACCTGATCCTCGACCCACTCGTACAGCGCCGGCAGCTGCTCGGTGGATTCGATGGCGTCGGTCAGGATCTCGGCGAGGTTGGCGCTGCGGCGGCGAAGCTCGGTCGTCAGGTCCTCGACCACCGTGACCGCCACCGTGTCGCTGGGTGGCTTGGCCGAGGGCGGCGCCTCGCCCTCCCGGGCGGCACGCAGCCGGTCGAGCAGGGCAGCCCGGCGCTCCGGATCCTCGAGGGTGCGGATCACCGCCTCGATGTCGTCGCTCGCCGACGTATCGGCGGCCGCTGGTGCTGCCGGCGACATCGGCATCATCTGGGCATGCGCCGGGCCGGCGAGCGCCCAGAGCGCCAGGACGCCGAGGAGCGCAGCCATCCAGGGCCGGAGACGTCGAAAGGTCATGAAGGAACCGAAAGGTGATCGGATGACCGAGCTTCCAGACGACGGCATGTCGCGGGCCCTCGCCCGGAGCGGCTGTCAAGCTGTACAACCAGGACGCGAGCCTACTCCACGCCGCCACTTTCGCAAGACCGATGCGAGCGTAGAGCCTCAGCCGGTTTTCGCAAGACCGCCGCGCAGCGACTGCAGGGCCTGCTCGAACCGCCAGGCCGAGCCGACGATGGCATCGAGGCTGTTGCCGGCCGGCCGCCAGCCGAGGGTACGGCAGAGCCGCCGATTGTCGGCCACCAGGACCGCCGGGTCGCCCGGCCGGCGCGGGCCGCTCTGGACGGGAATGTCGATGCCGGTCACCCGCCGCACCGCCTCGATCACCTCGCGGACGCTGAAGCCGTGGCCGTAGCCGCAATTGGCGATCAGCGGCTCGCCACCCCCCACGAGGTGATGCAGGGCCAGCACGTGCGCTGCCGCCAGATCGTCGACATGCACGTAGTCGCGAACGCAGGTGCCGTCCGGGGTCGGGTAGTCCGTCCCGTTGACGTGCATCGCCGGCCGCAGGCCGATGGCCGTCTCGAGCGCCACCTTCACCAGATGGCTGTTGTTCGGCGTCGCCTCGCCGATCCGCGCTGCGGCGTCGGCACCGGCGACGTTGAAGTAGCGCAGGATCGCGTAGCCGAGCCCGGCCGCCGCCGCGATGTCCTGCAGCGCCCGCTCGGCCATCAGCTTGCTGGCGCCGTAGGGATTGATCGGTCGGAGCGGCTGGTCCTCGTCGATCAGCTCGACGTCGGGCTGGCCGTAGACCGCGGCGGTCGACGAGAAGACGACGTGGCGGATGCCGTACTGGGCGCAATGATCGAAGAAGCGAAAGGCGTTGCTGGCGTTGTTGAAATAGTACTTGGCGGGGTGCCGCACCGATTCGCCGACCCAGATGTGCCCGGCGCAGTGGATCGCGGCGTCGAACGACGCGGCCGACAGCACGCGCTCGAGGCGTTGCCGGTCGCCGAGGTCGCCGATCTCGAGCTCGGCCCCCGGCACCGCCCATTCGTGCCCGGAATAGAGATTGTCGAAGACGGTGACGCGATGCCCGGCGGCGATCAGGTCACGGACGATGTGGCTGCCGACATAGCCGGCCCCGCCGGTGACGAGAACACGCAATCCGGTGGGAGCCTCGGGCATGGCAGATCCTTTGCGACACGTCGTGGGACACACTCCCCGGGCGGCTCTTGGCAGCGCGCCGGCGAGGCGCGGACCATATCCGCTCAGCAGTCAGATACGCGTGAACAACCGGCGGCGGAAGCATATCTTGCTACGCTTTGGAAGAGATCCGGGACACCGCCAGGCCGCGCAGACGACGAAGGTCAGCGGGGTTGCCCGGTCGAGAGAAACCGGTGATCGGTGCCTTCGAGGACCACGCAGGTCAGGTTGCCGGTGTAGCAGGCGCCGGTGTCGATGCCGATCCGGTTGCGGCGAATGGCCGGTGCGTCCTCGACCGTGTGGCCGTGCACGATGATCTTGCCGGCGTCGCCGACCCAGCTCAGGAACGGCTCGCGAATCCAGATCAGGTCCTCCTCCACCTGGTCGGCGAGCGGGACGCCGGGGCGGATGCCGGCATGGCAGAACAGATAGTCGCCGAACGGCAGGGCGAGCTCGAGGTCGACGAGCAGCCGCCGGTGGGTGGCCGGCACCTCCGTCTGCAGGCGGTCGCGAGCTTCCGACAGACGCTCCTCGGGCGAGCGGTCGAGCGCCAGCGGCACGCCGTAGCTGAGAAGGGTCGCGTCACCGCCGAAGCGGAGCCAGCTCTCGCCGACCGGCTCGCCGGCGAGAAAGTCACGGAGCCAGGCGTCGTGATTGCCGAGCAGCAGCACCCGGTCGAAATCGTCGGGTGGCTCGCTCGCCAGATGGTCGAGCACCTTGCGGCTGTCGAACCCGCGATCGACATAGTCGCCGAGATAGACGAGCAGGTTGCGGCACCGCTCGGCGCGGGACGCGGCATCGGCCACGATCTGCGCCTCCAGCGCCCGCAGCAGATCGATCCTGCCGTGCACGTCGCCGACCGCGTAGACGCGGGCACCCTGCGGCACCCGGGGTTGGCGACCACCGACCCGGGGTGTCTCGTCGATCGCCGGGCGCGGGCGCTGGAACAGTCGCTTCAGCAGGGTTTTCTCAACTCACAATAGAATTTTGCCGCGACGAGCCCGACGGCGCCCGGACAACTCGTGGCAAACGCGTTACAGCATCAATGGTTTGCGGGCAATTCCGCACATTGCGCAGAAAATGCCCTACCCTCCGGTTGTCACGCCTCGCCAAACCGGATAGATGCACCGATGGTTGATCCGGTTGTCGCCGGTGGCGTGGCCGCTCGCGTCGTCGTTCGTCCGAGCAAGTTCTAGCGCCGTTCATGACCGCATGCACGCGGCATGTGCGAATCGGATGGAGCGGGCGTTCGACGGTTCTTGATTCCGGGTGCCCGGCAGACGATGACCGACGGGCAAGCGGGTGCAGGGCCGTTGCTCGGCAGCAGCCGTCCGAGGGGCACCTCCTGAAGCGGAGTAGAGTGATGACGACGACCAGGCTGATCGGCGCTCTCGTGGCCGGGGCGGCTGTGCTGGCACCGCTCGCGACGGCGGCCCAGGACATTCGCAACGTGCCGGTGCAGAACCGGCCGCGCCCCGACTACGACCCGCTGGGCATTCGGGCACGGGCCTTCCTGATCTATCCGGAAATCGAAACCGGCGTGGCCTATGACGACAACATCTTCTCGACGAGCGACAACGAGGATGACGACGTGATCTTCACGGTGCGTCCCGCGATCACCGCCAGGTCGCAATGGTCCCGTCACCAGCTCAATCTCTCCGCCTTCGGCGATTTCGGCTTCTACGCCGACCACAACGACAGCAACTACCAGGACTTCGGCGTCGGTGCCGGCGGTCGCATCGATGCGCTGCGCAACAGCCGGACGAACATCCAGACCAACTTCGCCCGCCTGCACGAGGACTCCGAGGAGGCCGACGCCCAGGGCAACGAGGACGTGACCCAGTACTACCGGATGGGCATCAACCTCAGCCACCGCCACGAGTTCACCCGCGTCTACGTCGAGCCGATCGCCCGGTTCCTGCGCCTCGACTACGACAATGCCGGCGATGTCAGCAACACCGACCGCGACCGCAACGAGTACGCGCTCGGGCTGCGGACGGGCTACGCGCTCTCGCCACGCATCGCCCCCTTCTTCGAGCTGACCGGCAGTGCCCGGGAATATGACGAGACCCCGGGGCTCGATCGGAACTCGACCGGCTTCGACGCGCTGATCGGCACCACCATCGATTTCACCGGCGTGATCTTCGGCGAGGTCTCCGCCGGCTACACGCGGCGCGAGTACGACGACAACGACCTCGAGAATGTCGACGGGTTGGCCGGCAATGCCGCGGTCACCTGGAACGTGACCCCCCTGACCTCGGTGATCTTCGACGGCCAGGCGGGCATCGACGAGACGACGATCACCTACGAGGGCGACACGGCGACCGCCAACAACTACGCCGGCCTCGCGATCAACGTCTTCCACGAGCTCAGGCGCAACATCATCGTCAATGTCAATGGCGAGTATGTGCGCGACGACTACGAGGGCACGGGGCGAACCGACAACACCTACCGAGCCGGTGCCGGCGTCACCTATCTGATCAACCGCCGCTTCTCGCTCGACGCGACCTACGACTTCAGCCATCGCCAGTCGGACGACGGGGATGCGGAGTTCGACCGCAATATCTTCCGCATCGGCCTCTCCGCCAAGCTATGAGCGGCAGTCGCATCGCGGCACCTGCCTGCGATGCCCGGCGCCGCCGTCCTCTGCTTGCTCGACCATGGCTTTATTCTTGAGTAACGTTCGCCGTGTAGTCAGGTACGGATGGGCGTCGTCGCCGGCTGCTTGCGGCGAATCGGACGCATGGACGTGGTGCGTGAGAGCGGTGGAGAGAGAATGATGACGACGACTTGCCGCAAGCTCCTGGCGGGGTTGGTGCTCGGGCTGGGGCTGCTGCTCAGCGCCTGTGGCAGCCCATCGCCCGGCACGCTCGGCCCCGCTGCCGGCGCCGGCACGGGGGCGGACGGCACGCCGGCGGCGCGCCTCAGCGCTCCCGCCTACACACTCGACAGCGGCGACCGGATCCGCATCGTGGTCTTCCGCCACGAGGATCTCTCCGGCGAGTTCGAGATCGATGGCGGCGGCACGTTCGCCATGCCGCTGATCGGCGAGATCAACGCCGCCGGCCTCACCGCGCGCCAGCTCGAGGACCGCATCGCCACCAGGCTCAAGGACGGCTACCTCGTCGACCCGCAGGTCAGCATCGAGGTGCTCAACTATCGACCCTTCTTCATCCTCGGCGAGGTCAACGCGCCCGGCAGCTATCCCTACGTCTCGGGCATGAGCGTGATCAACGCCGTGGCCCTCGCCGGCGGCTTCACCTACCGGGCCAAGGAGGATGGGATCGAGATCCAGCGCGGCGGCTCGGGCGCCCCCTCCGTGGTGGTGACGGTCGACACGCCGATCCTGCCGGGCGACATCCTCCGCGTCCCCGAACGCTTCTTCTGAGCCAGCGGTGCAGACCGGCACCGCCGCCGCCCCGGTGCCGGCGGCGGTTGTCTGTCGTGCGGCAGGGCCGCAAGCGCTGTTGACGGAGGGCATCGATGGCTGAGGCGCGGCAGGGCAAGCCGGGCTGGCTGGACTGGCGGAGCTGGCTCGCCTCCCTCGCGATCTATCGCGACCCGAGGGTCGTCGGCGTGCTGTTCCTGGGATTCTCGAGCGGCCTGCCGATCATGCTCATCGCCGCGACGCTCAGCACCTGGCTGCGCGAGGAGGAGGTGACCCGGGCCGCCATCGGCCTCTTCGGCTTCGCCTTCGCCCCCTACACCTTCAAGTTCGCCTGGGCGCCGCTCATGGACCGGCTGCCTTTGCCGCCGTTCACGAGCCTGCTCGGCCGGCGCCGCGGCTGGATGATCGCGGCGCAGATCGGCCTCGTCCTCTCGATCTTCGCGCTCGGCCGGACGAGCCCCGCCGAGGACCTCTGGTGGACCGCCTTCTTCGCGGTGCTCGTCGCCTTCTTCTCGGCCAGCCAGGACATCGTCATCGACGCCTATCGCGTCGAGATCCTGCCGAAGGAGAAGCTCGGCGCCGGCGCCGGGGTCGTCGTGCTCGGCTATCGCGTCGCCATGTGGGTGGCGACCGCCGGTGCCCTGCTGATCGCCGAGGCCTTCGGCTGGTCCGCTGCCTACACGGTGATGGCGCTGCTCGTCCTCGTCGGCATGGGCACGGTGCTGTCCATCGGCGAGCCGGCGCAGTCCTCGACCGCCCTCATCGACCAGGAGGTGCTCGAGGAGGACCGCCTGCTCCGCCAGACCACACCAGCCAGGCTCGCTCCCTTCAAGGGCCTCGGCGGGCTCCTCCTGGCGGCCGTGATCGGTCTCGGGGTGTGGCAGCCGCTCTCGACCCTCTTCGGCATCGTGACGGCACCACCGGAATCCTGGTCGATCTCGGGCGCCATCGTGCTCGCCGGCAACCTCGCCGTCACGGCGCTCGGCATGCGGCTCGCCTGGCTGCTCTACCGCCGGACACCCGATGCCCTCGCCCGGACCAAGAACTTCGCCCTGCTCGCCATCGCCTGGGCGACCGTCGAGACACTCTGGTATGCAATCGGGCCAGAGGCGCCCTTCTTCGCCACGCTGCACGGCTGGCTGGTGCTCGGCCTCCTCTTTCTCGTCAGCAACTGGGTCGTCGGCCTCTTCGGTGCGGCACCGTTCACCTACGAGGCCTTCATGGCCCCGGTCTGGCTGACCGTCGTCGGCTTCTGGCTCGAGCTCGTCGCCCTGCTCACGCTCTACGGCTTCACCTATTTCAGCCGCCGGGCGCAGGCCAATTTCGGGATGGTGCCGATCGCCGAGGAGAGCAGGGTCCATCTCTGGATGCGGCGGGCGGTGATCGAGCCGTTCTACGACTTCGTCAGGCGCAACGGGCTCCGGGTCGCCGTCGTCATCCTCGCCTTCATCTCGGTCTACAAGGCAGCCGACGTCGTCCTCACCCTGATGGCGAACCCCTTCTACATCGATGTCGGCTTCGACAAGGCGGAGATCGCCTGGGTCTCGGGCACGTTCGGCCTCTGGATGACCCTGATTGGCGGCATCCTCGGCGGCGTGCTGGTCTTCCGCCTCGGCCTGATGCTCTCCTTGGCCCTCTCCGTGGCGCTGATGGCGGGCTCGAACCTGATGTTCCTGCTCCTGTCCTGGGTCGGGCCGAACCTCGCCCTCTTCCACGCCGTCATCCTGGTCGAGAACGTCACCGCCGGCCTCGGCACGACCGTCTTCGTCGCCTACCTCTCCTCCCTGTGCAACATCCACTACACGGCGGTGCAGTACGCCTTGCTCACCTCCTTCATGCAGCTCCTCGGCAAGTTCGTCATCGTGCCGTCGTCCGGCTTCTTCGCGGACGCCGTGGGCTGGTCGGTCTTCTTCCTGACCTCCACCCTCTTCGCCCTGCCCGCCCTCTTCCTGCTCTGGCTGCTGTGGCGCTGGGGCCTGGCCGTCGAGACACCGGCGGCAGCACGCGCCTAGGAGCCTGGCCATCTCTCGGCCAGGCTGCTAGGCCGGCACCTCCTGCATCGAGCGGGCATCCGCCTCGCGGCGTTCCAGCTTGCCGAAGATCTCCTTCAGCCGGCTCAGGCTGTAGGGCTTGACGATGAAGCCGAAGGCGCCCTGGCGCAGCGCCTTGACGACGACGTCCTGGGTGCTGTGATGGGTGACCATGACGATCGGCAGCGCCGGGTCGGCGAGGCGCAGCTCGCGCAGGAGATCGAGGCCGCTGGCGGCGATGAGCTCGACATCGAGGAACACCAGATCGAGCGGGTGGCGGCGAAAAATGTCCCTGGCCGAGCGCGGGTCGGCGGCCTCGAACAGGCGAAGATTGCGCCGCGCGTCGTAGATGGCCTGACGAAGCAGCATCCGCTCGCTGCGCGCATCGTCGACGATGAGGATCGAGAAAGGCCGCATGAAGCTCCCGGCGCACTCCTGGGCTGGTTCTGCGCCGATCCTAGCCCCCATCCTTTGCCAATTCCTTAACGCGGCGCTAGCCACGTCGACCGCGCATCAATAGATGGTCGCCCATGTCCGCCGCCTTCGGGGCGATCGCACCCGTCTTCCTCCTCCTGGCCCTGGGCTTCGCCCTCGGGCGGCGCCAGTTTCCGGCGGTCGGCTTCTGGCCGGCGGTCGAGCGGCTGGTCTACTGGTGCCTCTTCCCGGCGCTGCTCCTGCGCACCACGGCGGGTGTCGAGAGCGGCGGTGCCGTGATGCTGGGGATCGCGCTCGCCGTGCTAGGGCCGATCGGCCTCGTCATGACGCTGGTGACCCTGGGTGCCCCGCTGCTCGGCCTCGCCGGCCGGATGATCCCGGCGGTGGCCCAGGCCGCCACCCGCCAGAACGTCTATATCGCCTTCGCCGCCGCCCAGGGCCTCTGGGGCGAGCCGGCCCTGGCGCCCCTCGCCATCGCGGTCGCCGCCTATGTCCCGGGGGTGAACGTCGCCAGCGCCCTCCTGCTCGGCCTGCATGCGGCGACGCGGCCCCGGCCGGCGGTGCTGGCCCGGGCCCTTCTCCTGAACCCGCTGGTGCTCGCCTCGGCGGCCGGCCTCGTGCTCGGCCAGACCGGCTGGCACCCGCCTTTCGTGCTCGACGAGACGCTCAGGGTGCTCGCCATGGCCTCGCTGCCACTGGCCCTGCTCGCCACCGGCGCCGGGCTGGTCTGGCGGGGTGCCGGCGGCCGGGAACTCGCCTGGCTCGCCGCCGCCAGCGCCTTCAAGCTCGCCGGCCTGCCGCTCCTGACCCTGGCGACCGCCCTCGCCCTCGGCCTGCCGCCTTTGCCGCTCGCCGTCGTCGTGCTTTTCGCCTCGCTGCCCCTCTCGCCCACCGCCTATGTCCAGACCCGGGCGATGGGCGGGCATGCCGGCTTCATGGCGAACGCCGTGGCCCTGCAGACGCTGCTCGCCATGGCGAGCCTGCCCGTCGTCATGGGCCTGCTGGAGAGCTGGAACCCATGACCCGCGCCGGCATCCTCGCCATCGGTGCGCCGGCGCTCTTCGTCTTCCTCTGGAGCACCGGGTTCATCAGCGCCAAGCTCGGCCTGCCCTATATCGAGCCGATGACCTTCCTGGTGCTGCGGTTTCTCGCCACCACCATCGGCTTTCTCGCACTCGTGCTCTGGCTCGGCCTCGCCTGGCCCGCCGCCCGGATCGTCCTGCACCAGTGCGTCGCCGGCATCCTCCTGCACGGTGTCTATCTCGGCGGCGTCTTCGCCTCGCTCGCCGCCGGCGTGGAGGCCGGCGCCTCGGCGCTGATCGTCGGGTTGCAGCCACTGCTGGTCGCCGCCGTCGCCGCACCCCTGCTCGGCGAGCGCGTGGCATCGCGACAATGGCTCGGCCTCGCCCTCGGCCTCGCCGGGGTCGGCCTCGTCGTGTTCGAGAAGCTCGGCCAGGGCCTGGGCACGCCGGTCGGCGTCCTGCTCTCGGTGCTCGCGCTCCTCGGGATCACGACCGGCACGCTCTACCAGAAGCGCTTCGCCGCCGGCGTCGATCTCCGGGTCGGCAACGTCTTCCAGTTCGGTGCCGCGACGCTGGTCACCGGCTTCCTGGCGTTCACCTTCGAGGAGCGGACCGTCGACTGGCAGCCGCCCTTGATCTTCGCCCTCGCCTGGTCGATCCTGGTCCTCTCCTTCGGTGCGGTGACCCTGCTCTACGTGCTGATCCGCGAAGGGGCGGCGGCCCGGGTCTCCAGCCTCTTCTTCCTCGTGCCGCCCACCACCGCGCTCATGGCCTGGGCGCTCTTCGACGAATGGCTGCCGCCCCTGGCGATCCTCGGCATGGCGGTCACCATGGCCGGCGTGGCCCTGGTCAACCGGCCAGCCGCTCGCGCCAGCCCACATAGAGACCCGCCGAGGCGATGATGGCGATGCCGAACCAGGTCATCGCATCCGGGAAATCGCCGAACCAGAGGTAGCCCACGGCGACCGCCATGATCATCTCGGCATAGCCCAGGGGTGCCAGCACCGACGCCGGCGCGCTCTCGAAAGCGTGGATCAAGAGGCCGTGGCACATCGCCCCGAGCGCCCCGATGACCACGAAGGCGCCCCAGTCGGCCCAGGCCATCGGCTGCCAGATCCAGAAGAGCGGGAGCGAGGAGAGCACGAGGCTGATGGACGAGGCGTAGGCGAGGCTGACCAGCGGCGGCGCCTGACCGGCGATCCGCCTGGTGATCAGGAGGTAGACGGCGCCGGCGAGGCTGATGCCGAGGCCAAAAAGGGCGGCGGGCTGGAAGAAGCCGAGGCCGGGCCGAATGATGACGAGGGCACCCAGAAAGCCGATGGCGACCGCCGAATGGCGCCGCCAGCCGACCGTCTCGCCGAGCACCAAAGGCGAGAGCAGCGTGATGACCAAAGGATAGAGGAAGGCCAGGGCCACGGTGTCGGCCAGCGGCAGATAGGTCAGCGTCAGGAAGAAGAGGAAGGTGGCGGCGAGCTGGGCGAGCCCGCGCAAGAGCTGCAGCCACGGGCTCGGCACGGGCCAGAGCGCCTTGTGGTGCCGCCAGAGGATGGCCGGCAGGATGACCCCCACCGTGAAGGCGTAGCGGCCCCAGGTGATCTGCAGCACCGGCAGGCGCGTCGCCAGCTCCTTGGCGATCGCGTCCATCACCGGAAAGAGCGTCACCGCCACGAGCAGCATCAGCATGCCGCGGCGCACATCGCCCCTGGTGTCGGGCACCGGCGGCACGTCCTCACCCCTTTGCAGAATGGCCCCGACCGTCCCGATTGCGGATGCGGCCGGCGGCTGTCATAGTCCGCCCCGGTGGTTCCCCCTAGGCCTTTCGGCCGACCGGGGTGAAAAGGGAACCCGGTGAGATCCAGCATGCTTTCGCCAGGATCGAGGCCGGGGCTGCCCCCGCAACTGTGAGCGGCGAGCCTTCGCCCGATCGCGCCACTGGACCCGATGGGTCCGGGAAGGCTGGTCGAAGGCACCGACCCGCGAGCCAGGAGACCTGCCACCAGCTCATTCCTCCAATCCGGGGCGGGGTGTCCCTGGCGAAAGGTCGTGCCCGATGCCGTCCACCGACTGCCGAACCTCACCACCCATCCTGTCGCTCGAGACCTGCGACCCCAAGGGGCTGATCCGGGGCGCGCTCGCGGGAGCCCCCGGCTGGTCGCCCAGGGAGCTCTATCTCACCTGGCTCATGGCGCTGCCGGGCGAGATCGACGCGGCGCATGCCGCGGCCCTGGTCCTCGACCGCGTCGCCGGCACGGCCTCCGGCCCCGCCGCCCGGGGGCTGATCGAGCTGCTCGAGACCACCACCGCCTACCCGCGCGAGCGCCTCGACCCTGGCACGACCCAGCGTCGCCGCCTGCATTGATGGAGAGCCCGATGACGACGCCAGCGAACCGGCAAAAGATCCCAGCCACCATCGTCACCGGCTTCCTCGGCGCCGGCAAGACCAGCCTGATCCGGCATTTGCTGGAGGAGAGCGGCGGCCGGCGCATCGCCCTGATCATCAACGAGTTCGGCGACCAGGGCGTCGATCGCGACCTGATCCAGGGCTGCGGCATTCCGAGCTGCCGCGAGGAGGACATGATCGAGCTGGCCAATGGCTGCATCTGCTGCACCGTCGCCGACGACTTCGTGCCGACCATGCAGAAGCTCCTGGATCGGCCCGAGCGCCCCGACCACATCGTCATCGAGACCTCGGGGCTCGCTTTGCCCAAGCCGCTCGTCAAGGCCTTCACCTGGCCCGCCGTCAGGAACGAGGTGACGGTCGACGGCGTCGTCGCCGTGGTCGACGCGGAGGCGACCGCGGCCGGGCTCTTCGCCAGCGACCCGAAAGCCGTGGCGGCGGCCCGGGCGGCCGATCCCGGCCTCGACCACGAAAGCCCGCTCGAGGAGCTCTTCGAGGAGCAGGTGGGCTGCGCCGACCTCGTCGTGCTCAACAAGTGCGACCGGGTGGACGCGGCCGGCAAGGCCCGCGCGCGGGAAGCCGTGGGGGCACATCTCCGCCCGGGCGTCCACATCGTCGAGGCCAGCCACGGCGCCCTCGATCCCCTCGTCCTGCTCGGCCAGGGTGCCGCTGCCGAGGACGATCTCGAGAGCCGCCATTCGCATCACGACGACGGCGGCGAGCACGACCACGACGATTTCGAGAGCTTCGTCGTGAGCCTGCCGCCGCTCGCCCGGCCGGCCGAGATCGAGGCCCGCATCCGGGCCGTGGCCGGGGCGCACGAGGTGCTGCGCGTCAAGGGCTTCGCCGTGGTCGAGGGCAAGCCGATGCGGCTCGCCGTGCAGGCGGTCGGCGCCCGCGTGGCGAGCTATTTCGACCGCCCCTGGGCACCGGGCGAGGCGCCGCTCGGCGCCCTCGTGGTGATCGGCCTCGCCGGGCTGGACCGGGCCGCCATCAGCGCCCGCCTCGCCGGCGACACGGCCCAAGCCGCCGCCTGAGCGCGCCGTCGGGCGCCTACGGCCCGATCAGCGAGAGCCCCGTCGCATCGAGCCGGACCGGTCCGGCAGCCGGCTGCACGATGGCCATCATGACCGGACGCGGCACCGGTCGGGCGAAAGCGGGCGACGCGGCGGCCGCCACGGTCACCGGCGCTGCCACCTGCGCCGGTGTGGCGAGCGGCAGTGGCACCGGCTGAACGCGCCGACCGACGGCTCCGAGCTCGCTCGGCCCGAGCACGGTGGTCGGCGGCCGGGGCACCCCCGGGAGCGGCGAGCTCGGCGGCTCGATGACGAGCGGCGCCGGCGCCGGCAATATCGGTGGCGGCGCCGCGCGCCGGCCGATGGTCGCAAGCTCGCTCGCCTCCAGCGTCACAGGGCCCGGCTCGACCGCACTGGCCGCACCGATCGACCCCGGCGCGACCAGCATGACCCAACCGGCCATGAGCAGCGCGGCGCGCATGACACTCTCCACGCTGGTTCAGGCCCGCTCATGGTGAACGGACCCGAAGCCCCCGGCAAGAGCCTGGTCAGCTCCCCGCGTGCCGCCCGCTACGCACGGCCGCGGCGGCGAGGCTCGTGATGGCGGCCCAGTCGCCGGCGGCGACGGCCGCCTTCGGCGCCACCCAGGAGCCACCGACGCAGAGCACGTTGCCGAGGGCGAGGAAGGCCGCAGCACTGGCCGCGTCGATGCCGCCGGTCGGGCAGAAGCGGATCTCGGCGAGCGGCGAGGCCACCGCCTTCAAATAGTCGAGCCCGCCCGCCGGCACCGCCGGGAAGAACTTCTGCCGGTCGTAGCCGCGCTCGGCGAGCTGCATCATCTCCGTCGCCGTGGCCGCACCCGGCAGCAGCGGGCAGGGCGAATCATCGGCCGCATCGAGGAGCTTCGGCGTGAAGCCGGGGCTTACCGCGAAGGCGCAGCCGAGCTTCGTGACGGCGGCGAGCTGCTCCGGGTCGCGCACCGTCCCGGCACCGACGATGGCACCTTCCACCTCGGCGATGATCGCCCGGATGGAATCCAGCGCCACCGCCGTGCGCAGCGTGATCTCGAGCACGTCGAGCCCGCCCGCAACCAGTGCTTTGGCGAGCGGCACGGCCGTGGTGAGGTCGTCGATCACGATCACCGGAATAACCGGGGCACGCCGCATCAGGGCATCGGTCGTGAGCATGGCAGTCATCCTTCAGGCGGCGAATTCAAAGACCGAGGCGCCGGTGTCGGCAGTGCCGACCGCGCCCCGCAGGCTGGCGAAGAGCTCGCGCCCGAGCCCCTCGTGATAATGCGAAAGATCGGCCGTCACCACCTCGCGCGCTTCCCATTCGGCCGCATCGACCAGCGCCTCGACCGTGCCGGCCTCGGAATCCACCCGGATCACATCGCCGTTCTTCACCCGCGCGATCGGCCCGCCATGGCAGGCTTCCGGGGTCAGGTGAATGGCCGCCGGCACCTTGCCCGAAGCACCGGACATCCGCCCGTCGGTCAGCAGCGCCACCTTGAAGCCCTTGTCCTGCAGCACGCCGAGCGCCGGCGTCAGCTTGTGCAGCTCCGGCATGCCGTTGGCGGTCGGCCCCTGGAAGCGGATGACCGCGACGAAGTCCCGCTCGAGCTCGCCGCGCTCGAAGGCGGCCAAAAGCTCGTTCTGGTCGTGGAAGACGATGGCCGGCGCCTCGATCATGCGGCGCTCGGGCTTGACCGCCGAGACCTTGATCACCGCCCGACCGAGATTGCCCTCGAGCAGCTTGAGCCCGCCATCCCGGCTGAACGGCTTCTCCACCGTCGCCAGGACCGAGGCGTCGCCCGAGACGGAAGGGCCGTCCCGCCAGGCGAGGCGACCCTCCTCGAGGAAGGGCTCCTTCGCATAGAGGTCGAGCCCGCCCTCGCCCGCCACCGTGCGCACGTCGGCATGCAGCAGGCCGGCGCCGAGCAGCTCGCGCGTCAGGTAGCCCATGCCGCCGGCGGCCTGGAAATGGTTCACGTCGGCGAGGCCGTTCGGGTAGATGCGGCAGAGCAGGGGCACGACCTCGGAAAGGTCGGCCATGTCGTCCCAGGTGAGGTCGATGCCGGCGGTCCGGGCCATGGCGACCAGATGCAGCGTGTGGTTGGTCGACCCGCCCGTCGCATGCAGCCCGACGACGCCGTTGACGAAGGCCTTCTCGTCCATCACCTCGCCGATCGGCGTGTAGGCGTTGCCCATGGCGGTGATCTCGGTCACCCGCCGCGCGGCGTGGCTGGTCAGGGCATCGCGGAGCGGCGTGTTGGGGTTGACGAAGCTGGCCCCCGGCAGATGCACGCCCATGATCTCCATGAGCATCTGGTTGGTGTTGGCCGTGCCGTAGAAGGTGCAGGTGCCCGGCGCGTGGTAGGAGGCGGCCTCGGACTCGAGCAGCCGGTCGCGGCCGACCTTGCCCTCGGCGAAGAGCTGGCGGACCTTCGCCTTCTCGTCGTTGGGCAGGCCCGACGACATCGGCCCCGCCGGCACGAAGACGGCCGGCAGGTGACCGAAGGATAGGGCGGCGATGACCAGCCCCGGCACGATCTTGTCGCAGACGCCGAGATAGAGGGCGCCGTCGAACATGTCGTGGCTCAGCGCCACGGCGGTCGCCATGGCGATGACGTCACGGCTGAAGAGCGAGAGCTCCATGCCGGGCTGGCCCTGGGTCACCCCGTCGCACATCGCCGGCACGCCGCCGGCGAACTGCGCCACCGCACCGGCCTCGCGACAGGCGGCCTTGATCAGCGCCGGGAAGCGCTCGAGCGGCTGATGCGCCGAGAGCATGTCGTTGTAGGACGAGACGATGGCGATATTGGCCTTGGCCTCGCCCATCAGGTCGGCCTTGTCGCCCGCGTCGCAGGCGGCGAAGCCGTGGGCGAGGTTGCCGCACGAAAGATGGCCGCGCTTCGGGCCGCGGCTGGCGGCGGCCCTGATCTTGTCCAGATAGCGCTGGCGGCGGTCGTGGCTGCGGCGGGCGAGGCGCTCGGTGACCTCGCCGAGCCGCGCATGGAGTTCGCTGGTCATCCTCTTCTCCTTCAGGCGGCGTCCTCGAGCCAGTTGCGCCCGTCGCGCTCGATCAGCGCGATCGCGGCGGACGGGCCCCAGCTTCCGGCGGTGTAGGGCTTGGGCGGGTCGTTGCGGGCCTCCCAGGCGCGCAGGATCGGCTCGACCCAGGTCCAGGCGGCCTCCACCTCGTCCTTGTGCATGAAGAGCGTGGCATTGCCGCGCACCACGTCCAGGAGCAGGCGCTCATAGGCATCGGGATAGCGGACGTTGAACGCGTCGGCATAGGCGAGGTTGAGCGGCACGGTGCGCAGGCGCATGCCGCCCGGGCCCGGGTCCTTGGACATGAGGAAGAGACGCACCGCCTCGTCCGGCTGCAGGCGGACGACCAGCCGGTTGGCATCGAGCGGACCGCCGGCCTCGCCGAAGATCGAGTAGGGCGGCGCCTTGAACTGGATCACGATCTCCGACTGGCGCGTCATCATGCGCTTGCCGGTCCTGAGATAGAAGGGCACCCCGGCCCAGCGCCAGTTGGCGATCTCGGCCTTGATGACGACGAAGGTCTCGGTCGACGAGGCCGGCCGGTCGAGCTCCGTGAGGTAGCCGGGCACGGCCTGCCCGCCGACGGCACCCGCCTGGTACTGGCCGCGCACCGTCTTGGTGGTGACGTCGCCGTTGTCGATCGGCCTGAGCGAGCGGAGCACCTTGAGCTTCTCGTTGCGCACCGCCTCCGCGGCGAAGACGTGCGGCGGCTCCATGGCGACGAGGCAGAGGAGCTGGAGAATGTGGTTCTGCACCATGTCGCGGAGCGCGCCCGAGGTGTCGTAATAGGCGGCCCGGCCCTCGACGCCGAGGCTCTCGGCGACGGTGATCTGCACATGGTCGATGTGCGCCGAGTTCCACAAGGGCTCGAAAAGCGCGTTGGCGAAGCGCAAGGCCACCAGGTTCTGGACCGTCTCCTTGCCCAGATAATGGTCGATGCGGAAGATCTGCCGCTCCTCGAAGACCGCCCCCACCGCATCGTTGATCGCCATGGCGGAGTCGAGATCGCGACCGATCGGCTTCTCGAGCACGACGCGGCTCTCGGCCGTGATCAGCTCGTTGGCGGCGAGGTTGCGGGCGATCGGGCCGAACAGCGCCGGCGCGGTGGCGAGGTAGAAGACCCGGATGCCGTTGCTCTTGCCGTTGCGCTGCAGGAGCGCCGCGAGCTTGCGCCAGCCGGTGGTGCCGGCGGCATCGATGGCGACATGCTCCAGCCGCTTCAGGAAGCGGTCGACGACCTCGGGGCGAAGCTGCTCTTCCGGGGTCGAGCGCCGGATCGCCGTCTCCACCGCCTCCGCATAGGCCTTCTTGCCGAGGTCGCCGCGCGATACGCCGATGATCCGGCTCTCCGGCGGCAACTGGCCGTCGCAGTCACGATGATAAAGGCCCGGCAGCAGCTTGCGCATGGCGAGGTCGCCCGTGCCGCCGAACACCACGAGGTCGAACGGGTCGACCGGAAGGAGACGTGCGCTCATCCTTTGAACTCCACTTGGCCCGGCTCATCGGCCGGACCGGTTCACGAGCGCCTCGACCTGATCGCGTCCGGGGAGGGCCGGAATCGCCCCCCGCTCGGTTGTCGTGAGGGCACCCACCGCGTTGGCGAAGCGGCAGGCGGAGAAGAGGGCGTCGCGGTCGCCGAAGCCGCCCGGGCTGGCATGCAGGCCGGCGAGCAGGCCGGCGACGAAGCCGTCGCCGGCGCCGGTCGTGTCGACCGCCTTCACCTCGAAGCTCGGCACGCGGAACTCGCCCTCGGCCGTGAAGACGACGCAGCCGGCACGGCCGATGCTGAGCACGAGCAGCCGGATGCCGTCGTGCCAGAGGGCGTCGCGCAGGCCCGAGGGATCGCGGTTGCCGATCAGGAACTCGAGCTCGTCGTCGCTCAGCTTGACGACGGCGGCCCGTTTCAGCCCGTCGCGGATGCCGGCCCGGGCGGCGTCGGCGTCGCCCCAGAGCGGCAGCCGCAGGTTGACGTCGAAGCTCACCAGCTTGCCGGCCGCGACCGCCCGATCGGCGGCGAAGAGCGCCGTCTCGCGTGGCTGCTCGGCGGCGAGGCTGATGGAGTCGAAGTGGAAGATCGAGGCCGCCTCGATCGCACCCGCGTCCACCTCGCCCGGCGTGAACAGCATGTCGGCCGAGGGGTGGCGGTAGAACATGAAATCCCGCTCGCCATCCGCCTTGAGGCTGACGAAGGCGAGCGCCGTGCGGGCCCGACCGTCGAAGCGGAGCGGCCCCACATCGACCCCGTCGGCGCGCAGCGTGTCGGCGAGGAAATGGCCGAAGACGTCGTCGCCGACCTTGCCCATGAAGGCGCTCGAAACCCCGAGCCGGCCGAGCCCGACGGCGACGTTGGCCGCCGCCCCGCCGGGCGCCCGGCGAAAGGTCTCGACCCTACTCAGCGGCAGGCCGCTTTCGGTCGGCACGAAATCGATTAGAAGATCGCCGAAGCAGAGGACATCAGCCATGGTCGCACCCTTCCTTCGCCGCCCGCCCGCATCGGGAGGAACCGCCGGTCAAAAGCCCGGCCGGCCGAGAAAGAACCCCGGGAGGAAGGTCGTCAAGGGCGGCCAGAGCGACAGCAGCACCAGCACGACGAGCAGCGGGATCAGCCAGGGCACGATGGCGATCGACATGCGCTCGAAGCTGATGCCCGCCAGCCGCGAGGTGATGAAGAGCACCACCCCGACCGGCGGGGTGATGGTCCCCAGCATCAGGTTGAGGACGAAGATCACGCCGAAATGGATCGGGTCGATGCCGAGCTGGGCCGCGACCGGTGTGAGGATCGGGATCAGGATCAGCATGGCGGCGAGCGCCTCCATGAAGCAGCCGATGAACAGCAGCAGCAGGTTGACCGCGAGGAGGAAGAGCAGCGGGTTGCCGAGATGCTCGACGATGATCGGCGTGATGGTCTGCGGGATGCGCGAGATCGAGAGGCACCAGGCGAGTGCTGCCGCCGTCATGACCAGCGCGAGCACCATGCCGGTCACCTCGACCGTCGAGACGATGAGCTTCGGCAGCTCGCGCAGATCGAGCTCGCGATAGACCACGAGCCCGAGGAAGAGGGCATAGACCGTGGCGACCGCCGCCGCCTCGGTCGGCGTCATGATGCCGGCCATCATCCCGCCGAAGAGGATCACCGGCGTCATCAAGGCCCAGTGCGCCCGCCGGTAGGCGAGCCAGAGCCCGCGCAGCCCCGGAAAGAGCTCGCGCGCCATGTTGCGCCGCCGCGCCATCACCACGACCATGGCCGAGAGGGCGCCAGCCATCAAAAGCCCGGGGATCACGCCGGCGAGGAAGAGCCCGCCGATCGAGACGTCGGCGCTGACCCCGTAGATCACCATCGGCAGGGACGGCGGGATGATCGGCCCGATGGTCGCCGAGGCCGCGGTGATCGCCGCCGCCGTCTCGGCGTCGTAGCCGGCCTGCTTCATCGCCCGGATCTCGAGGGCACCCACCCCCCCGGCATCGGCCACGGCCGAGCCCGACATGCCGGCGAAGATGACGCTCGCCAGGATGTTGGCATGGCAGAGCCCGCCCCTGACCCAGCCGACGCAGGCCGTGGCGAAGCCGAAGATCCGGTCGGTGATCCCGGCCGAGTTCATGATCGCCCCCATCAGGATGAAGAGGGGGGCGGCGAGCAGCGGGAAGGAGTTGACCGACTGCGCCAGCTTCTGCGGCACGATGTCGATCGGCATGCCGTTGAGCCAGACGAAGGCGGCGGACGCCAGGCCCAGCGTGGCGAAGAGCGGCACGCCGAGCATCAGGGCCACGAACCAGACGATCAGGATCTCCACCATGATCGCCGTCACGAGACCGCCCTCTCGCGCACCAGCCGAAGGATCTCGATTCCGGCCTGCAGCACCACGGCGAAGCCGGCGATCGGGATCGGGATGTAGACCAGCGCCACCGACAGCGGCAGGCTCACCCACTCGACATCGAGATTGCGCTGGATCAGCCCGAAGCTCTGCGTCAGCAGGATCAGCCCGAAGACCAGCACCAGGAGCTGGATGACGACCTCCGCCAGCATCAGGGGCGTGCCCCGGAGCCGGCCGATGATCGCCGTGATGCGGATATGGCTGCCGCGCTGGCCCGCGATGATCCAGCCGACGAAGCCGGTCCACACCAGCAGATACGTCGCCATCTCGTCCGACCAGGTCAGCGGCTGGTTGGCGAGACGGAAGACGACGCCGAGGAAGACGCTCGCCAGCATGGCCAGCAGCAGGAGGACGGCGGCGACCTCCAGAAGCCGCTGCGCCACGCGGGCGAGCGATGGGAGCACGGCTCTACGCCGGGGCGGCAGGGCCCGTCAGAGCGCCGCCAGGGCGTCCCAGGTGCCCTCGCCCCACTTGTCGACGAACTTGGGCGGGAGCTGCTCGAGCACCGGCTTCCTGAAGCTCTCGACATTGGGGTCGATGACGATCATGCCCTGCTGCTCGAGCGTGCCCTGGAGCGACGCCTCCTGGCTCGCCAGCTCGGCATCCTGCCAGGCGACCGCCTCGGCGATCGCCCCCTCCAGGATCTCGCGATCCGCCTCCTCCAGCCCGTTCAGCCAGTCGTTGTTGGCGATCACCAGGCGCGGCGTGATGATGTGCCCGGTCAGCACGAGGTATTTCTGCACCTCGTTGAGCTTGGCGCTGGCGATGGTCGGCAGCGGGTTCTCCTGGCCGTCCACCGCCCCCTGGCTCAGCGCCAGATAGAGCTCGGTGAAGTTGATCGGCGTCGCCTGCGCCCCCCAGGCCTCGGCCATCGCACGGAACGTGTCGACCGGCGGCACGCGCAGCTTGAAGCCCTCCATGTCGGCCACGGTGTGCACCTCGCGGGTGCCGGTCGTCAGGTGCCGCTTGCCGTAATAGGTGACGGCCAGCATCTTCAGCCCGCGCTGCGCCACGAGGTCGTCGTTCATCTTGGCGAAGACCGGCGCGTCGGCCACCTTCGCCATGTGCGCGGCGTCGCGCCAGAGATAGGGCGCCTCGATCACCGAGAGCTGCGGCAGGAGCGAGCCGAGCGCCGCCGCCCCGTCGGTGGTCATCGCCAGTGCCCCGGACACGACCGAATCCATCATGTCCTTGCCCGAGCCGAGCTGGCCGTTCGGGAAGCTCTGGATCTCGATCCGGCCATCCGACTGCTCGGCCACGGTCGCCGCGATGCGGTCGATCATCAGCGCCTGCGGATGCGTCGCCGGCAGCATCTCGCCCCAGCGGATCACCGTGCCCTGCGCCCGGAGCACCGTCGGTGCCGCGATGCCGACACCGGCAATGGCGGTCGCCGCCATCAGGCCGCGTCTGGTCAGGCTCGTCATCTCTTCCTCCCTGCTTGTCGAGCGCTTCTAGCGCACTCGCCGACAACCGGTCGACGGGAATCGCCACCGCCGATGGCGGGTTGACAAGGGCCGCGCCATGGCGCCTTTCGCCGCCATTGCCAAGGATTTCGGGGAACGCCGACGATGATCTACGACATGCGCATCTACACCTGCCGCCCGGGCACCGTCCCGGCCCAGCTCGCCCTCTACAAGGAGCACGGCTACGCGACCCAGACCAAGCACCTGGGCCAGCCCGTCCTCTACGGCGTCACCGAGACCGGCCCGATCAACACCTATGTCCACGTCTGGGCCTACGAATCCGCCGCCGACCGCGAGCAGCGCCGCGCCGCCATGACGGCAGATCCCGCCTGGACCGCCTTCCTCACCAAGAGCCGCGAGGCCGGCAACCTGATCGCCCAGGAGAACCGCCTCCTGACCGGCGTCTCGTTCGGGTAGACGCCCCCGCCGCTCAGGCGGGCCGGCATTCGGGCTCGGCGGGCGCATGCAGGGATGTCTCGTCGAGCAGCCTGATCGCGGCGGCGGCGTAGCGTGCGGCCTCGACCAGCACCGGCTTCGGCGTCTCGTGCCATTCCTCCTCGCGCAGCTCCCGCCGGCGCCGCACATGGGCGATCGCATCGTCGAGCCGGGGATAGCGCTCCGGCTCCTGACAATGCAGATAGAGCGCCACCAGGGCGACCGAGCGGCTGCGCCCGCCACGGCAGTGGACGAGCACGTGGCCGCGGGTCCGGTGCGGATAGGATGCCTTGTCGGGCATGGTCTGGGTCAGGGCGCCGTCGAGGATGTAGTAGCCCGCCAGCAGCATCTGCCGGGGATTGCCGTCGCCGTCGATCAACCCGATCTTGTAGCTGCGCACCGCCCCGGGGCCCGCGGCGCACTTGCCGGGCGCCGCCGCGAAGGCGGGATCCCGGACGTAGTTGATGTCCAGGTTGACCGCGCAGTTGACCACCGTGGAGATGCCGGCGGCGTCGAGCGCAGCCAGGTCCCGGGCAGCCTCGGTGCCGCCGATGAAGAGGGAAGCACGGTCGGGGCCGTGGCCCTCGGATATCAGGCTCAGGGCAGGTCGCTGGAAGATGGGGGCCACTCTTGCTCGCTCCGCTATGGTTCGTGGGTTCATCAAAATGGGTCGGCGCCACCATGAGCGGACACACGGGCGGGCCGGGCATGCCGGCCCGCCCTGGAGGGTACGTCAGCGGGCGTAGTGGATCCGCCAGAAGTCCTGCCAATCCTGGCGCCGGTCGAAGTCCTCGCCGCCGGTCGCCGCCAGATGCGGCGTCAGCCGCGAGGCGAAGGCCGCCACGCCCGAGGGCTCGTCCGGGTGCGACGGCACGGCCTCGTTGCCGGAAACCTTGCCGTCGACGGTCATCGGCTCGACGCCCTCGGCCGTCATCATGAAGCGGAGAAAGAGCTTTGCGGCATTGGGGCTCGCCGTGCCGTTCGCGATCAGGCCGTAGGACGGGTTGGCGAAGCCGATGAACGGCTCGATGCCCTCGCACAGCGCCAGATGCAGGCCGCCGTCGGCATTGTCCCGATACTTGGCCGTCGCCAGGATGCCGAAGAACGGCTCGTCCTGGCCGGGCGTGCCGATCGCCTCGGCCGCGGCCGAGTCGGAATCCGTCACCAGGGGCGCATTCTCGGCCAGCGCCTGGACCCAGGCGGCCGTGGCGCTCTCGTTGCTGGTGTCCAGCTTCTGGCCGAAATGCGCCTCGTAGGCCGCGGCGATTGTCGCGTCCCAGTGCGTCTCCATCTGGTTGAACCAGTCGACGAAGGACGGCTTGTTCAAGGGATCGGGCATGGCGACCCTGCGGTTCCACTCGGGCTCCGTCAAAGCCCAGATATTGTCCACCGGGCAGGTCTCGTATTTCTCGCCGTTGTAGGTCCAGACGGCCGGATCCCGCCAGACCACCAGGGGATCTTGGGCATCCTCGGGGATCGTGCCGGCGAGGTCGGGCGGGGTCCAGCTCGTGACGATCCCTTCCGGCAGGAGCTGCGCCAGGGTCGAGGCGGCGTCGCTCGAGATGATCACGTCGCCGACGATATTGCCGGCCTGGGCCTCGCGCAGCACCAGCTCGATCTGGGTGGCGCCGTCCACCTTGGTGCCGATGGCCTCGATGCCGTAGGCCGCGGTGAACGCCTCCGCCGAGGTCTTGATCTTGCCGGTGCTGGCATAGATCGTGATCGGGCCCTCCGCCTTCGCCGCCTCGATCAGCGCGTCGAGGTCGAAGTCCTGGGCCATCGCCGGTGCGGCGAGGCCGACGAGGACGAGCGCCGTGGCGCATCTCTGCACGTGGTGGATTGGTCGAGCCATCTGATCTCTCTCCTGGTTGGTTGAACGCCCGGGCTCACTTCGCGGCCCGGGGCGACGTATCGGTGTCGGCACCTGCCGACACCTTCTCCTTCGGTGCGCCTGTCGTCGTCGCGCGGCTGAGGTTTCGATCGAAATGGTGCACGGCGTCGCGCTCGACACTGAACGTGATCGAATCGCCCACCCTGAAGACGGGCGGCCGGTTGGTCGACATGAACAAGGGCGAGCCGCCGACATCGAGCTCGATGATCCAGCTGCCGCCCGTCGGCAGCAGCGCCGAGAGCGTGGCCGGGCCGGTGAACGCACCGCCGGCGACCGGCTCGTTCGGGTCGAGCAGGTGGAGATGCTCGGGGCGGATGCCGATCGAGGCGATTTCGCCTCGCCCCTGCCGGGTCGTTTCGAGAAACGCACGGGCGAGCGCCACCAGCGGCGACGTCTCCGGCCCCTCGACCTCGACGATGTTGATCGGCGGGCTGCCGACGAACTCGGCGACGAAGCGATTGGCGGGCCGGTCGTAGATGTCGGTCGGCTCGCCTACCTGCTGGAGGGTTCCCTGGTGCATGACGGCGATGCTGGTGGCGAGGGTCATCGCCTCCCACTGGTCGTGCGTCACGAAGACGATGGTCGTGCCGAAGGCGCTGTGGATGCGCTTGAGCTCGGCGCGCATCTCGAGGCGCAGGCGGGCATCGAGATTGGAGAGCGGCTCGTCGAGGAGCAGGACCCGCGGCTCGACGGCGAGCATCCGGGCCAGGGCGACGCGCTGCTGCTGGCCGCCCGAGAGCTGGGACGGGTAGCGGTCGCGATAGGGCTCGATGCCCAGCGTCTCCATGACCCGCGTGACCCGCTCCCGCCGTTCAGGCTTCGGCATCCGGCGCAGCCGCAGGCCGAAATCGACGTTCTCCTCGATGGTCAGATGCGGCCAGAGCGCATAGCTCTGGAAGACGAGCCCCATGCCGCGCCGCTCGGGCGGCACGAACGTGCCGGTGCTGCGCGAATCGACGATCTCGTCGCCGACCGCGATCTCGCCGCCGGACAGGTTCTCCAGCCCCGCGATCAGGCGCAGCGTCGTCGTCTTGCCACAGCCCGACGGCCCGAGCAGGCACATGAACTCGCCGTCGCCAATGGTGAGGTCGAGATCGGCCACGGCGTCGGGCCCGTCCCGGTCGTAGCGCTTGTTGACTTGGCGCAGGACGATGTCGGGCACTTCAGCCTCCCAGGCCTTCGGCGAGGTTGGTGCGCGTGAGCTTCTGCGCCGCCAGCGTGCCGACATAGGAGATGGCGCAGATGAGCAGGACCACGCCGTTGGCCGCCTGCGTGTAGTTGTAGTCCAAGAGACGCAAGGAAAAGGTGGTCAGCACGTCGGTGCTCGGCACGGCCAGGATGACGAACAGGCTCAGGCCGCGGATCCCGGAGATGAAGGGCAGCAGGATGCCGGCGACGAGGGCGCCCTTCTGGATGGGAACGACCACCGAAACGATGCGCCGCAGCCAGCCGGCGCCGATGATCTGGGCCGCTTCCTCCGGCTCCTTGCCGAGCTGCATCATGGCGGAGATGCCGGCGCGCGAGGCGAACGGCATCTGGTCGGCGGCCAGGGCCAGGATCAGGATGATCGCCGTGCCGTAGAGCGCCGGGATCGGGCCGCGGGGCACCGCGAAGAGGGAGAGATAGGCGGCGGCGAAGGCGATGCCCGGCACCAGATAGGGAAAGAACGTGACCTGGCGCAGGAACATGGCCATCGGCCGCACGGGCGAGCGCACCACGACATAGCCGACGAGCAGCCCGCAGAGCCCGGAGCAGATCGAGGCGATGCCGACGATGCGCAGGGTGTTCCATGCCGCCAGCCACAGCTCCGGCGTGAGCAGCAGGCCCGAGCGCAGGGCGACCGTCTCGAGGTTGCTGCCGATCCAGAAGTCGAGCGTGAAGTTGGCGAGCGAGAAATCGCCGGGCACCCGCATGATCGTCGAGAGGACCAGGGTCAGGAGCGGCAGGGCGACGCTGATGGCGAAGATGAACGACGCCAGCGCCAGCGCCGGCAGGCCGAGGATGCCGAGCCCGGACCGGCGGTTCATCGCCCCCTTGCCGCCCACCGTGACGAACCGGCGGGCCTGGCGCACCAGGCGCGCGTCGATCAGCAGCGAGAGGACGCCGATGAGCATGATCGCCGCCGCGATCACCGCGGCCACCCCGCTCTGGCGGGACGCGATGCTGCGATAGAGCGACGTCGCCAGCACGTCGTAGTTCACGGGCAGGCCGAGCACGTAGCTGACGCCGAACTCGCCGAGGCACTTGGCGAAGATCAGCAGCGTCGCCGACATCAGGGCCGGCAGCATCATCGGCAGCACGATTCGCCGCGCCACCGTCGCCGGCCCGGCGCCGAGCATGCGCGCCGAATCCTCGAGCTGGCTGTCGAACCGGCGGAGCGCGTTGCCGAAGAGGAGGATGACGAAGGGGGTGTAGTGCAGGGCGAGGATGAGCGTGATCGGCACCTGCCCATAGGCGAGCCAGTCGGGCGGCGTGAAGCCCAGGCTCTCGAGCCAGCCCGGCTGGCCACCGACCGCCCGGTTCTTGAAGATCGTCCGCCAGGCCAGCGCGAAGGTCCAGGACGGCAGCATGTAGGGCACGATGAGCGCGGTGGCGAACCAGCGCCGGCCCAGCATGTCCGTGCGGGTGAGCAGCCAGGCGAGCAGGCCGCCGACCACGAGCGAGAACGAGATGGCGCCAGCGGAGATGGCGAGCGTGTGGCGCAGCGGCTCCCAGAAGAGGTCGCCCGCCACCGGCGAGAACATCGCCCGCTCGAGATAGTGCAGCGTCCAGCCGCCGACCTCGGCCCCGGCCCGCCGCGCGTCGCCGAACTGGACCTCGATCGCGTCGTGCAGCAGCGTGACGATCGGCACGACGATCAGATAGCCGAAGAGCAGCGCCAGCAGCACACCGATGGCGGCCGTCGGCTCGCGCCAACCCACGGCGAGGCGATAGCGCCAATCGGCCGAGCGCAGGGCGCCGGATCGCGCGAGAGCGGCCGCCGTGAAGTTGCCGCCGGTCATGGCGTGGTGCCCCTGACGACCAGGTAGGGGCGAACGAGAAAGGTGCCCTCGACCTGCTCTCCCCGGCCCAGGGCCGCCAGGATCTTCGCCGCGGCGAGCTCGGCCAGCGCGCCCGAATCGCAACCGACCGTGGTCAGATCGAAGGCCGGCCAGGCCGCCATGGGCTGATCGTCGAAGCCGACGATGGCGACATCCTCCGGCACGCGAAGGCGAAAGTCGCGGGCCGCCTGCAAGGCGCCGAAGGCCACGGTGTCGTTGAAGCAGAAGAGCCCGTCGGGAGGCTCGGCGGCGGCGAGCAGGGTGGCGGCGGCGCGACGGCCACCCGCAAAGCTGCTCTCGTCGGCCGCCATGTCGCAGGGCTCGAGGCCCTGCCGTCGAAGCTCGCCCACGAACCCGCCCAGGCGCGCGCGATCGGCGAAGGTCCCGGCGCTCTTGCCGACATAGGCGAGGCGGGTGCGGCCGAGGCGCGTCAGGCAGCGCGCGGCGATGGCGCCGCCTTCGGCATTGTCGCAGCAGATGGCGGCCGTGCCGGCGCCCTCGTGCGCCCGGCCGAAGAGAAGGAGCGGCACCCGCGCGGCGGCGAGCAGCTCCACCACGTGCCGCGAGATGCTGCCACCCATGACGACGATCGCATCGACCTGGTAGTCGAGCGCCCGCAGCGACGATTCGTCGAGCGTGGTCTTGGCGCCGACGGGAATGATCAGCGCCCGCTTGCCGCGCTCCGCGAGGCACAGGGTGATGGCACGCAACTGTTCGTTGCTCTGGTAGCCGAGGCTTTCCGTGGTGATCAGGGCGACGAGGTCCGTCGGCTGGCCGGTCAGCGAGCGGGCGATGGCGTTGGGGCGATAGCCGAGCTCGCTGGCCGCGGCGAGGATGCGCTCCCGCTTGTCCCCCGAGACCCTGCCGCGAGCGTTGAAGCAGCGCGAGACAGCCGCCCGCGAGACGCCTGCCCGCTCCGCCACGTCCTGCGCCGTGCTTCGAGATCGAGAGCCGATGTCCATGATCGCGCGATCACAATGCCGGCGTCCAATTCACACGGCACGGCACGGGGTGTCAACGGGAGCGCGACCGGCGCGGCCGAGCGCCGGTTCGGAGCTCGCCTGGAGCAGGAGTGGCGCCGAAGCCGCTCGCCGTCGCCGACCCGACACCCTGTCACAGGTCTTTCGACACCAATGTGAACGCGCGTTCATCTCTGGAGAGGTGACGCTTGCGCGGCACGCCCTTCCCATGCACGCCGCTGCGACCGCCTCCCCCTCGCCGGGGGTGCATCTCGTGCGACATCGCCGCTCGGGTTGTCGCGGAATCTGCAACAAAATCGCTCGGGTTGGCGCATATACCGCGACACGCAGCCCCGGAATGTCGCGGAATCTGCAACAGAATCCCCGGGATGTCGCGTCTGGCGCTACATCCTGCGACGAACGAACCCGCGGAATCGACGAACAAACCCGGGGAATCGACGATCGAACCCGGGTTTTTGACGAACGAACCCAGAGATTCGACGAACGAACCCGAGGGCCCGGACCAGTGATCCCGGGCATTTGGACCGCATGTCGCCGACGACCGAACCCGAAAAGCGCGAATTGCCCAACGAACCCGCGAGCCTTGACGTGGCGCGCGATTCAGGCTATTATTCCTAAATCGGTCAGAAGCTCTCGAACCAGGTGGCCTCGACCAGCTCGTAGGTGTTCGAGCCGGCGCGGACCACGCGGGGGAGGATGAAGTCCATTTGCGGCTCGTAGCCGAGCACGGCGCGCTCGTGCTGCTGCAGGGTGCCGCCGGCCATGTTCAGGTGGAAGACGCGGATGAGCGCGTTGTCGGAGCTGCGGAAGATGCGCAGCAGCAGCTCGCCGTCGGGCTGGGCCGCCAGGTCGGCGAGGGTGACGATCTCCGCATTCGGCGTCTCCTTCTCGCCGTGCGGGTGGAAGAGCTCGAACGTGGTGCGGGCGAAGCGGCCGGGCGGGATGTGGCCCGTGGTGCGCTTGCTGTGGGCGATCACCTCGCCGTCCCTGACCAGCGACGCCACATAGCCGTCGCCCGTGGCCCCTTCGGGCAGGTCCGGCCCGCCGGTCCAGAAGGTGAAGCGCGGCGCCGGGCCGGCGCTCGAATTGAGCTCGGTCATGTAGCCGAGCTGCCGCCAGAAGCCGTCGACCGTCCAGGTCTTCTCGGGGTCGAACGGGTCGCTGCCGTCGCTCGCCGCCTTCAGGACGAAGGGCAGGCGGGTCGCGATCTCGCCGTCGACGAGGAAGAAGATGTTGTAGACGCCGGGCGTGTCGAGCTGCACGTCGGCCGGCCCGACCACGCCGATCCGGGCGAAGACCTTGTCCTGGAAGCGATAGCTGTCGTGGAAGGGAAAGCGGCCGAGCACGTTGCCCGCCTCGTCGGCCAGCGCCACCTCGGCCACGAGCCCGTCCGGCGGGACGAACGCCGCGTCGTACTCGCCGAAGCTGACGATGCCGTCCTCGCCGAAGAAGGTCTCCATCGCCGTCTGCATGCCGAAGGTGACGGGATGGCTCTGCGCCGCCGCCACGAGCGGGGCCAGCGCCGCGGAGAGGATCGTCGCCGTCCAGAGGCCTGGTCGCATAGCGGTTCTCCCTGCCAGTCGTCGACCGGCATCCTATCGGCGCCGATCCTGAACCGGTAGGCCCCTTGATCCAGCGCAAGGCGGCCACGGCGAATATCCGGTTACATCATGACGACCCGTCTGCCGCCCTTCGGCGGCGCCAGCGACAGGAGGAACTCCATGGCCGACAAGATGAAAGCGGCGATCTTCATCGAGCCCGGACGCATCGTCCTGGGCGAGAAGCCGATGCCCCAGATCGGCCCGAACGACGCCCTGATCCGCATCACGACGACCACCATCTGCGGCACGGACATCCACATCCTCAAGGGCGAGTACCCGGTCGAGAAGGGCCTGACCATCGGCCACGAGCCGGTGGGCGTGATCGAGAAGCTCGGCCGCAACGTCGTCGGCTACACCGAGGGCCAGCGGGTGATCGCCGGTGCGATCTGCCCGTCGGGGCACAGCAACGCCTGCCTCGACGGGCTGCATTCGCAGGACGGGCCGGGCACAGCGCACGGGCTCAAGCCCATGGGCGGCTGGCGCTTCGGCAACACCATCGACGGTGCGCAGGCCGAATACCTCCTGGTGCCGGACGCCATGGCCAACCTCGCCGCCGTGCCGGACGGCCTGACCGACACGCAGGTGCTGATGTGCCCGGACATCATGTCGACCGGCTTCGCCGGTGCGGAGGCCGCCAATATCAGGATCGGTGACACCGTGGCGGTCTTCGCGCAGGGCCCGATCGGCCTCTGCGCCACGGCGGGGGCGAGGCTCAGGGGTGCGACGACCATCATCGCCGTCGATTCGGTGCCGGAACGCCTCGCCATGGCGAAGCGGCTCGGTGCCGACGCCGTCGTCAACTTCAAGGAGGTCGACGCGGTGGAGGCGATCATGGAACTGACGAACGGCCGCGGCGTCGACGCGGCGATCGAGGCGCTCGGCCTGCAGCAGACCTTCGCGAGCTGCCTCGAGGTGCTCAAGCCCGGCGGCACGCTCTCCAGCCTCGGCGTCTACAGCAGCGATCTCACCATCCCGCTCGCCGCCTTCCATGCCGGCCTCGGCGACAACAAGATCGTCACCTCGCTCTGCCCCGGCGGCAAGGAGCGCATGCGCCGGCTGATGAACGTCATCGCCGCCGAGCGCCTCGACCTCGGCCCCTTGGTCACGCATCACTACGGGCTCGACCGGATCGAGGAAGCCTACGAGCTCTTCGCCAACCAGCGCGACGGCGTGCTCAAGGTGGCCATCACCACCTGAGCGACCCGGCCCTCAGCCTTGGGCGGCGACCGCCATCGCCAGATCATGCTCGATGACCAGCATGCGGTCGAAGCCGGAGACGTTGAAGACCTCGCGGACGATCGGGTTCATGCCGGCGAGGACCAGGCGGTGGTCGGTCTTCTTCGCGGTCTTGGCGGCGATCAGCACGGCCCTGAGGCCGGCGCTGCTGACATAGGCGCACTCGGCGAAGTCGACGAAGAGCACGGGCTCGGGGCTGTCGAGCTTGGCCAGGAGCTGGGCCTCGAACGCCTTGGACGCCACCACGTCGAGCTTGCCCATGTTGACGATGAGTGAGAAGCGATCGAGGTTGCGGATCGGCAGCTCCCCGGGCAGGCGGCCGTCGATCAGGATCTGCTCCGCCAGATGGCCGACATACTGGCCGCCATTTTAGTAGCGGCTGACCGGCCCGACGAGCCCGTGCGCGGCCCGGATGAAGTTCTCCGCACCGGCGATGGCGGAGTCCCGGGCCAGTTGCCGTTCGAGGATGGCGCGGGCGTTGTCGATCTGGTCGAGCGGCAGGCCCTGATCGAGATTCTGCTCGAAGGCGACCTTCAGGTCACGGGTGACGAACCGGTAGCGCGAGTCCTCGAGGCTCTGCATGACCTGGTTGAGCTTGAGGAAATTGAGGGCCGCGGTGACCAGGACCGAGAGCAGCAGAACCAGCGAAACCGCGAGACTCAGGCGGTAGGCAACCGGCAGCACAGCCCCTCCCGCGTGCCGCCGGTGGCCGGGACGGCGCGTCCGACGCACGCTTCCCCGCCGGCCGGTAGCCGGCGAGCACCCCCTCGTAGTCAACGTAGTCGACCAGCTTCCAGCCGGCCAGACGAAAGCGTTCAAAAGCCTTGCGATCCGGCAACCTATGGTAGTGAAGGCGCCCCCCGTCCTGGGTTTCGCCACCGGGCCTGCGACCCCGCGCGAGATTGGCGCAGGCCTCGAGCGCGGCATCGCCCCCCGGCGGGTAGAAATCGCAGAGCGCTGGTGGCCACGATCCTGCTATCCATCTTGGATTGATGGACTTCAGCTAGTTTCGTCAACCGTAGATTTTGCTGGGGCAGCCGGCGTGAAGAGGGTCCGGTCGGGCTTCAGATCGAGCAGCGGCGTCAGGTCGAGACAATCCAGGCCGCGCACCAGCAGGGCCAGCCCCTCGACCCGCTCCAGGCGGACGATCGACGTGCCGATCGGGTTGGGGCGAACCGGCGAGCGGAGCGAGAACACGCCCCGCGTCCGGCCATCGCGGGCCGGGCTCTGCAGGAGGATGTCGCGACGCGCACGGTCGAGCCAGTAGAGCACCTCGAGGCGCTCGTGCCGCTCGATCCCCGCGAGGCCCATCCCCCAGGGATGGAAGAGCTCGATCCGGCAGAGCGGTCCTTCCAGCCGCCCCTGGCGCGGGCAGCTCGCGCGTGTCGTCCAGGGCGTGCGGATGCGGCCGATGAAGACGAGCCCCGCGTCGCTCGCCTCGGGCGGCTCAACAGCGACCTCACCCGGGCGGATGGTGTCCTCGTCGGTCATGAAGGTCAGCGATAGACCAGGTTCGGCACGAACATCGAGAGGGAGGGAATGAAGGTGACGAGGGCGAGGACGACGACCAGCGGCACGAGGAACGGCAGGGTCGCGCGCATGCAGACGTCGAACGGGATGTTGGTCACCTTGGCGAGCACGTAGAGGACGAGGCCGATGGGCGGCGTGAGCAGGCCGATCATCAGGTTGAGCACCATGATGACGCCGAAATGGACGGGGTCGATGCCGATGCTGATGGCGACGGGCAGCAGCACGGGCACCAGGATGGTGATGGCGGCGATGGTCTCGAGGAAGCAGCCGGCCACCAGGAGGATGACGTTCAGGAGGATGAGGATGATGATCGGGTTGTCGGAGATCATCAGCACGAGCGCCGCGAAGTGCTCGGTCACCCGGTTCGAGGTCAGGATCCAGGCGAAGATCGAGGCGCCGGCGACGATCAGCATGATCGAGGCGGTGGTCTCGATGGTCTCCATGCTGACCCGCACGAGGCGCGTCATCGTCAGCGTCCGATAGACGAAGATGCCGAGGATCAGCGCCCAGAAGACGGCGGCGATGGCGGCCTCGGTCGGCGTGACCATGCCGGAGAGGATGCCGCCGACGATGATCAGGGGCGTCATCAGCGAGAGGAAGGCCTTCTGGGTGGCATGCCAGAGGACGCAGAGGTCGAAGGCGGCGTCGCGCGGGTAGTTCCGCACCCGGGCGTACCAGGCGATCATCACCATCAGCGAGACGGCCATCAAGAGGCCGGGGATGAAGCCGGCGGCGAAAAGCTGGCCGATCGAGGCGTTGGCCATGACCCCGTAGATGACCATGGGCAGCGACGGCGGGATGATCGGCCCGATGGTCGAGCTCGCCGCCGTGACGCCCACCGAGAAGCCGCGATCGTAGCCGGCGTCGCGCATCGCCTTGACCTCGATCGTCCCGAGCCCGCCGGCATCCGCCACGGCGGCACCCGACATGCCGGCGAAGACCACCGAGGCGCCGACATTGACGTGGCCGAGCCCGCCCCGCATCCAGCCGACGAGGGCGCGCGCGAAGCCGAAGATGCGGTTGGTGATGCCGGCCGAGTTCATCAGGTTGCCGGCGAGGATGAAGAACGGCACCGCGAGCAGCGGGAAGCTGTCGATGCCGTTGACCATGCGGTGGAGGACGACGACGTCGGGCACGGCACCCGAGACCAGCACGTAGACGAGCGACGAGCCGGCAAGCGCGAAGGCGACGGGCACGCCGATGCCGAGCAGGCCGAAGAAGGCAATGAAGAGAATGGCGATGTACAAGTGGCCGGCCCTCAGATGTCGCCAGGATAGGGGCTGTCACCCTGCAGGCGATGCAGCAGAGACTGCGCGGTGCGCAGGATCATGATGATGATGCCGATGAAAACGACCGAGTAGAGCCAGGACATCGAGAGGTCGATCACCGCCATCTTCTGCGGCGCCATCATGCCGATCATGCGCCAGCCGACCCAGCCGAGATAAGCGAGGAAGGCGATCGTGATGACGTCGACCACTATCATCAGCCGGCGCGAGCCGGCGCGGCTGAGCCGGGTGTGCAGGTACTCGACGGCGATATGCGCACGGCGCCGGCAGACCATGCCGCCGCCGATGAACGTGGTGCCGATGAGGAAGTAGCGGGCCGCCTCCTCGGTCCAGCCGAAGCTGTCGTTCAGCACGTAGCGGGTGAAGAACTGCAAAAAGACGATGACGGTGAGGCCCCAGAAGACGAGGAAGGCCGGCCAGTCCTCGAGGCCGAACTCGCGCCACTCGAACGGCGGGTCGGGCTTCTCCTCGAGATGAAAGCCGAACTCGTCGTTCCTCGGGGCCTCACCCTGCATCATAACGCTCCGCGATGCCGGCTTACTTGATCGCCTGCAGGCGGTCGAACTGCTCCTGCGACCAGGGCACGTCATCGCCGACCAGATGCGGCTCGACGACGGCCTTGAAGAGCGAGCGGTCGACCTCGTTGACGGTCGCACCCAGCTCGGCGAACCCGGTCACGAGCTCGGCCTCGGATGCGTAGATCTCCTCGTTCGAGCGAATGGCCGCCTCCTGGAAGACCTCGTCGAAGATCACCTTGTCCTCGTCCGAGAGCGAGTTCCAGAGATTGCCCGAGATGATGGTGATCAGGCTCTCGGTGATGTGGCCGGTGAGGTTGATGATCGGCGTCGGCTCGTAGAACTTCTTCGCCAGGATGGTCGGCAGCGGATTCTCCTGGGCGTCGACAGTGCCCTGCTGCAGCGCCAGGTAGACCTCGGCGAAAGCGATCGGCGTCGGGTTGGCGCCGACGGCATTCGGAAAGAGCACGTAGAGCGGCGCATCGGGCACGCGGATCTTCAGGCCCTTCATGTCCTCGGGCGTGTTGATCGGTGTCTTCGAGGTCACGTGACGCTCGCCATAATAGAGGATGGCGGAGACATGGTGGCCGGTCGCGTCGACATAGCCCTCTTTCATCTCGTCCCAGAGATCGCTCTCGGCGTAGGCCTTCCAGTGATCGACGTCGCGGAACATGTAGGGGGCCGAGGCGATGGTCAGCGGCTCGAAGGAGCGGCCGGCGAAGTTCATGCCGGTGTAGATGATGTCGACCGTTCCGAGGGTAAGGCCCTGGTTGATGTCGGTTTCCTTGCCCAGCGACGAGGCCGGGAACACCTCCATGGTGTAGCGGCCGTCGGTACGCTCGGCGATCTGCTCGGCGGCCCACAGGGCCGCGGTATGGTAGGCCTCGCTGGTCTCGTAGACATGCGCGAACTTGAGCGCCTGCTGGGCCGAGGCGCCGCCGGCGAGGAGTGCCATGGCAGCGGCGACGGAAGCGCCGAGAGCCCGGCGCGACATGCTGATCATTGGATTTGCCCCCCTGATCGTGAACGTTTGGGCGCGGTCGCCCGCGCCCGGGTAGCCCACTTCTAGAGGAGCGTTCGGGCCTTGGGTATCCCCGCCGTGCAGGCCCCGTGCGGCACAGCTACTCGACGATCAGGCCCCGTTGCGTCGCGATCTGGCGACTTTCACCGGAAAAATAGCGCAGCTCGTAGCTGCCGGGCTCGGCCGGTGCGACAAGTGTCGCGGGATTGCCGGCAGCGGTGCGTACCGCTGTCCGCCATTTGGTCGGCGCGCTGCCCGGCTCGGCCAGGGTGATCCGATCGCCCTCGCCGCCCGGCCCGGACCAGCCCACGTCGATGCTGCTGCCCGCGGCCACTTGCGCCGGCGCTTCCAGCGCCGCGGCAAGGGCCGCCACCTCGACCGGCCGCCGGCCGATCACCGGCCCGCCACCGTGCAGCAGGTAGCGGAGCTCGTAGAGCCCGCTTTCGCCCGGCGCCACGAAGTCCAGCGTCGCACCACGGCCAATCCGCTGGGCATGCTCGCGGGTGCGGGCCGGCGCATCGGCGGGCACCAGCACGACCTCGTCGCGCGCCAGGAGCGGCCCCTGGATCTCGACGGCGAAGCCCTGCCCCGGCGCCACGCTATCGGGTGCCACGAGCGTGGCGGTCGCGGCCACGACCTCGATCTCGCGCTGGCCGATCACGCGCGGCCCCTCGCGCAGGACATAGCGCAGCTCGTAGAGCCCCGGCTCCAGCGGCGCCTCGACCGAAAGCGGGCTGCCCTCGTTGACGTAGGTGTAGGCGAGGTACTGGCCGGGGCGCTGGCCGGGCTCGGCGATGGCGATGTAGTCGCGATCGTAGCCCGGCCCGCTCCAGCTCACCTCGAGCGGATGACCGATGGCGACGCTGTCGCCGGCATCGAGCGTCACCGTCAGCGGCGTCACCTCGAGCTCGCGCCGGACGATGACGCGGGGACCCTCGCGCAGCACGTAGCGGATCTCGTAGAGACCGGGATCGGCCGGGGCGGTCACGGCGAGCGGGCTGCCCTCGTTGACATAGGTGTAGTTGACGTAGGCGCCGGGGTTCTGGTCCGCCGCCGCGATGCTGACGAAGTCGCGGTCATGGCCGGGGCCGGTCCAGGCGATGGCGACCTCGCTGCCGGCCGGGACCTGAAGCGGGGCGTCGAGCGTGGCGGCGGCGGCCGCGACCTCGATCGCGCGCCGGGCGATGACGCGCGGTCCCTCGCGCAGCACGTAGCGGACCTCGTAGAGCCCGGGATCGGCCGGAGCGGTCACGACGAGCGGGCTGCCCGCGTTGACATAGGTGTAGTTGACATAGGCGCCCGGGTTCTGGTCCGCCGCCGCGATGCTGACATAGTCGCGGTCGTGGCCGGGACCGGTCCAGCCGACGCTGACCTGGCTGCCGGCCTGAACGATCTCGGGGGCTTCCAGCGACGCCGGGACGTCGACGACCTCGATCTCGAGGCGGGCCAGGACGGCATTGCTCGCCTGCTCGACATAGCGCAGCTCGTAGAGGCCGGGCTCGGCCGGGGCCGTGACAGTGAGCGGGCTGCCGGCCTCGGCATAGGAGTAGTTGATGTACTGGCCGTCGCGCTGGTCCAGCCCGGCGATCGCCACATAGTCGCGTGGCGCCCCCGGACCGGTCCAGGCGACCTCGATCGCGGTCGCCACGTCGACACTTGCAGCGGCCGCGAGCGTCGCCTCGGGCAAGGCCTCGGGTTCGGGCTCCGGCTCCGGCTGGACCTGGGTCTCGACAGGTGCGGCGACGGCGGCCTCCGCGACCTGGGCCAGCGCTTCGCGCAGCTCACCGGCATCGGCGGCGGTGCGGAAGAGACCACCCGTGTTGTCGGCGATGCAGCGGAGCTGCGCCTGGTCGGCCTCATTGGCGACGTCGAAGCCGACGACATGCGCGGTGAAAGCGACGCCGGCGGCGGCCAGCTCGGCGGCGACGGCACAAGGGTCGGCACCGCAGGTCTCGATGCCATCCGAGAGCAGCAGGACGGTCGCCGGCACGTCCCGGTAACGCAGGAGCTCGGCCGCCTGGCGGACGGCCTCGGTGAGCGGCGTCTTGCCGCGTGGCACGAGCCCCTCGACCTTCGCGACGAACGCCGCCGGATCGACGGGGCCGGGTTGCACGACCACCTCGATGTCGCTGCAGTCGCCCTCGCGCCGATGGCCATAGGCGACGAGGCCGAGCGACTCGGCGGGATCCCAGTCGGCGACCAGCTCGCCCAGGACCTCGCGCGCGATCTCGATCTTGTGGCGACCCTCGACCTGGCCCCACATGCTGTTCGACGCATCGTAGACGATGACGACCTCGGCCCGCGCGGCCGCCGTCGCGAGCCCCGCCAGCACCAGCCCGATCAACCATGCACGCATCGCCAGCTCCCCTGTTCGCGTTCTGCGGGAACCTAGTCGGGCGGCCGAGCAATTGACAAGCGCGGACGGCGTTGGGCATTGTGCACCGCCGCATTGCGGAAACACCCCGGATCACACCAGCGGAACAGATCGGTACCATGGCATCGGCAGTTGAGCACGCCCCGGACATTGCACCGGGCGGCATCGTCATCACCCTTCCCGACGGCAGCGAGCGTCGGTTCGGGTCGACGACGACCGGCGCCGAGATTGCGGCCTCGATCGCCAAAAGCCTGGCCAAGCAGGCACTCGCCGTCGAGGTCGACGGGGTTCTGCGCGATCTCGACTGGCCGATCGGGACCTATGCCGGGGTGCGGATCGTCACCGGCCGGGACCCCGAGGCGCTGGCGCTGATTCGCCACGACTGCGCGCATGTCATGGCCGAAGCGGTGCAGGACCTGTTCCCGGGCACGCAGGTGACGATCGGCCCGCCGATCGAGAACGGCTTCTATTACGACTTCGCGCGGAACGAGCCGTTCCATCCCGAGGACCTCGAGCGGATCGAGGCGCGGATGGCCGAGATCGTGAAGGCCGACAAGCCGTTCCGGCGCGAGGAGGTGAGCCGCGCCGAGGCGCATCGCCGGTTCGAGGCGATGGGCGAGCGCTACAAGCTCGAGCTGCTGGACGCGATTCCCGAGGGCGAGCCGGTGACGCTCTACCATCAGGGCGAGTGGTTCGATCTCTGCCGCGGCCCCCACGGACCCTCCACCGGCCGCATCGGCGCCTTCAAGCTGATGAAGATCGCCGGCGCCTACTGGCGCGGCGATGCCCGGAACGCGCAGCTCCAGCGGATCTACGGCACCGCCTTCGCCAGCCAGAAGGAGCTCGACGCCCATCTGCACCAGCTCGCCGAGGCGGAGCGCCGCGACCACCGGCGCCTCGGGCGCGAGATGGGCCTCTTCCACATCCAGGAGGAGGCAACCGGCTCGGTCTTCTGGCATCCCAAGGGCTGGCGGATCTGGCAGGAGGTCGAGAGCTACATGCGCCGTCGGCTCGATGCTGCCGGCTACCAGGAGGTGAAGACCCCGCAGCTCGTCGACCGGGTCTTGTGGGAACGCTCCGGGCACTGGGAGAAGTTTCGCGAGCACATGTTCACGCTCGACGCCGACGAGCGCGTGCTGGCGCTCAAGCCGATGAACTGCCCGTGCCACGTGCAGATCTTCAACCAGGCCCTGAAGAGCTATCGCGAGCTGCCGCTGCGCATGTCCGAGTTCGGCGCCTGCCACCGCAACGAGCCGTCGGGTGCGCTCCACGGCATCATGCGGGTGCGGGCCTTCACCCAGGACGACGCGCACATCTTCTGCACCGAGGACCAGGTCACCGCCGAGAGCGTCGCCTTCTGCGAGCTCCTGCGGCAGGTCTATGCCGATTTCGGCTTCACCGACGTCAGCGTGAAGTTTTCCGACCGGCCAACCGTCCGGGCGGGCGAGGACGCGACCTGGGATCGGGCCGAGCAGGCGCTGCGGGACGCGACCGAAGCGGCCGGGCTCGAGACCGTGCTCAACCCGGGCGAAGGCGCCTTTTATGGCCCGAAGCTCGAGTTCGTGCTGCGCGACGCCATCGGCCGCGACTGGCAGTGCGGCACGCTGCAGGTCGACTTCGTCCTGCCCGAACGGCTGGACGCGACCTATGTCGGCGCCGACGGCGCCCGGCATCGGCCGGTCATGCTGCACCGCGCCATCCTGGGCTCGATGGAGCGCTTCCTCGGCATCCTGATCGAGCATCATGCGGGCCGCCTGCCGCTCTGGCTCGCACCGGTCCAGATCGTGGTAGCGACGGTCACGAACGATGCCGACGCCTACGCCCGGGAGGTCGCGGCAGCGCTGGAGGGTGCCGGTCTGCGCGTCGACTGCGACACCCGCAGCGACAAGATCTCCTACAAGGTGCGCGAGCATTCGCTCGCCAAGGTGCCGCTGATCATGGCGGTGGGCGGGCGCGAGGCGGCGGAGCACTCCGTCAGCCTGCGGCGGCTGGGCAGCCAGGCGCAGGAAGCGCTTTCGCTTGACGCCGCGATTGCCATGTGTCAGCGAGAATCCGCTGCTCCCGACCGGCAAACCTGACGAGGCGCCGGTGAGCAGTGGACGGCCGGAGGCCGGGCGACTCTTGGTTGTCCGGTCGTTTCGGCATATGCGAACGAACGAGGATGAAACATTGGAGGTCGATCACGGCTGATGGCAGCAAATCCCAAAGGCGACGAACACCGCATCAACGACCGCATCGACGCACGTGAGGTCCGGCTGGTCGATCAAGACGGTGGAATGGTGGGGGTCGTGGCGATACGTGACGCTCTCACACGCGCCGAAGACGTGGGGCTCGATCTGGTCGAGATCTCACCCAACGCCACGCCTCCCGTCTGCAAGATCCTCGATTACGGCAAGTTCAAGTACGAGGCGCAGAAGAAGGCCAACGCTGCCCGCAAGAAGCAGCGCGTCATCGAGGTCAAGGAGATCAAGATGCGCCCGTCGATCGATGACAACGACTACTCGATCAAGATGAAGAAAGTGCGCGAGTTCCTGGACGAGGGCGACAAGGTCAAGGTGACGATGCGCTTTCGCGGGCGCGAGATGGCGCACCAGCATCTGGCGATGAACATTCTCGAGAAAGTGCGCGAGGAGCTGGCCGACCTCGCCAAGATCGAGCAGTTTCCGAAGCTCGAGGGCCGCCAAATGATAATGGTGATGGCCCCGCTCAAGTGACGGCGCCGCAGGCTGGCCGGCTCCAGGCCCTGCGCGACGCGCTCGCCGGGGCCGGCGTGGACGGTTTCATCTTGCAACGCACCGACCAGCACGGCAGCGAGTATCTGCCGGCGGCGGAGCAGCGACTCGCCTGGCTCACCGGCTTCACCGGCTCGGCGGGACAGGCGGTCGTCCTGCCCGATGCCGCTGCCGTTTTCACCGACGGCCGCTACACCGTGCAGATCGGCATCGAGGTCGACGCCAGCCTCTTCGAACGCTGCAATTCCGGTGACATGCCGCCGCCGCGCTGGCTGGAGGAGCGGCTGCAGCCGGGCATGCGGCTCGGCTACGATGCCAAGCTGATCCGCAAGGCGGAACGTGAGAAGCTGGCGCGGCTCTGCCAGGGCCGCGGTGCCGAGCTCGTCGCCCTGACCCCGAACCCGATCGATCGGATCTGGACGGACCGCCCGCCGCCGCCGCTCGCACCCGTCACTGCCCACGACGAGAGCAGGGCCGGCGAATCGAGCGTCGCCAAGCGACAGCGCATGGGCGAGGCCGTGGCCAGGCGTGGCGCCGACTGGCTGCTCGTCACCGCCGCCGACAGCATCGCCTGGCTGCTGAACGTTCGCGGCGGCGATGTTCCCTACAACCCGCTCTGCCTCAGCCACCTGCTGCTCGGCGCCGACGGCACGGCGCGGTGGTTCGTCGATCCGGCCAAGCTCCAGGGCGGCACCAGGCTGGACAATGCCGTCGCCACCGAGCCCTACGAGGCCCTGGATGGCGCCCTTGCGGAACTCGGGCGCTCCGGTGCGCGGGTGCTGGTCGATCCGACGATGAATGCCGCCGGCTTCGCCGACATCCTGGCTCAGGCCGGCGCCCGGGTCGTCGAGGGCCAGGACCCGATCCCGCTCGCCAAGGCGCGCAAGAACCCGACCGAGATCGAAGGTGCCCTGGAGGCCCAGCGCCGCGACGGTGCGGCGGTGGTTCGCTTCCTCGCCTGGCTGGACGGTCTGGATCACGACCATGCCATCGACGAGGCGGCGGCCGCGGAACGGCTCGAGGCCGAGCGTGCCAAAGACCCGCTCTATCGGGGCCCGAGCTTCGAGACCATCTCGGCGCATGGCCCCAACGCCGCCCTGCCGCATTACCGCGTCACCCTAGACACCAACCGGAAACTGACGGCCGGCACCGTTTATCTCGTCGATTCCGGCGGCCAGTATCTCGACGGCACGACGGACATCACCCGCACCGTCGCCCTCGGCCAGCCGACGGCCGAGGTGCAGGAGCGCTTCACCCTCGTCCTCAAAGGCCACATCGCCCTGGCCGAGGCGGTCTTTCCCGAAGGCACGAGCGGCAGCCAGCTCGACACGCTGGCGCGGCTGGCCCTCTGGCGCCGCGGCCTCGATTTCGACCACGGCACGGGGCACGGCATCGGCAGCTATCTCTGCGTCCACGAGGGGCCGCAGCGGATCGCCAAGCGTGGCGGCGACACGCCGCTCGAGACCGGCATGATCGTCTCGAACGAGCCGGGCTATTACGAGCCCGGCGAGTACGGTATCCGCACCGAGAACCTCATCCTGGTCGAGGAGGCGCCGGCCGCCGAGGGCGGCGACCGCCGGCTCCTGCATTTCCGCACCCTCACCCTGGCGCCGATCGACCGCCGGCTGATCGACCCGCATCAGCTCACCGAGCCCGAGCGACGTTGGCTCGACACCTATCATGCGCGGGTCCGGGACGAGCTTCGGCCCCTGCTCGACGACGTCACCGGAAATTGGCTGAAAGGCGCAACAGCGCCGCTATAGCCGCCGCGCCACTGGGTCGCGGTGTGTCTGCTCGCAGCCGCCAATATATGATGGAACCGTTGAGGCACATCAATGCACCTCCACGGCCGCACTGCTGGATCGGTGCTGGTCGTGGTCGTCGACCCACCATCAGCCCGGCAGGAGCTCGATGAGCGAGGCAGTTTCCGTCGAGGACGTCCAGTCCCGGCAAGAGCAGCGGAGCTCGCCCCTCTACAAGGGGCGGGTCGAGGTGTACGCCAAGGCCGTCAAGGGCCGGTTCCGGACCATCAAGTGGGCCAGCCTCGCGACTCTGCTCGCCATCTACTACCTCGCCCCCTGGATCCGCTTCGATCGTGGTGCAGGCGCCCCCGACCAGGCCATCCTCGCCGACATGGCCGGCCGTCGCCTCTATTTCTTCTGGATCGAGATCTGGCCGCAGGAGGTCTACTTTCTCACCGGAATCCTGGTGCTCGCCGCCTTCGGCCTGTTCTTCGCCACCGCGCTCTTCGGCCGCATCTGGTGCGGCTTCACCTGCCCGCAGACCGTCTGGACCGACCTGTTCATGGCGGTCGAGCGCTGGATCGAGGGCGACCGAAACGAGCGGATGCGCTTCGACAAGCAGCCCTGGACCGCCGCCAAGTGGCGCAAGCGGGTGACCAAGCACGCCGTCTGGCTGCTGATCGCGTTCCTGACCGGCGGGGCCTGGATCCTCTATTTCAACGATGCGCCGACCATGATCGGCGAGTTCTTCTCGGGCCGGGCCGGAGCGGCCGTCTACTTCTTCACGTTCCTCTTCACGGCGACGACCTACCTGCTCGCCGGCCTCGCCCGCGAGCAGGTCTGCACCTACATGTGCCCATGGCCGCGCATCCAGGGCGCGCTGGTCGACCAGGACACCATGGCGGTGACCTACGAGGCCTGGCGCGGCGAGCCGCGCGGCAAGCACAAGAAGGGCCAGAGCTGGGATGGCCGGGGCGATTGCGTGGACTGCAAGCAATGCGTCGCCGTCTGCCCGATGGGCATCGACATCCGCGATGGATTCCAGCTCGAATGCATCGGCTGCGGTCTCTGCATCGATGCCTGCAACGAGGTCATGGCCAAGGTCGAGCGCCCGCCCAACCTGATCGCCTATGACAGTGAGCGCAACCAGGAGCTCAGGGCCGCGGGCCAGCCCGAGCGCTATCGGATCGTCCGGCCGCGCACCATCCTCTACACCGCGATCATCGCCGCCGTGGCTCTGATCATGCTGGGCGCGCTCGCGCTGCGCTCGTCCACCGATGTCAACGTCATCCCCGAGCGCAACCCGCTCTTCGTGACGATGGCCGACGGCAGCATCCGCAACGGCTACCAGATCAAGATCCTGAACAAGGAGCGGGCGGACCGCACCTACACCCTGGCGCTGGCCGACCCGATGCCGGGAGCGGTCTTCAGCACACCGAACGGGCCGAGCGGCTCATCCCTCGATCTCGCCGCCGTCTCCGACGATGTCGCCACCCACCGTGTCTTCCTGGGATTGCCACGCGCGGCATTGACCGAAGCCGCGACACCGATCACGCTGGTTCTGACCGACAACCTCACCGGCGAGGAGCGCCGCTTCTCGACGGTCTTCCGAGGACCCGATACATGAGCGTCGGCCTGTCCGGCCCGGCCACGCGGCATCGCCCGGGCTGGTACATTCCCTGGATCCTGGTCGCCGGCTTCGGCGTCGTTCTCGCCGTCAACCTGGCCATGATCTGGATCGCCATGAGCACCTGGACCGGCATCTCGACCAACCGCGCCTACGACAAGGGCATCACCTACAACCGCAATCTCGATGCCGCGGAGCGTCAGGCGGCGCTGGGCTGGCGGGCCAGCATCGTGACCGCGCAGGCGGCCGGACTCGCCGGCACGATCTCGGTCCACCTGGTCGACGCCCGGGGCCAGCCACTCGAGCGCATCGACGTCCAGGCGGACTTCGAGCGGCCGACACATCAGGGCTATGATTTCGCCCTGACCCTGGAGCGCACCGGCCCCGGCACCTATGCGGCACGGTTCACGGCCCCCCTGGCTGGCCTCTGGGACGTTCGGGTGATCGCCACGCGCGGCGGCGACCGGCTGGTCGTCACCGAGCGCCTGATGCTGCACTGAAGTCATGGTCGCGCACGCGGCGCATTCCTCCGGTCGATCGGGCGCTGCAGACGACAGTGCGGAGAAACCGACCGACGTCACCGGCTTCGTCAGGATCGACCCGGCGAGCGGCACCGCCATCCTGCAGCTCATGGTCGAGGGTGTCCATTGCGGCGCCTGCGTGCGGCGGATCGAGCGGGCGCTCGAGGCCGAGCCCGACGTTCAAACCGGCCGCCTGAACCTGACCACGCGACGGTTGACCCTCGCCTGGGAGGGGCCGCCGGCACGTGGCAACGAGCTGGTCGCGAAAATCGAGGGCCTCGGCTATCCGGTCGTCCCGTTCGACCCGGAAAGCCTCGCCGTCTCCGACAACCGGGCGGAGCGCGACCTGCTCCGCTGCATGGCGGTCGCCGGCTTCGCCGCCAGCAATGTCATGCTGCTCGCGGTTTCCGTCTGGGCCGGTCATTTCTCCGGGATGGGGGACGCGACGCGCGACTTCCTCCACTGGATGCAGGCGCTGATCGTCCTGCCGTCGCTCGCCTTTGCCGGCCGCCCCTTCTTCCGTTCGGCCATGGCGGCACTCCGTGCCGGCCACGCCAACATGGACGTGCCGATCTCGCTGGCCCTCGTCCTCGCCCCGGCGATGAGCCTGCTCGAGACGATACAGGGCGGCGAGCACGCCTATTTCGACAGCGCCATCATGCTGCTCTTCTTCCTGCTGATCGGTCGCTACCTCGACAGCCGGGCGCGTGGCGTCGCCCGCTCCGCCGTCGAGCGACTGATGACGCTTCGCGCCACCGCCGTCACCCTGCTCCTGCCAGACGGCCAGACGCGCAGCTGCCGGCCGGAGCAGCTCGAGGCCGGCCAGACCGTCCTTGTCGCCGCAGGCGAGCGCATCGGTATCGACGGGGCCGTCCGAGCCGGCCAGAGCGAGATCGACACGAGCGCCATCACTGGCGAGACCCTGCCGGCCATCGCTACCCCCGGCACGCGCGTCTTCGCCGGCACGATCAATCTGGCGGCTCCCATCGAGGTGACGGTCCGCTCGGTCGGCGAGGGCACGCTGCTCGCCGAGATCGTCAAGCTGATGGAGCTCGCCGAGCAGAAGCGCGGTCGCTTCGTCGCCCTGGCCGACCGTATCGCCCGCGCCTACTCGCCGGTCGTCCATCTGCTTGCCGCCCTCACCTTCCTCGGCTGGTGGCTGGCCATGGATGCCCCCTGGCAGGTGGCTCTGCTCAATGCCGTCGCCGTCCTGATCATCACCTGCCCCTGCGCGCTCGGCCTCGCCGTGCCGGCGGTGCAGGTGCTGGCCAGCGGCCGGCTGATGCGGCGGGGCGTCCTGCTCAAGTCCGCGACCGCGCTCGAGCGCCTCGCCGAGGTCGACACCGTTGTCTTCGACAAGACCGGCACGCTGACGGAGGGCGACCTCGTCCTGGTCGAGGGGAACGGCGAGCAGGACCTCCTGGTTCAGGCCGCTTCCATGGCCAGGAGCTCGCGTCATCCGCTCGCCCGCGCCCTCGCCCGCGCCTGTCCCGGGGCGCGCGCCGCCGCCGCTGTCGAGGAGCTGCCGGGGCTCGGCCTCAGGCTCACCACGGAGGCCGGCGAGCTTCGCCTCGGTCGCCGCAGCTGGGCAGCGCCCGGGATTGCCGACGACGCCGATGCCGGCACCGAGCTCTGGCTGGCGCTGCCGGGGCGGCCGCCGCATCGCTTTGCCTTCCGGGACCGCCCGCGCACCGATGCCGCTGCGACCGTCAGGGCCCTCCAGGCACGCGGTCTCGAGGTTCAGCTCCTCTCCGGCGATCGGCCGCGGCCTGTGGCGGCGCTGGCCGCCGAGCTCGGCATCGCGACCTGGCAGGCCGGCTGCCGGCCGGACGAGAAGGTGGCGCACCTGGCCGCTCTCGCTGCGGCGGGGCGCAAGGTGATGATGGTGGGAGACGGGCTCAACGACGCACCGGCGCTGGCCGCGGCGCATGTCTCGCTGTCGCCATCGACGGCGGTCGACATCAGCCAGACAGCGGCCGACGCCGTCTTCCAGGGGCGGTTCCTGGCGCCGGTCGTGCTCGTCCTCGAGATCGCCGGGCGGAGCCGCCGGCTGGTCGAGCAGAACCTCGGACTCGCCTTCGGCTACAATGTCCTGGCGGTGCCGCTCGCCGTGCTCGGCTTCGTCACGCCGCTCATCGCGGCGATCTGCATGTCGGCGAGCTCGCTCGTCGTCGTCGGCAATTCACTCCGCCTGAATCGGAAATAGCAGAGCGGCCGTGGGCGCCGCCGGGCTCAGGCGTCGTGCGTGCGGCGCAGGACCCGCTCGGGTGTGGTCGCCTGATGCACGAAGACGACGATGATGGCGATGCCGAAGAGGAAGATCATGACACCGAAGAAGCCGAACATCGTGTCGGCCGCCCGGCTCATGATGATCAGGCCGAGGAGGGCGAGCACGCCCATCGCAATGCCCCCGAGCCAACGCCCCAGATCGTTCATTCCGTTATTCCTCGCAAGTCAGGTCTAACGCTCTCAGGCGGCGTCCAACTCGACGATGTCGCGGTAGGCATGCCAGGTCGCATGGCCGATCAGCGGCAGCGTCACAATCAGTCCGAGATAGAGCGTGACCAGCCCGGCCATCATGAAGATCACGATCAGCCCGCCCCAGAAGAGCAGCGGCATCGGGTTGGCCTGCACCGCCCGCACGCTCGTCGCGATCGCCTCGATGATATTGGCGGCGGGCCGGTCGAGAAGCAGCGGGATGGAGACGACGCTGATCGAGAAGGCGACGAGCGCCAGCACGCCACCGACGGCCGAGCCGATGATCAAGAAGGGCCAGCTGTCGGCCGACAGGAACGTCGCGACGAAGAGATTGTGGAAGTCCGGCGGCTCCATGCCGAAATAGAGGAAGAAGAGCAATGCCGCGGTCCGCGCCCAGAAGAACATGAGGAGCAGGAGCGCCATGCCCATGAGCCCCATCTGGCTCGGGTTGCGGTTGAAGGCGCCGAGCGCATCGGCCAGGCTGGTCGGCAGGCCCTGCTCGCTCCGGCGACTGGCTTCGTAGAGGCCGACCGCCAGGATCGGGCCGACGATCAGGAAACCGGCCATGATCGGCAATACCAGATAGGGCATGTCGAAGGCGAACAGCCCCCAGGTGATCAGGTAGCCCGTCACCGCCGCGAGCGTGCCATAGACGAAGCTCACGCCGGGTGTCTTCAGGCAGTCCTGCCAGCCCTTGCGCAGCCAAGTCCACGGCTGGTCCATCTCCAGCTTGCGAACTCTGACCGTCGGCTGCGCGAACACCGGAACGGCGTCGGCCATCGTCGTCACTCCCAGATCATTCCCGCCACCGGGCTGGCCCGGATCGAAGGCAACCTTGCACAGCCCCCACTTTACACAAGGCCAACGCGGCCGGCCACCACCGCCGATGTGTCACACCTCGTGTGGCGCAATCGGGGTTGCGCAAACAGGGGCTTCGTAGTGCAAAGGTGATCGCCGGCTCTTGACTTGGATCAATGTCAGGTCGCTGCTGCGCAGGCAATCCCTTCAGCGCAGCACGGGCCGCATTTTCCACCAACGGCACGTGGGACGCGGCAAGCGGGAGAACGAGATGGCAGCGGTGATGACGGCCCCGGTTGGCCGTGCCCTGAGCGCCTACGACGAGGACGTGGTCCGGCTGTTCACGCTGGCGACGGTCTTCTGGGGCGTCGTCGGCTTCCTCGTAGGCGTCGTCATCGCCTTCCAGCTCGCCTATCCCGTGCTCAACCTCGATCTCGAGTGGACGAGCTTCGGGCGCCTGCGGCCGCTGCACACCTCTGCGGTAGTCTTCGCCTTCGGCGGCAACGCGTTGCTCGGCACCTCGCTCTACGTGGTCCAGCGCACCTGTCGGACCAGCCTGTTCGGCGGGCCGCTGCTCGCCAGCTTCCTGTTCTGGGGCTACCAGCTCTTCATCGTGCTCGCCGCCACCGGCTACGTCATGGGCGTCACCCAGAGCCGCGAGTACGCCGAGCCGGAATGGTATGTCGACCTCTGGCTGACCGTGGTCTGGGTCACCTACCTCGTCATCTTCATGGGCACGCTGCTCAAGCGCAAAGAGCCGCACATCTACGTCGCCAACTGGTTCTACCTCGCCTTCATCATCACCATCGCGATGCTGCACATCGTCAACAACCTGGCGGTGCCGGTGACGTTCTTCGGGATCAAGAGCTACTCGCTCTTCGCTGGCGTCCAGGACGCGCTGACACAGTGGTGGTACGGCCACAACGCCGTCGGCTTCTTCCTCACCGCCGGGTTTCTCGGCATGATGTATTATTTCGTGCCGAAGCAGGCGAACCGGCCGGTCTATTCCTACCGCCTCTCGATCATCCACTTCTGGGCGCTGATTTTCCTCTATATCTGGGCTGGCCCGCACCATCTGCACTACACCGCGCTGCCCGACTGGGCGCAGGTGCTGGGCATGACGTTCTCGATCATGCTCTGGATGCCGTCCTGGGGCGGCATGATCAACGGCCTGATGACGCTCTCCGGCGCCTGGGACAAGCTGCGCACCGACCCGGTCCTGCGCTTCCTCGTGGTCTCGGTCGCCTTCTACGGCATGAGCACGTTCGAGGGGCCGCTCATGTCGATCCGGCAGGTCAATGCGCTCTCGCACTACACCGACTGGACCATCGGCCACGTCCATTCCGGCGCGCTCGGCTGGGTCGCCTTCGTCAGCTTCGGCGCCGTCTACTATCTCGTGCCCAGGCTCTGGCAGGCGCAGCGGCTCTACTCGCTCCGCCTCGTCGAATGGCACTTCTGGATCGCGACCCTCGGCATCGTCCTCTACATCACGGCGATGTGGGTGTCTGGGATCATGCAGGGCCTGATGTGGCGTTCCTATGACAGCCTCGGCTTCCTCCAGTACTCGTTCGTCGAGACGGTGGCGGCCATGCATCCCTATTACGTGATCCGGGCCTTCGGCGGCGTACTCTTCCTCAGCGGTGCGCTCATCATGGTCTACAATCTGATCCGGACCATGCGCCGCGAGATCAGGGTCGAGGAAGAGCCTGGTCGGGTCATGGCGGGACCCGTGCCCGCCCCGGCCGAATAAGGAGCGCCCCGATGAACCTGATCAAGCATCATGGCAAGATCGAGACGCGCGCCTCGGTTCTCGCCATCCTCATCCTGATCACCGTCTCGATCGGCGGGCTCGTCGAGATCGTCCCGCTGTTCAAGATCGAATCGACGATCGAGAAGGTCGAGGGTGTCCGCCCCTACTCACCGCTCGAGCAGGTCGGCCGCAACATCTACATCCGCGAAGGCTGCTACAACTGCCACAGCCAGATGATCCGGCCGTTCCGTGACGAGGCCGAGCGCTATGGCCACTACAGCCTCGCCGCGGAGAGCATGTACGACCACCCCTTCCAATGGGGCAGCAAGCGAACCGGGCCGGATCTCGCGCGGGTCGGCGGCAAGTACTCGAACGACTGGCACGTCGCGCATATGGTCGATCCCCGGGCCGTCGTGCCGGAGAGCATCATGCCCGGCTATCACTTCCTCCTGGAGCGCGAGGTCGGCTACCACGACATCGCCGAGCATCTGCGCACGCTCGGCATCGTCGGCGTGCCCTATACCGAAGAGATGATCGAGAGCGCCGCCGCCGATCTGCGTGACCAGGCGACGCCCGATGCCGACTATGACGGTCTCCTCGCGCGCTATCCCAAGGCCGTCGTCGGCGACCTCGACGGCCGGCCGAACGAAGTCACCGAAATGGACGCGGTCATCGCCTACCTGCAGATCCTCGGCCGGATGGTGGACTTCACCGACATCCGCACCGAGGACATCCTGCAGTAGCGGCGCAAGGGCGTATCGCTCGTGGTCGACACGCTCGCCGAATGGGCGAACGCCGTTTGGGGCCTGTGGCTGATGCTGATCTTCATCGGCATCGTCGCCTGGGTGTTCTGGCCCGGCCGAAAGAAAGAGATGGAAGAGAACGCCCGCATTCCGTTCGAGGACCAGCCCGACGACCTGCCCGGTGAGAAGGAGAAGACGAATGGCGACCGTTGAGAGGGACGAGGTCACCGGGGTCGATACGACCGGCCACGAATGGGACGGGATCAAGGAGCTCAACAACCCGCTGCCCAAATGGTGGCTCTACGTCTTCTATGCCAGCATCGCCTTCTCGGTGCTCTGGTGGATCCTCTTCCCGGCCTGGCCCAGCTCGACCGGCTACACCCCGGGGCTGCTCGGCTCGAACCAGCGCTTGGAGCTGGATACGCGGCTGGCCGAGGCCCGGGCAGCCCAGGCAGTGTTCCTCGAGCGAATCGCCGCGGCGGATGCGGCGGAGGTCGCCGCGGACCCCGAGCTCCTGCAGTTCGCCCTGGCGGGTGGCGAGCGTCACTTCAAGGACAACTGTGCGGGTTGTCACGGGTTGGGCGGCGCCGGCCAGTTGCACTACCCGACTCTGGCCGACGATGCGTGGATCTGGGGCGGCTCGCTCGACTCGATCCAGCAGACCATCAGGCACGGCATTCGCAACGAGGACGATCCCGACGCGCGCTTCGGCATAATGCCGGCTTTCGGCGCCGACGAGATCCTCAGCCGCGAGGAGATCGCCGGGGTCGTGCAATACGTGCTGGCGCTCGGCGGACAGGACCATGACGCTGCGCTGGCGGCAACCGGGCAGGAGACGTACGAGCTGAATTGTGCCGCCTGCCACGGCGAGGACGGCAAGGGCATCCGCGATCTGGGCGCCCCCAACCTGACCGATGCCGTCTGGCTCTACGGCAACACGCCCGAGGAAATCGCCGCCCAGATCTCGAGGCCGCAGCACGGTGTCATGCCGGCCTGGCAGGGTCGGCTGCCCGAGGAAGTCATCACCATGCTCACCGTCTACGTCCACAATCTCGGTGGCGGCGAGTAGGCGAGCAGGATCAACCGGTCGGCGGCCCGAGCGAGCGCGGCACGGCGAAGAGGGCGAGGCAGGCCAGCAGCAGGAGCCCGCCGGAGACAGCGAGAACGCCGAGGCCCAGGTGCTCGATGGCCAGCGTCATGAGGAATGGTGCCGCGGCTTGGGCAAAGCGCGAGGGGGCCGTTAGCAGGCCCTGCCGCAGCCCGTACCCAACCGGCCCGAAGAGCGCCAAGGGCAGCGTCCCCTTGGCAATCGTGAGAATGCCGTTGCCGGCACCATGCAGGACGGTGAACAGGACCGCGGCCGGGGCACCGAAGGCGAGCAGCGCTGCCGCTCCGATCGGGTGCGCCAGGGTGGCGAGCCGCGCCGAGACCAGGGGGTGATAGCGGCGCAGCAGGCTGAACTCGACCAGCCGCGCCGCGACCTGGGCGGGTCCGACGAGCGTCGCGGCGAAGAGGGCCATGGCCGGGGTCAGGCCGGCAGTGAGCAGCAGACCCGGCAGGTGCGCGGCATAGGCCGTGCTGACGAACCAGCTCACGGCGAAGACGAAGCCCAGGGCGAGCATCGCGCGCAGCTCGCCCGGCTGTCGGGTGCGCAGCGGCGCGCCCTGGATCACCTCCGGCAGCTTCTGGGTGCCGCGCGGCACCAGCCAGCGATTGATCGGCAGGCAGAGCAGGAGATGGACGAGTGCCCAGAAGACGCAGGCGCCACGCCAGCCGACCGATTGCTCGAGCAGGGTGGTGAGCGGCCAGGCGACGGTGCTGGCGAAGCCGGCGATCAGGGTGATGCCGGTGATGGGCGCCCGCGCCTCGCGCCCATAGATGCCGGCGAGCGTGGCGAATCCGGCGTCGTAGAGGCCCATGGCCATGCCGACGCCGATCAGGAGCCAGGCGAGGACCAGGAGCGAAGGGCCCGAGGTCGCCGCGAGGAGGCCGAGGCCCAGGGCGAAGATCAGGCTGGAAGCGGCAAGGACATCGCGCCCGCCCAGCCGGTCGATGCGACTGCCGACCACGGGCCCGAGAACGCCGGAAACGAGCAGGGCAATCGAGAACGCCGCATAGACCCAGCCGACTCCCAGGCCCAGCGTTTCCGCCATGGGGGCAGCGAGGATTGCCGGCAGGTAATAGGTGGAGCCGAACGCCAGGGTCTGCGTCGTGCCGAGGGCGACGACCACGCCGAGCCTGGAACTCGTCATCGGGGCCGGCCGCTGCGGGGGCGCTGTCGCTCGGTGATCGATCGCGCTAGATATGGGGCAGATGCCATCAGGGAGGAACAGCCATGCCGCTCGCACGGCTCGACCATGTCAATGTGCGCACCAGCCAGCTTCAGGCGATGATCGACTGGTATGGGAAGATCCTCGACATGCAGCCCGGCCCCCGGCCCGACTTCCCGTTCGGCGGCGCCTGGCTGTACTGCGATGGCTTCCCCATCGTTCATCTCGTCGAGGTCGAGGAAGAGCCGGCCGCCATCGCCCCCAAGCTCGAGCATTTCGCCGTCAGCGCCACCGGTCTCGAGGAATTTCTCAAGCATCTGGAAGCGCACGACGTCCCTTACGAAGTTGGCCTGCCGCCGGGCTTCCCGATCATCCAGGTCAACTTTCACGACATCGACCGAAACCACATCCACGTCGACTTCCCGACGGACGAGTCGGCGGCGCTGGCCAAACGCGGGCTGGCCTGAGGACCATCCGCCGACAGTCTCGCGTCACTCGAGCGAGATCCAGCCAGGCTTGAAGTGCTTCTTGAGCTCGGCGGCACGGGCATCGAGACGGCCGGTGCGGCGCCAGGCCTTGAGCTCCGCCGGGGTCGGCGTGCGGCTGGCAATCCTCGGACCATCCGGGTGGAAGAGGCCTTGCGCGTATTGGCGGGCGAGGCTGGACTTCGCGTTGAGCAGGCTGCCGATCATCGGATCGCTGCAGTCGAGAGCCGGCGCCGCCCGGCGCTCGCCCTTGCGGTAGTGGGTCATGAAGACATGGTTGCCGATCTTGGCGGTGCGCTTCAGGCCGGCGAACCAGTCGCAGTGGCGCGGGTCCATGGCACGGGGGTTGACGAAGTAGAGCGCACCGCCGGTAAGCGACGAAGGACCCGCGGAGACCAGGCGGAACGCCCGGTCGAGGCTGCGGCGCACCGGGCCGCCGGCGAGCATGGCATGCGGATCGAGCGCTGCCGGCTGGGCCAGGGCGCGCTTCAGAGCGGGCCATTCGCCGACCGGCTGGAACTGGCGATCCTGGGCGACCACGGCACAGGCCTCGTCGGGAAAGCGGGGGTCCGCCGTGCGGTTCTTCACCACCTCGATCACGGCCGCCATCCCCGCCTCGCCTTCGCCGGCGGCCTCCAGCACCGCGATTATCGCCATGCAGCGCGCCGCCGGCGTCGCCGCCTGGGCAGTGGCCGCATGGCAGGAAAGCAAGCCCAGCACCAGGAGCAACGCACGCCGCAACTCGATCTCCTCGCTGGCTTTTCCGGTGTCGTGATTAAACGTTCGTTCACCATGTCGCGTCAATTGCCGGGCTGCCGCCTCGACCTTCGAGTGCGACCTCGTGTTAGGCTTTACGGGTTTCCGAAGGCCCGCCACTTCGCTAGTTCCTGCCCATGCACCGCCACTCGAGGAACGCATGACGCTGCGCGGACGAATTTTCCTGGCGACACCGGGGCCCACCAACGTGCCCGACCGGGTGCTGCGTGCGATGCATCGCGCCGCGGAGGACTTCGCCGCCCCGGCCTTCAGCGGCGTCGCCCGGTCCTGCCTCGACGATCTGGCGAAGGTCTTCCGCACGACGGGCGAGGTCTTCAGCTTCATCGGCAACGGCCATGCCGCCTGGGAAGTGCCGCTGGTCAACCTCGTGGAGCCGGGTGACACGGTGCTGATGCCGGTCTCCGGCCGGTTCTCGCACTACTGGGCCGAGATGGCGGAGAAGCTCGGGCTCAGGACCGAGCGGCTGGAGATGGATCGCCGGCTGCCGCTGGATGTCGGCCGGATCGCCGATCGCCTGCGCGCCGACACCGAGCACCGGATCAAGGCCCTGCTGGTCGTCCAGACCGAAACCGCGACCGGCATCCGCAGCGACATCGAGGCCATCCGGCGCGCGCTCGACGAGGTGCGTCATCCGGCGCTCTTCGTGGTCGACGCCGTCGCCAGCCTCGCGGTCGAGCCGTTCGCCATGGACGACTGGGGCATCGACTGCGCGCTCACCGCTTCGCAGAAGGGCCTGATGTCGACCCCGGGCCTCTGCTTCACGGCGTTCAACGAGCGTGCGCTCGAGGTGGCCGAGTCCTGCCGCCACCCCAGGCGCTATTTCGACATCTGTTTTCGCCGCGGCGCCATGAGCTATCAATGGTTTCACGGCACGCCGCCCCTGCAGCAGATATGGGGCCTGCGCGAGGCGCTCGACATGCTGTTCGAGGAGGGGCTGGGCGAGGTCGTCGAGCGACATCGCCGGCTTGCCGATGCGGTTCGCGCCTGCGTCGCCCGCTGGAGCGAGGCGGGTGCCCTGAGCTTCCACGCCATGGATCCGGCCAGCCGCGCCAACGGCGTCACCGCCATCCATACCGCCCCCGGCATCGATCCGGACGCCATGCGCCGCTCTGCCCGCGACACCTATTCGACAGCACTCGGCGCCGGGCTCGGCGAGCTGGAGGGCCGGGCCTTCCGCATCGGCCATCTGGGCGACCTCAACGAGCCGATGATCCTCGGCACGCTCGCCAGCGTGGAGCTGGCGATGCGTCGCTCGGCCATCCCGTTCGGCCGGGGTGGCATCGAGGCGGCGATCGAGAGCCTGGCGCTGGCGGATGCCGGCGTCGAGGCGATGAGCCCGGCACGCACGACGGAGCCCGCCAGCCTCGGCATCACGGCAGCCTGAGCCAACCCTGGCTGCCTACTGGGCGGGCGGCGCCGTCTCCCGCATCGACGGCCGCATCGCAAAACCGGCCTGCCACGCCGTGAGGCCCGGCCGGCCGTCGCGCCACGCGTCTTCCGCGAACCGCAGGTCGAGATAGGCGAGGGCGATGGCGACGGCGATCAGGCCGATGTCGGGCGATGCTGGAAAGCTCGGGACCTCCGCCTCGAGCGCATCGAGGGCGCGGTCGATCTTGCGTTTCTGGCCGAGCACCCATTCGTCCCATTGTCGTTCGAGCGGCCGCTGAGAAGCCTCGTAGCGGCGCAGCAGGGCGGCATCGCAGATGCCGTCGCCGAGCGCCTGGCGACGCAGCGCCTCCCAACGGGCCGGGCCGGCAGCGGGGAAGAGCTTGTGTCCGTCGTGCTGGCTGTCGAGGTACTCGCAGATAACCCGGCTGTCGTAGAGCACGCCGCCATCCTGGAGCAGCAGACAGGGGAGCTTGCCGAGCGGATTGTCCCTGGCGACGGGAGCGGTCTCGCCTACCGGCGACGCGCTTCCCGCGATCAGCTCGATTCGGTCATGGATACCGGCCTCCCGGGCTACCACCATGACCTTGCGGACATAGGGCGAGGTCTGGCTGTGGTACAGGCGCATGCGGGTTCCCTCCAGGACAGGCCGATCGGGATCACCGCCGGCGGCGTTTTTCCCATAGCGCCCTTGAGGTCGGCCCGGCTAGGCTCCATCCTCATTCTTTCCCTAGCTCCCACCTGTCGATCCGAACGGGCCATCCATGCAGCCAGCCGAAAGCGCGTCGCCGCTCGACCTGCTCAAGAGCCTTGCCGACCCGGAGCTGCTGGTCTCCCGGCCCGAGGCCGGCAGGCCGTTCGAGCTGGTTTCCGAGTTCCAGCCGTCGGGCGACCAGCCGACGGCGATCACCGAACTGATCGGCGGAATCGCGGAAGGGCAGCGCGACCAGGTGCTGCTCGGCGTCACCGGCTCCGGCAAGACCTTCACCATGGCGCAGGTCATCGCCGACCGGCAGCGCCCGGCGATCATCCTCGCGCCCAACAAGATCCTGGCGGCACAGCTCTACGGCGAGTTCAAGTCCTTCTTCCCGAACAACGCGGTCGAATATTTCGTCAGCTACTACGACTACTATCAACCCGAGGCCTATGTGCCCCGCTCGGACACCTATATCGAAAAGACGGCGAGCGTGAACGAGCAGATCGACCGGATGCGCCACAGCGCCACCCGGGCCCTCTTCGAGCGCGACGACGTCATCATCGTGGCGTCCGTCTCCTGCATCTACGGCATCGGCTCGCCCGAGACGTATGCCAGGATGACCCTGAACCTGCGCGAGAAGCAGCGGGTCGAGCGGCAGCGCCTGCTGCGTGCCCTGGTCGAGCTGCAGTACAAGCGCAACGAGCTGGACTTCAGCCGCGGCGCCTTTCGGGCGAAAGGCGACACGATCGAGATCTTCCCGGCCCATCTCGACGACCAGGCATGGCGCATCTCGATGTTCGGCGACGAGATCGAGGCGATCTGGGCGTTCGATCCCCTGACCGGACAGAAGGGCGAGCGGCTGCAGCAGATCCGCCTCTACCCCAACAGCCATTACGTCACGCCCAAGCCGACGCTCGCCCAGGCGGTCGAATCGATCAAGATCGAGCTCAAGGCGACGCTCGAGGACTTCCGCACCACCGGCAAGCTGCTCGAGGCCGAGCGCATCGAGCAGCGCACCGTGGCCGATATCGAGATGATCCTGACCACCGGCTCCTGTCCCGGCATCGAGAACTATTCTCGCTACCTCACCGGTCGCAAGCCGGGCGAGCCGCCGCCGACGCTGTTCGAGTACATTCCCGAGCACGCCATCCTGTTCGTCGACGAGAGCCATGTCGCCGTGCCCCAGGTCGGCGGCATGTACAAGGGCGACCGGCAGCGCAAGTCGACCTTGGCCGAGTTCGGCTTCCGCCTGCCCTCCTGCGTCGACAACCGGCCGCTCAAGTTCGAGGAGTGGGACGCGATGCGGCCGCAGACGGTCTACGTCTCGGCGACGCCGGGCCCCTGGGAGCTGGACCGCACCGGCGGCGTCTTCGTCGAGCAGGTGATCCGGCCGACCGGCCTCGTCGACCCGCCGGTCATCGTGCGGCCGGTCGAGCATCAGGTCGACGATCTGCTGGCCGAATGCCGGGTCTGTCGCGAGCAGGGCCTGCGCGTGCTGGTCACCACGCTGACCAAGCGGATGGCCGAGGACCTCTCCGAGTACCTGCACGAGCAGGGTGTGCGGGTCCGCTACATGCATTCCGACATCGACACCCTCGAGCGCATCGAGATCATCCGCGATCTCCGCCTCGGCAAGTTCGACGTGCTGGTCGGCATCAACCTGCTGCGCGAGGGCCTCGACATCCCCGAATGCGGGCTGGTGGCCATCCTCGATGCCGACAAGGAGGGCTATCTGCGCTCGGAGACCTCGCTGGTGCAGACCATCGGCCGCGCCGCCCGCAACATCGACGGGCGCTGCATTCTCTATGCCGACACCATGACCCGCTCGCTCAAGGCGGCGATCGAGGAGACCGACCGCCGCCGGGCGAAGCAGCTCGCCTACAACGAGGCCAACGGCATCACCCCGGCGAGCATCAAGCGGGGCATTCAGGACATCATGGCGAGCGCTGCCGAGCGCGACTATGTCACGGTCGATCTCGGCGAGGATGCGCCGGCGACCCTCTCCGGCATGGACCTGCAGGCCTATATCGGCGAGCTCGAGAAGAAGATGCGCGACGCCGCCGCCGACCTGGAGTTCGAGGAGGCGGCCCGGCTGCGCGACGAGATCAAGCGGCTGGAGGACGGCGAGCTCGGCCTCCCGACAACACGGCCGGCGCGCTCGGGCGACCGGTCCGACGGCCGCAAGCCCTGGCAGCCTTCGGCCACGCACGCCGACAAGCGGCGCGCCGCGGAGGCCAAAAAGCGCGCCGGCGCCCGCCGCCGCAGCGGCGCTTGACGGCGCTGCCCCGGCCACCTTTGTTGCGGCCCCAGGGCAGCAGGGGGGCCGGATGAAGCTCTATCGCGACTTCGAGGACCAGGCGGCGCTCGACGCCGAGTACAACCCGGGCCAGTCCGTGCCCGACGCCGCGGCGCGCATGGCGGACTGGCCGGTTCGCGGCGCGCGGGCGCTGGAGCGGCTGCGGCACCAGCTCGACATCCGCTATGGTCCCACTCTCGCCGAATACCTGAATGTGTTTCCGGCCGGGCCCGGCTCGCCGGTGCATGTCTTCGTGCATGGCGGCTATTGGCGGCGCTTCTCGGCCCGCGACTTCGCCTGGGTGGCGGAGCCGCTGGTGGCCACCGGTGTCACCGCTGTCATTGTCAACTACGCCTTGTGCCCGACCGTCTCGCTCACCGAGATCGTCCGCCAGACCCGTGCCGCCATCGCCTGGTGTCACCTTGAGATCGGCCGGTTCGGCGGCGACCCGGCGCGCCTCACGCTTTCGGGCCATTCGGCCGGCGGCCATCTGGTCGGCATGGCGCTCGCCACCGACTGGCAGGGACAATACGGCCTGCCGAACGACCTCGTCGCCGGTGCGATGGCCGTCTCCGGTCTCTTCGACCTGCGCCCCTTTCCCTACACCTATCTGCAGCCGGCCCTGCAGCTCACCACCGCCGAGGTTCTGGCGTTGAGCCCGATCGACCTCGAGCCCACGTCGTCCTGCCCGCTCGAGATCGTCGTCGGTGGCGCGGAGAGTGCCGAGTTCCGCCGGCAGAGCCGCAGCTTCAGCGATCGCTGGCAGGCGCTCGGGGCCGATTGCCGCCATGGCGAGATCCCAAACGCCAACCATTTCACGGCGCTCGACGCGCTATTCACCGACGACAGCCCGCTGCTACAGCGGCTGCTCGCTTATGCCGACGGCTAATCGTCCAAGCCTGGAGCGAGCGGATGGCATCTCGAGGGCGCGATCGCCGGCCGGTTGTCATTGGCCGCGGCCTCGACCCTGGCCGAGGCGACCAACGGCGGCTGCGCTACCGCAGCGCCGCGCAGGTCGGCGAGGAGGCGCAACAGTCGGCCGAGCTCGCCCACCGCCTGGGTCCGATAGCGGAGCAGCAGCTCCAGGGTCCGCGGCCCGTGGCTCTGCCGGACGAAGGCCCGGGCGACGGCATTGGGATCGTCCCCCTCGGACCCGCCGGGCCGCAGGCCCAGCACCTCGCGCTCGATCTGCGTCGCCCGACGCATCCGCCAGAGCGCCGCGATGATGCCGTCGGCCAGCTCCCGCTCGGCATTGTCGACCGGCTGCAGGCGCTCGAGAACGGCATGCGTCAGGGCCTCGACGGCGGAGGTTTCGTCACCCGGCAACGGGCGGATGGTCCTGGACCGGAGACCGTGCTTGACGGCGTTCAGGCGGGAGCGCCGCTTGCCCGCCTCGGTCTTGGGTCCGTTCGACCGTCGCCCGTTCGCGCGGCTTGCGGCGATTTGCGCCGGCGTTCTCGGGCGGTCGGACATGGCTCACCTCGTTGCATCGGGAGCCGTCAATCTAGTCGAATGTAGGAATTAATTCAACATAAACGAGATCTTCAGCCCGCCTCGAACCAGTCGAGCGCCCGGCCGAGCCAATCGGCGGGCAGCTCGTGCCCGCCATCGTGCAGGCAGAGCTCGAGCTCGCCACCCGGCGCGCAGCTCGTCCAGGCGCGGCAGCGACGGCCGTCCTCGATGGAGATGCGATCCGGTTGCGAGCCGCAGCCAGCCTCGGCGCGCAACTGCGCCAGCGCCTCGAACACGTCCCCCTGGTGCCAGCGCTCGCCGATCGGCCGGCCCTCGAGCGGCACGACCGTGTCGGCGAGCCCATGCAGATGCAGGAGCCGCACCGGCTCGCCGGTGCAGCCCTCGGGATGCGGCCGCCAGAAGGCACCGGAGACGGGGGCGAACGCAGCGAAGTCGCCGCCCATGGAGCAGGCGACGTGCCAGGCCATCGAGCCGCCCTGGCTGAAGCCGGATACCAGCACGCCATCCCGGCGGAGCGGCACCCGCGCCGCAACATCCGCCATCACCTCGCCGATGAAGGCGTTCTCGTCGCGTCCCGAGTCCGGCGAGCCCTGGTGCGCCCAGCTCCGGCGCCGGCCGGGCTCCGGCTCGCGGCCGTCCGGCGCGATCAGCAGATAGCCGCGGCCCGTGACGGAATCGCGCAGGGCGGAATTGCCGACGACGGCGGCCCCGGAGGAGCCGTAGCCGTGAAAGAAGAGCACGGCCGGCAAGGGCGTCGTGCCGTCCCAGCCGGCCGGCGCCGCCAGATGGTAGGTGCCGCCCGGCACCGCGCACGGGGCCGTCTCGCCGCAAGCGATCTCGGCGGCCGACACCGGTGCCGCCAAGAGAATGGCGAGCGCCAGAAGCACCGGGCCGAGCGCCATTCGACAAGTGCCCGTCAGCGGCCGCCCGATACGTCGAAGAGCGTGCCGGTGACGTAGGCGGCTTGGTCCGAGAGGAGCCAGAGGACGGCCTCGGCGACCTCGGCGGCGGTGCCGGCGCGGCCGATCGGCACGGTCGAGCCGAAACGTGCGATGCGGTTCTCGACGCCCGTGTCGTCCTGGATGTCGGTGTCGATCAGGCCTGGCCGGATGCCGTTGACGCGAACACCGTCACCGGCCACCTCCCTGCCCAGACCCTGGGTCAGCACGTCGATGCCACCCTTGGCGGCGCCATAGGGGATGAAGCCGCCCGCGCCGAACAGGCTCGAGGCCATCGACGAAATGTTGACGATGGCACCGCCCTCGCCGCCCCGCGACCTCGCCATGCGACGGACCGCCGCGCGGTTGCAGATCAGGTGCGCCGTGAGATCGATCTCGACGATCCGGCGGATCTCCTCGACGGCGATGTCGGCGAGCGGCGCCGCCTTGTTGATGACCCCGGCATTGCTGACGAAGGCAGCCACCGGGCCGAGCTCGGCCGCCGCGGTGTCGAACATCCGCTCGACCGCTGCCGCATCGCTCACGTCGGCCTGGATGGTGAGCGCCCTCGCACCGGCCGCACGCACATCGTCGGCGACCGCGTCAGCCGCCCTTGCGTTGCCTTGGAAGTTGATGGCGACGTCATAGCCACGTCGCGACGCGAGCCTGCAGCAGGCGGCACCGATGCCGCGGCTGCCGCCGGTAACGAGGATAACCTGGGCCATTATCCGTTCCCTCAGTCGAATGGAGCAAGTCGCCCCGGATCAGGGGCGACCGTAATTGTCCTCGAAACGCACGATGTCGTTCTCGTCGAGCCGGTCGCCGGTCTGCACCTCGATGAACTCGACCGGCACGGTGCCCCGGTTCTCGATGCGGTGCTTGATGCCGAGCGGCAGATAGACGTGGGCGTCCTGGCCGAGCTCCAGCACCTCCTCGCCGCGCGTCACATGGGCCGTGCCGGCGACGATCACCCAATGCTCGGCGCGATGGTGGTGCAGTTGCAGCGACAGCTTCCCGCCCGGCTGCACGGTGAGGCGCTTGACGCAGAAGCCGGGCCCGGTGTCGAGCACCTCCCAGCGACCCCAGGGTCGGTCGTCGGCCTCGCCGCGATGGTAGAGCACTTCACTCATCTTACGTGTCCCCCCCCTTGGTGATGAAGACGGCGGCGACCGGTCAGCCGGCGCCATCGGTCGATGAACCTTCGCTTTCCTCGCTCGGCGGCACTCGGGCATAGCCCACCACCGTCAGATCGGTATCGACCAGCACCTCCCCGGCGCCGAGGTCGATGCCCTGGATGGCGATCCGCTCGACGGTCAGCAGCGGCTCGTGCGTCTCGATGCGGTGCAGCAGGCTGCGCAGGCCGGCCATCTGCATGCTGCCGCTGAGCTGCACGCCGATGCGCATCACGAGATCGTCGACGACCGGCTCGAGCACCTGAGTGCGGTCCAGCCGGCCACCGGATTGCTCGAAGAACTCGGTGAGCAGACCGGCGAGCGCCGCGCCGCCGACGGAAGGCGTCTCGGCGCGGAGCAGCCGCTGATCGCCCTCCGTCTGGCGCTCGAGCTGGCGCAACTCGGCGAGCACCTGCTCGCGGGTGACGATCCGCTGCTCGAGCCGGGCGATATGCGCCTCCAGCGTCTCACGCTCCACCGCCTGCCGCTCGGCGAGCCGGGCCGGGACGATCGCGAGCGCCGCGAATCCGGCCAGTGGCACCAACAGCAAGAGCACGGCGAGCCAGCGGCTCAGGGCGGGCGAGAGCGTCGCCATCAGCGGGGCACCTCCATGCCCGGCCGCACCTCGGCCTGCAGCGAGAACTGGTCGACCTCGACGAGGTCACCCACCTCGTTCACCACCGCACGGCGCTCGCTCGGTGCCGTCAGCCGCGCTGCCTCGAAGGACGCATTGCCCTCGATCAGCGCCGGCAGCCTGGCTGCGTCGCCGCTATAGCCGGTCACGGTCAGGCGCCGCCCGTCGATCGTGAGCGTATCGAGCCAGACGGTATCCGGCAGGAGCCGGCTCAGCTTCTCGATGGTGGCGAGGGTCGACGGCCGCCCGAGGTGCCGTTCCAGCACCGCCCGGCTGCCGGCCTCCAGCGCATCGATCCGGCCGCGGATCTCGGGCAGATCCTCCAGCCGCTGCTCCAGCAGGCTGGCATAGGCCCGGCGCTGCGCCAGTCCCGCGTTGCGGGCCTCGATATCGAAATAGGCGAAGATGCCGATGGTCACCGCCGCCGCGGCGAGCAGGGCACCACCGATCGGCAGCCAGCGCGGCAGCCGGCGCGGCCGGTTGCCGTGCAGCAGGTCGTGGGTCGGCGGCGCATAGGGGTCGTCCTCGCCGAGATCGACCACGTCGACCACGAGGCCCAGCCGCTCGACGGCGTCGACCGCCCGGGCCACCGTCTTTTCCGGCGCCACGGCGATCTCGATCGCCAGCATGTCGCCATCTGCCGTGCCGACCCGGACCGTGTCGAAGCAGGCCGTCTCGGCGGACCAGGGTGTCAGCATGTCGAGCTTGTTGGCGATGATCGACCGAAGCTCGCCCTTGGCCGCCACCGGCAGCCGATCCGCCGTCTGGATACCGAGATCCGGCACGAGGCGCAGCACCAGCGGCAGCTCGCGACGGTTGATGCGATCCGCCAGGAGAGCAGCACCCGTATCGGACTCGCGATCCTCGGGCATGCTCTCGACGGTGCCCAGTTGCTCGACGCGGCCGCGATGGCGCAGCGCGAACTGCAGCGTGCGGCCGTCGAACACGGCAACCACGAAGCGGTCGGTCGGCAGGCGGCGGCCATTGGCCGGCATGAGCCCGGCGAGCTCATCCGCCCACCAGGCGAAGAAGCCACCGCCGCGCTGCCCGGGCTGGCCGCTCAGCGCGACCGCCACGGTTGACCTCCAGCGATCGTCTCGCTGGCGGCCGTGCTCGCCGCGGCGCGCGGCACGAGGCCAGCGCCGTTCTGCAGGACGAGGAACGGGTCGCTGCCGAGCGGCGGCTCGACCCAGATCACCGTCTTCTGCCTGAAGCTCGGTCCATCGTCGTAGGCCAACTCGATATCCAGGGTATAAAGGCCTTGCGGATCCTCGGCGAATGCCGTCGCAGGCGCATCATTCGGCTCATCCTCTAGCGACTCCGGCGGCGGATCGAAAGCGCTTTCGCCGGATTCCCGGTCGTCGATCCCTTCCACAGCGAGACCGGTGGCGTAGTCCAGCGCCTCGCGAACGAGCGGTGCGAGGGGCACCGGCCCGGGCTCGGTATTGCCGGGGAACACGGTGACGGCATCGGCGAGACGTGCATAGAGGTCGAGGTCGAAGCCCTGAACCGAGCGCAGCTCGGCGGCGAACGGCAAGGGCCCGTCACGCGGCCGGACGGTTCCACCATCTCGCGCATAGTCGTCCAGCTCGGCACCGGCGAGCCGACGGGCATCGTCCTGGTCGCGCCAGTCGAGCAGGGCATCCGCCAGGGACTGCGCGGTGCCGGAATCCTCGGCCACGGCGGAAGCGAGGCCCTCGATCAGCGCCTCGTCGGCGGCATTCAGGTCGATCTTGCCGCCTTCGGGGACCGCCGTGATCCGGATGTTGCCACCGTCATTGGTCCATTCGAGCACGCCGGTCGCCGGGAAACCGTTGACCGAGAGGAGTCGGCCGGCGATCTCGACCGCACCTTGCAGGGCAGCGCGTGCTTCGATCGCCCGCACCGCGTTGCGCGTGACATAGGCGGTATCGCGACTGATCGAGACGAGCGTGATGGCGAGAGCGCTCATCGCCGCCACGAACCAGAGCACGGTGAGGAGCGCCACGCCGGCATCTTCGGGGATGGGGCGCCTCACGGCTCGGGACAGACGAGCTCGGCCACGGCGGAAGCACAGAGCGTGGCGACCTGCTGCCGGACCGCGACAATGACCGGCGGCAACGCCAGCCGCGCATGGTCGAGGTCGAAGCGCACGGCGCGCGGCAGCCGCTCCTCGTCCTGCCAGACCTCGTGCCAGGCCGGGTCCGCGTCCGCCTGCCGCCCGAAATAGCTGATCCTGAGCGAGGTCGCATCAGCCACGAGCACGCGCCGCTCGGTCAGCCCGGCATCGTCGAGAACCGCGAAGTCCTTCTGGTCGGCGGCCAAGGGTGCCAGCCCGAGCCAGATGCCGGTCTCCGGCTCCGAGCCGATCTCCATCGCCAACAACGGCGCGCCGGGCTGGAAATCCGGGGCAAGGGTCAGGAAGCGGACACGTGCGGCGTTGCCGTCGAAGGCGGCGACAGGCAGCCCGGCGGGGCCGAAGTCGAGCTGGACCGCATCGCCCAGGCGCTCCTGCACCAGGGTCGAGAAGAGGGCGAGGTCGGCCAGACTGTCGCCGCGCTCCGTCAGCCGGTCGCCGGTACCCCGCAGCACCCGGGCGCCGGCGCCGATCAGGGCCATGACGAGGCCGAGCAAGACCAGCGCCACGACCATCTCGACCAGCGTGAAGCCGCGCTCGCCGCCGGCGCCGTGCGGGCTCATGGCGCTCGGCCGGACGGCACCGCCGCCTCGAGCGTGAAGCTGCGGCCGGCCCCATCCTCGGCGCGGACCACCAGCCATTCCAGCTCCTCGCCGAGCGCCGGGAGGGTCGCGGCCAGGCCGGACCATGCCCCGGCCACCGCGGCGAAACGGCGGCGCTCCACAGTGAGCTCGATATCGGCCGGCCAGACGTTGCGCCGCGCCTCGCCCGGAGTCAGCCGTTCGATCTCCATGGCCGCCTCGGCGGTCAGCGCCAGGCGAAAACGCGCCTCCCGGCCCGAGTACTGGACGAGGCTGTCGCCGGCGAGGCGGAAGAGGGTGGTGAGCACGACGCCGAGCACGGCCAGCGCCACCAGCACCTCGAGCAGGGTGAAGCCCTCGTCCCGCAGGGCGGCCTCGTCATGGCGCATCGACCGCCACCCGGCCGGTCAGCCAGTCGACCGTCAAGCCCACGGCGCGATCCTCCGTCTCGAGCCGCCACACGGCGCCGTTGGTCATGCCGTTGGGAAAGAAGACGAGCTCCTGCGTCTCGGTGGCGGCAAGCGTCATCCCGGCCGGCAGGCCGGCAGCCAGGTCGGTGGTCGGGACGGTCAGCACCCGGCCGCTGCCGACTGCCTCGAGGCGCATGCGGCCGAGCTCGCGGGCGATCTCCCCGGCCCGTTGCTCGAGCGTCCGTGGCCGTTCGCCGCCGAACCGCGGCAGGATGGTGGCGGCCACCACCGCGAGCAGGGTCAGCGTGACCAGCAGCTCGAGCAGCGTGAAGCCGGCGTCAGTTGGTGCCCGCGCCGATGTCGGCAGCCTCACCGCTGCCGCCCTGCCGGTTGTCGGCGCCGAGCGACAGGAGATCGTAGGCGTCGTCCGCTCCCGGGACGCGGTAGACATACTCATTGCCCCAAGGATCCAGCGGCACTGTCTGGCCGTCGAGATACGGGCCGTTCCAGCCGGTAGCACTCGATGGCGCCTCGATCAGCGCCTCGAGCCCCTGCTCGGTCGTCGGATAGTCGCCGACGTCGAGCCGGTAGAGATCGAGCGCCTGCCTGAAGGCCGCCACCTGCACGCCGGCCGTATCGCTCCGCGCACCACCCAGATAGCCGATGACCCTTGGCCCGGCGACCGCAGCGAGCAGGCCGAGGATGACCAGCACGACGAGCAGCTCGATCAGCGTGAAGCCGTCCTCACGATGACCGAAACCAGTGGATTTCGCTCGCAATTTGACCGCTACTCCAGAATCTTCAGCTCGTACCGCTCGTCGTCGAGGCCGAGGAGCAGTCGCCGCGGCTCGATCGACACCACGCGCCAGCCTTCGATCTCGTCGCCTGTCGCGAGCGCCTGCACATCGAGGCCGTCGCCGACGAACGCCCTGACGGCTCCGTTTTCCTCGACGCTGCCGATGAACCGGATGGCGGGCGGCCGAAGCCCCGCAGCCGGCTCGACCGCAGCACTCGGCACGTCCATCAAGGCGAGCTCGGGCGCCACCACCGCCGGCCGACGCGTCGAGCTGAACAGCGGCCGCTCGAGCATGCCGCTGAACGCCTCGATCGACGGCAGGGCGCGGGCGAAAAGCGCACCATCGGCCACGGGCCGAACCTCGGGCACGGCCACGGGCTCGGCGTGGGCGACGGGCACCGTGCCGGCCGGGTCGTCGCTCGCCATGCCGGTCTGGAAATCGTCGCCGGTCCACCAGAGCCACGCCAGGGCGAGGACACCGAGAACCGCCACGAGTTTGGTGATGGGATGCCAGGCTTGCACCGGGGCCTTGATCTGTCTGAGGGGTCGAAGAGGTGGCGCCAAGAGAAGGCGCCCAGCTGTGACCAACGGGTGTCTAGCGGATTCCGGCCCCGGCGCCAAGCGGCCCGATGGAGGATCATCGACCTAGCAGGCTAGAAGGCGAGCTCGTTCACGCTCAGCACCGCGGTCAGGATGGCGATCACGATGCCGCCGACCATGCCGCCGAGGCCGATGACGAGCAGCGGCTCGAGCAGCGTGACGAAACGTTGCATCCGCGTCGCCAGGATCTGCTCGAAGCGTTCCGCGATGTAGCGGGAGAGCGGCTCGAGCCGACCACTCTCCTCGGCGGTCTTCAAGAGCTTCTGGCCCATCGGCTGGAGAATGCCCTCGGTCGCCAGCGCCTCGCTCAGCCGCCGTCCCTGGCGGACCGCGGAGGCAGCACGGCCGAGGGCCTCGGCGATCGCGAGGTTGCTCACCATCTCGCGCATGAGCAGGAGCGCCGACGGCAGGTCGAGACCGCCCTTGAGCAGCGTCGCGAGACCTCGGCAGACCTCGGCCGTGGCTCGCTCGCGGGCGAGGGTGCCGATCCCCCAGAGCCGCAAGGTCAGCCGATGGCCGAGCAGCCGCAGCGAGCCGATCTGCGAGGCGAGCAGCCAGAGGAGACCGAGAGAGGCCAGCACCACGGCCACGGTCGGGCCATGCGTCCGCAGCCAGGCGGCGGCATCGAGAATGAACCGGGTGAGCGGCGGCAGCCGGTCCTCGTGGCCGGCGAAGACGGGTGTGAACTGCGGCACGACATAGAGCAGGAGAACGAGGACGGCGCCGATTGCGGTCAGCATCAGCACGGTCGGATAGATCAGCGCGGAGGTGAGCTGCCGGCGCAGCGCCTCCTGCCGCTCGCGCAGATCGGCCAGCTCGCGCAGCACCTCGCCGAGCCGCCCGGTCGCCTCGGCGGCGCGCACCATGCCGACATAGAGCCGCGAGAAGATCCTGGGCTCCGCCGCCATGGCGTCGCTCAGCGAGGCACCCGTCCTGACCCGGTTGAGGATGCCTTCGAAGACCGCCCTGAGCCGTCGGTCGGCGAGCTCGCCGGCGACCAGGGCCAGGGCACTCTCCAGGGTCTCGCCGGCACCGATCAGGGTGGCGAGCTCGCGCGTGGCGACAGTCACCGCCGCTGCCTGCCGACCGCCACTCCGCGCCGGCCGCCCGGCCGGTGCTTCAATGCCCGGAAGCGCGCCGCGCCCGGCCGGCTGCGCCTCGATCGGGATCAGGCCCTGGGCCTGCAGCCGCTGGATGGCGCCCCGGCGGTCACCGGCCTCGATCTCGCCGGCGACACGTTCGCCGGCTTCGGTCAGCGCCCGGTAGGCGTATTGCGGCACGCGCGAACCCCCTGGCCGAGACCCTGCCCTACCATTCCTCGGTGACCCGGCAGACTTCCTCGAGCGTGGTCGTGCCGGCGAGCGCCTTGGCGAGGCCGTCCTGGAACATGGTCGTCATGCCCCGACCCAGCGCATGGGCCTGCAGGGACTGGCTCGGCGCCCGGTCGCGGATCAGCTCGCGCACCGGCTCGTCCACCTCGAGCAGCTCGAAGATGCCGATCCGGCCGGTGAAGCCGATCTCGTTGCAGGCGCGGCAGCCGACCGGCCGGCACAGGCGCAAGGGCGTCGGCAGCTCGATGCCGCGGTTCTCGAAGAGATGCCGCTCGTCCACGCTCGGCACATAGGCCTCCTTGCAGGCGTCGCAGAGCACGCCGACCAGCCGCTGGCCGATGACGCAACGCAGGACCGAGGCCAGGAGATACGGCTCGACCCCCATGTCGAGCAGCCGGGCGACGGCGCCGGCGGCGCTGTTGGTGTGCAGGGTGGTCAGCATCAGATGCCCGGTCAGCGCCGCGTGCACCGCGATCTCGGCGGTCTCGGCATCGCGCGTCTCGCCGACCATGACGACGTTCGGGTCGTGGCGCACGACCGAGCGCAGGATCCGGGCGAAGCTGAGATCGATCTCCGGCTTCACCTGGATCTGCGTGACACCGTCGATCTGGTACTCGATCGGGTCCTCGATGCTGATGATCTTGTCGCTCGCTGCGTCGAGGGTCCGCAGCGCCCCGTAGAGCGTCGTCGTCTTGCCGCTGCCGGTCGGGCCCGTGACCAGGATCATGCCGTGCGGCGACTGCAATTGCCGGCGCAGCGCCGCCTCGTTGCCGGGGGCGAGGCCGACATGGCCGAGCTCGACCGAGCCCGCCGCCTGGTCGAGCAGGCGGATGACCAGGCTCTCGCCGTGGATGGTCGGCATGGTGGCGACACGCAGGTCGATCCGGCGGTCGAGGAGCGTGAGCTGGCTGCGCCCGTCCTGCGGCAGGCGGCGCTCGGCGATGTCGAGCTTGGCCAGGATCTTGATGCGCGAGATCACCGCCGCCGCCAGCTTCGCGGGCGGGGCGCCGATCTCCTTCAGCCGGCCGTGGATGCGGTAGCGAACCTGCAGGCGATCGGGATAGGGCTCGATGTGGATGTCGGAGGCCCCCATCCTGAGCGCGTCGGTCAGGAGCTGGTTGACCAGGCGGACGACCGGCGCCTCCTTGGCGAGGTCGATGAGCTGCTCCACGTTCGACGCATCGTCGAGGCCGGGGAGCGCCAGATCGTCGACGATCTCCTGCAGCGCCCGCTGGCCGCTGTCGAAGAGGCGTGAATAGGCCTCCCGCAGATCCTCGACCGGGACGACCACCGGCACCACGTCGCGCTCGGCGGCGAGCCTCGCCGCCTTGAGCGCCGCCTCGTCGGCCGGGTCGGCCATGCCGAGCCAGAGCGTCGTCTCGTCCATGGCGAGCGGCAGCACCCAGGCCTGGCGCAGGAAGCGCGCGGCGAACGTCTCGGGCAAGAGGGGCGCTGTCGGCAGCTCGGCCGGGCCGGCCTGCTCGAGACCGTAGCGCTCGGCCATCAGCGCTGCCCAGTCGTGGCCGGTGAGCAGCTCGAGCTCGCTCAGCACGACGGGCAGCGGCTGGCGGGTCTCGGCCGCCCGGACGAGGGCGCGCTCGATCGCCTCGGGCCCGAGATGGCCGCGCTCGACGAGGATGGAGAGCCCGGGGTGGCTGGCCCGGCTGCGGGCAGGATCCGCGCCGGCGCCTGCTTTCCTGGTTCCCCAGCGCGGGCGAAGAAGCTGCAGCATCACTGTCTCCGCGAATGGAGTGGCGGATCGTGCACCGGAGGGTCAGCCGTCGGCGAGACGGTAGAAAGCCTGCGCGTTCTCCAGCCAGAACATGCGCAGCTCGCTGTCGGAAGCGCCGGCCAGCGCCTCGTCGAGGACCGCCACCCAGCCGGGGATGTCGGCGGCCAGCGTCATGACCGGCCAGTCGCTGCCGAAAACGAGGCGATCGAAGCCGAAGGTCTCGACCACGTGATCGATATAGGGCCGCAGGTCGGCCGGCTGCCAGCTCTGGTGATCGGCCTCGGTCACGAGGCCCGACATCTTGCACATCAGGTTGGGCAGGGCGGCGAGCTCGGCCATGCGCGTCTTCCAGGGCTCGAGCCGGGCGTCCTGGATGGCCGGCTTGGCGATGTGGTCGAGCATGAACGTCACATTCGGCAGCCGCCGGACCAGGTCGACGATGGCCTCGAGCTGGTGGTGGCGGACGCAGATCTCGAAGTGGAGGTTGTAGCGCGGCAGGAGGCCGAGGCCGGCGAGGAACCGGTCGTCGAGCACCGCCTCGATGTCGGCCTCCTGCTGCAGCAGCCGGCGGATGCCGCGCAGGCGCGGCTCGCGGGCCAGCACGTCGAGGTCGGCAGCGACCTCCTCGCCGTTCTCGAGCGGCGCGTGGGCGACGATGGCCCGGAGCCTTGGCTCCTCGCGGGCGATCTCGCCGACCATCCGGGCCTCGTCGAGATGGCGGCCGGGCGCCACGTCGCACTCGAGGAACACCATGGCCTCGACCTCCACCCCGCCCCGCGCCGCGTCGTATTCGGGGATCAGGTGCCGCCGGTTGATCGTCGGAACCTGGTCGCCCCAGGCGAGCGGAATGCGCTCGGGGTCCCAGAGATGGACGTGCGTATCGACGATCGGAAATGCCGGCATGGGGTGCTGCTCGATTGGCTTGAGGACGAACGTAGGCAGGATAGTCGGATATGCGCGCTTGGCTACCTCTGCTGAAGGCCCTGCAGCGCCAGCGGCCGGCCCGGCCGCGATGCGGCTCGGCCGTCACGTCGCTTGACGGCGTGTCCGGCGCTGCCTAGGCCAAGGCGTCGCACGATGGGGAGGGCTCGGGACGTGACTGGAAGGCTGGCCGGCAAGAAGGCGTTGATCACCGCCGCGGGACAGGGCATCGGCCGGGCTTCGGCCGAGCAGTTCCGCGATGCGGGGGCCGAGGTGATCGCCACCGACCGCGATCATGGGCTGCTCGCGGACCTCGCCGGCTGCCGCACGGCGGCGCTGGATGTCACCGACAAGGCGGCGATCCTGGCGCTCGCGAAGGAGCTGGGCGCGGTCGACGTGCTCTTGAACTGCGCCGGCTTCGTCCACAACGGCACCATCCTGGAATGCGACGACGAGGCCTGGGAGTTCTCGAACCGGCTCAACGTCACCGCCATGTTCCACATGTGCCAGGCGTTCCTGCCGGCCATGCTGGACAATGGCGGCGGGTCGATCGTCAACGTCGCCTCGGTCGCCGGCAGCATCAAGGGTGTCGTCAACCGCTTCGTCTACGGCACCACCAAGGCCGCCGTGATCGGGCTGACCAAGTCGATCGCCGCCGACTACGTGACCAGGGGCATTCGCTGCAACGCCATCTGCCCGGGCACGGTGGAGACGCCGTCGCTCGACCAGCGGCTGCACGCGCAGGGCGACTACGCCAAGGCGCGAGCCGCCTTCATCGCCCGCCAGCCCATGGGCCGCATCGGCAAGCCGGGGGAGATCGCGGCCCTTGCCGTCTACCTCGCCAGCGACGAGAGCGCCTACACGACGGGCCAGGCCCTGATCATCGACGGCGGCATGGTGATGTAGGCCCGAAGCGGCCGGGATCAGGGGAGGACGGCACGTGGCGGCAAGGGATCTGGACGTTCTCGAGCTCTATGGCGAATCGGCGAGGCTGATCCTCGCCGAGCCGGGCAAGATGCTGGGGCTGAGCGCGATCGGCCTCGCCCCCTCCTGGATCGCCAGCCTGATGAGCGACTCCTTCCTCCTGTCCCTGGTCGTCCTCGTGCTCAGCCTGCCGCTGGTTGCCCTGGCGCATGGCGGGCTCGTCGTGCTGGTGGCGCAGCTCCGCGGCGGCGGGCCAGCGCCGGGCTTCAGGGGGCTCCTCTCCGGCCCGAACGACGGCTATGTCCGGATCACCACCGCCCTCGTCGTCATCAGCGTCATCCTCGGCGTCGGCTTCGTCCTGCTCCTCGTGCCGGGGCTGATCGCGCTGGCCTTCCTCTGGGTCGCCTGGCCGCTCGTCGTCCTCGAGGACGCGCCGGCCATGGCGGCGATCAAGGAGAGCAGCCGGCTCACCGCCGGGCACCGGCTGAAGATCACGGCCATCGTCATGATCCTCATCGTCCTCAATCTCGCCCTCGGCCTCGTCCAGGCGACCCTCACCGCCGCCTTCGGCCTGCTCTTCGGCCTCGGCGTCGGCGCCCTCATCGGCACCGCCACGACAGCCCTGGCCCTGACCCTCGTCACCCTCAGCTACTTCAAGCTGAAGGACCCGACCCCAGCCGAGCCGCCACAGCTCAGCATCCACTGAGAGCGATCAGATAATAATCCTATCACGAACTGCCCCCGACCGCAAGCGCCGCCTCGGTTCGTTCGGCAGTTTTCGGTTCTTGGGTTGCTCGACGAGGCGCCAAAGGGCGCTGAATGGCATAATCCTTCTTTGAATCAGTATGTTGATCGGCCGTGGGTTCGTTGGCTGCCGACTGGGTTCGTTCGTCGAATCGCCGGGTTCGATCGTCGATTCCGTGGGTTCGAACGTCGTTTTCCCGGGTTCGTTCGCGGCCTCGTGTTGCGGAATCCGCGACATTCCCGGGCGAATGTCGCATTGGGCGCGCCATCACGAATCGTTATGTCGCGGGATCCGCGACATTCCGGCAGGTCCTGTTGCAGAATCCGCGACAACCCGAGCCCCAATGTCGCTTCTGATGCGCCAACCCGAGCGCCGGAGAGGGCCGAAGAGCGCCGAGCGACGCTTTCCGGCCGTCCGTCGGGGCTCGGCTATGAGCATCCGTGATGGCGGCGCGGTGGACGAGCTCGCTTCGATGGCGGCCGGCAGCGTCGGCATGTTGAGGAAGCATCGTGGCAGCGATCAGTGCGGCTCGAACGGCGTCCGGCCGGGGAATGTCGAAAAGGTCTGGTGCCTGCCAGCGGCGACACCGGCTCCGGCCTCGATCGGATCGTCATGTATTCGATATTGGTCATCTTGAAGACGGATGGGGCCGAAGAGGGCATGCTGTGTCACGCACGACAATGAAGATGACTGTTCGCAGCAGCGGCGCACCGAGCGCGTTCGTGGCGGCGGATGTGGGAGAGGACGGGGCTTGCGAGAACGTCAGCGAGCACATCCGGGTCCTGATCCGGCGTGACGAGGAGCGGCTGGAGCAGGCGGCGTTCGAGCGGCTGAAGGCGGAGCTCGGCCAGGCCTTTGCCGCGCCAGAGGCGTCCTGTCGGTCCCAGACCCTCTTGGCCATTCGATCGGGAAAGGTTGAAGGCGTCTCGAGGACCCGAATCCCGGACTCCAAGAAGGTGGGAAGGCACGCCTTCCCACCGGCCCATCCGGTCTTTTCGTTTCGGTGCAGTCCAGTGTGGTGGTGACAGGTTAAAAGAGTGTCGTGTCCCGACTTTCCGCAAGCGTGCACCACCCGGGCTCGACCAACAACCCAAAGTCCCGAGGGGGTGCCGGGGGAAATCATTTCCCCCGCTTCGTTGGTCAGAACCTCGACCGCCGGGCTTCGATATTGGCGCGGACGTCGATGAGGACGGTTTGGCCGGTGGCGTTGAGGCGTTGGGCTTCCTTCAGGGCGGGTTCCAGCTCGGCTGGTCTGGTGACGGAGATGCCGGTGGCACCCATGGCTTCGGCGATTTTCGCGTAGTCGCCGTGCATGGTTGAGACGCCGTAGCGTTCTCGGGCTTCGGCGCCGATGTTGCCCTGGGTGGGGCCGGAGTAGGTGGCCATGGCGCTGTTGTTGAGGAGGACGGTGGTGATGGCGGCACCGGAGCGGGCGGCGGTTTCGATGTCGGTGCCGGACATGCCGAAGGCGCCGTCGCCCATGAGGTTGAGGCAGAACTTCTCCGGGTGCGCCATCTTGGCGCCGATCATCAGCGGGATGCCGAAGCCCAGGTGGGTGGTCTTGCCCCAGCCGACATAGCTGTGGGGTGTGGTGGCGGTGTAGAAGGGCACGATGACGTCGCGCGGTGCCCCGGCGTCGTGGGTGACGATGCTGTTCTCGAGGTCGAGCGTGTCGTTGAGGGCCTGGATCACGCGGTAGTAGCTTATGGGCTCCTCGTCGGAGGCGAGGATCGGGTTCCATTCGGCGAGCCATTTCTCCCTGGCGCTGGCGATGGCGGCTTCGGTGGTGCTGCGGTCGCCGAAGCCCAGGCCCTTGGTCTTCTCCCTGATGCAGGCGATGAGGGCCTCGATGGTCAGCCGGGTGTCGCCGACGAGGCCGATATCGGCGGCCTCGTCCTTGTTGAGGTCGTCCGGGTTGATGGTGTTGTGGATGAGGGTCTTGCCGGGGTGGACCTTCTGGCCATAGGGGGTGCGGGTCAGGCTGCTGCCGAGGGCGAGCAGCACGTCGCTTTCGGTCAGCCACTGGTGGGCCGGGCCGGTGGTGGTGCCGCTGCCGGCGCCGAGGGCCAGCGGGTGGCGCTCGTCGAAGGCGGACTTGCCCGGCATGGTGCAGAAGACGGGGGTGGCGGTCAGCTCGGCGAGCTCGCGAAGGGCGGCGGTTCCGCCGGAGAAGAGGACGCCGGCGCCGGCCCAGATCAGGCCTCGCCTGGCGCCGATGAGGGCGTCGGCGGCGGCTTCGATCCCGGCATTTTCCGGCACCTGGCGCACCAGCCTGGGTGACTTGTAGGTTTGTGCCGCTTCCGGCACCTCGCGGGCGCAGACGTCGACGGTCAGCTCGACGACGACCGGGCCGGGCGTGCCGTTGCGGAGCGCATGGAAGGCGCGGCGCATGACGTCGGCGACCTGGTCCGGGGTGTAGATCGCCTCGACGCGCTTGACCCAGCCCTCATAGTTCCGGGCTGCGGTGAAGTTCGGCCTGACCGAGAGGCGGTCGAGGGCGTTGCCGCCGAGGAAGACCAGCATGGGGATGTTGTCGGCATTGGCCTGGGCGATGCCGCCCATGGCGTTCTCGGCCCCGGCCTGCGACTGCAGGGCCACGACGCCGAAGCGCTGCCGGTCGCTGACCCGGCTGTAGCCGTCGGCCGCCATGACGGCACCGCGCTCGTGGCGGAAGGCCACCGGGCGGATGCCGATGCGGGCCGCGGCCGAGATCAAGGGGTTGCTCGGGAAGCAGGAGAGCCACTCGACGCCTTCCTGCTTCAGGATTTCTGCGATGTAGTCGATGCCGTTCATGCTTGTTCCCCCCGCTGCCCGATCATGGAGCCAGCGTGCACCAGCCGGGGCGGAGCGACAACCACGGTGACGCCGGGTCTCGCAGCGGCCGATCCGCATCCCATATTCTGGGGAAACCATGGAGATGCCGATGCAGTCGCTGTTGCAGCCCTTCGTGGCTGCCGTTCTGGGGATCGCGGGGCTGGCCTTGAGCCTGCTGCTGCTGCCGATCGTGCTGGCGCTGGTTCTCGCGATCGGGCTGATCGCGGCCGGTGGCATGGCATATGCGCGCTGGCGGCTGCGGCGCGAGCTGGCGGGCATGGAACGCGAGGCCGGGCCAGCTCCGGCCGGGGCGGCCCGGCAGACTGGCCAGCGGGCGCGCGGGCGGGTGATCGAGGCGGATTACGAGGTTGTGCGCGAGCGCTGAGCGGTCAGAGCCGCGTCAGCGACTGGCGATACTTCTCGGCGTCCCAGCCGAGGAGGGCCGCTTCCTCGGCGGCGGTGAAGCGGATCAGCTCGGCGTCGTCGGGCACGCGGGCCAGGACGAGGGCGAGGCAGAGGGCCAGCTCGTCGGCGGCGGGCTGGGCGTCCTCGGCAAGGTAAGCGCCTTCGTCCGGCACGAGGAGGAGGTGCTGACCGGGGCGGCAGCTGGCCGGCGTGGCAGCGGCGGGGCCGAGGAAGATGACATGGTCGGGGTAGTAGGAGCCGGCGGCGGCCCGCTCGCGCAGGCGCGCGTGGTGCGCCAGGGCGTTCGCCGCGGCGTGGCGGACGGGGCGCAGGCCTGCCCGCGACGGCGGGGCGGCTGATTCGAGCTTCAGGGTTGGGGCGTCGAGGCGGCGCTCGACCTCGCCGAGGAGTGCCGCCGCTGCGTCGAGATCGTCGGCGGCGACGACGAGGCCGTGATTGCCCATGACGATGACGTCGATGGGGCGCGAATCGATGGCGTCGCGGATCGCCCGGGTGAGCGGCAGGCCGGGGAAGACGTAAGGAACGAAGGCCCAGCTCAGGCCCTGCAGGCGTTCGGCGAAGCGGGCCTCGGCGTCCTTGCGGATGGCGATGGCGATCGTCCGGACCGAGTGGGTATGGACGACGAAGCGGTGCGGCAGGAGCGCGTGCAGGCTGGTCTCGATGGAGGGGCGGAGTCCCGCGGGGTTCTTGTCCGCGATGGTGGCGGCGCGCACGTCGCCCTCGTCACCGCCGTCGATGGCATCGAGGACGCGGGCGGTGTCGACCGGGACGAAGAGGTCGCTCTTCGTGGCGTCGGCGAGCCAGAAGCCCGAGGCCTTGACCCAGAGCGTGCCGTCCAGCTTGAGCGAGGTGTTGCCGCCGCCCGCCTGCACCTGCTCGGGGTCGCTGCCGATCCTGGCCGAGAATTCGGCGAGCGCCTTCAAATCATCCATCGATGAGACCTTTGCGGGCGAGGAGGGCGGTGCCGTAGGCGGCGTCGGTGCTGGGGGGCTGGAGCATCGGCACAGCCAGGTGGCGGGCGCGGATGCGGGTCCAGGCGTCGTTCCTGGCCCCGCCGCCGACCGTGCGGACCGAGCCGAGCGGCGGGCCGCCGAGTTCCTGGAGCCGTCGATAGGCCAGCGCCTCGACGCGGGCGATGCCTTCCATGAGGGCCTGGAGGAAGTTTTCCCGCGTTTTCGGGATGTCGGCCGGCTCGAAGGTCATGGCGGGGTCGGCCATGGGGAAGCGCTCGCCTGTGCCGGGCAAGGGATGCCAGCCGAGATCGAGGGGCGCGTCGGGGCGGAGGCTTGGTGTCAGGGCTTCGATCTCGTCGGCCGCGAAGTAGCGCAAGAGCGCGGCGCCGCCGCTGTTGGAGGCGCCGCCGGCGAGCCAGGCGCCCAGCAGCTTGTGGCTGTAGATGCCGTGGGCGGGGGCGAAGATCGGCTGGTCGGAGAGGATCTTCAGGGTGAGGGTGGTGCCGAGGGCGGTCACACCGTCGCCCGGGGCGGAGGCGCCGGTGGCGAGGAAGGAGGCGCAGCCGTCGGTGGTGCCGGCGGTGACGCGGGAGCCCTCGAGCGGGCCGTGGCGCACCTCGCCGAGCGGCGTGCCGGGCTCGACGATTTCGGGCAGGAGGTCGGTGCGGATGCCGAAGGCTTCGAGCCAGGCGGGCCAGGTCCGCCGGACGGGGTCCCAGCCGAGCTTGAGCGCGTTGTTGTCGTCGCTGAGGCCCAGGCGGCCGGTGAGCCGGGCGGCCAGCCAGTCGGCCTGGTGGAGGGCGTGGACGGCTTCGGGATGGCCCTCCTGCAGGCGGCGCAGGCGGGCGGCCGGCGAAGTGGCGCCGTGGGCGGCGCTTTCCGGCGGGGCGAGCGTGGCGATTCGGGGGGCGAGGTCGGCGGCGGAGGCGTCGTTGTAGAGGAGCGCCGGGCCGAGCGGATTGCCGGCGGCGTCGGTGAGCAGCAGCGTGCCGGAGGTGCCGTCGATGGCCAGCGCGGCGACGGGGGCGGTGGGGGCGAGCTCGGCGATGACCGCGTCCATGGCGCTGGCCCAAAGGGCCGGGTCGGTGGTGCCGGCGGGGAACGGGCGATGGGCGGTGGCGAGGACCGTGCCGGCGGCGTCGACGACGACGCCTCTCAGGCCGGAGGTGCCGCAGTCGATGCCCAATGTGCAGGGGAATTCAGGCATCGGAGGGGGCAGCCTGCCGTTCGTCGCACCAGGCCTCGAACGCCCGGCGCTCGGCGGGGGTGAGGTGCAGGCCGTGCTTGGTCCGCCGGTCGAGGATGTCGGCGGCGGTGAGCGCCCATTCGTGGCGGCGGAGATAGGCGACCTCGCGCTCGTGAAGCAGGCCGCCGAAATGCCGGCCGAGATCGGCCATCGCGGCGGCGCCATCGAGCAGGACGCGCGCCCGCGTGCCGTAGAGCCGGGCGTAGTGCAGCACCAGCTCGGCCGGGAGCCAGGTGAACTCATGGGCGAGGTCGTTCAGGAAGCGGTCGAAATCGGCGTCCGGCAGGTCGCCGCCGGGCAGGGGTGCCTTGGCGGTCCAGGCCGGGCCGAGCGTGGGGAAGAAGGGCTGGAGCTTGTCCAGGGCGTGCTCGGCGAGCTTCCTGTAGGTCGTGATCTTGCCGCCGAAGACCGAGAGGATGGGCGGCTGGCCGCCGGTCGGGGCTGCGGGCTCGACGTCGAAGACGTAGTCGCGGGTGACGGCGGAGGGGTTCTCCGCGGCGTCGTCGTAGAGCGGGCGCACGCCGGAGAAGGTGGTGACGATGTCGGCCGGGGTGAGCTGCTGCTCGAAGTAGCGGTTGATGACGCCGAGCAGGTAGTCGATCTCGGCCTGGTCGATGGCGACGCTGCCGGGGTCGCCCTCGACCGGGATGTCGGTCGTGCCGATCAGGGCGAGGTCGCCCTCGTAGGGGTTGACGAAGATCACCCGCTTGTCGGTGTTCTGCAGGAGATAGGCGTGGGGGCCGTCCCAGAACTTGCGGGTGACGATGTGGCTGCCCTTGACCAGGCGGACGCGGCGGCGGCTGGCCGCACCCGCGACGCGGCCGAGCATCCGCTCGACCCAGGGGCCGGCGGCGTTGACGATGGCGCGCGCCCGGACGGTGCGGCGGCTGCCGTTCTGGCGATCCTCGAGATCCACCTGCCAGTGGTCGCCGTCGCGCCTTGCGGCGACGCAGGCGGTGCGGGTGAGGATCTCCGCACCGCGCTCGTGCGCGCCCTGCGCGTTGAGCAGGACGAGGCGGGCGTCGTCGACCCAGCAGTCGGAATACTCGAAGGCGCGGGTGAATTCCTTGCGGATGGGGGCACCTTCGGGCGTGCGGCGGAGGTCGAGGTGGCGGGTCGGCGGCAGGCGCTTGCGGCCGCCCAGGTGGTCGTAGAGGAAGAGGCCGAGGCGGATCAGCCAGGCGGGGCGCTGCTCCCTGCTGTGCGGCAGGACGAAGCGCATGGGCCAGATGATGTGCGGGGCGGCGGCGAGCAGGACCTCGCGCTCGATCAGCGCCTCGCGGACGAGGCGGAACTCGTAATATTCGAGGTAGCGGAGCCCGCCATGGACGAGCTTGCCGGAGCGCGAGGAGGTGCCCTGCGCCAGGTCGTCCATCTCGCACAGGGTGACGCTGAGGCCGCGGCCGGCCGCGTCGCGGGCGATGCCGGCGCCATTGATGCCGCCGCCGATCACGAGAAGGTCGATGACCTGTTCCGTCATCGGCAACAGGGCTCCATCAGCAGGGGTTGAGGAAGGGCTCGCCCGCGCGCCAGCGGCGGATCTCCTCGGCGACCATGGCGGCGGCGATGCGCACGGTGGTCGTCGAGGCGCCGGCGATGTGCGGGGTCAGGGTGACGTTGGGGAGCCTGAGCAGCGGCGAATCGGCCGGCGGCGGCTCCTGCCAGAAGGTCTCGAGCATGGCGCCGCGCAGGTGCCCGGATTCGAGGGCCGCGCAGAGGTCGGGATAGTTCACCATCGGCCCGCGGGCGGTGTTGATGAACCAGGCGCCGCGTTGCATGGCGGCGAACTCCGGGGCGGCGAGGAAGCCGCGTGTCTCGTCGGTGACGCGGGCGTGCAGGCTGACGACATCCGAGCGCGCCAGGAGGTCCGCGAGGTCGGTCATGACGACGCCATGCGCGGCATCGTCGGCATCGAGCGTCTTGTAGGGGTCGGCCACCAGGATGCGGCAGCCGAAGGGTCGGAGCAGCTTGACGACACGGGTGCCGATCTGGCCGTAGCCGATGAGGCCGACGGTGAGCTCGGAGAGCTCGGGGCCGGTGAGGTCGGCGCGGTAGAGGTCGCCGCGCCAGATGCCCTGGCGGAGCGCCTCGTGGCCGGCGCGCATCAGGCGGGTTTCCATGAGGATGGCGCCGATGGTGAACTCGGCCACGGCCGAGGCGTTGCGGCCGGGGGCGTTGACGACCTGCACAGCCCGGGCGGCGCAGGCGGCGCGGTCGATATTGACGGGGCCGCCGCGGCTGACCCCGATCAGGCGGAGGCTCGGGCAGCGCTCGAGGATCGAGGCGGAGACGGGGGCGAGGTGCGTGACCAGCACCTCGGCGTCGCCGATCATCGACGCGATCTGGCCCGGCTCGCCCATGAACTCCTTGAGCCCGGCGAGCTCGCCGGTTTCGCAGGCATTGACGAAGGGCTCGTCGGGCCAGGCGAGCTGGTGCAGGCGGCAGTCGAGGCCGGCTTTCGGCAAAGCTGCCTCGAACACCTCGGGCGCCATGAAGCGGTCGCCGATGATCGAAACGCGGGTCATGGCCGCTCCACGGCTGCGAGTTGCCGCCACACGCCCGGCATCGCCTCGCGCGTCGCCCGGTAGACGGGGAAGAGCCGGTCGTAGAGGGCAACGAGCTCCGGGTCCGGTGCCACGGTGTCGCCGAGCGTCGGTGTCACCCAGCTCGCGGCACAGCTCGCCATGTCGGGGTGCATGCCGATGGCGCAGGCGGCCATCATGGCGGCACCGGCGGCCCCGGCCTCCTCGCGGCTGCTCTCGCGGAGCGGCACGCCGAGGGTGCTCGCCATGATCTTCTTGAAGGCGCGCGAGCGGGCAGCACCACCGGCGATGCGGATCTCCTCGGGCACGTGGCCCATGGCGGCGTAGCAATCGCGGGCGGCGAAGGCGAGGCCCTCGTAGACCGCCCGCACCAGGTCGAGGAGGCCTACCCGGTTCGAGAGCCCGGAGAACATGGCGCGCGCGTCGCTGTCGACGAAGGGGCCGCGCTCGCCGGCCTCGAGGATGTAGGGGTGGTAGAGGGCTGCCCCCGGGCGGCCGTCCAGCACGCGGCCGTCGAGCAGCTTCAGCGCCTCGCTACGGCCGGCCTCGACGCCGAAGAGGGAGGCGGCCTCGCGCACCCGGTCGGTGATCCAGTCGACATTGATGGTGGCGGCCATGTTGGACTGCATCTGCACGACCGAGCCCGGCACCGGAAACGGCATGGTGTAGCCCGAGGGCACCGGTGCCAGCTCGACCTGCCCGGCGTCGGGCTGGAAGCGCATGTGCATGCCCGTGGATCCCACGATCGAGCAGCCGACCCGGCGCTCGGCATCGTAGATGCCGGCCCCGAGCGCGGTGCAGACGACGTCGAGGAAGCCGAGGGCCACAGGCGTGCCGGCCCGGAGCCCGGTGGCGGCGGCGGCTTCATCCGTCAGCGGATGGGTCGTGGTCGAGCCGTCGAGCATCGGCGGCAGGAGGTGGCGCAGATCGGCGAGGCCCAGGGCGTCCAGCACTTCGTCCGCATATTCGCGGGTGCGGAAATCGCCGAAGGTGAAAGTGCCTTCCGAGCGGTCGGTGGCGCGCACGCCGGTGAGCTGCAGATGCAGCCAGTCCTTGCAGTGGAAGGCGGTGGCGGCGCGCGCCAGGGTCTCGGGCTGGTGCCGACGGAGCCAGAGGAGGTGGGCGTTCTGCTGGCAGGCATTGAGGCCGCAGCCGGTGTATCGCCAGGCGGCGCGGCGGGCGCCGGAGCGCTCGAGCTCGTCCACGATTCCGGCGGCCCGGCTGTCGAGCCAGAGCCAGCCCGGGGCCACGGGCTCGCCCTTCTCGTCGATCAGCCAGGTGCCGTCGCCCTGGCCAGTGACCGCGAGGGCAGCGGTCCGGCGGGGCAGGTCGGGCACCTCCTCGCCGAGCAGGCGCAGGACCTCGGCGGCGGTCGTCCAGGTGCGGGCCATGTCCTGCTCGGCGACGCCGCCCGGCCGCTGGTCATAGACGTTGGGCCGGGCGGCCACGGCGACCTGCCGGCCGGCCGTGTCGAAGGCCACGGCCTTGATCACGGAGGTGCCGGCATCGAGGCCGATGATCAGCTCGCCTGCCCCGGTCAAGACGCGGCCTCCGACCCGTGAAAGAGGGCCCGCCCGTCATCCGCGTCGAAGAGATGGACCGCGCGCAGCGGCACCTCGACGGCGATCGGCGCACCGAGGCGGGCCGGCACCTCGCCCTCGGCCACGACGATGCATTCCGTGCCGCCGATCTCGACGCCGACATGGGTCTGGTCGCCGAGCCAGCTATGGCTGGTCACCGTGCCCTGGACGGCACCCGCGCGATCGCCGAGGCGGAGCCGATGCGGACGCATGCCGAGATGCACCGCGGCACCATCGGCAAGCCCGGCCACCTCGGCGTCGAAACGCAGCTCGAAGGCCCTGGCGCCACCGGCGTCGAGCACGGCGAGACCGAGGCCCGAACGGCTGCGGTCGACCCTGGCCTCGAAGAGGTTCATGGGCGGCTCGCCGATGAAGGAGGCGACGAAGAGGTTGGCCGGCCGCTCCTTCAGCTCGTCGGGGGAGGCGAACTGCTGCAGGACACCCTCCTCCATGACGGCGATGCGGTCGGCAAGCGCAATGGCCTCGGTCTGGTCGTGGGTGACGAAGACGGTGGTCATCCTGCGGGTGATCAGCCAGTCCTTGAGGCGGGCGCGGAGCACGGCGCGGAGCTGCGGCTCGAGCTGCGACATGGGCTCGTCGAGGAGGAAGACGTCGGCCTTGCGGATCAGCGCCCGGGCGAGGCTGGTGCGCTGCTGCTGCCCGGCGGAGATGGTGGGCGGGTAGCGGTCGAGGGCCGGCACGATCTCGAGCAGCTCGGCGATCTCCTCGACCTGCCGCTTGACCTCGGCCCGGGGCTGGCGGTCGCGCAGGAGCGCGAAGCCGATATTGTCGCGCACGCGGAGCGGCGGGTAGAGCGCATAGCCCTCGAAGGCCATGGCGATGTTGCGCTCGGCCGGCAGGAGATTGTCGATCACCCGCCCGCCGACCTCGATATGGCCGGAGGTGACGTCCTCGAAGCCGGCGATCATCCGAAGCGTGCTGGTCTTGCCGCAGCCCGATGAGCCGAGCAGGCCGATGATCTCGCCGTCGGCGATCCTCATGTCGACCGCGTCGACGGCCGTGACCGGCCGGCCGCGGGCGGCCTTGTAGACCTTGGAGACGGAATCGAGGGTGAGTGTCGCCATTACTGCCGCTCCCCGGGTCGCACGCGTCGGCCGGCGGGATCGAAGAGGAGGAGGTCGGCGGCGCGGATATGGGCATGGCCCCGGCCGTGGCCGCGCGGCAGCCGGCTCGCCTCGTCCTCCGAGCAGGTGGCCAAAAGCTCGCGCCCGTCCGCCGTCCTGAGCAGCATGACCGCGCGCACGTTCAGCGGGGTCACGGCGTCGAGCTCGACCGGCACCGCGTGTGTGTCCTCGCCGATGCCGAGATCGACCGGCGTGGCGCCAGCGGAAGTGGCTTCGTCGAGGGTGACGGTGATGCTCTCCGGGCGGATGGCGATCTGGCAGGGGCCGTCGGCGAGGCTTACGGCCAGGGGAAAGCGGGCGCCCAGCGCGGTGACCGTGCCGCCCTCGATCGTGCCGGGCACGAGGTTGACGGTGGGGTCGCCGAATAGCCGGGCGACGTCGGTGCCGTCCGGGTCCTTGTAGATGGAAGCCGGCCGGTCGACCTGGCGAAACCCGCCGCCCATCAGCACGGCCACCCGGTCGCCGAGCGCCATGGCCTCCTTGTAGTCCTGGGTCACGTAGATCACCGTCGTCTCGAACGCCTTGAGGACGCGCGGCAGCTCGAGCCGCATCTCGTAGCGCAGCTTGGCGTCGACATTGCGCAAGGGGTCGTCGAGCAGCAGCACGCCCGGGTTGCCGGCGAGCGCCCGGCCGAGCGAGGTGCGCTGCTTCTGGCCGTTGGAGAGCGCCTTCGGCAGATGGTGGAGGACGTGGTCGATCTTCAAGAGGCCCGCCACCTCGTGCACCCGGCGCTCGATCTCGCCGCGGGCGACGCCGCGAGCGCTGAGCGGGCTCGCGATATTGTCGAAGGCCGAGAGGTGCGGGTAGAGGGCGAAGTTCTGAAACGCCATGCCGACGTCGCGATGCTCCGGGGCGAGGTAGGTGACCTCCTGGCCGGCGATATGCACGGTGCCGGAATCCGGCTCGTTGATGCCGGCGATCAGGCGGAGCAGCACCGTCTTGCCGCAGCCGGAGGGGCCGAAGACCACGACCGTCTCGCCCCGCTCGACGTCGAGCGACGCGCCGTCGAGCACGACCTCGTTCTTGAAGCGCTTCTTCAGCTTGCCGAGGGAAAGGTAGCTCATCTCCTGCCCCTCATCCCTTGACCGCCCCGAGCGAGAGGCCCTCGACCAGGTAGCGCTGGGCGTAGAGGGCGAGGAGCAAAGTCGGGGTCACCGAGAGCACGATGGAGGCGGCGATCTGGCCGTACTGGATGCCCGAGGCGGTGACGAAGGCGAGGGCCCCCACGGTCACCGGCTGCTTGTCGGCCGAGGCCAGGATCAGCGCGAAGACGAAATTGTTCCAGGCGAAGATGAAGGAGAGCAGCGTCGCCGCGGCGATGCCCGGCTTGGCCAGCGGGATGGCGATGCGCGTGAAGGTCTTGAACCAGCCATTGCCATCGAGCCGGTAGGCATGCTCGATGTCCTCGCTGATGTCCTCGAAATAGCCGCGCACGATCCACAGGATCAAAGGCAGGGTGATGAGCTGGTAGACCCAGATCAGGCCGATATAGGTGTCGATCAGGCCCATCTGCTGGAAGTAGAGGGCGAGCGGCAGGAGGACGAGGAGCGGCGGGGCGAAGCGGAACGAGAGGAGCGTGAAGGCGATGTCCTCGCCCAAGCGGAACTTGAACCGGGCGAAGGCATAGGCCGCCGGGATGCCGAGCAGCAGCGAGAGGGCGACCGACGAGACGGCGAGGATCACGCTGTTCATGAGGTTGTTCATGAAGCGGATCTCGAGCACGCCCGCGGTGCTCTCCAGCCGGCCCGAGATGAGCGCCCCATAATTCTCGAGCGTCGGGGTGAAGACGAGCGACGGGGGGATGCGCAGGATGTCCTGGTTGGTCTGGAAGGACATCAGGAGCACCCAGAAGATCGGGAAGAGGAAGAAGAGCCCGACCAGGGTGAGCAGCACCACCCGCACGCCCCGGCCGATCACGGTCTGGCGCTGCATCAGGCGACTCCCCGGGCGCGCTCGCGCAGGCGCAGCCACTGCTTGATGAAGATGTTCGAGAGCAGGAAGGTGATCGCCCAGAGCACCATGAGGATCGCCGCCGAGCGGCCGACATTGGTGTACTGGTAGCGCTCGAGATAGGCCGCCACCTGGAAGACCATGAGCGAGTTGCCCGGCCCGCCCTGGGTCATCGCGTAGATGATGTCGAACTGCTGGATGCTCTCGAGCATGCGAAAGAGGCTGGCGGTGATGATGTAGGGGGTGAGCATCGGCAGGGTGATGCGGAAGAAGACGAAGCTCTGCGGCACCCCGTCGAGCTCGGCCGCCTCGAAGGGCTGGCGCGGCAGGGCGCGGAGCCCGGCGAGCAGCAGCACCATCATGAAGGGCGTGTAGACCCAGATGTCGATGAGGACGACGGTGAAGAGGGCGGAGGAGGAGGCGCTCGCCCACTTGAAGTCGGGAAAGCCCAAAAGGCTCGCGAAATAGCTGAGGATGCCGAAGCCCGGGTTGGTCATCAGCTTCCACATGAGGGCGGCGATCGCCGGCGCGATCATCAAGGGCAGCAGCAGCAGGATGCTCATCGTGTTGTTGAAGAACGAGCGCCTTTGCAGGAGCATCGCGATGGCGAGCCCGAGGACCAGCTCGAAACCGACCGTGTAGAGCGTGTAGAGCAGCGAGACCCGGACCGTGTTCCAGAAGCCCGGATCGGTGAAGAGGAGCGTGTAGTTCTCGAACCAGATGAACCCGCGGGTCATCGGGAAGGCGAGGTTGTAGCGCTGCAGCGAGTAGTAGACCGCCGTGCCGAACGGGATGAGGATGCCGATGCAGACGAGCAGCGCCGGCAGGCTCAGGAGATAGGGCAAGGCCCGCCGCATGAACGGCCGACGCGAGCCGTCCATGACCGGCCTGCCCAGTGCCTCGGTTGCCAACGCTGCTTCCCCTCGAGCTCGATGAGGCGCCGGGGCCGGTCGGTGCCGGCCCCGGCCCGTTCAGTGGTCGATCAGATGCCCGCCTGCCGGAGCTGGCGGTTGACGCTCTCGGCGAGCTGGTCGAGGCCCTCGTCGACCGGCACCTCGTTGCCGACCATCTGCTGCAGCATCGACGCCCACTCGGTCGTCAGGTTGAAGAAGAGGGGCTGCGGCGTGAAGTAGATCTTCGAGCCCGGGGCCGAGGCCTTGTACTGCTCGAGATAGCCCGGGTAGCTCTTGGCGATCCGGTCCTGGAAGGCCTGGTCGTCCCAGACCGACTGGCGGACCGGGTTGACGAAGTCCATGTCGCGGGCGCCGAAGAGCGCATGGTCGGTGCCCGAGGCCCACTGCATGAAGAGCCAGGCGGCCTCCTTCTGGGTCGAGAAGTTGCTCATGCCGAGCGACCAGATCCAGACGTTGGGTGTCGGCGCGGACGCCTCCGGGTTCGGCGCGAAGGCGTGGTAGGCGAGGTTGCCCGCCTCGGCATTGCCCTCGCCGTTCATGAAGTATCCCAGGATATCGGCGTCGTAGATCATGCCGGAAGCGCCGGCGCCGAGGTCGGTGCCGACCTGGTACCAGGTGTAGGTCGCCCAGTCGCGCGGGCCGCTGTCCTGGATCATCTTGACCCAGTCGGCGTGGAAGGACTTGGAGCCCGGCGTCGCCATGGCGGCCATGAGCTTGCCGTCCTCCATGGTGAAGTCGCGCTCGTTGAAGTTGGAGTAGCCGGAGAGGAAGCCCGGGTGGATGGTGGCCCAGGAGCGCGAGCCGCGCACGCCGACGCCGTACATGCCGTCGACATCCTTGCTGATCTTCGCTGCGACCTCCAGCAGCTCGGCCATGTTGTTGGGCGGCGTCAGGCCCTGGGCATCGAAGACCCGCTTGTTGTAGGCGATCGAGTTGAGCTCGAAGCCCCAGGGGATCGCCCACTGCTTGGCCCCCTCGCCGCCGAGCTCGGCACCCGGCACGCCCGACCAGGCGGTGGAGGCGCGCAGGTTCGGCAGGATGTCTTCCCAGTTGTAGTTGGGGTTGGTCAAGGCCGCGTCGTTGATGAACTCGTTCATGTCGACCAGCCAGCCGGCCGGGCCGTACTGCCAGGTCTGGTAGGCGCCGGTCATGAAGGCGTCGTAATTGCCGCCGCCCGACGAGAGCTCGGCCGTCACCTTGTCGAAATAGACGTCCTCGGGGAAGACGTCATAGGTGACCTCCATCCCGGTCATCGACTTGAAGGTGTCGAGGTTGGCGATCATCGCATCGGCGTAGGGGTGCTTGTTCAAGAGCAGCTTGACCGTCGTGCCCTTGTGCTTCTGCCAGTCGAAGTCCTGGGCCAGGGCGGTGCTCTGCGCCCGGTTCAGGAAGTAGGTGGCGGCGCTGGCGCCGATGCCGAGCTGGCCGGCGCGGCGCAGGAAGTTGCGGCGGTCGAGCTGGCGCCTGACCACGGCATTGGCGAGATCCTGGATCCTCGAGTACATTCCCTTCTCCTCCCTTGGTGGCACGCGCCCCGGTCAGGACGCGGTTCTCAACAACGCTGTCGGCGAGCCGGCACCGGCTCCGATGCCCGGGGGCCGGCCGCGATCGAGCTCGGCGAGTCGGCGCGCGGTCGCCTCGTCGGTGACGAGGCCGGTGAGCAGGCCGCTCTGCAGCACGGCGTGGATCGCCCGGGCCTTGCCCCGGCCGCCGGCGATGGCGGTGACCTCCTTGCCGCGCAGGTCGTCGGGCCCGAGGCCGAGCGCCCGGCCGTTGATCTCGGCGGCGACCGAGCGGCCGTCGGCGGCGAAGAAGTGGCCGAGCACCTCGCCCACGGCACCGGCCTTCGCCAGCGCGGCGAACTCGGCCTGCGTGATCATGCCGGTCTGCAGGAGGTGCGCGTCGGCGGCGAGCTCGCCGATGCCGACGACGACGAGGTCGGCGAGGCGGGCGAGCGCGAACACGTCCTTGACGCTGCGCTGCGCCATCAGGACCGCCTTGTCCTCGATGCTGTCGGCGAAGAACGGCACGGGCAGGAAGTAGCTCTCGCCGCCGACCTTCTCGGCCAGCCGGTGGATGACGTCGAACGGGTTGGCGGCGGCGTTGCGGGTCAGGCTGCCGAGCAGCGAGACGAACTTCAGATCGGCGCGCGGCAGGCGCGGCAGGCGATCGACGACGGCGGCGAGCGTGCGCCCGTGGCCGACGCCCAGAATGCCGACCTCCGGCCGCTCGAGCACGCCGAGGAGGTAGCGCGCACCGGCCGCGGCCAGGGTGTGCAGCGGCAGGTCGGGGTCGCCGAGATCGGGGGCGACGCGGCAGAAGGCGAGCCCGTGCGCCCGGGCGACGCGGTCCTCGAGCGCCACGCATTCGGCGGCCGTGCCCTCGACGAAGACCCGGACCAGCCCCTCGCGATGGGCCGTGGCGATGAGCCGGTTGACCTTGACGCGGGAGACCCCGAGCCGGCCGGCGATGTCCTCCTGGGTGTAGCCGCCGACATAGGAGAGCCAGGCCGCCCGCGTGGCGAGCCCCAGCTCGTCCTGTCCCCTGGCCGCTTCCCCCGTCATGAACTTTTTTGCAACCCTTGAACTTTCTTTCGCCACCTTGCCCAACAAAGCGGCAGGCTGTCAAGGGGCGCTATCGAGTTGCGCACCGAGATTTTCCGGCTCAATCTCATTGTCTGGGGGTGTTTCCACCTGGGCAAGCCGGGCCAAGATCAATGGTCGAGCGGGCAGAGCGTGCCATGAACCTTTCGTTGCGCCGGTTCCCGGTGGCTTCCCGCGGCCTCGCGGCACTGGGGCTCGGCGTGCTCATCGGCCTGTCGCCCCTGCGTCCCGCAGCGGCCGACGATGCCGAGGCCCTCGCCAGGGCGCTGGCCGACATGCCCTTCGACCAGAGCACGCTGGACCAGGGCTATCGATGGCTCGAGACGGTGACGGGCGCGATGCCGGCGGAAGCCGCGGAGCATGGGGTGGTCGCCGGCGCGGCCGCGACCTTCCAGCGCCAGCGCGAGCTCTATCGGGATGCGGTCGCCGTCTTTCTGGTGTTCGCGACGCCGGAACAGGCGAGCGACTACTACGACCTCCAGTTCCCGATCATGCAACACGAGCACAGCGGCCCGAGCGCGGTCGTCCGGGCGACGGTGATCACCCCGGATGGTGAGGAGCTGCCGTGCCCGTGCTTCGTCAGCACGACCGACGACACGCTCTCCTGCATGTATCTCGAATACGAGCTGGCGACCGTGATCCAGATGGTAGCCGGCCCCGGGCCGGGCTTCGACCCGGCGCTCGACGCGGACGGCCTGGAGAACGAATTCATCCTCGGCGACGCAGCTTTGGTCCCCATAGGCATCCTGCCCGCCGCCCTGTCACATTTGCTTCGCGCGGCCGGCGAATAGCCGCAATCGAGGGTTACGACACATGGACCGGAAATTCTGGCTCGGCACCGGCTGGAAGATGAACAAGACCCGCGCCGAGGGCCGGGCCTATGCCGAGGCGTTGCAGGCGGTGCCGGATCTGCAGCAGCTACCAATGCAGCTCTTCGTGCTGCCGCCGTTCACCGCGTTGGCCGAGGTGGCGGCATCGCTCGCCGGGAGCGGGGTCCTCGTGGGTGCGCAGAACTGCCACTGGGCCAGCGCGGGGGCCTGGACCGGCGAGATCTCGGCGCCACAGATCGCCGAGTGCGGGGCCGCCCTGGTCGAGCTCGGCCACAGCGAGCGGCGCGCCCATTTCGGCGAGACGGATGTCGCCATCAACGCCAAGGTCAAGGCGGTGCTCGCCGCCGGGCTTCGGCCGCTGGTCTGCGTCGGCGAGACGGCGGAGGAGCGCGCGCTCGATGCCGCCACGGTGACCGTCGCCCGCCAGGCGCGCATGGCGCTGGCGGGTGTCGCCGCGGCCGACCTCGATCGCGTGCTCCTCGCCTACGAGCCGGTCTGGGCGATCGGCGAGGGTGGCACGCCGGCCTCGCCGGACTATGCCGACGCCATCCATGGCGCCCTCAAGAACGCGGTAATGGACCTCCACGGCCGCAGCGTGCCGGTGCTCTATGGCGGCAGCGTCAATGCGGCGAACGCCCTGGCCCTCGCCAGCCAGCCGGAGATCGACGGCCTCTTCGTCGGCCGCGCCGCCTGGACGGTCGAGGGGCTCCTCGGCCTCGCCCGGGCGATCACCCCCATCGTCGAGGCGAGGCCCCATGCCCCTGATCGTGCCGATCGCAACTGAGCACCGGGCTCGCTGGCAGGAGCTCTATCGGGGCTACGCCACGTTCTACGAGCGCGAGCTCACCGATGCGCATGCCGAGACCGTCTGGGGATGGCTGCAGGATCCCGCCCACGAGCTGGAGGGCCGCCTCGCCCTCGTCGACGGCCGGCCGGTCGGCCTCGCCCATTTCCGCCGCATGCCGAGCCCGCTCCGGGGGGCCGACATCGGCTTCCTCGACGATCTCTTCGTCGACCCGAAGGCGCGGGCCGAGGGCGTCGGCCGGGCCCTGATCGAGGCGGTCGCCGGGATCGCCCGCGAGCGCGGCTGGAGCGTGGTGCGCTGGCTCACTGCCGACGACAACTACCGCGCCCGGGCGCTCTACGACCGGCTGGCGGTCAAGACGGCGTGGAATTTGTACGAGCTCGCTCCCTGATCTTGCCGGCAGACGGCGCTGATTGACAGGCGTAGCGTTACAGGCTGCAGCGCCACCGGCACGCGGGCCTGCGCCAGCTCAGCGAGACGCGAATGAAGACCCCATCCCATCCCGGACCGGTCGTCCGCCACGAAGTGCTGGAGCCGCTCGGGCTGAGCGTCACCGACGCCGCCGAGGTGCTCGGCGTGGCCCGGCCGACCCTGTCGAACCTGCTCAACGGCAAGGCCGCTTTGACGCCCGAGATGGCCATTCGCATCGAGAAGGCCTTCGGCCCGAAAGCGGATCACCTGCTGCGTGTGCAACTTGCCTGGGACCTCGCCGAGGTCAGGCGGCGGCAGGACCAGATCGTCGTGCGGCGCTTCGAGCCCGCCTGAACGGGGAGCCGTCAGAGCCTGTGAATGAATGTCCTGCGCCTTTTCGATAGAATAGCCGCAGCGATCTGAGAGGGGGGGTATGGAGGAGGGTCTTTTCGATGATCTGCCGGCGGCGGCGGCGCCGGGGAAGGTGCCTGTCGGTGCGCCCCGGTTGAGGAAAGCGGAGCGGTCACAGGTCGAGCTTCGGGTGTGCAGTCTGGATGATTTGCTTTCGGCGGGTCATCCGGCGCGGCTGGTGTGGCGGTTCGTCGAGGGTCTGGACATCTCGGATCTGCTGGCGGGGATCAAGGCGGTGGCAGGCCATGTGGGGCATCCGCCGGCCGATCCGCGCATTTTGGTGGCGCTGTGGCTGTTCGCGACCATCGACGGGGTGGGCAGCGCCCGGCGGCTGGCCGAGTTGTGCGGCAGCCACGTCGCCTATCGCTGGCTGTGCGGCGGGGTGTCGACCAACCACAAATCCCTGAGCGACTTCCGCACGGCTCATGCGGCCTGGCTCGACAAGACGCTGACGGCCAGCGTGGCGGTGCTGCTGCACAAGGGGCTGGTGCGACTGGATCGGCTGGCCCAGGACGGGATGAAGGTGCGGGCCTCGGCGGGAGCGGCTTCGTTCCGGCGGCGGGAGAGCTTGGAGAACTGCCGTCGGCAGGCGGCGGAGCGGGTGCGGGCGCTGAAGGCCGAGCTGGCGGCCGACCCGGCGGCGGCGTCGGGCCGCCGGCGGGCGGCGCAGGAACGGGCGGTGCGCGAGCGCGAGGAGCGGGTGGCGGCGGCGCTGGCCGAGCTGCCGGCCGTCGAGGCCAGGCGCCCGGCGACAAAGAAGGACAAGGCGCGGGTCTCGACCACCGATCCGGAGGCACGGGTGATGAAGATGGCCGACGGCGGCTTTCGGCCCGCCTTCAACGTCCAGCTCGCCGCCGAGACCGAGCATCGCCTGATCGTCGGCGTGGCGGTGACCAACAGCGGCGGCGACCAGCCCCACCTGGAGCCGATGGCCGACCAGATCGCCGAGCGCTTCGGCAAGCTGCCGCGCGAGATGCTGGCCGATGGCGGCTTCGTCAACCTGGCGGCCATCGACCGGCTGGACGGCCGGGGTGTGACCCTCTACGCCCCGCCGATGACCCCGCGCGACACGGCGCGCGCCCCGACCGACCGGATGAAGGGGGATACCGATGCCGTCCTGGCGTGGCGCCAACGGATGGAGGGCGAGGCCGCCAAGGCGATCTACAGGGACCGAGCCGCCACCATCGAATGCGTCAACGCCCAGGTCCGCAATCGTGGCCTGCGGCAATTCCTGGTGCGGGGGCTGAAAAAGGTGCGCGCCGTCGCCCTGTGGCAGGCGCTCGCCCACAACCTGCGCATCGCCCTGCGGCTGCTCCAGCCCGGCGAGCTCATCGCCTGAACAGCGGGCCGCCGCGGCCCTCAACCTCCCACCGCCTCCAGCCCTCTCCCGCTGGCGCACCAAAATCGCGGCCAGGCGCCAAGTCCAAGCCGAAATACAGCATGGCCCTGCATTCCTTCACACGCTCTCTCAGAGCTCGACGTGGCCCCGCCAGAAGTCGACCGACTCCTTCAGCGCCGCCACGACCTCGCTGTCGGTCGGCTCGCGCTCGCGGAAGGTGAACTCGAAGACGAGCTCGTTGTCCCGGCCGCCGCCGCGTTCGAGGGCCTGGATCAGGCGTTCGGGCACGACGCGGCCCTTGGCGTTGTAGGCGGCGGTGAAGGGGCGATGGCCGCCCTTGTCCATGGAGCTCTGCTTGATGTGGACGACCGGGCTCAGGGTCGCCAGGGCCTCGGCCCAGGCATAGGGGTCGGTGTCGGCGGGGTCGGATGAGGTGACGTCGCCGTGGTCGATGTCGGCGTTGATCAGGATCGGCAAAGGCGAGCCCTCGTTGAGGGCGGCGTGGTCGCGCCTGCAGGCCTCGATGGTCTGGCCGAACTCGCGGCTGATCGACATGGGCTCCCACATCAGGCACGCGAGGCCGCGTTCCTTGGCGTGCCCGGCCAGCGCGTGCCAGTGGTCGCGGGCCTCGGCGAAGCGGGCGGCGCGGCGGGCGGGGTCGCGGTCGTCGGCATAGGTCAGGATGCCGATCTGGCTGCCCGTGGCGGCACCGCCGAGGTCGGCGGTGATGTCGATCAGCCGCCCGAGCCAGGCCCGCCAGTGGGCGCGCACGTCGGGGTCGGGGTGACAGAGGCTGTTGAGGCGCGTGTAGTTGCCGGTGAAGGTCGTGGTGATCCTGGCCCCGTGCTTCTCGCAGGCCGCGTTCCAGCGGCGCACCTGGGCGGCGATGACCGAAGCCGGCCAGTCGGGGCTCAGGATCTCGGGCGTGAGCTGGATGCGCCTGAGCCCGATCTTTTCGACCACGGTGCGCACCAGCTCTTCCGGCTCGACGATCCGGTTGACGAAGGCGTTGGTGTTGACGCCGAGCGTGAAGGGCATCGTGCTGCTCCGTCGCTTCAGCTCATCCAGTTGCCGCCGTCGACGTTGAGCGTCTGGGCCAGCACGTAGTCGGCATCGCTGGAGGCGAGGAAGACGGCGGCACCCGCATGGTCCTCGGGCACGCCCATGCGGCCGAAGGGCACGGCCTCGCCCACCTGCCGCTTCTTCTCGCCGATCGGCAGGTTCTCGTACTTGGCGAAGAGCCGGTCCACCTCGTCCCACATGGGCGTGTCGACCACGCCGGGCGCTATGCCGTTGACGTTGATGCGGTGCGGGATCAGGCCCTTGGCCGTGCTCTGGGTGATCGAGATGACGGCGGCCTTGGACGCGCAATAGGCGGACACCAGCGATTCGCCCCGCCGGCCCGCCTGGCTCGCCATGTTGATGATCTTGCCGCGCCAGGCCGGGTCGGCCGCCGCCTGCTCGACCATCCGCCGGGCGACCGCCTGGAGCGTGAAGAAGAGACCCTTGGTGTTGATGTCGAAATTGCGGTCCCAGTCCTCGCGGGTGACCTCGAGCACGGGCGCCATGTTGAAGATGGCGGCGTTGTTGACGAGGATGTCGATCCGGCCCGCCTCGTCGACCACGGCCTTCACCATGGCATCGATCGAGGCCTGGTCGGTGACGTCGACCTTCAGGCCGAACGCGCCTCGGCCGATGGCCTGGGCCGTCGCTTTGGCCTCGGCCTCGAGGATGTCGGCGACGACCACCCTCGCCCCCTCGTCGGCATAGCGCTCGGCGATCGCCCGGCCGATGCCGCGCGCGCCCCCGGTGATCACGGCAACCCTGTCCTTGAGCTTCACGGCACGTACCCCTCGATGATGACCATGTTCATTTCCGCGGCCCCGGCGCGCAGCGCCTTGGCGGCCTGGTAGTCCGCCGACGCGACGAAGCCCTGGGCGGTGGCGTAGTCGGCGAACTCGAGCAGCACGAAGCGGCTGCCCGGGAAAGCACCCTCGGCCACGTGGCTGCGGCCGCCGCGCGCCAGATAGCGCCCGCCATGCTTCGCGATCGCCGCCGCGGCGGCCGTCTTGTAGGCCTCGTAGGCCTCGGGGTCGGTGACCTCGATCGTCGCGATGACGTAGGCGGGCATGCTTCCTCTCTTCACCAGATGGTGTAGCCGCCGTCGACGACGACGACGCTGCCGGTCATCAGGCTCGATGCATCGGACGCGAGGAAGAGCACGGCCGAGGCGATCTCGTGCGGCTCGCCCAGCCGGCGCATCGGCGTCATCTCGAGCCAGGTCGGCAGCCATTCGGGATTCTCGCGACCCATGCGGGTCATCTCGGTGGCGATGTAGGTGGGAGCCACGGCATTGACCCTGACCCCGCGCGTCGCCCACTCGCCGCCGAGCGACCTGGTCAGCATGTGCACGCCCGACTTCGACGCGTTGTAGGCGCTCTGCGGCTGCGGCTTGTTCGAGATGAGGCCGCTCATCGAGCCGATGTTGACGATGCTGCCGCGCCCCCGTGCCAGCATGTGCCGGCCGAAGGCGCGGTTGCACCAGAAGACGCCGTTCAGGTTGATGTCGAGGACGAGCAGCCATTCCTCGTCCGACATGTCCTCGCCGGGCGTGCCCTTGGCGATGCCGGCATTGGCGACGAGGATGTCGATCCGGCCGTGCCGCTCCTGCAGCGCGTCGGCGGTGGCGGTGACGGCGGCGGACTGCGTGACGTCGAGGGGCACGAACTCGGCCGAGCAGCCGAGCCGCTCGAGCTCGGCCGCGGCCTGCGGCCCGGTCGCCGCGTCGAGCTCGGCGATGACCACATGGGCGCCGCACTCGGCGAGGGCTCGGGCACTCTCGAAGCCGATGCCGCGGCCGCCGCCGGTGACGACGGCGACGCGCCCGGTCAGGTCGTACTTGTCGCGATACATCAGCGTGCCTCCTTGGGCGCAACGCAATAGCGCTCATCGAGCGCGAAGCATAGCCGTGGCAGGAACCGGCCGGGAATCGAGCCCGAGGGCACGGTGCCGACGGGCTCGAAGCCGCAGCTTCGATAGAAGGGCTCGGCATGCGGGTCCGAGGCGACCTCCACCCGCCGGACGCCGCGCCGAGCGAGCCCGGCGAAGGCAGCGTCGACCAGCAGCCGGCCGATCCCCTGGCCGATCGCCTCGGGCTCGACGAAGATCATGTCGAGCTCGACCGAGGCGGCATCGACGGGCGTGCAGACGATGAAGCCGGCGATCCGGCCGGAGCGCTCGGCGACCAGCGCCAGCCCTTCGTCGATCAGCTCGGGCGTCACCGTCAGCTCGGCCACACACATCGCCATGAAGGCCGGGCGGTAGCCCCAGTGGGCCTTGCTCCGCAGCGCCAGGGCGGAGAGTGCAGCCGCTTCGTCCGGCTGCGCCGCCCGGACGAACGTGCGCCGCATGAGGTTCCCTCCCTGACTGCCGAGCGGGCCCTTGCCCGACTTGAAGGCGACTTTAGCCCGGCCGCAGCTTCTGGTGGAAGAGCATGTCGGCGCCCATGGGGATCGCCCGGCAGCCCTCGAGCCTGAGTGCCTCGTCGGTGCGTTCCGGCGCCGGGCCGGCGAGGCCCCGGCGGCCGCTGCCGAGGACGAGCGGCGAGACGCAGATCTCGAGGATGTCGAGGCAGCCGCCGAAGAGGAAGCGCGAGACGGTGACGCCACCGCCCTCGACGAAGACCCGCTTCAGGCCGCGGGTGCCAAGGGCCTCGAGCACGGCTGCCGGCGCCACGCTGCCGTCCGCCGTCTCGACCGGCACGATTTCCGCCCGGCCGAGCGTGGCGCCGTCGGCCGCGTCGGCGGCGCAGAGGACGAGGGTCGGCGGGCCTTCCCGGAAGAGACGATAGTCCGCGCCCAGGCGGCGGCGGTTGTCGAGGACGACGCGGACCGGCGACGGGCCGGCGACGAGCCGCGTGGTGAGCCGCGGGTCGTCGTTGAGGACGGTGCCGGCGCCGACGACGATGGCGTCCGCAAGCGCCCGCAGGCGATGCAGGTGGCGGATGTTGGCGGCACCCGTCATGTTGGCCGAATGGCCGGCGAGCGTGGCGACGTAGCCGTCGAGGCTCTGGCCGAGATGGCCGAGCACGACCCGCTCGGGCCGGGCGAAGTCGAGATAGGCGCAGGCGAGCGGGTCGGCCGCGGCCGCTGCCGGCAGGCGGCGTTCCTGGAGCAGGGTCGGCCAGTAGGTCCCGGGCTCGACACTCAAGACGCGACATCCAACCGGCGGGCATAGATGTCGCCCGAGAAGTCCTCGCCGGCGCGGGCGGCGAGCCAGGCATCGAGCCGCTCGCGCGGGACGAAATCGGGCCATTCCAGCTCGAGGCTCTCGCCGATCGAGAGGTTGAAGGTCCAGCCGCCGATCGCCTCCAGCCGGTCGAGGCAGTGCGCGGCGCTGGCCATCCTTCCGGCCAGGAACTCGAAGGAGAGGAGCTTTGGTGCCCGGCTCAGCCCGGCGAGCGCCGCCTCCTCCAGTCCCTCGATGTCGAGCTTGAGGAAGTCGGGGAGGCCGTGGCGCTCGATCAGCAGGTCGAGGGTCGTGGCCGGCACCTCGACCCGGTTCTCCCAGCGTACCCCGGCGAAGGACGGGATGGCGGCGACCCCGTCGATGAAGGCGGCCGAGGCCGTCGTGACCGTCGGCGTCGCCGGGCTCAGATGCAGCTCGACCCTGCCGGGTGCAGCGGCGATGGCCACCTCCTCCAGCACCACTCCCCGGCGTCGCGCCAGCAGATGACGAAGGAACCGGGCGAAATCGGGCTGCGGCTCGACCGCCACCACCCGGGCACCCAGGCGGGCGAAGGCGAGGCTGCGATTGCCGACATGGGCGCCGATGTCGAAGCAGAGATCGCCCGGCCGCACGAACTGGCCATAGAACCGGGCGAGCCGGGCGGTGCTGCCGGGCGGCCAGTAGTACATGGCGAGCGAGCGGCCGAGGCCCCGCAGCCGTGTCAGGGCATGGTGCAAGGTGGTCAGTCCTGGCGGATCGCCTCGATCTCGAAGGCGAGGAAGATCTCGTCGGCGACGAGCCCGCCCTCGAGCGCGTAGGTGCTGCCGAACGCGCTGCGCCGGACGACGGCCTCGGCGCTGACGCCCATGACGTAGTTGCTGCCCCAGGGATAGGGGGCGATGCGGTTCAGGGTGACGTCGACCTCGGCCGGCCGCGTGACGCCGCGGACCGTGAGATCGCCCTTGATGGTCCCGGTGGTGGCGGTCGCGGGCAGCGCCTCGGTCATGACGAAGCGGATCAGCGGGTGGCTTTCGGCGGCAAGGAAGTCGTCGCTCAGGAGATGCTCGTTGCGGGCCGGGTTGTCGGTGAAGACGCTGGCGGCCTCCACCTCGAAGACGAGGTCGGAGAGCTCCAGCGTCGCCTCGTCGAAGGTGAAGCTGCCGCGCTCCTCGAGAAAGAGGCCGAGCACGTCCTTGTAGCCGATGTGGTTGGCAGCGAAGCCGATCGACGAATTGCCCGGGTCGATCACCCAGCTTGCCGGCTCGGCGACCGCCACGGCAGCAGCGTAGGGCGAGGCGGCGAGAAGCGCGGTCGCGAGCCACGCGGGGCGCCATGTCAAGCGCCGGCTGGACAGGGGTGACGGCTCGGTCATGGGATCATCCGGCTGGAGCACGTTTGCCGCTAAACTATAGCTCTGTCGGGGCTCCGGAACACCCCTCGCCCCGACCACGGCGCCGGTCGACACCATCGGGCCCGTGAAATCATCCACGTTATCCACAGACTGTGCGAAAATGTCCCAAGCCCCGCATCGCGCCGGATACCCGGATTCCCTCCAGAGCTCGGCCGGCTCAAAGGGAGCGGCATCCCCGCGGCGCTCCCCTTTGCGCCATATCCCGGGAAGAACCCTTTGTTCTCAGGTAGTTGACGACGGGTTTCGGGCCGCCCGAGGCAATGGAAAGCCTGCCGGGGGCAATTCAACCGTTGCACCCGGGGCATCGAGGGAAGGCCGCGAGACCGCGTTGACGATTATCCACATCGGCGGGGATAGGGCTGTTCATCGGGGTGTGGATTCTTTGTCGATGAACGGTCATTCCGCTTTCACATCAGGCAGATGGACGTTCGCGCCGGGCGCGCGGCGCGAACTCGCGCATTACGCGCATTCCCTGAAGCCCATATCAATCCACTCTCCCGACTCGCGGGAGCCTGTCGCGGCTCCCTCGGGAGCCTGCTAGAGAGCCCTCCGAAACGCCGGCCGTTCAGAGCCTGTCCGGCCACACCGATGGAGCAGATCGTGGCCGATGACGGCAGGGCGCCCCTGAAGGGCATCGCCTTGATGCTGGTGACGATGCTCACCTTCGCCTCGCAGGACGCGATCACCAAGCTGCTCGCCCAGGATCTGCATGTCGCGCAGATCGTCATGGTCCGCTACTGGCTGTTCGCCGCCTTCGCCACGGTGCTGATCGCCCGGCAGCCGGGCGGCCTGCGGCGGGCGGTGCAGGCCCGTCGCCCCTGGCTGCAGGTCATCCGGGCCGCGATCTTCGTCGTCGAGGTCGGCGTCTTCGCCTGGGTGGTGGCCCACATGCCGCTCAGCACGGCGCAGGCGCTCTTCGCCGGCTGCCCGCTCATGGTCACCGCCCTCTCGCCCTTCGTCCTCGGCGAGAAGGTGGGGCGGCTGCGCTGGATCGCCGTCATCGCCGGCTTCGTCGGCGTCCTGATCATCCTCAGGCCCGGCGGCGAGGACTTCTACCCGGTCGGCGTCGTCGCCGTCATCGGCACCGCCATGTTCGCGGTCTACAGCCTCATGACCCGGCTCCTCGCCAAGGAGGACCGCTTCGAGACCTCCTACGGCTACGTCGCCTGGGTCGGCTGCCTGATGGCCTCGGCGGTCGGCCCCTTCGTCTGGCAGAGCCCGTCACCCGACCAGATCATCGGGCTCCTGGTGATCGCCTCGACCGGCGTCTTCGGCCACATGATCCTGATGAAGGCCTACGAGATCGCGCCGGCGAGCGTGCTGCAGCCGTTCAGCTACACGCAGCTCGTCTGGGGCATCTTCATCGGCATCATGGTCTTCGGCGAGTATCCGGACGGGTACATGCTGCTCGGCGCCGGCATCGTCGTGGTCGCCGGCATCATCGCCATGCGCGCCCGCTGAGTCCTGCCGCTCACGGGATATTGACAGGACCCGGCGAATGACCGCCTTGATGATGCGGGGCTCGAATGCCCCGATCCGGGCGGCGGGGCCAGAACGAGATGAGCAGCGTGGCGTCGGGCGTGCGCACACCCGAGAGGGTCGAGTGGCCGACGGTCGGCCTGGCGCTCGTGATGGTCGGCGGCCTCGTGGCGCTGACCTGGTGGCATGCCGCCCTGCCGTGGTTCGTGCTCCTGCCGCTCGGCGCCTATCTCGGCGCCTGGTACAGCTCGCTGCAGCACGAGATCGTCCACGGCCATCCGACCCCGAGCCCCCTGGTGAACACGGCCATCGCCAGCCTGCCGGTGCTGCTCTGGCTGCCGTTCGGCATCTACCGGGCGACGCATCTGGCGCACCATGCGGACGAGCATCTGACCGACCCGCTCGACGACCCCGAGAGCTACTACGTGACCGCCGCCACCTGGCGCCGGCTGCCGGGTTGGCGCCGGCGCCTGCTGCTGGCGCGCAACTCGCTTCTCGGCCGGCTGACGCTCGGCAGCGTGCAGGTCGTCCTCGCCTTCCTGGTGGACCAGGCCCGGGCCCTCGTCGCCCATGCGCCGGGCGTGCGGCGCGCCTGGCTCGCGCACGCGGCCGGGCTCATCCTCTGGCTCGGCTGGCTGGCGCTCGTCCAGATGCCGCTCTGGCAGTACGTGCTCCTCGTCGCCTGGCCCGCCACCTCGCTCATGCTGGTGCGCTCCTTCCTCGAGCACCAGGCGCGTCCGGCGGTCGACCAGCGGACCGTGATCGTCGAGGCCGGGCCGCTGATGCGGCTGCTCTACCTCAACAACAACCTGCATCTCGTGCATCATGCCAAGCCCGGCCTGCCCTGGTACCTTCTGCCCGAGGCCTATGCGAGGGACCGGGCGGGCTGGCTGCGGCGCAATGGCGGCTATGTGTTCGAGGGCGGCTACGCCGAGATCCTCCGCCGCTACGCGCTCCGGGCGAAGGAGCCGCCGGTGCACCCCTTCGCCGACGACCGGGCGCGAGAAACCGCCCCGGCTGCGGCCTACTGACCGGTTTTCCCGGAAGTGCCGGAGGATGTAGGGTGGCCGGAAGACGTCGGGGATCGTGAACATGGACTACGAGACGATCTTTTCTGCCGCCATCGGCAAGGTGCGCGACGAAGGCCGGTATCGGACCTTCGCCGATCTCGCCCGCCGTGTCGGCGGGTTTCCTGCCGCCGACCATCGCTGCCCCGATAGGGGCCGGCGCGAGGTGACGATCTGGTGCTCGAACGACTATCTGGGCATGGGCCAGCATCCAGTGGTGCTCGAGGCCGCCGAGCGGGCGCTTCGGGACTACGGTGCCGGCGCCGGGGGCACCCGCAACATCTCGGGCACGACGCATCTCCACGTGCTGCTCGAGCAGGAGCTCGCCGCCCTGCACGGCAAGCCGGCGGCCCTCGTCATGACGTCTGGCTACGTCGCCAACGAGGCGGCGATCTCGACTTTGGCCACCCTCCTGCCCGACTGCGTGATCTTCTCGGACGAGCTCAACCACGCCTCGATGATCGCCGGTGTCAGGGCGAGCCGCTGCACGAAGCGGGTCTTCCGCCACAATGACCTCGAGCATCTGGAAGAGCTGCTCGCGGCGGAGCCGGCCGGGCGGGCCAAGCTGATCGTCTTCGAGAGCGTCTACTCGATGGACGGCGATTTCGGCCCGATCAACGCGGTCTGCGACCTCGCCGAGCGCCATGGGGCGATGACCTATCTCGACGAGGTGCACGCGGTCGGCATGTATGGTGCCACCGGTGCGGGCGTCGCCGAGCGGGACGCCGCCCTCGCCCGGGTCGACGTCATCCAGGGGACGCTCGCCAAGGCCTATGGCTGCATGGGCGGCTATGTCGCCGGGTCGCGTGCCGTGATCGACGCGATCCGCAGCTTCGCGCCGGGCTTCATCTTCACCACCTCGCTGGCCCCGGCCGTGGTCGGCGGTGCTCTCGCCTCCGTCCGCTACCTCAGGCGCTCGAACGCCGAGCGCACGGCCCAGCAGGAACGGGCCGGGGCCCTCAAGCGCCGCCTCGCCGAAGCCGGCCTGCCGGTCATGGCCAGCCCCTCGCACATCGTGCCGGTGCTGGTCGGCGATCCCGTGCGCTGCAAGGCGGCGACCGACCTCCTGCTCGAGCGTCACGCCATCTACATCCAGCCGATCAACTACCCGACCGTGCCGAAGGGCACGGAGCGGCTCCGGCTGACACCGGGCCCGCTCCACGACGATGCGACCATGGACCGGCTGCTCGAGGCGCTGGTCGACGTCTGCGGCCGGCTCACCATCCCGCGGGCGGCGTAGCCCCCGCCGGAACCGCAACACCGCTCGGCCGTTTCCTGCGCACCTGCTTTCGTTGCTCAGGAGACGACCCATGCAGCGGGCTATGCGAGCTTCCATGACCCCGATCTTCGCCACCCTCGCCATCGGTGCCGCCCTGGCGCTCGGCGGCTGCGGCGACAGCACCGGCGACCGGGCGATGAGCGGCGGCGCCATCGGTGCCGGTGTCGGTGCGGCAGCGGGCGCCGTCACCGGCACCAGCGTCCTTGGTGGCGCCGTTCTCGGCGGGGCCGCGGGTGCCGCCACCGGTGCCGCCACCGACGAGGACCAGATCGATCTCGGCGATCCCGCCTGGAAGTAAGGCGGCAGATCAGTCCCCAACTCTCAGTCCTGGGGCGGGGGCCCCCTCTCGTACCAGTCGATGACCATGGGCCCCCAGCCCTCCGGGACGCCGTGGCCGCCGGGATGCAGCGCGAATTCGAGCGTGCCGGCGGCGCAGGCGGTCCAGGCCTTGCGCCAGAAGGGGCCTGAGAGCGTGTGAAGGAATGCAGGGCCATGCTGTATTTCGGCTTGGACTTGGCGCCTGGCCGCGATTTTGGTGCGCCAGCGGGAGAGGGCTGGAGGCGGTGGGAGGTTGAGGGCCGCGGCGGCCCGCTGTTCAGGCGATGAGCTCGCCGGGCTGGAGCAGCCGCAGGGCGATGCGCAGGTTGTGGGCGAGCGCCTGCCACAGGGCGACGGCGCGCACCTTTTTCAGCCCCCGCACCAGGAATTGCCGCAGGCCACGATTGCGGACCTGGGCGTTGACGCATTCGATGGTGGCGGCTCGGTCCCTGTAGATCGCCTTGGCGGCCTCGCCCTCCATCCGTTGGCGCCACGCCAGGACGGCATCGGTATCCCCCTTCATCCGGTCGGTCGGGGCGCGCGCCGTGTCGCGCGGGGTCATCGGCGGGGCGTAGAGGGTCACACCCCGGCCGTCCAGCCGGTCGATGGCCGCCAGGTTGACGAAGCCGCCATCGGCCAGCATCTCGCGCGGCAGCTTGCCGAAGCGCTCGGCGATCTGGTCGGCCATCGGCTCCAGGTGGGGCTGGTCGCCGCCGCTGTTGGTCACCGCCACGCCGACGATCAGGCGATGCTCGGTCTCGGCGGCGAGCTGGACGTTGAAGGCGGGCCGAAAGCCGCCGTCGGCCATCTTCATCACCCGTGCCTCCGGATCGGTGGTCGAGACCCGCGCCTTGTCCTTCTTTGTCGCCGGGCGCCTGGCCTCGACGGCCGGCAGCTCGGCCAGCGCCGCCGCCACCCGCTCCTCGCGCTCGCGCACCGCCCGTTCCTGCGCCGCCCGCCGGCGGCCCGACGCCGCCGCCGGGTCGGCCGCCAGCTCGGCCTTCAGCGCCCGCACCCGCTCCGCCGCCTGCCGACGGCAGTTCTCCAAGCTCTCCCGCCGCCGGAACGAAGCCGCTCCCGCCGAGGCCCGCACCTTCATCCCGTCCTGGGCCAGCCGATCCAGTCGCACCAGCCCCTTGTGCAGCAGCACCGCCACGCTGGCCGTCAGCGTCTTGTCGAGCCAGGCCGCATGAGCCGTGCGGAAGTCGCTCAGGGATTTGTGGTTGGTCGACACCCCGCCGCACAGCCAGCGATAGGCGACGTGGCTGCCGCACAACTCGGCCAGCCGCCGGGCGCTGCCCACCCCGTCGATGGTCGCGAACAGCCACAGCGCCACCAAAATGCGCGGATCGGCCGGCGGATGCCCCACATGGCCTGCCACCGCCTTGATCCCCGCCAGCAGATCCGAGATGTCCAGACCCTCGACGAACCGCCACACCAGCCGCGCCGGATGACCCGCCGAAAGCAAATCATCCAGACTGCACACCCGAAGCTCGACCTGTGACCGCTCCGCTTTCCTCAACCGGGGCGCACCGACAGGCACCTTCCCCGGCGCCGCCGCCGCCGGCAGATCATCGAAAAGACCCTCCTCCATACCCCCCCTCTCAGATCGCTGCGGCTATTCTATCGAAAAGGCGCAGGACATTCATTCACAGGCTCTGAGGTGTCGTGCCAGTCGGCGCGGTCACCGCAGCCGTTCGTCCGGCGCCAGAGTTGCAACCCCTCGTAGATGTCGCCCTGCGCCACGGCACCGCCGCGGAGCGGCCGCCCCTCGAGCGGCACGGTGCCGTCGGTGAAGCCGTGGGTGTGGAGGAGCCGGACCGGGCCCTTGCAACTCGCCGGATGCGGCCGCCAGAAGCCCCCGGCGATGGGCGCATAGGCGCTGGCCATGGCCGGCGCCTGGCAGGCGATGTCCCAGACGAGGGAGCCGCCGCGCGAGAAGCCGGTCAAGAGGACGCGCGTGCGGTCGAGATCGAAGCGGCCGACAGCGTCGTCGATCACCTCGCCGATGAAGGCGAGGTCGTCGCGCGGGTGGGGGCGCCCGTCGCTGACACCCCAGTTCGGCCCCCTGCCGCCTTCCCTGGCGAGGCCCTGCGGCGCCAGCACGGCATAGCCCCGGCCCAGAAAAACATCGAGGAAGCCGGCGCCGCGGACGACGTCGGCGGCCTGGCCGCCGGCCCCGTGCAGATGGACCATCAAGGCCGGTCGGCCAACGGTGCTGCCCGTTTCGGGCAGGCGGATGAAATACTCGCCGTCGGCAACGCGGCAGGGCGCGTCCGCACCCGGACAGGCCCCGGCCGGGGCCGCCCAGAGGAGACCGAGCGCTGCGAGCAGAGAGGTCAGGCCAGGAAAAGCCCGCATGGGCTGGTCTCCTCGGATCGGCAGAAAACGTGCCTGTGGGGCCGGTGCCGCCGTGGCCATGGCCAAGGCGAGCCGGTCGTGCGTTATTGACGGTTGCCAGCCCCGGCGGTTCCGCGCATCAGACGGTCTGGTCGAGAAAAATCGCGGAGGGAATCCCATGACGGTTCGGGCGAACGAGCGGGTGGCCTGGTTCAACGGCGAATTCATGCCGGAATCGCAGGTGCGGATCCCGTTTCGCGATTCGAGCTGGCTCTACGGCGACGGCTGCTTCGACCTGACCCGGACCTTCGGCCATCGCCTGTTCAAGGTGCGGGAGCATGTCGACCGGCTCTACCGCTCGCTCAAGTATCTGCGCATCGACCCGGGCTTCGGGCCGGAGCGCATGTGCGCGCTGACCGAGGAGCTCTTCGAGCGCAACCGCCATCTGCTCGGCGCCGATGACGACTACTGGGTCGGCCAGCGGATCAGCCGCGGGGTCAAGGAGGTCGAGGGCGACAATATCGACCATCACGGCCCCAACATCGTGCTCGAGTGCAATCCCCTGCCGCTCGGCAAGCGGGCCAAGCTCTTCAAGGACGGCATTCGCGTGGTCGTGCCTTCGCACCGGCGCATCCCGCCGGATTCGCTCACCCCCCGCGCCAAGACGCACAACTACCTGAACCTGATCGTCGCCGACCAGGAGGTGCAGAGCATCGACCCCGAGGCCTGGGCCGTGCTGCTCGACGTGAACGGCAATCTCTGCGAGGGCATGGGCTCGAACATCTTCATCGTCCGCGACGGCGAGATCCTGACCCCGCGCGAGAAGTTCGTGCTGCCCGGCGTCAGCCGGCAGACCGCGATCGACCTCGCCCGGGCCGAGGGCCTGACCCTGCGCGAGGCCGATCTCGACCTCTACGACGCCTACAACGCCGACGAGGCCTTCCTCACCTCGACCTCGCTCTGCGTCTGCCCGATCGTCAAGGTGAACGGCGTCAAGATCGGGCCGGAGGGCCAGGTCTGGGGGCCGGTCACCACGCGGATCACCGAGGCCTACCAGCGCCTCGTCGACCACGATTTCGTCGGCCAGTATCTCAAGCACTATGTCGAGGGTGCGGAGGCCCGCGCCTTCTGAGCGCTGCTCGCCCGTCGACGAGCCGGACGTGACGTTCTCGCTCGCGGGCGTCCTCGCCGGCTCGCTGGCGATGGGAACCGCCGGCATCCTCAGGGGCTTCACCGGCTTCGGCACGGCCCTCGCCGGCGTGCCCCTCCTGAGCCTCGTCTTCGCCCCGCGGCTCGCCGTGCCGACCATCATGGCGCTGCAGATCGCGACCGGGCTGCAGAACCTCCATGCGGACGGGCGGCACGTCGAGTGGCGGACCCTGCTGCGGCTCTTGCCCGGTGCCGTTGTCGGCATCGTGCCCGGGCTCTGGCTCCTGCTCTGGCTCAGCGCGGATGCCGCCCGGCTCGCCATCGGCCTGATCGTCGTGCTCACGTCACTGCTGCTGCAGCGCGGCTGGCGGCTGGAGCGGCTGCCCGGCACGGGCGGGCTCCTGGCGCTCGGCGTGCTTTCGGGCGTGCTCAACGGACTCGCCGCGATCGCCGGCCCGCCGGTCATCGCCCTCTTCTTCGCGTTGCGTCGCTCGCCCGAGGTGACCCGCGCCTCGCTCGCCGCCTTCTTCCTCTGCAACGGCGTGCTGGGGCTGAGCCTGGCGCTCGGCAAGGGGCTGATCGCGCCGGGCGAGCTCTGGCTCGCGGCCCTGCTCTGCCCGGCGATGATCCTGGGCACGACGCTCGGCGGGCGGCTCTTCACCGGCGACCTGAAGCGACACTACCGGCTGGTCGGCCTCGTGGCCTTGCTCGCCGTCGGGCTCGCCGCCGCGGCACGGGGCGCCATCGGCCTCTGGCTCGGCTAGGCGGCACCCCGCCGCGGCAGGTCGGGCAGCCGCAGGAGATGGCCGCTGCGCGACGCCTTGGTCTCGAGATAGAAGCGGTTGTGGCGGTTGGCGGCGAAGCTGTGCTCGACCCGCTCGGTGACCTGGATGCCGCGCTCGGCGAGCTGGGTGACCTTGTCGGGGTTGTTGGTCAGGAGCCGGACGGCGCTGAAGCCGAGGTCGCGCAGCATGGTGGCGGCGGCGATGAAGTCGCGCTCGTCCGGCTCGAAGCCCAGATGTGTGTTGGCATCGACGGTGTCGACGCCGGAGTCCTGCAGCGTGTAGGCGCGCAGCTTGTTGACGAGGCCGATGCCCCGGCCTTCCTGCGCCAGATAGAGGAGCACGCCGCCGCCGGCCTCGTCCATCCGGCGGATCGCACCCTTGAGCTGCTCGCCGCAATCGCAGCGCAGCGAGCCGAAGAGATCGCCGGTGAAGCACTCCGAATGCAGCCGGCAGAGGGGGGCGGCGAAGGCCTCCGGGCGGCCGACCAGGATCGCGTAGTGCTGCGGCCCGCCGAGCCTGGAGCGGAAGGCCACGAACCGTGCGTCGGCGGCGTCCGCCAGCGGCACCCTGGCCTCGGTGATCCGCTCGAAGCTGCCGGCGGCCGCCGTGCGATAGGCCATGACGGTCGCCGCATCGAGCTCGAGGGCGGCGGGCTCGGTCCCCGCGACGACGACGCAGGCCGGCAGGAGGTTGGCGATCTTGCAGAGCTCGATGGCCGCCACATCGGCCGGCGAAGCGGGGCTGGCGGGCGTCTCGGCGAGAGCCGCCATGAGCCGGGTCGGATCGACGAGGGCGCGGACCTGCTCGACGGCGGTGCCGGCAGGAAGTGCTATCCGCACCGCGTCGGGGCCGGCCGGCCGGATGCCGAGCGCCGCGGCCCGCCGGGCGCTGAGCAGCAGGGTGGCAGCGCCACCGGCGAGCTGGGTCCCGAGGCTCGCATCGTCCATGCTCTCGAGCGCCTTGACCGTGACCCGGCCGGCCGCGTCGATAACCCGGCAGGCCATGCCGCCGCGCAGGAATCGATCGGCGGCTGCCACCTTGATGAAATCCTGCATATCAGGCTGGAAAATCTCCGACATCGGCGCCTCTTGCTGGTCTAGCCCGGTATACGATGCGTTTCCCTGCACCGATCAACGCTGCTCCGCCAAATGAGCTCGGGCGCCGACGACGCGCTGAAGAGTTAAGTCAGGAACATCTTTTTGCCAGTGGGTTACGGCCGTGTCACGTTCGACGAACCGAATGGTCGCAGGCCGGCCGGGCCGATCGCGCCGAATTGACCGGGAGTGAACGTGAAGCTCGAGGCCGAGGCGTATTGGGCTGTCGCACCGGGCCGCGGCGAGATCCGCCCCGTCGCCCTGGCGGCGCCGGGCGCGGGCGAGGTGCTGGTCGAGACGCGCTGGTCGGCGATCAGCCGCGGCACGGAAGCGCTCGTCGCCCTCGGCCGCGTGCCGGCCTCGCAGGCCCAGGCCATGCGCTGCCCGTTCCAGGAGGGCAGCTTCCCCTTTCCGGTCAAGTACGGCTATTGCAGCGTCGGCACCGTGGCCCTTGGCCCCGAGGCGCTGCGCGGCCGCACCGTCTTCTGCCTTTACCCGCACCAGACCCGCTATGTCGTGCCGGCCAGCGCCGTGCACGTCCTGCCGGACGGCCTGCCGGAAGAGCGCGCAGTGCTCGCAGCCAACATGGAGACCGCGCTCAACGCCGTCTGGGATGCCGGCCTGCTGCCGGGCGAGCGCATCGTCGTCATGGGTGCGGGCGTGGTCGGCTGCCTGATCGCCCGGCTCGCCGTGCAACTGCCGGGGGCCGAGGTGACGCTGGTCGACATCGATCCGGCGAAGGCCGGCATAGCCGAGGCCCTGGGCCTGCCGTTTCGCAAGGACGCCGACGGGCTCGAGCCCGCCGATTGCGTCGTCAACGCCTCCGGCGCCGGAGCGGGGCTCGCCGCCGGCCTCGCCCTCGCCGGCATCGAGGCGCGGATCGTCGAGGTGAGCTGGCACGGCGATGCGGCCGTCACCCTGCCGCTGGGCGAGGCTTTCCACAGCCGCCGGCTGCGCGTCCTCGGCTCCCAGGTCGGGATGATAGCGCCCGCGATGCGGCCACGCTTCGACCACCGCCGGCGGCTGGCCAAGGCCATGGAGCTGCTCGCTTCCGACCCCGCCCTCGACGCGCTGATCGACGGCGAGAGCCCGTTCCACGAGCTGCCGGAGCTGATGCCGGCTCTTGCCGGCGCGGGCTCCGGCGTGCTTTGCCACCGCGTGAGCTACCGCAAGAGGGAGGGGTGAGCATGTACAAGGTCCGCGTGCGCGACCGGATGATGATCGCGCACAGCTTCGAGGGCGAGGTGTTCGGCCCGGCGCAGCGGCTGCACGGTGCGACCTTCGTCGTCGATGTCGAGTTCAGCGGCAGGGATACGAACGAGGACAACATCGTCGTCGACATCGGCCGGGCGATCGACCGGCTCAAGGCGATCCTGGCCGACCTCAACTACCAGAACCTCGACGGGATCGAGGCCTTCAGGGGCCAGAACACGACGACCGAGTTCCTCGCCCGCTACATCTTCGAGCGCATGAAGGAGGCGATCGGCCAGGGTCTGCTCGGGCCGGGCAGCGAGGCGCTGGCGGGGCTCAGGGTCGAGCTGGCCGAGAGCGATGTCGCCTGGGCCAGCTACGAGGCGCCGCTCTGAGAGCGGTCGGGGCCGTCAGATGCCCCGGTTGTCCAGGAGCCTGAGCCAGCCGCGGATGATGCGGTAGGCGGTCCAGAGCCAGAGCAGGCCGAGCACGAGATAGCCGATCAGGATGAAGAGCAGGACGAAGCCGATGATGCCGATCACCAGCGCCACCCAGAAGGTGGTGATGCCCCAGTCGAGATGGCTGCGGTAGACCGGCTCGGCGCTGCCGCGGCCGACATAGGCGATGATGACGCCGGCGAGCATCGGCAAGGCGGTGAAGAGCGCCACGGCATAGAGCGCGTACATGAGATGGGCGGCCGCCCGCCCGGGCGCCGCGTTCTCGCCGATCAGATCCGCCATCGCTCACCTCTCCGTGCCCTTTCCACCGGCGCTCGCTAGCACATGTGACGGCCATGCCCGAAACCAAGCTGACCCTCGCCGTTCCCGGCGGCTTCGACCGGCTGACCGGCGGGACGATCTACGACGGGCGCGTCGCCGACGAGCTGGAAGGCCGGGGCTGGGCCATCCATCGCCTGGCCCTGCCGGATGGCTACCCTTTGCCGGATGCGGCGGCCCTGGCGACGACCCGCCAGCTCCTCACGGCCCTGCCGGAAGGCTGCCGCCTCGTGGTCGACGGGCTGGCGCTCGGCGTGCTGCCGGAGCTGGCGGCCGAGCTCGCCCCGCGGCTCGAGCTGATCGCCCTCGTCCATCACCCGCTGGCCCTGGAGACGGGGCTCGACGCGGCGACGGCCGAGCGGCTGCGCGCCAGCGAGCGGCGCGCCCTCGCCCATGCGGCCCGGGTGATCTGCACGTCCAGGACGACGCGGCTGGCACTCGCCCGGGACTACGCCGTGCCCGAGGCCCGGATCACCGTGGCGCCACCCGGCACCGATCGCCGGCCGGCCGCCCGGGGCTCCGGCGGGCCGGGGCTGCACATCCTGAACGTCGGCAGCGTCATCCCGCGCAAGGACCAGCGCACGCTGGTGGCAGCGCTGGCCGAGCTCGGGGACCGGCGGATCAGGACCAGCATCGCCGGCAGCCTGGAGCGGGATCCGGCGACCGCCCTAGCGCTCCGCGCGCTGATCGACAAGACCGGCCAAAGGGACCGCACCGCGCTGCTGGGCGAGCTGGAAGCCGGGCTGCTCGACGAGGCGCTCGACACGACCGACCTCTTCGTCTCCACCGCCCTCCACGAGGGCTACGGCATGGCCCTTAGCGAGGCGCTCGCCGCTGGCATCCCCGCCCTCGTCGCCCGTGGTGGGGCGGTGGTCGAGGCCGTCCCCGAGAGTGCCGCCCTCTTCTTCGAGCCGGGCGACGTCGAGGGGCTCGGCCGGCTGATCGGTGCGCTCGCCGACGACGCCATCGCCCTCGACCGCCTGCGTGAGGGTGCCCGCCGGGCGAGCGAGCGCCTGCCTACCTGGGCGGACACCGCCCGGCTGGTGGCCGAGGCGCTATTGCGCGAGCCCGCCCCGTGAGCGGCTTCGCCCATGACTGGCTGGCGCTGCGCGAGCCCTACGACCATGCGGCACGATCCACCGACCTCGGCCAGCGGCTCGCCGGCTGGGCCGCCGGCCGGTCGCGGCTCGGGGTCGTCGATCTCGGCAGCGGCACCGGCAGCAACCTGCGCGCCACCGCCCCGGCCCTCGCCTGCCCGCAAGCCTGGACGCTGGTCGAGCACGACCCGGCGCTGATCGCCGCCGGCACGCCGGCCCTGGCGGGGCTGCCGGCGAACGTGACGGCCGCCTATGCGGGCATCGACCTCGCCCGGGAGCTCGCCACGGCCCTTCCCGCCGGCACCGACCTCGTCACCGCGGCGGCCTTCCTCGACCTCGTGAGCGCTGCCTGGCTCGACGAGCTGGTGGCCCTGGTCCTGGAGCGCCGGGCGGCGCTGCATGTCGTCCTCACCTGCGATGGCGGTCTCCGCTGGCGACCGGGCGACCTCTTCGATGGCGAGGTGAAGCGGCTCTTCGAGGCGCACCAGCGCACCGACAAGGGCTTCGGTTCGGCCCTCGGCCCGACCGCCGTCGACGCGCTCGAGGCACGGCTACGGGCCGGCCAAGGCGAGCTGCATGTCGCGGCCAGCGACTGGCGGCTCGGCTATGCGGATCAGGCGATCCAGGCGGCGCTGCTCGACGGCTACGCCCGGTCCGCGACCGAGATCGCGCCGGCCCAGGCCGCCGAGATCGCCGACTGGCAGGCCCAACGCGCCCGGCAGATCGAGGCCGGGAGGTCCGAGCATCGCGTCGGCCACAAGGACCTGCTCTGGCTGCCGGAATAGACTAGAAGCGCTCCACCCACGGCCGCAGCTCGATCTCCCAGGACCAGGCGCTGCGCGGCTGGCGGACGAGGTGGTGCATGGTCTCGGCGATCGCCGAGGGATCGAGCTGGTCCTCGCCGGGGGCGCCGCCCTGGGGGGCGATGCCGCCGTCGACGACGATGTGCACCACGTGGATGTTCGAGGGCTGCAGCTCGCGGGCGAGGCTCTGGGCGAGGCCGCGCAGCGCGAACTTGCCCATGGCGAAGGGGGCCGAGCGCGGATAGCCCTTCAAGCTGGCCGAGGCACCGGTGAAGAGGAGCGTGCCGCCACCCTGGCGGAGCATGCGCGGCACGGCCTGATGCGCCACGAGGAAGGCGCCGAAGGCGGTGATCCGAAGCGCCCGCTCGACGTCCTCGGGCACGAGCTCGACGAAGGGGGCGCGCGTCCGGGCACTCGGGTTGTAGTGGACGATGGTCGGCGTGCGCCCGGCCGCGTCCAGCTCGGCGAAGAGCCCCGCCACCGAGGCGGCGTCGCCGGCATCGCAGGCGAAGGTCCGCGCATCCAGCTCGCGTGCGAGGCCGTCGAGCTTCGCCGTGTCGCGCGCGGCGAGCGAGACGGCGACCCCGTCCAGCGCCAGCCGGCGCGCGAAGGCGGCCGACAGCCCGTGTCCCGCACCCACGATCAGGGCATGCTCGCTCATCGCCTCCACTTCCCGCTCGTTTTCGCCTGCCCGTCACTATAGGGCGTCTTCGCGGCACGGCCGCGATCCTTGACCGATCGGTCAAAAGGCCTAGATGCAGAAGGCTGGATCCGGGGGAGGAAAAGGGTGATGGCGGGCGCACGGCAGTTCGACGAGAGCCAGGTGCTCGACGCGATGATGCGGGTCTTCTGGGAGAAGGGCTTCGAGGCCACGTCGATCGACGACCTCGTCCGGGCCACCGGCCTGCAGCGCGGCAGCCTCTACAACGCCTTCGGCGACAAGGCCGCCATGTTCTGCCGCTCCCTGCGGCTCTACCAGGACGAGGTGCATGCAGCGAACCTGCACGCGCTGCGCGGCGACGACCCGCGGGCGGCGCTCACCCGCCTGTTCCAGCTCGAGCTGAAATCGGCGCGCAATGCCGGCCAGCCCAGGGGCTGCCTGCTGGCCGAGGCCAGACGGGTCTGCCACCGCCTGCCGGCGGCGGTCGCGGCCGAGACCCGGGCGGCGGCCGGCGAGCTGGAGGAGGCCCTTTTCGCGATGTTCGAGCGTGCCCGCGCCGCCGGCCGGCTGGCAGCCACCGCCGATTGCCGGGCGCTGGCCCGGTTCTATGCCGCCGTGGCGCGGGGTGTCGCTGGCACCGACCCCGAGCCGCTCGAGGACATCGCGCGGATCGGCGTGGCGCTGCTCGAGGCGGCCTGAGCATGGCCGAGGCTCGCGCAGCGACGTGCTGGACGCTATATATGTTCCGGTGTGCACCAGAAAGTCGAAGGCACCACCGTGTCGGACTATGCTGAATCGCCTGACCCGACCGGAGTCGACGGCGTTGCCGCCTCTGGCCAGGACCCGTTCGCCGGTCTGTCGAGCGATCTCATGGAGAGCGCCGGGCGGGCCACCGCCTTTCTCAAGACCGTGGCGAACACCAACCGCCTGATGATCCTCTGCTGCCTCGTCGGCACCGAGCGGTCGGTGAGCGAGCTCGAGACACTGCTCGGCATGCGCCAGCCGGCCCTTTCGCAACAGCTCGCCCGGCTGCGCCAGGACGACCTGGTCAGGACCCGGCGGGACGGCAAGATGATCTTCTACCGCCTCAACGGCAGCGAGGCGGTGGAATTGATCGGCCTCCTGCATCGCCTCTTCTGCGAGCCGGCCGGCCGCTCTGGACATCGAGGCTCGAGGGCCTAGCTCGACCCGGATGATCCAGCCCGAGCGCATTCGAGATCTGAACGACGCCGCTGAGCGTGGTGACGGAAGCTACGTGCTCTACTGGATGCAGCAGGCGCAGCGCGTGGGCACGAACCACGCGCTCGGCCTCGCCATCGAGCTGGCCAACGCGCGCGGCCTGCCGGTGGTCGTGGCCTTCGGCCTCATGGACGACTATCCCGAAGCCAATCGCCGCCACTACGCCTTCATGCTCGAGGGCCTGGCCGAGGTCGCGGCCGAGCTTCGAGAGCGCAGTATACGCTTCGTGCTCCGCCACGGCGAGCCGCCCCGCGTGGCCCTGGCGCTGGCGAAGGAGGCGGCCATTCTCGTCTGCGACCGCGGCTATCTCCGTCACCAAGTGGCCTGGCGCCGGAAGGTCGCGGACGAGGCCGGCTGTCGGGTGGTCGAGGTGGAAAGTGACGTGGTCGTGCCGGTCGAGACCGCCAGCGACAAGGCCGAATACGGGGCGCGCACCATCCGGCCGAAGATCCAACGGCTCAGGGACGATTTTCTCGTGGGCTTCACGCCCGAGGCGGTGGAGCACGGCTCGCTCGACCTCGATCTCGAGAGCGATTTCGAGGCGCTCGATCCAGAGGCCATGCTCGACCGGCTGAAGCTGGACCGCAGCGTCGACCGGGTGAGCCGGTTCAAAGGCGGCGCGGGCCCGGCCCGTGAGCGCCTCGCCGCGTTCATCGAGGAGAAGCTGGACGGCTATGCGGATGGCCGCAACGAGCCCGTCGCCCGGCAATGCTCCGAGCTCAGCCCCTATCTGCATTTCGGCCAGATCTCGCCGCTCGACCTGGCGCTCGCCGCGAAGGCGGCCGAGGGCGTCGACGCCGAGGACCGGTCGGGCTTCCTCGAGGAGCTGATCGTCCGCCGCGAGCTTTCGATGAACTTCGTCGCTTTCACGCAGGACTACGACAGCTACGCCATGCTGCCGGGCTGGGCGAGGAAGACGCTGGGCGAGCACAAGCGCGACAAGCGCGAGCATCTCTACGACGAGGCGGCGCTCGCAGCGGGCGAGACCCACGACCCCTACTGGAACGCAGCGATGCGCGAGATGCGCGTCTCGGGCTACATGCACAACTACATGCGGATGTACTGGGGCAAGAAGATCATCGAATGGTCGAAAACACCCGAGGATGCGTTCGCCACCACGCTGGCGCTGAACAACCGCTGGTTCCTCGACGGGCGCGACCCCGCCTCCTTCGCCAATGTCGGCTGGCTCTTCGGGCTGCACGACCGCGCCTGGACCGAGCGGCCGGTCTTCGGCAAGATCCGCTACATGAACGACCGTGGGCTGAAGCGGAAGTTCGACATCGACGCCTATGTGAAGTGGACGGAGACCCTCTGAGCGGCCGATCGCTCCAAAGTTGAGAGAAGACGCTTGCCCTCAGCCGCGCCGCTTGGCACTTAGGGGCCGCTCGCGGGGCATGGGCCCCGCCTCTCGGGACGATCCATGGACCGTATCCTCATCAAGGGCGGCGTGCCGCTCCAGGGCGAGGTGGCGATCAGCGGGGCGAAGAACGCCGCCCTGCCGCTCATGGCCGCCTGCCTCCTGACCGACCAGCCGCTCGAGCTGGACAACGTGCCCGACCTCGCCGACATCGGCTCGATGCAGCGCCTCTTGCAGGTGCTCGGGGTCGAGGCGCGGCTTCTGCCCGGCGCACCCGGGCGGATGACGCTCGCCTGCGAGAACGTGCTCTCGACCACCGCCCCCTACGACCTCGTCCGCCGGATGCGGGCCTCGGTCCTGGTGCTCGGCCCGCTGGTCGCGCGCGAGGGCATCGCCAGGGTGTCGCTGCCCGGCGGCTGCGCCATCGGCACGCGGCCGATCGACCTGCATCTCGCCGGGCTCGAGGCCCTGGGTGCGACGATCGAGCTGGCCGACGGCTACGTCACGGCGACGGCTCCAGGCGGCCTGGTGGGCGGCGTGATCCGCTTCGCCCAGCCCTCCGTCGGCGCCACCGAGAACCTGATGATGGCGGCCGCGCTCGCCAAAGGCACGACGGAGATCCACGGCGCCGCGCGCGAGCCCGAGATCGTCGATCTCGCCAGGCTGCTCGAGGCCATGGGTGCCGGGATCGAGGGCGCCGGCAGCTCCGTCCTCAGGATCGAGGGCCGGCCGACGCTCGGCGGTGCCCGCCACCACATCCTGCCGGACCGGATCGAGGCCGGCACCTATGTCATGGCGGCGGCGATCACCGGCGGCCGGGTGCGGCTCACCCGTTGCCGCCCCGACCTGCTGGGGGCCGCGCTGGAGAAGCTGGAGGAGGCCGGTGTTTCCATCGAGCCCACCGAGGACGGGATGGTGGCCAGCCGCGCCAATGGCGCGCTCAGCGGCGTCGACGTCATGACCCGGCCCTTCCCGGGCTTCGCCACGGACCTGCAGGCCCAGTTCATGGCGATGATGTGCGTCGCCGAGGGGGCCTCGATGATCACCGAGACGATCTTCGAGAACCGCTTCATGCATGCGCCCGAGCTCCTGCGCATGGGGGCCAACATCAACGTCCACGGCGGCACGGCGCTGGTCCGCGGCGTCAGCCGTCTCAATGGGGCGCCGGTCATGGCGACGGACCTGCGCGCCTCGGTGTCGCTGGTGCTGGCGGCCCTCGCCGCCGAGGGCGAGACCGAGATCAACCGGGTCTACCATCTCGATCGCGGCTACGAGCAGATCGAGCGCAAGCTCGGCAATCTGGGCGCCCGCGTCGAGCGGGTCGCCTGAACGACCTTTTTTTCAAACGGGAGAGAAACGCGATGAAGCTCTTGCGCTACGGCCCCAAGGGCCAGGAAAAGCCCGGCCTGCTCGATGCCGCCGGCACGATCCGCGACCTTTCGGGCGTGATCGCCGACATCGACGGCACGACCATCGGCAAGGATGGCCTGGCCAGGCTCGCCGCCCTCGATCCGGCCAGCCTGCCCGCGGTCGGCGGCAGCCCGCGCCTCGGCGCCTGCGTCGGCAAGGTCGGCAAGTTCATCTGCATCGGCCTCAACTACGCCGACCATGCTGCCGAGAGCGGCATGGCCGTGCCGCCGGAGCCGGTCATCTTCATGAAGTGCACGAGCGCCATTTGCGGCCCCGATGACGATGTCGAGATCCCGCGCAAGTCGAAGAAGACCGACTGGGAGGTCGAGCTCGGCGTGGTGATCGGCAAGGCGGCCAAGTATGTCGAGGAGAAAGACGCCCTCGACCACGTCGCCGGCTACTGCGTGATCAACGACGTCTCGGAGCGCGAGTTCCAGGCCGAGCGCGCCGGCCAGTGGACCAAGGGCAAGAGCCACGACACGTTCGGCCCGACCGGCCCATGGCTCGTGACGAAGGACGAGGTGCCCGATCCCCAGGACCTCAAGATGTGGCTCGAGGTGGACGGCAAGCGCTACCAGGACGGCTCGACCCGGACCATGGTCTACAAGGTGCCGTTCCTGGTCCACTACCTCTCGCAGTTCATGAGCCTGCAGCCGGGCGACATCATCTCGACCGGCACGCCGCCCGGCGTCGGCCTCGGCATCAAGCCGAACCCCGTCTTCCTCAAGGCCGGCCAGACCATGCGGCTCGGCATCCAGGGCCTCGGCGAGCAGCAGCAGCGCACCGTCCAGGCCTGATCGACACCAGCCCGGCCCCGCGCCGCCGGCGAGGTCGATCACTTCGATCTCGTCCGGCCGCGCGGGGTGCCGCGGCCTGCCTGCCGCCGCCAGATTGATCCAGCGCAAGAACCCGCTGCGCCCGATCGTCTATCCTTTCCCGGATTCCGCGCGAACGAGGGGGGAGCGACGATGTTCACGAAGATTCTCGCCGCCGTCGACGGCTCCGGGCACGCCGGGAAGGCCGTGGCGATCGCCGGCAGCCTGGCCGGCCGCTACGATGCCGATCTCGTCATCGCCCATGTCCTGACGGGCCAGGACGTGCCGGACGAGCTCAGGCGCATGGCCGAGGTCGAGCATCTGGTCGAGCCGCGGCCGACCGAGCCGGCACGCCTCGGCAATCTGTCCGTGGGCTCGGCCACGAAGGTCGACGAAGGGCGCCTCGCCGCCGCGGTCGGTGCGAGGGTGCTGGAGCGGGCGGTCGCCGCCGCGAAGCGCGAGGGTGCGAGGCGGGTGACGCCGCTGCAGCTCTCCGGCGACGCCGCCGATGCGCTGCTCGAGGCGGCCAAGGAGCAGGGTGCCGATCTCGTCGTCGTCGGCAGCCGCGGCTTCGGCGCGCTCGGCAGCCTCGTCATGGGCAGCGTCTCGAGCAAGCTCGCCCACCACCTGGAGGTGCCTTGCCTGACCGTGAAATGATCGGGACAGAAAAAATGGCCTTGTAAAAAATTCAGGGATGCTGTTGACTTCTTGATCAACTATCAGGCGAAATCAGTTGGAGGACAGGAACCATGCCGCGTCGCCCCGTCCGTGACTTCCTCGCCCGCGACACGCTGCTCAAGGCCGAGCCGGAGGAGACCGTGCGCGATGCCGCGATCGGCATGGCGGCGCACCACTGCGGCAGCGTGCTGATCGCCCGCGGCGATGCGCTGGTCGGCATCTTCACCGAGCGCGACCTGCTCTCCCGGGTGGTGGCTGCCGGCCGCGACCTCGACACGCCACTCATCGAGGTGATGACCGCCAACCCCGACACCATCGCCGCCGATGCCCCAATCAAGGACGCCATCCGCCAGATGAACGAGTGCGGCTACCGGCATTTGCCGGTCATCGAGAACGATCGGGTCCTCGGCATTCTCTCCATCCGCGACCTGCCCTTCGCCGAGATCGCGCTCATGGAGAAGGAGCTGGACGACCGCCAGTCGCTCGCCGAACGTATCTGGTAGACGAATTGGGCGGCACGCAGGATCCGGGCAATCGCCCGCGCCGCGATTGATCCTGATCATGGCGCCCCGTGCCATCGCCCTGCTAGGCAAGGATTGCGAGGAGCAGCAATCGTCCGGGCACCGGGCGAGCATCGGGAGTGAAACCATGTCCAAGAGACCGGTTCGCGAGGTCATCCAGCGGGATACCCTCGTGCGCGCCGACCCCACAACCACCGTCAAGGCCGCCGCCGACGAGATGGCGAGATGCCGTTGCGGCAGCATCCTCGTCATGGAGGGCGAGGCGGTGGTCGGCATCTTCACCGAGCGCGATCTCTTGATGCGCGTCGTTCATGCCGGCCTCGATCCGGCCGAGACGAAGGTGGGCGAGGTGATGACCAAGGCACCGGACACGATCGACGCCGATGCGCCGATCGGCGACGCCATCCGTGCCATGGACCAGTTCAGCTACCGCTATCTGCCGGTCATCGACAGCGGGCGCTGCATCGGCGTCATCTCGACCCGCCACTTGCCGTTCGGCGCGGTCATCGGCATGGCCTGGGAGATCGACGAGCGCCACCGGCTGGCCGAGCGGATCTGGTGAGAGCACCGGTGCCAATGGTCGCGGGTTTGATCTAGGTCATTGCCGGGAAGAGGAACCTATCGTAGCCTCGCAAGTTGAGTGTCCGTGCCGTCAACGGCCGGATGTCGTGGGGGGTAGCAACGATGGGACAGGCAACGCCATGTCGTGTGCAGTGGGTCACGCGGCGAACTGATCTCTCGCGGCTCGTCGACCGCATGGCGGATGCTGGTGCCACGCTCGTCTCGCGCAGCGCCTGCGAGCCCACGACCGGCGATCTCGACGAATTGGGCGATGCCGAGACCGGCTTCCTCAGCATTGCCGAGCTCGGGATCGACTCCGATCTGCTCACATCCCACCTAGCCAACACGGCCCGCGGGCTCTCGGCGGGCGAAACCATGATCATCGACCTCACCGGCTCGCGGCTGCGCGTCGCGCTGCTGCCGGTCGGCGGGACGCACGGCGTCATCATCCGGGAACCGTCCGGCGTGCGACGCCTCGCCCGGCCGGCCCTGGGCTTCGGCCGCAATGCCGCCCGCCGCCTGATCGATCGATTCGTCCAGCCCTCTGCCAATCAGACCACCAACCGGGGAGCCGCAGCATGAACGCCGTCCTGTCGAGAGAGCCCGTCAAGGCCCTTTGCGTGGAATGGAACCAGACGGCCGCCATGGCCGAGGCCAGGATGCGGGCCGGCGGTTGCGACATGCTGCAGGTCGTCGATGGCCGGCGGCTCCTCGGCCACATCACCCGCGCCGACATCGATCGCTGCCGCCGGCACGGCAACTGGCTCGACGCCGTCCTGGTCGTCGATCTGGTCGGCGAGGGAGCCCGCTCGGGTAGCTGAGCGGCACTGCAAGCCGCCTGCATCAGCCTGTTATTCGCGCAGAGGGGCGGAAGCGTCGGCGACAACCGCTGACCCGAGCGAGCCAAGACGCTCGATGGCCAGTTCAACCAGCGTGACTTGGTGGAGCACCGCCTGCAGTGCTTCCCCGCGCGCCGCCTCGACCTCGCGGACGTTGTCACGCTGCAATATGGCGACCGCAAAGCCACCGCTGGAGGCGAACATGCTGGCGGCAGCAACATAGGTGGGGCCGTCGATGGCGACGCTCCACACCGTGAAGGCGCAACTGGCCAGACCGAACATCCACCCGCCAGCCTCCAGAAAATGGTCCTTGCGCGACCGACGCGGCAGTCGTCCCAGAATATCGGCTTGGCCGCGCAAACGCGCCAGGACAGCAGCGGCAGTAGCCTTGGCGGCAGCGAGCTGCCAGGGTCGGTAGACCCGGACGAGAACATCGGAGGGTGTCGCGGCGATCTCGGCGAGAAAACCGAGGTCGGATTCGTGCTCCGGATCCACTGGCGAGGGTCCGGGCGGGGTGCTTCAGACCTTGCCCTGTGCGACCCCGGGCACGGCGGCCGGGTCATTGCCTTCACCCGTCCCGCCACCAGCCATCCCGAGGTAGCGCTCGATCTGGTCCAACTGCAGGCGGATGACGGCCCGGTCGACCATTGCCGAGCGCACCATGTCCGGCCGTGGTGCCATGGACGAGCGGGAGGCCTCGAGCCCCGGCCAGCGATCCTTCCGCCCTGGTCAGTCGCGTGAGGACGACCTCATGCAGGGCCACGTTGGTGCGCTGCTGACGTCTCGTCTTGACGAACGACGCCACGGCCAGGGCCAGGATCAGACCGGCAATCAGGGCCGCGACAGCGAGCAGCCACGCGGCGGGGCGCACGACGAGGCCGCCATCCGGTGAGATATCGCCGCGCAACAGCCACATGCCGAGAGACACTGCCAGCATCAGCACCGGCAACGCCACGCCGCTCAGGGCGCCGAGCAGGAACTCGCGACCGGCCCAGCGCGGTCGCCCGGCAGGAACGGGCCGCAGCAGGGCCTCGACATCATCCGTCGCATCCTGCCGGTCACTCTCCCGCACCGGGGTTTCCCGGCTGGCCATCGGCATGCCCCGTTCGAAGTCTCGCCACGCGACAATTTACGCCGGGTCAGTGCTCGACGCAAAGCCGGCTAGTCCGTCAGGTCGTCCCAGAGCTCGCGGACCTTGGCGAAGAAGCCGTCCGATTCGGGATGGTGGTTGTTCGACTTCTCGCCGGCGCCGTCGAACTCGCGCAGGAGCTCCTGCTGGCGCTTGGTCAGGTTGACGGGCGTCTCGACGATGATCTCGACGAACATGTCGCCCCGCGCCTGGCCGTGCAGCTCGGTCATGCCCTTGCTGCGCAGGCGAATCTGCTTGCCGGTCTGGGTGCCGCCGGGAATGGCGAGGCGCACCCGCTTGCCCTCGATGGTCGGCACCTCGACATCGCCGCCGAGGGCTGCCGTGGTCATCGGGATGGGCACCCGGCAGAAGATGTTGTGGCCCTCGCGGCGGAACAGGCGATGGGGTGCGACGGTGACGAAGATGTAGAGATCGCCCGGCTGACCACCCCTCAGGCCCGCCTCGCCCTCGCCGGAGAGGCGGATGCGCGTGCCGTCCTCGACGCCCGGCGGGACGTTGATCGCGAGCGTCTTCTCCTTGTGGACGACGCCGCTGCCGCTGCAGGTCCGGCAGGGGTTGGTCACCACCCGGCCGCTGCCCTGGCAGGTCGGGCAGCCGCGCTCGACGGTGAAGAAGCCCTGCTGGGCCCGCACGCGCCCGGCCCCGCGACAGGTGGGGCAGGCGGCGGGCTCGGCGCTGCCCTCGCTGCCGCTGCCATCGCAGGCGTCGCAGGCGACCGAGGTCGGGACGCGCACCTGCGCCTTCTTGCCGGAGAAGGCTTCCTCGAGGCTGATCGTCAGGTTGTAGCGCAGATCATTGCCGCGCGGACTCGAGCCGCGGCGCCGGCCGCCGCCGCCCCCGACGAAATCGCCGAACAGGTCGTCGAAGACGTCGGCGAAGCTGGTGAAGTCGAAGCCGCCGGCGGCCCCGCCCCGGCCGCCCATCCCCTGCTCGAAGGCCTGCGGCCCGAACTGGTCGTAGGCGGCCCGCTTCTGCGGGTCCTTCAGGATCTCGTAGGCCTCGTTGACCTCCTTGAACCGCGCCTCGGCCGCGCTGTCGCCCGGGTTGCGGTCGGGGTGATACTGCATGGCGAGCTTGCGATAGGCGCGCTTGAGGTCCGCCTCGTCGGCGCCCTTGCCGACGCCGAGGGTCTCGTAGAAGTCGCGCTTGGCCATGAACGCTCGGTCCTAGTGTAGATCGTTGGGAATCTCGGCGGCGGAACGGCGAGGGACCGGGTCGTCGCCGACCCGGTCCCTGCCGCATCCCGTTGCCGCGAAGGCGTCCACCACGGCGTGGCTCAGGCGGACTTCTTCTTCTCGTCGTCGACCTCTTCGAACTCGGCATCAACCACGTCGTCGCCGCTGGCCGACGTGCCGCCGGCGTCACCGCCGTCGCCGTCGCCGCCCTCGCTCTGCTGCGACTTGTACATCGCCTCGCCGAGCTTCATGGCGACCTGCGCCAGCGCGTCCGACTTCGCCTTGATCGCCTCGGGGTCCTCGCTCTCGAGCACGCCCTTGAGCTCGGTGATCGCACCCTCGATCGCCGTCCGGTCGGCGGCCTCGAGCTTGTCGCCGTATTCCTTCAGGCTCTTCTCGGTCGAGTAGATCAGGCTGTCGGCCTGGTTCCGCGCCTCGATCACCGCCCGGCGCTGCTTGTCCTCCTCGGCGTGCTCGGCGGCTTCCTTGACCATCTTCTCGATCTCGGCCTCGCTGAGCCCGCCCGAGGCCTGGATGCGGATCTGCTGCTCCTTGCCGGTGGCCTTGTCCTTGGCCGAGACATTGACGATGCCGTTGGCGTCGATGTCGAAGGTCACCTCGATCTGCGGCATGCCGCGCGGCGCCGGCGGGATGCCGACGAGATCGAACTGGCCGAGCAGCTTGTTCTGGGCCGCGAGCTCGCGCTCGCCCTGGAAGACCCGGATGGTCACCGCGCTCTGGTTGTCGTCGGCGGTCGAGAACACCTGGCTCTTCTTGGTCGGGATCGTCGTGTTGCGATCGATGATCCGGGTGAAGACGCCACCCAGGGTCTCGATGCCGAGCGACAGCGGCGTCACGTCGAGCAGGAGCACGTCCTTGACGTCACCGGCCAGCACGCCGGCCTGGATGGCGGCACCCATGGCCACCACCTCGTCGGGGTTGACGCCCTTGTGCGGCTCCTTGCCGAAGAGCTGCTTCACCGTCTCCACGACCTTCGGCATGCGGGTCATGCCGCCGACGAGGATCACCTCGTGGATGTCCGAGGCGGCGAGCCCGGCATCCTTCAGGGCCTTCTTGCACGGCTCGATGGTCCGCTGGATCAGGTCGTCGACCAGCATCTCGAGCTTGGCCCGGCTGATCTTCATGGTCAGATGCTTGGGGCCGCTCTGGTCGGCGGTGATGAACGGCAGGTTGACCTCGGTCTGCTGCGTCGAGGAGAGCTCGATCTTGGCCTTCTCGGCCGCCTCCTTGAGGCGCTGCAAGGCGAGCTTGTCGGAGCGCAGGTCGATGCCCTGCTCCTTCTTGAACTCGTCGGCCATGTAGTCGATCAGCCGGACGTCGAAGTCCTCGCCGCCGAGGAACGTGTCGCCGTTGGTGGATTTCACCTCGAACACGTCGTCGGCGATCTCGAGGACCGAGATGTCGAACGTGCCACCACCGAGATCGAAGACGGCGACCGTCTGGTTCTTGCCCTTGTCCATGCCATAGGCGAGGGCGGCGGCGGTCGGCTCGTTGATGATGCGCAGCACCTCGAGCCCGGCGATCTTGCCGGCATCCTTGGTCGCCTGGCGCTGGCTGTCGTTGAAGTAGGCCGGCACCGTGATGACCGCCTTCTCGACCTTGGTGCCGAGATGGCGCTCGGCCGTCTCCTTCATCTTCTTCAGCACCTCGGCCGAGATCTGCGACGGCGCCTTCTTGTCGCCGCGCACCTCGACCCAGGCGTCGCCGTTGTCGGCCTTGACGATCTTGTAGGGCACCATGCCCTTGTCCTTGGCGACGACCGGATCGTCGAACCGGCGGCCGATCAGCCGCTTGACCGCAAAGAGCGTGTTCTCGGGATTGGTCACCGCCTGGCGCTTCGCCGGCATGCCGACCAGAACCTCGCCATCCTCGGTGAAGGCCACCATCGAGGGCGTCGTCCGCACGCCCTCCTCGTTCTCGATGACGCGGGCATTCTTGCCGTCCATCACCGCGACACAGCTGTTAGTCGTACCGAGATCGATGCCGATGATCTTGCTCATTCGAACCCCTCGCGCAGCACGCGAAAAAAATGCTTGTTGTTCCTGATCGCCCAAGCCTCAGGGATCGGGAGCGCCGACGGCCGGCCTTGGCGGTTCCAGCGCCGGGACGCCGCCCACTCTCGCCGGGCGCTCGACCAAACGACCATATAAGCACCCCCCCGAGACGCTGCAACCGGCGCCAGAGGCGCGATTTTCACTGTCGTCGGTCGGCCGCTGCCGTTTGCTTCGTCGCGACGCCGACTATCTCTCCGCGTGACAGCTTCACCGGGAGAAACCCATGCGCCACGTCTCGAGCGCCGTTCTCGGCGCGGCACTGCTGCTGATCGCCACCGCCTGCAGCCAGGCGCGGGCGACGGAATACGCCATTCTCGCCGGCGGCTGCTTCTGGTGCGTCGAAGCCGACATGGACGCGGTGCCGGGCGTGCTGGAGACCCGCTCGGGCTATATCGGCGGCAAGTTCGACAACCCCACCTACGAGAGCCATTCGGCCGCCGGCGACCTCGAGGCGGTCGAGGTCACCTTCGATCCGGCGGTCGTCACCTACCGGGAGCTGCTCGACATCTTCTGGCGGACCGTCGACGTCACCGACGACGGCGGCCAGTTCTGCGATCGCGGCAACAGCTATCGCACCGCCGTCTTCGTCGCCGATGCCGAGGAACGCGCCACCGCCGAGGCCTCGAAGGCGGCCGCCGAGGAGGCGCTGGGCCAGGAGATCGTCACCCGCATCCTCGATGCGCCGACCTTCTGGCCGGCCGAGGACTACCACCAGAACTACTACACAGAGAACCCGCTGCGCTATGCCGGCTACCGGTTCGCCTGTGGTCGCAACCGGCAGGTCGAGCAGGTCTGGGGCGACCAGGCCTACGAGGGTCTCGCGAAGTAGCCGGTCAGGTCGGGCGCCAGTCCTTCACCCGCTGCTCGGCCACCTCGAGCTGCTCGGGGGTCAGCTTCGGCACCAGGAGGTCGCGGTCGCGCGCGGCCAAGGGCGCTATCGACGAGGGGTCCTCGGCTGCCAGCGCCAGCCATTTGTAGGCCTCGACGAGATCGCGACGGACGACGAGGCCGTGCGCGTAGATCCTGCCGAGATTGTACTGGGCCGGCCCGTTGCCCTGGGCGGCGGCGAGGTTGTACCACTTCAGCGCCTCGGTCTGGCTGCGCTGCACGCCCCGACCCTGGTGGTAGCTGAAGGCGAGGTGGTACTGCGCCTTGGCATAACCCTTCTCCGCTGCCCGCAGGAACCAGCGATGCGCCTCGGCGTAGTCCTGTGGCACGCCCCAGCCATTGTCGTACATCAGCCCGATATAGGTCTGGGCCTTCAGGTCGCCGGAATCGGCGAGTGGCCGCCAGATCTCGATGGCGAGCGCGTACTCGCCGCGGTGCGCCGCCTCGATGCCCTTCTCGAACTGCGAGGTCTGCGCCGTCGCGGTCGAGGCGGCGATGATCAGGGCAAGGGCAATCGCCAGGCCGAGCTTCAGCATGAAGAGATGCCTCCGGATGTGCAGCATGGAATAAAAAACGGAACCGCCCGCCGACGCAAGGGCTTCAGGCTTCGAGCGTCAGGTCCAGGTCGACGAGCCGCGGCGCAAAGCCCAGCGCCTCCATGAAGCGCAGCAGGTCGGCGGACCGCAGCGTCGTCGTCGCGGTGTTGGCAAGCGGGTGGCAGTTCACGAGCTCGTGCGCCATGAGCTTGGTGTCGAGGACCGGTTGCACCCGCCTTGCGGTGTCGTTGACCAGCGCCAGGGCGGTCACCGAGCCCGGCTCGACGCCCAGGGCCTCCATCAGCCGTTCCGGCTTGCCGAAGGAGAAGCGCGGTGCACCGAGCAGGCGGGCGAGCGCATTGACCCTGACCGGCTGCTCGTCGAGGCAGGTCACGAGCCAGAGCCCGCCCGCCTTGTCCTCGAGAAAGAGGTTCTTGGTGTGGCCGCCCGGCAGGTGATGCGTATGCTCCTGCGCCTGCTCGACGGTGAACACCGGCGGGTGCTCGACCGTCGCATGGGCGATGTCGAGGCCGTCGAGGCAGGCGAAGAGCTCGAGGCGGGTCATGGGCATGGCGGGCTGGTAGCAATGCCTCGGCGGGGCCGCAAGCGGCGGGCGTCACGCCATCGTGGTTTGTCGTGACCGGCGGGGCTGCCTAGGTCTTGGCCGACATGGTGGGCGCAAGCGACGACATGGCACTTCTCGAGCCCGACATCTGCATCATCGGCGCCGGCTCCGCCGGGCTCTCGGTAGCCGCCGGCGCCGCCCGGCTCGGCGCCGAAACGGTGCTGATCGAGGCCGGGGCGATGGGCGGCGACTGCCTCAATGTCGGCTGCGTGCCGTCGAAGAGCCTGATCGCGGCGGCGGCGCATGCCCATGCCATGCGCAGCGCCGGTCCCTTCGGCATCGAGCCGGTCCGGCCGGTCGTGCACATGGGCCGGGTGCGCCGGCATATCGACGAGGTGATCGCCGGCATCGCCCCGCACGACAGCGCCCTGCGCTTCGAGGGCCTGGGTGTGCGGGTCATCCGGGCGCATGGCCGGTTCGGCGACGCCCGGACAGTGGAGGCCGGCGGCTCGACCATCCGTGCCCGCCGCTTTGTCCTCGCCACGGGCAGCCGACCGGCCATCCCGCCGATCCCGGGCCTCGACACCGTCCCCTTTCTCACCAACGAGACCATCTTCGCCAACGAGACCCTGCCGGAGCACCTCCTGGTGCTCGGCGGCGGGCCGATCGGGGTCGAGCTGGCGCAGGCCTACCGGCGCCTCGGGGCCCGGGTGACGGTGCTCGACATCGGCCCGCTCTTGCCCCGGGACGATCCGGAACTCACCGCCGTGGTGCGCGAGGCGCTGCTCGGCGAAGGCGTCGAGCTCGTCGAGCGGGCCGCCATTCGCCGCGTCGAGGCCGGCCCTGTGGTGGTGGTCGGCACGGAGGGCAGCGAGCAGCGGATCGCCGGCTCGCATCTCCTGGTCGCCACCGGCCGGCAGCCGGCCGTCGACGAGCTCGGCCTCGATGCCGCCGGCATTGCCCACGACACCCATGGCATCACCGTCGACCGGGGGCTGCGGACCACCAACCGCCGCGTCTACGCCATCGGCGACGTCGCCGGCGGCCCGCAATTCACCCATGTCGCCGGCTATCACGCCAGCCTCGTGATCAAAAGCGCGCTCTTCCGCCTGCCGGCCAGGGTCAGCGACCGGGCGATCCCGCATGTCACCTACACCGATCCGGCCCTCGCCCAGGTCGGCCTCGACGCGGCGACGGCCGAGCAACGGGGCATCGCCCACGAGGTCGTCCGCTGGCCCTTCGCCCTGAACGACCGGGCGCGCACCGCCCGGGCCACGGCCGGGCTGATCAAGGTGGTGGCGAGCCCACGGGGCCGGGTGCTGGGTGCGGGCATCGCCGGCGCCGGGGCCGGCGAGCTGATCCTGCCCTGGGTGCTCGCCACGGAGCGGCGGCTGAAGCTCTCCACCATGGCGAGCCTCGTCGTGCCCTATCCGACGCTCGGCGAGGTGGGCAAGAGTGCCGCCGGCGCCTTCTTCACCGAGCGCCTGTTCGGCGAGCGCACCAGGAAGCTGGTCGCCTTCCTCAGGTGGTTCGGATGAGCGAGCCCAGGTCCCCGCCGCCGCTCTGGCGCCGGCTGCTGCCGCTCGTCGTGCTGCTCGTGATCGCGTTCGCCGTCTACGGCTCGGGGCTCCACCGCTATGCCAGCTTCGAGGCGCTCGAGCAGCATCACCGGTATCTCGACGAGCTGGTTGCCGCCCGCCCCGTGGCGAGCGGCCTCGGCTTCGTCCTGATCTATGCAATCGCCACCGCGGTCTCCATCCCGGGTGCCGTCTTCCTGACCATCGCCGGCGGCTTTCTCTTCGGCATGTTGTGGGGTGCCGCACTCTCTGTCACGGGTGCCTCGATCGGCGCCATCGGGGTCTTCCTCGTCGCCCGGACCTCGCTCGGCGACTACCTCCGCTCGACCGCCGCCCCCTGGCTCGGGCGGATGCGCAAGGGCTTCAACGAGAACGCGCTCAGCTACCTCCTCGTGCTCCGCATCATCCCGCTCTTCCCGTTCTGGGCGGTCAACATCGTGCCGGCGCTGCTCGGTGTGGAGCTGCGCGCCTATGCGCTGGCCACGGTCATCGGCATCATCCCGGGTGCGCTCGTCTTCGCCAGCGTCGGCAGCGGGCTGGACACGGTGATCGACCGGGGCGGCGAGCCGGATCTCGACCTGATCCTCGAGCCCGCGATCCTCGGGCCGCTCGTCGGCCTCGCCGTCCTGGCGCTGCTGCCGGTCGTCTACAAGCGCCTGAAGGGCCACCGCCGGGCGGACGAGTCCAGATAGGGTCGGCTATTCCAGCTCGCGGCCCATGTGCAGGTATTTCTCGCGGCGACGCCGACGGATCTCGTGCGGCGGGGTGCCGTCGAGCGCCGCGAGGTGGCGGCTGATGGCGTGGCCCACCGTCTCGATCGTCGTGCCGCGGCCGCGATGGGCGCCGCCGAGCGGCTCGGCGATGATCTCGTCGACCAGTCCGAGGCCGAGGAGATCCTGGGCGGTGAGCTTCAGCGCCTCGGCCGCCGCCTCGGCCTGGTCGGAATTGCGCCAGAGAATGGCAGCACACCCCTCGGGCGAGATGACCGAGTAGATGCTGTGCTCCAGCATCAGGACGCGATCCGCCGTGGCGAGGGCGATGGCCCCGCCCGAACCGCCCTCGCCGACGATCACCGAGACGATCGGCACCTCGAGGCCGAGGCAGGTCTCGATCGAGCGGGCGATCGCCTCCGCCTGGCCACGCTCCTCGGCGCGGATGCCGGGATGGGCACCCGGCGTGTCGACCAGCGTCACCACCGGCAGCCCGAACCGCTCGGCCAGCCGCATCAGCCGGACCGCCTTGCGATAGCCTTCCGGCCGCGCCATGCCGAAATTGTGGCGCACCCGGTCCTCCGTCTCGCGCCCCTTCTCGTGGCCGATCACCAGGACCGGCCGGCCCTTCAGCCGGCCGAGCCCGCCGATGATCGCCGCATCGTCACCGAAGCAGCGATCGCCGGCGAGCGGCGTGAACTCGTCGACCAGGGCCGCCACGTAGTCGGAGAAATGCGGCCGGTCGGCATGCCGCGCCACCTGGGTCTTCTGCCATGGCGTCAGCTTGCCGTAGGTGGTGGACAGGAGCTTGGAGGCGCGGCCCTCGAGCCGGGCGATCTCCTCCTCGAGGTCGAGATCGCTGCCGTTGGCGAGGTGCCGCAGCTCCTTGACCTTGCCCTCGAGCTCGGCGATCGGCTTTTCGAAGTCGAGAAGACTGCTCATCGTCGGCTTTGAGCCCCTTGCTGCCGGCCGTCGCTCAGGCGGCCGCGGCGGCGATCTGCTCGGCCTTCTTGACCAGCGTCTCGGCCTGCTTGATCGAGGCGATGTCGATCAGCCGGCCGTCGAGCGAGACGGCACCCTTGCCCTCCTTCGTCGCCTGCTCCATCGCCGCAAGGATGCGCCTGGCCTTCTCCACGTCGGCGGCCGAGGGGCCCATCATCTCGTTGGCGAGGTCGATCTGCTTGGGGTGGATCGCCCACTTGCCCTCGCAGCCCAGGACCGCCGCCCGGCTGGCTTGGGCCTTGTAGCCCTCGGCATCCGAGAAGTCGCCGAACGGCCCGTCGATCGGCCGCAGCCCCCAGGCGCGCGCGGCGACCACCATGCGGGCGACCGCGTAGTGCCACATGTCGCCCCAGTGATACTCTCGGTCGGTGTCGTCCGCACCGCCGGTCAGCACGCCGTAGCCCGGGTTCGGGCCGCCGATCATCGTCGTCCGGGCCCGGGTCGAGGCGGCATAGTCGGCCACGCCGAAATGCAGCGATTCGTTGCGCTTGCTGGCCGCGGCGATGGCGTCGACATTGGCCATGCCGAGCGCCGTCTCGATGATCAGCTCGAAGCCGAGCCGCTTCCTGCGCCCGACCGCCGCCTCGACCTGGCTGGTCAGCATGTCGACCGCGTAGACGTCGGCGGCGGTGCCGACCTTCGGGATCATGAAGAGGTCGAGCCGCTCGCCGCCCTGCTCGATGACGTCGACCACGTCCTTGTACATGTAGTGGGTGTCGAGGCCGTTGATCCGGACCGAGACCGTCTTCGTCCCCCAGTCGATGTCGTTCAGCGCCTGGATGACGTTCTTCCTCGCCTGCTCCTTCTGGTCGGGCGCCACCGCGTCCTCGAGGTCGAGGAAGATCACGTCGACGGCGCTCTGCGCCGCCTTCTCGAAGAGCTGCGGGCTGGATCCCGGCACGGCCAGCTCTGACCGGTTCAGTCGCGGCTTGGCCTGGTCGATGATCGTGAAGCTCATGGTGGTCCCCCTCGTCGGCGTTTCGATGGCGCGGCGGCAGCACCGCCGCTGCCCTGCAGGGCGCCGGTTTGGACGTTTCGCCCGCTCACGGCAAGGGGATGATGGGTCGCCACCACCTGCTGCAGCCGCTCGGGCTGCAGATGGGTGTAGATTTCGGTGGTCGCGATGTCGGCATGGCCGAGCATCGCCTGGACGGTGCGCAGGTCGGCGCCGCCGGCGAGCAGGTGGCTGGCGAAGGCGTGCCGGAGCACATGCGGCGAGAGCCGGCCGGGGTCGATGCCGGCCTCGACGGCGACCTCGGCCAGGAGCTGCGCCAGACGCTGGCGCGTCATGTGGCCCTGCCGGCTGCGCGACGGAAAGAGCCACTGCCGCTGGCTGGCTGCCAGGTCCTGACCCCGCCGCAGCGCCAGCCAGCGCTCGAGCGCCCGGCGGGCGGCACCGCCGATCGGCACCATCCGCTCCTTGTCGCCCTTGCCGCGCACCCGAAGGCTCTGCCGGTCGTGGGCCAGGGCCGCGAGCGGCAGGCCGACGAGCTCGCTGACCCTGAGCCCGGTGGCATAGAGCAGCTCGAGCAGGGCCGTGAGCCGCACGCCCTCGTCGCCCGGGCGCTTTGCCGCCGTATCGAGCAGTGCTGTCACCTCGGCGATGCTCAGATAGCGGGGCAGGCTGCGCGCCAGCTTCGGCCGGTCGAGATGCTGGGTCGGCTCGTCGGGGCGGGCCCGCTCGAGATAGAGGAAGCGGAAATACTGGCGCAGCGCGGAGAGCTTGCGCGCGATCGTCGAGCTCTTCAGGCCCTGCCCGTCGAGCCGGGCGAGGAAGGCCCGCAGATCCTCGGCCGTGGCCTGCTCGAGCACGATGCCCCGGCGACGCAGGAAGGCCGCAGCGTCATCGAGATCGCGCCGGTAGGCGGTGAGCGTGTGCCGGCTGGCGCCACGCTCGACCGCGAGCATCTCGAGGAACGGCTCGAGCACCGACCGGCTCTCAGCGCGGCAGCTGCTCGTCCGGCACGACCAGCTCGATCTGGCGGACCTCCGGCGGGTGGTCCCAGGTCGCGAGGAAGATGACCGAGCCGAGGATGACGACGAGCAGGGTGAGAAGCAGGGAGCGACGGACGGTCGACATCAGCGGGCACGTGCCTTTCGGTGGTGGCTGGCCGGCGGGCAGCGCAACCGGGCGATCGAGACGGCGACAGCACCCCCGTCATTGCGCTCTTGCCGCCGGACGATCTCCTGGCCTAGCTACATGGAGCCTGCCTGTGTGGGGCCTGACCTCAAGAGCCTGGCTTCCTGAGCAAGTCTCTATAACCTTTGCAACTCCGGGTTTCAACGACAGGACCATGTCCACGGACAGCCAACCTCGTTTTCGGGTCGTCGGCAGCGATCCGGCACCACCGGGCCGGCTGCTGCGGCCGATCGTGCTGGTCGGCCTGATGGGTGCCGGCAAGACCGCCGTCGGGCGTCGCCTGGCGGCCGCGCTCGGCGTCGCCTTCGCCGATGCCGACGAGGCGATCGTCGAGGCGGCCGGGATGAGCATTCCCGACATCTTCGAGGTCTATGGCGAAACCGCCTTCCGCGATCTCGAGCGGCGCGTGGTGGTCCGCCTGCTCGACGAGGCCACGGGCGTGCTGGCGCTGGGCGGTGGCGCCTTCATCGACCCGCAGACGCGCGCCGCCGTCGGCGAGCGCGGCATCTCCATCTGGCTGAAGGCGGAGCTCGAGACGCTCGTCGCCCGGGTCACCAGGAAGCGCGCCGTCCGCCCGCTGCTCATGCAGGGCGAGCCACGCACCATCCTGGCCGGGCTGATGGAGCGCCGCTACCCGATCTACGCCGAGGCCGATTTCACCGTGCTCACCGGGGACCAGCCGCTCGACGAGGTGGTGGACCGGCTGACCGAGCTGCTGCAGCGAGAGGGCCTGATCCGCGATGTCGCCTGAGCGCCTGCCCGAGGGTCTCGAGGTGGCGCTGGGCGACCGCGCCTACCCGATCCATATCGGCGGCGGCCTCCTCGACCGGGCGGGCGAGATCCTCGGCCCGCTCCTGCCCGCGCCCCGGGCCGTGCTCGTCACCGACAGCCATGTCGCCGCCACCGCTCATGCCGACCGGCTCGAGGGCTCGCTGCGAACGGCCGGCATCGCGGTGCAGCGGATCGTCGTGCCCCCCGGCGAGGGCAGCAAGAGCTTCGAGCGCCTTTCGTGGCTGGTCGAGCGGATCCTCGTCGGTGGCGTGGACCGCAAGACGGCGCTCGTCGCCCTCGGCGGCGGCGTGATCGGCGACCTCGCCGGCTTCGCCGCCGCGATCACGCTGCGCGGCCTGCCCTTCGTCCAGGTGCCGACCAGCCTGCTCGCCCAGGTCGACAGCAGCGTCGGCGGCAAGACCGGCATCAACACGCCGCAGGGCAAGAACCTGGTCGGCGCCTTCCACCAGCCCTTGGCCGTGCTGATCGATGTCGACACCCTGAACGACCTGCCGGAGCGCGAGCTGCGGGCGGGCTATGCCGAGATCATCAAGCACGGGGCCATCGCCGATGCCGCCTATTTCGCCTGGCTCGAGCGCCACGCGGCGGCGATGCTGGCCGGCGACCAGGCGCTCAGGGTCGAGGCCATCCGCCGCTCGGTCGAGATCAAGGCCGCCGTGGTCGCCAGGGACGAGCGCGAGACGTCGGGCGAGCGGGCGCTCCTGAACTTCGGCCATACGTTCGGCCATGCCTACGAGGCGGTGGCGGGCTATGGCGGCGGCCTCCTGCACGGCGAGGCCGTGGCCATCGGCATGGTCAAGGCGGCCCGCCTCTCGACCCGGCTCGGCCATGCCCCCGCCGAGGCCGCCGAGCGGCTCGAGGCGCATCTGGAAGCGCTCGGCATCGCCACCTCGCCGCGCCGGATCCGGAACGAAGGCTTCGCCGTCGATGCGCTCCTCGCTGCCATGGGGCGCGACAAGAAGGCCGAGGCCGGGACGGTGCGCTTCGTCCTCTGGCGCCAAGTCGGCGAGGCGTTCCTCACCGCCAGGGTCGACCCGGCCACTCTCGACGCGGTCCTGCAGGACGATCATTGAAGCGTCGCCGCAACGCCACAGTTCGCGGCCAAGTTGCGTCGAGCGCTGAACCGGCGCGGTAGTCACTTGTCCGTCTGTTTGCCTTCTGGTTGCTTCTTTCCGGGCTCAGCCAAGAGAAGACAGCTCGGGGGGCGGGCGGGATGCGCGTGGCGCACGGTGCTTCGGCAATGGTCGCGTTGGCGGCCATCCTGACCGCGGAGTCGGCCCTTGGCGCCGGCTTCGCCATCAAGGAGCAATCGGCGACCGCCCTCGGCAATGCCTTCGCCGGCGCCACCGCCGGTGGGGAGGACCTCAGCTACATGTTCTTCAACCCGGCCGTGCTCGGCCGGTTCGACGGCAACCAGGCGCAGCTCGCGGTCAGCGGCATCCTCACCAAGCTGAATCTCGAGGAGGCGACCGCCTCGACCACCGGTGGCACGCCCATCACCGGCAGCAACAGGGACGGCGACGCGGCCCACGACGCCGTGGTCCCCGCCTTCTACGCCATGGCCTCACCGCACGAGCAGATCCGGCTCGGCATCGGCGTGAACGTGCCGTTCGGCCTCGGCACCGAATACAGCGACGGCTGGGTCGGCCGCTATCACGCGATCAAGTCCACCTTCGAGACCGTCAACTTCAACCCGGTCGTCGCCGTCAAGGCCACCGACTGGCTCACCCTCGCCGCCGGGGCGCAGCTCCAGTACGCCGAGGCGGAGCTCACCAACGCCATCGATTTCGGCTCCATCGGCGCCGCCAACCTCATCCCGGGCTCGGTGCCGACCCAGCAGGACGGCCAGGCGCGGGTCAAGGGCGACGGCTGGGCCTACGGCTACAATCTCGGCGTGCATGCCGAGCCGGTGAAGGGGACGCGGATCGGCCTCTCCTACCGCTCGAAGATCGACACGACCTTCGACGGCAACGCCCGCTTCAGGCTCGACGATGCCGGCATCGGCGCCACGCTGAAGGGTGCCACGGGTGCCTTCGCCAATACCGCGGCCGAGACCAAGTTCGAGTTCCCGCCGATGGCCGGCATCGGGGTGCACCAGGCGATCGGCGAGGATTTCGCGGTGATGGCCGAGGCGCAGTGGACCGGCTGGAGCACGCTCGACGAGCTGATCATCAAGTTCGACAACCCGAGCCAGCCGGACAACGTGTCCGAGTACCAGTGGAACGATTCCTGGTTCTTCGCGCTCGGCGGCTCATGGGACGCGACCAGGAGCCTGAAGCTGCGCGTCGGCGTCGCCTGGGACCAGTCGCCGGTCCGCAACCGCTACCGCTCGCCGCGCGTCCCGGATTCCGACCGCTACTGGCTCGCCACCGGCCTCGGCTGGCAGATCCGGGACAACCTCTCGCTCGATCTCGGCTACACCCACATCTTCTTCGAGGATGCCGACGTGGACCAGAGCGGCACCGACCCCGGCAACGCCGCGCGTGGCAATCTCGAAGCCAGCTACGAGAACCACATCGACATCGTCACGCTGTCGCTGGTCTATCGGTTCTGAGCTGGCGTTTTCGAGGCGCGAGCAGGCGGGCCAGCGGCACCGGCGCGAAGTCCTGGCAATCCACGCCGACATCGACCTGCCGGGCCATGGGCTTCAACCGCCCGTGGCTGTGCCCGTGCAGTTGCAAGGCACCCTTGCCCATGAGGTTCCAGCTTCGGAGCGGGTAGTGGCAGAGGACGAGCCGGCGACCCAGGGCCTCGATCTCGATCAGGTCGTGCACAGAGGCCCAGCCGGCGAGCGAGCGGGTCGCCGCCGGGTCGTTGTTGCCGGCGACGAGGTGCTTGGTGCCGGCGAGCCGCCCGAGGACTTCGGCCATGCGCGCGGCCGGCTGGCGCACGGCGAAATCGCCCAGGTGCCAGACGGTGTCGCCCTGGCCGACCACTTCGTTCCAGCGGGCGATCATCGCCTCGTCCATGGCGGCGGTGGATTCGAACGGCCGGCGGAAGAGGCCGCGCGCACCGCCATGGCCGAAATGGTGATCTGCCGTGAAGAAAAGACCCATGGCTTTCACTACCCGATGTGGGCTTGCCGGGAGGGTTGCCATTGCCTATTCCCCGCACGTCCCCGCAACTTGCCGCCGGCCGCCTCACGCGCCGCCGCCGGTCCGACCGATCAGGAGCTTCCCGTATGCAGAAGGCCCTCGGCGCCGAGTTCCTCGGCACGTTCTGGCTCGTCCTCGGCGGCTGCGGCTCCGCCGTGCTCGCCGCCGCCTTTCCCGATCTCGGCATCGGCTTTCTCGGAGTGGCCTTCGCCTTCGGCCTCACCGTGCTCACCATGGCCTATGCGGTCGGCCACATCTCGGGCGGCCATTTCAATCCCGCTGTCTCCGTCGGGCTCGCCGTCGCCGGCAGGTTCGAGCTCGGCAAGCTCGCCCCCTACGTCATCGCGCAGGTGGCGGGCGGCATCGCCGCGGCCATCGTCCTCTACCTCATCGTCTCCGGCAAGGCCGACTTCGCCGGTGTCGGCGGCTTCGCGGCCAATGGCTACGGCGAGCTGTCACCGGGCGGCTACTCGATGGCGTCGGGGTTCCTCACCGAGATCGTCATGACCTTCTTCTTCCTGATGATCATCCTCGGCGCCAGCAGCAAGCGCGCGCCCGCCGGCTTCGCCCCCATCGCCATCGGCCTCGGCCTGACGCTGATCCACCTGATCAGCATCCCGGTCACCAACACCTCGGTCAACCCGGCGCGCAGCACCAGCCAGGCGCTGTTCGCCGAAGGCGGCTATCTCGGTCAGCTCTGGCTCTTCTGGGTAGCCCCGATCATCGGCGCGGCGCTCGCCGGTCTCGCCTCGAAGTGGCTCCATCTGGAAGAGGACAGCGCGTCCGCGGCCACACCAGCCCCACCGTCCTACTGAGCGAACGAGGAGCGAGGCCGGCTCAGCCGGCCTCGTGCTCCTTGAGCCGCGGCAGGAGCTCGGCGAAGTTGCAGGGCTTGTGGCGGATGTCGAGCTGGTGCGCCAGGATGCCGTCCCAGGCGTCCCGGCAGGCGCCGGGCGAGCCCGGCACGACGAAGAGATAGGTGCCGTTCGCCACCCCGGCATCGGCCCTGGACTGCACGCTGGACGTGCCGATCTTCTCGTAGGACTGGGCGCGGAAGAGCTCGCCGAAGCCGGGCACGTGCTTCTCGATCACCGCATGCAGCGCCTCGGGCGTGACATCGCGACCGGTCACTCCGGTGCCGCCGGTGCTGATCACCACCTCGACGCCCGGATCGGCGATCCAGGCGCGGAACTGCGCCTCGATCAGGGCCTGGTCGTCGCGCAGGATGCGTCGGTCGATGACGCTGTGCCCGGCGCCGACCAGCCGCTCGACCAGGACCGCGCCGGACTTGTCGTCATCGAGCCCGCGCGTGTCCGAGACCGTCAGCACGGCGACCCCCAAGGGCCGGAACGTCAGGCTCTCGTCAATTCGCCCGGGCATGTGTGCGCTCCGTACCGCTCGACTCCAGCCCGACATATTGGGGCCAGCCGCCCGCGGCAAGGGCCTCGAGCTCCGGCGCCGGCTGGTCGAGCCGCACCCGATAGGCCCAGAGATTGCCGAGCAGCTTCTTGACGTAGACCCGGGTCTCGGGAATCGGGATGCTCTCGAGGCGCAGGAGCGGGTCGTCGATGTCGCCGTAGCGCTCGGCCCAGTCCTCGGCCCGCTTCAGCCCGGCATTGTAGGCGATGCCGATGTCGATGACGCTGTCGCCGATGAACCAGGTGTCGCGCAGGCGCTCGAGATAGGCCTGACCGAAGGCCATGTTGGTCGCCGGATCGTTC
>JACKIN010000007.1 GCA_020638495.1 Geminicoccaceae bacterium | reverse complement strand
AAATCGGACTGGATCCTGGTCGCCGAGAAAATGAGCGCACCCTCCTCATAGACGTCGACGACATCCGCGAGATAGGTGGACGGCCGGGCATTGCCGCAATCGGCCTGGTGCGCCTTGGCGAGGACGAAGAACCGCAGGACCTCGTCGTCGTCCATTACCGGCACGATCAGACAGTGGTCAGCGGCGTGCGAGTTGCCCTCGTAGGGGCTGTTGTGCAGGAAGCAGTCGCCGCGCCGAAGCACCGGATGGTGGCGCTTGACCGCCTCGCACATCAGGTCGGGGCCGATCAGGGTGTGGATCGGCAGGCTCTCGGCCGAGCCCAGCAGGCGACAGTCGGCTGTGAGGATGCAGCACGAGAAATCGTGCGCCGTGTTGAGAATGCCCGAGCGTGCCGTGCGGAAGAGCGTGTTCTGCATCTTGCGCGCGATGCTCTCGATCCGGCTCGAGAAGAGCGCCATGCGGATCGCGTCATGGGGCGTCCCGGTCGCGGCGGTGGTCATCGGCCGGGTCCCATCAGAACGTTACCCGCAGGCCACCGCCAGTCGTCCGGACGGCGACCGTCCCGGGGTCGACCACGACGGTCGTGAACGATGATTCGACGATGGCCGGCCCGGGCACTGGCTCGTCCGCCGGCATCGCCTCGAAGCGGGCGACCCGGGCCTCGACCCAGCCGGAGCCGGCGAAATAGACCCGGCGGCTGACCGGCAGGTCGCTCTGGCTGTCCGGCGGCGGCACCCGGCCGGTCGCCGCCTCGCGCAGCCGGCAGCGGACCTTGGCCCGCCAAGTGACGAACTCGACCTCCGAGTGCGGATCGGAGATCTCGAAGATGGCCTTGTGCGTGTCGTGGAAGGCGGACTTCAGCGCGGCCAGGGCTTCGGGCCCGTCGACCCGCCGCCCGGCGAGCGGCACCTCGATCTCCCAGATCTGGTGCGGATAGCGGGCCTCCACCGAGAACTCGATCAGTGTCTCGAGGGAGCCTTCGCCCGGGCCGTTTGCGAAGGCCTCGCAGCGCTTCTCGAGTGCCGCCAGCACCTCGTCGACTGCCTCGTAGGCGAAATTCTGGCTCGTCGTGAACTGCATCCGGGCGTAGTCGGACGCCAGCTCGGACATGAGTGCGCCGGCAGCACTGAGGACGGCCCCCGCCTCGGGAATCAGGACACCGGCGCAGCCGAGCCGCCGGCCGACCGCCACGGCATTCAGGCCGGCAGCACCGCCGCCGCCGATCAGCACCGCCGATGACGGATCGATGCCCTGGTTGACGGTGATCTCGTCGATGGCGCCGACCATCTTCTCGGTGGCCAGCGCCAGCACGGCCGCTGCCGCCTCCTCTGCCGACAGGCCGAGCTTCGCCGCCACATTGGTCTCGAGGGCGGCAACCGCCGCCGCGCGGTCGAGCGCCATCGCCCCGCCGAGGAAGAAATCGGCGTCGATATGGCCCAGGATCAGCGAGCAGTCGGTCACGGTTGGCTCGGTGCCGCCCTTGCCGTAGGCGACCGGGCCCGGCGTCGAGCCGGCGCTCTTCGGGCCGACCCGCAGCAGCCCGCCCGAATCCACCCAGGCGATCGAACCGCCGCCAGCGCCGATGCTCTTCACGTCGACCGACGGGAAGCCGGTCATGTGGCCGCGGAAGCGCTGGCCGAGCCAGGTCTCGCGGGTCCAGGGGATGCGCCCGTCGCGGACCAGGCTCAGGTCATAGCTGGTGCCGCCGGTATCGGCGACGATGGCCATGGCGTTCTGCTGGTCGCGCTGGGCGTAGAAGCGGCCGGCCACCGGCGCCATGGCGGGGCCCGAGTTGATCGAATGGATCGGCGCCCTGGCCACGTCCTCGGCGTCCATGATCCCGCCGCCCGACGTGACCATCAAGGTTCGCCCGTTGAACCCGGCCTGGCGCAGCCGGTCGGTCAGGCCGTTGAGATAGGCGAACATGAGCGGCTTGAGCGAGGCGTCGATGACGGTCGCCGAGGCCCGGCGATACTCGCGGAGCGTCGGATTGAGGACATGCGAGAGCGTCACCGACACGCCTGGCAGGTGCTCGGCGAGGAGTTCGCCGACCCGGCGCTCGTGGGCGCCGTCGACCACCGACCAGAGCAGGCAGACCCCGACGGCCTCGACCTCGAGCGCCTTGAGGCGCTCGATGATGGCGAGCACCGTCGCCTCGTCGAGCGGCTCGACGACGCGGCCGGCCGCGTCGATGCGCTCGGGCACCTCGAAGGTGAGCCGCCGCGGCACGTAGGGCTCGGGGTAGGGCACGGTGAAATTGAAGGGCTCGATACGGCCGCCCTCGCGGATCACCAGGACATCGGGATGGCCCTTGGTTGTCAGGAAGGCGGTTCTGGCCGTGTTGCCCGTCAAGATGGCGTTGATGGCGCGCGTGGTGCCATGGATGAAGGTGGTGGCCTCGGCCAGGAAGGCTGCCCGGTCCAGGCCGTGCGCCGCGGCCGCCAGGCCGAGCACGTCGAGCACGCCCTGCACCGGATCGGCTGGCACTGTCGATGACTTGAACTGGCGGATCTCGTCACCGCGCTCGACCACGAGGTCAGTGAACGTTCCACCAGTGTCGCATGCCAGCCGCATGGTTGCGTTTCCCCCGGAAGGCCGATAATGCTGAGGCGTCTGTGATCACAGCCTAGATCGAGCCTCGGGCTCAGGCAATACGGGTTCGATTGTCGTGATCACAGAGTGTGCGGCGCGTGCCGTGATCGGCCGATGGCCGGCGGCACCGACACCGTGCCGGCAACGTCGGAGGGGACGCTGGAATGAACGCCAAGGTCGTTCGCGTCGGCGAAGCGGCACGACAGCCGGCCATGCGGGGCATCGACCTGGTCGCCGACCTCGTGGCCGGCACCATGGGACCGGCCGGCCGGGCAGTGCTCGTCGGCCGCAACCACGCGCCGCCGCTGCTCCTCCGCAACGGCTATGCCATCGCCCGGAATCTCGAGCTCGGCTCGCGTGACGAGCAGGCCGGCGTCCTGCTCATGCGCGATCTCGCGTGGCGCACCAGCGATGCTGTCGGCGATGGCACCAGCACGGCTATTCTCGCCGCCCGCGCCTTCGTCCGGGCCGGCCGTCTCGCCGCACTTTCGGGCATCGCGCCGAGCGAGCTGCAGGCCGCGATCGATGCCCACAGCACGGCCGTGCTCGAAGCGCTCGAGGCCGCGTCCTGCCCGGCGCCGGAGGCCGCGGTGCTGGAGCGCGTCGCCACCCAGGCGCTCGGCGGCGACGCTGCCCTGGGTGCCCTGCTCGCCGAGGCGCATCTCCAGGCCGGCAGCGATGGCATGGTGGTCATCGAGGAGGGCCGGAGCGCGGAGGACACCCTGCGCTTCGACGCCGGGCTGCATTTCGACCAGGGCTGGATCTCGCCGCATCTCGTCGACGATGCGCGCACCAGGACGATCGAGATCGAGAACCCGCTGATCCTCGTCCATGCCGGCCCGATCACCGCCCTGCAGCCCGTCGTCCGGGTGCTCGAGATGATCGCCGAATCCGGCCGCGGCCTCGTCATCATCGCCGATTCGGTGGCCGAGGACGCCCTGACCACCCTGATCGCCAACAAGCGGGGGGCTGGGCTGAAGGTGGCGGCGATCAAGGCACCCGGGGCGGGTGCCTGGCGGTGCTCGACCCTCGAGGACATCGCCATCGCGACGGGTGCTGCGCTGATCGCCGAGGAGCTCGGCCATTCGCTCGCCGGGCTGCGGCCGCAGTTCATGGGCGGTGCCGCCAGGGTCATCGTTCGGCGCCATGATTCCACGATCATCGGCGGCAAGGGCGACCCTGCCGCCGTGGCGACGCGGACCATGGAGATCCGCGATGCCATCACCCGCGAGAAGCACCTGAGCTTCGATCGCGAGCAGCTCCGCAAGCGGCTGGCGCGCCTTCAGGCGGGGATCGCGACGCTCGGCATCGGCGGGCGGACACCGACGCACCTGCAACTTCGGCTCGAGCAGGCGCGAAACGCATCGGCGACCCTGGCAGCGGCGCTTTCCGGCGGGCTCGTGCCGGGCGGCAGCGCGGCGCTGGTGCATGCCGAGCGGCGCGCCGCGGCGGCCTTGCCGGAGGGTCTCCTGGGATCGCTGCTCGGCCGCATGTTCGCCGCCGCGGCCGCCGCTCCCTTGCGTGAAGTGGTGCGCAATGCGGGTGCGGACGCCGATCTGGCCCTGGGCAGGATCGCCGCCGATCCCGGCACGACCTTCGACGTCCGGAGCCGCGCGATCGTGCCGGTCGACACCATCATGGATCCGGCGCCCGTGGCCGTTGCCGCGTTCCGGGGGGCTGTCTCCACCGCGAGCCGACTCCTCGGCGTGGCGGCATCCTTGCATGAGGCCGGACATGCATCCGATCGCACCACGGCATTGGACTAGGTCGATGATCACTCGGGCCACGGTATCGACACTGATCGACCCGCACCGTCGGCGTCCGGTCTCGCCTGGAGGCTGCCTGTCGGGCGGGCACGCTGACCGCCGTTTGGGCATCCGTGATCACAGATGGAGGTGTGTGCCGGCCCGATCCCAGCCACGTCGAACGGAGAGCATCTGATGGCGCAGTTGGCTGCCCGTCTGGCTACGAAGCCGGTTCAAAAGGCTGCCACCGGGGCCGGTGAGGAGGACTCGTCGCCGGCACCCGAGACCGTGGGCAAGCCGATCCTCGAGGTCATCGACGCGGTGCATGTCTATGGCGACGTGGTAGCGCTCGACGGTGTCACGGTGTCGGCCGCGGCCGGAGAATTCCTGACCATCCTGGGTGAGAGCGGTTCCGGCAAGACCACACTGCTCAGGCTCATCTCGGGACTCGAGAAGCCCTACCGGATCGGTGCCTTGCGCCTGGGCGGCGTCGATGTCAGCACGGTTCCGGCCTATTTGCGCAACTGCACTACTGTCTTCCAGCACTACGCCTTGTTCCCGCACATGTCGGTGGGCGAGAACGTCGAATACGGGCTCAAGGTGCGCGGCGTGAAGCCGGCCGAGCGGCGGACGCGTGCCCGCGAGGCGCTGCGCCTGGTGCGGCTCGAGGAGAAGCACGACCGGCGTATCCACCAGCTCAGCGGTGGCGAGCGCCAGCGCGTGGCGCTGGCCCGCGCCCTGGCGCCGCGGCCGGCCATCCTGCTGCTCGACGAGCCCATCGGCGCGCTCGACGAGAAGCTGCGGCTCGACATGCAGGTCGAGCTCCTCGAGATCCACAAGCGGCTCGGCATGACTTTCGTCTACATCACGCACAGCCAGGAAGAGGCGCTGACCATGAGCGACCGCATCATCCTGATGCGCAAGGGCCGGATCGAGCAGTCCGGCCCGCCGACGGACATCTTCGATCGGCCGGTCAACCGTTTTGTCGCCGCGTTCATGGGCGTCGAGAACCTGCTCGAAGCGACCCTTCTGACGCTCGACGGCGATCATGCGACGTTCAGGCTGGGCGAAGCCACGTTCAGCGGCAGATGGTCAGGGACCGGATCGCCAGAGATCGGCAGCGACATCGTGGTCGGCCTGCGCGCCGAGCGGCTGCATGTGGCCGATGCGGCACCCGAATCCCCTGCCGCCGCAAACGTCCTGCCCTGCCGGTTTGGCGCTGCCATCTACAAGGGCAAGTATCTCGACCGCACGGCGAATACCGCTATCGGACAGTTGAAGGTCCGCATCTGGGACGCCAACCCGGTGACCCGGGACGACGCCTTCATCTGGTGGAAGCGCGAGGACTGCATGGTGATGAGCCCTTGAGCCGATCCGGCGGCAGCGCGCCGGCCGAGTTGGCGCTGCATCCCTCTCCGTCGACCAACGAGCCAACGAGTAAAAGGGAGAATCAGCCATGAGCAGCTTCGACATCAGCAGGCGGAGCTTCGTCGACAAGGCGCTGACATTGGGTGGCCTCGCCGCCGCCGCCGGCTCGGTGCCGCTCCTCGGCCGGCAGGCGCTGGCAGCGGGCGAGACCGTCAAGGCATATGGCACCACCACGGCCCAGCTTCGAGACTGGTCCATCATGGAGAACTCGATCGGCATCAAGGTCGAGTTCACACCGACCAATACCGACATCGGCATCTTCATGCGGGATATCATCTCCAACGATCTGGGGGCTACCCAGGACATCTTCATTTTCGACGGCGGCACCGAGAACCTGCTCGGTCCGCAGGGCTACTATGCCGAGATCATCGAGGACCAGCCGGAGCTGACGCTCTGGGAGCGCACGCCGGACGCCTGGAAGCGGGCCGACTGGCTGCGTTTCGACGGCAAGCAGTACGGGGTGCCGGTCATCGGCAACGGCGACGCCTTCGGCTATTTCCCTGAGGTCATCGATGCCAATCCCGACGGCATGGACGAGATCCCCTGGACGACGTTCTTCGAGGACGAGCGGGTCAAGGGCCGTGTCGCCATCGACCGCAGCTGGCTGCAGTCGTTGCCCGAGACGGCCAACTTCCTCAAGCACCACGGGCGGGTGGCCATCGAGGATCCGGCCGACCTCACGCCCGAGGAGGCGCGGCCGGTCGTCGACTTTCTGATCGAGCGCAAGCGTGCCGGCCACTTCCGCACGATCTTCACCGCCTTCGAGGAGCAGATCCAGCTCCTGTCCAACCGCGAGGTGGACATGATCAATTGCTGGGAGCCTGCGGTCAAGGAGGCCAACGAGGCGCTCGGCCCCGGCACCGTGATCTACGCTTTCACGGTGGAGGGCTACTACAAGTGGGGCCACAGCGCCAATGTCTCGAGCCAGGCGATGGAGCGCGGCAACCTCGACAACATCTACAAGCTGCTCAACTACTTCCTCGGTGGCGAGTACCGCGCGTACCAGGCCAAGCAGCGCGGCTACGCGGGGCCCAACATGGATCTCGGCGTCGCCTATGCCACCGAGCATGGCTGGCCGCAGGAGGATATCGACCTCCTGAAGTGGACCGAGGAGAAGGTCGCCCGCAAGTTCGAGAAGCCGTTCTGGGCGAATACGACGCCGGTCAATGCCGATGTAATGGAAAGCGAGTGGCAGCGCTTCCTCAACGCCTGACCCCCTGATAGGGCGGGAACGTGGACGGGCGGAGCCGGGGCTTCGCCCGTTCACGGCCCGGACCGGAGCCGAGCCATGGCGACAGCCGACCTGACCCGAAAAGAAACGGCGCTCGATCGGCTGGCCGCGCGCCTGTCGCCGGCCGACCTCGCCGTGCCGACCTTCCTCGTTGTCTGGTCGGCCGTCGTCATCCTGCCGCTCCTGATCCTCGTCGTCTTCAGCTTCTTTCAGGTGCGCTCGTATCAGATCGTCTACGAGCCGACCTTCGCCACCTGGCAGTCGGTCGTCGAGACCGGCCGCTGGACCGTGGCGCTGCGCACGCTCCGGGTGGCGCTGACGATGACCGTGATCGAGCTCCTTTTAGCCTTTCCCTTCGCCCTCTGGCTCGCCAAGGGCCTGCGGTCGAAGACGATCAAGGCGATCATCATCACCTTCCTGACGATCCCCTTCTTCCTCGACGTTTCGTCCAGGATCCTCGTCTGGCGCTCGATTCTCGGCACCAACGGCATCATCAACACCGTTCTGACCTCGACCGGCCTGGTCGACGAGCCGATCAGCTGGCTGCTCTACTCCGAGTTCGCCGTGCATTTCGGCATGCTCGGCGCCAACTTTCCTACCATGGTCTTCCCGATCTTCATCATCCTCGCGCTGATCGACGACGACTATATCCATGCCAGCGGCGATCTCGGGGCGAGCCCCGTGCAGACCCTGCTGCACGTCATCATCCCGATGGCGCTGCCCGGCATCCTCGCCGGCATCATCTTCACCTTCGTGCCGTTGATGGCGGCCTTCGTGGAGCCGCAGCTTCTGGGCGGCGGCTTCGTCGACCTGCTCGGCAACTCGGTCGATTCCGCCCTGCAGCAGATCCGCTATCCGATGGCGGCGGCCCTCTCGACCGTGGTCGTCGTGCTGCTCGGACTCTGCCTCGGCGCCTTCATGCTGCTCACCCGCAACCGCCTCGATCTCGCCACCATCTTCTCGGCGCTCCACCGATGAGCACCAGCACCCTGCCGGTGGCCCTGGTCGACGAGAGCGAGATCGCCCCGACCATCCGCCTTCTCCGTCAGGCCAGCCGCTGGCGGGTCTGGCCCGGTGTCGCCATGGCGCTGGGCTTCTTCGCCATCGCCGCGATCTACATCCCGCTCGTCTGGCTCGCCGTCATGTCCTTCTCGGCACGGCCGCTCTCCGGCATCCCCTATCCGTTGACGCTCGCCAACTTCAGCCTGCTGCTGGGCGACGAACGCTGGGTGCCGCCGCTGTGGACGAGCATCTGGATGAGCGCGCTCGTGGCGCTCTGCTGCATGATCGTGGCGACGTTCGTAGGGCGCGCCATCACCCGCATGCGCCGGCCCGGACCCGTGCTGCTCTTGACGCTGCTGCCGCTCTTCGTCCCGGGGCTCACAATGGGTGCCGCCCTCTTCATCTTCCTGCGGATCCTGATGGGGCTGACGCTCGGCCTCTGGTCGATCTTCATCGCCCAGCTCGTCTGGGCCCTGCCGTTCGCGCTGCTGCTGGTGCTCGTCGTCGCCAGCCGCTTCGACATTCGCCTCCTCGAGGCCGCCGAGGATCTCGGCGCCTCGCCCTGGCGGCGGTTCTGGGAAATCGAGATGCCGCTGCTCCGCCCGGGCGTGCTCGGCGCCGGCGTCTTCGGCTTTCTGCTCTCTTTCAACGAGCTGCTGCGCTCGCTCTTCGTCCGTGGCATCGAGACCACCATGCCGATCTACAACTGGGCGATGGCGGCCTCGCAGCAGTCGCAGGTGCCGATCATCTTCGCGCTGGCGACGATCATTCTCTTCGTCACCCTGCCGGTCATGGGTGCGTTCTTCTGGTTCCTGTTCGTGAAGCTCGATCGCGACTGACGGGCTGCATGGGACGGGGAAGTGTCGCCTGCGAAACGGGCCACCGGCGCTGCCGGCCAAGGCCAACAATAGAGGGTCAGATATGCTCGATGAACGTCCCAACTTCTCGCTCGAGGACATGGATCGCGAGAGCCTGTTCCATCCGCTGACCTCGATCGCCGCCCATCAGAAGAACGGTCCCCTGATCATGGACCGGGGCCAGGGCGCCATGCTGCGCGATCACGGCGGGAACGAGATCGTCGACTGCTCGGGTGGTCTCTGGTGCGTGAATGTCGGCTATGGTCGGCCCGAGCTCGCCGAGGCGGCGAAGCAGGCCATGCTGGATCTCAACTACTGGCACCTCTTCGGCTCGTCGTCGCACGAGTCCGCCATCCGCCTCGCCGACCGGATCCTGCAGCTGCTGCACGAGCAGGCCGGCGCCCGGCACCTGTCGAAGGTCTTCTTCGGCACGTCCGGCTCGGATGCCAACGACACGAACTACAAGCTCGTCCGCTACTGGGCGACGCTCCGGGGCACGCCCGAGAAGAAGAAGATCATCTCGCGCACCGGCGGCTACCACGGGCTGACCACGATTGCATCGGCGCTCACCGGCATCGAGGCCTACCACAAGGCGTGGAACCTGCCGGAGGTCGACGTCCGCTATACGAGCTGCCCGCACCACTACCGTTTCGCGGAGGATGGCGAGAGCGAGGCCGCGTTCTGCGACCGGCTGATCGCCGAGCTCGAGGCGATGATCGAGCGGGAGGGGCCGGAGACCATCGGCGGCTTCATCGCCGAGCCGATCATGGGGACGGGCGGCGTCCTGATCCCGCCGGCGGGCTATTTCGAGCGGGTGCAGGCCGTGCTGAACCGGCACGACATCCTCTTCATCGCCGACGAGGTGATCTCCGGCTTCTGCCGCACCGGCGAGTGGTTCGCCACCGGGCTCTACGATCTGAAGCCCGATCTTCTGACGCTCGCCAAGGGTGTCACCAGCGCCTACTTCCCGGTTTCCGCCTCGGTCGTCTCGGAACGGGTCTGGAAGGTGCTGGAGGCGGGCTCGCCGAAGCACGGTGCGGTGATGCACGGCTTCACCTATTCGGGTCATCCGGTGGGCTGCGCGGTCGGCCTCGCCAACCTCGAGATCCTCGAGCGCGAGAGCATGGCGGCGAACGCGGCCGCGGTCGGCGGCCATCTGCTCGCCGGGCTGAAGGACCGGCTGGGCGAGCATCCGTTCATCGGCGATATTCGCGGCGAGGGGCTGATGATCGGCGTCGAGTTCACCGCCGACCGGGCCAGGCGCCGGCCGTTCAAGGCCGAGACCGTGCCGCACCGCCTGGTGGCCGCCAAGGCGCTCGAGCACGGGCTCATGGTCCGCGGCCTGCCGTTCATCGAGGTGATCTCCTTCTCGCCACCGCTCTGCATCACGAAAGCTGAATGTGATCAGGCCGTCGATCGCTTCGCCGCCGCCGTCGACGAGATGACGCCGGAGCTCACCCGGCTCGCTGCGGGCTGAGTGGCCGCCCGCGAGCCGGCGGATGGCGGGAGTGCCGGGGCCGCCAGCGCCCCTCGCGAGGGGGCACCTCCTCGCGAGGGCCACCCGCCGACCGAAGGGCCCGAGGCGCGGACCCTGGCGCAGCGGGTCTACGAGACCCTGGAAAAGCGCATTCTCGACGGCGAGTGGCTGCCCGAGAGCAAGGTCAGCCTGCGCACGCTGGCGATCTCGCTCGATACCAGCATGCAGCCGGTGCGCGAGGCCGTCGGCCGGCTGATCGACGCGGCTGCCCTGCGCTCGGCGCCCGGCAAGGCGATCCGGGTGCCCAGGCTCGACCGAAGGACGGCGGACGAGATCTGGTCGCTGCGCTTCCTGCTCGAGGGCGAGGCCGCCGCCCGGTTCGCCGCCCGCAAGCGACCGGCCGAGGCGCGTCAGCTCTACACCTATACCAAGGCGCTCAGGGCCATGCGCTTCGGCGCGGACCTGCAGCCGACGATGCGGCGCATGATGGCCTGGAACCTGGCGCTGGCCACGGGCTCCGGCTCACCCATCCTGATCGACATCATCCGCCGGCTGCGCCTGCGCTACGCGCCCTTCGTCGCCGAGGCGCTGGCCGAGGAGGCGCCTTTCGATCTCGAGTTCCACCAGTTCACCCTGCACATGCAGGACGAGCTGGTGATGGCGATCGAAGGAGGCGACGCCGACGCCGCCCGCCATCTGCGCGGCGCCGACCTCCGCTCGTTCCAGCGCTACCTCTACGCCCGCAAATCATGGCGCCCGATCGCTTGAGCGTGGCGTCCGCCTGCGGCAAGCTCCTTTCGCAGGCCGGCGGGTCCGGCCCGGACAGGAGCGCCATGCAGGTCTTTTTCCACGAGGCGCAGCGGCAGCACGATCCGCAGCATTTCCTCGTGGCCGGCACGTTGCGGCCGAGCCCCGAGCAGCCGGCGCGGATCGACGCGCTGCTGGCAGCGGCGCGGAACCTGGGGCTGGAGGTTCAGTCACCCGGCGATGCGGGCATGGCACCCATCGCCGCCGTGCACTCGACCGACTACCTCTCTTTCCTCCAGACGATCCACGAGCGCTGGTCCGCTTTGTCGGGCGCTGGTCCGGAGGTGGTGCCCAACATCCACCCCGAGGGCCGAAGCCTCGTCTATCCGGCGCATCCGGCGGGGCTCGCCGGCTATCACCAGGCGGACACGGCCTGCCCGATCGGCCCGCACACTTGGCACTCCGCCTACTGGAGCGCCCAGACGGCGATCGCCGCCGCCGACGCGGTGCTGCGCGGGGCCGCCTCGGCCTATGCGCTCTGCCGCCCGCCAGGGCACCATGCGACGAGCGACCGGGCCGGCGGCTTCTGCTTCTTGAGCAACGCCGCCATCGCCGCCGAGCGCTGCCTGCGGGCCGGCAGGCGACCGGCCGTGCTCGACATCGACCTGCACCACGGCAATGGCACGCAGCAGGTGTTCTACGAGCGGCAAGACGTGCTGACGGTCTCGATCCACGCCGATCCGAGCCGGTTCTACCCGTTCTTCTGGGGTCACGCGGGCGAGCGCGGCGCCGGCCCCGGCCATGGCTACAACCTCAACCTGCCGCTCGCGCTCGGCACGGGCGACGACGGCTTTCTCGCGGCGCTGGCCGAGGCGAGCGAGCGCATCCGCCTCTTCGGCGCCGATCTCTTGGTCCTTGCTGTCGGTCTCGACGCGTTCGAGGGTGATCCGTTCGCCGGCCTGGCGGTGACGACCGGGGGCTTCGGGCGGATCGCCACAGCCTGCGCCTCGCTCGGCCTGCCGACCGTGCTGGTCCAGGAGGGCGGCTATCTCAGCCCCGAGCTCACCCGAAACCTCGAATCCTTTCTGGCCTCGTGGCTGCGTCCGGCCCCGTCCGGCCGCTGACCAACCGGGATCCGACGCATGCGCCTTCTCCTGATCAACGGCAACACCACGCAGTTCGTCACCGATGCCGCGGCCAGGGAGGCACGGCTGGCGGCCGCAGATGGCACCGAGGTCGTGGCGGTGACCGGCCGGTCGGGCGCCAGGATCATCGGCACGAGGTTCGAGAACGCCCTGGCGCAGCACGAGATGATCGCCCTCGCGGCGGCGCATGGCGAGGGCATCGACGCGGTGTTGATCGCCGTCTCCTACGACACCGCGCTCCCGGCCCTGCGCGAGCTTCTGTCCGTGCCGGTGGTCGGCATGACCGAGGCGGCGCTGCTCACGGCCCACCTCGCCGGCGGCCGGATCGGCATGGTCTCGCTGGGCAGGCGGGTGCAGCCGCTCTATCGCGAATTGGCAGCGGCCTACGGCCTCGACCGGCGCATCGCCGGCTGGCGCACGGTCGAGAGCACGAAGGCCTTCGCCCCGGGCGACACGGCCGAGCTGGATGGGCTTTTGGCCGGGGCTTGCAACGAGCTGGTGGAGCAGGAGCTGGCGGAGGTCGTCGTGCTGCTGGGCGCGGTGATGGCGGGAGCACCCCGGCGTCTCCAGGCGCGAGTGCCGGTGCCGCTGGTCGAGGGCATCGCCAGCGGCGTCGGCCAGGCCGAGCTTCTGGTCCGCCTCGGCCTGCCGAAGCCCGGGGCCGGCAGCTACGCGCTGCCCGGCCGGCGCGAGCTCGCCGGCGTCGAGCCGGCGATCCTGGCCCTGCTGCGGCGCCAGCCCGGCTAGACGGCGCTGGCGTAGGGGCCGAACATGCGGGTCGAGCCGTCGGCGTAGCCGACCATCATCGAGTCGGCGACGGTCGAGAAGAGGCCATTCTCGACCACGCCCGGAACCCGGTTCAGGGCCGCTTCCAGCGCCGGCGGGTCGGGAATGGCGCCGAGCCGGCAGTCGAGCAGGAAATGGCCGCTGTCGGTCAGGAGCGGGCCGCCTTCCCCGCCGCGCAGGGTGATCCTCGGCTCGACGTGGGCGTGCTCGGCGAGGATCTGACCGATCTGCCGCCTCGTCGCTTGCCAGCCGAAGCGGACGACCTCGACCGGCAGGGGAAAAGCGCCCAGCGTCTCCACGACCTTCGTCTCGTCGACCAGCGCCACCATGCGCCTCGACGCCATCGCCACGATCTTCTCCCAGAGCAGGCAGGCGCCGCCGCCCTTGATCATGCGAAAGCGGTGATCGATCTCGTCGGCACCATCGAGGGTGAGATCGAGCTCGCCGGCCTCGTCGAGCTCGATCACCCGCACGCCGACCTCGCGGGCGAGGGCGGCGGTCCCGGTCGAGGTGGCCACACCCACGACGTCGAGCCCGGCCCGAACCCGCTCCCCCAAGGCCCGGACCATCCACTCCGAGGTCGAGCCCGAGCCGAGCCCGAGCTTCATGCCCGGCGCCACGAGGCGCTCGACGGCAGCCGCCGCGACGGCACGCTTGGCGATGTCCTGTGGTGTCATGCCGACATCCTCGATCTTCCGCGATGGACAGTGTCATATCGGACTGACGGCTGACAAGTCGCCCCGAACGTTGGCCGGCAGTGCTGTTGCATCCACTCCTGGTGACCTGGAAACGACCCGATGACGCAAACGACTCTGCGGGACGATGAGCTGCTCGACCTCGTGCAACGCCAGACGCTGCGCTATTTCTGGGACTTCGCCCACCCGGTGAGCGGCCTCGCCAGGGAGCGGAGCGACGTCACGCCGGGCTGCGGGCCGGACGTTGTCACGACCGGCGGCACGGGCTTCGGCATCATGGCCATCATCGCGGGCGTGGAGCGCGGCTGGCTCGACCGTGCCGCGGCGTCGAACCGCCTCCTCGAAATGGCCCGTTTCCTCGGGCATGCCGAGCGTCATCACGGCATCTTCGCGCACTGGCTCGACGGCCGCACGGGGCGCACGGTGGCGTTCAGCGAGCTCGACGACGGGGCGGATCTCGTCGAGACGTCGTTCCTGCTCATGGGCCTGCTCACGGCCCGGCAGTATTTCGGCGGCAACGGCGCTGCGGAACGGGAGCTGCGGGAGCGCGTCGACGCCCTCTGGAATGAAGCCGAGTTCGACTGGCACACGAAGGGCGACGAGGACATGCTCTACTGGCACTGGAGCGAGCGCCACGGCTGGGCGATGAACCACCCGATCCGGGGCTGGAACGAATGCCTCGTCACCTACGTGCTGGCCGCATCGTCGCGGCGCCACGCCGTCCGCCCCGAGGCCTATCACCGGGGCTGGGCAGGCGGGTCGCGCCTCGCCAATGGCCGCACGTATCACGGCATCCGCCTGCCGCTCGGCCCGGACCATGGCGGCCCTCTATTCTTCGCCCACTACAGCTTCATGGGCCTCGACCCGCGCGGCCTCGAGGATCGCTACGCCGACTACCTCGAGCAGAACGTGGCGCACACGCTGATCAACCACCGCCACTGCGTCGCCAACCCGAACGGCCATGCCGGCTATGGCGAGGCCTGCTGGGGGCTGACGGCGAGCGACGATCCCTGGGGCTACGAGGCGCACGCGCCGGACCGGGACCGGGGCGTCATCACGCCCACGGCAGCCATCGCCTCGATGCCGTACACGCCCGCGCTGAGCCTCGCCGCCCTTCGCCACTTCATGGACTATGACGATGGCCGGCTCTGGACGGACATGGGCTTCGTCGATGCCTTCTGCCCCGCCGAGGCATGGCGCGCCGGCTCGCACCTCGCCATCGACCAGGGGCCGATCGTGGTGATGATCGAGAACCACCGCAGCGGGCTGCTCTGGCGGCTGTTCATGAGCTGCCCGGAGATCCGGGACGGGCTGCGGCGGCTGGGGTTCACGAGCCCGCATTTGGGCGCGACCTCGGCCTGATGCGCCGATGCTCGCGCTACGCCCGCGCGGTTGCCGCCCGCAGCCGCTCCAGCAAGGGTGCGAAGCCGATCGGCACGACGCCCGAATCCTCGACGTGGCGGAGGAAACCCGGATCCTGGCCGAGCCGGTGCTCGTCGGTCCGACAGTGCGCCAGCTCGGGAATGATCACCTCGATATCGCCCGGCGCGTTGGGGTGCAGCGAGAAGAACGTGACCCCCGGCTCGAGCGCCTCGATCATCCGCCGGTAGGTGGCGTCGCTCTCGGCGCTCGCGACCCAGGGCGTCATCACGAAGCGGTCGACGAAGGCGGCGCCCCGGGCGGCGAGGGCGGCATGGCGCTCGGCGTAGAAGGCAGGATCGACCGGGCCGAGGTTCAGGACGCCCAGATAGCTCTCGATCTCGCGCGGGAAGAGCAGCGGCAGCCGGTACTCGTCGGCCAGGGCGATGGTGCGGTCGGCGAGCTCGGGCACGAGTGCGGCGCCCATGTGCGTGTCGAGATGCGTCGGCCGGATGCCCATTGCCATGGCGCGCTCGATCTGCGCGCGCATCTCGTCCTCCGCCGCCACGGGGTCGAGCCCGGCACGCAGCTCCGGCACCCGGCGCGGCAGGCAGCCGTCGGCATCGAGGAGGCCCGAGGCGGGCGAGCGGGTCGAGATCGGCCCCCAGCGGTAGTGCTGCCATTCGCTGGTCAGGGTCAGATGCACGCCGAGATCGCCGGCCTCGCGCCCCTTCGCCCAGTCGGCGATCTCGGCGAACCAGGGGCAGGGGACCATGACCGAGCCCGTCGTGACGAAGCCCAGCCCGGCGAGCTCCATGAAGGCCCGGTTGGCGCCATGGCACATGCCGACATCGTCGGCATGCGGGATGACGATGCGGGCGTCCGGCGGCAGGTTCTCCGCATTGCCGTTCATGCCGCCCCGCTCAGCACGATGGGCGAGGGCAGGCGCCGGTTCTGGTTTTTGAAATAGAGCTGCACCTCCATCCGTGCCGACCTCGCGAGATCCGGCATCTCCGCGGTCAGCACGAGCGCATGGCGATCGTGCCCCTCGAAGTGGAATCTGCCATCCGCATCGGTCACCGTCTCGGCGATCGACGTCATGCTGACGATGGTCCGCTCGCTCAGCACCACCTTCGCACCCGCCACGGGCTCGCCCGCCTCGTTCACGACCTGTCCTTCGAGAATGCCGTCGTCGTGCGCCTGAACGTAGAGGTTCCAGGCGATGACCACGACGGCGATCAGGCCGAAGGTGATGGTGACGCGGTTGAGGAGCCAGCCCTTCCAGTCTTCCAAGGGATCAGCCCTTTCTCGCGCCGGAGGTGAGGCCCTCGATGAACTGCTTCTGCGCCAGGAAGAAGACGAGGAGCCCCGGGGCCAGGACCATGACGCAGAAGGCATAGAGCGACCCTGTCGTGTCCTCGAAATAGGCGAGGAAGGTCGAGAGCCCCAAGGGCAGCGTCTGCATCTCGACGTCGCGGACGATGATCAGGGGCCAGAGGAAGTCGTTCCAGGACCAGATGAACGACAGGATGATGTTGGTGGCGACCGCGGGCTTGGCCAGGGGCAGCATGATCTTGAGCAGGATCTGCCATTCCGGCACGCCGTCGATCTTGGCCGCCTGGATGAGCGACGGCGGGATCGCGTCGAAGCTCGCCTTGAAGAGGAAGATGCAGATGATGTGCGAGAAGGCCGGCAGCGCCAGGCCGAGATGGGTGTTCAAGAGGCCGAGCTGGGCCGTGATCAGGTAGGCCGGGATGATCGTCGCGTGGAACGGGATCATCATGCAGGCGAGCAGGAGGAGGATCATCCAGCGCTTGCCCGGGAAGCTCTTGGTCAGGGCGAAGCCGGCCGCCGCGTTGATGATCAGGTTGGCGACGATCGCCATGCCGGCGACGATCACGCTGTTGAGGAAGAAGCGCGGGAAGGGATCGCGTACCAGGCATCGACGTAGAAGAAGGGCTGCGGATCGACCGGCCAGAGCGACGGCGGGTAATTGAAGATGTTCTCGCCGGTGATGCTCGTCTTGATGACCCAGTAGAAGGGCACGAGCATGACGAACGAGACGATCACCAGGATCAGGTGGATCGGCCAGCGGGGATAGCGATGCATCGACTTGCTCCCCTAGTCCGCGATGTCGACGCGGCCGGCATCGCCGCCGGCGAGCAGGTTGCCGATGAGCGCAATGCCGACGAAGAGCAGGAACATGACGATGGTCAACGCCCCGGCATAGTCGAACTGGGTCAGCGTGAAAGCCGTCTTGTAGACATAAGTGATAAGCAGCTCGGTGGCATGGCCGGGTCCGCCGCCGGTCATCACGTAGATCAGGTCGAAGCTGGTGAAGGACGCGATGATGCCGATCACGAAGCAGAGGAAAAGCGAGGGCCGGAGCAGCGGCAGGGTGATCCGCCAGAACTGGCTCCAGCGGCTGGCCCCGTCGATCGAGGCGGCCTCGTAGAGGTTCTGCGGGATGCTCTGCAGCCCGGTGAGCAGAATGATCATGAAGAAGCCGACGATCTGCCAGATGGCGGCGGCGATCACCGAGGGAGCGCCGTGGCGAAGCTCTCGAGGAAGGCGATGGGCTCGTCGATCAGGCCGAACGAGCGCAGGCTGAAGTTGATCAGGCCGACCCGCTGGTCGAAGAGCCAGCGCCAGATGATGCCGACCGCCACGACCATGAGCGGGTAGCTGAGGAAGATAATGGTGCGGTAGATGCCGCGGCCCCTGATCCGGCTGTTGACGAGCAGCGCCAGCAGCAAGGCGAGGATGATCGCGATGGGCGCCGTCAGCATGTACTTGAAGGTGTTGACCAGCGCTTCCCAGAAGACGTCGTCGTAGAGGAACATCTCCTCGTAGTGATAGAGGCCGGCGAACTCCGCGGGCTTGGTCGGCGACCAGAACTGGAACGAGAGCACGCCGTTCCAGAGCAGCGGGATGATGCGGAACAGCATGAAGATGGCGAGCGCCGGCAGCAGCATCAGCCACACCAGCAGGTACTCGCGATGGCTCTTCCTGGCGAACACGCAGTCGTTCCCGAAGCGAGCGAGGAGGCGCCGCCGGCGGCGACGCCTCCCGCTGGTCTCAGCCGCGCCGGAGCACGCGGTTGACCTTGTTCTCGGCGTCGGCGATCGCCTCGGCCGGGTCGCGCTGGCCGAGGAGAGCTGCCTGGATGTCGGGCCAGAAGGCGTCCTTGATCCGGGCGTCGAGGGGCGTCACCCAGTTGCCGGTCTGCTTGTCCATGTTGGCGAGCGAGAGCTCGAGCGTCGCCGCCTTGAGCGGGTCGTCGAGCCCGGCGATGAGCGCCTCGTCGACCGAGTTGTTCAGCGTCAGGATGGTGAAGTTGTCCGCCATGATCGTCTGCCACTTGTCGTTCAGGGCGATCTGGATGAAGTCGAAGGCCTCGTCCGGATGCTCGGTCGAGGCCGAGATGCCGAGGCCGTGCGCGTTCGGGACACCCCAGCCGCCCGGCCACTCCACCACGCCGAGCGTGTCGGCATTGGCCCAGTCGGCCTGGCCCATGATCCAGAAGAGTGCCGCGCCGTGGCCCTGGTACATGCCGATGTCGCCGGCGGCGAAGGCATTGTTGGGCTCGACCCAGCGGCCGGTCCAGGAGATCGGGTTGATCGCCCCGTCGGTCGTCGCCTTCGCGAGGCGGGTCACGACGTCGACCATCTCGGGCGTGTTGAACGCGGCCTCCGTCATGTCCTCGTTGAGGAGCTCGATACCGTTCATCGCCATGAGCGGCCAGTAGAGCCAGTCGAAGTTCAAGGTGATGAAGCCGGTGCGCCCCTCGCCCGTGTCCTTGATCTTGTAGGCGGCGTCGAGCAGCTCGTCGAAACTGCTCGGCGGGGCGTCGATGTTGGCCTCGGCGAAGAGCTTCTTGTTGTAGACCATGAGGGTCTTCGAGAAATAATACGGCAGCATGTACTGCTTGCCGTCGTACTGCCAGAGCTTCATGCCCTCGGCGTTGTAGCGATCGCGGACCTCCGGGTTGGCCTCGAGATAAGGATCGAGCGGCACCAGCCCGTCATTGGCGGCGTACTCGGCCCACAGCATGCCTTGGACGTCGATGATGTCGGGGGCGGTGCCGGCGACCAGCTGGGTCTGGTAGAAGGCGCCGAACTCGGTGCCCTTCTTGTCCAGCCACTCGACCGTGAAGTCCGGGTGCATCTCCTCGAAATCGGCGATCCAGCCCCGGAACTTCTCCTCGTAGATCGGCAGGTTCCAGGTCAGCAGCGTGAGCTTCTTCTCCTGCGCCAGCGCTGCCTGGCCCGAAAGGCCGGCGAGCAGGAGCGCTCCGGCCACTGTCGCCATGAGATGTCGTCTCAGCATCGGTCAACTCCTCCCGGTTGGATGATTGTCATGCGAAGCGGAGCGGCACTTCCCGCCCCTCCCGCACCGATCGTTCGGCCTCGAGGCAGACGACCACCGCGCGCCGGCCTTCGCGCACGTCGACCAGCGTGCGTCCCTCGGCGAAGGCGGCGTTGGTCAGGCCGATCTGCTTCTCCAGCTCGAAGACCTCGCCCGAGGGCTCATCGAGCGGCACGCGCTCCGGCGCCTCGAGGCCGATCGGTCCGACATGCAAATCGAAGCAGGGCTCGGTGCTGGCGGCATGGCCGGCCGACCAGGTGGCGCGCATGGCCCCTTCCGTCCCGCTCACCTCGACCACCAGATGGTGGCCGAAGCCGGCCAGCGTCTGGCTCACCACGGCGAGTGCTCCGTCATCGAAGCGCACGGCCGAGACGAGGTTGTCGATGAGGCCGGGTTCACGTCCTGCGGTGCCCTGCGCATTCACGGCGACCGGCTCGCCGGAACGGGCCAGATACCACATGGCGAGATCATAGAAATGCACCGGCTCCTCGAGGATCCAGGAGCCCACCTCGCCCGCCGACTGCCGCCAGCCGCTGGCGCCCGGCCGGTAGGGGTGGCGAAAGAGGGCGACATGCACGAAGGTCGGGCGGCCGATCCGCCCGGCGTCGATCAGCTCCTTGATCCGCCGCCACTGCACCGAGAGCCGAAGCTCGAAGCCGACCGAGAGCAGCCCGCCCGTGCGGTCCACGGTCTCCACCAGCATGTCGCAATCGGCGAGCGTCGTCGCCAGCGGCTTCTCGACCAGCACGGGCTTGCCCGCCTCGAGCGCCCGTTTCGCCATGGCCGCGTGGAGGTGGTTGGGGGCGACGATGTCGACCACGTCGATTCCGGGATCATCGACCAGCTTTCGCCAGTCGGTCGTCACCGCCGCATCCGGATGGTGGCTGCGGGCGAGGGCGGCCGTGGCCTCGCTCGCCGTCGCCACGGCGGCGAGCTCTGTGGCATCGCCGCGGGCGATCGCCGCCGCGTGGAGCTGGCCGAAACGGCCATAGCCGATGACCCCCCAGCGAAGGGTTCTGGCACCGCTCATCGCAGCGTCGGCTCGGGCAACTGCGCCACCTCGTCGGTCAGGACCGCCCGGCAATCGGCGTGGCGCTGCAGGAGCGAGGCCGGCACGGCGGCGGTGACCGGGCCGTGCAGCAGCTTGCGGACGATGGCGGACTGCCAGGGGCGGTTGAGGTAGAGGCGGACCAGGCGGGACGCCAGGATCTCGCGCATGCCGACAGTCACGGCGAGCCTCGGGATCCGGTCGATATTGCCACGGCATGCCGTGACGCTGTTGATCACCAGTGTCTCGGTCGACAGCTCGACCACGCGGCTCGGCAGGGCGGCGAAGCTCTCGGTATCGATCGTCTCGCCGGGCGCAGGCGGGTCGTTGAAGGCGACATGGCCGGTGATGCCGACCCCGCCATAGCAGACGTCGACGCCACCGAACCGCTCGATCGCAAGGCCCACATTGGCCGGATCGATCGGGTCCGGGAAGATGCGCTGCCCTTCGGGCGGTGCCAGATCGGGCCTGAGCACGTCCCAGAAATGGCGCTGCATGTGGCCGCGAAAGCTGAGCGGGTCGCTCGCCGCGATGAACCTTCGGCCATCCGGCTCGAGATACTCGTCCATGTTGATGACGACGAGATCGGCAAGGCTCTCGCCTGTCCGGTTGCAGTCCTCGGCCACGAGGTCCAGGGCGCCGACCGGCCCGACGGGCACGATGACGACGACCTTCTCCCGGCCGGCGGCCCTGGCGGCGCGGTAGTCGGCAAATAGGTCGTCGGCGAGCCGGCGAACGAGGGCCGCACCGTCGGCGACGCGCTCGACCCGGATCGGCGAATCCCGACCCAGGGCCTCGGCCGGCACGGCGAGGGCGGCGTCGGTCGCCTCATCCATGGCCGGCTCCTTCCAGCCAGAGGGCACGGCCAGACGCGGCATCGAAGAGATGCAGCTTCGTCGGGTCGACGTGCAGCGTCAGCCGCTCGGGCTGGCCCTGGACATGCCGGGGTGGCAGGCGAGCCACCAGCTCGGCACCGCCGATCGAGAAGAAGACGAGCGTGTCGCTGCCGAGCGGCTCGATCACGTCGGGCTCGACGTCGAGCGCCGGGCCGCCGATCGTCTCGGCGTGGAAATCCTCGGGCCGGAGCCCCATCAGCACCGGCCGGCCACGCGCCCCGGCAGCCAACGCGTGCTGCCCGGCCGGCAGTGGCAGGAGCCGGCCGTCCGGCAGCCGAAGCACGGCCTCCCTGGCGTCGCCGTCGATCTCGACCGGCACCAGGTTCATCGTCGGCGACCCGATGAAGCCCGCCACATAGCTCGTCCGGGGATGGTTGTAGACCTCGTCCGGCGTGCCGACCTGCTCGATCAGCCCGCCCCTCATGATGACGATGCGATCCGCCAGGGTCATCGCCTCGACCTGGTCGTGGGTCACGTAGACGACGGTGGTCGAGACGCGGCGGTGCAGGCGCTTGATCTCGGTGCGCATCTGGACACGCAGCTTGGCGTCGAGGTTCGAGAGCGGCTCGTCGAAGAGGAAGACCTGCGGGTCGCGGACGATGGCCCGCCCCATGGCGACGCGCTGCCGCTGGCCGCCCGACAGCTCCTTCGGCCGCCGCAGCAGCAGCGGCTCGATGTCGAGGATGCGCGCCGCATTGGCGACGCGCTTCTTGATCTCCGCCTTGGCGTATTTGCGATAGCGGAGGCCGAACGCCATGTTCTCGTAGACCGACATGTGCGGGTAGAGCGCGTAGTCCTGGAAGACCATGGCGATGTCACGGTCCTTGGGCTCGAGCTCGTTGACCACCCGGTCGCCGATCCGGATCTCGCCAGAGGTGATCTCCTCGAGCCCGGCGATCATCCGAAGCGTCGTGCTCTTGCCGCAGCCGGAAGGGCCGACCAGGACGATGAACTCGCGATCCGCCACCTCGAGATCGATCGCGTCCACGGCCAGCACCTCGCCGTAGCGCTTGGTCAGCCTGTCGATCGTCAACGTCGCCACAGAAGACAGTCCCGGCAACGACCGATCATGCGTCGGCTCTCACGTTCTTCTGGCTCATGCTCCCCCCTGGCAAGCGGACGTTGGCAGGTTCGATCCGCCATTTCAAGCGCCGCCGGCAAGGGTGGGGGAATTCACACTATCTCCTGCGGGAGTCTTGCGCTAGCGTCGGTCATCAACGGCGGTGACTTGCGGGTGCCGCCGAGGCAAGCAGTCAGTGGAGGCTGGACACATGCGATTTTCATTGGACTCACGCGGCCTTTTCGCCGCCGGGGCGCTTGCCGGCGCCATGCTGGCCGGCGCCATGCCCGCCGATCGAGCGCTCGCCTTCGAGCCAGAGAACCCGGAATGCATCGCCCCGGCCAATCCGGGCGGCGGTTGGGACTTCACCTGCCGGCAGGTCGGCAAGACCCTGCAGGATCTGGGTCTCGTCGACGGCACGGTGCAGGTCACCAACATCGCCGGCGGCGGCGGGGGGGTGGCCTTCGCCGAGGTGGTCAACAAGCGCGCCGACGACAACGACCTGATCGTCGCCGCCTCCTCGGCGACCTCGACCCGCCTCGCCCAGGGCGCCTACCCGGGCAACACCATGGACCAGGTGCGCTGGCTGGCCAGCGTGGGCGCCGATTACGGCATCATCGCGGTCGCCAAGGACAGCCCGATCGCGACGCTGCCCGAGCTGATGGACCAGATCAAGGCGGACCCGAAGTCCGTCTCCATCGCCGGCGGCTCGGCGGTGGGCGGCTGGGACCATCTCAAGGTGCTGATCGCCGCCCAGGCGGCCGGCATCGACGATGTCCGGACGATCAAGTATGTCGCCTTCGACGGCGGCGGCGAGGCCGTGACCCAGCTCCTCGCGGGCTCTGTTCAGGCGTTCACGGGCGATGCGTCGGAGGCCAAGGGCTTCGTCGATTCGGGCGACATCAAGGTGATCGCCGTGCTCGCCCCCGAGCGCCTCGAGGGCGACTTCGCCAGCTTCCCGACGGCCGCCGAGCAGGGCCTCGACGTGGTCGGCGCCAACTGGCGCGGCTTCTATGCACCGGGCAACATGTCCGACGAGGCATACGACTTCTGGGTCGAGTCGATCGGCAGCGTCTACGACTCGGACGAATGGAAGTCCATCATGGCGCAGAATGGTCTCGCACCCCTGGACCTGCGCGGCCCCGAGTTCGAGGCTTTCGTCGCCGAATCGGTGAGCCGGATCAACGGGCTCTCCAAGGAGATCGGCCTGATCCAGTAGCGGCGAGCGGCCCGGCCATGCGGTCCACGAGGCTGCGTGCCCGGGCCCCGCGGCACCTGCCAGGCGAGACGGAAACCAAGTCATGAGCGACCGCGTCTTCGGCGGCATCGGGCTCGCGCTCGCTGTCTTCTTCATCTGGCAGGCGACCCAGATCCAGCTCAGCTTCATCTCCGACCCGGTGGGGCCGCGCACCTTCCCCATCATCGTCGGCGTCGTGCTCGGCCTAGCCAGCCTCGTCATCCTCATCCGCCCGGATGCAGCACCCGACTGGCCGCGCGCCACGCGCCTCCTCGAGATCGCCGTCGCCGCCGCGGTCATGGTCGCCTACGCCCTGCTGCTGCCCGAGCTGGGCTTCGTCATCGCCACGGCCCTGGCCGCCACCTATCTCACCTGGCGGCTCGGCACCGTGCCGCTCTGGTCGTTCGTCGTCGGCATCGCGATCTCGCTCGGCATCTACGCGGTCTTCGCGCTCGCCCTCGGGCTATCGCTCGCCCGCGGCCCCCTCGGCTTCTGAGGCCCCGCCATGGATGTGCTCGGCTCCCTCGGCGACGGCTTCTGGATCGCCATCACCTGGCAGAACATGGCGCTGGCCCTGCTCGGCTGCTTTCTCGGCACCGTCATGGGCGCCCTGCCGGGCCTCGGCCCGTCGAACGGTGTGGCGATCCTGATCCCGCTCGCCTTCACCCTCGGCCTGCCGGCGACGCCGGCCATGATCCTGCTCACCTCGGTCTATTTCGGCGCCATGTATGGCGGGCGCATCTCGTCGATCCTCCTGAACATCCCGGGCGACGAGCCGGCGATGATGACCTGCCTCGACGGCTATCCCATGGCCCAGCAGGGCCGGGCCGGCGAGGCGCTGGCGCTCTCGGGCGTCGCCTCCTTCGTCGGCGCCTTCCTCTCGACCTGGGGCCTCGTCTTCCTCGCCCCGCAGCTCGTCAAGCTGGCCCTGCTCTTCGGCCCGGCCGAGTACTTCGCGCTCTTCACCCTGGCCTTCGCCACGCTCGGCGGCATCTCGTCGTCCAACCAGGCCAAGTCCGCCTTCGCCGCCGCCCTCGGCGTCGGCATCGCCATGGTCGGCGTCGACGGACAGACCGGCGTGCCGCGCTTCACCTTCGGCGAGGTGCATCTCTACGACGGCATCGATTTCCTCGTCGCCATCGTCGGCCTCTTCGCTCTTTCGGAGGTCTTCGTCTTCCTCGAGCATCGCGGCAAGGAGACGGCCGAGGGCAAGGCCGCCACGGTCGGCATCGGTCGCATCACACCGTCCATGTCGGTGCTGCGCAAGTGCACGCCGACGATGCTCAGAGGCTCGGCACTCGGCTTCGTCGCCGGTGTGCTGCCGGGTGCGGGCGCCTCGCTCGGGTCCTTCATCGCCTATTCCTTCGAGAAGAAGCTGGTCGACCGCGAGGGCACCTTCGGCAAGGGCGACCCGCGTGGCGTGGCGGCCCCCGAAGCTGGCAACAACGCCGCGGCCGGCGGGGCGCTGGTGCCGATGCTGGCGCTCGGCGTGCCCGGCTCCGGCACCACGGCCGTGCTCCTCGCCATGCTGCTGGCGCTCAACATCACGCCCGGCCCGCTCCTTTTCCAGCAGAACCCGGACGTGGTCTGGGGCCTGATCGCCGCGCTCTTCATCGCCAACTTCATGCTGCTGGCGATGAACATCCCCATGGTCGGCATGTTCGTGCGCGTGCTGCTGGTGCCGCCGCGCATCCTGATGCCGATCGTCGCCATGGTCTCCTTTGTCGGCATCTACGGCATCTCGGGCTCGAGCTTCGATCTCCTCGTGATGGTCGTCTTCGGCCTGCTCGGCTGGGTCCTCAGGAAGCTCGACGTGCCGCTCGTGCCGATCATCCTCGGCGTGCTGCTCGGCAACCAGATGGAGGCGAACCTGCGGCGGGCGCTGACCATCTCGGACGGCGAGTGGGGCATCCTCTTCGCCTCGCCGCTCGCCCTCGTGCTCTGGGCGATCGCCATCATCGGCTTCATCCTGCCGATCGTCGTCGGCGGCGTGATGCGCCGCAAGATGCGGGGCGGTCTCGCCGACTGAACGGCCCGCGTCGCCGACAGTCCGTCGGGGGAACGGCCTCGCTCAGAACTTGATCGCGGTGCCGATGATCGGGCCGTACTGGGTCGCATCCCACTTGAAGTTGCCGCCCTCGTAGTCGGCATGATAGGCGCGAAATCCGAACGACAGGAACGTCTCCCGGCCGAAGACGCTCGTCTGGTAGCCGAGATAGGCCTGCGCGTTCCAGGCGAAATCCGAGCCGGTGACTACGCCGCCGACGTCCGCCCCGCCGAAGAGCGCCAGGCGGTCGGTCAGATCGAGCCCGACCCGCGAGCCGACGATCGGGTCGACCCAGGTCTGGCTCTCGTCCTGCTGCTGGCCGCCGCGCACCTCGACCTCGACCCGAAGATAGTTCAGCCGTGCTCCGACATAGGGCTCGAGGTAAAACCGGAGCGGCTGGCCGGCAGAGGTCTCGCCATACTGCCATTCGACCATTCGATAGAACGGTCCGCCGGCGAGCTGCGCCAGATCGGCGGTCGAATCGATGTCGAGCGGACCGACCGAGTTGTCGGGCGAAACACGCGTATAGACGCCATTGATCGAGAAGCCGAGCTTTCCCTTGCGCACGGTCGTGAGCAGCATGCCGCCGAAGGAGAGGTCCTGGATCGAATCCTTGAACGGCACGTCGACGTCGGCCTTGATGCCGCCGACCGTGGTGTTGCCATCGAGCGACAGCATCCACAGATAGGGTGCGACCGTGACCGTCCAGCGATCCTCCGGCGGCAGCTCGGTCGAGATGTCCTGGGCCTGCGCCCCGCTGGCCAAAGCGATCCCCGCCGCGACCGCCATGGTCGAGAGTCTCGTCATGCTGTGCTCCTCGCGTCGCCTGCACGGCCTTGGCGGCCCGGCCAGGCTTGGGCCCGGCCCGGCGACCTCATTCGCAGTTCCGGGCCGCCCCCGATTCCATAGCGGAAGGCGTCGTCGACGGTCCACCCCGGCAACGGCCTACAGCCTGCGGTCGCGGGCTCCCAGTGGCCAGACCTTCTGGATCGCCGCGAACAGGAAGGCCGTGGTCAGGCCGAACAGCAGCATGCCGCACAGCGATTCCAGCGCGCCCATCATCCGCCATTCCGCCTCGAGACTGATATCGGAATGCCCGTAGGTGGTCATCGCGCTGATCGAGTAGAGCATGGCCGAGCGGAAGTCGGGAAGCGCGCCGAGCAGCCAGTAGGCGAGCGCCCAGAGCCACGCCTCGAGGCCGTGCAGCGTGGTGGCGAGGAGGGCCACGGCACCGATCACGACGGCGAACAGCCGCAGGAAATTACGATTGTCGATGGCGTCGCGAAGGAAGCCGACCACGCGATCGTTGATCAGGGCGAGGCCAACGACGTGGATGGCCACGCAGAAGGCGATCAAAGGCAGGCTCCAGAGCCAGTCAGCGACCCAGAGGCTCTCCTCCGCCGTCATCTCCACCCGACCGGGCAGCTCGCAGGGCCGGCAGTCAAGGGGCCGGCACGACCGTGTAGTGGAGGCCGTTGGCGCCATAGGCGGCGGTCAGCCACATGTCGCCGCAGTCGAAGTAGTTGCTGCCTTTCACCACCTTGTAGGCGCAATTGGCGGGCAGCTCGGTGTAGACGGTCCCGCTCGGCGCCGCCGCCGTCTTGGTCGGCTGGGCGGGACTCGTGGCAGCCGAGGCAGGGGCCGCCGCCTCGCCGGCGGAGACTCCCGCCGCATAGGCGCTACTGGTGGCGGCCGCGGTGTCCGCCTTGGCCGCCGACGCGTCGATCGCCGCACCAGCCGCTAGGCCGAGAGCACCCGCCGCGGCGACGGCGCCGCCGGACCAGCCGCCGCAATTGTCGCAAGTGCTGCTGTAGTGATCGACGGTCACCGGCGGGTGATAGGTGGCGTAGTAGGGGCCCCGATAGGCGTGGGGATAGGCGACGTCGACGCTGGTCGCGTGAGCATAGCTGCCCTGAACCTTGGTGCCCTCCGCGCCAGTGGCATGCCACGAGCCGTCGCCGCCCGAGGCAGAGCCGCCCTCGGCACCGTGGGCGCTCCAGGAGCCGCCGCCACCCGAGGCGCTGCCGCCCCAGGCGCTGTTGGCGTGCCAGGACCCGTCGCCGCCGGAACCCGTCCCACCGGCGGCACCGGTGGCATGCCACGAGCCGTCGCCGCCGGAGGCGCTGCCGCCGCGCCAGGCCTGGCCATGCCACGAGCCGTCGCCGCCCGAGGCACTGCCGCCGCGCCAACCGTCGGCGTGCCAAGAGCCCCCACCGCCGGACGCGACGCCGAAGCGGCCGGCATGAGCCCAGGCGCCAGCCTCTCGCGGCAGGACAATCGCCGCGGCACCGACCAGAGCAAGAATTGCCAGTCTCATCATCGGCGCGGCTCCATCTTCAGGGCGTCCCCGGCGGGGCAAACGGGATTGGTGTCGCCGCCGCCGCGGCGGCGGAGGAGAAGGTGTCGGGCGGCAGCTCGGGATCGAGCCGCCAGTCCGACAGCTCCAGAACGTGGCGGAAATGGCCGAGCTCGTCGAAGAAGCTGGCCTGGATACGCCGCGGCAACCGGTCCTCGGCACCGATCCAGAGCTGCATCTGCAGCGTCGGATCGGCGATCACCACGATGTCGGTGAGCGTGTCGCCGACCACCGTCGACTGGCCGACGACGAAGGCGAGCTGCAGTCCGGTTGCGAGGTCGCCGTAAGGATCGGCCACGATCACGTCGGTGAACGGAAAATAGGTCGCCGAGAGACCGAACAGGTTCTGCAGCATGGCATCGATCGTCGGCGGCGCATCGGCGATGGCCGACAGCCTGGCATCGGGCTGATAGGCCATCATGGTCGCCCCGTCGTAGTAGAACTCGATCGCCGGCCCGTCGCCGGGCGTGACGACCCGCAAATGATCCGGCCGCTGCAGCGTGACTTCCGACAGCGTGGTGTAGGCCAGGGGAAGCCCGGTCCGCGCCGGGCTCTCGTAGGTCGCGACGGCGGTGAAGCTCAACGTTCGGGCCGCGGCCAGGCGCTCCCCCATCGCCTGCAGGAGCTCCATGGCGCCCGGCTCGAGCTCCGGCGTCACCGGCAGCGCGAACTCGCGCTGCGGCCGGCTCTGCGCTTCCTGCGCCACGGCTACATGGGTCAAGAGAAAGCTGGCCGCGGCCAGGAGAAGCATCCGAAACCACCTCGGCCGATCCCGGTCGCGCCGAGCTTGCACGTCCATGCCGTTTCCCTTTCGCCTCGAGCCGGGGCGACCACCGCCACGGGCGGGCGCCCGCGACGGCAGCCGCCACCGGGCGGTCACTCCGGCTCTTTCTCGGCAGCGATCGCAGCCAGGAGCGTGTCCATGCACGGCGCCGACAGCTCGGTCATGTGCGCCTTCATGCACGCCTTGATGCGGCCTTCGCCGGGCGGCACGCCGGCGCAGAGCCTGTCGATGTCGTCGCCGCAGGCACGCGCGATCTTCATGCCTTCCTGCGCCGAGGCCATCGCGGCGGTGAGCCCGATGGCAGCGGCGAGGGACAGCCCGATCATCCTGGCCATCGTTTCTCCCTTCCTTCTGGAGCTGCTCGCGGGAAAGGCCCGGAAGCGCTCGAATTTCGTCCCGAAGCTCAATTCGTCCAGCCCTGCTTGGCGAAGAACGTCGCGAGCTGCTTGGCGATGCCTTTGGCCGCCCGGTCGGAATCCGCGACCACCGAGGTGCCGAGCGATTCGTCGGCGACCTGCAGCCCGCCGCTGACCACGGTCGACGCGACGAAATGCCCGGCCAGCGCGCCGACGCCCATCATCTCGGCCATGCCCGGCTGCAGGCCGCTCTTGGCGTCGACCTCGATCTCGTCGACGAGCGTCCGGCTGCTCGGCGTCACCTCGAAGACCTGGGCGCGCACGCGAACGTCGGAGCGACCGGCGCCGAGGCCGATGGCGACGCGCTCGGTCCGGTTGCCCTGGTCGACGCCGACGAACTGGCCGGTGATCTCGAGTCCCGAAGACATGCCGTCGGGCAGGGTGTTGCCGCGCTGCGCATTCAGCCCGAGATCGTTGATCTCGGTCACCAGCTTCTGCGCCAGCGCATCCGCCACCTGACGGCCGACCTGGGCTTCCTCGGCCGTGTTCGGCGGCAGCGTGCTCGCCTTGATCGTCTCGTCGATCGTGCCGCTGAGGCCCGGATCGAGCTGCACCTCGCCGGCCTGGACGGCGAAGTCCTGGACCACGATCACCTGCGGCTTCGGCAAGGCCGCCGTCGTCTCGATCTGGCTCGAGCTCTGGGTGCAGGCGGCGAGTAGCGCCACCGCCCCGATCGCGCCGAGCCGCCATGCGGACGTCGTCGTGTTCGGCATTGGATCATTCCTCCTTGGGGGTGGCCCGCATCGGCGCGAGCATGCCCGGTTGCTGTTGCTGTCCATTCCCTGTCTCGCCCGGCTCAGCCCACCGGCTCGATCTCGCCTGGCTTCCACGACCCATCGAACCAGGGCTCCAACGGGCCATAGAGCCGCAGGATGGTGTTCCAGGCCTGGCCGGGCACCGTCTGGACCCAGTTCTTCTCCTTGCCGCTCGGCGCCTCGGGCCCGAACCAGACATCGACCGAGCCGTCGGCGTTGACCAGCAGGCCCTGGGTCTGGCTGCTGACGCTCGGGAAGCGCTGGTCGGTCTGGATCATCGAGCGGGTCTGGTCGCTGTAGAGGATCACCGACCAGAAATCCTTGACCGGGATGTCCTTCGGCAGATGCAGCCGGTAGCTCTTGCCGCCGTCGAGCGGTTCGCCCTCGGCGTCGCGCGCCGTCCAGGCATATTGCGAGCCCCGACCGACCATCTTCTCCTCCATCGCCGGGGTCACGCCCGTCGCCATGAAGAAGAAGAACGCGGAACCGTCGAGGTTGAGCACGCCGGGCGAGGACTGGAACCTGTAGCCGCCGACGAAGGGCAGCTGCCAGTTGCTGTCCGCATAGTAGTAGGCATTGCGGTCGCGCATGTGGAAGGCGATCGTGCGGGCCGTGGCATCGCCGACCGTGGCCGCCTCGGTCAGGATCTTCTTCATGCGATCGTCGGGCGCGAAGGGCCTGCCCTTCTCGATGCCGATCGCGGCGAAGAACCCGAGGGTCACCTCGTCCAGCGAGCCTGCCGGCTCCTTCTGGACGACGTCGTTCAGCAGCTCCCAGAACGCATAGTCCGCCGGGTTGACCATGTTGAACGGCTTGCCCGACATATCGACGAAGGTCGGTGCCACGGGCTCCGATCCCGGCGCATGGATCCTGGTGTGCGCCTTGACCCGCTCGACGCCGGGCTTGGGGTCGCCGTTCTCGAGGAAGCTGCGCCACGGGATCCAGAGCCGGTAGGTGGTCGCATGCACCACCGCGACGAAGTCGCCTTCGGGCACGTCGCCTGCGAAGCCGGGTGGCAGGAACAGGTACTTGCCGCCTTTGCCCTTGTCCGGCCCCGTGATCCCGACATCGATCACCCAGCGGTACCACATGTCGTCGACCAGCCCGAGCACCTCGGGCGGCACCTCGACGACCAGCGGACCGTCGGTGAGGTCGATCCAGAACCAGGTGTAGGGGGTGTTGTCGTTGGCCGTCAGCTCAATCGTGCGGGAGTCGACCAGCTCCTCCCAGATCGGGACGGTCGCGTTCAACGGGCCGAGCGACGCGATCGCGTTCAGGTTGCCCGCCTGGTTGACCGCCGGCAGGGCCAGCAGATAGGCCTGCACCGCACGCTGGAAGTCGAGATTATCGTAGACCACCTCGGCCGTCGCCTTGTCGGGGAAGCCGTCGAAGAACTTCAGCGTCCCGAGCCGCGACTCGACCTCGTCCGGTGAGGCGACGCCGGACGGCATCGCCGTCGAGAACTCGAAGGCCGGCATCGCCGGCGGGCCGTCCAGCGCCTGCGCCCGCACGGTGAACGGCTGCAGGGCGAGCATGCCGGTCATCGCCATCGCGCCGACGATCGCCGAGGTGACGCACCTGCCCGCCCGCACAGGCGTTGCGGCTGGGCTATGGATGCTCTTGTCCATTTGCTTCTCTCACTTCGGGAACAGGAACTGCATCTGCAGCCGCAGCGTCCAGTCGGCGGTCGGATCGTCGTCGGGCTTGACCACGTTGTAGAAGGCCTGCGCCTGCAGGTTGACGGGCAGCTTGCCGACCCGAATGAGCCGCCCGAACCCGCCGCCCATCGGCACGGTGAAGGTGTTGTCGTTGCCGTCCGCCTTCCAGTTCGCCGTCATGATCGGGGCCGAGGAGACGTACCAGCCATGGTCGAAATTGTAGTTGATGAAGGGCTGCACCAGCGTCTGGCTCACATCCTCGCGGTCGCTCTTGCCGGCGAACGACCAGAGCTGCGTCGCCAGGGCACCGAACACCCACTTGCCCGGCATGGACAGCACCACCGCCGCCGGCCCGGCGCTCCATTTCTGCGTGCCGAGCTTGTCCCCGTCGGTCGCGGTCGGCGGCTGCAGCACGCCGCCGACACCCCAGATCAGCTCCTTCGAGCCCGCCGGCGACAGGTAGCTCTGGATCTGGATGTCGGCGACGCCCCAGGTCTCGCCCCCCTCGATCAGGTCGGGCTGGCGGATGACCGGGACGATCGGCCGGGTGATCAGGTTGAAGCCGCTCTGCCCCAGCGAGATCGGGATCACCGGCTGGATGTTGAGCAGATACTGGGTGCTGCTCGACTCGGGCGCGTCCTTCGCGCCATAGCCGAAATTGAAGTTGCTCTGCAGCGGCACGCTGATCAGGTCGGCCACCGGGTTCTGGGCCTTCTTGGCGAGATCGAGCGTGCTGGGCGGTGCCGCCGGCGGCGCTGCCGGCTCCTCCGCCCGCGCTGCGGCCATCGTGAGCAACTGAACCGCCAGGACCAGCGCGAGGCATCTGGGCAGGGATGTCGAGATCACCAGGCCGTCCTCCCTCATCGGGTTGCTCGTTGCTCGCCCGCGACGGAGCCGGCGACCCATGGCCGCCGGCCCCGCTCATCGCTCACTCCCTGGCGGCGTCGACCTTCTTCATGGCTTCCTCGAGCTCCTTGATGTCCTTGGGCGACAACTGCGGGCGATCGATCCTGATCGTCAGCTTGTCGAGCTCGGCGGTCAGCGGGAAGGGCGGCCGATAGTCCGCGTCGTTCACCCCGGTGATCGTGTCGGAGCCGATGTCGAAGCTCTCGTCCCACTGCAGGATGATGGGGATCGTCTTTTCCATCTTCTGCGTGGCGACCACCTTGCCGTCGACCTTGAGCGTGCCGGTGCCCGGCCTGCCGATGCCGGTGAAGTTGTTGAACGCCATCGTGCCGACGCCGAGGCCGTCATACACGAAGTCGAACTCAATGGTGTGCTGGCCGGGCTCCAGCGCGTCTTGGCCCTCCCATTTTTGCCGCTCCAGATCCAGCAGGTTCCAGAGGAATACGGGCTTGCCCTCGAGCAGGTAGAAGCCGAAGCCCGCGAAGCGCCCGCCGGAGGTCACGATCATGCCCTCGGCACCGCCCTCGGGCACGGTGATGTCGGCCGTGATGGTGTAGGAGGTGTTGAGCAGATAAGGGGCATCGCCCTGCGGCAGCCCGGTCATGGGCCGGGTGTAGACGAGCTCCGTGCGACCCGCGGTGAGGCTCGGGCGCTGTGCCGCGACCCGTGCGCCGACCGAGGCGTCGAGCGGCAGGACCTGGTACTTCTTGGCCTCCTCGAGGAACATCGCCCGCATCGCCTCGACCTTGTCCGGGTGTGCCGCGGCGATGTCGTCGGCCTGGTTCCAGCTCTCTTCAAGATTGTAGAGCTGGAACACTTGGTTGTTGAGCGGATCCCGGTTGGCCGGGCTGAAGGCATCCCAGGGTGTGCGATTGACCTTGGTGCTCAGCAGCCAGCCGTTGTCGTACAACGCCCACTGACCCATCATCTCGAAATACTGCCGCGTGTGCCGTGACGGCGCCTCGGCATTGGCCGCATCCAGGGTGTAGGCGAAGCTGGTGCCTTCGATGGGCTTCTGCTCGATGCCGTCGACGAGCTTCGGCGCCTCGATGCCGGTGAGCTCCAGGAGCGTCGGCACGTAGTCGATCACGTGCATGAACTGCTCGCGCAGGCCCCCCTTGTCCTTGATGCGATCGGGCCAGGAAATCACCATGTTCTGGTTGGTGCCGCCGAGCCGGCTCGCGTTCTGCTTGAACCAGTCGAACGGCGTATCGAAGGCCCAGGACCAGCCGGCCGACATGTGGTTGTAGGCCAGCTCGGTGCCCCAGGCGTCGTAGAACTTCATCTGCACGTCCACGGGTGGCCGGACGCCGTTGAAGAACGCGACCTCGCTGAAGGTGCCTTCCGGCCCGCCCTCGGCGCTGGTGCCGTTGTCGCCGTTCTGGTAGATGACGATGGTGTTGTCGAGCTTGCCGAGGTCCTCGAAGGCCTGGACCACGCGGCCGATCTCGTGGTCGTTGTAGGCCACGTAGGCGGCGAATACTTCCACCTGGCGGATGTAGAGCTTCTGCGCCTCGGGCGATAGCTTGTCCCAGGGCGTCAGGACGTCGTCCGGCCAGGGCGTCAACTCCAGGTCCTGCGGGATGACGCCGAGCTTCTGCTGGTTGGCGAAGATGCGCTCGCGCAGCTTCTCGTAGCCGTCGTCGAACAGATGCATGGCGTGGATCTTGTCAACCCACTCCTTGGTCGGGTGGTGCGGCGCGTGGTTGGCCCCGGGCACGTAGTGAAGGAAGATCGGCTGGCTGGGGTCGGTCTGGTGGATCCGCGTCATCCAGTCGATGGCGTCGTCGGCCATCGCCGTGATCAGGTTCCAGGAGCTCTCCTCGCCGGTCACCGGCCAGATCGCCGCGTCGCTGCGATCCATCTCCAGGGTGCCGGGGTGTTCGTCGAAGGGATAGATCTGCGTGGTGTTGCGGAACAGGTTCGGCCCCCACTGGTTGGCGTCGCCGCCGACGAACCCGTAGAAGTAGTCGAAGCCCATGCCGGTCGGCCACTGGTCGAACGGCCCGACCTGGCTGGCCTGGTACGATGGCGTGTTGTGGTTCTTGCCGAACCACGACGTCGCGTAGCCGTTGTCCCGCAGGATGCGGCCGATGGTGGCGTTGTCCACGCCGATGACGCTGTCGTAGCCCGGAAAGCCCGTCGCCTGCTCGGCGATCACGCCGAAGCCGACCGAATGATGGTTGCGCCCGGTGATCAGCGCCGCGCGTGTCGGCGAGCAGAGCGAGGTGGAGAAGACCCGGTTGTACTTCAGGCCGGCCTCGGCGATGCGATCCATCGTCGGCGTCGGGATGACGCCGCCGAAGGTGCTCGGCACGGCGAACCCGGCATCGTCGGTCATGATCAGCAGGATGTTGGGAGCACCCTCGGGCGGGACGATGCGCGGCGGCCACCAGGGCGTGGAGCTGAGGGCGTCATCCTTGATCACGCCGCCGAACGCCGGCGCCGGCGCCGGTAGCTGGTTGCCCGGAATCGTGGTCGTCGCCGAGGGCGAGCCCAATGTGCCCGTGACCTGCTGCGCCTGCGCCGGGCCGGCGGCGATAAGCATCAGGCCCAGGCCCAACACGAGATGGTGCTTGCCGGTCATAGCCGCGTCTCCCCTGCTTTCCATGGTTGCCTCAAAAACGCCAGGTGAGGCCGATGATCGGCCCGTGAATGTCGACGTCCCAGACGAAGCCGTTGTCATCGTAGTCGACGGACAGATAGCGATAGCCGGCCCGCGCGGAGAGCCGGTCGTTGAAGTCGTAGCCGAGCGTTCCGATCACCTGCCAGGTGTTCTTCGAGCCGACGTGGAACCCGCCGTAGTCGGCGGCGCCCTGCAGGGAAAAGCCCCGGCCGAGAAGTGCCTGGCCGCGCACCCCGACGATCGGGTCGGCCCAGGCTTCGCTGTCCTGGTCGGTGCGGTTGGGCAACAGGCCGGCGCGCAGATTGACCTCGGTTTCGACATACCATAGCCGCGCCCCGGCATAGACGTCGAGGCTGAAGAGCGCGTCGCGACCCACCTCGTAGAAGCCGGCGATGTCGGAGAACAGTGTCCGGTTGTCCATCTCGGCGTCGCCGAAGAGCGCTCCCGGCGTGTCGCCCTTGCCCGACAGATCCAGGTAATTGATGTCGAAGAGCAGGCCGAAGCGATCCCGCCGCGCCTCGCCGGCCAGCAGTGCTGCACCGTTGGTCTGGTCGATGATGTCGCTGAAATCCGCATCGACGTTGATGGGCGGGGCTCCTGAAAACGTCGCCACGTCGCCCTTCATCGCGATGAACCAGGCGTAAGGAGTCAACGCGAAGGACCAGCCCGCGTCCGCCGGCACAGCCTCGGTCGCCTCCTGCGCCGAGGCCGCCGGCACGCCCCATGCCGTCGCCAGCGCCAGCGCCGCGACGATCGTGACGGGCGTTCGTTTCACCATGCTTGCTCCTTGAACAGGGCACGCGTCGGAGGATCTCGATTGGCCCCGGATCGATCCGGGGCCGAAGTACGTTGCTGTAAGCTACCGGTGCTGCGAAGGCGCCGTCCGGACGGCGTTTCAATAGCTCGAAGGCGATGGCATTGCCGCCACAGCGAGACCCGCGAGGCGCAGCCCGTCGACGACGGTCTCGATCAGCTCGGGGTGGAGAGCTCGCTTCGCCAGATCCAGGCGCACATGGTCGCCATAGGCCGGGTCGATGGCGAGGATCCGGTCCACCGCCGCTGCGGCTTCCGAGGTATTGCCGAGCTTGGCGTGGGCCATGGCCAGGGCGATGTGGCCGAAAACCGTGTCCGGAATGCCGATCCGCTTGGCTTCGATCAGCGCCGCCGGGTAGTCACCCGCCGCATAGCGGGCGAGAAACGGGCCGATCCGGTAATGCCCCGGCAGGATCGGGTTGCGGGCGAAGGCCTCGTCGATCATCGGCACGCCGATGTCGAACATGCCGCGCAGGCAGTAGCGCCGGCCGAGCTCCGCCAAGAGCTCGGTGTCGTTGGGGTTGAGGGCGAGGCCACGCTCGCCGGCCGCGAGGCTGCGCTCGACATCGTTCATCAGCCAGTAGACGAGCTGCAACGCCACGTAGCCCTGCGAGTCGGCCGGCGCCAGCTCGACGGCGCGGCGGGCGAGCGCCAGTGCCCGGGGCAGGGTCCCGCCGCCCGCTCCGTCCGGGTCGTAGCCGAGGCGGTAGCCGTCCGCCAGGAGCAGGGCCAAGGCCGCCAGGGCCTGGGCATAATCGGGATCGGCGACGATGGTCCGCTCGAGGCATTGGCGGACCGGCGAATAGCCGTCCCGATCCAGCTCGCGCCAGTACCGGTGAAAGCGCAGCACGCATTCATAAGAAGTGAGCGCTTCCGGCGGCTTGCCCTCCTGCTCGCGCAGCTGCTCGCCGAAGAGGACGCCATAGGGCTGGGCGAGCTCCTGGACCACACGACCCGCCAACTGGTCGCGCACGGCGATGATCGAGGCGGCGGTGACGTCGCCGTCGAAGTGCCCCGACCAGATATGGCGCCCGCTGGCGCTGTCGATCAGTGAGGCGGTCACGGCGAAGCGGTCGTCGGACACGCTCACCCCGCCGGTCAGAAGGAAGTCGGCATCCAGCAGCGCCGCCAGACGCTGCATGTCCGCCTCCCCGAGGGAACGTCCGGCCGTTTCCGCGTCGAACACGGAGAGGCCGCCGAAGCGCGCGAGGCCGGCGACCACCTCGCGACTGAAGCCGTGCACCAGCGTGGCGCTCTGTCGCACGTCGCCTTGCACCTGGCTGCCGTCGTCCTCGAACGGCACGGCCAGAAGGACCGGGCCACGGCCCGCAGCACCGCTGCCCGCCGCCGTCCGGCCAGGCCAATAGGTGGCGAGCGCCCAGCCGCCGGCCAGCCCGGCGAAGATCAGCACGAGGCAGAAAGCCAGGACCGTCAGGGTGCGTTCCGTCTGCGGCCGCTGCGCCGCCGCGGCCGGCGCCTCGGCTGATGGGGCCGGCGCCGCCGTGTGGGCGGCATCGGCATCAGTGGTCTTGAAGGCCGCCATGTAGCCGCCCTTGGGAATCTCGATCCGCACCGGGTCGTCCTGGCCGGCCAGCAGGTAGTAGCGCTCGAGGCTGCGTCGCAGCCGGCTCGCCTCGATGCGGACGATAGGGTCGGACTGGGCATCGAAGCTGTCGTCGCGGGCGAACACCTCGAGCGCCACGCCATAGGCCTTGATCCGCTCGCCGCGGCCGGCGAGGGTCTCCTCGACGACATGCTCGAGAAAGCGCCGGTTGCGCTCCGAGGCGTCGAAGGACGGGCTGGCCAGGATGCGGGCGAGCTGGGCCCGCACCGCGGCCGCCTTGACCCCGGATGCGGCCTCGCCGTCCCCCTGCTCGCCTGGCTGCGCCGAATTCGCCTGCTCGCGCATCTCGCTCCCGCCACGTCGCCCGACTCTGACCCGCCACGGACAGCCTAGCACGATCGTCGCCCCGCCACAGCCGATCCGGTACCGCCGCGAACACTGTCCCGGCGCACGTAGGCAACAGCAACGTACTGCCCGGAGCCGCCCGCGTGCCCGAGGCTCGGCATCGCAATACGGTGTCCCGCTTTCGGCGGACGCCGCCACCATCGCGCTCGAGAGGGGTGGACCGGGCCGTGCCCGACAAGGCGCAGCATCTGCTGGAGCAGGTGACCATGCATCTGGCCGTGCTCGAGCTCCGGCTGGCGGCCGATCCCGAGTTTCGCTGCCTGTGCGCGGATCACGGCGAGGCGTTGGAGGCGCTGGGTCGCTGGGAGGCATCCACCGACCCGCAGCGTACCAGCCGCATCGAGGAGTTCCGCCGCCTCGTGGCCGAGCTAGAGCAGGAGATCATGGCCGAGCTCGGTGTGACCTGAGCCAGAAAGCCTTTGCGCCTGCCGCTGGCCGGTGGTCAGATCGGACCCTCACAGCCGAGGAGATCGCCCATGCCCGCACGTGCCGCCGATGACGCCAAGGACGACGACCGGGGATCGAGCACCCTCGCGGAGGATCTCGAGCGCCTGCGCGAGGACATCGCCGGCCTCAAGAGCACGCTCGCCGGTCTCGGCAAGCGCGGTGCCACCGAGGCACGGGCCGCCGCCGACGCCAAGCTCGACGAGCTGCACGACGAGCTCGAGCGGCTGGCCGGCGATCTGCATCTGCGCGGCGAGGACGCGCTCTTCGGCATCGAGCAGCGGGTGCGCGACCACCCCGTCACCAGCCTGCTCGCCGCCTTCGGCATCGGCCTGATCCTGAGCCGCCTGCTCGATCGCCGCTGAGCCGGCGTTCAGATTGGTGGCATGCGATTGGGGTCTCGATCGAGATCAGCCAGGACCGCCAGCGCTGCCCGCCTGCCATCGCCGTCGCCGGTCCGCGCCAGGCGCTCGATGGTGGCGGTCTCGTCGCCGGCGGCGAACATCGTCCGGCCCATGATCGCCACGGCCGAAACGTTGCGGGGCAGGGGATCGGTGACATGCTCCAGGCACTCGTGCGGGCGAAAATGCAGCTCGAGCCGGCCGGCAGGCTCGCGGCCTGCGAGCTTGCGGCTGACAAGGACGTCCCTGCAAGTGGGCGAGTGTGGCATGCGAGCAGCCTCCAGGCCGGGAATCGGGTTGGCGGACCGGCGCTCAGCGGCGCGTGCCGGTGTGCCGCTCGGGCTCCAGATGGTCGAGCACGAGGCGCAGATTGCGCCGGTTGGCCTTGTTCGCCAGATCGAAGGCGTCGCCGATCAGCGGCACGGCGCCCAGCACGGTGTCGACGCCGATATTGATCGCCATCCGGCCGAGCTTGTGGCGTGGCACCCCCAGGCGATGCGCCTCCCTGAGGATCCAGAGCGCCGCCACGGTGGTCGCGGCGTCGCCGATGCCCGGCACGAGCCCGACCAGGCCGTCGAGCCCGACCCGCCAGCCGAGGACGGGAATGCGGAACCGGTCGTCCAGCCAGTAGGCGACGGTCTTCAGCCGGCGCAGATCGGCCGACCGATCCACGACCTTGGTCGCTTCGCCCAGTGCCCGAGTGCTCATCGGCGCGCGATGATCCAGACGGCGTGCACGATTCCAGGAATGTAGCCGAGCAGCGTCAGCAGGATGTTGATCCAGAACTGTGCGCCAATGCCGACTTGCAGGAAGACGCCGAGCGGCGGCAGCAGGATCGCGAGCAGGATTCGCAGGAGGTCCATCTGTTTCCTCAATGGGCGGCTGAAATGGGGCGCTCGGCTCGGAGCATCGATCGCCCGTGCCGGTGCCAAGCCAATGGCCGGGGCCGCCCGAGGTTCCGCCCGAGGTGCTGCCGCTTCGGTGCGCCGGGTTCGTGCAGGCGCACGCATGGCGGCTTCACGCTGCCCGACACCATCGGCTACAAGGACAGCCGCAGTGCCGCGAATGGCGAGACCGGGCACGATCACGACATCCATGGGAACGGCAGTGCCGAAGAGCCGTTCGTCGCGGCGGGCCGTACGCGCGGCGATCGACCCCGCGGCCGTCACCTGCCCGCGCCCGAAGGGAATCCCGCATGATGCGTTTCGGACCAAAACCGATCCCGGGCGGCACCCGTTTCGACTTCTGGGCGCCCGACATCACCGATGTCGAGCTTTTGGCCCGGGGCGAGGCCCTGCCGATGCGCCTCGTGGGCGACGGCTGGTTCACCGCCGAGACACCGCTTCAGCCCGGCGATGCCTATGCCTTCCGGCTGTCCGAAGGGAGTGTCGTGCCCGACCCGGCCTCCCGCGCCCAGCAGGGCGGCGTGCACGGCCCGTCCCTCGTGCCGGGGCCGATCGCGACCGACCCGGCGTGGCGTGGCCGGCCCTGGCACGAGGCCGTGCTCTACGAGCTGCATCTGGGCACATTCACGCCCGAGGGCACGCTGGCGGCGGCGGCGGCGAAGCTGCCGTACCTGGCCGACCTCGGCATCACCGCGGTCGAGCTGATGCCGCTTGCCGCCTTCGCCGGCAGCCGCGGCTGGGGCTATGACGGTGTCCTGCCCTATGCCGTGCACGAGAGCTACGGCACGCCCGAGGATCTGGCCGCCTTCGTCGCCCGGGCTCACGCGCATGGCCTCATGGTCTTTCTCGACGTCGTCTACAACCACTTCGGCCCGGACGGGAACTATCTCGGCGCCTATGCCAGCCGCTTCTTCCGCGACGACGTGAGCACCCCCTGGGGGGCGGCGATCGACTTCCGCGAGCCGGCGGTCCGCGCGTTCTTCATCGAGAACGCGCTCTTCTGGCTCGAGACCTACGGCATCGACGGCCTCAGGCTCGATGCCGTGCATGCCATCGTCGACGAGGGCGAGGCGCATCTCCTGGCCGAGCTCGCCCGGGCCGTGCGCCAGCGCTTCGGCGGCGAGCGGCAGGTGCACCTGGTGCTCGAGAACGAGGACAACATCGCCGGCTGGTTCGACGGCCGGTATGATGCCCAGTGGAACGACGACTGGCACCACGTCGCCCACGTCATCGCCACGGGCGAGACGGATGGCTATTACCGTGACTATGCCGAAGACCCGGTCGGCCTGCTCTTGCGCAGCCTCGCCGGCGGCTTCGTCTACCAGGGCGAGCCCTCGCCGCATCGCGACGGCGCCCCGCGCGGCGAGCCGAGCGCCCATCTCCAGCCCACCGCCTTCGTCGACTTCCTCCAGAACCACGACCAGATCGGCAACCGCGCCTTCGGCGAGCGGCTGACCCGGCTGGCCCCGGTCGAGGCCGTGGCGGCGCTCCAGGCGGCCCTGCTGCTCAGCCCGCATGTGCCGTTGCTCTTCATGGGCGAGGAGTGGGGCGCCACGACCCCTTTCCTCTTCTTCTGCGACTTCGAGGGCCCGCTCGCCGATGCCGTGCGCGAGGGCCGGCGGAGCGAGTTCGGCAAGTTCGCGGCGTTCGCCGATCCGGCCGTGCGGGCGACCATCCCTGACCCGCTCGACCTCGCCACCTTCGAGTCGAGCCGCCTCGACTGGTCCGAGGGGGAGCAGGCCGATCATGCCGAGCGGCGCCGCCTCGTCCGCGACCTGCTGGCCATCCGCCGCGAGCATATCGTGCCGGGCCTTGCCGGCATGGCGCCCGGCGCCACCATCGTCCGGCACGGCACTCGCGGCTTCACGCTCGCCTGGCAGCTTACCAACGGCAGTGTCCTGAGCCTGCAGGCCAATCTGGGGGGCGAGCCCTTGTCCGGTTTCCCGGGACTTCCCGGCCGCTGCCTCCATGCCACCCCGGGCACCGACCCATCGGCCGATCGTCGGCCGGCCTGGTCGGTCGCCGCCAGCATCGACCAACGCCCGTGAGTGGCGATCTCGACGTCCGTGCCCGGGCGGCCGGCATCGAGCCCGGCTACTATGACCTCGAAGGCAACTGGCATGTCGCCTCGCCGGCGACCAAGGCGGCCTTGCTCGAGGCCATGGGCCCGCTCGACGGCGCCGCCGAGCCTCCGCAAGGCGCCTTCACGCCCGCGGTGACCCCGGCGGCGTGCGGGCTCGGCCGAATCTGGGGCGTCGCCTGCCAGTCCTACGGCCTGCGCTCCCCGCGCAATGCCGGGATCGGCGACTTCGCCGATCTGGAGCGGCTCGGCACAGGTCTCGCCACGCGCGGCGCCGATCTCCTGGGCCTCAGCCCGCTCCATGCGCGCTTTCGCGACCAGCCGGCGCGAGCCTGCCCCTACGCGCCGTCGAGCCGGCTCTGGCTCGACCCCCTGGCCATCGCCCTCGACGCCGCTGCCGCCGATCTCGGCCTGGAGCTGCCGGCCTTGCCCGCCCCGCCAAGGGGCGAGCTCGTCGACTACCCGGCGGTGGCAGCGCTCAAGGAGCAGGCCTTCGCCGCGCTGCACGAGCGATTCGCCAAGGGCCATCCCGCCCTCGCCGATTTCCGCGAGTGGCGGATCGCCAAAGGTGCGCCCTTGGAGAGTTTCGCCCGCTTCGAGGCCATTGCCCTGGCGCTCCGCGCCCGGACCGGCCGCCCGGTCGCCTGGCCCGACTGGCCGGTCGAGCTTCGCCGGGTCGATGCTCCCGGTGTCGCTGCCTTTGCCATCGAGCATGCGAACGAGGTAGAGCGCTCCGCCTTCCTGCAATGGCTGGCCGAGCGCCAGCTCACGAGGACGCAGCAGGCGCTCATGGATGCCGGCATGCGCATCGGCCTCTATGCCGACATCGCGGTCGGCGTGGTGCCGGATGGCGCCGATGTCTGGGCCGACCCCGAGGCGGTCGTGGCCGGGGCGACGATCGGCGCCCCGCCGGATGCGTTCAGCCCGAAGGGCCAGAACTGGAACGTCGCGCCGCTCTCACCCGTGGCGCTGCGGCATCGCGACATGGCGCCCTTGCGCGCCATTCTGACAGCCGCCATGCAGCATGCCGGTGCGGTGCGCATCGACCACGCCATGGGGCTGATGCGGCTCTTCTGGATCCCGGCCGGCGGCACGCCTGCCGACGGCGCCTATGTGCGCTACCCGCTCCAGCACATGCTGGCGACGGTGGCCGAGGTGTCGCGCGCCCACGCCTGCATCGTCATCGGCGAGGATCTGGGCACCGTCGCCCCTGGCTTTCGCGAGGCGATGCTGGAGGCGGGGCTCCTCTCCTACAAGGTCGTCTGGTTCGAGCGCTGGGAGAGCGGTCTCTTCCGCTCCTCGAACCTCTATCCGGTAGCATCGCTCGCCACCGTCTCGACCCACGACCTCGCCACTGTCCGGGGTTATCTGCAGGGTCGCGACATCGACTGGCGCGAAACGACCCGTCAGCTCGACGCGGCGGCGGCCGCTGCCGCCCGGGACGAGCGCCGCGCCGACTGCCAGAAACTGCGCGATGCGCTGCGCGTCGAGGGCCTGCTCGATGAGGACCAGCCGGCGGCCGACGAGCCCGAGGCGATCGTCCTGGCGCTGCACCGCTTCCTTGCCCGGACACCGTCGGCCATCGCCATGGCCTGCCTCGAGGATCTCGACGGCGCCATCGAGCAGCCGAACCTGCCGGCCACGATCGACGAGCACCCCAACTGGCGTCGCCGCACCATTCACGACATTGCCGGCCTGCTCGGCAGCGCCCCGGCCCAGCGCCTGATCCAGGCCCTTGCCGAGGAGCGCCCGCGTGATTGAGACTGTCCGCGCCACCTACCGCATCCAGCTCCGCGGCGGCGTCGATTTCGCCACCATCGCCAGCGCCGTCCCCTACATCGCCCGCCTCGGCATCAGCCACCTCTATCTCTCGCCCATCTGGCAGGCGCGCGCCGGCTCGACCCACGGCTACGACGTGGTCGACCCGAACGTCATCGAGCCAGCCCTCGGCGGCGAAGCCGGCTTTCGCGACCTCGTCGCCGAAGCGAAGTCGGCCGGGCTCGGCATCATTCTCGACCACGTGCCGAACCACATGGGCGTCGGGTCCGACAATGCCTGGTGGTGGGACGTGCTGCTGAACGGCCGCGCCAGCCGCTTTGCCGGGCATTTCGACATCGACTGGGCGGCCACGGCCGGCGCCACCCCGGGCCGGCTGCTCCTGCCGGTGCTGGGTGCTTCCTATGGCGAGGTGCTGGCCTCGGGCGACCTTCGGGTCGAGGCGGCCGCCGGCGGCTTCGAGCTGCGCTACCACGACCAGCGCTTCCCGCTCCGGGCCGACTCGGTCCCTAACGGGCAGGCAGAGCTGCACGCGCTGCTCGAGCGCCAGGCCTACCGGCTCGCCTACTGGCGGCTCGGCGGCGAGGCGCTCAACTACCGGCGCTTCTTCGATATCGACGGGCTGGTGGGCGTGCGGGTCGAGGACGAGACCGTCTTCGCCGACGCCCATCGCCTGCTCCTTGAGCTGGTCGCCGAGGGTGCCGTGCAGGGTGTGCGGCTCGACCATATCGACGGCCTGCGCGACCCCACGGGCTACCTCCATCGGCTCGACACGGCGCTGCGCGAGGCGACCGGCGGCGCGCCGCCGCCCGTCTGGATCGAGAAGATCCTCGAAGGCGGCGAGACGCTTCGCCCCGACTGGCCGGTCGCCGGCACCACCGGCTACGAGGCGGCCGATCGCCTCGCCCGGCTCTTCGTGGCCGGCGACGGCATGGGCACGCTCGATGCGCTCTGGCGCCAGGTCGCCGAGGGCGAGGCCGACTTCGCCGCCATGCTCCGGGACTGCAAGGCGCTGGTCCTCGGTGCCAGCTTCGCCGGCGAGCTCGAATGGCTGGTCGCCTCGGCCCTCCACCTCGCGGCAGGCGATGCCCGTTTTCGCGATACCGGCCGGGCCAGCCTGACGCGCGCCCTGACCGCTCTAATCCTGGCCTTCCCCGTCTACAGGACATATCTCGACGGCGCATCGCCGGATGCCGCCGACCAACAGCGGCTGGCGGCGGTGCTCTCCGAGGCACGCCAGCGCGCCGGCCTCGCCGACGACCTGCCCTTCGCCCTCGTCGAGCACATCCTGGATGAGACGACCGCGAAGGCCGCCGCCCTCGACTGGGCCGCACGGCTGCAGCAGCTCACCGGGCCGATCATGGCCAAGGCCAAGGAGGACACGGCCTTCTACCGCCATATCCGCCTCGTGGCGCTCAACGAGGTCGGTGGCGAGCCGGACCACCCGGTGCTCGCTGCCGACGACTTCCACGCATTTGCCGCAGCCATGCCGCCGCTCTGTCAGCTCGCCGGCAGCACCCATGACAGCAAGCGCGGCGAGGACCTGCGCGCCCGCCTGATCGGCCTCAGCCACCATGCCGAGGCATGGCAGGAAGCCGTCGCCGGCTGGCTCGACACGAAGCCCGATTCCATCGCCGCGAGCGATGCCTGCCTCGTCTGGCAGACCATCGCCGGCGCCTGGCCGGACGACCTCGAGCCCGGCGACGCGCCCGGCCGCAAGGCCTTCGCCGACCGGCTCGACGCCTACCTGGTCAAGGCGCTGCGCGAGGCCAAGGCCCGCTCGAGCTGGACCACGCCCGACGAGGCCTACGAGAGCGCCGTCCAGGCTTTCGCTGCTTCCTGCCTCGAAGGCGCGACCGGCCGGGCACTCCACGATTTCCGCGGCCGCCTCCTGCCCGAGGGCATCGCCCGCAGCCTCGCCCAGACGGCGCTTCGCCTCGCCATGCCGGGCATTCCGGATATCTACCAGGGGGCGGAGCTCTGGAACCTCGGGCTGGTCGATCCGGACAACCGCCACCCGGCCGATTTCACGCACCTTGCAGCGCAGCTAGCCGAGCCATCCCCCGACTTCGGTCACGACTGGCGCCGCGGCCGCGTGAAGCAGTTCCTGATCCAGCGCCTGCTCGCCGATCGCGCCGCCCGGCCGGCGCTCTATGCGGAGGGCGCCTATGTGCCGCTCGAAGTCGGTGGTTCCGCCGTGGCCTTCGCCCGCCTGGCCGCCGATGACGCCCTGCTCGTCGCCGTGCCGATCCGCGCCGACCCGGCCCTGCCGCCCGGCGAGGCACCGCGTTTTGGCCCGCAGTTCGCCGGCACCCGCGTCGCCCTGCCGTCGGCTTTGGCGGACAGGAAATGGCGTTGCCTGCTCACCGGCAGGGAAACGGACGGGCCGCTCGATCTGGGCGAGCTTCTGGTCGACTGGCCGGTCGTCGTGCTGGCCAGTCGTTAGTCCGCCAGACATTCGGCGAGGTTCCGGGCGAGGCCGAGCAGCAGCTCGTGATAGGCGCGTGGACCGGGCTCGAGCGCTACGCCGAGCGGGTCGAGGACGCCCGTTCGCGCCTTGGTGCCCTCGATCAGCGTGGCCACCAGGCGTGGCTCGAATTGCGGCTCGGTGAAGACGCAGGCAACCTCCAGCTCGCCGAGCCGCTCCTGTATTTCGGCAATCCGTGCGGCACCCGGCTGCAGCTCCGGGTTGACCTGGATGGCACCGGCCGCCTCGATGTCGAACGCGTGCTCGAAATAGTGGTAGGCGTCGTGGAAGACGACGAACGGCCGGCCGCGGACGGGCACCACCAGCGCCTCGACCTCGGCCTCGGTCGTATCGAGCGCCGTCCCGAAGGCCGCGGCATTGGCCGCGTAGCGTTCGGCGTTGGCGGGATCGATCTGGCCGAGCTCGGCGGCCATGGCCTGCGCCATCACGCGGGCATTGGCGGGCGACAGCCAGACATGGGAGTCGAAGCCGCCATGGGCGTGCTCGTGCGCCTCCTCGTGTCCGTGCCCGGCCGCCGCGTGGTCCTCGAACATGGCCCCTTCGCGAAAGCCCAGCCGCTCGACCCCGGCGACCTCGGCCAGCGCCAGCCGATGCCCGCCGGCACCCAGCGTCTCCAGCGGACCGGTCAGGAACGCCTCGAAACCCGGGCCGACCCAGAGCACCAGATCCGCTTCCTCCAGCATCGCCGCCTGGCTCGGCCGGAGGCTGTAGCTGTGCGGCGAGGCGCCCGGCTCGAGCAGCAGCGCCGGCTCGCCGACGCCTTCCATGACGGCCGCGGCGATCCCGTGCACCGGCAGGATCGTCGCCACCACCCGCGGCGGCGTCTGGGCGACGGCGGCGGCAGCGACAAGGAAGGTTCCGAGGAAAGCAGCGCCGCGCATGATGGACTCCGGGCGGGTGGGCCACGTCGCTCGAACGGCGGGCGCGCATTGTGATCGGCGGAGGAATGACATAACATAACATTCAGCCGGCACAAGCACCGTTCGAACGGAGACCATGATGGCAGCCTTTCCGGCCGACCGGGTCGAGCAGGCGGCATGGATCTGCAATGCCCGCGGCCAGACCCTGACACCCTTGCGCCGCCGGGTGTTCGAGATCGTGCTCGCCGCCGACCGGCCGATCGGCGCCTATGACGTGCTCGACATGCTCGCCGCCGAGCGTGGCCGGGTCGCACCGCCCACCGTCTATCGCAGCCTCGACTTCCTCGTCGGCCAGGGCCTCGTCCACAAGGTGCTGAGCGTCAACGGCTTCGTCGCCTGCTCGGCCGCCGCCCGGCCCCACGATGCCCAGCTCTTCATCTGCGGCAGTTGCGGCAGCAGCGTCGAGGTGGCGCGCCAGCTTCGCGCCGGCCTCATCGAGGAGGAGGCCGAGGCGCTCGACTTCGCCATCGAGAGCGTCGTCCTCGAGGTCCATGGCCGCTGCCACGCCTGCCGGCTGGCAACGGCCCCATGAGCCGGTTGCTCGTCGAGGTGGTGGGCGCCTCGGTCCGGCTCGGCGACCATCAGGCGCTGGAGAACGTCGATCTCGCCCTGCACGGGGGCGAGATCGTCAGCCTGATCGGCCCGAACGGCGCCGGCAAGTCGACCCTGGTCAAGCTCGTGCTCGGCATCATCGAGGCCGATTCCGGCAGGGTCACGCGCGCCCCCGGCCTCCGCTTCGCCTACATGCCGCAGCGCCTCGCCATCGACCCGACCCTGCCGATCGACGTCGACCGTTTCCTCGACCTGCCGCACCGCCATCCGGCTGCCGAGCGGCAGGCAGCGCTCGCCCGGGTCGGCATCGCCGGGCTCGGCCGGCGGCCGCTGCAGGCGCTCTCGGGCGGCGAGCTGCAGCGCGTCCTGCTCGCCCGCGCCCTGCTCCGCCGCCCCGACCTTCTCGTGCTCGACGAGCCGGCCGCCGGCATCGACTACCAGGGGCAGGCCGCCTTCTTCGGGCTGATCGACAGCGTCCGCCGGGAGCAGGGCTGCGGCATCCTCGTGGTCAGCCACGACCTGCACCTCGTCATGGCCGCCACCGATCGCGTCGTCTGCCTCAACCGCCATGTCTGCTGCAGCGGCACGCCCGAGGCGGTGGGCGACGATCCGGGCTATCTCGCCCTCTTCGGCCCCCGCACCGCCGCTGCGCTTGCCCGCTACCACCACCATCACGACCACGAGCACGCGCTCTCCGGCGAGGTCGCCCATCCTACCGATTGCGGGCGCCGCTGATGCTGCCCGAATTCCTCCTGCGCGGCTGGCTCGCCGGCCTGGCGCTCGCCGCCGTCGCCGGCCCCTTGGGCTGCTTCGTCGTCTGGCGCCGCATGGCCTATTTCGGCGACACCCTGGCCCATGGTGCGCTCCTCGGCGTCACCCTCGGCCTCGTCACCGGCATCGACCTGATGCCCGCGGTGGCCGTCACCTCGGCGCTGATTGCGCTGCTCGTCGTCCTCATGCAGCGCCAGCGCACGCTCGCCACCGACACGCTGCTCGGCATCCTCGCCCATTCCGGCATCGCCATCGGCCTCGTTCTGCTCGGCCTCGTCGGCGCGGTCCGCGTCGATCTCCTGGGCTACCTCTTCGGCGATGTCCTGGCGGTGCGCTGGCAGGACGTGGCCGTGGCGGTGATCGGCGGTGCCGCGGTCCTCGCCGTGCTCCGCCACTACTGGCCGCAGCTCCTCTTCGCCACGCTGCACGACGAGATGGCCCGGGCCGAGGGCACGCCCACCACGCGGCTCCGGCTCGTCCTGATGCTGCTCGTGGCGCTCGTCATCGCCGCCGCCATGAAGATCGTCGGCATCCTGCTGATCACCTCGATGCTCATCATCCCGCCGGCCGCCGCCCGCCAGCTCAGCGCCACGCCCGAAGCCATGGCGGTCATCGCGGCCGGCCTCGGCGGGCTCGCCGTCACCCTCGGCCTCGCCCTCTCCTGGCAGGCCGACACGCCGGCCGGCGCCAGCATCGTCGTCATGGCTCTCGCCATCTTCGTCGCAACACAGGCGATCGGACCCCTCGTCGCCCGTCGGCTGGGCTGCTAGACCGATCCGGAACGACATCGGGGAGGACGAGAGGCATGGCGAGCGCCGAGCAGCGCATTGCGGGGATCAAACCGGGACTTCGGGTCTGCGTGACGGCGGGTGCCGGGGGCATCGGCCGGGCCATCGCCGACGGCTTCATCGCGCATGGCGCGCGCGTCGTGGTCAGCGATGTCGCCGAAGGGGCCCTCGCCGATTTCAGCAGGGCCCATCCCGACCATCATGCGGTGGCCGCCGACGCCGGCAGCGAGGCCGCGACCAGGGCCCTCTTCGGGACCGTCGAGGAGCGTCTGGGCGGGCTCGACCTCCTCGTCAACAACGCCGGCATCGCCGGCCCGACGGCGCCGGTCGAGGAGATCGCCACCGAGGCCTGGCAGGCCACGGTCGACATCAACCTGAACGGCCATTTCTACGCGCTTCGCGCCGCGGTGCCGCTGCTCAAGCAGACGGAAAACGGGTCGATCATCATGATCAGCTCGGTCGCCGGCCGGCTCGGCTACGCCTACCGGCTCCCCTATGCGGCGACCAAATGGGCGATCGTCGGCATGGCGAAGAGCCTGTCCTTGGAGCTCGGCTCCTTCGGCATCCGGGTCAACGCCATCCTGCCCGGCATCGTCGAGGGGCCGCGCATGGACGGCGTCATCCGCGACCGCGCCGCCACGACGGGCGTCTCGTTCGAGGAGATGCGCGAGACCTATCTCTCGAAGACGGCGCTGCACCGCATGGTGACCGCCCGGGACATCGCCGACATGGCGCTCTTCCTCGCTTCGCCCATGGGCCGCAACGTCTCCGGCCAGGCGCTTTCGGTCTGTGGCGACGTGGTGTCGATCTAGGGGAGCAGGAGATGAGTGAAACCGTAGCTATCGTCGGCACCGGCCTCGTCGGCCGCGCCTGGGCCATCGCCTTCGCCCGGGCCGGCTGGCAGTGCCGGCTCCACGACACCGCACCGGGTGCCGCGGCAGCGGCGCGGGAGCGCATCGGCCCGCTCGTCGACGACCTCGTCGAGGCCGGGCTGCTCGACGACGCCGCACCCGTGCTGGCGCGCATCACCGTCGCCGACGACCTGGCCAGCGCCCTCGCCGACGTCGCCTGGGTCCAGGAGAGCGTGCCCGAGGACGTCGCGATCAAGAAGGCGCTCTGGGCCGAGCTCGACCGCCTCGCGCCCGCCGACGCCCTCTTGGTCAGCTCGACCTCGGCCATCGTGCCATCGCGCTTCACCGAGAACCTGGCTGGCCGGCATCGCTGCCTCGTCGCCCATCCCCTGAACCCGCCCTACGTCATCCCGGCGGCCGAGCTGGTGCCCGCACCCTGGACCGATGACGCGGTGATGCAGCGCGCCCGGGCGGTGATGGAATCGATCGGCATGGCACCCATCGTCATGAAGAAGGAGCTCGACGGCTTCGTCATGAACCGGCTGCAGGGCGCCCTCCTCGAGGAGGCGTTCCGGCTGGTCGACGAGGGCTACTGCTCGGCCGAGGACGTCGATCGCGGGCTCAAGGACGGGCTGGCGCTCCGCTGGTCCTTCATGGGGCCGTTCGAGACCATCGACCTCAACGCGCCCGGCGGCGTCGCCGACTATTGCCGGCGCTACGAGCAGATCTACCAGCGCCTGCAGCCGACCATGCTGCATCGCGCCGACTGGAACGGGCCGGTGCTGGAACGGATCGTGGCCGAACGCCGGGCGAAGGTGCCGCAAACGGCGCTCGCAGACCGACAGCGCTGGCGCGACCGCCGGCTGATGGCGCTGACCGCCCACAAGAGAAATGCCGCCAGGGACATTGGAGACTGACATGGCTGGACCCGAGAAGGTCATCATCACCTGCGCCGTGACGGGCGCCATCCACACCCCGTCGATGTCGCCGCATCTGCCGGTGACGGCGACCGAGATCGCCGATGCCGCGATCGGCGCCGCCGAGGCGGGGGCCGCCATCGTTCACCTCCACGCCCGCGACCCGGAGACCGGCCGGCCGGACCAGACGCCGGAGGCCTTCAGCCCCTTCCTCCAGGTCATCAAGCAGCGCTCGGACTGCGTGATCAACATCACGACCGGCGGCGGCCCGGCGATGACCATCGAGGAGCGGGTCAAGCCCGCCGCCACCTTCGCGCCCGAGGTCGCGTCCTTGAACATGGGCTCGATGAACTTCGGCCTCTTTCCCATGCTGAACCGCTTCAAGACCTTCAAGCACGACTGGGAGCGCCAGCAGCTCGAGAGCAGCCGCAGCTACGTCTTCAAGAACACCTTCGCCGACATCGAGTACATCCTGACGACCTGCGCCGAGAACAACACGCGCTTCGAGTTCGAGTGCTACGACATCAGCCACCTCTACAACCTCGCCCACTTCCTGGACCGCGGCATCGTCAAGACGCCGCTGTTCGTCCAGTCGGTCTTCGGCATCCTCGGCGGCATCGGCCCGCACCCCGAGGATGTGCTGCACATGAAGCGCACCGCCGACCGGCTCTTCGGCACGAGCTATCGCTGGTCGGTCCTCGGCGCCGGCCGCAACCAGCTCCCGATCGCCGCCATGTCCGCCGCCATGGGTGCCAATGTGCGGGTCGGGCTCGAGGATTCGCTCTGGCTCGGCAAGGGCCGGCTCGCCGAGAGCAACGCCGCCCAGGTCAAGGCGGCCCGCCAGATCATCGAGGGCCTCGGGCGCGAGGTGGCCACACCCGACGAGGCGCGGGAGATCCTCCAGCTCAAGGGCGGGGACCAGGTGAACTTCTGATGGCGGTGGCCGGCCCGGCCCAGGCGAGGCCGGGCGTCGGCATCTTCTGGATGTGCCTCTCGGCCTTCGGCTCGTCGTCGATGAACGGCATCGTCCGCGAGGCGACGACTGAGATGCACGCCTTCGAGGTGGCCTTCTTCCGCAACGTCTTCGGGCTCGTGGCTTTGGCGCCGATGATGCTCAAGGCGGGGCTGCGCGCCACGCTGCGCACCAAGCGGCTGCATCTGCACGCGGCCCGCGGCCTGCTCAACGCCGTGGCCATGCTCTCCTTCTTCTACGCCGTCACGGTGACGCCGCTCGCCACCATCGCCGCCCTGGCTTTCACGGCCCCGCTCTTCGCGGCCCTCCTCGCCATCCCGTTCCTCGGCGAGCGGCCGGGCTGGCGGCGCTGGGCCGGGCTGATCGTCGGCTTCGCCGGGGCGCTGCTCATCATCCGCCCCGGCTTCACCGATGTCGGCATCGGCGTGCTCCTGATCCTGCTCTCCTCGCTGGTCTGGTCGGGAGCGCTGATCATCATCAAGATCCTGGCGCGCACCGAGACGAGCCTGACGATCACCACCTATGCCGGGCTCTTCCTGACGCCCATCACCGGCGCCGCCGCCTGGGCCTTCTGGATCTGGCCCGATGCCACCGGCTGGCTCATGATGATCGCCATCGGCATCCTCGGCAGCATCACCCAGTGGTCGGTCGCCCAGGCCTTCCACGAGGCCGACGCCACGGTCGTCCTGCCCTTCGATTTCACCAAGCTCATCTGGGCCTCGGTCATCGGCTATGTCTTCTTTGGCGAGAGGCCCGATCCCATGACGCTCGTCGGCGGCTTCGTGATCCTCGCCTCGATCACCTATGTCGCTTACCGCGAGCGCGAGATCCGATCGTCCTGAAGCTCAGAATCGAAGCCAGCTCCGCAGCTTCACCACCAGCCGCTCGTCCGGGCGGAGCGCCGCCCGCTCGGCGAGGAGTGACCTGAGCTCGCCCGGCAGGTCGGTGATGATCACGTCGACGCCCATGTCGATCAGCCGCGACATCTCGCGCCGGTCGTTGACCGTCCAGGCGTGTACCTCGTAGCCGAGCCGATGCGCCCGGACCACCTGCTCGGGCGTGAGCGCGCTGGCCCGGATCGAGAGGATGTCGTAGTCGCGTCGATCCGGCTCGCCGATCGTCGAGTACACGAGGAGCGCTCGCCGAAGTCGCGGCTCGAGCACGCCGACCTCGTCCAGCACCGCCCGGTCGAACGAGGCGACGATGGTCCCCTCGATCGCGTCCAGGGCCTGCAGGCGCGCCACCACGTTGCCCACGAGGCCCGGCATCTGGGGGGCCGTCTTGATCTCGATATAGAGCTTGGCCTCGCCGCCCACCGCCAGGACCGCCGCATCCAGGGTCGGGGCCGGCACGCCCGCGAAGCTCGCATCGAACCAGCCGCCGACGTCGATGGCGCTCAGCTCCGCCGCCGACAGGTCCCAGATGCGCCGGTCGATGCTGGCCACGCGGCGCAGATCCCGATCGTGCAGCAGCACCGGCACGCCGTCGACCGTCTCCTGCACGTCGACCTCGACATAGTCGGCCCCGTCGTCGACGGCGCGGCGGATCGCCGGCAGCGTGTTCTCCGGCGCGGCCATCGAGCTGCCGCGATGCGCCGCGATGCCCACCTCGTCGGTGAGGTCGAAGCCGGCCAGGACGATCGCCGCCTGGACGAAGACGAAGCCGAGCAGCGCCAGCTCGACCGCCCACAAGGCGAGCCGCCCGCCGCCCTGCGGCATCGCCGCGAGCGCCGGCCGGCCGGTGCCGCTGAGCCGGCGGTGCAGGGCCTGCAGGACGAGCGCGTTGGCGGCGATGCCGAGATATGTCGCGGCGATGGCGCCGAAGATCGCCAGCGCGATGACGAAGAGGGTCGCTGGGACCACCAGCGCCATGCGGTGTGGCAGGTTGCCGAGGAGCAGAGCCGCCGTCCGGTCGACCAGAAAAGCGGAGAGCAGCGGCAAGAGCAGGGCGGCCACCGTCACCGGCAGCACGACGAGGATCGTCCGTGCGAGCCGGCCCCGGGTGAGCGCGGCACTCCGGCGAAGGGCGGAAAGGGCGCCCAAATTCTCCAGAAGCACCGCCGGCGGGGCCAGGGACCAGCGCAGGTAGAGGAACGCGTTCGCCAGGACGAGCCCCAGCGCCAGCGGTGCCGCCATGGCGAGGAAGGGCCAGATGACCGGCGGCCGGACGGTCCAGAGGAAATAGATGTCGTAGTCGCCGAGCCGCCAGACGAAGAGCCAGGCAATGCCAGCGACGAAGGGCAGGGTCACGGCCGCCTGGATCGCCACCCGCACGAAGGTCAGGCCCAGGAGCCGGGGTGCGAGGCGCACCACATGCCAGAGCGCCGCGGTTGCCGCGCGATAGCGCCCGCGCGGCGCCGCCGCCGCGATCACGATCATGCCCGCCTCGTCGAGCGTGATCAGCGTGACCGTCACGGTGGCGGCGGCGAGCGCCCAGAGCAGCCCCCAGGGCGAGAGCAGGAAATCGAGGATCTCGGCGTTGGTCATCGCCGGCTCGCCGCTCGTCGTCAAAAGCGCGGTGAGCACCAGGGACGTCGTCGGCACCAGGGCCACGACCGTCAGGATCGTGAAGAAAAGGTGGTAGAGGAGGAGCGAGCGGCCGTAGCGCACGAAGCCGACGGACGCCTCGCCGAGGATCTTGGGGGCCTTTCTCATCCTGCTTTCGGCTCGGCCACGGGCGGGGCCAGCATCAGGCGGCGGGTCGCCTCGTCGACCACGGGCCGCGTGCCGCCCCAATGCGTGAAGCCCGGCACCGCCTGGTGCAGCAGCATGCCGAGCCCGTCCACCGTCCGATGGCCGCGGCGCCGGGCCTCGGAGAGCAGCGGCGTGGAGAGCGGCGTGTAGACGATGTCGGCGACAATGGCCGTGGCCGGCAGGGCAGCGAGATCGAGATCGAGCGCCGGCTGGCCGACCATGCCGAGGCTCGTGGTGTTGACCAGGAGATCGGCGCCTTCCAGGGCGCGGTGCCGCTCCGCCCAGGGAAGTGCCAGGACGGCGGCATCGTTCTGGTCGCCCAGCCGGGCGACCAGCGCCGCGGCCCGCTCCGGTGTGCGGTTGACCAGCGCCAGCTCATGGATTCCGGCGGCGAGGAAGGTGAAGGCGAGGGCCCGGGCAGCGCCCCCGGCACCGAGCAGCACCACCCGCCGCGTGGCTGCCCGCCAGTCCGGCGCGCAGCCGTCGAGATGAGCGAGGAAGCCCAGCCCGTCGGTGTTGTAGCCGGTGAGGCTGCCCGCATCCCCGACCAGGACGGTGTTGACGGCACCGATCGCGGCTGCCAGTGGATCGACCGCGTCGACCAGATCGAGCATCGCCGCCTTGTGCGGCAGGGTGACGTTGCAGCCGAGAAACCCCATCCTCGGCAGGGCGCGCATGACCGGCGCGAGATCCTCGGGCGCCACCGGCAAGGGCACGTAGACGCCATCGAGCCCGTGCCGCTCGAACCAGAAATTGTGCAGGAGCGGCGATTTCGAATGACCCACCGGCCAGCCGAGCACGCCGGCGAGCCTCGCCTTGCCGCTGATCGTCACCAACGTCCGGGATCCCTCTCGTGAGCTTCGGGGGGCGGCTCGCGGACGCCTTCTGGCGCAACGCCTACCGCCATGGCTATCCCTGCGCGCGGCTCGTCTGGCGCCTGACCAACCCGAGCACGCGGGGCGTCAGCGTCGCCATCCGGCATGGCGATCGCCTCCTCTGCATCCGCGAGTCCTACCGGCCCGGCCTCAGCTTGCCGGGCGGCGGCATCGATCGAGGCGAGACCCCGCTCGAGGCCGCGCAGCGCGAGGCGCGCGAGGAGGTCGGGCTCGACCTTGCGGCCGAGGCCTTCGTCGAGCTCGGCCGCCTCGACTTCAACGCGGACGACCGGACCCATTTGGTCACCTTCTTCGCGCTCGATCTGCCGTCGATGCCGGCACCCACCGTCGACCGGCGCGAGATCGTCTGGGCGGGCTGGTTGACCAGGCAGGAGCTCGCCGACGCGGAACGCCAGCACACCATCGATCTCTATGTCAGGCACTTTGCCGGGGACCTCTGATCAGGCAGGCCCGACGTCGAGCGGCGTCGCCAGCTCCGCCCAGGCGGTATCGACCGAAGCGTCGCCCGTCGCCGCCATCATCATGAGAAACGTGCTGGCGTGGTCCAGGATGGTGATCGGCAGGTGCCAGACCCCCCGCCGGTAGCAGATGCCGGTGCCGCCGCTGACGAGAAAGCCCTTGAGCGTGGCGAGATCGGGGGCCCCGTCCGGGCCCGGCAGGGCGGCGCCGATGGCGTAGCGGGCGGGGCCGATCGGCAGGAAGAGCTGCTCGGTCAGGGGGTGGCTCTCCATCCTGCGCGCCTGCATCGGCAGCACCCCCGCCGGATGGGTGTCGAGCTTGACGCAGATGGCGGTTCCCGGCCCGCCCTCGCCGAGATGCGCCAGGAGATCGGCATTGCCCTTCGGCGCCGGCGGCTCGACCACGCTGCCGAAAGCCGCGAAGGTCGCCGGGTCGAACGCCTGCAGTGCGAGCTTCATGCCACGCTTTCCTTCCGTTGATGTTCAAGAGAGCGCTCGAGCCGCCGCATCAGCCAGTCGAGCTCGGCTCTCGAAGCTTCGGTGAGCTTCGGCGCCGGGTCGCGGGTGGCCGGGCAGGCGAGGGCGCCGCGTCGCCAGAGCACGTATTTGCGCACCGCGAGGCCGAGGCCCGGCTGCTGCTCGTAGCGGACCAGCGGCAGGTAGCGATCGAAGAGATCGAGCATCGCCTCGCTCTCGCCCCGCGCAAAGAGGCGGCAGACCTCGACCAGCATCTCGGGATAGGCGAAGCCGGTCATCGCCCCGTCGGCCCCCCGTGCCAGCTCGAACGGCAGGAAGATGCCGCCATTGCCGGTGAGGATCGAGATCCGCCTTGCCCCTTCCGCCTCGGCGTCGCGCACGGCGCTGAGCTTGTCGAGCCCGGGCCAGTCCTCGTGCTTGAGCATGACCGCGTTGGGGCAGGCCGCCACGATCCGCTGGATCAACAGGGCGCTCATCGGCACGGATGCCACGAGCGGGAAATCCTGCAGCACCCAGGGTGTCGCCTCGCCCAGCGTCTCCGCCACCATCCGGCAATAGCCGAGCACCGCGTCGTCGCCTCTGGCAGAAACTGCCGGCGGCTGCACCATGAGACCGGCGGCACCGGCATCCATCACCACGCTGCCCAGCGCCCGCATCGAAGCGAAGCCCGGGGCCGAGACCCCGACCACTACCGGCACCCGAGCGTCGACCCGGCCGAGCACATGGAGGGCGAACGTCCGCGCCTCCTCCTCGGTCAGCTTCGGCGCCTCGCCCATCATGCCGAGGATGGTCATGCCATCCACGCCCTGCTCGAGATAGAACTCGATCAGGCGGTCCGTGGCGGCGAGGTCGAGCCGGCCGTCCTCGGTGAACGGCGTGGCGGCGATGATGAAGACCCCCCTGGCGGAGGCGTCGAGGCGTGGCATGACCATTCCCGTTGGCTGGTGCGCGGCTTTCTAGCGCCTCGCACCGGGGCTGGCCATAATGGCGGCATGTCCAGCCGCACCGAAATCCCTCTGATCACCGAACGCGTGCCGTCGCCGATCGGCGACGTCTGGCTGGCCCATGACGGCCGCGCGCTGCATCGCCTCGATTTCGGCGACCGGCTGGGCAGAGGCTGGCCCGCAGCGCCGGCCGTTTCGGTCGGTGCCGTGACGCCGTCGCCCTTCGCCCGCGCCGTCGCCGCCTATTTCGCGGGCGAGCTCGCCGCTCTGGACGGGCTTGCGGTGCATGTCGAGGGCCGCGACTTCGAGACCACCGTCTGGCGGGCGCTGCGGCAAATCGCCTGCGGCACCACCTGGTCCTATGCCCGCCTCGCCGCGTCGATCGGCCGGCCGACGGCGGTGCGCGCCGCCGGTGCCGCCAACGGTCGCAACCCGATCTCGCTGGTCCTGCCCTGCCACCGGGTGATCGGCGCCGATGGCCGGCTGGTCGGCTACGGCGGCGGGCTCGAGCGCAAGGCCTGGCTCTTGCGTCACGAAGGCGTGCTGGTCGCCTGAATGGCCGGCCGGCGGGCCAGCCAGAGGCCGGTCAGGGCGAGGGCCAGCATGGTCAGGATCGCCGGCCGCGCCGTGCCGTCGTGGACCGTCGCCACGAAGGTGCCGATGATCGCCGGGATGACGCTCTGCGCCACGCCGAGGACCGAGGTCGCCGCACCGGCGATGCGGGCGTGCGGCCGCATCGCGAGCGCTGTGGCATTGGGCACGATCACGCTGAAGCAGAGGAAGAAAAGACCGAAAAGCGGCACCAGGGCATAGGCCCCGCCGAGCCCGGCCTGCGCCACGCCGAAGGCCAGCGCCATGGCGATCACAGCCCCGGCGAAGGCGAGGCGGATGAGCGTCTCGAGCGGGTAGCGCCGGACCAGCCGGGTATTGAGCAGGCTGCCGATCGCCGAGCAGACGGCGATCGCCGCGAAGATCACGCCGAAGGCCGATGGCGTCAGGCCATAGGCTGTCATGAAGATGGGTGCTGCGCTGATCAGGTAGCTGATCAGCATGGCGAGGCCGAGCACGGAAAGGGCGCCGAAGCGGCGTGAAACGGGATCGCCGAGGACGGCCCGGTAGGCGCCGACGATACGCTGCGGCCGGAGCGCCCTGAGATCCCGCTGCGCCAGGCTCTCGTCGAGCCTCGTGACCACGAGCACCAGCAGCACGGTGCCGTAGCAGGCGAGAAAGCCGAAGATCCAGCGCCATGAGGCGACGCCGAGGATCAAGGCACCGATCGAGGGCGCGATGATCGGGGCCAGGACGAACGCCGCCATGACGAACGACATGACCCGCGCCATCTCCGGTCCCTCGAAGCGGTCGCGAATGACCGCCCGGCCGAGGATCGGCCCGGAGGCTGCCGCCAGGCCCTGCGCCAGCCGTGCTGCCAGCAGCAGCTCGATGCTGGGCGCGAGCGCACAGGCGAGCGTCGCCACCAGATAGGCGAGAATGCCACCGATCAGCAGCGGCCGGCGGCCGAAGCGGTCGGCCAGCGGCCCGAAGAAGGCCTGGCCCGCGGCGAAGCCGAGGAAGAAGAGCGAGACGCTGAGCTGCGCCTGGGTCTGCGACGTGCCGAACGCCTGCGCGGTCGCCGGGATGGCCGGAAGGTTGATGTCGATCGTCATCGCCGACATGGTGAGGATCGCGGCGATCAGTGCCACAAAGGAAGCGGATCCCGGCACGAGGGGGATTTTCGGCATGGCTGCCCAAGGTGGCATTAGGAGAGAGAAGATGTCTGCTGGCGAGGCTGTAGGGGGTATCTATCCCATCGTCTATGCGTTCTTCGATGGGCGTGGCCGGATCGACCGGGCGCTGATGCAGCGCCAGGTCGAGGTCTGCATCAAGGGCGGGGCCCACGGCCTCGCCTGCCTCGGCATCGCCACCGAGGTCGGCAAGCTGCGCCCGGAGGAGCGGCAGGAGGTGCTGGAGCTGGTGGCGACCACGCTCGCCGGCCGGGTCCCGCTCGCCGTCACCGTCTTCGGCCGCACCGTGGAGGAGCAGGCCGCCTTCGTGCGCGAGGCCGCCGCCGCCGGGGCCGGCTGGGTCATCCTCCAGCCGCCGGTCATTCCGGACATCGACGAGGCGGCGCTGCTGCGCTTCTTCGGCCGGGTCGCCGATGCCTCGCCGGTGCCGGTCGCCATCCAGAACGCGCCGGCCTATCTGGGCGTCGGCCTCTCGCCCGAGGGGCTCGCCACGCTCAACCGCCAGCACCCCAACGTCACCCTCCTCAAGGGCGAGACCTCGGCGGTCGAGATCGAGGCCATGGTGCGCACGACGGCAGGCCGCTATCGCGTCCTCAACGGCCGGGGCGGGCTCGAGTTCACCGACAACATCCGCGCCGGCTGCGTCGGCATGATCCCGGCACCCGACTGCTTCGACGTCCAGGTGCGCATCCTCGAGGCGATGCGGGACGGCCGGGAGGCCGAGGCGGAGACGCTCTACCGGGAGATCCTGCCGGCGATCACCTTCGTCATGCAGTCGATCGCCTCGCTGCTCTGCTACGGCAAGCGTCTGGTCGCTGCCCGGCTGGGCCTCGACCCCGCCACGGTCGTCGACCGCGACCCGGCGATGCTGCCCTCCGATTTCGGGCTCGCCATCACGCGGCGGCTGGCCGCCGGGCTCGGACCCTACCCCAGCGACTGATCCGTCTCCCGGGTTGCCGCACGGAGGTTGGTATCTCCGCGGCCAGTTGATACAAGGACAGGGCACAGCCGGCACCACCACCCTCGGGGAGACCCCGTCCCATGTTCCGCAAGAAAGACGACGAGCCGATCCCACCCTTGCCCTCGCGCGGCGCCATGCCTGCACCCCCGGCACCGCCGGCCGCCAAGTCACCGCCGCCACCGGCAAGGGCGGCGGCGGCCGCTCCCGCTGAGGCGGTCGGCAAGCGCCTGATCGTCGGCCAGGGCCTCAGCCTGAGCGGCGACATCACCTCGTGCGACCTGCTCGTCGTCGAAGGCAACGTCCAGGTAACGCTGAACGACACCCGCGCCATCGAGATCGCCGAGAGCGGCCGCTTCACCAATGGCAAGGCCTCCGTCGAGGATGCCGTGATCAGCGGTGTCTACGAGGGCGAGCTGACCGTCAGTGGCCGCCTTTTGGTGCGCGGCACCGGCCGGGTCGACGGCTCGATCCGCTACGGCGAGCTCGAGGTCGAGCGCGGCGGCCGGCTCACCGGCTCGATCGCCATGCTGGACGAGCCTGCGGTGAAGCCGTCGGCCCCCCGGCCGGCCGATCCGCCCAAGATGGACAACCCGACCGGCTCCTGACACCACCGGCATTCGTCATGCCCCCGCGGGCATCGGATCTCCGGATCTCGACGCCCGCGGGCATTCGTCGCAGCCCTCGATCATTTGTAACTTGACGCCTGGTCCGGGCACGACGACCAAGTGAGCGCGCGCAGGCGAGTTCGACCAGGGGGTGCTCCATGTTCGTGCCGGTCGGTGTCGACGAGACCACTGCGGCCGAAGCCGTCTCCACGGGACATCTGCCAGACGCGAAGCTGGTCGGCCGTCTCCTGAACGAGGCCTACGAGCGCTACCGCACGCTCGACGAGGGCGACGTCGCCAATTACATCCCGGCGCTCGCCCGGGTCCCGCGCGAGCTCTTCGGGCTCTGCATCGTCGGCGTGAACGGCGGCGTTTTCCCCGTCGGCGATGCCGGCCACGCCTTCTCCATCCAGAGCATCTCCAAGCCCTTCGTCTTCGCGCTGGTCAGCGAGGCGATCGGCTGCGAGCCGGCGCGCGAGAAGATCGGCGTCAACGCCACCGGCCTGCCGTTCAACTCGGTCATGGCGGTCGAGCTCAACGGCGACCGCACCATGAACCCGATGGTCAATGCCGGTGCCATCGCCACCACCAGCCTGGCGCCCGGCGACACCGCGGGCGCCAAATGGCAGTGGATCAGGGACGGGCTCTCCCGCTTCGCCGGCCGCACCCTCGAGCTCGACGAGGAGGTCTACCGCTCCGAGGCGGAGACCAACCTGAGGAACCGTGGCATCGCCAAGCTGCTCGAGGGCTACGGGCGCATGTATTTCGACGCGCTCGAGGCGACCGACATCTACACCAGGCAGTGCTCGCTCCTCGTCACGGCCAGAGATCTGGCGGTCATGGGGGCGACACTCGCCGATGGCGGCGTCAACCCGGTTACCAAGGAACGGGTGATCGGCCACACCACCACCAAGCGCGTGCTCGCCGCCCTCGCCACGGCCGGGCTCTACGAGCGCTCCGGCGACTGGCTCTACGAGATCGGCCTGCCCGGCAAGAGCGGTGTCAGCGGCGGCATCGTCACGATCTCCCCGGGCAAGGGCGGCCTCGGCACCTTCGCGCCACCCCTCGACGAGGCCGGCAACAGCATCAAGGGCCAGCGGGTCACCAAGTATCTATCGGAGCGCCTCGGGCTGAACCTGTTCGCCTCGCGACCCGAGGTCTGAGCGTCACAAAATAATCAGTCAGGGAAACCATCCATGAGTGCCGCGACTGCAAGCGTGCCAATCGCGCAACGCGAATCCTGGGTCCCGATGATCGCCATCTGCCTCGGCCAGGCGATCATGTCCTTCAACGTCGCGGCCCTCCCGGTCTCGATGAGCGGCATGGTGGCCAGCTTCGGCGTGCCACCGACCACCGTCGCCACCGGCATCGTCATGTACTCCCTCGCCGTCGCCGGCCTCGTCATGCTGGGCGCCAAGCTGACCCAGCGCTTCGGCGCGACGAAGATGTTCCGCATCGTCGTCGCCGTGTACGCCGTGGCGCAGACGCTGATGACGCTCAGCCCCAACGCCACGCTGATGCTGACCGCCCAGGGCCTCTGCGGCATGGCGGCGGCGGTGATCGTGCCGGCGCTGGTGGCGCTGATCGCCAACCACTACCAGGGCACGCAGCAGGCGACGGCCGTCGGCGCCCTGGGCTCGGCCCGCGCCGGGGCGAGCGCGCTCGCCTTCATCATCGGCGGCGTGCTCGGCACCTTCATCGGCTGGCGGCCGGTGTTCGGCATCCTTATCGTCGTCTCGGCGATCGTCTTCCTGCTCAGCTTCAAGCTCAAGGAGGACAAGGGCAGGCCGGACGTGCAGATCGACCTCGTCGGCGTCGTCCTCGCCGCCGCCGCCATCATCCTCATCAGCTTCGGCTTCAACAACCTCAACCGCTGGGGCCTCGGCGTCGCCGGCCCGAACGCGCCCTTCGATCTGCTCGGCATGTCGCCGGCGCCGATCATGATCGTCATCGGCATCATCCTGCTGCAGAGCCTGATCGTCTGGTGCCGCCGCGTCGCCGCCGCCGGCAGGACCCCGCTGCTCGATCTGCGGGTCATCATGTCGTCCTCGGAGCGGGCCGCCGTCTACACCATGTTCGCCGTGGTCGCGCTCGAGGCGGCGCTCAACTTCTCGGTGCCGCTCTACATCCAGATCGTCCAGGGGCGGACCCCGATCGCGACCGCGGTCGCGATGATGCCGTTCAACCTGACGGTCTTCTTCGCCGCCATTCTCGTCGTCCGCCTCTACGGCAAGCTGTCGCCGCGGCAGATCGGCCGGATCGGCTTCTCGCTCTGCACGGTGGCGCTGCTGTGGCTCGCCTTCGTCGTCCGCAACGACTGGAGCGAGCTGCCGGTTCTGGTCGGCCTCTTCGTCTTCGGCGCCGGCCAGGGTGCCCTCGTCACCCTCGTCTTCAACGTCCTCGTCACCGCCGCCCCCAAGGAGCTGGCGAGCGACGTCGGCTCGCTCCGTGGCACGACCCAGAACCTCGCCGCCGCCGTCGGCACCGCCGTCGCCGGTGCCCTGATGGTCGGTCTCCTGAGCAGCGTCGTCATCCGGCATCTGGCGGAAAACCCCGAGTTCCCGCCCGAGATCCAGGCGCAGCTCAACCTCGGCAGCATCAACTTCGTCACCAACGACCGGCTCCAGATCATCCTAGAAGGGACCTCGGCGACACCCGAGCAGGTGGCGGAGGCGGTGCGCATCAATACCGACGCCAGGCTGAGAGCACTCAAGATCGGGCTGCTCGTCATGGCAGCGCTCGCCGCGCTCACGATCATCCCGGCGGGACGCCTGCCGAGCTACCGGCCCGGCCAGATCCCGGTGAACCCGCCCGAGCCCTCGGCCGAGGAGGAGCGGCGGATCGCCCGCGAGTACGAGGCGAAGGAGGCGGCAGCTTGAAGCCGCGCCTGCTGGTCCTCTCGCTCGGCGGCACCATCACCATGGTGCCGAGCGCCGAGGGCGGCATCACGCCGAAGCTGGGTGCCGAGGAGCTGGTCGCCTCGGTGCCGGCCCTGGCCGATGCGGCCGAGATCGAGGCGCGCTCGCCCTTCCGCCTGCCGAGCCCGTCCCTGACGCCCGAGGATCTCGTCGCCGTGGCCGGCGAGATCGACGCGGCCTTCGCCGCCGGCTTCGACGGTGCCGTGGTCATCCAGGGCACCGACACGATCGAGGAATCGGCCTTCATCCTCGATCTCCTGGTCCGGGGCGACCAGCCGGTGGTGGTCACCGGGGCCATGCGCGGCGCCGACGCGCCGGGCGCCGACGGGCCGGCCAACCTGCTCTCCGCCGTGCGGGTCGCCGCCGCGCCCGAGGCCAGGGGCCTCGGCACCCTCGCCGTGCTCAACTACGACATCCACGCCGCCCGCTTCGTCCAGAAATCGCATACAGCCCTGCCATCGGCCTTCCTCTCGCCGCTGGTCGGACCCATCGGCACGATGATCGAGGGTCGCCCGCGTTTCTACGTCACCCCGAGACGCAACCCGTGCCTGCCGCACGACGTCGGCGCGCCGGCGCCCGTCGCCCTCCTCAAATGCCCGATGGGCAACGACACGCGGCTCCTCGGCGGCCTGGCCGGCCTCGGCTACGCCGGTGCGGTCATCGAAGGCATGGGCGCCGGCCACGTCCACGCGGATGCCGCACCGGTGCTCGGCGAGCTGGCCAGGGCGATGCCGGTCGTCCTCGCGTCCCGCGTCATGACCGGCCCGGTCTTCACCCGCACCTACGGCTATCCGGGTGCCGAGATCGACCTGCTCGACCGCGGCCTCCTCGCGGCCGGCTATCTCTCCGGCCTCAAGGCCCGTTTGCTGCTGGCCCTGGCGCTGCGCGGCGGGACCGACCGCAAGGCGCTCGAAGCGGCGTTCGCACCCTATGCCTGAGATGGCGGACGCGAGCTTCTGCTGCTATCAGCACACCCGAAACGATCCATCGAGGAGCAGGACACCATGGCGGACCTTTTGGTCATCGAGTACCCGACCGAGGAGCGGGCCGAGGAGGTGCGGCAGCGCCTCCTGAGCCTGCAGACGGAGTATCTGATCCAGCTCGGCGACGCCGTCGTCGCGATCAAGAAGCCCGACGGGACGGTCAAGCTCAAGCAGCTCATCAACCCGGTGAAATCCGGCGCGCTCGGTGGCGTGCTCTGGGGCTCGCTCATCGGCCTGCTCTTCATGATGCCGCTCGCCGGCGCCGCGGTCGGTGCTGCCGGCGGCGCGCTCGGCGGCAAGCTCACCGACTTCGGCATCAACGACCAGTTCATGAAGGAAGCGGCGCAGAGCCTGCATTCCGGCAACGCCGCCCTCTTCCTCCTGATTCGCAAGATGACCACCGACAAGGTCATGGCGGAGCTGCGGGGCAGCGGCGGCAAGATCATGCGCAGCTCGTTCGACGACGCCAAGGAGGCGGAGCTGCGCGCGGCGCTCCAGGAGGCGCAGCTCGCCATCCAGGATGCCACTCCGGCGCAGGGCTGACGCACCGTCGACCATGCATCATCGCCCGCCCCGGCCCGCCGGCCGGGGCGGAATCTCGTGCCATTCGCTCTCTGAGACCTTCGCGAGACCTGACATGCCAATACTCGGTCGGCTTCTCGGTGCCGATAGCCTGCGGATCGGCCCCTTGCTGGCCATCGTCGCTCTCGGGCTCGCCGCCTGCGACAGCGAGCCCGAGGCGGTCGAACCGGTGCTCCGACCGGTCCGCGTCGTGACCGTCGAGGAGCGCGAGGCGTCCGGCACCGTGGTGCTGACCGGCACCGTCGAGGCCACCGACGAGGCGGCGCTCGCCTTTCGCATCGGCGGGCGAATGGTCGAGCGGCTGGTCGAGCGGGGCGATACCGTCGAGCCCGGCGAATTGGTGGCCCGGCTCGATGCCCGCAACGAGGAGAACGCGCTCCGCGCCGCCGAGGCGAATCTCGTCGCCGCCGAAGGCCAGCTCGTCCAGGCCCGCAATCATTTCCAGCGCCAGCAGCACCTGATGGACCGCGGCTTCGCCGCGCGCGCCGTCTACGACGACGCGAAGCAGGGCTACCAGACGGCCCGCTCGCAGGTCGAGGCGGCCGAGGCGCAGCGGCGCTTCGCCCTGGACCAGGTGGGCTTCACCGAGCTCGACGCCGACGCCGAGGGCGTGGTGACCGAGATCGGCGCCGAGCCCGGCGAGGTCGTGCAGGCCGGCCAGATGATCGTCGGGCTCGCCCGCGAAGGCGGGCGCGACGCGGTCTTCGACGTGCCGGCCCAGGTGCTGCGCACGGCACCCGGCGATCCGGTCATCGCCATCGTGCTCAGCGACGACCCTTCGGTCACCGCCACCGGGCGGGTCCGCGAGGTGGCGCCGCGCGCCGACCCGGTGACCCGCACCTTCGAGGTCAAGGTCGGCATCATCGACCCGCCCGAGGAGATGCGCCTCGGCGCCAGCGTCAGCGGGCGCATGAACCTCGAGGCCGGCGCGATGATCCAGATACCGGCGGCCGCCCTCACCAGCGAGGGCGGCGAGGCGGCCGTCTGGGTGGTCGAGCCTGAGAGCCTGACGGTGAGCCTCAGACCCATCGAGGTCGCCTCGTTCGGCCCGGCCAAGGTCGGCATCTATAGCGGGCTCGAGCCCGGCGAGGTGGTCGTCGTGGCCGGCGTCCAGGCGCTCCATCCGGGGCAGCAGGTCCGCCTCCTGGACGCCGTGCCTTGAGCGGCTTCAATCTCTCGGGCTGGGCGCTCCGCAACCGCTCGCTCGTCCTCTTCTTGATGATCCTCTCGGTCGTCGGCGGCATCTTCGCCTTCGTTCAGCTCGGCCGCAACGAGGATCCGCCCTTCACCATCCGCACCATGGTCGTCCAGGCCGTCTGGCCGGGCGCCACGCTCGACGAGACCCTGCTGCAGGTGGCCGAGCGTATCGAGCGCAAGCTGCAGGAGATGGAGGGCGTCGACGTCCTGCGCAGCTACACGAAGGACGGGGTGACCACCGTCTTCGTCGACCTGCTGGACACGGTGCCCGCCGACCAGGTGCCGACCGCCTGGCAGCGCGTGCGCAACGACGTCTACGACATCTGGCGGACCATGCCGCAGGGGGTCCGCGGCCCCTTCTTCAACGACCGGTTCGGCGACGTCTTCGGCATCATCTACGGCTTCACCGCCGACGGCTTCACCCATCGCGAGCTGCGCGACTACGTCGAGGACATCCGCTCCGAGCTCCTGCAGGTGCCGGACGTCTCGATGGTCGAGATCCTGGGCGCCCAGGACGAGCGGATCTACGTCGAGTTCTCGATGCAGCAACTGGCCACCCTCGGCATCGACCGCCGGGCCCTGCTCGCGGCCCTCGCCGCCCAGAACGCGGTCCGCCCGGCCGGCGAGATCATCACCGGCGACGAGGCCATCCGGCTGCGCGTCTCCGGCGCCTTCGACACGGTCCAGGACATCCTCGACGTCAACTTCGTCGCCAGCGACGGCCGCGTGCTGCCGCTGCGGGACGTGGCCGAGGTGCATCGCGGCTTCGCCGACCCGCCGCAGCCGATGTTCCGCGTCGGCGGCGAGCCGGGAATCGGCCTCGCCATCGCCATGCACGACGGCGGCGACATCCTGGCGCTGGGGGAGAACATCCGCGCCACCATGACGCGGCTCACCGCCGACCTGCCGCTCGGCATCGAGCCGCATCTCGTCGCCGACCAGCCGGTGGTGGTCGACCAGGCGATTTCCGAGTTCATGGAATCGCTTTGGCAGGCGATCGCCATCATCCTCGGCATGAGCTTCCTCAGCCTCGGCGTGCGGCCCGGGCTGGTCGTCGCCCTGGCGATCCCGATCACCCTCGCCGTGGCGCTGGCGATCATGCTCGCCTCCGGCATCGACATGCAGCGGATCTCGCTCGGTGCCCTGATCATCGCCCTGGCGCTGCTGGTCGACGACGCCATGACCACGACGGACGCCACCCTCAATCGGCTCGGCGCCGGCGACGACAAGGTGACCGCCGCGGCCTATCCCTTCGTCCAGTACGCGTTCCCGATGCTCGCCGGCACGCTCGTCACCATCGCCGGCTTCGTGCCGGTCGGCTTCGCCAAGAGCTCCGCCGGCGAATACACCTTCTCGCTGTTCGCCGTCGTCACCATCGCGCTTCTGGTCTCCTGGTTCGTCGCCCTGGTCTTCACGCCGCTCCTCAACACGGCCATCCTCAAGTACCCGAAGCCCAAGGCGCCCGACGCACCCGAGCCCTTCGTCGCCCGCACCTTCAGGTCGCTCCTGACCGGCGCCATCCGGGCCCGCTGGCTGACGCTGGGCGCCACCATCGGCGCCTTCGTCCTCGCCGTCCTCGCTTTTCCCCTGATCCCGCAGCAGTTCTTCCCGTCCTCCGACCGGCCGGAGCTCCTGGTCGATCTGCGGCTGCCGCAGGGCGCCTCGATCTATGCCACCGAGGACGTGGCCAAGCGCTTCGATGCCGTGCTCGAGGGCGACCCCGACGTCGCCAGCTGGAGCACCTATGTCGGCCGGGGTGCGATCCGCTTCTATCTGCCGCTGGACGTCCAGCTCGCCAACGACTTCTTCGCCCAGGCGGTGATCGTGGCGACCGACACCGAGGCTCGCGAGCGGCTGCAGGAGCGGCTCGGGAAGGTGCTGACCGAGGACTTCCCGGACCTCGTCGCCCGCCTCTCGCCCCTGGAGCTCGGCCCGCCGGTCGGCTGGCCGCTGCAATATCGGGTGATGGGCCCGGACCCCGAGGAGCTGCGACGCATCGCCCTCGAGCTCGCCCAGGTCATCTCGACCCACCCGCAGACGCACCAGACCAATTTCGACTGGATCGAGCCCGTTCGCCAGCTCCGCATCGACATCGACCAGGACGAGGCGCGCCGGCTCGGGCTGACCTCGGCCGACGTCGCCGAGATCCTGGCCACCATGATCACCGGCACCACGGTCACCCAGGTCCGCGACCACATCTACCTCATCGACGTGGTCGCCCGGGCGACCAGCGAGGAGCGGGTCTCGCTCGAGGCGCTCCACACCGTGCAAGTCGGCCTGCCCTCCGGCCGCACCGTGCCGCTCGGCCAGTTCGCCCGCTTCGCCTACACCCAGGACCTGCCGCTCGTCTGGCGCCGCGACCGGGTGCCGACCCTGACCGTCCAGGCCGACCTGGACGCCGGCATCCTGCCGGCGGCCGCCGTCGCCGAGCTCGAGCCGGCCGTCGCCGAGCTCGCCCGGGGCCTGCCCCGCGGCTACCGCATCGAGGTCGGCGGCACCGTCGAGGAAAGCGCCGAATCCCAGGCCTCGGTGGCCGCCGTCGTGCCGGCCATGATCTTCATCACGCTGACCGTGCTGATGTTCCAGCTCAGGAGCTTCCAGCGTCTGTTCATGGCGCTCAGCGTCGCCCCGCTCGGCCTGATCGGCGTGGTGGCGGCGCTGCTCGGCTCCGGCCGGCCGATGGGCTTCGTCGCCATCCTCGGCATCCTCGCCCTCTTCGGCATCATCACCAAGAACGCCGTCATCCTCATGGGCGAGATCGAATCCAATCGCGCCGCCGGCAAGAGCGTGCGCGATGCTGTCATCGACGCCAGCAGCTCGCGCTTCAGGCCGATCATGCTCACCGCCCTCTCCACCATCCTCGGCATGCTGCCGATCGCCTTCACCGTCTTCTGGGGGCCGATGGCCGTCGCCATCATGGGCGGCCTCCTGGTCGGCACCGTCCTGACCCTCATCTTCCTGCCCACCCTCTACTGCACCTGGTTCGAGCTGCGCGAGGGCCGCGCCGCACGCTCCACCTCTGGCGGGTCGACAGCGCCGGCGACGTGAGCGGCCGCGTTGATCGATGCTCTTTCCAATCGAAGGGACGTCGGGGAAACTGAAACCCGCCGCCGTCCCTTCGAGAACCGGCCCCTCAAAGAAACTTCGCCCCGACGTCCGTCGAGCTCTCGACCCCGATCTTTTCGTAGTGCGCGTCGAGGAACCGCGCGCAACGCTCGCGGCCGAGGTCGAAGAGCCAGCCGAGGAAGTCCTTGTCGGCGTTCACCTTGGACGAGCTGCCGAGCCGGGCGAGCTCTGTCTCCGCCTCGACGGTGTGGATGTTGAGCCGCTTGTAGCGGCCCCGCTCGACGCGATGCTCGTCGAGCAGCTTGGAGACGAAATGGATGGCGCGCATCTCGCGCATCAGGGTCGAGTTGAACGAGAGCTCGTTCACCCGGTCGACGATCTCGGATGCCGTCCTGGGCACGCTTTCGATGTTGATCGGGTTGATCTGGACGATCAGCACGTCCTCGCAGTCGGTGCCGTAGATCAGGGGATAGATCGGCGGGTTGCCGGAATAGCCGCCGTCCCAGTAGTGCTGCCCATCGATCTCGACCGCCTGGAAGAGCCAGGGCAGGCAGGCCGAGGCGAGCACCGCGTCGAGGCCGATCTCCTCGCCCTCGAAGATCTTGATCCGGCCGGTGCCGACATTGGTGGCGCAGAGGAAGAGCAGCACCTGCTCGGCGGCGCAGCTCCGCCGGAGCGCTTGGAAATCGACCACCGCCTCGAGCACGTCCTTCAGCGGATGGAAGTTCAGCGGGTTGAGCTCGTAGGGCGAGGCCAGCCGCGCCAGGTTGTCGGAGGCGATCCAGCCGGGAGAGAAGTCCATGTTGCCGAGCCCGAGCCAGCGGTCGAGCGGGCTCGGCTGCAAGGGCGAGAGCCGAGCCGCGGCGGCGATCCGCCCCCAGAACTCGGCTAGGCAGGCGCGCGCCCCCGCCTTGCCGCCCACGGCGAGGCCGTAGGCCAAGGCCGCCGCGTTCATCGCCCCGGCGCTGGTGCCGCTGATGCCGACCAGCTCGAGCTCGTCCACCTCGAGCAGCCGGTCGAGCACGCCCCAGGTGAAGGCGCCGTGCGAGCCCCCACCCTGCAGGCCGAGATTGAGGCGCTTCTTGCCGGCCGCCGGCGCCGTCTTCGTCACCGCCTCAGGCGGCCGCCCGCTCCGGCGCCCTGAGTCCCTGCGGGAACCAGCTCTCGAGGTCCGGCACCCGCGCCACCACCTCGAGCGCGTCGTGGCGGATGTGGTTCTTCGCCATTTCCTCGCGCAAGAGCGCCTCGTCGAAGACGCCCTTCTCCAGGCATTCCTTGACCAGGCCGAAGAAGAAGTTCTCCTGGTTCTGGTCGGGGTGCCTCATGTAGGCGCCGCCATAGTCGTGGTAGCCGAAGAGCATCTGGCGGCCGCGGCGCAGCCAGCCCTTCGGCGGGAACCAGCGGAACTTGTCGGCCATGACGAAGTCCTGCGGCAGCCCGGTCTTCCAGGGCTGCGTCTGCCGCTTGGTGTTGTGCAGCAGCTTGGTCTCGGCGGTCAGCCGGTCGAAATCGTTCCACTCGTTCTCGAAGAAGCCGATCGTCTCCTCCGGCTCCAGCTTGAGCCCGATCCACTTGGCGTAGTCGCGCTCCCTGGTGAAGAGCTGGCCGAAATCCCGGGCCAACTGCCAGTGGGTCAGCTTGCTGCAATCCATCAGCATGACGCTGGTCGCGAGATCGCCGATCTTGCCGTCGCGGCGCAATGGCCGGGGCCGGCACATCAATGCCTTGCCCTGCATGTCGCGGGTCAGAAGCTCCATGACGTCGCCGACGGCGAAGACATCCGGGTCGACCAAGAGCGCCCGGTCCCGGTAGCCCATCATCTCGGGCGGGGCGAAGCGCAGCGGCGTGAACGACTGCAGGTCGTCATTGCGCCAGGGCACCTCGCGGCCGCCCCGCAGGTAGAGCTGGCCTTCGCGGCCGAGCAGCTCCGGAAAGTCCCTGGTGTGCAGATAGCGCACCTCGAAGGCTTCCGGCCGGGCGGTATTGCGCTTCAACGAGTAGGCCGATACCAACGCTCCCACCCACTGGCGGTGGTTGGTGTGGATGAAGACAGTGGGTTTGGTGGCAACTGGCGCAGCGCTGGGCGATGTCACGGCGACCCCCGCGGTCCTTGGTGAACAGGTGATGAGCGGCGATAGCAGGAATGGCACGGCCGCGGCAAGCAACACCCGGCAGCACCCGTCTTGCCGACAAGCGTGCGCCTGCCGTCCTACCGGAGAATAGACCCAATGCAGCTCACGCCAACAGCGGCGAGCCCGCTCGCGATCGACGACGCGCTCCTGTGGCGGCTCTTCGAGCCGTTCACCGATCGGAGCGCCGGCGAGGTGGCCTGGACGCGCGAGGCCCGACGGCGCAAGTGGAAGCTTTCGAAGAACTATCTCCGCCGCAGGCTGCTCGGCCGGCTGACCGGTGACGAACGCAGCGAGCAGGTGATCCTCGACGAGTACGAGAAATCCTGGTCGGGCACCGAGTACGACCGCTACAGCCTCGACCGCTTCCCGAGGAACGACTTCATCCCCTGGGTCTGGCGGGACCGCCGCTTCTTCGCCACCGACGTCGGCGGCACCCGCTTTCGCCAGCTCATGCTGATCCGCGCCATCGAGCTCACCCGGCCGAGAAGCGTGCTGGAGATCGGCTGCGGCAACGGCATCAACCTCATCCTTCTCGCCTGCCGCTTCCCCGAGGTCAGCTTCACCGGGCTCGAGCTCACCGAGGCCGGCCAGCGCGCGGCCAGGGGATTCCAGGAGCGCCACGCGACCCTGCCGGACTTCCTCTGCGACTTCGCGCCCGAGCCCTTGCCGGATCCCCTGGGCTTCAAGCGCATCCGCTTCGAGCGCGGCTCGGCCGCCGAGCTGCCCTTCGCCGATGGCAGCTTCGATTTTGTCCAGACCGTGCTGGCGCTCGAGCAGATGGAGCAGATCCGCGCCCGTGCGCTCGGCGAGATGGCCCGCGTCACAGCCGGCCACAGCTTCAACATCGAGCCCTTCCGCGACGTCAACACCGGCTGGTCGCGGCTCTATGTCGAGCGGCGCAACTACTTTCGGGGCGGCATCGACGAGCTTTCGAGCCTCGGCCTCGAGCCGCAATGGGCGGCCGCCGACTTCCCGCAGGAGCTCTTCCTCAAGGCCGCGGCGGTCCTCTCGAAGAAGCGCGGCTGAGCGGGGGCGGCTCGTGCGGGAGCGGTTGCGCGACTGGTGGCTGACGCTGAAGGACAGCCGGCTCACCGCGGAGCGGGTGAAGAGCTTCGCCACAGCGGACGTGCTCGTCGTCTCCTACACCAAGAGCGGCCGCACCTGGCTGCGCGTGCTGCTCTCGAACTACTACAGCCGTCGCTTCGGCCTCTCCGACAAGGAGCTGATCGACGGCGGCAATTTCCACCGCCAACGGGCCGACATACCGAAGATCTTCTTCGCGCCCGACACGCGCTTCCCCTATCCGGAGCTGGGCCCGCCCAAGGTTCATGCCAGGGCGCACCAGAAGATCGTCTTCCTGGTTCGCGACCCGCGCGATGTCGCCGTATCGCTCTATTTTCACGTGAGGAGCCGGGCCGGCGAGCGCGAGCTGCGTCGCAAGAAGATCCCGCTCGGCGCCCGCGAGCTCGATATCGACAGCTTCGTGCTCGACCCTTCCTTCGGCGCCGCCCGGATGATCGGCTATCTCAATCGCTGGGCCGAGGAGCGGCGCACGCTCGCCCAGGCGCATCTCCTGCGCTACGAGGACCTCCGCGCCGACACCGAAGCCACCTTCGCCGACCTCCTCGCCTTCATCGGCGAGACCGTCGATCCGGCGCAGGTGTCCGAGACCGTCCGCTTCGCCTCCTTCCAGAGCCTGCAGCAGAAGGAGCGCGAGGGCTACTTCAACTCCGACCGCCTCGGCCAGACGCGCGCCGGCGACGCCGAGACGGCCAAGGTCCGCGAGGGCCGGGTCGGCGGCTATCGCTCTTCGCTCAGGCCCGAGACCGCCGACCGGCTGGATCGGCTGGTCGAGGAGCGCCTCGCCCCCGACTTCGGCTATCGCTGAGCGCTGCCCCGCCGCTTGCTCATGAAGCTGGCCTCGGACGCCTGAGGCCGGGAGGCGCTAGTTGTCGTAGCTCTCGATGTTGATGGTCAGCGTCTTGCGCATCAGCTTGCTGCCCTTGCCGGTCATCGGCCGGACCGAGTGCCAGGAATTGAACGTCTTGACGAAGATCACGCCCTGGTTCGGCGTGAACTCGAACGTGTCGATCACGTCCATCTCGTCGAACCGCGCCTGCCGGTTCAGCTCGTTGTAGGTCAGCGCCGGGTCCTTCGGCTTGTTGAGGTCGGTGCCGCCGCCGATCGCCTGGTCCCATTCGCCCTCGCCGACCATCGAGACCACCATGGTGATGACCTTGCCCGGCGAATCGGTGTGCGGGATCACGTAGCCGCCATCCGCCGGCAGCATCGAGTACTCGAAGCGGGCGGAGAGCGGCGACCTGCCGGCGTCGAGCCGGCCGCGCAGCAGGTTGCGCACGAATTTCTTCGTCCGGCGCGCCGGGGTCGGCAGCTTGCCGTAGCCGAGATCGACATGGCGCTCCGCCAGGGCGTCCACCACGCCCTTGACGAAGGCGTCGCTCTTGATCATGGCGTGAAAATCGCGCCAGATCGGCTTCGACTGGACGAAATCGTGATAGGCCTTGGGGTTGCTCTTCTCCGAGAGCGAGTATTTGTGCCCGACCTTGGCGAGATAGGCGAAAAGCTCCTGGTCGGGATAGTTCGCCAGCATCTCGGCATAGCGGTCGGCTTCGACCAGCGGCTTGGCGAGGCCGATGGGGAACGGGTCGTAGCGCAGCTCGAGGTGGTCGTAGTTGAACATGCCCGTTCCGTTCCGGGAAGCGCCGACCGGGGCGGCCGGGGCGGGGGCTGGTTCGATGGCTGTGGCCATGGCTCTAGGAGGCTCCTTGGGCGGCCAGCGGCGCCGCGTCGCGTCGGTTGCCCTGCTCCCTCGGCGGCGCCGGGAGGAAGGGCAGGCCGGCACGATCGTGCACCGTGGGCTCGGTGGTGAAGATGCCGGCATGCCGGCCGGCGAGGCAGCGCAGGATGGCGACGTCGGTCTCGGTATGCTTGCTGCGGGTCGATCCCGCCTCGTCGATCAAGGGGTTGTGGGCATAGGCGTGCGTGATCTCGAAGGAGAACCCGCTCATCACGAACCGGTCGAAGCGACCGTCGGCGAGGCCGATGGCGAGGGCCATCACCCCCGTCGAAGGCTGCTTGCGCGCCATCAGCTCCGCCACGGCCGGATCGCCACCCGTCAGCCGCCGCATCAGCGCATCGTACCGCTCGCGCGACCAGGCTATGGCCTCGTCGAAGCCATAATCGAGCGCCCGCAGCCGCCGCTTGAAATACCAGGGGTGCATCCGATAGCGCCGCAGCTCGCGCCATGCGCGCTTCAGCGCCGAGCCCTCCGCCTCCGGTCGCGGGTAGATGTAGAGCTGACCGGTGCGCAGGCCGCGCAGCGCCTCGAGCGCCAGGTCGTTCGCCGCCTTGTGACCGGAGGTCAGGACCGCCGACATCACGGTGATGACCGGATCCGGCAGGCCGTGCCGCACGGCCGAGCGGCCCGAGGCATTGGCGCAGGCGACAGCATCGATTGCACCCGGCGCCGGCAGCGCCGGCTCCGGCTTCGAGCCCAGGATCAGAAGTGTCGACATGGCCCCTTCGTTCAACCCGCGGCAGGCACACCCCGTCAGATAGCATGTGCGCCGCGACCCGCAACCAGGTGCGGCAACCGGCCCGGCGATCATGGGGCGGGTGTGCCCCATTTGGCTCTCAGGCCACGGCCCGCGACACTTCCTTGGTCGTGATGCCGTCGGGCCCGACCTCGTAGACCCGATCGGCCAGCTCCACCCAGATCGGCCGGTGGGTGATGGCGACGATCGAGACCCGACCGCTGAGCTGGCGCACATTGGCGCAGATCGCAGCCTCGGTTTCCGGATCGAGGGCGCTCGTCACCTCGTCGAGGATCAGGAGCTTCGGCTTGACCACGAGCGCCCGGGCGAGGGCGATGCGCTGGCGCTGGCCGCCCGAGAGCATGGTGCCGCGCTCGCCGACGACCTGGTTTATCCCGCCCGGCAGGGCGGCGACGAAATCCCAGGCGCCGGCCAGGCGCAGCGCCTCCTCGGCCGCCTTCTCGTCGAAGCTCGGGTCACCCAGCGTCACGTTGGCCAGCACGCTGTCGTGGAAGAGGGCCAGCTCCTGCGGCACGTAGCCCAGCATGGAGCGCCAGGCCGGCACATCCAGCTCGTCGAGCGGCACCCCGTCGACCCGCACCGCCCCGCTCTGTGGCGTGAGCAGCCCGAGCAGAAGATCGGTGATCGTCGTCTTGCCGACGCCGGAGGGGCCGGTGATGACCGTGAGCTCGCCTGTTGGAATGGTCAGGCTGGCATTCTGGATGACCGGCTTCTCGCCATAGCCGAAGGTCACCTTGTCGAGGGCGACACCCACCTCGAAAGTCGGCCGGCGCGTCCCGGTGAACTGCTCGCTCTCGGCCTCGGCCTCGGCCACCAGCCCGTGCACCGACCAGTAGGATGCCTGGAGGTTCTGCGCCTTCTGCTCGAGCTCCTGCACCTTGCCGAGCGTGCTGATGATCCGGGACAGAAGGACGCCCATGACCAGCAGCTCGGGCAGGGCGACCGCCCCGCTGGTGTGGACGACGTAGAAGGCGCCGGCGACCGCCATGGCGACGATCGGCTCCCGCAGGCTCTTCATCAGATGCCGGCTCATCGCCTCCTGCTGCAACGCCCGGCGAAGCTTGTTGGTCCGGCTGGCGAAGAAGGCGGCGAACTGCGCCTGCCGCGACATCGCCTTCAGGGGCTTGATGTTGGAGAGCGTGTCGGAGAGGAGCGTGACGATATCCTCGGTGCGCTGGCGCTGCTTCAGCCCGGCGCGCTTCGCCATGCTGACCAGAGGCAGGAGGATCAGGGCGATGACCGCACCCACCAGGAGCCCGACCAGCGCCACCTTCCAGGAGACGAGCAGAGCCACCACGAGGGTGATCCCGGCCTGGAAGACCGTCGCCATATAGGTCGTGGCAATCAGATACGCGTCGCCGGCACGGGTCGAATCGAGGCTCACGGAGTTCGCCAGCCGGCCGACCGGATGGCGGGTGAAATAGGGCCAGCGGACATTGAGCAGGGCCGTGACCAGGGCGATCCGCACGCGGGACGCCACCTCGGCGACCACGGCGCTCACATGGTACATGGCGAGGATCACCAGGAGCGCCTTCAGCAGCATGCCGGCGACGATGACCAGGAGCAGCATGGGCAGGCTCGCCGGCAGGCCGAACCAGGCGAGCCCGTCCGTGACGGCCTGGCCGATGCCGGTCGTGTCGTTCTCGCCGAAGGCCAGGGTCACGGCGGGCAGCATGCTGGCGAGCCCGATGCCCTCGGCCATGGTGGCGAGGATGAGCGCCGCCAGCACGGTCCATTTGACCATGCCTTCGGAGCTCATGAAGATGCGAAAGACGTCGCGCATGGATTCCGGCTGCTGAAGGGGTGACGCGCGGGGGCTGTCGCGCGTTCTAGGCGATCTGGGGACCCGACGCCAATTTCGCCATGCGGCGCTGTTACCCCACCGGGCTTGCTCAGGCCGGCAGGCAGGCCGGGCCGAGCGGCGCGAAGCTCTTGTAGGTCAGCACGAACTCCTGATGCCCGAGCGCCTCCGACTTCGTCGGCTCGCCACCTGCCACCCGCGTCACGAGGTCGACGATCTCGCGGCCCACCTCGTCGAGCGTGCCCCTGCCTTCGAGGATCCGCCCGGCGTCGACATCCATGTCGTCCGCCAGCCGCCGATAGGTCTCGGGATTGGCGCAGACCTTGATCACCGGCGAGATGGCCGAGCCCACGACCGAGCCGCGGCCGGTCGAGAAGAGCGAGAGATGCGCTCCGCAGGCGATCATCTCGGTGATCTCGGCATTGTCGTTGATGTTCGGGAAGCCCCAGCGCACCGGGCCGTCGCCGATCATGTCGAGGAGATAGAGACCCTTGGCCGTCGGCTTCACGCCCGGCTTGAGCATCCCGACGATCGGCCGGGTGCCGCTCTTGGTGTAGGCGCCGATCGACTTCTCCTCGATCGTGCTGAGCCCGCCCGTGATGTTGCCGCCGCCGAAGCTCGACTGGTCCAGCATGCCGTAGACCCGACGGCTCTTGTCCATGGCATCCATGATCGCCCGGCCGAGCTCGGGTGTCGCGGCACGGGCCGCCATGTGCGCCTCGCAGCCGAAGAGCTCGCCCAGCTCCTCGAACATCACCCGCGCCCCCGCGTCCACCAGGATGTCCGCCGCCTTGCCGATGGCCGGGTTGGCGGTGAGCCCGCTGGTGCCGTCCGAGCCGCCGCAGATCGTGCCGACGATCAGCTCGTCGAGCCCCATGGGCACCCTGGGCGCCTTCGCCAGCGCCGCCACCTGCTCGCTGACCCAGGCCCGTCCCGCCTCGACCGTGCTGCGCGTGCCGCCGGCCTTCTGGATCACCAGCAGCTCCACCGGCCGGCCGCTCGCCTCGACCCGCTTCATCAGCTTCTGCCGATTGAACTGCTCGCAGCCGAGCGAGACCAGCAGCACCGCCCCCACGTTGGGGTGGGTGGTCAGCGCCTCCATCATCTCCTCGGCATAGCCGTTCGGGTAGCAGCCGGCGAAGCCGATCAGATGCACGCCGTCCCCCTCGAACGGCACCGTCACGGCCCGGGCCACATGATGCGCGCACTCGACCAGATAGGCGACGACCACGAGATTGCGGATGCCCTTGCCGCCATCGGCGCGGGCGAAAGCCTGGATGCTCGTCTCGCTCATGATGCGGCCTCGAAGAAGTCCTCGCGATTGACGATGTAGTCGCTCTTCAGGTTGTGCACGTGCACATGCGCCCCGGCGGCGATCGGCGCGGTCGTGCTGCCGATGGCGACGCCGTACTTGGTGACGGTGGCCCCCTGCGGCAGCTCGGCGAGGGCGATCTTGTGCGCGAACGGGATCGCATCCCGCACCGTGACCGCCAACCCGTCGATCTCCACCGTCTCGCCCGGCACCAGCGTCCGCAGCGCCACCGCCACGTTGTCGTCCGGCGCCAGATGCAGCAATGCCCGATCGCCTGTCATGTCACTCCTCCCGAAACCGCGCCCGCCACTATTGGCACGGATCGATTGCCGAGGCACGCCCTCAGGCCGGCTCCGGCACCAGCTCCGTCCGGGCGATGCGCCGGGCGATCTTGAAGATGCCGTCGAGGATCTGGAGCAGCTCCACCTCGCGCACGTAGCCCCGGATCGCGTTCTGCGCGCCTTTTGGAACGTGGCCAAAGCGCTCGCGGCTGATCTGGCTCGCCATGTCGGTCACCCCGTGCTTCATGTTGCGCACGGTGGTGGCGAGCTCGTGGTCGTCGGTCATCACCGCCGTGACGGCATCGCGCAGCGCCTTGACCACCGCCGCGTGATAGGCGGTGATCCGGCTCGCCGCGTCGGGGGCGATCACCACCCGCTCGTCGATCCGCTTGCGCGCCGAGGTGGTCATGTCGGTCGCGATCCGGTCCGCGAGATGCTCGAGGTCGTTGGTCATGGCGACCAGATGCATCAGCACCGGCGCCTGGTCCGGGGTCAAGGGCGTCGCCGAGATGCGGCTCAGATAGGCGATCAGCGCCCGGTGCAGCCCGTCGACGGGCTTGTCCATCGCCTCGATCGCATAGAGCGCCTGGCGCGAGCCCGAGAGGGCGGCCGGCAGGGCCCGCTCGAGCATGGCGCCGACATAGTCGCCCATCCGGCCGATCTCCCGCCGGGCGCTGTCGAGCGCCATGGCCGGGGTCGAGAGCAGATTGTCGTCGAGGAACCTCGGCGCCAGCGGCTCGTCGGCGCCGAGCGGCCGGTCGGGCACCAGCCATTCGACCAGCCGGGCGATCTGCGTCGTGAAGCCGATGAAGAGGAGCGTGTTGACGATGTTGAAGATGGTGTGCGCGTTCGCCACCTGCCGCGGCGCCTCCGCCGCCGCCCTGGCCGAGCCGGTCAGATTCGTCGCCGCCGGGGAGACGGCGCGCACGATCTCGGCGAGCTCGGGAATGAAGCCGATCCAGATGGCGACGCCGGCAACGTTGAAGAGCACATGCACGAGGGCGGCGCGGACCGCCTCGCGCGGCTTGCCGATGGCCGCGAGCCCGGCGGTGGCGCACGTGCCGACATTCGCGCCGAGGGCCACCGCGATCGCCGTCTCGAGCGACATGACACCCTGGCCCGCCAGCACGATCACGACACCGGTGGTCGCCGCCGAGGAATGGACGAGGGCGGTGAAGGTCATCCCGGCCAGCGCCGCGGGCAGGGGATGCGAGAGCGTCTTGATGAAGTCGATGAACGGCGGGTAGGCGCGCAACGGCGCCATCGCCTCGCTCATCACGGCGATGCCGTAGAAGACGAGGCCGGCGCCGAGCAGCATCCGGCCGAATTCCCGCGTGCGTTCGCCCTTGGGCACGAAGGCGACGAGGAAGCCGAGCGTCAGGATCGGCAAGGCGAAGCGGCTGACGTTGAAGGCGAGGATCTGGGCGGTGACGGTGCTGCCGATATTCGCGCCCATGATCACGGCCACGCTTTGCGCCATCGACATGAGCCCGGCGGAGATGAAGCCGACCAGGATCACCGTGGTCACCGTCGACGAGTTGACGATTCCGGTGACCAGGGCGCCGACCCCGGCGCCGAGAAAGCGGTTGCGGGTCACCCGGCCGAGCAGGTCCTTGAGATGCTCGCCCGCGGCACGCTTGAGCGACACGGTCAGGACGTCCATGCCGTAGAGAAAGAGCGCCATGCCGCCGAAGAGCCCGGTCCAGAGCGCGAAATGGTCGAGCTCGACAGTCACTTCCGGCCACCATCGGCCTGGTCGGCGTCGGCTGCCACAGTGGCTGCCCGCTTGACCACGACGACCGGCATGGGGGCGATCTGCACCACCCGCTCGGCCACCGAGCCGAGCAGGATGTGCGGCAGCCCGGTCCGGCCGCGGCTGCCGACCACGACGAGCACCGCGCCGGCCTCGCTTGCCACCTCGACGATGCGACCGGCCGGCAGGCCCGGCACGAGCCGGGTCTCGAGCGTCTTCAACCGTCCCTGGTCCGGATGCTCCTGACGGAGCCGGTCGAGGAACTCGCCCAGCATCTGCTCCGCCACGTCGGCCAGCGGGCGCAGCCAGCCATCGTCGGGCCGCTGGTAGAAGCCGGGGCTGGCGGCCGGGTCGTGGATCACGTGCAGCAGCAGGAGAGGTGCTTGGGCAAGCTCGGCCTGGGCGCAGCTCCAGAGCAGCGCCGCCTCGGCGTCGGGCGAGAAGTCGACGGCGCAGAGAACAGGTGCGGTCACGGCAGCATCGCCCCGCGCAGCATGAAGAAGATCATGGCACCGACGATCGCCGTCGCCGGCACGGTGATCAGCCAGGCGGCGGCGATCCGCAAGAGCAGCGAGCGCTTGACCAGCTCGATGCGGTTGATGTTGCGCAGGCCCTTGCGCTCCTTCTTGCGCAGCGTGGCGCCCCCCGACTGGCCCTTCATCTGCCTCAGCATCAGCTGGCGCTCGCTCACCTTGGCGGCTTCGAAGCGGGCGAGGAAGGCCTCGACCGCCGCCGCGTCCGCGTCGGCGTGGTGCTCCCTGATCTCCTCGATCATGCGTGCATAGCTGACCTTGAGGTACTCGCGGAGGAAGCCGACGCCGAAGACGCCACCTACGGCGATATGGGTGGAGCTGACCGGCAGGCCGAGCTGCGAGGCGACGATGACGGTGATCGCGGCCGAGAGCGCCACGCAGAAGGCGCGGGCCCGGTCGAGCTCGGTGATCTCCGAGCCCACCGTGCGGATCAGCTTCGGCCCGAAGAGCGCCAGGCCGAGCGCGATGCCGATGGCGCCGACCAGCATCACCCAGATCGGGATGTGCGCCTTGCTGGCGACGCCGCCGGAGGAGACCGCGTCGTTGATGGCAGCCAGCGGGCCCACGGCATTCGCCACGTCGTTGGCCCCGTGCGCGAAGCTCAGGAGGGCCGCGGCGAAGATCAGGGGCACGGTGAAGAGCTCGTTGACCCCGCCCTTGGTGTTCGGGACCCTGGGTGCCGAGCTCGCGACATGGCGGCGCATGACGAACCAGGCGACGCCGGCGAGCACGAGGCCGATGAGGGCGGCGGTGAGGAAGCTCACGCTCCAGAGCTGCTTCAGCCCCTTGAGCAGGAGATAGGTCGTGAACGACCAGGCCATCAGCGCGATCAGCATCGGCACGGTCCGCTCGGCCGCTGCCATCAGGTCGCTCTGGTAGGTGATGCGGCGCTTGATGATGTAGAGGAAGCCGGCGGCGATGAGGCCGCCGAGCACGGGCGAGATGACCCACGACGCGACAATCCGGCCGACCTCGGCCCAGTCGGCGATGCCGAAGCCGCCGGCGGCGATGCCGGCGCCCAGGACCCCGCCGACAATGGAGTGAGTGGTCGAGACGGGCGCCCCCAGCGCCGTCGCCAGGTTGAGCCAGAGGGCGGCCGCCAGCAAGGCGGCGGTCATCAGCCAGATGAAGGTGGTGGCATCCGGGATCAGCGCCGGATCGATGATGCCGCTCTTGATCGTGCCGACCACGTCGCCGCCGGCGATCAGCGCCCCGCCGGCCTCGAAGGAGGCGGCGATGACGATGGCCCCCGTCAGCGTGATGGCATGCGAGCCGACCGCCGGGCCGACATTGTTGGCGACGTCGTTGGCCCCGATATTGAGCGCCATGTAGCCGCCGATCATCGCCGCCGCGACCAGCAGCAGCCCATGCGGCCCCGAGGCGCCCTGCGCCACCGCGAAGATCATGATGACGATGACGAACAGCACCGCCGTGCCGAAGCGGAAGAGCTCGGCGCGGTTGACCAGCAGCGCGCTCTCCAGCTTGCGAATGTTCGGAACGCCAGCCGCCATGATCCCGCCCCCGATAGTTGCTGCGCGACGTGCCACCGCGGCCCCTGCGTCACAGGATTGTCACGAGAATGCAAGACGTTCCGTGGCGCGCCGGCTTGCGCGAGATCAAGTGAACGGCGAATTGGCGGGGGCGTGGCTGGTGGGCCGCCCCTTGCGGTCCGGGCGCGAATCGGCTGGAACTCACCGAGCAGCAGAGGGCGGGCGACGATGGGCGACGACGGCAGGACCCGGGGGCTGGCGAACGGCCTCACCAATTACGGCGACCCGGCGTTCAGCGCCTATCTCCGCCGCTCGTTCGCGAGCTCCATGGGCTATTCGCGCGACCTTCTGGCCAGGCCGGTGGTCGGCATCGCCCATTCGGCGAGCGGCTTCAACAACTGCCATCGTCTCGTGCCCGAGCTGATCGAGGCGGTGAAGCGCGGCGTGCTCGCCGCCGGCGCCCTGCCGCTCGACTTCCCCACCATCTCGCTCGGCGAAGGCTTCCTCACGCCCACCAGCCTCAAGTTCCGCAACCTCATGTCGATGGACGTCGAGGAGATGATCCGCGCCCAGCCGATGGACGCGGTGGTGCTGATCGGCGGCTGCGACAAGACCGTGCCGGCCCAGGTCATGGGTGCCATCTCCGCCGGCCGCCCGGCCATCCAGCTCGTCACCGGGCCCATGGCGACCGCCATGCACCGCGGCGAGCGCCTCGGCGCCTGCACCGACTGCCGCCGCTTCTGGGCCCGCTTTCGGGCCGGCGAGATCGACGAGGCGGAGATCGACCGGGTCGAGCGGCGGCTCGCCTCCACCGCCGGCACCTGTGCCGTGATGGGCACGGCCAGCACCATGGCGTCGCTGGTCGAGGCCATGGGCCTGATGCTGCCCATGGGCGCCTCGATCCCGGCCGTCGATGCCGACCGGCTGCGCCTCGCCGAGGCGACCGGGGCCGCCGCCGTCGCCCTGATCGGCAGCGGCCGGCCCATGGCCGAGCTGGTGACGCAGGAAAGCCTCGAGAACGCGCTCCGCGTGCTGCTCGCCATCGGCGGGTCGACCAATGCCGTGCTGCACATGGCGGCGATCGCCGGCCGCGCCGGGCTCGAGCTCGATCTGCGCCGCTTCAACGAGCTGAGCGAGACCACGCCCGTCATCGTCGACCTGAAGCCGACGGGTACGCACTACATGCAGGACCTGCACGCCGCCGGCGGTCTTCCGGCGGTGATGCGCGAGCTCGGCGATCTCCTGCACCTGGGCGTCCCCACCGTCACCGGCGAGACCCTGGGCGAGCGGCTGGCCGCCGCCGATCCCTGGGTCGATCGCACCGTCATCCGCCCGATCGACGACCCCATCCACCCGAAAGGCGGGCTCGTCGCCCTCTTCGGCTCGCTCGCCCCCAAGGGGGCGGTGCTCAAGCGCTCGGCGGCCGATCCCAGGCTCTTCGAGCACGAGGGCCGGGCCGTGGTCTTCGACGGCCTCGAGGACCTGGCAGCCCGCATCGACGATCCGGACCTCGACGTGACCGCCGACGCTCTCCTGGTCCTCAAGAACGCAGGGCCCACCAGCCCGGCGGCGATGCCCGAGGCCGGCTACCTGCCGATCCCGAAAAAGCTCGCCCGGGCCGGCGTGAAGGACATGCTGCGCCTCTCGGACGCGCGGATGAGCGGCACCGCCTACGGCACCATCGTCCTCCACATCGCCCCCGATGCGGCGGCCGGCGGCCCCCTGGCGCTGGTCGAAACGGGCGACCGCATCAGCCTTTCCGTCGAGCGGTGCCGTCTCGATCTCCTGGTCGAGCCGGACGAGCTGGCGCGCCGCCGACAGGCGCTGCCACCCCCGCCGCCGCTGCCGGCGCGCGGCCACGACCGCCTCTACCAGGAGCAGATCCTGCAGGCCGACGAGGGCTGCGACTTCGGCTTTCTCAAGGGCAGCTAGACTCGGCGCCGCGCCTGCCGGCCCTGCATCGCGGTGCAGGGCAAACCCCTGCCGAGCAGGGCCATCATGAGCAGGCCCGGGCGCCTCTCGGGAACTCCCTGCCGCACCGCCGGTTCTCTCGATGTGGCATGAGCGCAAGCGGGGGCGGGCGAGGGTCATCGGTTGGCAGGAACTGGGAGCAAGAGATGGGTATCGAGGTCGGGGGCCTGATCGGCCTCCTCGTCCTGATCGCCGATGTCTGGGCGATCGTGAACGTGTTCTCGAGCGGCGCCTCGGTCGGGTCGAAGGTGGTCTGGACCGTGGTGATCCTGGTGCTGCCGGTGGTCGGCCTTCTGGCCTGGCTGCTGTTCGGGCCGCGCGCAGCCGGCTGACCCTGCCCACCCGCAACTCCGCCCGGCGCGACCGATTGCCCCGAGCCGATGCATAAGCGCTCATGTCGGGGGTGGCGGCGTTGTCGGCGGTCAATGGCGACATAGCTGTCGATCAGGCTGATGCAAAGTACGGTCGGGCCGGCCACGCACCGGCGCCGCCGGACGAGGTTCGGGCAAGGCTATGTTGGACGGCTTCTCCGCAATCGATCTGGCGCGGTTCCAGTTCGCCTTCACGATCTCCGCCCATATCGTCTTTCCGGCCTTCACCATCGGGCTGGCCAGCTTTCTGGCGGTGCTGAACGGGCTCTGGCTCTGGCGCCGGGACGAGGCCTATCTGCGGGTGTTCGACTACTGGAAGACGATCTTCGCCGTGGTCTTCGGCATGGGCGTCGTCTCCGGCATCGTGATGTCCTATCAGTTCGGCACCAACTGGTCGGTGTTCGCCGACAGGACCGGCCCGATCCTCGGCCCGTTGATGGGCTACGAGGTGTTGTCGGCCTTCTTCCTCGAGGCCGGCTTCCTCGGCATCATGCTGTTCGGCCGGGAACGGGTGGGCGACCGGCTGCACATGGCGGCCACCGTCATCGTCGCCCTCGGCACGCTCTTCTCGGCGTTCTGGATCCTCAGCGTGAACAGCTGGATGCAGACCCCGCAGGGCTACTCGATCAACGAGGTGGGCCAGTTCGTGCCCGAGGACTGGTGGCTGATCGTCTTCAACCCGTCCTTCCCCTACCGGCTGGTGCACATGGTGCTGGCGGCGTATCTGACCACCGCCTTCGTGGTCGGCGGGGTCGGCGCCTGGCACCTGCTCCGCGATCGTGAGAACCGCGCCGCGTCGATCATGTTCTCGATGGCCATGTGGATGGCCCTGATCGTCACGCCGATCCAGATTCTGGCGGGCGATCAGCACGGCCTCAACACGCTGGCGCACCAGCCCGCCAAGATCGCGGCCATGGAAGGCCATTTCGAGAGCTTCCCCGAGGGCCGCGCCCCGCTGGTCCTCCTCGGGCTGCCCGACGATGCGGCTGGCGAGACCCGCTACAAGCTGGAGATACCGCTGCTGGGGTCGCTGATCCTCACGCACGACCTCGATACCCCGATCCAGGGGCTGGATGCCTTTCCGGCGGACGAGCGCCCGCCAGCGGCGCTCATCTTCTGGACCTTCCGCATCATGGTGGCCGTCGGCTTCGCCATGCTGGGGATCGGCCTCTGGTCGGCATGGGCACGCTGGCAGGGGCGGCTCGACGATGCCCGATGGCTGCACCGCGCCGCCGTGCTGATGGCGCCATCGGGCTTCCTCGCCGTGCTCTGCGGCTGGATCACCACCGAGGTCGGCCGCCAGCCCTACACGGTCTATGGCCTGCTGCGCACAGTGGAGAGCGCTGCTCCCGTGCAGGCCGCCGCCGTCAGCGCCTCGCTGACCGCCTTCATCGTGGTCTATTTCCTCGTCTTCGGCTCGGGCACCTTCTACGTGATGCGGCTGATGGGCCGGGAGCCACGGAGCAGCATCGGCATCGAGCAGATCGGCCCGACGCGCGCCGCCGGGATCACCCCCGTCGCCGCCCGCCCGACCCAGTGGCATGCAAGCACAGGGGGGCAGCCATGAGCATCGACCTGCCCTTCATCTGGGTCGGGCTGATCGCCTTCGCGGTGCTGGCCTACGTTCTGCTCGACGGGTTCGATCTGGGCATCGGCATCCTCTTCCCGTTCCTTGCCGACCGCGAGGAGCGCCATCTGGCGATGAACACGATCGCCCCCGTCTGGGACGGCAACGAGACCTGGCTCGTGCTCGGTGGCGGCGGTCTCTTCGCCGTGTTCCCGCTGGCCTACGCCATCGTGATGCCGGCGCTCTACCCGCTGATCATCGCCATGCTGCTGGGCCTGATCTTTCGTGGCGTCGCGTTCGAGTTCGTGCATCGGACCAGGCGGATGCAGGGCTTCTGGGAGCTCGGGTTCTGGGGCGGCTCGCTCGTCGCGGCGATCGCCCAGGGCATGGCGCTCGGCGCGCTGGTGCAGGGCATCGCGGTCGAGGGCCGGGCCTATGCCGGCGGGAGCTGGGACTGGCTGACGCCCTTCTCGGCGCTGACCGCCCTGGCGCTCGTCGTGGGCTATGCCTTGCTCGGTGCGACCTGGCTGATCCTCAAGACCGAAGGCGCGACGCTGGCCCGCGCCCGGCGCTTCGCCATGCCGCTCGGCGTCGCCCTGATCGCCCTGATCGGGGCCGTCAGCCTGGCCACGCCCTTCCTGCGACCCGAGTATCTCGAGCGATGGTTCGGCTGGCCGTCGGGCGCCTGGAGCGCCGTCGTGCCGATCCTGCTGGCACTCGCCGTCTGGCAGTTGTGGACTGGGCTCCGTCACCAGGAGGATCATCGGCGCCCGTTCCTCGCGACCGTGGCGATCTTCATCCTGTCCTATGCCGGTCTCGGGGTCAGCTTCTATCCCAACCTCGTGCCGCCCGCCCTGACGATTGCCGAGGCCGCCGCACCCACGAGCTCGCTGCTGTTCCTCTTGGTGGGCGCCGCCCTCCTGATCCCGATGATCCTGGCCTACACGGCCTATTCGTACTGGGTGTTCCGCGGCAAGGTGGGTCCCGCCGACGGCTACCATTGATGCGCCGCTGGCTGTGGTTCGCGGGGCTCTACATCCTCGGCATCGCGGTCATCGGGGCGATCGCCGCCGCGCTTCGAGCCGCGCTGCTCTAACGGCGCGGCCGGCGGCGGAATTGCTCGTCGATCACCCCGAGCACGAAGGCCACCATCAGCGCTTCCATTGGCCGCGGCGGGGTCGGGGTCGTCAACGGCGGGACGGGTGAGCCAGACGGGTAGTGCCGCCGCACCGACCGTCGCCTGCCGACCAGGAAGAGGATGATGGCGCCGAGCGCCAGGACGGTGCCGAGCACCCCCGCCGCCAGCGGCTCGCCCAGTTGCCTCGCCAGGCTCATGTAGAAGGCCATGGCGAAGAAGATGATCGCCAGCCCGCCGAGCAAGGCCGCAGCGCCCCAGAAAACGAGCTGGCGGCGCATCTGCCGCAGATGCGCCGCTATCGGCTGGAGTGCTGCCAGCATGCGTTCCCTCAGCGTCGATCCAGGAACTTGCTCAGGATCAGCCCGACGCCGAAGGCGGCGAGCAGGCTGGTCAGCGGCCGGTCATGGACCGTGCGCTCGACCCCGGCGAGCGCGTCGTGGCCCCGCGCATACATGTTGTCGCCCAGTTGCTCCAGCTCGTCGCGCAGCTCGCCGAGCTTGGCGCTGCCGGCCTCCTTCGCCTCCTGGGCGCTCCGCTTGCCGATGCCGGCGATCGTGCTCTTGATGCTGGCGATGTCCTCGCGCAGGCGGGCCAGATCTTCCCTGAGTGCCGCCAGATCCTTGTCGCCGTCGGTGTCACGTGCGGCCATGGCCGAAATCCCTTTCAAAAGTCATTTCACGGACAAGAACTGCCAATTGCGGCCGAGGTTCCGGGGGCCTCGCCGAACACCACTAGCGGCACTGCGGGCAGGACGCCAGCGATCCCCCGCACCGCAGCCCGCTCTCCCCCGTGCTTCGGCGAAGCGTCGCCCGCCGATGGAACCGGGTGCCGCGACCGGCGTTGATGCCCCAGACCGCCGTCGTGTCGGTTGTTGATGCCGAGCCGGCGACGACGGCGGAACCCACCGGAAGGAGACTGGCATGCTGTACTGGGCTTTGGTGTTCTTTGTCGTTGCCATCATCGCCGCGGTGTTCGGCTTCGGTGGCATCGCCTCCGCTTCGGCTGGCATCGCGCAGCTGCTGTTCTTCATCTTTCTGGCGCTGCTGGTCATCAGCCTCGTCGTCTACGTGATTCGTGGGCGGTCGCCGCCGGTGACCTGAGCGTCTTTCCGGTGTTAAAGGGCAGATTGAGGCCGGCTTTGCCGGCCTCTTTTTTTGCCCTCTGCTTGGCCAGGTACGCAAGGTCAACTATCCCCGCCACGTTCCGGCCATGACTATTGATGCTTCGGCTTCGTATCCGGCGGAACCCGAGGGGCGCTGCTCGATTATTCTATCCAGTTGGGGGCACAGCGCCGCAGGGGCGGGGTGATGTCCCGGACCGAGAAGGAGACCGAGTGATGAGAAAGATCCTGATGAGCTCTGTGGCCTCCATGGCGCTCTTGGGCGTTGCGGCCGGCTTCGGCGGACCGCTGCTGGCCCAGACCGACGCGCCGGCGGCGACCGCTCAGGACCAGAACGCCCAGAATGGCGATACGCAGGAGCAGGGCAACGTGCCGGCCAGCTCGCAGGGCGACGCCACGCAGTCGGCCGAGACCCAGGGCGGCGACGCCGTCGGGGCTGCTGGCGCGACCGGCGCGGATCAGCCGCTCGCCAGCGCACCGCCAGAGGAGATGCGTTACCGCTCCATCCAGGATGCCGAGGCGGGCAGCATCACCTTGCCCAACGAGATGACCACCGAGGAGATCGTCGGCGCCAATGTCTACGACGCCAACGACGAGTCGATCGGCGAGGTGGTGGATCTTCTGGTCGCCGAGGATGGCCAGGTGAGCCAGGTGCTGGTGGATGTCGGCGGCTTCCTCGGCATGGGCGAGCATCGCGTGGCGCTCGACCTGGACGAGATCGAGTTCGTCGACGCCGACGGCGTGCTGCGTGCCAGCGTCGATGTGACGGAGGAAGAGCTCGAGGCGATGCCGGCGTTCGAGCGGGCCGAGGACAACTATTGGGTCGGTAGCGCCGGCCCGGTGGGCTCGCCGGTGATGCCCGACACGACCGCCGAGCAGACCCGGACCGCGGCCACCGAGGCGCCGGCCGTGGACGACACCGAATACCGCTCGTGGGATCAGGCCGGCGAAGCCGACATGATGATGGGCGACATGTCGGCCAAGGATGTCCTTGGCGCGACGGTCTATGGTCTCGATGGCGACGGTATCGGCGAGGTCGCCGATCTGCTGATCGGCCCCGACAACAACATCGACCGGTTGATCGTCGATGTCGGCGGGTTCCTCGGCATGGGCGTCCATACGGTGGCGCTGCCGGCCGACGAGATGCAGATCGCTGCCGTGGACGGCGAGCAGCGCATCACCGTCTCGGCAACCAAGGAGGAGCTCGAGGCCATGCCGTCCTACGAGCGGGATGCCGACGGCAAGTGGCTCGTGAACGAGTGACCTCGCGACCGGGGCGCGGCATTCGTCGCGCCCCGCCATCTCTCCCTACCTCAGAAAGGAACGACCATGAACTGGGATATCATCAAGGGCAATTGGAAGATCTTTCGCGGCAAGGCCCAGGAGCAGTGGGGCAAGCTCACGGACGACGACCTCGATGTCGCGGAAGGCAACTACGATCAGTTCGTCGGCCGCATCCAGAAAACCTACGGGATCAGCCGGGACGAAGCCGAGAAGCAGGTGAAGGACTGGCAGAGCCGCCAGAAGCCGCTCTGACCTGAGCCATCGCGGGCGCCCCCGGCGCCCGCGATGCAGCCAAAGGAAAACCCCCGGACCGCGAGGTCCGGGGGTTTTGCCGTTTCAGGATGCAGTGCCCCGGTCAGGCACGGCCCATCGGGCGCCTCGCCCAGCTCGCATCCACGGCGCCATCGTCCCTGTGCAGATGAGCGCCCGGCTCATCGGCGTCGGGCACGAGGCGCTCGAGCATGCGGTCCGGCAGGTTGCGCGCCAGCCTCGCCTCGTCCACCGGCAGCTCGTCCTCGAGCAGCATCTTCTTGAGGATCGCCCTGGCCCGGTTGACCCGGCTCTTGACCGTGCCCACGGCACAACCGCAGATCTCGGCAACCTCCTCGTAAGGCAGCTCCTCGACCACGGCGTAGATCAGGACCTCGCGATGGGTCGCCGAAAGCGCGCCGAAAGCGCGCTTGAGCGCGTCGATCTCGATCATCGACTCCTGATAGGCCGGCACCGACCAGCGCGTCTCGAGATGCTCGTCGTAGACCTCGCTCGTCTGGTACTTGCGCGCCTTGATGCTCAAGAAACGGTTGCGCAGGATACGAAAAAGCCAGGCCCTCAGGTTGGTGCCCGGCTGAAACTGATGCTGCGCCTGGAGCGCATTGACCATCGTGTCCTGCACGAGGTCGTCGGCCAATGCCGCGTCGCCAGCCGCGAGGCTGCGGGCGAAGGCCCGCAGATGCGGCACCAGGGCCACGACGTCGTCGCGAAAAACAGTCATGTCGTTGCTCCCTACACGTTCTTCGACAAGCTTCAACCGTCGGCGGGCTCGAAGGTTCCCTCGCTCGACGATTCGAATACGTCGAAATCGTGCAAGGGAAAGGTCAGTCGCACCGTCGTCCCCGCCTGGTGCTCGATCACGCACTCGCCGCCGAGCTGACCCGCCAGCATCCGCATCAGCCGCAGGCCCATGCCCTCGAGAGCCTGCGCGCGATCCTCCCGGCCCTGCCCGGCGCCGACGCCATTGTCCGCGACGACGAGGGTAGCGCAGTCGCCCTCGACGGTAAAATCGATCCGCACCTCGGGTGCGTGATGGGCGCCGGGGAAGCCGTGCAGCTGAGCGTTGCCGACGGCCTCGGTGACGAACAGGGCGAGCGCGATCGCCTGGTCGGAGGCGATCTCGACCGGCGCCAGGTTGGTGCGAAACGCGATGCCGCGATCGTCGCCGGTGCCGAGCGCGGCGAGGAAGTCGAGCAGGTCCTCGACGAAGGTGTCGACCCTGAGGCTTTCGGCGGCAGGCTGCTCGTAGAGATGGCGATGCACCAGCGCCAATGCACGAATGCGCACCTGCGCCTCGTCCATGACCCGGCGCGCCTCGACCGAGGCGGCGCTGCGGGCGCGCAGCCGCAGGAGGCTGGTGACGATCTGCAGGTTGTTCTTGACCCGGTGATGGATCTCCCGAAGCATCATGTCCTTCTGCTCGAGCGAGCTGCGCAGCTCCTGCTCGCGATGCTCGATTCGGGCCGCCATCTCGGCGAACGAGCCGGCCAGTTCCTTCAGCTCCTCGGGCGCCCCTTTGGTGTCCGGCCGGATCGCCCCGCGGCCGCGGCCATAGGCTCGCGTGGCGGCGACGAGCGTGCGGATGTGGCGGTTCACGAGGTAGTCGCTGGCGATCCAGATCGCGACCACGGCCAGGGCCAGCATCACCGTCGGCGAGAGGATGCCGATCAGCAACTTGCTGTCGAGCCAGTCCCAGCGCGGTGGCGCCGCGAAGCCGACGACCGCGAAGAGGGCGCCCTCGGCGACCGGCGCCGAGACGAAGAGCCGCTGCACGCCGTCCCGGGAGGTGAGCTCCACGACCTCGCGCGGGCTCGTCGCCAGCGCGCGCAGATCGGCCATCGCCGGCGCCAGATCAGGCTTTTCTCCGGCGTCCGCGAGCTCGCCGCCGACGATCATTCCCTCGGCATCGAAGATGTGAACCGCCGTCCCGTCGGGCAGATCGATGCCACGCATCGCCCTGGTGAAGACTGCGAGATCGAGGCCCACGGCGACGACGGATTCGAGCGCACCGCCGACCCCGTTGCGAACCGCCTCGGCCACCACGATGGTTTCGCGCTGATTGAAACGAGAGATGAGCCGCTCGCTGACGACGAAGTCCCGGCCCCCCGCCAGCTCCCGGAAGTAGGCGCGATCGGCGAGGCTGACACCGACGCTCTCGGGTCGGCTGCTGCAGCGGATTTCGCCCGTGGCGTCGAGAATGGCCAGACTGAGGTAGATCGGATTCTGCTTGGCCACGGCGGCCAGGGCCGCGTTGCAGGATGCTTCGTCGTTTTGCAGGCTGGAATCGCGGACGAGCGTGTCCAGCAGGTTGCGCGTGCCGTCCAGCACCTCGCGCTGATAGGCCACGACGATGTCGAGCAGACTCGCCGCCTTCCTCTCCTGCTCGTGCGCCTCGGCCAGATAGGCGCTCCCGGTCTGGTAGACCGAGTAGAGCAGCGGCGGAATGAGCACGAGCCCGAGCAGCAGGGCCATGCGCCCCTTCAGGCTGGCGGGCTGGCGCCAGCGTCCTCTTCCGGTCGGTGCGTCGCCGTCGAGGTCGCCGGCAATCAAGCCGGCTGCTCCCGTCGCCTCCGCCGGGCGCTGGCCAGGGCCTGGGAGATCGTGATGTCGAGCGTGTCGGCATCGAAGGGCTTGGTCACGAGAAAGGTCGGCTCGGGCCGCGTTCCGGTGAGCAGGCGCTCGGGATAGGCGGTGACGAAGACGACCGGCAGCTCCGCCTCGCGCAGGATCTCGTGCACCGCCTCCAGACCCGAGCTCTCGTCGGCGAGCCGGATGTCGGCAAGGATCAGGTCCGGCCGGTGCTGGCGCGACAGCGCCACCGCCTGGCGATGGGTCGTGGCGATGCCGACGACGGTATGCCCGTTGCCCTCGAGCGAGGTGGCGATATCGAGGGCGATCACCGGCTCGTCCTCGACCACGAGCACGCGGCTCGGCGGCTGCCGGCGCAGCTCGGCCTTGGCCTCGTCGAGCAGGGCATCGACCTCCGCCTCGCCCACGGCCATGATCTGCGCCACCTCTGACCGATCGAACTCCTCGAGGGTGGCGAGCAGCAGGGCCTGGCGAAAGGGCGGCGCGAGCTCGTGCAGCCTCGTCTCGAGGGCCAGGGTCCCCTCGAGCAGGTCGGAATCGCTCGGCTCTTCCGCGACGGCGGCCGGCAGCCGACTGCCGTTCCAGGTATCGTGCAGCGCCCGATAGAGCGCCAGCCGGGGGTCATGAAGGCGCTCCTCGGCGAGCCTGTCTGCGAGCCCCGTCAATGCCGCCGCAACGTCCCGGTCGCCACGCGCCTGGTCACCAGTCACCGCCCGCGCGTAACGGCGCAGGAACGGCAGGACGCGCGCAATCTCCTGGCCCGGCTGCCCCCCCGTCATCTCAGGCCCCTCCCACCGGGCCGCCACGCTTCTGCGGGCGGTTGCCGTTCATCTTTTCCTCGTCTTCGCGATCCTCGGCCGCGCTGGCCGACTCGTCGCGCGGCTCGAACTGCTCGATCAGCAAGCGAAGCCGCTCCGGCAGCTCCTCGTCGAGTACCGGGTCGTAGATCGCATGCAGCTGCTTGCCGAGCCAGCGATCGAAGCCGGCGTCCTGGGCCGAGCGGCGCTTGCGCGCGACCCCTCGGGCCTGGTCTCCGGCCGCACCGTCCGGCTCTTTTGCCCCCTTGCCCATCACGTCTCGCCCGCCGCTCCGTCACTGGTCCAGTAGGTTGAAACCGCTGGCGCGGCCAAAGGTTCCAGCTGGCACGCCTTACTTATAGCAGCAGCCGCCCGCACGGGCGAGTGGCCCGCTCGTTTCAGATCAGCGGCCGGCGCAGCGGCTTCTCCGGGTCGACAGCGGCGACCTCGGCCAGAGCCGGAAGATCGACCACCGTGAGGCGGCGACCGTCGAGGCGCACCAACCCGGAATCGACCAGCCGCCGGAGCACGCGACTGACGTGAACGGTCGAGAGGCCCAGCAGATCGGCGACATGCTGCTGGGTCAGCGGCCAGAGGATGGTGCCGTCCTTGACCAGGCGCAGCCCGTCGAGCTGCCGATAGAGATGCACCACCAGGGCGGCCAATCGTTCGAAGGAGGGGCGCTGCCCGACATTGCTCAGCGCCACCTCGACGGTCCGCTCGCCGCAGGCCGCGGCCCAGGTGAGGTCGAAGGCGAGCTCGGGAAAGCTCTCGTAGATCGTCCAGAAGCGCTCGCGCGAGAAGACGCAGAGACGGACATCGGTCAGGGACTGCACCGAATGCTGCATGGTGCCCAGCATCTCGGTCTGCAGGCCGATGAAATCGCCGGGCAGCAGCAGGCTGTGGATCTGCCGGCGACCATCCTCCATGAGATCGTAGCGAAAGCACCAGCCGCCGAAGATGGTGAAGAGATGGGCGCTGTGCGTCCCGGCCAGCAGGATATCGCTGCCGGCCTGCACCTCCAACTCGCCGATCTTGAACTTCTCGACGAAGGCGAGCTCCGCGCCGCTCAGGCAGCGGAAGATCGGCAGGGCACGCAAGGCGCAATTCTGGCATGGGGTGGTGGTGCTCAACGGCTCGAGTCGCGCCAACCTCGTCTCCCATGGGCGATCCGCTGCAGAAGAGACGAGCGACCGACCAACATATGTTAACGACCAGGGGTTCCACCTGTGTCACCCAATCTTGCGTACACGCCGTCCGCCGTCCGCTGCAAGCCGCAGCGTCGGTCCGACCTGGAGGAAGCATGCGCAAGCCGCCCAGGGCGCGACACGCTCGCGTCGCCACCCGTCACCGCACCGCCGACGACAGGAGCCCGGCATCGCTCGAGCTGAGCGAGCTGCGGCACCGCACGCAGAATCTGCTGCAGACCATCCAGGGCCTGCTCGGCCTCGAGGCGCGGCGCGCCGAGCACGCGGAGACGCAGGAGCGGCTTCATGATCTAGCGCTGCGCGTCGACCTGCTCGCCGGTCTCCACCAGCGCCTGAACGCTCTCGGTCCCGGCGGCGACGTTGATGCCGGGGCGCTGATCCGCGCTTCGGCCGCTGCGATCATGCTGCCGCACGAGGGACGGGTCACCCTGGACTGCGAGGTCGACAGGCTGCCTCTCGACGGCCAGCGGGCGCAGTCCCTTGCCCTCCTCGTCCACGAGGCGTTGACCAATGTGGCCCGCCACGCCTTTCAGGAGGCGCAGACGGGCAGGGTGGTGGTCCGCGCCCGCCAGACAAGGGACGGCGGCTTTCTCGTCGAGGTCGCGGACAACGGCCGCGGCATGCGCCCGCCACCGGGCTCCGGCGGGCTCGGTCTGCGGCTGATGCGAACGCTGGCGCTCCGCCTCGGCGGCGAGCTGCGGCTCGAGGACGGCGCCCCGGGTCTGAAGCTCACCGTGCTCGTGCCGCCACCGGAGCCGGTCGCCGCCGACACCGCCGGCCCGTCTGCCGCCCGCGTCGCCGCACCGCCCCGAAAGTGCGCGGCCGCCGTCTAGGGGCGGCGCCGCCCATTTGAGAAGATACGAGGACGAATTTCACGCCCGTGGCCGCGGATCCCGCTTCAGCCGTCCATCCGCACGCCGCCGTTCACGTCGAGCACGGTGCCGCAGACATAGCTCGCCGCCGGCGAGGAGAGAAAGGCGATCGGCCAGGCGACCTCCAGGGGCTCGCCGAGCCGCCCGACCGGGATGGCGCTCGTGCTCACCGGCCGGCCGTCCATGAGAGGTGTTCTGATCGAGGCGGGGGCGACGCCGTTGACGATCACGCCCCGCGGCGCCGCCCGCCGTGCCAGCCAGCGCACGAAGGCATGCAGCCCGCCCTTGGCCGCCACGTAGTGCGGCGAGGCGATGAGCCCGCCGGTCTTGCCGGCGAGCGAGCCGACGAAGACCATCCGCCCGCCGCCGCGCGCCGCCATGCCGGGCAAGAGCGCCCGGGCGAGGCGGATCGGGGCCAGCAGGTCGACCCGGATCACCTCGTCGAAGACCGCGTCCCAGCCCGCCTCCTGCCAGTCGTCGAAGGGGCAGATCGCGGCATTGGCGACCAGCGCGTCGACCGGGCCGGCAGCGGCGACGAGCTCGTCCAGCGCCTCGGCCGAGCCCAGATCGACACGGAAGGCGCTGCCTCGGAGCTCGTTCGCGATCGCCGAGGTGTCGTCGCGGTCGGCCAGCAGCACCGTCGCTCCCAGGGACGCCAGCAGGCGGGCCGTCGCCTCGCCGATGCCGGCGGCAGCCCCGGTGACCAGCACCCGTTGCCCGTCCAGCCGCAGCCCGTCCCGGACCGGCTCAGGCACGCCCGGCCTCGCCCGCTTCGGGCGGCGGGCCGGTCGCCCGGCGCCGCTCCGCCTCGGCGGTGGCGAGACGCTGCTCGCGCCGCCGCGTCATCCAGGCGGCGAGCCCGACCGCCAGGATCAGCATCGCACCATTGAAGATCGGCTCGACGTAGAAGGGTGCCCCGAGCTGGCTCAGGCCGGCGACGGCGACGGCGAGGACCGCGACGGCGAGGATGGTGCCCCAGGGGTTGGGCCGGCCGGGGCGGATCGCGGTGGCGCCGAGGAGGGCTCCGGTGAAGGCCGGCAGCAGCAGCTCCTGGCCCACCGTGCTCTGGCCGACCCTGAGCTGCGCCTGCAGCACGATGCCGGCGATGGCGGCGATGACACCCGAGGCGACGAAGGCGAGCACGACATAGCGGTCGGCCGGGATGCCCGAGAGCACGGCGGCGCGCGGGTTGTCGCCGATCACGTAGAGGAAGCGGCCGAGCGGGCGATGGTCGAAGACGATCCAGAGCAAAAACGCGATCGCCAGCGCATAGATGAGCGGCAGGGGCACAGCCATGCCGGGCACGACCGCGGCGAGGCCCGTGAACCCATCGGGCAAAGGCCCCACCACCTGCCGGCCGCCCGTGTACCACTGGTTCACGCCCAAAAGCAGCGTGCCGGTGCCGAGCGTGGCGATGAAGGAGTTGATCCTGGCCCGGGTGACGAGCAGGCCGTTGACGAGCCCGACCAGGGCGCCGATGGCCAGCACGATGGCGCAGGCCGCGGGCCAGGAGAGGCCCTGCTGGGTCTGCAGACCGTTGGCCAGCACCTGGCCGATGCCGACGATCGAGGCGGCCGAGAGGTCGAACTGGTTGCAGGCGAGCGGGATCATGACGGCCAAGGCCATCATGGCGTTGATCGACCGGCTGCTGGCCATCGACTTGAAGGTGAAGGCGGTCGGGAAGGTGTCGGGCTTGATCACCGTGAAGAGCACGACGAGGGCCACCAGCAGCACCAGCAGGTGCCAGACCGAGAGAAAGCGCAGGAGTCCGGACTGCTGCTTCATGCGGCGGCCCCGGTGAGCGCCTCGCCGCCGGCGAGGCGGGTGAGCAGTGGCACGGAAAGCCGTTCCCGCGGCACCTCCGCGGTGATCCGGCCGCGGTCGAGGACGAGGGCCCGATGCGCGATGCCGGCCACCTCCTCGAAGTCCGAGGAGATCAGCAGCACGGCCCGGCCCTCGCCGACCAGCCGGTCGAGGATGCGGTAGATCTCCGCCTTGGCCCCCACGTCGACGCCGAAGGTCGGCTCCTCGAGGACGAGCAGGCGCATCCCGGTCTCGACCCAGCGGGCGATGACCACCTTCTGCTGGTTGCCGCCCGAGAGGTTGAGCACCGGCTGCTCGGGCTCGGCCGGCCGCACCGCGAGGCGCTGCATGGCCGATGCCGCCCGCGACCGCTCGCTCCGGTCGTTGATGCGTGCCCGGCCGGCGGTCAAGGGCGGGTTCATGAAGAGGTTCTCGCGCACGGCGAGGCCGGGGGCGAGGCTCTCCTCGACCCGCCGGCTCGAGACGAAGCCGACGCCGCCCGCCGTCGCCGCGGCGGGCGAGGCGGGCCGCCAGGGCCGGCCGGCGAGACGGGCCACGCCGCCGCGGCCCCGAACGGCGCCGAAGACGAAGCGGCCGAGCTCGTGGTGGCCCGCACCGCGCAGGCCGACGAGGGCCAGGATCTCGCCCTCGTGCAGGGTCATGGAGACCGGGCCGACCCCGTCCAGCTCGAGCCGGTCGAGCTCGAGCAGCGGCGCCGCGTCGCCAGAGCCGGGCGGCGGCTGGAAGAGCTCGTCCAGGCTGCGGCCGACGATCAGCTCGGCCAGCATCGCCGAGGTCGTGCCGGCGACCGGCCGCGTCGCCACATGGCGGCCGTCGCGCAGCACGGTGACGCTGTCGGCGAGGGCCGCCACCTCGTCGAGGCGATGGGTGACATAGAGAATGCCGAGGCCCTCCCGCTTGAGCCGGCGCAGGGCCGCGTGCAGGCGCTCGACGTCGCTCGCCGGCAGGGCCGCGGTCGGCTCGTCGAGCACCAGGAGGCGGGCCTTGCTGGCGAGCCCGCGGGCGATGCCGATGAGCGCCCGCTCGGCCGCCGGCAGCTCGCCGACCTTCATGTCGGGATCGAGGTCGGCCGCCATCAGCTCGAGCACCTCGCGTGCCTCGCGCTGCACGCGCGGCCAGTCGATCAGTCCGCGGCGCAAGGGGAAGCCGCGATAGAGCGCGATGTTCTCGGCGACGCTCAGGCCGTCGACCAGCCCCAGCTCCTGGTGCACGAAGGCGATCGGCAGCTTCCCGGCCATGGGCTCGACGGCGACACCATCCATCGTGATCCGGCCCGCGTCCCTGGCATGGACCCCGGCCAGGATCTTGATCAGCGTCGACTTGCCGGCACCGTTCTCGCCGAGCAGCGCCCGGATCTCGCCGGCCTCGAGGGCGAGGTCGACGGCGTCGAGGGCCAGCGTGCCGCCGAAGCGCCTGGTCAGCGCCTCGGCGGCGAGCAGCGGCGGCTGCAAGGTGCGGCTCGTCCGGGCCGAACGGCTACTCGATGCCCCAGATCTTCTTGTAGGCGCCCTTGTAGTCCATGCTCGGCCTGAAGCCGTTCTGGTCGCCGCCCTCGGCGTCGATATTGTCCGCCGTCACGAGATAGGGCTTCTGCACCCAGCCCGACGGCGGCTCGCCGTGGAAGGCGCGGTTGAACTCGTCGATCGCCTGGAAGCCCTGCAGCTCGTAGGGCTCGCTGGCGGTGACCCGCTGGTACTCGCCGCCGGCACGGATGCGCTCATAGGCCGAGCGGTTGCCGTCGGCCGAGACCAGGATCACGTCGGCCGGGTCGACGCCGCCGGCGCGGAGCGCCGGCACCTGGAAGTCGGCGGTGTAGTCCGCCACCGAGGTGATGTAGAGCGGCGTGCCGTATTGCTGAACCCAGGCCGCGACGAGCTGCGGCTGGCGCTGCGCCGCCTCGGCGATCGGCGTGTTGGAGAACTCCAGCATCTCGCACTCCTCGCATTCGAGGATGCGGTCGCGCGTCGCCTCGGCCTTGGCGCAGGCGATGGCGTACTCGCAGTGCGTGGTGACGACCACCCGGCCCTTGCCGTCGGAATCGGCGATGATCCAGTCGGCCTGGGCGCGGCCGATGTCCCTGGGGTCCTGCTGGATGTTGTAGAAGACGCCCATCGCCTCGTCCGGCCCCGGAAAGGCCAAACCGTGAATGCCGAGGACGACGATGCCCTGCTCCTTGGCCGCCTGCACCGGCTCCTGCAGGCTGGCGATGTCGGCCGTGGTGACGACGCCGTCGACCTGCAGGGCTATCGCCTGGTTGAAGCCCTCGATCCAGGTCTTCGGGCTGCCGCGGCCGTCGATGATCGTGACCTCCCAGCCGACCAGCTCGCCCGCCTCCTTGACCGCCTGGCCCCACTCGCGCGACGCGTCGTTCTGCTCGTCGGTGGAGAGATAGGCGATCTTCTTGCCGGGCTCCGGCTTCGGCCCCTCGGTCGGGCCGTCCCAGACCGTCTGCGGCCCGCTCCGCTCGGCGACCGTCTTCTTCGCCTCGTCGAGCACCGATTGCCCGAGGGCGAACGAGGATGTGCCCAGCACCAGCACGGCACCCAAGGCAGCGATTGGCAGCTTCATGAGGGCTCCTCCGCGAGCGATCTTTGATCCTAGCCTACAGGGGACCTGTCTGATAGGTCAATAGCTCGACAGATGAGGAAGCCTGCAGGTCGAGGAGCGGTGGAGACGAAGCGGACGGCAGCCGGGGACGGGCGCCCCGAAAGGACGGTGCAATCGTTGCCGCAAGCACCGATCAGGCGCCGCAAGGTGCACGAGGAGGTGGCCGAGCGGATCGAGCACATGATCCGCGAAGGCGACCTCCAGCCCGGCGATTTCCTGCCATCGGAGCGCGAGTTCATGGCCGCCTTCGGCGTCGGCCGGAACGCCGTGCGCGAGGCGATGCTCGCGCTGCAGCGCATGGGGCTGGTCGCCGTCAGCAGCGGCGAGCGCTCGCGCGTGGTGCGCCCGACCGCCGAGGCGATGGTCGCCGAGCTCGCCGGCGCCGCCCGGCTGCTGCTCGCCGACGATGACGGCATGCGCCAGTTCCAGGACGCCCGGTCGCTCTTCGAAGGTGCGATCGCCCGCCGGGCGGCAAGGCTCGCCACACCGGCGGACCTCGCCCGGCTGGAGGAGATCCTCGACCGCAACCGGAAGGCGATCGGCGACCATCGGGCCTTCATGGCGATCGACGTCGAGTTCCACATGGCGCTGGCCGACATCTGCCGGAACCCGCTTTTCACCGCCGTCCACGGCGCCGTCGTCGAATGGCTGATCGACCAGCGTGCCATCTCCGGCAAGGCGGCGACCGCCGGCGAGGCGGCCTACGCCGCCCATGTGCGGATCCTGGAGGCCATAGCCGCGCACGACGGCGCCGCGGCACAGCGCGCCATGGAGGATCATCTGGCCGCCGTGGCCGAGCTCTACTGGCAAATCCGCGCCACCAACGACACGAGGGGAGCCTGAAGCATGGCCGAGTATCCGGGCAGCGAGCACGAGCGGCGGGTGCCGGCGGCGGACCTCGCCGATGGCGTCGCCCGCATCTTCGAGGCTGCCGGGATGGGTCCGGCGGATGCCGCGCTCCTCGCCGACAGCCTCGTCCATGCCGACCTTCGGGGCATCCACAGCCACGGCACGCTCCGGGTGCCCGACTACGTGAAGAAGCTCACCACCGACGGCGTCGATCCAAGGGCGGTGCCGGTGGTCGAGCGGCGGGCGGGTGCCGCCATCGTCATCGACGGGGCCAACGCCATGGGCCAGATCGCCATGGACCTCGCCATGCGCACGGTGATCGAGGCGGCCGGCGAGCACGGCATCGCCATGGCCGCGGTCGGCCGCAGCAACCATTGCGGGGCCATGGACTACTGGGCGATGCGCGCGCTGCCGCACGACATGATCGGCATCGCCGGCACCAACGCCCTGCCGACCATGGCGCCCTGGGGCGGGGCCGAGAAGCTCGTCGGCATGAACCCGCTCGCCATCGCCGTCCCGGCGGCCCAGGAGCCCGCCATCGTGCTCGATGCCGCCTTCGGCATGACCGCGCACGGCAAGATCCGCGTCTACGCCCAGAAAGGCGAGCCCATCCCCGAAGGCTGGGCGACCGACGCCCAGGGCAACCCCACGACCGACGCCGTGGCCGCGCTCGACGGCCTCATCCTCCCCGCTGGCGGCCACAAGGGCATCGGCATCGGCATCATGGTGGGCCTCCTCTCGACCCTCCTCGCCGACGCCGGCTACGGCCTCGAATCCGGCAACATGGAGGAGGGCGCCTATGTCGGCCGCGACGGCCAGTTCGCCATGGCGATCAAGATCGACGCCTTCCGCCCCGCCGCCGGCGTCAAGGCCCGCGTCGACCAGATCGCCCGCGAGATCCGGAACAGCCAGAAACGCCCCGGCGTCAAGGCCCTCCACCCCCCGGGCGGCCTCGAAGCCACCCTCGAGGCCGCCTACCGCCGGGACGGCATCCCCCTCAACGACATCACCCTCGCGGGCATCGCCGATGCGGCGCAGGCGCTGGGCGTTGCGGTCGACCTCGGCTGAGGTCAGGCTCCGCCGATCTCGACCTTGTCGCACCGTGCGAGATAGCCGTCGTTGAGCTCGACGCCGAGCCCGGGGGCCGTCGGCGCTGCGAGCCGCCCCCGCTGCATCTTCGTCTCGTAGGCCTCGGTGACGATGTCGTAGCGGCCGTCCGGCCAGTAGGGGAACCACTCCATGATGATGAAGTTGGGGATCGCGAAGGCGATCTGCACGGCCGCCGCCGTCGCCACCGGGCCGCCGCAATTGTGCGGCTGGACGTGCAGGTTGTAGACATCGGCCATGGCCGCGATCTTGACGGTCTCGCTGATCCCGCCGGTCAGGTTGATGTCCGGCTGCAGGATGTCGATCGCCTGACGCTCGATATAGGGGCGGAACTGGTAGCGCGTGTAGAGCCGCTCGCCGCCGGCGATCGGGATCTTCACGTTCTCCATGACCTTCACGAGCGAATCGACATTGGTCGTCTCGACCGGCTCCTCGTAGAAGAAAGGCCTGGATGCCTCGAGCAGGCGGCCATAGGTGACGGCGTCGCTGGTGCCGAGATTGCCGTGGATGTCGAGGCAGATGTCGAGATCGTCGCCGACCGCCTTGCGGATCGCCTCGACCCGGCGCACGCCGAGCATGGCCCAGTCGCGCGGGATATGGCGCGGCGGGAACTCGAAATCGCCCTTGAGATTGCGCTCCCAGGGGTCGAGCTTGACGGCACTGTAACCCTCCTCGGCGATCTGCAGCACCCGCTCGGCATATTCTTCGGGTGCGCGCATCGCCACGTTCCAGCCGTTCGCGTAGAGGCGGATGTCGTCGCGAAAACGGCCGCCCAGCAGCTCGAAGACCGGCACGCCCAGCGCCTTGCCCTTGATGTCCCAGAGCGCTTCGTCGATGGCGCTGATCGCACCGAACAGGACCGGCCCTGCCCCCTGGCCCCAGAAGGTCTTGCGATAGAGCCGATCCCACATCGCCTCGATGCGCAGGGGATCGGCGCCGATCAGATGTCGCTCGGCCAGGACCTCGACCATGCCGATGCCACCCGCCTGGGCGTCGCCATAGGCGAGGCCGACCTCGCCGGCACCGTAGATGCCTTCGTCGGTGTCGATGCGGATGGTGATCGGGCCCTGGTGCACGTTGAGCGAGGCGCCGAAATCGGTCTTGAAGATGGTGACCTTGGTGATCTTCATCGAATGGCCCTCAGCGAACCTGGATCTGATCGAAGCGGGCGAGGTAGTCGTCGTTCAGCTCGACGCCGAGCCCCGGCCTGTCGGGTATCCTGAAGCGGCCCTTTTTCTGCTGCGGCTCGAGCGCTTCGGTGACGATCGCGTAGCGGCCGTCGGTCCAGTAGGGAAACCACTCCATGATGATGAAGTTGGGGATCACCGCGTCGAGCTGCACGCCGGCGGCGGTCGAGACCGGCCCGCCGCAATTGTGCGGCTGGACGTGCAGGTTGTAGGTCTCGGCATAGGCCGCGATCTTGCGCGCCTCGGTGATGCCGCCGCAGAGCCCCATGTCCGGCTGGAGGATGTCGAGGGCACCGCTCTCGAGATAGGGCCGGAACTGGTAGCGGGTGTAGAGGCGCTCGCCCGCCGCGATGGGGATGCGGACATTGTCCGAGACCTTCTTCATCGCCGCCGCGTTCATCGGATCGACCGGCTCCTCGTAGAAGAAGGGGCGGGACGCCTCGAGCATGCGGCCGTAGATGATGGCGTCGGTGGTGCCGAGATTGCCGTGGATGTCGAGCAGGATGTCCACCTCGTCGCCGACCGCCTTCCGGATCGCCTCGACGCGCCGCACGGCGAGCATCGCCCAGTCGCGGTCGATGTGCCGGCGGGGATATTCCCACCTGCCGTCGGCCGTCGTGCCGAAGGGGTCGAGCTTGAGCGCGTCGTAGCCGTCGGCGACCACCTTCAGCGCCCCCTCGGCGTAGTCCTCGGGCGAGACGAGGCCGGTGTACCAGCCATTGGCGTAGACCCGGATCTCGTCCCTGACCTTGCCGCCGAGCAGCGCGTGGACCGGCTGGCCGAGCGCCTTGCCCTTGATGTCCCAGAGTGCCTCGTCGATGGCGCTGATCGCCCCCGTGACGATCGGCCCGGCACTCTGCCCCCAGAAGGTGCGGCGGAAGAGCGTGTCCCAGATGGCCTCGATGCGAAAGGGATCGGCGCCGATCAGATGCCGCTCGGCGAACGTCTTGAGCATGCCGATGCCGCCCTTGGCCCCGTCGCCATAGGCGAGCCCGATCTCGCCGGCGCCGTGTAGGCCCTCGTCGGTCTCGATGCGGACGATCACCGGGTTCCAGTTGGTGTGGAAGTCGCGGCCGTAGTCGACGTCGTAGATCGTGACACCGGAGATCTTCATGCTTCGAGTCCTTGGTGGGTCACGGCCGGATCAGGCCGAAGGCGCGCGGCAAAGCGAGCGTCAGGTCGGGCCAGAGGCCGATCAGCAGCACGACGGCGACGCCGACGCCGATGAACGGCACGAGCGCCCGGCTCAAGGCGCCGATGCCGAGCCGGGCGACATTGGAGACGACGAAGAGGACATTGCCGACTGGCGGCGTGATCAGCCCGAGCACGCAATTCACGATGAGCATGATGCCGAGCTGCACCGGGTGCAGGCCGGCCTTGAGCGCCAGCGGGAGCACGACCGGCGCGAAGAGGATGATCGAGATGCTGGCGTCGAGCCAGAGCCCGCAGAAGAGGAAGAAAGCCGTGATGATGAGCACGACCGTCAGCCGGTCCTCGGCGACCCCGGCCAAGAGCGAGGTCACCAGTGCCGGCATGTTCTCCATGGCGAAGACCCAGCTCACCGCCGAGGCGCCGGCGATGATGAAGAAGAGCCGGGCCGTGTCGAGCGAGGCGGTCGAGAGGATCGAGGGGAAGTCGGCGAGGCGGATCGTGCGCAGGAAAAGGGTGCCGACGACCAGCGAGTAGACGACGCAGATCGCCGCCGCCTCGGTCGGCGTGAACCAGCCGACGATGATGCCGCGAATGATGATGATCGGCATGATGATGGCGAAGAAGGCGTCGCGAAAGCCGATGGCGAGGCCCATCGGTGTCACCTCGACATGGACCTTCGGGTATTGCCGCTTCCAGGAGAGCCACTGCACCACGCCCATCATGGCGACGCCGAGGAGCAGCCCGGGGAAGATGGCGGCGGCGAACATGGCGCCGACCGAGACGTTCATCACGGCAGCGTAGATGATGATGATGGTGCTCGGCGGGATGATGGCGCCGATCAGCGACGACGCAGCCGTGATGGCGGCGGTGAAGGGCTTGTCGTAGCCCTGGCGCACCATCGCCGGGATGAACATCTTGCCGAGCGCCGCGACGTCGCCGAGCGCCACGCCGGTGACCCCGGCGAACATCACGCTGGCCAGCACGTTGACCTGGGCGAGGCCGCCCCGCAAGCGGCCGATCAGCATGTTGCAGAAGGTGAAGAGCCGGTCGGTGAGCTGCGCCCGGTTCATGATCTCGCCGGTGAGCAGGAAGAACGGGATCGCCATCAGCACGAAGACGTCGATGCCGGCGAACATCTTCTCCGGCAGCATGCGCAGGAAGAGCGGGTTGCCGGAGAGGAGGAAATAGGCGGCCGACGAGAGCAGCATGACGAAGCCGATCGGCAGGCCGACCGCGAGCAGGGCCAGGAACAGGACGATGAACTCGACGATGCCCATCAGGCGTCGAGGCCCCGCAGCCGACGGAGATCCGCCCAGACGTTGAAGGCGCCGAAGACGAGCATGAGCAAGGCCATCACCGGAATGGCGGCGTAGGCCCAGGAGATCGAGACGCCGAGCGCCGGCGCACGGGTCGTCGCCCGGGCGATCGCCGTGAGCCAGGATTGCTGGAGCAGCAGGGCGAGAAAGGCCAGGACCGGCAGCCGCAGCGCCAGGACGAGGCCGACGCGAGCCTTGGAGGGGAGGGCGTTCGGCAGGAGGTCGAGGGCGATGTGGTCGTCACGTCGCAGCAGGACCGCGGCACCCAGCATCGACAGCCAGACCAGGAGGTAGCGGGTCAGCTCCTCCGACCAGGCATAGGAGAAGCCCATGAAGTTGCGGGTCGTGACGAGCATGACGATCACGCCCGTCATGATCACGAGCACGACGTTGCAGACGATCATGACGGCCGAGCTCAGGCCGTCGACCAGCCGCTTGACGCGGTCGTACATGGTCACGGACTCCGGGAGACGGGAACGGCACGGCGGCAATCCCGGCGAAGGGATCGCCGCCCGTCACGGCGCGCTCAGCGATAGCCGTAATATTCCTCGGCCTCGGCGACCGCGGCGAGCATCTCGTCGATCAGCACGGGATCGATCTGGGTCTTCAGCCACTCCAGCGCCGGCGGCTGGGCGCGCTCGCGGAAGACCGCCTTCTCGGCCGCCGTCGGGTCGTAGATGGTGACGCCCTGCTCCTCGAGGAAGGCGCGCCCCTCGATCTCGTTGGCGATCGAGAGGCCGCGATTGGTGGTGCGCGCGATCACCGCCGCCTGGTCGACCGCCGCCCTGAGATCCTCGGGCAGGCTCTGGTACCAGGCCTCGTTCACGACCACCGTGTTGATGCTGTAGACGTGGCCGTCGAGGATGATGTTGTCCTGCACCTCGTAGAGCTTCGGCAGGAGGAAGGTCGGGATCGAATTCTCCTGACCCTCGACCACGCCGGTCTGCAGGGCGGTGTAGAGCTCGCCCCAGGCGATCGGGGTCGGCGACATCCCGAGGCTGCTGGCGATCTCCATGTGCAGCGGATGGTTCATGGTCCGCATCTTGATGCCGGCCATGTCGTCGGCGCTGCGCAGCTCGCGACCGACCACCGAGTAGTGGCGAAAGCCGCCGTTCTCCGTCCAGAAGAGCGGGCGCAGGCCGGTCGCCTCGGCCATCTTGTCGCGCATCATCTCGCCGAAGGGGCCATCGAGCACCCGCCAGGCGACCTCGCGGCTGACGAAGACGTAGGGAATGCCGAAGACCTGGATGTCGGGGAAAAGCGGGGCGAAGTGGCCGTCCGCCGGGTCGGCCGCCTGGATGATGCCGTCACGCACCTGGTTGACCAACGATTCGATGCCGCCGAGCTGGCCGCCCGGATACATCTCGACCTCGATCTGGCCGCCGGAGCGGGCCTCGATCTCCTGCTTCAAGACCTTGAGGTGGGTCCAGGCGAAGCTGTTCTCCGTCTCGGGCGTGGCGCTGGAGAACTTCATGGTGAACTCGGCCGCGTGGCCGAGGGCGGCACCGACGGCCCAGGCCGCGACGGCAGAGACGGCGAGCGCGCGGGACAAGCGAATGTTCATGTCGACCTCCCGTTCGACGATGGCGGCGGGGCGGACATGATCCTCCCTGCTCGTTGCGCCGACCCTAGCCGGCTTGAATGTAACATACAAGTGCGTTAGTCATGACGTCGAAGCGTCGGGTCGCCGGATGCCCGGCGGCGGCTCGGCCATGGTCAGGAGCAGATGAGGCAGCAGGCAGTGGAGCTACCGCGGACGGCCGCGACCGACGACGGCTCGCCGGTGCGCCGCGTGCGGCGGCCACGCTCGCTCAGCGCCATGGTGGTGAACCAGCTCCGCGAGCTGATCATCGAGGGCCAGATCGACCTCGGCGAGCAGCTCTCCGAGAACGTGCTCGCCGAGCGGCTGGGGGTCAGCCGCACCCCCGTCCGCGAGGCCTTCATGAAGCTCGCGGCCGAGCGCCTGGTCGAGGTGCGCCCGCAGCGCGGCACCTTCGTCTTCACCTGCACCGCCGACGAGGTGCGCGAGATCTGCGAGCTGCGCGCCATTCTGGAATCCGGCGCGCTCCGGCTCGGTGCCGCCCGCGATCGGGCCGGGCTAGTCACAGCGCTCGCCCGGGCCGCCGACGCGGCCGAGCCCGCCCTGCTGCAGAGCGCCCAGGCCTACCAGCCGCACGACAGCGCCTTCCACGACACGCTCATGGCCTTCGCCGGCAACGCCCATCTGGTCGAGGCCTACCAGCGCATCGCCGGCCGCGTCAGGACGCTGCGCTGGCGCTACACCCGGACCCTCGACGAGGTCGCCGAATCGCAGGCCAACCACCGCGAGGTGATCCGGCACATCGCCGCCGGCGACGACGAGGCGGCCGAGGCGGCGCTGCGCGACCACGTGCACAAGAGCCATCGAGGATTTCAGCGCCGGCACGAGGCCGATGCGGCCGCCGGCATCACCAGCTCGACCAGGGGAGGCCCAGCATGAAGATCACATCCGTCAGGGTGCGCCAGGTGACCGGGACCATGGCGACCGATGGGCCGTTCTGGGAGGACCGCCTCCTGCGGCCCATCGACATCTACCCGGAGTATCGCCGGGAGATGCCGCCCTGGGGCGGCGAGCAGGTCGACGACACCCATTTCCGCCTGACCCAGTGGTTCGTCGTCGTCGACACCGACGACGGCGTCAGCGGCACGGCCGGACCGCTCTGGCCGGATGCGGCGCGCCTCGTCCTGACCCAGCTCCGCCCGCTCCTCCTGGGCCGCGACCCGCTCGCCACCGAGCTCTTGTGGGACCAGATGCACAGGAGCCAGGTGCACGGCCGCCAGGGCGACGCGATGATCGCCCTCTCGGCCGTCGACTGCGCGCTCTGGGACCTCAAGGGCAAGGCCATGGGCCAGCCGGTCTGGCGGCTGCTCGGCGGGCCGACCCGAAGCGAGGTGCCGGCCTACGCCTCCATGCTCGGCTACAAGGTCGAGGATCTCGGCCGGGTGCGCGAGCGGGCGCTGGAATTCAAGGAGCAGGGCTACCGGGCGCAGAAATGGTTCTTCAGAAACGGCCCGATGGACGGCCATGCCGGCATGAAGCTCAATGTCGGCCTCGTGCGCACGCTCCGCGAGACCCTCGGCGACGACTACGACATCATGCTCGACTGCTGGCAGAGCATGAACCTCGACTACGCCGTCGACCTCTGCTCGCGCATCGAGGAGTACCGGCCGCGCTGGCTCGAGGAGGCGTTCATGCCCGATCGCATCGACAGCTATGCGAGGCTCAAGGCCAGGACGCGCATCCCCCTCTCGGGTGCCGAGCACGAGTACACGCGCTGGGGCTTCAAGCGCTTCGTCGACCAGGCGGCGCTCGATATCCTGCAGCCCGACATCTACTGGTGCGGCGGCCTCTCCGAGACGCTGAAGATCACGGCGCTCGCCACCACCCACGACCTGATCGTCATCCCGCACGGCCACTCGACGCCGATCGGCATCCACTACTCCGCCGCCCAGTCGCCGATCCACACGCCCTACCAGGAATACCTAGTCAAATGGAACGAGATCAACATGCACTTCCTGGCCACCCCCATCCGCCCGAGGAACGGCATGATCCACGTCCCCGACGGCCCCGGCGTCGGCATGGAGCTGGACCCGGCGAGGATCGAGGCGGAGGTCGAGGTCGTTGTCTGAGGAAAGCGGCCTCGGCGGCAGCGGCGGCCGGCCCATCCTCGAGCGGATGCTCCGCCTCGAGGAGAAGCTGAAGGCGGGCGGCCACGTCAATGCGCCTGGCTCTCCCCGACCGACCCGACCGTGGCCATTTGTCGGCCAGACTCCTAGCTGTTCTTCAGCCCGCTGACGCCGGCGCCCCTTGAGACGAGGCGCACGAGCACGTTCACGAGGATGATGATCAGCACGAGCAGCAGCGTCACCGCGCTGGAATGCTGCGGCATGCTCTGCTCCTGATAGTAGAAGATCACGCCGGTCAGGACCATGTTGGCGGGCGAGAGCAGCAGCACGATGAGCGACAGCTCGCGCATCGCCGTGATGAAGGTCAGCAGCATCCCCGAGACGAGGCCGCTCATCGACAGGGGCATGATGATGCGCGCCATGCGGCGGAACCAGCCGATGCCGAGGACCCGCGCCGACTCCTCCATCGACGTGTCGATCTGCAGCATCGCCGCGATGCCGGTGCGCGACGTGAACGGCAGGTTCTTGACCACCGTGATCAGCACCAGGATGGCGAAGGTGCCGTAGAGCGCCGGGATCGGCCCTATCGGCGCGGAGAACATGCCAATATAGATGGCACCCAGCGCTATCGACGGGAAGATGTAGGGGGCGAAGGCGATGCCCTCCAGCCCCCTCGACAGGCGCGTGCCGCGCCCGCGCACCACGGCGTAGCCGACCAGCAGGCCGAGCACGCCGTTGAACAGGGCCGCCAGGGTGGCGAGCTTCAGGCTGTTCCACAGCGCCGTCAGGATGCCGTTGTTCAGGAGCACGCCGGCCTCGCCATAGGCCAGCCGCACATTGCCCTGCCCGATCCAGAAATGGGTCGTCAGGTTGTCCAGGCTGTAGTCGCCGGCGACCAGGATCAGGGATTCCCAGAGCAGGATCGACAGCGGCACGAGCACGGTCGAGGCGACGAACAGGCCGACCGCCGCGGTCAGCGGCAGGCGCCACAGGCCGAGCCGGATCTCGCGCCGGCGGAAGCCCTTGCCGGTCAGCGTCACGAAGCTCTTGCGGATGCCGATGATGCGGCTGTTGATCCAGATGAAGCTGATGGCGATGACGATCAGCACCAGCGCCAGGACGAAGGCGTCGCCATTGTTGCGGGCGTTGATCGAGGCGTAGATCTGCGTCGCGAAGGTGAAGAAGCGCACCGGCAGGCCGAGCAGGGCCGGCGTGCCGAAGGTGCCGAGGATGCGGATGAAGGTCAGCACGATGGCCGAGCCGAGCGCCGGCATCAGCAGCGGCAGGGTGATGCGCCAGAGCCGCTTCCAGCGGCCCATGCCGCAGACCGCCCCGGCCTCCTCCAGCTCGGAATCGACCGTCGCCAGGGCACCCGACATCAAAAGGTAGGCATAGGCGAAGTAGTGCAGCGCCAGCGTCACCACGATGGGGAAGAAGCCGTAGGAGACCCAGTCCGGCGGCTGGACGCCGAGGAAGCTCGCGACGAAGCCCTGCGTGCCGCCGATGCGGTCGTTCTTGAACAGGCTGATCCAGGCCAGCGCCATCACCCATGACGGCATCATGTACGGGATGACGATCAGGGCCCCGAGCAGGCCCTTGCAGCGGATGTCCGTGCGCACGAGCAGCCAGGCCAGCAGCGAGCCGATGCTGACGCCGATGGCGGTCACCCAGAAGCCGACGGCCAGGCTGTTCAGCAGCGGGCGGAAGAACAGCGCCGGCGAGAGCGGGCTGGCGAACACCCGCTCCAGGTGGAAGAGCGAGAACGACCCCACCACACCGTCGGGGTGATAGGCCAGGTCGTAGGGCTGCAGGGTCAGCGCGTCGCGGACGATCTCGACCAGCGGCCCCAGCACCAAAAAGCCGAGCGCCACGAGGCAGACATAGCCGATGACGAGGTCGGGCCGGTTGCGGAGCCGAACCGTGTGATAGCGCAGCCGGCGCGCCGCCCCCGGGGAAGTCATGCTCGCCACATTCCCGCGGCGCTACGGCGCCGACACGTTGCCCTGGGTGTCCGGATCGAAGAACTCGATGCTGTCCGCATCGAAGCCGATCCAGAGCGGGATGCCCGCCTCGATGCGCAGGAAGCCCGGCCGCACCAGCCGCAGCCGGGTGGCCCCGGCGCAAACCTGCAGGATGGTGGTGGCCCCCGTCGGCTGGACATTGTCGAGGCGCACCTCCTGCCAGCCCGCCACGGGCACCGTCGACAGCTCGATATTTTCCGGCCGGACGGCGGCGACCAGCCGCTCGCCCTTCGCCGCCCGCGCCCGTTCCGCCGGCAGCCGGACGCCGTCGCCGACCAGATAGAGCGTGCCGGCCTCCCGCGCGAGCGTGCCGGGAACGAGGTTGATCCGGGGCTCGCCGATGAACTCGGCCACCTGGAGGCTCCTGGGATGGTGATAGACCTCGTAGGGCGACGCCTCCTGCATGACCCGCCCGCGATCCATGACGACGATGCGGTCCGAGAGGGTGAGGGCCTCGGCCTGGTCGTGGGTGACATAGACGGTCGTCGATCCGAGGTCCCGGTGCAGCTGCAGCAGCTCCGCCCGCATGTCCAGCCGCAGCTTGGCATCGAGGTTGGACAAGGGCTCGTCCATCAGCAGGATCTGGGGGCGCAGCGCGATCATCCGTGCTACCGCCACCCGCTGCTGCTGGCCGCCGGAAAGCTCCGACGGATAGCGCGCCCCGAGCGCCGTCATCTGGACGGTTTCCAGCGCCTGCGTCGCGCGCGCCTCGATCTCCGCCCTGCCCAGGCCCTTTTCCTCGAGCGCCAGCGAGACGTTGCGCTGGACCGTCATGTGCGGCCAGAGCGCATAGCTCTGGAAGATCAGGCCGACCCCGCGCTTCTCCGGCGGCACGATCACGCCCCGGCGGCGCGAGAAGACCAGCTTCTCGCCCAGGTGGATGTCGCCGTCGTCCGGCTCCTCCAGCCCCGCGATGGCCCGCAGGGTGGTGGTCTTGCCGCAGCCCGACGGGCCGAGGATCGTCAGGAACTCGCCCGGCCGGATGGTGAGGTCCAGGTCATGGACCACCACCTCCCGGCCATAGGCCTTGCGAATGCCCGAGAGGCCGATCTGCGCCACCGCGCCCGGCTACTGGCTGGCGTGCAGCAGCCAGAAGTCGCGCAGCCTGGGGCCCTCGCTCTGCATGAAGTCCGCCGAAACGGTCCAGCCCTTCATCTCGCCCCATGCCTCGCCGCCGGGCGGCAGGGGCACGTCGTTGCGCGGGCTGACCGAGCCCGGGTCGTAATACGGTGCGAGGCCCTGCAGCAGCTCCATGCTCCGGCCCTCCGTGAAGGGCTTCTCCAGGACCGAGGACTCGTTCAGCTCGAGGCTGCCCAGGAGGTAGGCGGTGAACACCTTGGCCGCGTTGGGGTGGGGTGCCCGGTTGGCGATGGCGGTGAAGGTCGGATAGACCCACTTGGCGACGGGATCGAGGTCGGCCAGGTACGCGTTGACGAAGCCGTCGGACTCGTTCTTGCTGATATAGGTCATGTAGGCGAAGGCGAGGAGCGGCTTCTCCTGCCCCGGCTGGCCGGAGGCCTCGACCAGGCTCGATCCCGACTTGAAGATCACCACGTCGTTCTGCAGCAGCCGGGCGACGAACTCGTAGCCCGCGTCGGGCACCCCCTCGCCGAGCTCGATGTCATGGCCGGTGTGGCGCTTGTAGGCCGCCGCCATCTCGTCCGCGTGCTGGACGATGGTGGCGAGCCCCATGAAGCTCGAGCCCGACGACATCGGGTCGATGATGCCCACACGGCCGTTGAACTCGGGCTCGGTCAGCTCCCAGATGTTCGTGGCCGGGGGCGCGTCGGGATAGGCCTCCTTGTTGTAGTAGATGACGATGGCCTCGTTGATGCGGATCAGCAGCGGCTCGCGGTTCTCTTCCGGAATCCGGCTCTTGTACGCCTCCGGCACGTAGTTGAAGATCAGCCCCTGGTTCAGCATCTCGTGGATGACCGCCCCGGAATTGCCGGTGCTCACGACGTCGGCGTTGAAGATGCCGGCCTGCTGCTCGCGGATCGTCTTCTCGACGGTCTTGACCGACCCCAGGTCGAACACCGTCAAGACGATGCCCGGATAGGTCCGGGCGAAGGCGTCGACCAGCATGGCCATGCGCCCGGACGAGGAATAGACGACGACCTCGCCCTCCTCCTGCGCCTTGGCAACGATGGCGTCCCAGCCCTCCGTCGCCGGCGCGTGCGCGCCGAGCTCGGCCGCCTTCAGCCAGGCCTCCGTCTCGGGCGACACCTCCTGGGCCGTCGCCGCCACCGGCAGCGCCGCCAGCCACGCCAGCGCCAGAGCGCCCGCGGTCGCGCGCCAGTATCGAGCTGATCTCGTCATGTCGGCTCCTGCCCCCTGTCGTTGCGGCGCGGTTCCGGCCGAGCCCGGCCCGCCACCCTTGTCATCCAGCGGCCGCAATCGGACCGAAGCGAGGCGCCAAAGTCAACCGGGATCGCGCCGCCGCTCGCCGAGCCAGGCATCGGCCTCGGGCAGGAGCGCCCGCAACGCGTCGCTGCCCTCGGCGACGAACCGCGCACCGTGACGGCGCAGCACGTCGGGGCGGCTCGGCCGCGGGTCCCCGGGCTCGACGAAGCCGATCGCCAGCATGCCGGCCGCCACCGCCGCCTCGATGCCGTGCGGGCTGTCGTCGATCACCACGCAGCGCGCCGGGTGGGCGCCGAATTCGGCAGCACAGAGCAGCGGCAGGTCCGGTGCCGGCTTGGGCCGGGCGACGAGGTCGGCGCTGAAGACCTGGCCAGCGAACGCCTGCCAGAGGTCGAGCCGGCCGAGGCTGCGGGTCAGCCGGTAGAGCGAGCTGTTCGACGCCACGCAGCGCGGGCAGTCCAGCGCGCGCACGACATCGCCGATGCCCTCGACCTCGCGCAGATTCCGAAACCCGCCATAGAGCCGCTTCGCGTAGAGCGCGAAGAACTCGTCGAGCGCCGTCGTGCCCAGCAGCTCCCGGCAATGCGCCCGCGTGTCCTCTTCGGCGCCGCCGGTGAAGCGCGCATGCGCCTCGTCCGGCGTCATCACGACCCCGAACTCGCCCAGCGTCTCGGACAGGGCGAGGCTGGCGATGGACTCGCTGTCGATCAGCACGCCGTCGCAATCGAAGATCACGAGCTCGACATGCGCCAGCCGGATAGGCGATCGGCCGGCCCGGGCGTCAGCCATGCAGCCGTTCCTTCGCCGCGACAGCGAGGTCCGGGCGGTCCGTGGTGATCGAGCGGATCGGCTGCCGCAGCCAGTGGTCGATCTCGGCCTCGTCATTGACGGTCCAGGCCGCGAGACGGCCCGGCTCGACGAGCGCCGTGATGGCGTCCCAATGCTCGCGCATCAGGTCCTTCTGGATCGCGACGACCTCGACCAGCGGCTCGAAATGCCGGACCGCCGTCTCGACGCCGCCGAGGCGCGCCGCCGACTCGCGATCGATCGAGCAGAGCCGCCGGCCCTCTGGCAGGGCGTCGCGAATCAGGCCGAGCACGTCCGGATCGAAGCTGGTGAGCATCGCCCGCTCGCCGAAGTCGAACCCGGCCAGCACCGCCACCACCGCCTCGACGATGCCGGGATAGGGGACATGGTCACCATCCGACTTGAGCTCGACATGCAGGTCGATCCTGGCATCCCGGAAGACTTCCAGGACCTCGGCCAGGGTCGGAATGGTCTCGCCCTCGCTGCCCCGCAGCACCACCTCACGGTGCGCACACGGCGCCAGCTCCGCGACCTTGCCCGTCCCGGTTGTCGTCCGCTCCAGGGTCGGGTCATGAATGACGAGAAGCTCGCCCGCCTTGGTCAGATGCACGTCGAACTCGACCGCGTCCACGGCCATCTCCAGGACCTTGCGGAAGCCCAGGAGGCTGTTCTCCGGCCAAACATTCCGGCCGCCGCGATGGCCGACGATCTGAACCACGATGCTCATCCTTTTTGATATCGCTGGGTTACTTGCCGGAATCCACGAGGCCCCGCGTGAAGAGGCCCTGCAGCCCGATGATGATGATCGCCGGCGGCAGCAGGACGACGAACGTCGCCGCCATGGCGAGGTTCCAGGCCGGCTCCGCGTCGGAGACCGGCACGAGCTGCTTCAGGCCGAGCACGGCGGTCGCCATGTCCTTGTCCGTGGTGAACAGCAGCGGCCAGAGATACTGGTTCCAGCCATAGATGAAGAGGATGATGGCGAGTGCCGCGATATTGACCTTCGACAGCGGCAGCAGGATGTCGAAGAAGAACTTGACCGGCCCGGCGCCATCCAGCCGCGCCGCCTCGCAGAGCTCCTCCGGCACGGTCAGGAAGAACTGCCGGAAGAGGAACGTCGCCGAGGCCGAGGCGATCAGCGGCAGGATCAGCCCCCGATAGGTGTTGACCATGTTCCACTGCAGCGCCGTCTCCAGCCGGTAGCCGGTCAGGGTCTCCACCAGCCCGCTCAGCCCCGTCACGCCGGCGAGCCAGCGCAGCGGCCCGGCCGCGTCGGCAACGGCCTCGTAGGTGGGGATGATGCGGACCTCGACCGGCAGCATCAGCGAGACGAAGATCAGCCAGAATGCCGTCATGCGGAAGGGAAAGCGGAAATAGGTGATGGCGTAGGCGGCGAGCAGCGACATCACCAGCTTGCCGATGACGATGCCGCCGGTGATGATGATCGAGTTGACGAAGAGCCGGCCGAAATTCCCCCGTGACCACGACTCGGCCAGGTTCTCGAAAAAATGCCCGCCCGGCAGCAAAGGGAACGGCGTCTGCTGCACCTCGACGATGGTCAACGACCCGGCGACGAAGGCGAAGTAGAGCGGCAGGCAGACCAGCACCGCACCAACGACCAGGATCGCGTGGCAGACGATGTTGAGCGTTCTGTCCTGGTTCATTCCTGGTTGCTCATACCTGGTAGTTCACCTTGCGCTCGATGGCGCGGAATTGGAGCACGGTGAACGACACCGCCACGATCATGAGCACGACCGACTGCGCGGCCGAGGAGCCGAGGTCGAGCAGCACGAAACCGTCCTGGAAGACCTTGTAGACGAGGATGTTCGTCGCCCCGTTCGGACCGCCCCGCGTCACCGCGTCGACGATGCCGAAGGTCTCGAACAGCGCATAGATGAAGTTCATCACCATCAGGAAGAAGACCACCGGCATGACCAGCGGCAGCGACACCGTGAAGAACCGGCGGATCGGCCGGGCCCCGTCCAGGGTGGCCGCCTCGAGCAGCGACTGGGGCACGCCCAGCAGCGACGCCACGAGAAAGATGTAGTTGTAGCAGATCTGCTTCCAGATCGCGGCGACGATGATCAAAATCTGCGCGTCCATCGGCCGGCGGTTGGGATCCCATTCCAGGCCGAGCGCATGCATGAGCTGGGCCAGCGGCCCGACCGCCGGGTTGAAGAGGAACGCCCAGAGCACGCCCGAGATCACCGGGGCGATGGCGTAGGGCAGCAGGATGACGCTCTTGTAGAGGCCGCGGCCCCGGATGACGAAGTCGGTGGCGAAGGCGAAGACCAGGGCGATCAGGAGCGTGCCGATGCTGACCACCGCCGTGAAGATCAGGGTGAAGGCGGCGCTGTAGCGGTACTGGGCGCTGCCGAACAACTGGCGGAAATTGTCGAAGCCGACGAACAGCACGCGGCCGCCGAACGGGTCGATCTGCACGAAGGCGAGGGAGAGCGCCTTGTAGGACGGGATGAAGAAGAAGAAGAGCAGGATGAGCAGCTGCGGCGCCAGGAGGCCGGCGGCGAACCAGGGCTGGGTGAAATGCGCCTTCTTCAGCCCGGATGCCGACCGGCGCCCGTCGAGCTTGAGCAGGCGCCCAATGCCGAAAAAGAAGGGGCGCCCGGGGGCGCCCCTTCCTGTCGTGGCCGTTCGGTCAGCCGCCGGCATTGAGCCGTTCGAACTGGCGCAGCACCTCGTTGCCGCGTGCGGCCGAATTGTCCAGCGCCTGCTGCGGTGTCGACTGCCCGGTCCACACCCCCTGGATCTCCTCGTTGGTGATGGCGAAGATCTGGTTGTGGTTGCCGAACCGGAAGCCGCGCGAGTTGTCCGAAGGCGTGCCGCGATTGAGCTGGACGATGGCGATCTCGCGGGTCGGATGCGCCTCGAAGTAGCCCTCGCCCTTCATCATGTCATAGGCGGCGTTGGTGATTGGCACGTAGCCGGTCTGCTCGCTCCACCAGGCCTGCGTCTCGGGCGAGGCGACGAAGTTCAGGAACGCGGCGATCGCCTCGTATTCCTCCTCGCTCTTGTTCTGCAGCACCCAGAGCGCCCCGCCGCCGATCGTGCTGTTCATCGGCTCCATGCCCTCCTCGTGCGGCATGAACGTGGCCCCCCAGTCGAACTGCGCGCCGGATTCCACCGCGGCGTGCATGGCCGTCGACGCCGTGATCGTCGAGCAGTCGCCCGAGATGAAGAGCGCCTCGGGGTTGAGCCCCTGGCCGGCGATGTGCAGCACGCCGTCGTTCATCCACTTCTGCAACCGCTCGAGCTGGGCGACGATCACCGGGCTCTGGTTGAAGGTGAACTCCGTGTCCAGCCCGCCGAAGCCGTTGGCCTTCGTGCCGAATTCCTGGTCGTGGATGGCCGAGTAGTTCTCGATCAGGCTCCAGACGAAGTCGTTGGGCAGCGACATCGGGCACTCGCTGATGCCCTGCTCCTTGATCGCGTAGAGCTGCTTCTCGACCTCCTGCCAGGTCTCGGCCGGGCCGTCGGGAAAACCTGCGGCCTCGAAGTTGTCGGCGTTGTACCAGAAGATCGGCGTCGAGCTGTTGAACGGCATCGCCGCCGGCTTGCCGTCGACCAGGTAGAAGCCGGCGACCGGGGCGATGAAGTTGTCCCAGTCGATATCGTAGCCTTCCCTGGCCATCAGCTCCGGCACCGGCACGATCGCACCCGAGTTGTACATGGTCAGGAACGCGCGCTCGGACGTCTGCACCAGGGTCGGATGCTCGTTCACGCGATAGGCCGCAACCATGGCGGCGGCAGTCTCCTCGTAATTGCCCTTGAGCACGCCGACGATCTCGTACTTGTCCTGCCCGGCATTGAAGTTCGCGATCATCTCCTCGACGATCGGCGTGAGCCGGCCACGCATCGCATGCCACCACTCGGCCTTGATCGTCTCCGCCGCCAGCTCGCCGCCCGCCAGCGGCAGCATGGCCACCGTCAAAGCGAGCACGCCGGCGACTTTCCGCGCCGTCGACCGGCCCGGCTTCCTCCACCGCTTCAGTAGGGACATGAGTGGCCTCCTCTCTCTATTATTGGTTGGGCTGCGTTGCATCGGCGCTGTTCGGCAGGCGCGCGGGGCCCGACCGAGCCGGCCCCGTCGCGGTAACGCCACTTGCAGTAACGCCTACCTAGGAGAAGTGTCAATCGGCTGTTACAGAGGAAAAAACCGCGCCCGGGAAGGCAGTGCATGGCCGATATCCACCTGAACGACCTGAGAAAAAGCTACGGCACCGTCGAGGCGGTGAAGGGCGTCTCGCTGGCCGTGCAGGACGGCGAGATGATCGTCCTGGTCGGGCCGTCCGGCTGCGGCAAGTCCACCCTGCTGCGCATGATCGCCGGCCTCGAATCCATCACCGCGCGCGAGCTCCATATCGGCGGCCGGGACGTCAGCCGCGTCGAGCCGGCCGAGCGCGACATCGCCATGGTCTTCCAGAACTACGCCCTCTACCCGCACATGTCGGTCCGCCAGAACCTCTCCTACGGGCTGAGGAACCGCGGCGTCCCCCGCCAGGAGATCGCCCTTCGCGTCGACGACGTGGCACGCATCCTCGAGATCGGCATGCTCCTCGACCGCCGCCCCGGCCAGCTCTCCGGCGGCCAGCGGCAGCGCGTCGCCATGGGCCGCGCCATCGTCCGCAACCCCGCCGCCTTCCTCTTCGACGAGCCCCTCTCCAATCTCGATGCCAGGCTCCGCGTGCAGATGCGCGTCGAGATCCGCAAGCTCCAGCGCCGGCTGCGCACCACCAGCCTCTACGTCACCCACGACCAGCTCGAGGCCATGACCCTGGCCGACCGCCTGGTCGTCATGAACGCCGGCGAGATCGAGCAGATCGGCACGCCCCTCGAGGTCTATGTCCGCCCCGAAACCCTCTTCGTCGCCGGCTTCATCGGCTCGCCACCCATGAACCTGCTGCCGCTGGACATCCTGGCCGGCCACGCCGCCAACCTCCCGAACCTCCCGCCCGCCACCGACACCATCGGCATCCGCCCCGGTGCCCTGACCATCGCCGAACCCGACGGCCCCGCCACCCGCCTCACCGGCACCATCGAGCTCATCGAGCCCCTCGGCGGCGAGTTCCACGTCCATCTCCGCCTCGGCGACCACACCGAAGCCCTGGTCGCCAGCCTGCCCATCGATACCCGCCTCGAAGAAGCCGCCGACCTCACCCTCCACGCCCCCCACACCGACCTCCACCCCTTCAACGCGCGCACCGGCCGACGGACGGATCTGAATTAGGCGAGGGGCAGGGGGCGAAAGCGGAGGAAGAACAGGACGCGGGGAGATGATCTCCCCGCACCCCACGGGTTTTGGTCCTGCCAACCCAGGGGCTGGGCGTAATCACGAGCAGAACATGTGGAATGAGGCGAGAGCAACCCTCACGCTCCCACCCGTGCTGCGCGGACCAGCCGATGACCCTTGCATGCCACCCCAGCCGCGTCCAGCACCGCCGCCCAGCCATCCCGCGTCCCGATTCGCGCCGAGTCTGCATAGAGACCCTTCGCCTCCTCCAGCCGCGTCAGCCGGGCGAACTTCGCCCGAAGAGGGTGATCTGCCGCCAGGAACGCTTCCTTGCGATGCAGGATCGGCGGGTTGCGGTATTGCGCATATCGCCGAACGCGCAGTGAGAACGTCCGCAGGTTGACCGTCAGGGCCTCGGCCAGCGCCGGATGCGGGTCCGCATCGAAATCGGGATAGCTCAGATACGAGACCTTCGGCTCGGTCCGATGCAGCTTGACGATATTCGCACCCTCGACCCGCCCGAGATATCCCCTGGCACACCCCTCGAACAGCCGAAGCGGCACCGGCAGCGCCTCCAGCGCCGATTCGTGCACATACAGCGCCGAGGGTGTCAGCTTGCCGACCGGCGACTCCCGACAGGCGGCATCGATCAGCTCAGGCCGGCCGATCGACAGCAGCAGCTCGTCGGCTGATCGGCAAGCTCGGGCATAGCTCCCGGCCAGGCCCTTGATATCGCCCTGCAGCACCGCCCCGAGCTCGGCGAACCTCGGTCGTCCATCGAACCGGGCCAGCGCCAGATAGACCAGCAAATCCTGCCGGCGTTCCTCGGCGATCGCCGCCCACCGTCCCCGATCGGTGACCCGCTCCACCACCGCGAACGCTCGCCGCACACTCCCGAACAGCTCGACGAGACGCGCACCCTCGGCAAGCTCCCCCACCTGCGGCACCCGCCCCCGCTCCGTCACGAACGCCATCAACGGCTGCAACAGCAGCTCGTGCTCCTCGTACAGCGCCGCCGATGGCGTCAGCCGTGGCGCCACCAACCGCCGCCGAAACCGCGACGCGAGGAACGCCGACCGCTCCGCTTCGTCCCGAAATACATAGAAGATGCCCGGCGCCGCCGGCACTGCCGACACACCTAGCGTCTGGTCGATCCAATGCTTGAGTTCCTGCTGTTCATAGAACTTTTGGAACGTGCCGCGAGAGGTGAGATAGCCGTCGCGATACGGGCGAGGCGCAACCAGCTCATTCGCCTCGCCTACCAACCGCGCACTTACCACGAGTAAGCGCTGCGCAAGTTCCCACGCTTCGTGCGCCGTGCGCTGGCGCTCGTCAGCATCATCGATGACGTTGATCACGTAGCCGAGATTGACAACAACAGCAGCAGTAAGTGGTGTAAGGGGACGGTAAACTGGATCCCATCCACTTACTGAGAAACCTAGGCGCTGTAGTTCTGCAATATCCTTCCCCCGCCCACAGCCATAATCCAGAACCGATTGTCCAGGTGACAGAATTCCATCGCCAATCGCAGTCGACAGTGGTCGAGATAAGGAGTGGCGCGCTATCGCGCTCCGGCTTCGATCAACTGCTTCCTGCACCTCCACAACGAAACATCCGCTGAATATTTATAGGATCGGCCTGGGAAGTTGGCATTCTTTCAAAGAAAGCCCAAGTTGCTTCGCATATCTTTCATGTAGATTTTGCAGAGTTTTCTCAGCTCGAAGTACATGCAGGACAAGATCTCGGGCAAGTGGACGCTTAGATGGATTCATCCTGCTCTGCGCCGGAAGCCAGATTACGCCCGAATATGGTTCGCAACCCAGTTCCGTGGGCATCTCTGATAATCGTTTGAACGCTTGTTCAAGAGAAAACTTTTCCTCTCTAACGAAATAGCTGACGAGATCTGCAAGCATGCGGAGCCCCACCGGCCGGAATAACAAATGGCCGCCCTCGGCAGAACGATATTTCCGTATTTTCGCCGGGCCATCATTGCTGCTAAAATACTCATCCAACGCCGGAAAATGCCTTCGCGCCTCTTGAAAGAATCTCGAAGCTTCTTCCTTTAAATCCGCAATCTCACCGTCACTCGGACGAATGCTCATCAAATCGGTCGTTCTTCGGTTTCCTATTTTGGAGAATATTGTTGTTAGTACATCGTAAAGGTTTCCGATCGTTGTAAAATGGTCCTTGTCTCCGGAAGGCAATGCATCGGTCTGAACAAAACGTATCTCTTGATCCCGAAAATGAATACTTTCTTCAATCATTGCACGTGTAACGATCGCCATCACATCGGCTTCGTCCGTAGCAATTCTTTCGCCTTTGCCAATGGGTTTTGCATTCTTATTCAGTGTAGCGAACAAATGACGACTTCGTCGCATGCCTGATGCAGTGTCTTTGTGCGCGACGAATATCAGTGAAATCGTGTCTTCCTCGATTCGTTCTCTATCACGCTTGAGAGCCTCGGCGATGCCAAACAGACGATGTTGACCGTCGAGGGCAAACATCTTTTCGGTACCGTCAAAACTCAAGTATCCTAGTGAACGACTTTCGGACGATGGCAAATGAATATCAACCCTTCCGCTAACTTCTGAAATTTCGTGCCATGACGGATCTCCGCCGACCACGCCGACTACCAGCGAGTTAAAAAATCGTTCGTCATCCCTTAAAAGGTATGCGGCTATATCCTTTGCGCGACCTTCTTGGAGTTTCCTCTGTATGAAATCGGAAAGTCGTTCACTCTTAAAAAGATCGTGGGCAAAAGTGATCCTTTCGACAACTTCCGGTGCAGGCATATGGCAACTATAAAATGCCCAAGTGCCAAGACGGCCTCGAAGTGCCGGGAGATAGCGACGTTTCATGGGAACGCTCTCTTTGCCGCACGTACAGTTGCAGATAAATCACCATGAGATTTCGGTGGTTGAAATGCATCGTTCAGATCGATCTCGATCTTATCGAGAAGATTTGAATCTTCTTCGACAGTCGCAAAATAGAAATATATCAGGCCGCGCCATCGTCGCAACATATCGCTAATGTGCGATCGCCTTGGTTCATCTGCTCTATCCTGTTCACGCAGATATTCTCTGAATCGCTGTCGAAGAAAACTCTGGCGCTTGCGTTGCTTTGCGATACCAACGTACATAACATAGCCGTGTGGTGGCAAGTTCGCTGTGTCGCTTCGGATTATGAAGGCGTAGATTCCTGGTTTGTTCGATACCTGCTTGATTGACTCGAGTTGGAAGGGAACTGACGCCCAATTGAGGGCGGTCTCGCACTGAAAGCCATTTATTCGCTGCGGGATTAGTACGAAATCTTGAGCGAATTCCCGCCGCTCATTTATGAGGTCATATACCGTGGCCGTCATTGCAGTGGAAAGTGCTCCTATGCTTTCCAAGCCTGAACCCGCTGCGGGCGCTTGCGCCCCGCATCGGGTATCCGTGTCACGCAGACCCCATCGGCCAGTCCCGCTAGATCGACCTTCTCCCCGAATACCCGCTGGAGCGACCCTGGTTTGGCGTTCGTCCGAAAGCTGAACAGCAACCCGATATTGGCGAGGAAATCCTCGTCCTCCTGCATGAAGTCGTCCGGCGATTGCGAGATCAGCATCACCGCCCCGCCCTTCGACCGTGACATGCGGACGATTTCGATCAGCGACGGCTGGCCATAGCCCAGAATGCGCCGTGCCTCGTCGATCGCCAGCACCGTGCGCAGGCCCCGATGGCTGCCGGCGTCGAGCGGTGCATCGGGTAGTTGCTTGAACCAAGCATCCAATGCATCGAACAGCAGGAACGCCACCAGCCGCTGCGCCGTCTCCGGTGCGTCGTGAAGGTCGATGATCCAAGACTGCCGAAAGAACGCGTCCGGCGCCATGGTCGGCTCGAACAGGGTGAACCGGCAGAGATCGTCGAACGTCGCCGTGATCGAATCCTGCTTTTGCTCCGTCTCCTCGTAGAGATCGAGCAGCGCCGCCTGCATGTCGTCGAGCCGTGTCGGCCGTTGCCGACCCAACGCCCGCCGTGCTGCCTCGGTCAGCGCCGATTGCTGCTTGGCACCGGGCTTGCTCGCACACACCCGGACGAACGATTCGCGAAACCGCAGCGCCGCCACGTCCACCGCCTGCTGATCCGCCGCCATCACCCTGAGCACATCGAGCGGAATCGGCTCGCGCGGTGGGCGCACCACCTTCGCCCCGAGCGACTGCGCGATCGCCGGATTCTCCGAAAGATCACCCTTGAAATCGAACGCCAGGATGGCGCAGCCGCTCTGCTCGCGGAGCTGCTGCAGCAACCCCATGCCGATCCGCGTCTTGCCGGTGCCAAGCGTGCCCATGGCAGCAATATGCGGGCTCCGGCCCGGCGCATTGATCGCCCAGGTAACTTCCTCACCAGTCGAAAGGTCTGTCCCCGGCTCACCGAGCCGCAGCACCACCGGCCGGGCTGTCGTATCGACCACAGGAGCGCCGCCGCCACCGCCCGCCACTGGCGACCCGTCCTCGTCGCCGATCCCACCGCTCCGCCTGAGTCCGGCTCGATCGCAGAGCAACATCACGAACCGCGCATAGTCACCGCCCACCTCCTGCCAGTCGTTCTTCAGGAGTTGCGCACCCCGGTGCCAGTGCGCCGCCACGTGCCGCTGCAGGTCCACCTTGTCCAAAATCGCATCTGCATGCTCGTTGATCAACGCTGCCCAGGCACCGATCTCCGACCCGCTGCCGAACAGGGGATCGCCGCGAATAACCTTGCCCGGCTCCTCCCGGTCCTCCGACTCCAACGGCGGTGGCTCCGCGACGGCGAGCGAGCGCGCGATAGCCAGACGTGCAGGTCCGTAGCGATGCCGCATCCCGAGATGGCGGCGCAATTCATCATTGATCGTATCGCCGCTGGCTGTCGTCTTGAATGAGGCTTGGGCAATGTCTGTCAGCGTCAGGGGCATGGCTCAGCCACCGTTGCCGGGGAAATAGCCAGGTACGATCCGAGACCGTCCGATGCTGCCGGTGATTTCGTGCTCGACATGAAAGGTCGCCGCCAGCCGCGGCTCGACGAGTTCCTTATAACGGCCCACCACCTCCGTATCGGTCGACAGCATGATCACCTGGCTCGGACGATTGGTGAAGTGACGCAAGACACCTTCTCGATGCGCGTCGTCCAGTCTTCCGAGTGGCGTATCGACGATAATCGGAAAGTCACGCTGCGAGACTTCGGCAATGGCCGCGATCAAAGCTTGTGCAAAAATCTGTTGCTCGCCCGCCGATAACGCGAATTCACGTACGTCGCGCCCCGTTGCCGACAGCAACTTGACCGAACAATCACTGTCAATCTCGACACGTTCCACAATGCCTTTGTGGGACATTGCTCGGAATGCCCTCGTCATCGCCTCGGCCACAGTGTCGATCTGTCCGGGTACCGCGTCACGGACGATTGCCTCGATCGCGTCAGATACCTTGTCTGCCCAGTTGGCTCGTCTCAAGCTGGGACCGGCGCGGTTGATCGCTTCGGCATATCTCGCCAAATCTCTCCGCTTATCATTGAGCTGTTGCGTCAGCGTTTCCGTCTCTCGCTCGAAACGGCCCCGCTCGGACGCCAGCTTGTCGATTTCTTTGTTCAAATCACGAAGCTCGTTGGCTTTGGTCTCGAGCTGCGGACTGATGCCTTCGAGAGCCGCGATCTCGTTCTCCAACCGTTGTTGGCTCTTGGCCTTCGCGGCAATGTCCTCCACCAGTAGGCCAATGTCGTTTACCGAAACCTCTCCAATCCGGCGCAACAGCTGGATCGCCGCATCGCGATCGGCTCCGCGCAGATAACCGTGGCGAAACCCCGGCGCACAGCCGTTGGGCGCTGGATGCCATAGCTCGTCCCAGCGTAACCGGATCACTTCCGCAACGCCGGCAGACTGGGCATCGACGAGTGGTGGCGATACGGTCTGCAAACTGTTCGTAACCGATGCTACAAAACGTTCAAGGCCCGCCTCGCTTTGCCGTCGCCCGGCCTCCCAGTCTTCTCTTATGGCTTCAGCAGTCAGTCGTTCAACGCAACTTCTCCTGATCGTGATTAAGTGACAGCGGGATGGCGGGGAGGGACGGCGCATGGCGTTGGGCGCCAGCAGTCAGAGCGGCAGCAGAGAGCTGGCGGTTGAGGGGCCTGGCAGAGCTGCCACTCGCAGGGTCATCCGTTTTGGCGACCGGCTGGAGCAGATCCTGGGTGCTGCCGGTTTTGACCGGCGTCGCCACGCTCTGCCAGCCGCATTATTCGTGCAGCGGCCCGGGGTCGCAAGTCGCTGCCGCCGCAGGCGGCGCTACTTGACGCATTCTGCTGGTGGGCTACTTCGAGGGCAGATCGACAGTGAGCGGGATCGAGTGGCGTTGTGCGGACAGCCTGAGCCTGCGCGAGTTCCTGCTGTTGGCGAGCCGGGAGGGCGTGCGCGATCACTCCTGGCTGTCGCGGACCTGCTCGCGTCTGCCCCGGAGGTGCATGACGAGGTCTTCGCCTGGGTGCTGCAGCGGCTGGCCGAGCACGGGCTGATCAGGCCGGCGCTCGGCGTCTGGTCGATGCCTCGACCATGGAGGCTGCATGCGGCGCTGCGGGCCATCGCCACGCCGAGATCGGGCGAAGGCTACCGGAGAATGCCGAAGCGGCTCGCAGTCGAGAGGCGGCATCGAGACGCCGACCGCGGACGACCTGATCCCGGCTCGATCGGTGGAGAGACCCGGCAAGAAGCTGTCGAACGCTCGGGACTGGGAGAGCCGCCGACGACAGTGATGCCCGCATCGCCCAGGATGAAGGACTCGCGCACCAGGCTGGCCTACAAGCCCGAGCATGCCGCCGATCTCGACACCGGCGCCGTTCTCGCCAGCCCGTCCATCACGCCCGACCGCGGCGATGCCGCGCCTGCCGAAGACGATCGATAAGACCATCCGGAACCTGGCAGCGATCGCCGAACGCGCACCAACGACCGAGGCGCCCGCGGAACTGGTCGCCGACAGGGCCAGTCGCAGCCGTGATGGCCTGAAAGAACTCCACGACAGCCGCTGGAACGCCGCATCGTCGAGCCGGTTTGACCGGCAGCGGTGGCATCCTGCGTTGGCATGGCGTCGACCAGGCCAGAAACGCCGTTTGACACGGCCGCCAGCTTGCCGGCTGCGATGGCGTTGCCAAAGCACAACCTCGTTGGCCAGAACCGAGATTGTCAGCGCGCCTTCGCGCTGTCCTCGAACAGCCACAGCGCCACCAAATGCGCGAACCTGGCGCGGATCGCGACTCGACCAAAAACGCCGCCTGATCCCATCGCCGGCAGATCAATCTGGGGTCCGATGCTCGACCTCCGCCGCGGCTCCCGCAGCACCGTGATGACCCGCCGAAAGGGCGGGCGCAGAATGCACACCCCATGCCTGTAACCGCTCCTCACTTGCCGCGCCGGCGCACCGATCATCGAGAGTGGCCGCGATCGTCGCCTGCAGAACGTTCAGATCACCGAAAAGACCGCTCCTTCGTGATCCCGCCTCGCGCCGTCGCTGAAACTCCCATTCTTCTCACGCTGTTAATGGCGCAGCAGTCAGTCGTTCAACGCAACTTCTCCTGAGCTTTCCGCCGGCGAGTGCCAGTGACAAATCCTCGCTAAGTCTACGCTGCAGTCTCTCAAAAAGTTCTTCAAGCGTGCGCTTAATTCTATTCAATTCCTCAAATCTATCTTTAATTGTGGTGTCGCTAGTTCCTGCACCCATGCCGGACAACTCGCTTGTAATCAAATCACGCCTGATACTAAGGCGTTCCCATTCCGTCCGTGTACTATCCAGAGATTTTTCGGCAATATTCAATTCGTTTTCTAGCACTACTACATCATTTCTGATCTTATCAAATTCCTTTGACGATGATCTGCCATTTCCTACCTGAGATCGGCGATTGTCACCATATTTTTTTAGGTCTGTTACCAAATCACGGAGAATATTGATACCGAGTAATCCTTCGATGCCGGTCTTGATTTGTGCCGACATGTCGCGCTGTGCCAGAACCTGAACCTGTTCACCATCAAAAAGGAAGAACTTCGCAAGAGGGTGTGGTAGCAATTCTCGGGCAACGAAGGCTGACCGCCATTCCGCCTCGCTTTCATTGGGTGGGCACCCCTCCATGCGCCCCGCATGCCCACGATAGATCCGTAGTTCTTCGTCGGCCGGCTTATGCTTGCCGTCAGCACTGAAATACCAGATGCGCCGCATGATCAAGGGTTCGCCCTCATCGTCTTCGAATCGCAAACCGATAGAGCACTGCTGGCGCCCGTCTACCAACGCCGTTGAATTTAGAGAAGATGAAAGAAAATTGTTGTATGAAAACTCAAGCCGATTGTCAGAATCAGAACCAAATGGGGCTCGCGCAATTAGTGGGAGTCCATCTTTGCCGAATACACCTAGGACAATCGCTTCAAACAAAGATGTCTTGCCAAAGCCGTTCTGGGCGCCAATCAAAATGACATTACGTTCTTTAGTAGGGCGTGGTAAGTCTATTTTGGAAATGACGTATGATTTCCAGTCTTTAAGTTCAATTCCCGTGAGATGCATCTTTTTCCGCGTCCACACGATCTAGTATATCATCGAAATCGGTCCAGAGACCAATTTTCTTTTGCTTGCCAATTTGTTTCAATTCAGCATCAATCAGCTCCTCCATGAAATTTATGTCGAACCCACGCTCTAGACAGTGCTGGCGGATAAGCTTTCGGCCTTCTGGTTTGTCAAGTAGAACAACAATATTATTCCGCAAACAGCTTTCTCCTCATATTGTCTTCACGGAATGACGCTTCGTCATACGTTCAGCATGTGTCGCGATATCCTCGGCCCAAATCGCTCGGATGCGCTGCAACTCGTCCTTTGTGATGAGTGCCTGCCCAACCTGCTCCTGCAGGGCGAGCAGGCGATCGAGGATTTCGCGGCGCGTCTCGATCGTGAAGGGCCCGCGAACCAGCTCCCCGGTCGGCAGATGTGTGACCTCGCCGTTGCGGCGGCGATTGCTCCGCCGGCCATCCTGATCGCGGATTTCGACCAGCCAGTCGCGGAAGGCCAGAAGTGGCCCGAACTCGGCGAACCCTGCCTCGACGAAGCCCTCCAGCGAGCGATCCTTGGCGACGACCGTGCATGTCCAGCAACCAAAGCGCGAAGATGACGTGCCGCAAGATGGCACATCCGACTTCTGAGTTACAACAGGGCATTCGCCACCCTGCGCGTTGCGGTAGAGCTGGACGAGCTCGGCATGACTGCCGCCCCAGGGTGCCGGTGTGGCGCCCAGAAACTCCCAGACCTCGTCGGTGGTGAGATCGAGGATTGGCCGGAACACCCAGCAGCCGGTGAGATCGTTGTGGGCGTTGAGCCGCGCACCACCGGATTCCCGATCGTAGCGCAGGGCCCGCGCCGCCCTTGCCGCGCTCTCCTCGCGCCGCACCCCGAGCAAGAGGATCACCTCGCCTGTTTGACTCGCCTGCTGCTTGATATAGTCCGAGGTCGGCTGGATCTTCATCCGGTCGGTGCACCAGCGGAAGCTGCGCGAAGGTGCCGGATAGCCGCGCCCGATCAGGTTGACCCAGAAGCCGTGGTCGAGCTTGGGTGCCGTGATCCGCGTCTCGACCGGCAGCCGGAGCGCCGCGGCCGCCTCGTCGAATCGCGCCATGGTCCTCTTGATATGCCCGACGACCAGGGGTGATTCCACCAGCGTGTCGTTGGCCACGATATGCACCGGGCGGCGTCGCTCGGATCGGGGCAGGTCGAGCAGGAGCTCGAGGACGAGATGGACGACGACCGTCGAATCCTTGCCACCCGAATAGCCGATGATCCAGGGATGGTCGTGCGGCTCCTGATACTCGGCCCGGAGTTCCCGGCGGCAATCCGCCAGCTTCTGGACGAGGTCGTCGTCGAACAGGTCCAGTGCCGCAATCGCCTGCAAAACGCCCCCTCCTGCATCACCGATCACGGGGATCTATAGTCCATATCACAGGAACCACAACCAGTTGAGATCGGGCCAATTGCGGCAACCATATATCGCGTCCCTGAGCCCACGTCGACGCGCCGGGCGTGCTGAGCCCTCTGGGTTCGTCCGACCCACACGCGACTACCAGAACGCTGCCTATACACTCAAGGGTAGGGAGAATCACGAACGTGATGACCAAGAGGGCGGCGCGTTCAGGGTTCTGCAACCGCGGCGATCATCGCGGCATTCCTGGCCTTCGATGGGAAGCGGCCTGCGCGTCCACATTGGACGCCCTCCTCCGCTCGTCCATCATCGTCGCCACCGACCGCACCAGCCGGCCCATCTGGTCGTCGAGGCGGGCGGTGATGTTGTCTTCGAGCTCAGTCAGCCGCGCCTCGGTCGTCTCTTCCAGCGCGTCGAGCCGGGCATTTAGAGCGTTTTCACGGTGACCGTAGACGAGGAAGGCAAGGCGATCGGCGCGCAGCGTAGTTAACCTACGTGAGCACCGATCGTCCGCAGCCTGACGAAGTATACGGTCACCGTGAAAACGCTCCGGGCGTGGTCCCGCCCAGCGCCTGCATCCCCGCCGTCGCGTCCGCGCCGGCCATCACCGGACGGGTCGGGCATTGACTGCCGGCAAATTCCCGCTCGACCGACGAAATGGCGACCACATGGCGATAAATGGCAGTGATTTTCACGGGGCCGACGACCACAATTGCCGAACGGCGCCGCATTTTCCCGAGAAATGCCGCCGAAGCCCTCCGCCTACCCGTTCGCCGCCTCTCGGGATGGCGCGTCGGATGCGACATTCGCGGTCGCCGAACCCGGGAATGTCGCGGAATCTGCGACATGGTTATGACAAATGTCGCGGATTCTGCAACATCCCCCCTCGGGTTGTCGCGTATTCCGCGACACGATTATGACAAATGTTGCGGATTCCGCGACAGTTCCGGACGAACGAACCCGCCGGGCCTGCGAACGAACCCAGGGATTCGACGAACGAACCTGCCGATTCGACGATCGAACCCAAAGAAATGCGAACGAACCCGACGAGCGACCAACGAACCCGAGGGCCGCCGGCGAGCCCCGACGCGGCTTTCGCCGCCCTTGCGGGCGCGGAGACGGGCCAGAATCGCTGATTTGCCGATCGAACCCGAAAGACGTCTGGACAGGAATGTCGAGCTAGGCTATAAATCCTAAAGACGTATCGAAGGCGGCCCCTCGTTCCGTCAGGGGCGCAGCGAGACGAGGCCGCTCTCGATGACCAGCGAGATGCCCCAGGTGGCGAGGCCGGCGAGGGCCGTGGCGACCGCCACCTTGAGCAGCAGGCGCGGCTTCTCCGGGGCGCTGGTGGCATGGCCGGGCTCCGGGTGCTCGGGCGGCACCGAGCCGAAGGGCAGGGCCATGAGGAAGAAGAGCCACCAGGTCATGCAGAAGGTGACGATGGCGCCGACGAGGCTCACGGGCTCTCCCTCAGGCCTCTTCCAGCTCGACCAGCGTGCCGCAGAAATCCTTGGGATGCAGGAAGAGCACGGGCTTGCCGTGCGCCCCGATCCTGGGCTTCCCGTCGCCCAGCACGCGCGCGCCCTGGGCCACGAGGTGGTCGCGGGCCGCCTCGATGTCGGCCACCTCGTAGCAGACATGATGGATGCCGCCGGCCGGGCTCTTCTCGAGGAAGGCCCGGATGGGCGAGGCGTCCCCAAGCACGCCGAGCAGCTCGATCTTGGTGTTCGGCAGCTCGATGAAGACGGTCTGCACCCCGTGCGCCGGCTGGTCCTCGATGGCCGAGATCGTGGCCCCCAGCAGCTTCCTGTAGGTCTCGCTGGCGGCCCGGATGTCCGGCACCGCGATGGCGACGTGGTTCAGCCGGCCGAGGGCGAAGGCCGCCGCCATCAGGCAGCGCCGACGCGGGCCTCGCCCGCCTCGTCCTCGAGACTGGCGAGCGAGGAGGGGCTCAGCCGCGTCACCTGGACCTCGACGATCGGCCGCTTGTGGCGCGGCAGGCTGAGCGCCTGGCGGACGGCGCCGCGCACCGCCTGGGCCACCCGCTCGTCGTCGAGCACGTCCTCGTCCTGCAGGTCCTCGACCGCCTCGGCGACCAGGTCGGCCGCGGCCTTCTCCAGATTGCCGAAGCTCGAGAGATCGATGGCGCCGATCGCCGTGAGCTGCGGGGCCGCGAGGACGCTGCCATAGGGGTCGAGGACGAGGCCGACGACCACCGTGCCGTGGCTGGCGAGGCGGCGGCGCGAGCGGTAGAGCTCGTCGCCGGAATCGAGCAGCTCGTCGGTCTCGAGCACCCGCCGGCCGGTGTGGACCTCGCTCTCGACCTTGGCCGGTGGCGGGCCGAGGCGCACGAGGTCGCCATTGCGCACGACCAGCGCCTGCTCGACGCCGAGCGACTTGGCGAACCGCGCATGGGCGTAGAGATGGCGGGCCTCGCCATGCACCGGAATGGCGATCTTCGGCTTCATCCAGCGGTACATCTGCTCCATCTCGTCGCGACAGGGATGGCCCGAGACATGGACGAAATGGTCCTCCTCGGTGATCACCTCGACACCGAGCTCGACCAGATGGTTGTGCAGGCTGTAGAGCGTGCGCTCGTTGCCGGGGATGATCTTCGAGGAGAAGATCGCCGTGTCACCGGCCTCGAGGCGGATGCGCTGGTGGTTGCCCGTGGCGATGCGCTGCATGGCGGCGCGCGGCTCGCCCTGGCTGCCGGTGACGAGATAGAGGGTGCGGTGGCGCGGCAGGCCGGCCGCGTCGCGCTCGTCGCGCAAGGGCGGGATGCCCTTCAGGTAGCCGCATTCCTTCGCGGCCTCGATCATCCGGTGCATCGAGCGGCCGACGACGACGATCTCCCGGCCCGCCTCGGCCGCGGCCAGCATGGCGGTCTCCAGCCGGGCGACGTTCGAGGCGAAGGTGGTCAGCGCCACCGCATGCGGCTGGGCCGCGATGAGATCGCGCAAGGAATCGCGGACCTCGGCCTCGGAGCCGGACGTTCCCGGGCTCAGCACATTGGTGCTGTCGGCGACGAGCGCCAGCACCCCCTCGGCGCCGATCTCCTCCAGCAACGCGATGTCGCTCGGCTCGCCCAGCATCGGTGCCGGGTCGAGCTTCCAGTCGCCGGTGTGCATCACCACACCCCAGGGGCTGTCGATAGCGAGCGCGCTGGCCTCCGGAATGGAATGGGTCATGTGGATCAGGCGGCAGCCGAAGGGGCCGACGGTGAAGCGCTCGCCGTTCTTGACCTGGTGAATGGCTGCCGGGTTCTTCACGTAATGCTCGGCGAGCTTGCGGCGGAGGACCGCCGCCGGGAAGGTGGTGCAGTAGATCGGGCAGCCGAGCCGCTCCCAGAGATAGGGAACCGCACCCAGATGGTCCTCGTGGGCATGTGTCAGGATGATGCCGTCGAGCCGCTCCTTCCGCTCCTCGATGAAGGCGATGTCGGGCAGGATGATGTCGGCGCCGGGATGGCGGTCATCGGCGAAGGCGATGCCGCAATCGACCATCAGCCAGCGGCCGTCGAGCTCGTAGAGATAGAGGTTCAGTCCGATTTCGCCGATGCCGCCGAGGGCGACGAAGCGCAAGGATGAAGTCACTGGGTTGCCTTTTTTCCGGCGCGAATGATTTCGCGATTCAGGAGATAGATCTCGACCAGGCCGATCATCGTGAGATCGGGGTCGACATGCTCCACCACTTTGCAATGCCGGGCGAACAACGGGGCGAGGCCGCCGGTCGCGATGACGGTCATGCTCCTGCCGTACTCGTCCTGGACCCGTCGGGCAAGCCCTTCGATGAGGCCGACATAGCCCCAGAAGATACCGGACTGCATCGCCTGGACGGTCGACCGGCCGATCACCTGGGGCGGCGGCTCGACGGCGATCCTGGGCAGCTTGGCGGCGGCGCGGTGCAGCGCCTCGATCGAGAGGTTGATCCCCGGGGCGATGATGCCGCCCAGGAAGGCGCCCTCGTCGTCGACGATGTCGAACGTGGTGGCGGTGCCGAAGTCGACGATCATCAAAGGCGGCACGTAGCGGCGCACGGCGGCGAGCGCGTTGACCAGGCGGTCGGCGCCGGCTTCCTTCGGGTTGATGAGCTTGTTGCCGATCGGGATCGCCACGTCCTCGCCGACGACGAAGGCCTCCCGGCCGAAGAACGTCCGGCTCATCTTGCGCAAGGGAAAGACCGTCTGCGGCACGACCGACGAGATGACGACGCCGCCCACGCCCTTGTGATCGAAGCCGCCGATGGTCAAGAGCTGGATAAGGAGCGCGGCATATTCCTCGGCGGTGCGCTCGCGCGCGGTCGAGAGCCGCCACTGGCCGAGCGGCTCGCGCTCCCGGTAGAGGGCGAAGACGGTGTTGGTGTTGCCGACGTCGATCAGGAGCAGCATGGGCGGCTCCTCACGACGTCGCTTCGGCAAGCGGGAAGAAGAGCTCGCCCGCATGGATCAGCCGGCGTCCCGTCCGCGTGTCGATCACCAGCCGGCCCTCCGGATCGACGTCGACGAAGCGCCCGTCGATCAGCCGGTCGCCGTCCCGCACCCGGGCTTCCCGGCCGCGCCCATGCGCCCGCTCGAGCCAGCGCTCCCGAAGCGCCGAGAATCCGCCCGCGCGCCAGCAATCGTAGTCCCGACCGAACGCCTCGAGGAACCGCTCGAGCAGGCTCTCGGGCGGGAGGTCGACGCCGAGGCCCGCGAGGCTGGTCGCGGGGTAGGGAAGGTCCTTCGGGCAGGTGGCGACATTGACGCCGATGCCGGCGACGATGACGGGTGCCTTGGCGCCGACGATGACGCTCTCGAGCAGAATGCCGGCGAGCTTGGCACCGCCCACCATCACGTCATTGGGCCACTTGAGCTCCGGTCCGGGCGCTTCCTCGGCGAGCGTGTCGGCGAGGCTGAGGCCGATGACCAGCGACAGCGTCGCCGCCTCGGCGAGTGGCCGTTCGGGGCGCAGCAGCATCGAGCAATAGAGGTTGCCCGTGGGCGAGGCCCAGCTCCGGCCGTGCCGCCCTCGGCCCCTGGTCTGGATCCCGGCCCGGACCACGAGCCCCTCGGGCTCGCCACCGAGCGCACGCTCGCGGACCAGGTCGTTCGTGCTGGCGAGGCTCGGGTAGGGCTCGATCGCGAAGCGAGGACTGGTCAATCGGCCTTATGCCCTATGGCATGAGCGCTGCCGCGGCGGCCTGGGCCGTGGCGAGCAAGGGGCCCGGGATCAGGATGAAGCCGAGCACCAGGACGGCGCAGACGCCCAGGACCGCCTGCAGCTCGACGCGGTCCGGTCGGTCGAACGCCTCGGCCGGCGCATCGAAATAAATCAGCTTGACGATCCGGAGATAGTAGTAGGCACCGACCACGCTGGCCAGCACGCCGATCACGGCGAGCGGCGTCAGGCCCGCCTCGATCGCCGCCATGAAGACGTAGAGCTTGCCGAAGAAGCCGGCGAGCGGCGGAATGCCGGCGAGCGAGAACATGAAGATGGCGAAGGCGAGGGCCAGCATCGGCTGCCGCCGCGACAGCCCCGCCAAGTCGTCGATGGTCTCGACATAGCGGCCCTGCCGCCGCATCATGAGGACCGCGGCGAAGGTGCCGAGCGTCATGACGACGTAGATGGTCATGTAGATCAACACGGCGTAGACGCCGCGCTCGGTGCCGGCCGCGAGGCCGACCAGCGCGAAGCCGATATGGCCGATGCCGGAATAGGCGAGCAGGCGCTTGATGTTGGTCTGGCCGATCGCGGCGAAGGCGCCGAGCAGCATCGACGCCACCGAGATGAAGACGATGATCTGCTGCCACTCGCCGGCGACGGCACCGAAGGGCTGCATCAGCACGCGCAGCGTCAGCCCGACCGCCGCGACCTTGGGGGCCGCGGCGAAGAAGGCCGTCACCGGCGTCGGCGCACCCTCGTAGACGTCGGGCGTCCACATGTGGAAGGGCACGGCCGAAAGCTTGAAGGCGAGGCCGGCGGCGACGAAGACGAGGCCGACCAGGGCACCGATGCCGAGGGAGGCCACGCCCGTCTCGCCCGGCCGGAGCAGGTCCGCCAGGGCGGTGAACGACAGGGTGCCGGTGAAGCCGTAGACCAGCGAGCAGCCGTAGAGCAGCATGCCGGAGGCGAGCGCTCCCAGGACGAAATACTTCAGCCCCGCCTCGGTCGACCTGAGCTGGTCGCGATTGAACGCCGCCATGACATAGAGCGGCAGGCTCTGCAGCTCGAGCGCCATGTAGAGGGCGAGGAGGCTGTTGGCCGAGACCATCATGCACATGCCGAGGCTGGCGAACAGGATCAAGAGCGGATACTCGAAACGGTCCAGATCCTGGTTCCGCAGGTAGCCCTGCGCCAGGAGGATGCTGGCGGCGGAGCCGGCCAGGATGACGACCTTGAGAAAGGCCGCGAAGCTGTCATGGACGAAATGGCCGCCGAGAATCGGTGCCGCAGTCTTGTCCCCGCCGATGACCACGAACGCGGCGACGATGAGCGACAGGATGGCGAGCGGCGTCACCAGCCGGGCCGCATCGCGCTCGCGCAGCGAGCCCAGGACGAGCAGGAGCAGGCCGGCAATGAACAGCAGCAGCTCCGGGAGCGCCGGGATCACGTCGAAGGCTGGCTGGCTATCCATCGGCGGGCCTCAGTGCAGGGCCAGATCGGTGGCCGGGCTGGCGCCGATCTGGACGAGTAGGTTCTCGACCGACGCAGCCATCGGGTCGAGGAAGAAGGCGGGATAGATGCCCATGGCGAAGACCAGGATGAGCAGCGGCGCGAAGGCGATCACCTCGTTCGGCCGCATGTCCTTGATCAGCTTCAGGTCGTCCTTGGTCAGGGCGCCGAAGATGGTCCGCCGGTAGAGCCAGAGCATGTAGGCGGCGCCGAGCACCATGCCGGAGGTGGCGAAGAGGGCCACCCACGAATTCGTCTGGAAGATGCCGACCAACACCAGCACCTCGCCGACGAAGCCGGACGTGCCGGGCAGGCCGACCGAGGCGAGCATGAAGATCATGAAGACCAGCGCGTAGGCCGGCATGCGTTCCGCGAGGCCGCCATAGCGTTCGATGTCACGGCTGTGGATCCGGTCGTAGACCACGCCGACCACCATGAAGAGGGCGCCCGAGACGATGCCATGGCTGAGCATCTGGATGATCGAGCCCTGGATGCCGAGCGCATTGGGCGTGAAGATGCCGATGGTGACGATGCCCATATGCGCCACCGACGAATAGGCGATCAGCTTCTTCATGTCGGTCTGCATCAGGGCCACGAGCGACGTGTAGATCACGGCGATGATGGAGAGGGTATAGACCAGCGGGGCGAAATAGGCCGAGGCGTCCGGCAGCATCGGCAGGGAGAAGCGCAGGAAGCCGTAGCCGCCGAGCTTCAGCAGCACGCCCGCCAGCAGCACCGATCCCGCCGTCGGCGCCTCGACATGCGCGTCGGGCAGCCAGGTGTGGAACGGCCACATCGGCACCTTGACGGCGAAGGACGCGAACAAGGCGAGCCAGAGCCAGCGCTGCAGGCCCGGCGCGAACTCGGTCGCCATGAGGGTCGGGATGTCGGTCGTGCCGGCCTGCAGGTACATCACCAGGATGGCGACGAGGAAGAGCACCGAGCCGAGCAGCGTGTAGAGGAAGAACTTGAACGAGGCGTAGATGCGCCGCGCACCACCCCAGATGCCGATGATCAGGTACATCGGGATCAGGATGCCCTCGAAGAAGATGTAGAAGAGCACCAGATCGAGCGCGCAGAAGACGCCGACCATCAGCGTGTCCATGACCAGGAAGGCGATCATGTACTCTTTCACGCGGTCCTGGACGGAGTGCCACGAGCCGATGATGACGATCACGGTGAGCAGGGTCGAGAGCAGCACGAACCAGAGCGAGATGCCGTCGACGCCCATGTGGTAGTCGATGCCGAAGCCCAGGAGCCAGCTCCGCTTCTCCACGAGCTGGAAGCCCGCCTGGCTCGAATCGAAGTTGCCGAGGACGAGCAGCGAGAGGAGGAACGTCACCAGCGCCGTCCAGAGCGCCACGCTGCGGCTGTTCTGGGCCACGACCGCGGTATCGCCGCGGATCAGGAGAATGAAGGCGGCACCGACCAGGGGCAGGAAGGTGACGAGGGAAAGCAGGGGCCAGTCGCTCATCGGCTCAACCCCGCCCGACCAGGAGATACCAGGTGACGAGGAGCGCCACCCCGATCAGCATGGCAAAGGCATAGTGGTAGACGAAGCCGGTCTGCAGGCGGGCCGTGCGCTTGGCGGTCGACCAGGCGCTCGCCGCCACGCCGTCCGGGCCGAAGCGGTCGATGATGCCCATGTCGCCGCCGCGCCAGAGCCCGTAGCCGATCGCCTTCGCCGGCTGGACGAAGATCCGGTCATAGAGCTCGTCGAAATACCACTTGTTGAGGAAGAAGAGGTAGAGCGGGCGGAAGGCCGAGGCGACGCGGGCCGGCATCTCCGGCATCCGGATGTAGAAGAGCCAGGAGAGGCCGAGGCCGATGACCATCGCGATGAAGGGGGCCGCCTTCACCCAGAAGCCGACCTCGTGCAGGTCGTGCAGGACGTGGTTGTCGGGCCCGGTGAAGATCGCGCCGTTCCACCAGCCGCCGTCGGCGGCGATCATGCCGACCCCGGCCATCCCGGCGAAGAGCGCACCCAGCGCCAGGATGCCGAGCGGCGCCGTCATCACCAGCGGGCTCTCGTGGATGTGGCTCTGGACGTGCTCGGACGCCCGGCACTCGCCGTGGAACGTCATGAAGATCAGCCGGCCGGAATAGAACGCCGTCAGGACCGCAGCGGTGACGCCCATCCAGAAGGCATAGAGGTGGAAGCTGTTGTGCGAGGCCCAGGCGGCCTCGATGATGGCGTCCTTGGAGAAGTAGCCGGCGGTGAGCGGGAAGCCGACGAGCGCCAGCGTGCCGATCCACATCACCGTGTAGGTGACCGGGATCTTGCGCCAGATGCCGCCCATCTTGCGCATGTCCTGCTCGTCCGACATGGCATGGATGACCGAGCCGGCGCCGAGGAACAGGAGCGCCTTGAAGAAGGCGTGGGTGTAGAGGTGGAAGATGCCGGCCGAGTAGGCGCCCACACCGCAGGCGAAGAACATGTAGCCGAGCTGCGAGCAGGTCGAGTAGGCGATCACCCGCTTGATGTCGAACTGCGTCAGGCCGATGGTCGCGGCGAAGATCGCCGTCGAGGCACCGATGAAGGTCACGAGCGCCAGCGCCGTCGGGGCATGCTCGAAGACCGGCGAGAAGCGGGCCACGAGGAAGACTCCGGCCGTCACCATGGTGGCGGCGTGGATCAGCGCCGAGACGGGTGTGGGGCCCTCCATGGCGTCCGGCAGCCAGGTATGCAGGCCGAGCTGGGCCGATTTGCCCATCGCCCCGATGAAGAGCAGGATGGCCGTCAGCGTGAGCGCGTCGAATTCGGCGCCGAAGACGATGACGGTGGTGCCCGCCATGGCGCCCGCGGCGCCGAAGATGACGTCGTACTGGACCGAATCGAAGAGCAGGTAGCAGCTCGCGATGCCCAGCATGAGCCCGATGTCGCCGACCCGGTTGACCAGGAATGCCTTGATCGCGGCGGCGCAGGCCGAGGGCTTCGTGTACCAGAAGCCGATCAGGAGATAGGAGGCGACGCCGACCCCTTCCCAGCCGAAGAAGAGCTGGACCAGGTTGTCGGAGGTGACGAGCATCAGCATCGCGAAGGTGAAGAGCGAGAGGTAGCTCATGAACCGCGGGATGCTCTTGTCGTGGCTCATGTAGCCGATCGAGTAGATGTGGATCAGGCAGCTGATGAAGCTGACCACGAACATCATCACGCCGGAGAGCGCATCGATGCGCAGCGCCCAGTCGGCCTCGAAGGTGGCGACATTGATCCAGGTGAAGAGCGGCACCTTGAAGGGCTCGGCGCCGATGGTCGAGAAGAGGCCGATCACCGAGCACAGGGCGGCAACGCCCATCAGGCCGCAGGTGACGAGCTGGCTGGCCCGGTCGCCGATGATGCGCCCGAACAGCCCGGCGACGATGGCACCGAGCAGCGGCGCGAAGACGAGAATGATGTAGAGCATGGCCGGCTCAGCTCAGCCTTTCATCAGATTGATGTCTTCGACATCGATCGAGCCGCGGTTGCGGAAGAACACGACCACGATGGCGAGCCCGATGGCCGCTTCCGCGGCGGCCACAGTGAGGATGAACATGGCGAAGACCTGCCCGGCGAGGTCGCCGAGGAAGACCGAGAACGCCACGAAGTTGATGTTGACCGCCAAGAGGATCAGCTCGATCGACATCAGCATGACGATGACGTTCTTCCGGTTGAGGAAGATGCCGAAGACACCGATCGTGAAGATGATGGCGGCGAGGGTGAGATAGTGGGTAAGCGGTATCGACATCAGATGCCCGCCCTCGGCTTGACCTTGCGCAGCTGCACGGCCTCGGCGCGCGAGCGATGGACCTGCATCGAGATGTCCTGGCGGCGGATGGCGCCCCGCTCGCGCAGCGTGAGCGTGATGGCGCCGATGATGGCGACGAGCAGGATCACGCCCGCCGCCTGGAAGGCATAGAAGTAGTCCGTGTAGAGCAGCCGCCCGAGGGCCTCGGTGTTGGTCACGCCGCTGTCGAGCGGCGGCGACGGGCTCGCGATTTCGCTGCCGGCGAGGGTCCAGGTCCCGCCGACGAGGACGAGCTCGACCAGGAGGATGATCCCGACGAGCAGGCCGATCGGCAGATACTGCAGGGCCCCCCCGCGCATCCGCACCGAGCTGATGTCGAGCATCATGACGACGAACATGAAGAGGACGGCGACCGCTCCGACGTAGACGACCACCAGGACCATCGCCAGGAACTCGGCGCCGATCAGCACGAAGAGCCCGGCGGCATTGAAGAAGGCCAGGATCAGGAACAGCACCGAATGGACCGGGTTGCGGGCGGCCACGACCATCACCGCCGCGGCAGTGGCCACGAAGGCGAGGATGTAGAACAGGAAGAGGCTTATGGTCATGGGCTGGGCGGTTCCGACGGCACGGCGGCCGAGGTCTGCGTGTGCGGGAGGGGCTTAGCGGTAGGGGGCATCTGCGGCAAGGTTCTGGGCGATCTCGCGTTCCCAGCGCGCACCGTTCGCCAGCAGCTTCTCCTTGTTGTAGAAGAGCTCGGCGCGCGTTTCCGCGGCGAATTCGAAGTTCGGTCCCTCGACGATCGCGTCGACCGGGCAGGCCTCCTCGCAGAAGCCGCAATAGATGCATTTGGTCATGTCGATGTCGTAGCGCGTGGTGCGCCGGCTGCCGTCGGCGCGCGGCTCGCTCTCGATGGTGATCGCCTGGGCCGGGCAGACGGCCTCGCAGAGCTTGCAGGCGATGCAGCGCTCCTCGCCGTTCGGATAGCGCCGCAGAGCGTGCTCGCCGCGAAAGCGGGGGCTGAGCGGCCCCTTCTCGTATGGGTAGTTGAGCGTCGCCTTGCGCTTGAACAAATACTTCAGCGTCAACGCGAAGCCGACCACCAGCTCCTGCCAGAGAAAGCTTCGGGCGACGCGGTCGAGAGCGATCATGGCAAGGTCTCCGCCATCTCAGCGAGGCAACATATCGAAATAGACGAGAAAGCCGGAGGTCAGCACCACCCAGGCGAGCGACAGCGGCAGGAACACCTTCCACCCCAGTCGCATGAGCTGGTCGTAGCGGTAGCGCGGCAGGGTCGCCCGGGCCCAGATGAAGACGAAGAGCACGAGGCAGATCTTCAGAATGAACCAGATCGGCCCCGGAATCAGCGTGAAGGGAAAGATGGCGAAGGGTGGCAGCCAGCCGCCTAGAAAGAGGATGACGGCGATCGCGCTCATCAGGATCATGTTCATGTACTCGCCCAGGAAGAAGAGGGCGAAGGTCATCGACGAGTATTCGACATTGTAGCCGGTGACCAGGGTCGCCTCGTCCTCGGGCAGATCGAAGGGGTGGCGATTGGTCTCGGCGAGGATCGAGACGATGAAGATCATGAACATCGGGAAGTGCGGGATCGCGTACCACAGCCCGCTCTGGGCCAGGACGATCTCCGAGAGGTTCAGCGACCCGGCGGTGATCAGCACGTTGATGATGATCAGCCCTATGGCGATCTCGTAGGAGACCATCTGGGCGGAGGAGCGCAGCGCGCCGAGAAAGGCGTAGCGCGAGTTCGACGCCCAGCCGGCCATGATGATGCCGTAGACGCCGAGCGAGCTGATGGCGAACAGGTAGAGCACGCCGACATTGATGTCGGCGAGCACCAGGCCGTAACCGAAGGGAATGACGGCCCAGCCGATCAGCGCCAGCACGAAGGTGACCATCGGCGCCAGGACGAAGACGATCTTGTTGGAGCCGGTCGGGATGACCGTCTCCTTGAAGAAGAGCTTGGCCCCGTCGGCCAGCGGCTGCAGCAGCCCGTAGGGCCCGACCGTCATCGGCCCCTGGCGAAGCTGCATGCCGCCGATGATCTTGCGCTCGGCATAGGTGAGATAGGCCATGGCCAGCATCAGCGGCACGGCGATCAGCAGGATGTAGAAGACGATCACGAGGACCGGCCAGAGGGTTCCGCTCCAGATCTCAGCCATGGGTGCCGGTCGCCTCCCGCCCGGCGCCCTGGACGAAGAGCTCGCTGCACTGCTGCATGACCGCCGACGCCCGGGCGATCGGGTTCGTGAGGTAGAAGTCGGTGACGCAGGAGGCGAAAGGCTCGGCCGACATCTCGCCCGGTGTGCCGAACGGCTCGAAGGGGGCAGCGGCGATCTCGTCGAACCGCTGCAGATGCGGCGCCAGCTCGGCCATGCGCTGCCGAACCTGGCCGAGCGTGTCGAGCTTCACCTCCACGCCCAGCGCCGCCGCCAGGGCCCGCAGGACCTTCCAGTCCTCCTTGGCTTCGCCGGGCGGAAAAACCGCGAGCTTGGCCCGCTGCGGGCGGCCCTCGGTGTTCACGTAGGTCGCATGCTTCTCGGTGTAGGCGGCCCCCGGCAGGATCACGTCCGCGGCATGCACGCCACGATCGCCGTGGGTCCCGAGATAGACGGTGAAGGTGTCGGCTAGGCCGGAGATGTCGACCTCGTCCGCGCCGATCAGGAAGACGACGTCGAGCGCCCCGGGTGCGACCATCTCGGCGACCGTCTTGCCGCCAGCCGCCGGCACCAGCCCGAGATCGAGGCCGCCGACGCGCCCGGCCGCGGTGTGCAGGACGTTGAAGCCGTTCCAGCCCTCGCCGATCATGCCGAAGCGCTCGGCCAGGCGCGAAGCGAGGGCGAGGGCGGCAGCACCATCCGGGCGGGCCAGCGGGCCCTGGCCGAGGATCAGCATGGGCCGTTCGGCCCGCTCGAGCACGTCGGCGAAGCTGTGCTGGCCGTCGGCGAGCTCGGCGAGCGTCTGCGCACCGGCACCGAGCTCGGTCACCGGATAGGTGAGATCGAAAGGCGTGCCGATCCGGCCCACCCTGAACCCGCCGCGCCGATGGCGCTTGCGCAGCCGGGCATTGACCAGGGGCGCCTCGTGCCGCGGGTTGGTGCCGATCAGGAGGCAGGCATCTGCCCGTTCGATGCCGGCGATCGTCGTGTTGAAGAGATGCCCGCCACGGGCCGCACCGCCGAGCTTCGCCCCATCCTGGCGGCAGTCGACATGCGGCGAGCCGAGGGCGGCGGCCAGCTCCTTGACGAGGACCATGGTCTCGCAATCGACGAGATCGCCCACCACGAAGCCGACCCGGTCGCCGCTCACCCCATCGAGCCGTTCTTTGATCGCGGCGAAGGCGTCCCGCCAGGAGACCTGGCCGAGGCGGCCATCCTGCTTGGCGAACGGGACGTCGAGCCGCCGCTTCTTCAGGCCGTCATAGGCGAAGCGGGTCTTGTCGGAGATCCATTCCTCGTTGATGTCCTCGTGCAGCCGCGGCAGGACGCGCATGACCTCGCTGCCGCGCGCGTCGATGCGGATGTTCGAGCCGACCGCATCCATCACGTCGATCGATTCGGTCTTCCTGAGCTCCCAGGTGCGTGCCCGATACTCGTAGGGTTTCGAGTTCAGGGCGCCCACCGGGCAGAGATCGATGATGTTGCCCGAGAGCTCTGAGCTCAGGGCCTTCTCCACCCAGGTGGTGATCTCCATGTGCTCGCCGCGGTGGCAGGCACCGAGCTCCTCGACCCCGGCCACCTCGTTGATGAAGCGGATGCACCGCGTGCAGTGGATGCAGCGCGTCATGTGGGTCGAGATCAGCGGGCCCAGATACTTGTCGGTGACGGGGCGCTTGTTCTCCTTGAAGCGCGAATGATCCGGCCCGTAGAACAGGGTCAGGTCCTGCAGGTCGCACTCGCCGCCCTGGTCGCAGATCGGGCAGTCGAGCGGGTGATTGATCAAGAGCAGCTCCAGGACACCCTTCCTGGCCTTGTGGACCTGCTCGGTGTCGGTCCTGATGACCATGCCATCGGCCGCCGGCATGGCGCAGGAAGCGATCGGCTTCGGCGATTTCTCCATCTCGACCAGGCACATCCGGCAGTTGCCGGCGATGTTCAGCCTTGGATGGAAGCAGAACACCGGAATCTCGCGGCCGGCCGCCTCGCAGGCCTGCAGCACGGTCGAGCCGGCTGGCACCTCGACCTCCTGGCCATCGATCGTCAGCTTCGGCATGCCAGCTCCAACCTATTCCGCCGCGACCTGTCGGGCCGCGGTATATTCATGGATGCGCCGCTCGATCTCCGGGCGGAAATGCCGGATCAGGCCCTGCACGGGCCAGGCGGCGGCATCGCCGAGCGCGCAGATGGTGTGGCCCTCGATCTCCTTGGTCACGTCCCAGAGCAGATCGATCTCGTCGAGCCGGGCGCGGCCCTCGGCCATCCGCGTCATCATCCGCCAGAGCCAGCCGGTGCCCTCGCGGCAGGGTGTGCACTGGCCGCAGGACTCGTGCATGTAGAACTTCGAGAGCCGGGCGATCGCCTTCACGATGTCCGTGCTCTTGTCCATGACAATGACGGCCGCCGTGCCGAGACCGGAGCCGACGGCGCGCAGGCTGTCGAAATCCATGTTGATGTCGTCGCACACGGATTTGGGCATCAGCGGCACGGACGAGCCGCCCGGGATGACCGCGAGCAGGTTGTCCCAGCCGCCGCGCACGCCGCCGCAGTGCCGGTCGATGAGCTCCCGGAGCGGAATGCCCATCGCCTCCTCGACATTGCAGGGCTTGTTGACGTGGCCGGAGACGCAGAAGAGCTTGGTGCCGCTGTTCTTATCCGGGCCGATGCCGGCGAACCACTCGGGGCCGCGCCGCAGGATCGTCGGTGCGACCGCGATGGTCTCGACATTGTTCACCGTGGACGGTCGGCCATAAAGCCCGACCATCGCCGGGAACGGCGGCTTGAGGCGCGGCTGGCCCTTCTTGCCCTCCAGCGATTCGATCAGGCCCGTCTCCTCGCCACAGATATAGGCGCCCGCGCCGCGATGGAGATAGAGATCGTAGTCGTAGCCGGAGCCGGCAGCGTCGGTGCCGAGGAGCCCGGCGGCATAGGCCTCGTCGATGGCCCGCTGCAGGATCTCCGCCTCGCGCACATACTCGCCGCGAATGTAGATGTAGCCCGCCGTGCAGCCCATCGCGGCACCGGCGATCAGGCAGCCCTCTATCAGCTTCTGCGGCTCGTGCCGCATGATCTCGCGGTCCTTGCAGGTGCCGGGCTCGCTCTCGTCGGCATTGACCACGAGATAGACGGGCCCGTTCGCCTCCTTCGGCATGAAGGACCACTTGAGGCCGGTCGGAAAGCCGGCCCCGCCGCGCCCGCGCAGACCCGATGCCTTCATCTGGTCGACCAGCCAGCCGCGACCCTTCTGGATCAGCGCCGCCGTGCCGTCCCAGTCGCCGCGCGCCTTCGCGGCATCCAGGTCAGGGCCATGGTCGCCGTAGAGATTGGTGAAGATGCGATCCTTGTCGTTGAGCATGGCTCAGTCCGAGTCCTTCCCGGCCGTCTTCGACTCACCCGGTTTCGGGTCGATCGCCACGATCTCGTCGTCCAGGGTGCCCTTCTTGGCCTTTCGCACCTGCTCATGTGCGGCGTCGGCGATGGGTGCCGTCGGATCGTGCTGGTGATCGTCCGGCCGACCCTTGCGCTCCGGCTCGTGGTCCGCCGCCGGCTGGCCGCCGGTGCGGGTCCGGTCGGGCCCGGGTTTCGCCAGCAGCGTATGCCGCTCGCCGAAGGGCTCGGAGCCCTTGCGCCCGGACTGCGGTCCCGGCGCCGGGCGCTCGCCGGCCTTGATCGCCTCGAGCACCGCCTTGGTCCGCTCGTAGGTCAGATCCTCGTAGTAGTCGTCATCGATCCACATCATCGGCGCGTTGCAGCAGGCGCCGAGGCACTCGAACTCGCGCAGGAAGAACCGGCCGTCCTCGGTGCTCTCGCCAATGCCGACGCCGAGCACCTCCTTGGCCGCCCGGACGACGTCGTCGGAGCCGCAGAGCCAGCAGGGGGTCGTCGTGCAGACCCGCACCTGGATCCGGCCGGTCGGCTCGGTATTGTACATGTCGTAGAAGCTGGCGACCTCGTAGACCCTGATCCGCGGGATCTCGAGGAAGTCCGCCACATGGTCGAGTGCCGCGCGCGGCAGCCAGCCGCCGTGCTGCTTCTGCGCCAGATGGAGCAGCGGCATGACGGCGCTCTGCTTCCTCGCCTCGGGATAGCGCGCCATGATCCGCTCGATCTCGGCGCCGAGCTCCGGGGCGAAGCTGAAGGTTGCGATGTCGGGCGAAAAGCTCACCGGTCGATCTCTCCGAACACAATGTCCATCGAGCCGATGATCGCGACGACATCGGCCAGCTGGTGACCCTTGGACATCTCGTCCAGCGCCTGGAGGTGGACGTAGCCGGGCGAGCGGATCTTGCACCGGTACGGCCGGTTGGTGCCGTCCGAGACGAGATAGACGCCGAACTCGCCCTTGCCGCTCTCGACCGCGGCGTAGACCTCGCCCTCCGGCACGTGCACGCCCTCGGTGTAGAGCTTGAAGTGATGGATGAGGGCCTCCATCGAGCGCTTCATGTTCGCGCGCGACGGTGGTGTGACCTTCTTGTCGTCGGTGCGCACCGGCCCCGGCCGCATCTGGTCCAGGCACTGCCGGACGATCTTCATCGACTCCTTCACTTCCAGCATGCGCACCAGGTAGCGGTCCCAGCAGTCGCCGTTCCGGCCGACGGGGATGTCGAACTCCATCCGGTCGTACATGGCGTAAGGCTCGGCCTTGCGCAGGTCCCAGGCCACGCCGGAAGCGCGCAGCATCGGGCCGGAGAAGCCGAGGTTGAAGGCGTCCTCGGCCGTGACCACGCCGATGTCGACGGTGCGCTGCTTGAAGATCCGGTTCTCGGACAGGAGGTTGTCGACATCCTCGAACAAAGGCTCGAAGCTGTCGAGCCAGGTGGCGATGTCCTCGGCCAGCCCGGCCGGCATGTCGCGCGCGACGCCGCCGAAGCGGTAGTAGTTGGCGTGCATCCGGGCCCCGCTGACCCGCTCGTAGAACGCCATCAGCTTCTCGCGCTCCTCGAACATCCAGAGCAGCGGCGTCATCGCGCCGCAGTCGAGCGCCATCGTCGTGATGTTGAGCAGATGGTTGAGAATGCGGGTGATCTCGTCGAAGAGCGTGCGGATATAGAGCGCTCGCTCCGGCACCTCGACCTCGAGCAGCTTCTCGACGGCCAGCACGTAGGCATGCTCCTGGCAGAGCATCGAGCAGTAGTCGAGACGATCGAAGTACGGAATGTTCTGCAGATACGGGCGATACTCGATCAGCTTCTCGGTGCCGCGGTGCAAAAGGCCGATATGCGGGTCGGCGCGCTCGACGATCTCGCCGGACATCTCGAGCACCAGCCGCAGCACGCCGTGCGCCGCCGGGTGCTGCGGTCCGAAATTGACGGTGAAGCTGCGGAGATCGACTTCGGCCATGCGTTCCTCGGTCAGGTTCCTCTAGGGGCCATCCGGCTCAGGCGGCCGGATCCACTGCCTTCTCGTCGCCGGGAAGGAGGCCACCCGCCCCCTCCCAGGGGCTCAGGAAGTCGAAGTTGCGGAAATCCTGGCGCAGCTTGACCGGCTCGTAGACCACCCGCTGCTGCTCGTCGTCGTAGCGCATCTCGACATAGCCGGTCAGCGGGAAATCCTTGCGGAGCGGGTGCCCCTCGAAGCCGTAGTCGGTCAGCAGGCGACGGAGATCCGGATGGTCGGAGAAGAGGATGCCGTACATGTCCCAGGCCTCCCGCTCGAACCAGCCGGCGGAGCGGAAGAGCCCGGTCGTCGAGGGCACCGGGGTGGCCTCGTCGGTCGTCACCCGCACCCGGATCCGCTGGTTGTGGTGCATCGAGAGCAGGTGGTAGACGACGTCGAACCGCTGCTCGCGCTCGGGATAGTCGACGCCGCAGATGTCGACCAGCTCCTTGAAGAGCATGTTCGGATCGTCGCGCAGCCAGAGCAGGGCGCGGGGCAGGTCGGTGGTCGCAACCGTGATCGAGAGCTCGCCATGCGCGAGCTGCGCCAGGATCAGGTCGTCGCCGAGATGGTCCTCGACGAGCTTCTTCAGATCCTGCAAGGACTCGTTGAGGTCGGCTTGCTGCTCGGCCGTCATCGCTCGATGGTCCCGGTTCGACGGATCTTCTTCTGCAGCTGCAGGATGCCGTAGACCAGCGCCTCGGCCGTCGGCGGGCAGCCGGGCACGTAGATGTCGACCGGCACGATCCGGTCGCAGCCGCGGACCACCGAGTAGGAATAGTGGTAGTAGCCGCCGCCATTGGCGCAGGAGCCCATCGAGATGACGTAGCGGGGCTCCGGCATCTGGTCGTAGACCTTGCGCAGCGCCGGGGCCATCTTGTTGCAGAGCGTGCCGGCCACGATCATCACGTCCGATTGCCTGGGGCTCGGCCGGAAGACGACGCCGAACCGATCGAGATCGTAGCGGCTGGCGGCGGCGTGCATCATCTCGACGGCGCAGCAGGCAAGGCCGAAGGTCATCGGCCAGAGGCTGCCGGAACGCGCCCAGTTCACGAGGTCGTTGAAGCCGGTGACGAAGAAGCCCTTGTCCTGCAGGTCCCTGCCCAGGTCCTCGTAGAGGCTGATCGGGCCGGGCTGGGCTGGCGCCTCGGCGGGGCGAACGAGCGGCCTGCTCACTCCCATTCCAGAGCTCCCTTCTTCCATTCGTAGATGAACCCGACGGTGAGCACGGCGAGGAACAGCATCATCGACCAGAAGCCGTGCAGCCCGATCTCGCCGAGGCTGACGGCCCAGGGGAAGAGGAAGGCCACCTCGAGATCGAAGATGATGAAGAGGATGGCCACCAGATAGAAGCGCACCTCGAACCGGCCGCGCGAATCCTCGAACGCCGCGAAGCCACACTCGTAGGGGCTGAGCTTCTCGGTATTCGGCTTCTGCCGGGCCACCACCATCGATGCCAGGACCATCACCGCAGCAAGGCCGATGGCGATGGCGAGGAAGATCAGGATCGGCAGGTATTCGAGGAGATAGGCGTCCATCGGCATCCCGTGCAACGAGGTGTGCGGGCAGACGGCACGCTGGCCGGCCGCCTCTCGTTGCGCTGCAAACTAGGCCGCCGCGCCGCCCTTGCCAAGCATCGCCGGTCCCGGCCGGCATGTTCGGTCATGCCCTGGCAGCGCGCCAAGTGTCACACGCCCGGCGGGTCGACCGGTGCTGCGAGGTTGCCGCTGGCGCGGCCGGAAACGGGGTGATGGCGGGAGTGACGGGACTCGAACCCGCGGCCTCTGGCGTGACAGGCCAGCGCTCTAACCAACTGAGCTACACCCCCGTGCGTTCCGAGATGGCGGGAGATAGAGAGCCCGAAGGTGCGTGTCAAGCGCCACACCCGCGGAAGCCCCGCAGGGCAGAGCGCTTGACATGCGAGGCTCAGGGACATTACGAACCCGCCACGCCTTGGGGGATAGTTTAACGGTAGAACTTTCGGCTCTGGACCGAACAGTCCTGGTTCGAATCCAGGTCCCCCAGCCAGGCTAGGCAATTCCTTGGCAAGCCTGGCACGCCCGTTCCCTCATCCGAGCCTCGCCGGCCATCGCGCGCCGACGTGTTGTCATGCTGCAGCGATCGGCCGGAACTCGCCCTTGGCCTCGCCGGCCAGGCTGACGACGACGATCGCCGCCATCGCAAGGATGAAGCCCGGGATCATCTCATAGATACCCGGTCCGCCGAGGAAGCTCGCGTTCCAGCCGAGTGCTATCCAGGTGATCACCGTCAGGGCTCCCGTGACGAGACCTGCCACGGCGCCGAGCCCGGTCATCCGCTGCCACGTCAGGGACAGGATCATCAACGGGCCGAAAGCGGCGCCGAACCCGGCCCACGCATTCGAGACGAGCCCGAGGACCTCGCTGTCGGGATCACCGGCGATCAACGCCGCCACGGCGCCGACAGCCACCACGGCGATGCGGCCGACGGTCACGATCGTGGAATCGCTCGCCTGCTTGTCGACGAGGAGCTTGTAGATGTCCTCGGCCAGCGACGAGGACGAGACCAGTAGCTGACTCGACACCGTCGACATGATCGCAGCCAGCAGCGCCGCAAAGAGGAAGCCGGTGATCATAGCCGGAAAGAGCGTCTCGGCGAGCAGGATGAAGATGGTCTCGGGATCCTCGAGGACCAGCCCGCTGCGCTCGACATAGGCACGGCCGAGCACGCCCACGCCGATGGCACCGAGCAGCGAGATGCCCATCCAGCCCATCGCGATGTTGCGTGCGGTCGGAACCTCCGCGACGGTGCGCACCGCCATGAAGCGGACGATGATGTGCGGCTGGCCGAAATAGCCGAGGCCCCAGGCCATCAGCGAGAGCCAACCGATGAAGGTCATGCTGTCGGTCCACCACGAGAGCGTGAAGCCCTCGACGGTCGAGAGGGTCTCGCCCGCCTGGCCGAAGCCGCCGCCGTCACCCGCGTAGAGCACCACGGCCGGCATGATGATGAGCGCCAGCATCATGATAAGGCCCTGGACGAAATCCGTCAGGCAGACGGCGAGGAAGCCACCGACCACCGTGTAGACGAGGACGATTCCGAGCGTCAGCCAGACGCCCGTCTGGTAACCCCCCTCGAAGGCCGTCGAGAAGAGCTTGCCGCCCGCAACCAGGCCGGAGGCGGTGTAGACCGCGAAGAACAGCACGATGATGACCGCCGACACCATGCGGAGCGTTGTCGCCTGGGTCGGAAAGCGGTTGGCCAGAAATTCCGGTATCGTCAGCGCGTTGTCGTAGCGCTCGGTCTGCTCGCGCAGCCGCGGTGCCACGATCATCCAGTTGGCGAGCGCCCCGATGAAGAGGCCGATGCCGATCCAGGCCTCGACGAGGCCGGCGACGTAGAGCGCGCCCGGCAGACCGAGCAGCAGCCAGCCCGACATGTCCGACGCACCGGCCGAGAGCGCGGCCACCGCCGGTGGCAGGTCCCGCCCGCCGAGCATGTACTCCTCGGAGTTGGCGGTCGACTTGCGCCAGGCATAGAACCCGATTCCCAGCATCGCCACGAAGTAGATGGTCAGGCTGACCCAAACGCCGAGCTGCATTTTGGCTCTCCCTTTCTTGAGCTCGTCTTGCTCTGGTTCTTGTCAGGCGACGGCGGCGAGCAGGCTGGCGTTGCCTCCGGCAGCGGTCGTGTCGATGCAGATGTGGCGTTCGGCGTAGAAGCGGGCCGGGCAGATCACCTCCGTCTCGAGCTGCACGATGCGGCCGGCGCGGCTGGCAAGCGCCTTTCTCAGGCTCCGGGTCCATGTCGAGTCGCCCGCGGCGGCGACGATGACCAGGTCTGGCACCTGCGCCAGCGCCTCGGCAGGCACGGTGCCTTCGATGCACGCCACCGGCGCGCCGGCCTTCGCCAGCGAAGCCACGGCGGCCGCGGCTCCGGGGGCCGCGACCAGAACCGGGCAGCCGGCGGCAAGCGCCTGGGCGGCCTGGGCGAGCGCGGTGCCGGTCTCGGGCCCGAGGCAGAGGACGAGGCCCTTGGGCGGCATCGACAGGCGGTTGGATTCGCCGGTGGGTCCGGGCAGCTCGAAGGGGCCGCTGTCGAAGGCGGCGGCGGCGTTGACCGCGCGCCGCACCGCGGCACCCTGGCCGTCCAAGGCTCGGCGGAGCACCTGCACCCGGTCGCGGCGGGCCGCCCAGGCAGTCGCGTCGAGTGCGGCCAGCGCCTGGCCGACCCGCTCTGCCGACAGGGGCTCGGCCTCGGGTGCCGGATGCTCCGCAGGCGGCTCGGCCCGGCGAAAGCGGGCGACGTAGTTCGGTCCGCCGGCCTTGGGGCCGGTGCCGGACAACCCTTCGCCGCCGAACGGCTGACTGCCGACGACGGCGCCGATCTGGTTGCGGTTGACGTAGGTGTTGCCGACCCTGATGCGGTCGACGATCTGCTGGACCCGGTCGTCGATCCGGGTGTGCAGGCCGAAGGTCAGGCCGAAGCCCCTGGCATTGATCGCCTCGATCGTCCTGTCGATGTCCTTTGCCTTGAACGATGCGACATGCAGGACCGGGCCGAACACCTCCCGCTCGAGATCCTCGATCCCTTCGACCTCGACCAGCGCAGCGCCGACGAACGTGCCCGCGCCCGGCGCGTCGAGACGCTTGAGAACGCGGCCCTTCTTCTGCTGCGCGTCGACGTACCCTTCGATGTCGGCCTGCGCCTCGGCGTCGATGACGGGCGCGACGTCGGTCTCGAGCGACCAGGGATCGCCGATGACGAGGGTGTCCATGGCACCCTTCAGCATCTCGATCATATGGTCCATCGTGTCTTCCTGAACGTAGAGCATCCGCAACGCCGAGCAGCGCTGGCCGGCCGACTGGAAGGACGAGGCGACGATATCGTCCACCGCCTGCTCCGGCAGCGCCGTGGAGTCGACGATCATGGCGTTCAGGCCGCCGGTCTCGGCGATCAGCACCGCGTCGGCGCCCGCATTCGCGGCAAGCGCCTTGTGGATCATCTGCGCGGTTCGGGTCGATCCGGTGAAGCAGACACCCGCGATCCTCGGGTCCGAGGTCAGCAGCGCCCCGACGGAGGGTCCGTCGCCGGGCAGGAGCTGAAAGACGGCCTTGGGCACGCCCGCTTCGCGGAAGAGCTCGGCCGCCCTGGTCGCGATCAGCGGGGTCTGCTCGGCCGGTTTCGCCACAACCGCGTTCCCGGCAGCGAGTGCGGCCGCGATCTGGCCGGTGAAGATGGCGAGCGGGAAGTTCCACGGGCTGATGCAGACGAAGACACCGCGCGCCTTGCCCGGCTCCTCGTCCTCCAGCCGCTCCGCCTCGGCCGCGTAGTAGCGCAGGAAATCCACGGCCTCGCGAACCTCGGCCACGCCGTCGAGGAGGATCTTCCCCGCCTCGCGGGCGGCGATGGCGCAAAGCTCGGCGAAGTTCTCCTCGTAGAGATCCGCGATCCGGCGCAGCGTCGCCGACCTGATTGCGACCGGCGTCTGCGCCCAGTCCCCGAAACCTCGCTGCGCGGCGTCGAGGGCGCGCGAGATCTCGTCCTCGGTGGCCTCATGGACATGCCCGACGATCGAGCCGCGGTCGGCCGGCGAGGTCAGGTCGCGAGCGGGTCCCTCGGGGGCGGCATCGTCGGCGGTGACCGGTCGCCCGGTCCAGACCGTCCTGGCAAAATGATCGCGCGCCTCGAGGAGAGGCAGGACGCTCGCAGGTTCCTCGAGGCGATAGCCGATCGAGTTCTCGCGCCTGGGCTTGAACAGATCGCGCGGCATCCGGATGATGGGGTTTTGGATCGGGTCGTTGGCCAGCGCGTGGTCCACCGGATCGGCGGCGATGGTCTCGGGGGCGATGTCGCCATTGACGATCTGATTGACGAAGCTCGAATTGGCGCCGTTTTCGAGGAGCCGCCTGACGAGATAGGCGAGAAGATCCTTGTGCGGCCCGCAGGGTGCGTAGATCCGGCAGCGCGTCCCGGCCTCCTTCTTGACGATGTCGTGGAGCGATTCGCCCATCCCGTGCAGGCGCTGGAACTCGAAGCTTTGGCGGTCGGTGCCGGCCAGCTCGAGGACGGCGGCGCAGGTATGGGCGTTGTGGGTCGCGAACTGCGGATAGATGCGATCGCGCATGTCGAGCAGCATGCGCGCACAGGACATATACGAGACGTCGGTGTTCACCTTCCGGGTGTAGACCGGATAGCTGCTGGCGCCGAGCTCCTGCGCCAGCTTGATCTCCGTATCCCAATAGGCGCCCTTCACGAGCCGAACCATGATCCGGCGGTCCAGCCGCTCGGCCAGCGCGTAAAGATGGCGCAAGACCTGGGGCGCCCGTTTGCCATAGGCCTGGACGACGACGCCGAACCCGTCCCAGCCTCTGAGACCGTCGTCGGAGAGCACTGCCTCGATCACGTCGAGCGAGACGTCGAGCCGGTCCTGCTCCTCGGCATCGATGTTGAAGCCCACCTTCGCCTCGACGGCCATCCGCGAGAGCGTGAGGCAGCGTGGGATCACCTCCCCGGCGACAGCCCCGCGATGGGTGGTCTGGTATCTGGGCGACAGGGCGGAGAGCTTGACGGAAATCCCTGGATTGTCGCGGATATCGGCCTTGGCCGCCTTGGCGATCCGGCCGATGGCGTGAGCATAGCTTTCGTACAGGGCCTGCGCATCGGCCTCCGTCCGCGCCGCCTCGCCCAACATGTCGTAGGAGTAGGTGTAGCCCCTCGCACGAAGCTTCTCCGCTTTCTTGATGCCCTCCTCAATGGTTTGGCCAAGGACGAACTGCTGGCCCATGATCTTCATCGCCCGTCCGACGGCGGTGCGAACGACGGGTTCCCCGAGCCGCTTGATCAGGCGGCGGGCGCCGGCCGCGGGCTTCGCAGGGTCGGAGTCGAGGATGCTCCCCGTCAGCATCAGGGCCCAGGTCGACGCGTTGACGAGCGGCGAAAACGATTGACCCAGATGCGCGCTCCAGTTGGACGGCGCGATCTTGTCCTCGATCAGATCGTCCATCGTCTCGGCGTCAGGGACGCGAAGCAGTGCCTCGGCGAGACACATCAAGCCGACGCCCTCGCCGGTCGAAAGACCGTACTCGTCGAGGAATGCCTCCATCATCGTCGGGTCGGTCTCGTCCCTGACGAGGCGAATGAGCCGTGCCGCCTCTTCCGACACGCTCTTTCGGCGGTCCGGTGACAGGTCGAGCTGGTCGATCAGCTGGCGCACCGCATCGGCTTCATCGGCGTCGTGCTTCGCACGTATGGCGGCCCGTGTCTCGGAGACGGCTGATTGAACGCGATATGCCTCGAAATCCATTCCTGCCCCCGTTTCCTGCGTCCGGCACGTCACGCGACGAATTAATCCAAGGTAACCCCAATTTCGGATCGGCTCTATCACTAGTTGGTCATCTGTCACACAACCGCAGACCGTCCCGATTGCCGAACGACTGCTTGTGCTGGACCGTGGCAATGGTCACGACGGCAGGCGATCGAAGCCTCTGCCGGCTGGCGGCTCAGCTTTCCTCCACGACGGCGGCGACCACGGCCAGGCAGTCGCCGGGCTGGATCAGGCCCGGGTGGTGGCGGGCGGCGAGGATGCCGGACATCCGGGCCTTGACGGTGTGCGGCTTGGCACCGGTGCGCTCGGCCGACCAGATGCGGGCGAGCGTGGCACCCTTGGCGACCGGCTCGCCGAGATCGATCAGCATCTCGACCATGCCGCTCCCCTCGGCGAGGTGGAAGCAGTCGCCCTCGGTCGTGTCGATCAGCACGCTCGGCTCCTCCTCGAGCTCGCCCTCGAGGATGCCGACGTGGCGGAGGATGTTGATGGCCCCGCGGAGCGCAATGCGGGCAGAGCGGGCGGTGGCCGTGCCGCCGCCGCCGAGCTCGGTCGAGATGAAGGTCTTGCCGGCATCCTCGGCGGCGGTGTCGTACATGCCGACCGCGTCGATCTCGCGCAGCATCATCGAGTAGGGGGCGTTGAAGGCGCGCATGGCGGCGCTGCAGGCCGCCTGCTGGTTGGCGTCGTCGAGGATGTGCGCGGCGGCGAAGGGGATGAAGTCGAGCGTCTTGCCACCGGAATGGAAGTCCAGGACCACGTCGGCCATCGGCAGGAGGGTGCGCATGAAATAATCCGCGATCTTCTCGGTCGGCGAGCCGTCGGGCCGGCCGGGAAAGCAGCGATTGAGGTTGACCCCGTCGAGCGGCGAGGTGCGCCGTGCAGCATGGAACGCCGGCGTGTTCATGTAGGGCACGATGATCACCCGGCCCGTGATCTCGCCGGGATCGAGGTCGTAGGCCAGGCGCTGCAGGGCGATCGGCCCCTCGTACTCGTCGCCGTGATTGGCGCCTGTCAGCAGCGCCGTCGGCCCGGCGCCGTTGTGCACCACGGTGATGGGAATCATGATCGAGCCCCAGGCGGAGACGTCCCGGCTGCAGGGCAGGCGGAGATATCCGTGATGCTTGCCGTCCTCGTCGAAGGGCACGGTGGACGAGATCGGGTTGGGCGGCAGGTATTGGGAGCGCATCAGCTCTTGACCACCAGCCGGCGCGGCACTTTGGCGAGGCATTCCGGCCCCTTCTCGCCGATGACGATGCTCTCGGTGATCTCGAAGCCCCAGTCGGCCATCCACAAGCCCGTCATGAAATGGAAGGTCATGCCGGATTCGAGCACCGTCTGGTCGCCGGGCCTCAGGCTCATCGTGCGCTCGCCCCAGTCCGGCGGATAGGAGAGGCCGATCGGGTAGCCGGTGCGGTTGTCCTTCTGGATGCCGTATCTGGCGAGCACGGCGAAGAAGGCATTGGCGATGTCCTCGCAGCGATTGCCGGCCCGGGCCGCCTCGAGCCCCGCCTCCATGCCCTCCAGGACCGCCTTCTCGGCATCGAGGAAGGTTCGGGTCGGCTTGCCCAGAAAGACCGTGCGCGACAGGGGGCAATGGTAGCGGCGATAGACGCCGGCGATCTCGAAGAAGGTGCCTTCGCCGGAGCGCATCGGCCGGTCGTCCCAGGTCAGATGCGGGGCCGCGGCGTCGCTGCCGGAGGGCAGGAGCGGGACGATCGCGGCATAGTCGCCGCCGGCGCCGATGGCGGGATCGTAGCGCAGGCTCGCATCGTAGATCTCGGCGACGAGATCGCATTTGCGCATCCCGGGCTCGATCACCTCGAAGATCCTGTTGTGCATGCGCTCGACGAAGCGGGCGGCGGTTCGCATGTAGTCGAGCTCGCGTGGCGACTTGACCGCCCGCTGCCAGTTGACGAGGGCGGTGACGTCGCTGAACCGGGCATTGGGCAGGCCCTGCTGCAGTGCTGCGAAGGCCCGGGCCGTGAACCAGTAATTGTCCATCTCGACGCCGATCCGGAGACGCCCGAGGCCGCGTTCCTCGAGCCGGGCGGCGAGGTAGTCCATCGGATGCCGCTCGGTCGACTGCACGTAGTTGTCCGGGTAGCCGACGATGTTGGCCGGATCCAGCCACGCGGTGCGCAACGCACCCTGCGCGTCCTGGCCGCGCCCGAACCACATGGGCTCGCCGTCCATGGCGAGCACGACGCATTGGTGGACGTAGAAGCTCCAGCCGTCATAGCCGGTGAGCCAGGCCATGTTGGAGGGGTCGGTGACGATGATCGCCTCGACGCCGGCCGCCTCCATCGCCCGGCGGGCCTTGGCGAGGCGTCCGGCATATTCCTCGGCGCTGAAGTGCAGGATGGGCGTCGGCATGGCTCTCAGCTCCTGAAATCGGTCCCCGCATCGCTGGCCGCGGCACGCTCCCGGGCTAGGGTGGCGATGGCGGTGTCCTGCACCCCTGTCCCGGTGAGGTCGGCGACGGTGATCTGATCCGCACCTGTGCGCCCCGGCGCCGTGCCGGCGACAACCGCGCCGAGCTCGGCGAATTCCCTGGTCGCCGGCACGATACCGGCTTCGATGGCACTGCGCAGCTCGCCCATGAGGCGGGTCTGGGCCAGCCGGTCGGGCACGTAGAGGTCGGCCCGGGCGAGGCAGGCCGGCTCCAGCTCGCTCTTGCCGTGCTGGTCGGAGCCCATGGCGGTGACATGCTGGCCGGACTCGAGCCAGTCGGTCATCAGGATCGGCCGGGTCGCCGGCGTGGTCGTGACGATCACGTCGGCGCCGGCGACGGACGAGCGGGCATTGAACGCCGCCGTCACCTCGATGCCGAGGGTGCTCGACAGCTCGCCGGCGGCCGCTTCCGCCTTCGTCGGGTCGCGGCCCCAGATCGTGGCCCGGGTGATCGGCCGCACGAGGCAGAGGGCCTGCAGCTGCAGGCGGGCCTGCATGCCGGCGCCCAGGATAGCAGCACTCGACGCATCCTCACGCGCCAGATGCCGGGCCGCCACCGCCCCGGCGGCGGCGGTGCGGACGTCGGTGAGATAGCCGTTGTCGAGGAGCAGCGCCTCGACCTGGCCGGTCCTGGCGGAGAAGAGGATCATCAGGCCGGAGGTGGAGGGCAGGCCGATCTTCGGGTTGTCGAAGAAGCCGGGCGAGACCTTGAGCGCGAAGCTCGCCACGCCGGGGACATAGGCGGTCTTGACGTCGACCTCGCCGTTGAAGTCGGGAATGGCCATGGAGAGGATCGGTGGCATCACCACCTTGCCGCCGGCCAGCGCGCGAAACCCGGCCTCGATGCAGTCCACGGCGGTGCGGTCGAGCGGCACGGCCTGGCGAAGCTCGGCCTCGGTCAGGATGCGGATCGTGGGCATCAGGCGGCTTCCTTCGCGACGTCGACATCCTCGCCGCCGACGATGCGGTGGTGCAGCTCCATGTCGATATTGCCGCCGCTCAGCAGGACCATGGTCGGGCCGTCGACCCGCACCTTCCCGGCCAGCAGCGCCGCCACCCCGACCGCCCCCGAGCCTTCGACGATCTGCCGCTCCTGCCAGTAGCAATGGCGGATGCCGGCCGCGATCTCGGGCTCGTCGAGCAGGACCACCTCGTCGACCAGCACCTTCGCCATGGCGAAGGTGTGCCGGTTCCCGAGGCCGATGCCGCCGCCGAGACTGTCGGCCAGGGTCGGCAGCTCCTCGACCTCGACCGGATGCCCGGCCGCGAGGCTCGCATGCATCGCCGCACCCCGCGCCATCGAGACGCCGATCACCCGCACCTCGGGCAAGAGCGCCTTCAGCGCGGCGGCGATGCCGCAGATCAGGCCGCCGCCCGAGAGCTGGACCAGGACCGTCGTCAGCTCCGGCATGGCCTCGGCGATCTCCAGGCCGAGCGTGCCCTGGCCGGCGATGACGTGGCGGTGGTCGAAGGGCGGGATCATGATCATGCCGCGAGCGACCAGCGCATCGACGGCACCTTGCGCCTCGTCCTGGCTGCGCCCGGAGATCAGCACCTCAGCACCCTCGGCGCGGATCGCCTCCACCTTGTTCCGCGGCACCAGCTCCGACATGGCGACGACGCAGCGCACGCCGGCCTCGGCACAGGCGCGGGCGAGGCCGCGACCGTGATTGCCGGTCGAGACGGCGACCACGCCGGCCTGCCGCTCCGCCTCGGAGAGCCGGGCGACCGCGTTGGCGGCACCCCGAAGCTTGAAGCTGCCGCTCTGCTGGTGGTGCTCGAGCTTGAGCCGGACCGGCACGCCGGCGAGAGCGCTCAGGCTCGGCGAGGGCTCGACCGGGGTCGTCCTGATCGTCGGCGCGATCGTGTCCCGCGCGGCCTCGATCTCGGCCAGCGTGACGAAGGCGTCGCCGGTCATGCCGGGCTCTCCGGCGGCGCCACCTCGAAGATGCGCCCCCAGGCGCCGGGGGCGGGCGAGAGGTTCGCGTGGTGGAGCAGGCGCCAGAGCAGCGCCTGGTTGGCGGAGACGACGGGCTTCTTAAGGCGCTGCTCCAGCCGGTCGATCAGGGCGAGGGCGGGCAGGGCCGTGCAGGCGAGAAAGACCGCCTCGGCCTCGGGTGCATCGGCCGCCTCGGCCGCGGCGCTGACGACGTCGGATGTGACCCGCGCCATGTCGCGGTCGTCCTCGATGCCGAGGCAGTGGGCGCTGACCACCTCGATGCCGCGCCCCTCGAAGAAGGCGACCATCGGTGCGGTGGTCTCTGGCAGATAGGGTGTCAGGAGCGCTATCCGGCGGACCCCGATGGCGGCGAACGCCTCGAGCGCCGCGTCCGGCGGGGTTGCCACCGGCACGCCCGGCCGGGCGGCGTGGATGGCGTCCCGGATCGCCTCGCTGCCGATCACGACGGAGGCTGCCGTGCAGCCGTAGCCGATGGCCGCGAGCTTCATTTCGGGCAGGATGAGGGCCGCGGCGGCGGTCAGCCTCGGGCGCATCGACAAGAGGTTCTCCGGCGTCGTCGGGTTGTCGAAGACGACCCGGGTGACATGCAGCGCGGCGCGGGTGCCGGGGATCAGCCGGGCGGCGTCGCGCTCGAGGGTCAGATCGGTGGCGAGGGCGATCAGGCCGAGGCGTGCGATGGCGCCGGCGGGTGCGAGCGAGACGGCGACGGGCGAGAGCCTGACGGGTGGCGGCGCGGCCATCACGCTACACCAGCAGCACGGGGCAGTCCGCGATGCCGCTCACCTTGTGGGAGACGCTGCCGAGCAGGAAGCCCTCGACCGAGCCGAGGCCCCGGCTGCCGATGACGATCAGGTCGACGCCGTGCTCCCGGCCGAAGGCGACGATCGTGCGGGCGACCGGGCCGCTGCGGACGAAGGCGCGAGCCCCGGTGGCACCCAGGGCGACGGCACGTGCCTTGGCGCTCTCGGCGACCTCCCTGGCGTAGGCCCGCATGATGTCATCGACGTTTTCCGGGTCGTCCTTGCGCGACACGGAGAGCGAGGCCTCGAGCGGCGAATGGTGACGAAAGACGGTGAGGATGGTGAGGTCGGCATCGGTCAGCGCTCTGAGCGCCGCCGCCTTCTCCAGCGCCACCATCGCGTTCCTCGAGCCGTCGACCGGGGCCAGGATGTGCTTGAACATGCCGTCTCCTGTCACTTGGCCCGGTTACTTGGCGAAGGCGAGATCGCGCAGGAAGAGCGCGATCTGCGGGAAGAAGATGAGCGCCACCGAGGCGCCGAGCAGCATGACGATGAAGGGCGGGGTGCCGCGGATCACCTCGATATAGGGCCGCTTGAAGATCGCGATCGCCGTGAAGATGTCGCAGCCGAAGGGCGGTGTCGCCGAGCCGATGGCGACCTGCAGCGTGATGATCGTGCCGACCAGCACCGGATCGAGGCCGACCGACTGGACCACCGGCGCGAAGATCGGCACCAGCACCAGGATCACGACGATCGGGTCGACGAACATGCAGGCGATGAAGAAGGCGATCGAGATGACGAAGAGCACGCCGTAGGGGCCCATCTGGTCGATGCCGATCGAGCCCAGGATGGCCTGCGGGATCTGGGCGAACGAGATGACCCAGGAGAAGGCGGCGCCGGCGGCGACCAGGATGAAGACGACAGCGGTGATCAGCCCGGTGGACTGCGCGGTGCGGTAGACGTCGGGGATGCTGATCGAGCGGAAGACGACAACCTCGAGGATCAGCGCGTAGAGCACGCAGGCGGCGGCGGCCTCGGTCGGCGAGAAGATGCCGCCATAGATGCCGCCGATGATGATGACCGGAAAGCCGAGCGGCCAGAGCGCCCGTTGCACCGCCACGAGCCGCTCGCCCCAGGAGGCGCGCGGCTCCGTCGGCACGTTGTGCCTGATCGCGTAGAAGACCGAATAGGCCGAGAACAAAGCGAGAATCAGCAGGCCCGGCCCGATGCCGGCGATGAAGAGCTCCGAGATCGAGGTGTTGGAGACGACGCCATAGATGATCATGCCGATCGACGGCGGGATCAAAAAGGCGATGTCAGAGGCGTTGACGATCAGGGCCAGGACGAAGCTGTCCTTGTAGCCGGCCTGCAGCATGCGGGGCCTGAGAGGGCCACCGACGGCGACGACCGTCGCCTGTGTCGAGCCCGAGACGGCGCCGAACATGGTGCAGGCGGCGGCGGTCGAGACGGCGAGCCCGCCTTTGACGTGGCCCATGAACTTCATGACCATGTCGATCAGCCGGTCGGCCGACTGGCCGCGGGTCATGATGTCGGCGGCGAAGATGAACATCGGCACGGCGATCAGCGAGGCCGGGCGGATGCCGGCCATCATCTGCTGGACCATGGTCTCGAGCTGCGAGAAGCCGCCGAAGAGCGTGAAGAAGCCGACAAAGGCCGCGGCGATGAGCGGGATCATCATCGGGAAGCCGAGCAGCAGCAGCACGATCATGATGACGAAGATGGTGAGCGCCATGGCCGCCTTTCCCTAGACTTCCGTCTCGTCGTTGTCGTAGCCCTCGAGCACGGTGGTCGAGAGGTAGACGTCCTTGGCCGTGAGGTTCCTGATCGCGGTCAGGAGGTACTGCATGCCGGTCATGAAGAAGCCCACCGGCACCCAGACCAGCGTCCACCAGATGGGGATCTGCAGGGCCGGCAGCACGCGGCCGCGGCCCGCCTGGGTCTCGATATAGCCGATCGAGTACCAGCAGAGCCCGAGCATGAAGACGGCTGTGACGAGGGAGATGATCACCATCATCGTCCTTCGGCCGCCTGGTGGCAGGGTATCGAAGATGGCGGACATGCGGATGTGCCGGCCGTGCCGGGCCGCATAGCTGATGCCGGCGAAGGTGATCAGGATGATGAGGATGCTGTTGAGCTCCTCGGAGAAGTAGAGGCTGCTCTGAAAGACGAACCGGCCGACGACGTTGGCGATGGTGTTCAGCGCCATCAAGAGGACGCCAACGGCCAGCATGACCGACTCGATCCGGCTGATCAGGCTGTCGATGGTGCCGAGAATCCCCGGCAGGGACGATGCGTGGATCGACTCTCGGGTCTGTTCCGTCACCGGCCGATATCCTCGAAGGAGCTGCCATGGGTCGAAGCCCCGGCGTCGGGCGGCCGCCGCCCGGCGCCGGGTCTGGTACGGCCCGCTACTCGACGGCGGCGAGGTCCTGCTTCATCTGCTCGAGGATCTCCCTGCCGCGCTCGCCGGTCATGTCGATGTACATCGCCTCGACCTCGGCGGCGGCCTCCTTGAAGCAGGCGCGCTGCTCGTCCGTGAGGACGGTGACCGTCATCTCGGGCTTCGCTTCCTTGATCTTGGCGAGCTCGCTCTCGGCGAGGCCCTTCTGGTAGTCGAGGATGAAGTCGAAGGCGGCGCTCGCCGCGTCCTGGATGACCTGCTGGTCTTCCGCCGCCAGCCCGTCATAGAAGTCCTTGTTGGCCATCACCGCCGTCGTGAAGTTGTTGTGGCCGGCATAGGTGATGTAGTCGGTCACCTCGTAGAGCTTGTTGGAGTAGAGATAGAAGGTCGGGTTCTCCTGGCCCTGGATGATGTTGGTCTGCAGGCCGCCATAGACCTCGCCCCAGGGCAGGGGCGTGGGGGTGGCACCGAAGGCGCGGTACGATTCGACCAGGAGCGGGTTGGTCATCACGCGGAACTTGACCTCGTTCAGATCGTCACAGCCTTCGACCGGCGACTTGGTGGTCATCGCCACCTCGCCCTCGGGGAACATCTTCAGAAGCTCCAGGCCCTGCTCGGCGTAGAGGTCCTGGAAGTCCTCGTTGATCGCCTTGCTGTCGCGGAAGAACCGGCCGAGCTTCTCCTGGTCGGTGGGCAGGAGATAGGGGACGAAGAAGACCTGAGCCTCAGGGATGAGCGCACCGGTGAAGCCCGGCGACTGGTCGACGAACTGGAGGATGCCGGACTGCGTCTGCTCCATGATGTCGGCGGATTCGCCGAGCGTGCCGTAGGGAAAGAGCTGGATCTCGTGGTCGCTGTTGGCCTCGATGTGCTCCTTGAACTTCTGGGCGTACTGGCCCTGCACCTCGTCCATGGATTCCTCGAAGGCGTAGCGCCAGGTGTCGGCGGCGGCCCCGGCGGCCAGCAAGGGGCCGGCGAGGAGGGCGAGAGTGGCCGTGCCGGCCAGGAGGCGTGTCATCGTCATGGGTGGCTCCCCTAAGGCATTCTTGTATGCAGCATCGCCAATCGACCACGACCGGTAGTGTTCCGGCGACGGAGACTGGCGTTGCCCGATTGCCTGTAAGCTTTGTGAGACTCGATACCGTGTCAATTGCTTTATTGCATCATGACAATCGCCGGGGCTCGACTTGAGCGCTCTTCAAACCGCCAGCAGCGCCGGCTCCGGTCGGCTGCTGGCCAGGCGCGCCAGCACCGTGAGGCCCTCCTCCAGCTCGGCCTCGCTGCCGGCGCCGAGGCAGACGCGGATTCCCTGGGCCCGCGGCTGGTCGCCGATGGCGAAGCTCGACCCGGCGGCGACGGCGACACAGTAGTGTCGGGCATGGGCGACGAACGCCGCCTCGCTCCATGGCTCGGGCAAGGGCAGCCAGACATGCAGGCCATGGGGCGTCGCCGCGTGGCCGATGCCGGCAAGGAGGCGCTGCGCCAGGTCGTTTCGCCGAGCGAGCTGCTGCCGTTGCCAGCGGAGCAGCTCGGCCGCCGTGCCATCGGCGATCCAGCGGGACGCGATCTCGGCAATCAGCGGCGTCGCCATCCAGCTGGTCACCAGATGGCGCGTCCGGGCGGCCGCGACCAGGCGCTCGGGCACGACCAGCCAGGCGATGCGCAGGCCCGGCAGGAGACACTTGGTGAGGCCGGTGAAGTAGAAGCTGCGCTCGGGCGCCAGGGCCGCGAGCGGCGGCGGGCGATCGGGCTGCAGGGGCCCCCAGGCGTCGTTCTCGATGAGCCAGACGTCGTGCTGGCGGGCGAGCGCCACCAGCGCCCGGCGGCGTTCCTCCCCCATCCGGGCCGCGGTGGCACCAAGCCCCTCCGGCTGCACGAAGAGCGCCCGGACCGTCGTCGTCCGGCAGAGCCGGTCGAACGCATCGGGCAGCACACCGTCCTGATCCATCGCCAGCCCGGCGAGGCGCAGGCCGAGCGTCGCGGTGAGCGAGGGGAGCGTGTGATGGCCCATCGCCTCGGTGGCGACGAGATCGCCCGGCACCGCCGCCGTCATCAGCGCCACGGTCATGGCCGAGGTGTTGCCGTTGGTCGGCAGCAGCCGCTCGGCATCGAGCTCGAGGCCGCAGCCCAGGAGCCAGACCCGCGCCAGCTCGCCATGCGCCCGAAGCGTCTCGCGCGGCCGGAACGAGAAGAGCGCCGCCTCGGGCGGGTCGGCGGCGAGCCCGGCCAGCACCGCCGATACCCGCTGCTCGTGGATCTCGCCGGTGACCGGCACCAGCATGGAGCAGTCGATCACGCGCTCGCTCGGCGGCGGCCGGTGCCAGGGCGAGCGCGGGTCGACCCGCCCGTTGGCGACGAAGCTGCCGCGCCCGACCGCCCCGGTAATGACGCCCATCCGGACCAGCTCGTCATAGGCGCGGCTGACGGTCTGCACGCTCAGGCCGAGATCGAAGGCCAGCGCCCGGTGCGTCGGCAGCCGCGTGCCCGGCGCCATTCGCCCGGACTCGATTGCCTCGATCAGGCTCTGCGCCAGGGACCGGTAGACCGGGCGCTTCAGCTCGTCCCTGCGCGGCTGCCACATTGTCATGAGACATTCTTGCCGCGGCTTGGGCCGATTGACAAGCCGCCGGCGGCGGGCCTAGGCCCAGACATGCACGTCGCCCTCGACGACCGCGATATCCGGATGCTGCAGATCCTCGCGACCGAAGGGCGGATCGCGAAGACCGAGCTGGCACGCCGGGTTAATCTCTCCGCCACGCCCTGTGGCGAGCGGCTGAAGCGGCTGGAGCAGTGCGGCCTGATCCGCGGCTATCGGACCGAGGTGGCGCTCGCCCGGATCGCCCCGCACATTACCGTCTTCGTGCTGGTCGAGCTCGAGGCGCATCGCGCCGACAGCTTTGCCGTGTTCGAGCGGCATATCGAAGGCTGCGAGGCGATCACCAACGCCTGGGCGCTCGGCGGCGGCTTCGACTACCTCCTGCAGGTGCTGGCGCGGGACATCGCCGATTATCAGCGCCTGATCGACGGGCTGCTCGAGGCGCGGATCGGGCTCGAGCGCTACTTCACCTATGTCATGACCAAGGAGGTGAAGTCCGGGCCACCGCCGCTCGAACTGCTGCTCGGCCAGCGGCCGGATTGACGGCGAAAACCCGGGAAAAGAGAGAAAATCTCTGTCACGGCGGCCGAATGCGGAGAAAATCGCTGGGGCGGCCGCGCTAGATTCGGGCCTGCCGCAGCACCAGCCGAGGGAGGTCGCGTCATGGTCCAGGCCGCGTCCGAAAAATTCGCGCTCGCCAATCCGGCGCTGCTCCAAAGCCGGGCCTATATCGCCGGCAAATGGATCGAAGCCGCCGACGGGCAGCTCTTCAGTGTCGCCAATCCCGCCGATGGTGCGAATCTCGGCGAGGTCGCCAGCCTCTCGGGTGCCCAGAGCGCTCAGTCCGTCGATGCCGCCGATGCCGCCTTCGCCGGCTGGGCCACGACCCTGCCGCAGGAGCGGGCCCGCCTGCTGCGCCGCTGGCACGAGCTCCTGCTGGCCGCGCGCGAGGACCTCGCCCGGATCATGACGCTCGAGCAGGGCAAGCCGCTCTCCGAAGCCCGGGGCGAGATCGACTACGCCGCCTCCTTCGTCGAGTTCTACGCGGAGGAGACCAGGCGGCCCAACATCGAGGGCGTCACCTCGCATCTGCCCGATGCGGAGGTGGAGCTGTGGCGCGAGCCGGTCGGCGTGGCGGCCCTCGTCACGCCCTGGAACTTCCCCTGCGCCATGATCACCCGCAAGGCCGCGGCAGCGCTCGCTGCGGGCTGCACGGTACTCGTCCACCCCTCGCACGAGACGCCGTTCTCGGCCCTCGCCCTGGCCGAGCTGGCGGACCGGGCCGGCTTCCCGGCGGGCGTTTTCAACGTCGTCACCGGCCAGGCACCGGTCGTGGTCGAGCCCTGGCTCGGCGATCCAAGGGTGCGCGCCCTTTCCTTCACCGGCTCGACCGAGATCGGCCGGCTGCTCTACCGGCGCTCGGCCGACACGGTAAAGCGCCTCGTGCTCGAGCTTGGTGGCCACGCGCCCTTCATCGTCTTCGCCGACGCCGATCTGGAGCGCGCCGTCGACGAGGCGATCAAGGCGAAATTCGCGACCACCGGCCAGGACTGCCTCGGCGCCAACCGCCTGCTCGTCGAGCGACCGGTCTACGAGGCATTCTGCGCCCGCTTCGCCGAGCGCGCCGCCGCCCTGACGCTGGGCCCCGGGCTCGACGACCGCGACCTCGGCCCGCTGATGAACGAGGGCGCGGTCAAGAAGCAGGAGGCGCACGTCGCCGACGCGCTGGCGCGCGGTGCCCGCTGCCTCACGGGCGGTACGCGCTCGCCCCTGGGGCCACTCTACTACCCGGCAACCGTGCTGGCGGACGTGCCGACCGATGCGCTGGTGTTCGAGGAGGAGACCTTCGGGCCGGTGGCGGCCATAGCACCCTTCGACACCGAGGCCGAGGCCCTCCAAGTCGCCAATGCCACCGAGTACGGGCTCGTGGCGTACCTCCACACCCAGGACCCGCGTCGCATCTACCGCCTCAGCCGCGCCCTGCAGTTCGGCATGGTCGCCGTCAACCGGACCAAGGTCACAGGGGCACCCATCCCCTTCGGCGGGATGAAGCAGTCCGGCCTCGCCCGCGAGGGTGCGAGGCAGGGACTCGAGGCCTTCACCGACGTCAAATATGTCTGCCGCGACTGGGCCTGACCCGACCGCCGCCAACGCCTGCCATGTCTCGACAAAGGGAACAAAATGCTCGCCAACGATCAGCTCGCCGCCTGGGATCGCGAGGCCTTCTTTCATCCCTCGACCCATCTGGCATCCCATGCGCGCGGCGACAGCGCCGTCCGGGTGATCACCGGCGGCTCGGGCGTGTGGATCGAGGATCGTGACGGTAAGCGCCTTCTCGACGCCTTCGCCGGGCTCTATTGCGTCAATGTCGGCTATGGCCGGACCGAGATCGCCGATGCGATCGCGGCCCAGGCGAAGCAGCTCGCCTACTACCACGCCTATGTCGGCCACGGCACCGAGGCCTCGATCCGCCTCGCCAGGATGATCCTGGACCGGGCGCCGGAGGGCATGTCGAAGGTCTATTTCGGCCTCGGCGGCTCCGATGCCAACGAGACCAACGTCAAGCTGATCTGGTACTACAACAACATCCTCGGCCGGACCGCGAAGAAGAAGATCATCTCGCGCTGGCGCGGCTATCACGGCTCGGGCCTGATGACCGGCTCGCTCACCGGGCTCGGCCTCTTCCACCGGAAGTTCGACCTGCCGCTCGACCGGGTCCTGCATACCACCGCCCCCTATTTTTATCGCCGGCCCGACCCCGCCATGTCCGAGGCCGATTTCACAGGATATTGCGTGGCCGAGCTCGAGGCGCTGATCGCCAGGGAAGGGCCGGACACCATCGCCGCCTTCATCGGCGAGCCGGCGCTCGGCACCGGTGGCCTCGTGCCGCCGCCCGCGGGCTACTGGGCCGCCATCCAGGAGGTCCTGGCCCGCCACGACATCCTCCTCGTCGCCGATGAGGTGGTGACCGGCTTCGGGCGGCTGGGCTCGATGTTCGGCTCGGACCACTACGGCATGCGGCCCGACATCATCACCATCGCCAAGGGCCTGACCTCGGCCTACGCACCGCTCTCCGGCTCGATCATCGGCGAGCGGATGTGGGATGTCCTGCTGCAGGGCACTGACGAGAACGGCCCCATTGGCCATGGCTGGACCTACTCGGCCCATCCCATCGGTGCCGCCGCCGGCATCGCCAATCTCGAGCTGATCGACGAGCTCGGCCTCGTGCAGAACGCCGGCGAGACGGGCGCCTATCTCCTCGCCGCCATGCGCGACCGGCTGGGCGGCCACCCCCGTGTCGGCGAGATCCGGGGCGAGGGCCTGCTCATGGCCGTCGAATTCGTCGCCGACCGCGCCGAGCGGCGCTTCTTCGATGCCGACGAGAAGGTGGGTGCCCGGGTGGTGGCCGCCCTCCTCGCCGAAGGCGTCGTCTCGCGGGCCATGCCCGAAGGCGACATCGCCGGCTTCGCCCCGCCGCTCTGCCTGACGCGGGGGGAAGCGGACCATATCGTCGATCGGATGGGGAAGGCGGTGACGACGGTATTGGGGTAGGGGTTCGGAGTTGTGGCGGTTGGCCGACCACTTCAGGTCAGCCAATCGACCCAATGCAAGCCCTCGATGCCAACATCGTCATCGACGAGCGCGAATGGCGAATTCACTCTTGACCTTCAAAGGAAAATTCGCAATTCATGCTGACGGGCGTGGGAAAAAATGTGCGCTCTCATCGATTGTGCCATTGCGCGTGTAGTTAAGATGCGGCAACTTTTGATGGTATTGGGAGGTAGAAATGCAGTTCTCGATGAAGCTCGCGATGGTTTTTGCTTTGGCAATGTCATGCGCTGCAAATGTCCGAGCTGCGGATATATTTATACTTGATGATTTAGATCTCGATTCGGTTGTCGCTGGCCGTGCCCTCACCGGCATCCAAGTGACAGCACGTACTGGAGTTGATGACCTCAATTTCAGCGATGCCTATCTACGTCTTTTCCTGGACGGATCCGCTGAAGGTGCCACGTCGGCAACCTGCCAGCCTCCGTGTCAAGCTACCGGGACACTGCTATGGGTAGGCGCGGTGCCGGGTTCCACATTGCGTCAGGAGGCCGAGCGGTTGGGAGAGTTTCCGCAGCCTGATGGTGTGTCATATGGCGCGTACGGCTTGGGTGACGAAGGGATCAATCAGATCGACGCTGGGGCATTTGGTCCTACGGGCAGCGCAGACGCCCGCGTCAAGTTCTTTCCCGTGGTGCAGAGCGATGTCGTTTCCGCCACTGTCGGTATCGGTCGAGGGCAAACGAGCGGTGACGGCCAGGTCGCGGTAACCGGCGTCGTGGGCGAAGGCAGGGGCATCGGTCAGGGATATGCCATTCAGACGCCATTCGGGGATCAGCTTCTTTTCGGCATCGCGATAGCCGTGGACCCGGGCGCCATTGTGGCGGCGCGCTGATCGGCAGCATTGAAGTGCCAAAAAAGGCTGCCAGACATTCCAAACCAGTATTGTCGTCACTTGACGAAGGCAGGTCTGACAGTTCATGCCGTCGGTCACCTCCCCGTCAGCAGCTTGGACCACCGCACCAGATTTTAGACGACGACGCCGGGGGTGAAGGTTCCGGCGCACCTTCTCGAGGTCGCGCCGAACCGCCCCGGGTTTTGCGTGTCATGGTGCAAAGCACTCGGCGAAGCGCTCCGCGTCGACGGTGTCGAGCGCCGCCAGCAGCCCTGACCAGCCCGGCCGCTTGCGCGGCCGCAGGATCAGGATTTCACCCTCGCGGGTGATCTCGACCTCGTCGGTGTCCATGCGATATTTCTCGGGCAGGCGAATAGCCTGGAAGCGACCTGATCTGAAGACCTTGGCAATGTCGCTCATCGATCCTCCTGCCCCTCGCGACAAAGTGTTGCTCGTCGCGCGTGGCGCCGCATGCCCGGAGGCTGCGAAAGACCTCCTCGGCTGGAATGCCTTCGCCCCGGTCGAGTTGGTCGATAGCGAGCTGAAGATCGGCGCGCAATGCGGCGAGCGCGGACTCCTCACGCACTTTGGGAGGCAGCTCCGACAAGTCCCTTGGCGGGCGCCGGGTCGATTCCCTGGTCATCGCCTTTCGCCATTCGTGTCATCCTCATCCATCGGCGGATGGAGTTTCCGCCCGTTTGGTCATCCATAGCACCCCGCCACCGTCGCCCGTAGCTGGACCAGCGCCAGAACCGCATCCAGGGTGGGCGAGGCGGTCTCGGTCAGCCGCGCCATCTCCTGGACGGCGGTGACCAGGGCGTCGATCTCCATCGGGCGGCCGCGCTCGAGGTCCTGCAGCATCGATGTCTTGTGGGCGCCGACGGCGGCGGCGCCGGCGATGCGCCTGTCGACATCGATGGCGAAGCGGACGCCCAGCTTCTCGGCCGTGGCCTGGGCCTCGAGCATCATCGCACGGGCGACGGCACGGGTGCCGGGATCGGCGCAGATGGCGTCGAGCGTGGCACCGGTAAGCGCGCTGATCGGGTTGAAGGAGAGGTTGCCCCAGAGCTTTATCCAGATCTCGTCCCGGATCTTCGGCCGGATCGGCGCCTTGAGGCCGGTCTCGATCAGAACCTTCGAGAGCGCCTCGATGCGGGGCGTGCGCTCGCCCGAAGGCTCGCCGAGCGAGAACCGGTCGCCCTCGACGAGGCGGATGACACCGGGCTCCTCCACCTCGGCCGCCGGGTAGACGACACAGCCGATGACGCGCTCCGGCCCGATGCCGGACCATTGCACGTCGCCCGGATCGACGCTGGCTAGGCGGTGGCCTTCATGCGGGCCTTCCAGCCCGTGGAAATACCACCAGGGCACGCCGTTGGTTGCCATGACCACGGCGGTCTCGGGGCCGAGCAGCGACTGCAGCAAAGGCACCACGCCCGGCACCTGGTGCGCCTTGAGGGTGACGATCACGTAGTCCTGCGGCCCGAGCTTCGCCGGCTCGTCGGTGGCGGTGACGGCCGCGGTGAAGCGCTCGTCGCCATCGACCAGCGTCAGGCCGTTCGCCTGCATGGCGGCGAGATGCGGGCCGCGGGCGACGAGGCTCGTCTCGATTCCCGTTCGGGCGAGGCGGGCGCCGATGAGGCCGCCGATCGCCCCCGCGCCATAAATGCAGATCTTCACGTGCCGAGGCCGAGCTTCTGGGCGAGGCCGATGCGCTGCAGCTTGCCGGTGGCACCCTTGGGGATCTCGTCGAGGATGACGACCCGGCGCGGCACCTTGAAGTCGGCGAGGCGCGTGGCGGCGAAATCGCGGATCGAGCGCTCGTCGGCGCTCTTGCCTTCCCGCAGGACCACGGCGGCGGCGACGTCCTCGCCGAGCTTCGCGTGCGGCATGGCGAAGGTGACCACCTGCTGGACGGCCGGGTGGTCCATCAGCACCTCGTCCACCTCGAGCGGGCTCACCTTCTCGCCGCCCCGGTTGATGATCTCCTTGAGCCGGCCGGTGAGGCGCAGATAGCCGGCCTCGTCCATGAGCCCCTGGTCGCCCGTGCGAAACCAGCGCTTGCCTTCCGCCTGGAAGAAGTTCGCGGCGTTGGCCGCCTCGTTGGCCTCGTAGCCGGGCGTGACGTTGGGGCCGGAGATAACCACCTCGCCGATGCCGCCCTCTGCGACGAAGCCGTTCGCCGCGTTGGCGATCCGCACCTCCGGCCCGGCGGCGATGCCGACCGAGCCCGGCTTGCGCGGTGCCGGGGGCAGCGGGTTCGAGGCCATCTGGTGGGTCGCCTCGGTCATGCCGTAGCTCTCGATCACCGGGCAGCCGAAGGTCTCCTCGAGCGCCGCCATGACCTGGGGCGGCAGCGAGGCCGAGGAGGAGCGGATGAAGCGGAGCCTTATCCTGGCGATGATGTCCTTGTTGCGGTCGGCGCGCGTCAGGATCGCCTGGTGCATGGTCGGCACGGCCGTGTACCAGGTGGGGTCGACGTCCTCGAGCCAGGCGAAGAAGCGAAGGGCGTTGAAGCCGGGCGAGCAGGCGACCGAGGCGCCGGCGGCGAGCGAGCTGGTGACCGCCGCGATCAGGCCGTGGATGTGGAAGAGCGGCATGATGTTGAGGCAGCGATCGGCGGGGCCGAGCGCCAGCGTCTGGCCGATATGCCGGGCCGAGGCCGCGAGGTTGCGCTGCAGGAGCGGAACGATCTTCGGCCGCGACGTCGTGCCGGACGTGTGCAGCACCAGCGCCACGTCGTCGGCCCCGGCGGCGGCCGGGCTCGCCGCCTTCACCTTGGCCCCGTCGCTCGCGAGGCGGAAGCGACCGGCCGGCGCCCCGGCATCGCTCTCCAGCCGCAGGATGCGGCAGCCATGGCGCTCGGCGGCGGCGACCGCCGGGCCGGCCTCGTCCCGGCCGACGATCAGCGCCTTCGCCCCGAGGTCCGAGAGATAGAAATCGAGCTCCTCGGCCCGGTAGGCCGGGTTGAGCGGGGCCGTGGTGGCGCTGGCGGCGACCGCGACGAAGGCCGCGGCCATCTCCGGGCCGTTCGGCAGGACGATGGCGACCCGGTCGTTGCGGCCGATGCCGTTGGCGGCGAGGCTGGAGCGGGTCTCGGCCACGAGCTCGCGCAGCCCGGCGAAGTCGAGCCACGTCCGGTCCGGCGCGCCGATGGCCGGGGCGCTTGCGGCATGGGGGGCGAGGAGGGCGTCGATGGTCTGGGGCATGGGGCGTTCCGGCGGTGGTGGAGCGTGCGCTTCTGGCCAGATAGCCCCGAAGGCCCCGCGATGGAAAGGGTGCCTCGCCCGAGGCAGGCTTTCAGCGTGAGCGGACGAGGCCCGAGAAGCCGGCGATCGCGAGCAGGCTCAACGCCCAGCCGACGAGGACGTGGACGTAGAGATACGCGCGACCGATGCGGCCCCAGGTGCTGCGCGTGTCGGGCGCCCAATAGTCCTGCTGGCCGGTCTCGAGGCCGGGGGTCAGGGCATCGAGCGAGTAGATCCAGAAGTTGAATTTCGGGTAGCTCTGACCCTCGGGCTGGGCGAGGTAGCAGTCGAGCTGCGACTGGCCCGGCGCCGCCAGCCCCGGTCGGGTCACGTCGAGCGATGGCAAATAGAGCCGCTTTGTGGTCGGCGTCGAGCAGAGGGCCCATTCGGGTGAGCGGAGCACGATCGGGACGTTGGGACGCAGCGCGTCCTGCGCCGCGAGCGTGGCGAGGAGGCCGGCGCCGGCGAGCCAGAAGAGGCCGAGCCAGGCGAAGGCGAGCAGGGACTGGTGCCCGTAGCGCACCGTGATGCCCAGCAGAAGGTCGTTGAGGGCGAGGATGGCCCGGACCGCGCCGCTGGAGCTGCGGGCGCGGCGGGCGCGGCGCTGCAGCCGCTCCTTCTGGATCAGCACCTCGCGGGCGTCGGTGTCGTGGCCCATCTCGGCCAGAACCCTGGCGAGCTGCTCATACGGCTGCGGCCAGAAGTCGTCGCCCCAGCGGGTGGGCTCCTGGCGGCCGAGCCAGTCGAGGCGGGTCGCGGCGTCGACCGGGCAGTCGAGGAGGGCGGCGTAGTTGCAGCGGTTGAGCAGGAGGTCGCCCGGCCCGGGCCAGCTGTCGGGCGCGTCGACCACGGCGCCCAGCGAGGCGCCGACGAGGCTGAGCGTGCCGTCGACCGCCGCCTGCTGGCGAAGGAAGAAGGCGCCCTCGATCACCGCGCGATCGAGCGTGAGGACGGCGCCGCCGGGCCGCCGGAGGTCGGCGCCGCTGCAGTCGAGGTCGCCGTCGATCCGCGCGCCGATGAACCGGGCGTGGCCCGTCACCCGTGCCAGCCGCAGCACGACGTCGCCGTCGGCGATGAGCCCGTCCGCGTCGAGGGCCAGGGCGTCGGGCCGCTCGAGCGTGGCGCCGACGGCGTCGAGGTCGCCGCCCAGCCGCGCGCCGCCCAGGCGGATGCCGCCCCGCGCCGTGGTGCCGCGCAGGCGCACGCCGCCGCGCGCCTCGAGCCGCTCGAGGTCGAGCGCCAGCCCGTCCCGCTGCGTCAGCGCGGCCCCGTCGCAGACCAGCTCGCCGCCGAGCCTGGCGCCGGGCATGACCACGCTGCCGCTGACCGCGGCGCTGCGCAGGAAGATCGAGCCGCGCGCCTCGAGCAGGTCGGCGACGAGGCCGGGCAGCGTCGAGCCGTCGAAGAAGACGGTGTCGACGATGGCGGATCGCATGATCGGTGCCGCGGTGAAGCGACAGTCTACGAGGCCGATGTCGCGCGGGATGCGGCAGCCTTCGAGATCGAGCGTTCCGGTGATCAGCGCGCCGCTGACCCGGATGCCCTTCTCGTGCGGCCGCGGCGCGTCGGGGCCGCCAACCAGGAGGAAGCGGAGCAGGGTGGCGCGGATCGTGCGGTCGGCCGCGTCCGGCGCCGGCAGGCTGCCATCGCCGAGCCGGTCGAACTGGCCGCTTTCCAGGCTCTTCAGCAGCGACCGCTCGGCCGGCGACAGGGGTTCGAAGCCGGCGAGCGTCGTCAAAGGTAGCGCTTCCTGATCCGCGACTTGAGGCTGTCGAGCAGCACCGCGAGCAGCATCAGCCCGCCCCGGATCACCTGCATGTAGGAGGCATCGAGGCCCATCACGTTGATGGCGGTGTCGATGGTCGAAAGCAGCAGCACGCCGGCGAAGACGCCGGAGAGGCGGCCGATGCCGCCCTTGAGCGAGACGCCGCCGATGACCACCGCGGCGAAGACCTCGAAGAGCATGCCGAGGCCGAGATTGGGCGTGGCGCCATTGGTGCGCGACGCCAGCAGGAAGCCGGCGAAGGCCGCCAGCACGCCGGAGAGGATGAAGGCCGCGAACAGCATCCTCTGCACGTCGATGCCGGCGCGGAAGGGTGCCACCGGGTTGCCGCCGACGAGGTAGATGTAGCGGCCGAAACGCGTCCTCGTGAGCAGCAGGCCGAAGGCGACATAGGCCAGGATAAGGATGACGACGAGGAGCGGCACGCCGAGGACGCTGGTGGCCGCCACCCCCTTGAAGCCGTCAGGCAGGCCGTAGATCGACCGGCCGCCCGTCAGGATCAGGCCGAGGCCGCGGATCGAGATGTAGGTGGCGAGTGTCACGATGAAGGCGTTGATGCCGAGCCTGACGACGAGAAAGGCGTTGAAGGCGCCGGCCAGCGCCCCGAAGGCGAGGCAGGTGGCGAGCACGACGATGGTCGGCAACGCGAAGCCGGCGGCCGAGGCGCTGTCGGCGGCGAGCCAGGCGCCGAGCATGGCCGAGAACGCCATGACCGATTCGACCGAGAGGTCCATGTGCCCGGCGATGATGCAGAACGCGAGACCGATGGCGAGGATGCCGACGAAGGTCGCATGCTGCATGATGTTGAGGAAGATGCCGACCTGGAAGAAGCGGTCGATCGAGAGCGAGCAGACGAGCAGGATGACCGCCAGGATGAACCAGACGAGGTGATCGAGAACGAGCTCGATCAGGCGGGGCGGGATGCCCGCCGGCGTCGTTGTCCTGGCCTGCATGATGATCCCCGGCGAACGCGGCGCACCCGGACGGCAGGGCTGCCGCCCGGGTGCGCGTGGTTGTGAGCTTCTGGCCTATTCGACGACCGTGACCGGGTCCGTGGGCGGGGTGAGGTTGCCCCAGAAGCGGGTGTCGTCGACATTCTCTGGCGTGATCGCCGCCCCCGGCACCTTGAGGTCGGGACCCCAGTCCTCGATCGTCAGCTCGGCCGAAAGGCCGGTGACGTCATACATGCCGGGCTCGAGCGGCTCGCCCCGCAGGATCTTCGGCATGAACATGGCGAGGCCGTAGATCTGCGCGTAGAGCGGCTGCTCGACCTCGACCTGCTGCCAGCCGTTCCTGATGTTGTCGAGGCCGACCGGAGCACCGTTCGAGGCCATCAGCATGATCTCGCCGGGCTTCCTGCCCTGGGCCTCCATGATGGCGACGATCGGCACGGTCAGGTGGGCGGCGTGGGCGAAGACGAGGTCGATCTTGTCGTTGACCAGGAGCTGGTCCTCGAAGATGCGGCCGGCATTGGTCGCCTCCCACTGCATCGCCGCCTTGGTGACGATCTCCACGTCCGGCGCCTCGGCCGCCATCACCTCCTCGAAGCCCTGCTGGATGTCGAGGGTGTAGTTGTCGCCGGGATCGCCCAGGATCTGCAGGACCGTGCCGGTCGGCCCGCCATTGCGCTCGGTGAGCAGGCGAATGGCCTCGGCGGCTGCCGTGCGGCCGATCTCGACCGTGCCCGCGACCGAGGTCAGCTCGAACTCGGTCGTGCGGATCTGCCGGTCGTAGTTGACCACCTTGATGCCGGCGGCCCGCGCCTTCTCGATGCCCGGCACGATGGCGTCGAAATCGACCGCGTTCATGATGATGGCGTCGGGCTGGAGGTTGATCACGTCCTCGAGCTGGTTGAGCTGCAGGTCGGCGCGATTCTGGGCGTCGAGCGAGATCACCTCGTAGCCCATGCCGCCGAAGACGTTCTCGATCGCCGCCTGGCTCTCGGTCTGGAACTCGTCGAGCAGGGTCGGGATCATGTAGTAGATGGTCTCGCCCTCGGCCCTGGCGCCCGAAGCGCCCAGCAGGGCGACCGTGGCGGCGGTGGCGGCGAGCAGTCCGAGGCGGCGGCGTGTCGTGGGCATGTGGGTTCCCCTCTGTTTTCAGCCTTCTCCGGCACAGAGACTAGAGGGGAACGAGCGGTGCTGGCAACGGTTGGTCCGAAGGCGACGAACTGCCCGGAGGAAAGACGCCGTGGCCGACGAGACCGAGACGACGGGTCCCGATCTGACCCGGGGAATTCCCGAGGCCGACCTTCAGGACGGCCGGATGCTGGTCGGGCATGTCGGCGACGAAGCCGTCCTGGTGGCACGCCGTGGCGAGGCCGTCTTCGCAATCGGCGCCGCGTGCACCCACTACGGGGCTCCCCTGGCCGACGGGCTCCTGGTGGGGGAGACGGTGCGCTGCCCCTGGCACCACGCGTGCTTCAGCCTGCGCACGGGTGAAGCCCTGGCCGCACCCGCCTTCCGGCCCGCCTCTTGCTGGCGCGTCGAGAGGCAGGATGGTCGCATCGTCGTGCGTGAGAAGGCGCCAAAGATCAGCCCTGCCGCCGCGCGGCCAGGAGCCGAGTCCGACGCGCGCATGGTCATCATCGGCGGTGGCGCCGCGGGCTATGCCGCGGCGGAGATGCTGCGCCGTGAGGGCTTCGCAGGTGCTGTGGTCGTCGTCAGCGCGGACAGCTCGCCGCCCTATGATCGACCCAACCTATCCAAGGAGTTCCTGTCGGGCAAGGTGCCGGAGAAATGGTTGCCGCTGGCGGGGAGCAGGAGCTACGAACGGAAGGGAATCGAGCTGCGGCTCGACACGCGGGCCACCCGGATCGACGTGCCGAACCATCGCGTCACCCTCGATGACGGCAGTGCCCTCGACTACACGAAGCTGCTGCTCGCGACAGGCGCAGAGCCGGTCCGCCTCGACGTGCGCGGGGCCGAGCTGCCGCACGTGCTGACCCTGCGGTCGCTCGCCGACTGCCAGGCCCTTGTCGACCGTGCCACGGAAGGGCGCCGTGCGGTCGTCGTCGGGGCGAGCTTCATCGGCCTTGAGACGGCGGCGGCGCTCCGCCAGCGCGGCGTCGACGTGAGCGTCGTGGCACCGGAGCGCCGGCCCATGGAGCGGCTCTTCGGTGCCGCCATCAGTGATGTGGTCAGGGATGTCCACGAGGAGCACGGCGTTGTCTTCCACCTCGGCCGGAAGGTTGCCGGGATCGACGAAAAGCGCGTGCATCTCGACAACGGCGCCGCCATCGAGGCGGACGTCGTCGTCTTTGGCATCGGCGTGCGGCCACGGCTCGCTCTCGCAGAGCAGGCCGGCCTCGCCATGGACGATGGCGTGCTCGTCGACGAGCATCTGGAAACCAGCGTTCAGGGCATCTTCGCCGCGGGCGACATCGCGCGCTGGCCGGACCCCTACAGCCGCGAGCGCCTGCGTGTCGAGCACTGGGTCGTGGCGGAGCGGCAGGGGCAGACCGCCGCCCGCAACATGCTGGGCGCTCGGGAAGCGTACACGGCCGTGCCGTTCTTCTGGACCATGCAGCATGACCTCGTGCTCCACTATCACGGCCATGCGAGCACCTGGGATAGGATCGAGCAGGACGGCGAGCTCGCCCCGCGCGACGCCACGCTGCGCTACATCAAGGGCGGTCGGACCCTGGCCGTGCTGACCATGGGGCGGGACATGGCGAGCCTCGAGGCCGAGCTCGCGATGGAACAGGGGCGCTCGCCGTAGCGCCGGAGCATTCAATGAGCGATCTTCAGCCGCCGCAGCGACCCGATTGGCCCGAGGGAGCCGTCTTCACCGTCGGCCACTCGACCTTGCCGATCGAGCGCTTCATCGCCGTGCTGCGCGCCCACGGCATCGAGCTCGTCGTCGACGTCCGTACCGTCCCGCGTTCGCGCCGCAACCCGCAGTTCAACGGCGATGCGCTGGCCGAGAGCCTCGCAACGGTGCGCGTCGACTACGTGCAAATGCGCGAGCTGGGCGGCCTCCGGCGGGCGAGGGCGGATTCGCCCAACACCGGCTGGCGCAACGCGGGCTTCCGCGGCTACGCCGACCACATGCAGACAGAGGCGTTCGCGGCAGCCCTCGACCGGCTCGTCGACATGAGCCGCGAGAAGCGCCTCGCCATGATGTGCGCGGAAGCCGTGCCGTGGCGCTGCCATCGCTCGCTGGTCGCCGACGCGCTCTTGGCGCGCGGCCTGCCCGTGGTCGAGATCCTGTCGGAGAGCAGCCACCGGATGCACGAGCTGACACCGTTCGCACGCGTGGACGGCACGCGGCTCAGCTACCCGCCCGAGCAGGGGTCATTGCTGTAGCCGGGCCCGTTCGCCAGTCGGGTCGGGAATGACCAAAACACTGCCGACGCTGCTGGCGGAAATCCGGGCCTGCACGGTCTGCGGCTCGTCCTTGCCCCTCGGTCCCCGCCCGGTCCTGCAGGCGGGGGTCTCGGCGCGGCTCTGCATCGTCGGCCAGGCGCCCGGCCGCAAGGTGCACGAGACCGGCATCCCCTGGGACGACCCGTCGGGCGGCCGGCTGCGCGCCTGGCTCGGCCTGACGGAAACGCAGTTCCACGACCCGACCCGAGTCGCCATCGTCCCGATGGGCTTCTGCTATCCGGGCAGGGGTGCCTCCGGCGACAACCCGCCACGGCCGGAATGCGCGCCGCTCTGGCACGCACCGCTCATGGCGCATATGCCGGACATTGCCCTGACCCTGCTGATCGGTGGCTACGCGCAGGCTTGGTATCTGCGCGGTCGCCGCAAGGCCTCGATGGGCGAGACCATCAAGGCGTGGCGGGAGTATTTGCCGATCGGCTACCTGCCGCTGGCCCACCCCTCGCCGCGCAACCAGCCGTGGCTGGTGAAGAACCCCTGGTTCGAGGCGGAGCTGGTGCCCGAGCTGCGGTGCCTGATCGCGGCGCTTGAGCTGTAGGTGCTCCTAGTCGGGGACGTGGCGGACCGCACCGCGGGCGGCGCTGGTGGTCAGGGCGGCGTAGGCGCGAAGGGCGGTCGTGACCTTTCTCGGGCGGTGCTCGGCGGGTTTCCAGGCGTCGGCGCCACGGGCCTGCATGGCGTCCTGGCGACGGTCCAGCTCGGCCGGGTCGACGGCGAGGTGGAGCCGGCGATTCGGGATGTCGATCTCGATGGTGTCACCGTTCTCGACCAGCGCGATCCAGCCGCCTTCCGCCGCTTCGGGGGAGACGTGGCCGATCGAGAGGCCCGAGCTGCCGCCCGAGAAGCGGCCGTCGGTGACCAGGGCGCAGGCCTTGCCCAGGCCCTTCGACTTCAGATAGCTCGTCGGATACAGCATCTCCTGCATGCCCGGCCCGCCGCGCGGCCCCTCGTAGCGGATGACCACCACGTCGCCCGGCTTCACCTTGCCGCCGAGGATGCCCTGGACCGCGGTGTCCTGGCTCTCGAAGACGACGGCCGGGCCCGCGAAGGTGAGGATCGATTCGTCGACGCCGGTGGTCTTCACGATCGAGCCGTCGGTGGCGAGGTTGCCATAGAGCACGGCGAGGCCGCCATCCTTCGAGAAGGCGTTGGCGGCCTGGCGGATGACCCCCTTCTCGCGGTCGAGATCGACCTCCTTGTAGCGGCGCTCCTGGCTGAAGGCTGTCTGGGTCGGCACGCCCCCCGGTGCCGCGCGATAGAGCGTGCGGACGGCGTCGTCGCCGTTGCGGGCGATGTCCCAGCGGTCGATGGCGGCGCCGAGGTTGGTGCTGTGCACGCAGCCGACCGTGCGGTCGATGAGCCCGGCCCGGTCGAGCTCGCCCAGGATCGCCATGATGCCGCCGGCGCGGTGGATGTCCTCCATGTGCACATTGGCCACCGAAGGCGACACCTTGCAGAGCACCGGCACGCGGCGCGACAGCCGGTCGATGTCGGCCATGGTGAAGTCGAGCTCCGCCTCGTGCGCCGCGGCCAGCAGATGAAGCACGGTGTTGGTCGACCCGCCCATGGCGATGTCGAGGGTCATGGCGTTCTCGAAGGCGGCGAAGCCGGCGATCTGCCGCGGCGTCAGGTTCGCCTCACCACCCTCGTAGTGGCGCCGCGCGAGGTCGACGATGACCCGCCCGGCCTCGAGGAAGAGCTCGCGCCGATCGGCGTGGGTGGCGAGCAGCGAGCCGTTGCCCGGCAGCGAGAGACCCAGGGCTTCGGTCAGGCAGTTCATCGAGTTGGCCGTGAACATGCCGGAGCAGGAGCCGCAGGTCGGGCAGGCGGAGCGCTCGATGGTGGCGATGTCGGTCTCCGAGACCGAGCTGTCGGCCGCGGCGACCATGGCGTCGACCAGGTCGATGGCGCGCTCCTTGCCCTCGAGCACCACCTTGCCGGCCTCCATCGGCCCGCCAGAGACGAAGACCGTCGGAATGTCGAGGCGCATGGCCGCCATCAGCATGCCGGGCGTGATCTTGTCGCAATTGGAGATGCAGACCAGCGCATCGGCGCAATGCGCGTTGACCATGTACTCGACCGCATCCGCGATCAGCTCGCGCGACGGCAGCGAATAAAGCATGCCGTCATGGCCCATGGCGATGCCGTCGTCGACGGCGATGGTGTTGAACTCCTTGGCGACCCCGCCCGCCGCCTCGATCTCGCGCGCCACGAGCTGGCCCAGGTCCTTGAGATGCACATGGCCGGGCACGAACTGGGTGAAGGAGTTGGAGATGGCGATGATCGGCTTGCCGAAATCGCCGTCCTTCATCCCGGTGGCCCGCCAGAGGCCGCGGGCGCCGGCCATGTTGCGGCCGTGGGTGGTCGTGCGGGAGCGATAGGCGGGCATCTCGTGTTCCAGTCGGGAGGGCGGTTCGGGTTGGAGAGGAGCGAGACTTAAGCGGCGAGCTCACCGGTAATCAAGGCCACGATCTCCTCCGCAGTCGCATTGCCGAGCCGGCGCTCGCCGGTAACCCGGCCGTGGCGCATGACGATGGCACGGTCGGCGACGTGGAAGGCGTGCAGCACGTTGTGGGTGATGACGATCACCGCCACACCCTGCTCCTTGATCCGCTGGATCATCTCGAGCCCGCGCCGCGTCTGCTCGACGCCGAGCGCCGCGAAGGGCTCGTCGAGCAGCACCAGCTTGCCGCCCCAGTGGACGAAGCGGCAGAGCTCGATCGCCTGGCGCTGGCCGCCCGAAAGATGCTCGACCGTGGTCCGCACGTCCGGGATATGCGTGCCGAGATCCCTGAGCGCCTGCTCGGTCTCCGCCTGCATCCCCGGCTCGTCCAGCACATTGACGCCGAGCACCTTCCTGGTCTTCTCGCGGCCCATGAAGAAATTGGCGACCGTGTCGACGTTGGGGCAGAGCGAGAGGTCCTGGTAGACCGTCTCCACCCCCAGCGCCTTGGCATCCGCCGGGCTTTCGAGCCGGGTCGGTCGGCCGTCGAAGACCAGTGTCCCCGCACTCGGCCCGAACGTGCCAGAGATGATCTTGATCAGCGTCGACTTGCCGGCCCCGTTGTCACCGAGCAGCGCCACCACCTCGCCCGGATGGACCTCGAAGCTCACATCGTCGAGCGCCTGCACCGCCCCAAAATGCTTGCTGACATGCTCGACGCGGAGATAGGGCTGGCCGGTGCTCACCCCTTGCCCTCCGGCAGCAGCTGGCCGCCATCGACGATGATGGTGGTGCCGGTGATGTAGCGGGCCTCGTCGGAGGCGAGGAAGAGGACGGTGTTGCCGATGTCGCGCGGCGTGCCGAGCTCGCCCATGGGGATCGCGGCGACCATGCTGGCGATGTACTCGGGCGAGCGTTCGGTCTGCACGCCCTCGGTCAGGATGTTGCCGGGCTCGACGCCGTTGACGGTGATGCCGAAGCTGGCGTTCTCCAGCGCCGCCGCCTTGATGAAACCGTTGATGCCGGCCTTGCTGGCCGCGTAGTGCGCATGGCCCGGCGGCACGACTCGGGGACCCGTGATCGACGAGGTGAGGATGATCCGGCCGTAGCGCGCCTTGCGCATGTGGCGGAGTGCTGCCTGCGTCGCGACGAAGCAGCCGCGCAAATTGACGGCGAGCACCTGGTCCCATTCCTCGACCGGGATGTCGACGATGTCGTTCATCGGGAAGATGCCGGCGTTCTGCGCCAGGATGTCGAGCCGGCCGAAGCGCGCCACCGTGTCGTCGACCGCGGCCCGGATCGACGCGGGCTCGCCGACGTCGCAGGTGACGAAGCTGCCGCCGATGCGCCTTGCCGTGGCTTCGCCGAGCTCGGCCCGGCGGTCGCCGACGACGACCCTGGCCCCGTCCTCGGCCAGCCGTTCGGCGATGCCGGCGCCGATGCCGCGGGCACCGCCGAGAACGAGGGCGATCTTGTCCTGGACGCGGCCGGTCATGGGCGTCTCTCCCTGGGCCAGTGTGTCGCGAGGGCCTCGACGATCCGCTCCGCATCGCCCGGTGCGAGGCAATTGGGGGCGATGTGGAGGCGGCCGGCGTCCAGCTCGCCGTGGTCGACATGGATCACCGGTCGGTGGGCGAGGAGCAGCCGGTAGAGGCGGTCGGCGGCGGCCGCATCAGCGAGCTGCAGCTCGAGCCTCGGGATGCCGCCCTCGACCAGCCGCAGCGGCAGGTCGGCGAGCTCGGCCCGGATGTGGTCGAGGGGGGCCTGCCAGCGGGCGGTGCGCTCGGCGTCGCTCTCGGCAAGGAAACGGCGAAGGGCCGTGAGCAGGCCGGCGATGGCCCCCTTGTCCGCCTTGCACGGCCGGCCGATGCCATTGCGCGGCAGGCCCGGCAGCAGCGCCTTGTCGATGAAGGAAGGCGGCGGGTCGAAGTCGCCCCAGCGCAGGTCGAGGTCGAGCATCTGCAGCGCCGCCGACATGACGAGCTCGTGCCGGCCGCAGAGGATGCCGGACGCCTGCGGCCCGCCCAGCCCCTTGCCGCCGCTGAAGGCGACGAGGTCGGCGCCGGCCGCGATATAGGCCCGCAGCTTCGCCGCCGGCGGCAGCTCGGCCGCGGCATCGACGATCACCGGCACGTCGTGGCGGTGTGCGGTGGCCACCACCTCGGCGAGCGGCGGGCGGGCTTTGGCATTGGCGACCCAGAGCACGGCCGCGGTCTTCGGGCCGATGGCGGCCTCCAGCTCCCAGGCCTCGGCGTCGCGAATGCCGGCCCCGGCGAAGCGGTCGGCCAGGCCGACCTCGACCAGCCGCGCCCCGGCGCCGCGCAGCGCGTGGTCGTAGGCGTTGCGCTGGCTCCGAATCGTGACGATCTCGCGCTTCAGTCCGCGCGCGTCGGGCAGCCGCGCCATGGCTGCGGGATCGAGCCCCGCCATGCAGGCGGCGGTGGCGAGCAGCAGGCTGGCGGCGGCACCCGATGTGGCGAGGCCGTTCTCGGCCCCGGTGGCGGCGGCGATTTCGGCCGCTGCCGCCGCGTGCAGGTCGATCATGTCGACGCAGGCAGCGTTGGCTTCCGCCATGGCGGCCGTCACCTCGGGGTGCAGCACGCCGCCCGAGAGGCGCGTCGCGGCACCCTTGGCATTGACGATCACCGGCACGCCGAGCCGGCCGTAGAGCGTTTCGTTCACTGCGTCCCCCATCATCTGCCGCAACCGTTCTATCGGGCCGGGCGGTCCTCCGGAAGGGGTCCGGGGACGAGCCTCCGGCCGAGGGTCATGCCGGCCCAGGCGCCGGCGAGCCAGAGGGCGAGTGAAAGCGCCACGTAGAGCGCCGCCAGCTCGAAGACGCCCGCCCGGACGAGCAGGAGTGCTTCGAGGCTGAAGAGGGAGAAGGTGGTGAAGCCGCCGCAGAAGCCGACCATGACGAACTGGCGAACGAACGGGTCGGCCATGACATGCCCGGGCCTTGTGCTCTGCTCGGCGGCGAGGCCGATGAGGAAGGAGCCGGCGACATTGGCCAGCAGCGTCGCCCAGGGCAGGCCGTCGCCGGTCAGGGCGAGGGCAAGGAGGAACCGGGCGACCGCACCGAGGCCGCTGCCGAGCGCGGTGGCAAGCGCGAGGCCGAGGAGCCGGGTCACGGGCCGGCCAGAACGAAGCCGAGGGAGGCGGCGGCGATGCAGAGCCCGGCCGAGCCCGCGACATTGAGGAGGGCGCGGCCGAAGGCACGCTCGCGCAGGAGAAAGAGCGTTTGCAGGCTGAAGGTCGAGACGGTCGTGTAGCTGCCGAGCAGCCCGGTCGCGAGGAAGAGCGCAAGGGGCGGGGCAGGGCCGGGATCGCCGGCGAGGCCGCCGGCGAGAAAGCCCAGCGCCAGCGAGCCCGAGAGATTGACGGCGAAGGTGCCCCAGGGCAGCCGCTCGCCGAGCAGCCCGGCCACCAGGGTCGAGACCAGCGCCCGGCCGAAACCGCCGAGCATGCCGCCAAATGCCACGAGGAGGAGCTCCAGAGCCACGGCTGCGCGTTCTCCCATCCGCCTTGTGCATCTGCCGGTCGTTCTTGCCGGCGAAGCCCGGATCGCGCAACGCCGGCCCGGCTTGACAGGCTTTTCGCCGCGCCCGATTGTCCGCACGCACAAACGACAGGTGCCCGAACGAGGGCACGCCATTCAGGGAGTCGAAACATGCCGCGTTCCAGCCGTCGCCTGCTGCTCGCCAGCGCTTTTGCCCTCGGGCTCTGCCTGCCGGTGACTGGCCTGCACGCCCAGGAGATCCGGGTGCTGACCTCGGTGCCGAGCCTCGGCTTTCCGTTCTTCGTCCACATGATGAAGGAGCTGCAGGCCGAGGGGGCGGCGCTCGGCGTCGCCACGGTCGAATCGGACGGGCAGAACAGCACCCCCAAGCAGACCGCCGACGTCGAGGCGGCGGTGATCCAGGGGCTCGACGGCATCGTCATCAGTCCCTCCGATGTCAACGCCATGGCGCCGGCGATCCAGACCGCGGTCGAGAACGGCGTGCCGGTCGTGACCATCGATCGCCGGGTCGACGGCGTGCCGGGCATCCTCGCCCATGTCGGCGCCGACAACGTCAAGGGCGGCGAGGCGCAGGGCGAGTGGATCAAGGCGAACTACCCGGACGGCGCCCGGATCGTGAACCTGCAGGGCCAGCCCGGCGCCTCGCCGGCGATCGACCGCAACCAGGGCGTCCACAACGCCCTCGACGGCGACGCCAAGTACGAGTTCATCGTCGAGCAGACCGCGAACTTCGCCCGCGACCAGGGCCTCGCCGTGACCGAGAGCATCCTCGCCGGCCTCGACAGCCCGCCCGACGTGATCGTCGCCGCCAATGACGACATGGCGCTCGGTGCCGTGGAGGCGATCAAGGCCCGCGGCATGGGCGACCAGATCGCGGTCATCGGCTTCGACGCCCTGCCCGAGGCGCTCGCCGCCGTGCGCGACGGCGTGCTCGCCGGCACGGTCGAGCAGTTCCCGGGCGGGCAGAGCCGCAAGGCGATGCAGATCATGGTCGAGCACCTGAAGGACGGAAAGGCGCCCGAGGCGGAGGTGGTCCTGCTCACGCCCATCGTCATCACGGCCGACAATATCGACGAGGCGGAGCGGCTCGGCGAGCTGAACTGAGCGGCCCGTCTGATATAGCGGTGGCCTCCGGGGTCGAGCGCGGGAGCGGTCCGCCGCTCCTGCGCATGACCGGCATCAGGAAGTCGTTCCCGGGCGTCCTCGCCGTGGACGGCGTCGATCTCGAGGTGGCGCCGGGCGAGATCCATGCGCTGCTCGGCGAGAACGGCGCCGGCAAGTCGACCCTTCTCAAGATCCTGGCCGGCGCGCAGCTCCCGGACGAGGGCTCGATCGAGCTGGACGGCCGGCCGATCGAGATCCTGAGCCCGCACGACGCCCAGGAGCAGGGTATCGTCACGATCTACCAGGAGTTCAACCTGGTCCCGACGCTGACCGTGGCGGAGAACGTCTTCATCGGCCGCGAGCCGACTCGCGGCGGCTGGATCGACTGGGGCCGCATGCGGCGCGAGACGCGCGCCATCATGGATCGGGTCGGCCTGGCATTGAGCCCGGACCGCCTGGTCAGCGACCTCTCGGTGGCCGAGCAGCAGATGGTCGAGATCGCCAAGGCGCTGGCGATCCAATCCCGCCTGATCATCATGGACGAGCCGACCTCCGCGCTCGCCGAGGGCGAGGTGGCGCGGCTCTTCGCCATCTGCCGGGATTTGCAGGCCGCCGGCATCGCCGTGATCTTCGTCAGCCACCGCCTCGACGAGGTGAAGCAGCTTTGCGACCGGCTAACCGTCCTCCGCGACGGCCAGCTCGTCGGCAGCGCCGCCGTCGCCGACGTCTCGATCGAGGACATCATCCGGATGATGGTCGGCCGCGACGTCGAGCGGCTGTTCAAGCAGCGCAACGTGCATCGCGCCGGCGAGCCGGCTTTGCGCGTCGAGGGCCTCCATGCCAGTGGCGACCCGCGTGATACCTTCGCGACGCAGCTCCGCGGCATCAATCTCGAGGTCCGGCACGGCGAGATCGTCGGCCTCGCCGGTCTCGTCGGCGCCGGCCGCACCGAGCTCGCCCGCGCCGTCTTCGGCGCCGACCGCATCGATGCGGGCCGGGTCCTCGTCGAGGGCGTGCCGGTGCAGCCGGGCTCGCCGCGCCGGGCCATCGCCGCCGGCATCGGCCTCGTGCCGGAGGACAGGAAGCAGCAGGCGCTCTTCCTCGCCCTCGCCGTCCGGCTCAACCTCTCGATCGCCGCCCTCGATCGCCTCTGCGGCCGGCTCGGCTTCATCGACCGAGGGGCCGAGACGGCGATGGTCGAGGAGTACCGCGAGCGGCTCAACATCAGGATGCCGAGCGCGGACGTCGCCGTCGGCAACCTCTCCGGCGGCAACCAGCAGAAGGTGGTGCTGGCCCGCTGGCTCGCCTTGCAGCCCAAGGTCCTGATCGTCGACGAGCCGACCCGCGGCATCGACGTCGCCGCCAAGGCCGAGGTGCACCAGCTCCTCTACGAGCTCGCCGACAGCGGCATCGCCGTGCTCGCCATCTCGTCGGAGCTGCCCGAGATCATGACCATCAGCGACCGCATCCTGACCATGCGCGAGGGCCGGCTGACCGGCGAGCTGCCCATCGCCGACGCCACCGAGGAGAAGCTCATGCAGCTCATGACCATGGGCCGGGAAAGGGCCGCCTGAGCCGATGTCGACCGAAACGCCGGCCGCGGCCCCCGCCAATTTCGACCTCTTCAGCTTCCTCGCGAAATTCGCGCCGCTGATCTTCCTGCTCGTGCTGATGGGCGTCTTCGCCCTGCTCGAGCCGCGCTTCCTCTCGCCCCTCAACCTCTTCAACGTCATGCGCCAGGTCTCGATCTACGGCCTGCTCGCCATCGGCATGACCTTCGTCATCCTGACCCGCGGCATCGACCTCTCGGTCGGCTCGCTCCTCGCCTTCGCCGGCCTCGTCGCCGCCGCCGTCGCCAAGGGCGGCTTCGAGAGCCGCTTCGCCGTCGGCACCGCCGCCGAGGCCGCGGGCTATGGCTGGTTCCTCGCGATGCTCGCCGCCCTCGCCGTCGGCGTCGTCTGCGGCGGCCTGCAGGGGCTCGCCATCACCAAGCTCAAGGTGCCGCCCTTCGTCGTGACGCTCGGCGGCATGTCGGCCTTTCGCGGTGCCGCCCTGCTCTTCGCCGGCGGCGGCCCGGTCAGCGGCTTCGACGACGCCTATCGCTGGTGGGGGCAGGGCTATATCGGCCCCATCCCCGTGCCGGTCGTCATCTTCGCCATCGCCGCCATCATCGCCGCCATTGCGCTGCGCTACACGCGCTTCGGCCGCAATGTCTACGCGGTCGGCGGCAACCCCGAGGCGGCCCGCCTCTCCGGCCTCGACGTCGATCGGATCACGCTCTCGGTCTACGTCATCATCGGCTTCATGGCCGGGCTCGGCGGCTTCGTCCTCTCCGCCCGGCTCAACTCCGCCGAGGCCGTAGCCGGGCTCACCTACGAGCTCACGGTGATCGCCGGGGTGGTGATCGGCGGCACCTCGCTCTTCGGCGGCATCGGCACGATCTTCGGCACCGTCATCGGCACCCTCCTGATCGGCGTGCTGCTCAACGGCCTCGTGCTCAACAATGTCAGCTCCTACGTCCAGCAGATCATCATCGGCGTCATCATCGTGCTCGCCGTCGCCTTCGACACTTTCGCCAAGTCCCGGCGCAAGCGCGCCTGACGCGCCGGAAATCGCCAGGGCTGCCCGGGAGGGCAAGGACCTGCGCCGGCTGTTAACCGCCCGTTAACGCTGATCGTCTAGGATCGCTCGGAGGTGCAACGGGCTCTGTGCACGGGAGAAGCCCATGATGATGGCCGAGATGGACAAGACGGACGCTGCCGGGAGGGCGCTGCCAGAGGCTGCCGATGTCCTGGCCACCCGCTTCGGCCCGGTGCCGCTCGACCCCGACCGGCAGTTCCGGTTCCGCGGCGGGCTGCCCGGCTTCCCGGAGGCGGAGCATTTCCAGCTCGATCCGATCCCCGACCTCGACAGCGACTTCATGATGCTGCAGGCGGTCGGCGTGCCGGATATCGGCTTCATCGTGGTCGTCCTGCCGGACGACGTGCCGGTGATCCGCCGCCGGGACATCGAGGACGTCCGCGCCATGCTGGACATCGCCTGCGGCGAGCTCATGGTCCTGGCCGTCGTCACCCTGGTGCCGACCGAAAAGGGCGTCGAGAAGGTCGTGAATCTCCGCGCCCCCCTCTTCGTCGACGCCCGCCGCAAGCTCGGCGCCCAGGTCGTCCTCTCCAACCCCGCCTACCCCCTGCGCCACCCCCTGGTCTGGAGCGAAGCGGGCAACTGACGCGCACCGCGTCCGCAGGCACGGGCCAAGAGAGCCACACCCGCCGGTGCCGGTCTCGACGAGCAGGTCGCCCGAAGCGGCCGATCACACCACGCCGCACGCGATTAGGCCCGGCAGGTCTCGGCCCCGTATCTGCCGCTCGATAGTCCGCCGCGCGCCTGACCCGCGGTCGTGTCCCTGGTGGTGGTGCAGCTGACGGCGGCCATCGGCGGTTCTCCGGTAGGGTCGGGTTGCGCAGCCAATCCGAACCGGATGACCGAACCGATGACCGACGAGATGATGGCCCTTCAGGGTCTTCTGGAGAAGACGTCCGACGCTGACCTCTTGCGCGAGATGCTGGGCTTTGCCGCCGAGCGGCTGCCTCCCGGGCCTGCTGGCCCGGGCTGCTTCGCAGTCGGCCTCGGCGGCGCTGCTGCCCGCCGAGGGAGTTGGACGTTGGCCGCAAGACCGGTGCGGCGTGGGGCGAGAGGAGTACCGAGCGGCTGGCGTAGCGCAACGGCGACCGCGACCGGGTCTGGGAGACGCGCGCCGGGACGGTCGAGCTGCGCCTCCCGAAGCTGCGCCCTCGACGGCCTTCTGGCCGTCGTGCCTTCGGCAAACGGATGATCCGGCTCTTGCCGGATCATGGGCTCGTATTTTCCGGGTTTCCTGGAGCCGCGACGGCTGGCGGAGAAGGCGCTGACGGCGGTCATTCGAGAGGCCCATATCCAGGGTGTGTCGACGCGGTCGGTCGACGAGCTGGTCAAGACGCCCTCCAGGGCCTGCTGGCCCTGTCCCTTCCAGGGATCGGATCGAAGGCCTCCTGGCCCTCGATGGCATGGGCGGGATCTCGAAGACGCCATCGGCGGCCAGCAGGTCCGCCGATCCGATTGCCGAAGGCACGCCGGCCAGCAGGCCGGCGAGGGGTCTCCAGGCTGTGCGAGGAGATCGACGAGCGGGTCGGCGCGTTCCTCAACCGTCCTCTCGAAGGCGACTGGCCGTATCTTTGGCCACCCCATGCAGCGGGCTGCATGGGGACCCGGCGAATCGACGCCACCTACGTGAAGGTCCGCCAGATCGGCCGGATCGTTTCCGTGGCGGTGATCATCGCCGTCGGCGTCAACACCGACGGCCGGCGTGAAGTGCTCGGCATGTCGATCGGGGCCTCGGAAGCCGAGACCTTCTGCACCGACTTCCTGCGCCAACTCGCCCGACGTGGGCTGCGCGGCGTGAAGCTGGTGATCTCGGACGCGCACGAAGGCATCAAGGCTGCCGTCTCCCCTCCGGCGCCTGCTGGCGCCGTCTCCTTTGGAGATCGGATCGATCGCCTGCTGTCGCGAAGATCTTCACAGCGACCTGGCAGCGCTGCCGGGTGCACTTCATGCGCAACGCCCTGGCCCACGCCGGCAAGAGCGGTCGCCGCGTCGTCTCCGCCTTCATCGCCACGGCGTTTGCGCAAAATGATGCTCAAGCCGCCAGTCAACAGTGGCGCCGCATCGCCGACCAATTGCGCCCAAACATCGATCGCCTGGCAAGGCTCATGGACGAGGCCGAGCCCGACGTCCTCGCTTACATGACCTTCCCGCAGCAGCACAGTGCCAAGCTGCACAGCGCCAACCCCATCGAGCGCCTCAACCGCGAGGTCAAGCGCCGCACCGACGTCGTCGGCATCTTCCCCAACGAAGCCGCCATCACCCGGGGTCCCCATGCGGCCTGCCGCATGGGGTGGCGCCCGCCTGGTCGGCGCCCTGCTCCTCGAGCAAAACGACGAGTGGGCCGTCCAGCGCGCCCGCTACATGACCCTCGAGAGCATCGGCCAGACCAACGATGATGAAGCCGTCAGCCTCCTCTACGTGACAGGCTGACCAACAACCGGCCGAGACCGGAGAAAGCGCTGGGCACAGCTCAGCTACACCACGTCCCGGGACACGATCTCATGGCACCCTCACTCAGTGAAAGAAGGTGCCACGCCTCGTTTCGTCTCGCGTCCTGGCCACCCTGGCGTGACGTCATGGAAGCCGGCTCGCGGCGGGTCGCTCCCACGCTATTGTCATAGGCCCGAGACCGCCATGACGGCAAGCGGTTGGCACTACCGGCCGGACACCGGCGCCGATAAGCGGACACTGTGCGGACATGAAAAACGGCGGACATGGAAAGAGCCGCCGCCGTCTCGTAACATCTCGGATTTCCTCGGGATTTGGTGGGCGCACAAGGACTCGAACCTTGGACCCGCTGATTAAGAGTCAGCTGCTCTACCAACTGAGCTATGCGCCCGACGGCGTCGAGTTAGGGGGTATTCGGCGCTGCGTCAAGTCGCAGGACCCTGCCATCGCGTATGATCTCCGGCACGATCAGCCATTGCAATGGCGACACGCTTGCGCTTATCTCTTGGCTGACAGGCGGGCGTAGTTCAGAGGTAGAACGTCAGCTTCCCAAGCTGAATGTCGTGGGTTCGATTCCCATCGCCCGCTCCAAGCGCTTCAACGACTGTGCGGCTGGCACCGCTCAGCCCTTCGAACGCTTTTCGAACGCTTTGGACTTTGCTACTTGGGGCCGGAGGTTGTGCTTCAGCACTACGGCCCCGCCTATTTCGAGCCACAGACCATCCCTGGCCCGCACCAGCGACCCGGCTTCCGCCGGATCGAAGATCGCGTAAATCTCGGTCGTCGATTGCTCTCTGTGGCCCATCATACCGGCCACGGCCCAGCTCTCGACCCATCGCCGGCGCAACTCCCGCGCCATCGTGCGGGGAAAGGCCATGCCCGTCACGGGTCGGCCCTCGATGCCAGCTCGTTCCCCTGCCCTCGCCAGTTCCTGATTGATGAAGCTGAGCAGAACCGGCTGACCCATGCGGTGCACAAGCAAGCCGGGCTCGGCCGCCTCGATCAGGTCGGCCGCCGTCTCGCACATCGGCACCACGGCCCGCCGTTTCTTCGTCTGCCGGCGCCCTTCCGGGTTCAGGTAAGTCAGCCGCTCGGCGACGTCGCATTGCTCGCGGGTCAGCTCGAGGATGGCGCCAGGCCGAGCCAAGGTTGACAAGGCCAAGACGGCGAAGCGCCGGATCGACTCGTCCTCGATCGCCGCCAGCAGTCGGGCCAGCTCGGCCGCTGTCAGACGCCGCTGTGGCCGGTTCGTCTCGCTCACCTTCGGCCAGGGCGGCACCGCGTCTAAGTCGCCGTTCTGATGTGCCCACGAGAGCACCACACGGCCCATGCGCAAGATCTTGGCCACGTAGCTCGAAGAGTGCTTGGCCTCGAGCTCGCGCTTGAAAGCTTGCGGGCGTGCCATCGTCAGATCGGCCACGACGGCATCGGGGAACCGTTCGGTCCACATGGCCAGGATGCGCCGGATCGATGACGCCATCTGAGTGTGCTGGCCGTGGTGCTGCGAGTAACGCAAGGCGAGCTTGGCGAAGAGGAGCTCCCGCGGCTGCCGCTCTCGCCGCTCCAGCACCTCGTTGAACGTCACCCATTCGAGGAGTCGCCGCTCGGCCTCGAGAAGGTCTGCCGTGCCAAGCGAGGTCGTGTCCCGGCGCGTTGTGTAGGAGCACCGATCCTCGGAGAGGCTCGAAGCTGATCAGACGGCCGCGGTGGGCAGCCTGAGGGTGTCAGTATTGGGCACGCGGGCGAGGGTCTCAAGGCTCATGTATCGCCGCGCGACAGTCCATTCGTCGTTGGTCTCGAGCATGAGCGCGCCGACGAGCCGGGCGATGGCGTCGTCGTTTGGAAAGATGCCGATGACACCGGATCGGCGCTTGATCTCCTTGTTTGGTCTTTCCAAAGGGTTGGTGCTCGAGATCTGCGGCCAATGGCCTTTCGGGAAGTCCATGTAGGCGAGCACGTCCTCGCGCGAGGCGTCCATCAGCGCGCCGAGCTTGGGCTGTTTCTCGCGCAACGCATCAGCAACCACATCCCACTGCACCATGGCCTCGGCCTTGGCCTCCTGCGCGAAGATCGTCTTGATCATCGCCGCCACGGCCATGCGCTGCTTTGTCGGTGCGTGCGCCAAGGCGTTCCTCATCCAGTGCACGCGACAGCGCTGGTGGGTCGCATCGAAGACGCGCCGCGCCGCAGCGCGCAGGCCCTTGTGGTCGTCGGCGATCACCAGCTTCACGCCATCGAAGGCCAGCAGGCCTTCGATCCGATTCGTGTGCCGAGCATGTTCGACAGCTTGGAGGTGGAAGTCCTCTACCCAGCCTGATGGCGGCGAAGGGTTAGCGAAGCACAAGGGCGTCGTCGCGAGGCGGGGTCTGAAGGCAGTGTGGAGCAAACCCGCGACCCGATGGACAAGAACCGGATAGGAGGCTGTGCAGGGCGGACGAGCGGGCGGATGACCGCGAAGTCCACGGCCATCAAGGGCCTGTGCAGTAGATTCGGCGGGTGCGCGGGGAAGGCGGTCGAACTTACCTCGGGAGGTCTGCGCCGTGCCTCGACCTCGGGGCTGATGAGCCCGTCGCAAGGCGGCTGATCGCGGCGCAGAAGTCAGCAGAGGGCATAGTAGGCGGGCAGGTAGCTCACCGAAGGCCTGAACGTTGGAAGCGGCAAGTAGGACGAGGGATCTCGTGTCGACCAGGCGGCAGAAGAACCAGCTGGAGCTGGCCTTTGGGGAAGGGGTGACGGGTGAAGCCCGAAGCGCTGCCCCCGAAGGGACCGAAGCCGATACGGCGGCCCCTCGGCTCGAAAGCCCGGCGGTCCTGGGACCGCTCATGGAGGCGATTGTCGAGCGTGACAATCTGCGTAGGGCGCTGGCGCAAGTCAGGCGCAACAGGGGTGCGCCGGGCGTCGACGGGATGACCGTCGACGCCCTGCCACTCTACCTCAAGGACCACTGGCCCTCGATCAGGAGCCAGCTGCTCGACGGCACTTACCGGCCGCAGCCGGTGTTGCGTGTCGAGATCCCGAAGGTCGGCGGGGGTGTTCGCGCTCTCGGCATACCGACGGTTCTCGACCGCTTCATCCAGCAGGCGGTGCTGCAAGTGCTTCAGGCGGTTTGGGACCCGACGTTCTCGGACGCGAGCTATGGCTTTCGTCCCGGTCGATCCGCGCATCAGGCGGTGGCCCGGGCGCAAGAGCATATCGCGGACGGGTATGGCTGGGTCGTCGATCTCGATCTGGAGAAATTCTTCGATCGGATGAACCACGACATCCTGATGGGGCTGGTGGCCAAGCGGGTTGCCGACCGGCGCATCCTAAAGCTCATCCGCGGGTTTCTTGCCGCAGGTGTGACGGCGGATGGGCTGGTCGGGCCGACGGACGAGGGGACCCCGCAAGGCGGCCCACTTTCGCCCTTGCTGTCGAACCTGATGCTGGATGTGCTGGACAAGGAGCTGACCCGACGTGGTCATTGCTTCGTTCGCTATGCCGACGACTGCAACATTTACGTGCGCAGCCGCCGGGCGGGCGAGCGGGTCATGACGAGCGTCACCAGCTTCGTCACCAAGCGCCTCCAGCTTCGGGTGAACACAGCCAAGAGCGCGGTGGACCGACCGTCGCGGCGCAAGTTCCTGGGCTTCAGCTTCACGGCCGGCAAGGCGCCACCCCGACGGCGCATCGCGCCGCAGGCGCTGATCCGGTTCAAGACGCGGGTCCGGGAGCTGACGCGGCGGACCAAAGGGGCCTCGCTCGAGCAGACGATCGAAAACCTGCGCATCTACCTTACGGGGTGGGTGGGCTACTTCGGCTTCTGTCAGACGCCGTCGGTGTTGCGTGAACTGCACCAGTGGCTCCGACGAAGGCTGCGCGCCTTCGCCTGGAAGCAATGGCGCAATGGCTGGAACCGGTTCCGGCAGATGGCCCGACGGGGCGTGCCTCGCCGGCTCGCGGCACAAACCGCGGGCAGCGTGCACGGTCCTTGGCGGATTGCTGCCAGTCCGGCCCTCAATATCGCGCTCTCGAACGCAGATTTGGCCGCGCTCGGCCTTCCCGTCATGACGCCCAGAGCCGCTTAGGCCAGCGAACCGCCGTGGTACGGACCCGTATGCCCGGTGGTGTGGGAGGGGGGAGCCGCAAGGCTTCCCCCTATCCCGATCCGAAGGGAATGC
>JACKIN010000006.1 GCA_020638495.1 Geminicoccaceae bacterium | reverse complement strand
GGCTTGAGCGGGACGGTGCATCGGATCCTGGGAGCCATCGACGCCCGCCGGGCGCAGGAGCCCGCGACCCGTGCGCGGCTCTTCTACAACCGGCGCACGACCGGCGGCGCCGCCGTGCCGACCAGCCTGCCGCTCCTGCCGCTCGACCCGGGCTGGCTCGCCGGCCTCGCGCAGCGCCGCTGGGCCGGGCGGAGCCTGCCCAGCTTCACCATGTCGGCCGAAGCCCTGCTCGCCGCCCTGGTGCGCCAGCATCTCTTCATCGGCCTCTTTCGGGCCGCCGCGGAATCGGCGGCGAGCGAGCATGCGACCCGCCTCGCCGCCATGCAGGCGGCCGAGCGGAACATCGAGGAGCGGCTCGGCGAGATGAACGCCGACTACCGGCGCAAGCGCCAGGATTCGATCACCGAGGAGCTGCTCGATCTCGTCTCCGGCTTCGAGGCGCTCAAGCCCGCGGAGAGGCTCGGGCAGGATTGACAGGCGTCCGGGTTCCGCCTATTTCCGCCTTCTCTCGGGTGAGGCCTGCGGGACTGCTTTGTCGCGGCCCGGTTCGTTGCGCCCCAGGCCCCCTTCCAGTCCGGATCGGTTCAAGTCGATGTACGCAGTGATCAAGACCGGCGGCAAGCAGTACCGCGTCGCCAAGGATGACTATCTTCGGATCGAGAAGCTCGACGCCGAGGTCGGCAGCACGGTCGAGTTCGACCAGGTGCTGCTGGTCGGCGGCGATGGCGCCGACCCGAAGGTGGGTGCCCCGCTCCTCGACGGTGCCAAGGTGACCGCCGAGGTGGTCGAGCAGACCCGGGGCCCGAAGATCGTCATCTTCAAGAAGCGGCGGCGCAAGAATTTCCGCCGCCGCACCGGCCACCGGCAGTACCTGACCGTGGTCAAGATCGCCGACATCGCCGCCTGAGCCGGCGAGCGCAACCGAGGAGCATCCCATGGCACACAAGAAAGCGGGCGGCAGCTCGAGGAACGGTCGCGACACCGCCGGCAAGCGGCTGGGCGTGAAGAAGTTCGGCGGCGAGCACGTCATCCCCGGCAACATCATCATCCGCCAGCGCGGCACCAAGTACCATCCCGGCAAGGGTGTCGGCATGGGCCGTGACCACACGCTTTTCGCTTTGGTCGAGGGTCACGTGACCTTCCGCAAGAGCGGCGATCGCCAGTTCGTGCAGATTGCACCGCCAGTGGCCCAGGTCGCCGAGTAGGCGTCCGCCAAGAGGCCGGCGAACGGGGGAAAGGCCCAGGCCTTTCCCTTTTTCGTTTTTTGGCCCTTTTCCTCTTCACCCCCTTCCCTTCGCTGGCCAAACCGCATGCGCTTCCTCGATTCGGCCAAGGTCTTCGTCAAGTCGGGCGACGGCGGCAATGGCTCGTCGGCCTTCCGGCGCGAGAAGTTCATCGAGTTCGGCGGCCCGAGCGGCGGCGATGGCGGGCGCGGCGGCGACGTGGTGGCCATCGCCGATCCCGACCTCAACACGCTGATCGACTACCGCTACCGGCAGCACTTCAAGGCCGGGCGTGGCGAAGGCGGCGCCGGCCAGGAGCGCACCGGGGCGAGCGGCAAGGATGTCGAGCTCCGCCTGCCGGTCGGCACGCAGATCCTGGCCGAGGACGGCCTGACGCTGATCGCGGACCTGAAGGAGCCCGGCGAGCGCATCGTGCTGGCCAAGGGCGGCGATGGCGGCTTCGGCAATGTCCGCTTCAAGACCTCGACCAACCGGGCCCCGCGCCGCGCCGACCCCGGCTGGCCCGGCGAGGAGCGCTGGCTCTGGCTGAAGCTGAAGCTGCTCGCCGATGCCGGGCTGGTCGGGCTGCCCAACGCCGGCAAGTCGACGTTTCTCGCAGCCGTCAGCCGGGCGCGGCCGAAGATCGCCGACTACCCCTTCACCACGCTCGAGCCCAAGCTCGGCACCATCGTCATGGACGACCGGAGCTTCGTCATCGCCGACATCCCGGGCCTGATCGAGGGGGCCTCGGAGGGGGTGGGGCTGGGCGACCGCTTCCTCGGCCATATCGAGCGCTGCGCCACGCTGATCCACCTCGTCGACGGCACGGCCGAGCATCCCGACGAGGCCTGGCGGACGGTGCGCGCCGAGCTCGAGGCCTATGGCCACGGGCTGGCGGAGAAGCCCGAGATCCTCTGCCTCAACAAGATCGACGCCCTGACCCCGGAGGTGATCGAGGAGCGCAAGCGCCTGCTCGAGGCGGCTTCGGGCCAGCCCGTGCGCTGCATCTCGGGCGTGGCGAAGGAGGGGCTGGAGGCGGTGCTGCGCGAGGTGCTGGATCATGTCGGCGCCCGGCGCGCGGCCGAGGCGGAGGCCGGGGCAGCGGACCAGAGCTGATGCAGCCGGCCGCCCTGCTCGCCCGGCGACGGGTCACCATCAAGATCGGCTCGGCCCTGCTGGTCGACGGCGAAGGGCGGATCCGGCGTGCCTGGCTCGACGGCCTCGCCGCCGATATCGGCGAGCTCGCCCGGCGGGGCAGCCGGGTCATCGTCGTCACCTCGGGGGCCATTGCCCTGGGCCGCCGGGCGCTCGGCCTGCCGCAGCGGGCCCTTCGCCTCGAGGAGAAGCAGGCGGCGGCCGCCGCGGGCCAGATCCTGCTGGCCGGCGCCTGGGCCGAGAGCCTGGCGGGCCATGGCCTGATCGCCGCCCAGCTCCTCGTCACCCTCGGCGACACCGAGGGCCGGCGGCGCTACCTCAATGCCAGGGCGACCATCGAGACGCTGCTGAAGCTGGGTGCGGTGCCGGTGGTCAACGAGAACGACACGGTGGCCACGACCGAGATCCGCTATGGCGACAACGACCGGCTCTCCGCCCGGGTCGCCGTCATGTCCGGCGCCGAGACGCTGGTTCTGCTCTCCGACGTGGACGGGCTCTACACGGCCGATCCCGGGCGCGACCCCGCGGCCCGGCACATCCCCGAGGTCGGGGCGATCACCGCCGAGATCGAGGCCATGGCCACCGGCTCCGGCAGTGCCGTGGGCACGGGCGGCATGGCGAGCAAGCTGGTCGCCGCCACCATCGCGACGCAGAGCGGCTGCGCCGTCCTGCTCACCTCGGGCAAGCCCGACCGGCCGCTCGAGGCGCTGCGCTCGGGGGCGCGCTGCACGGTCTTCGCCGCCCGCTCCACCCCGCGGCGGGCGCGCAAGCACTGGCTCGCGGCGACGCTGAAGCCGGCGGGCCGGCTCACCGTCGACGACGGGGCGCTCGCGGCGCTCAGGCGCGGCTCGAGCCTGCTGCCGGCCGGTGTGGCCGCCGTCGAGGGGCGCTTCGAGCGGGGCGACGCGGTGCTCGTCCAGAATCTCCAGGGCACGGTCGTCGCCAAGGGGCTCGTCGCCTACGACGCCGCCGACGCGGAACGGCTCCGGGGCAGAAGGACGGCCGACATCGAGGCGCTGCTCGGCTATCGCGGCCGGGACGAGATGATCCACCGGGACGACCTCGTGCTGGTCCAGGCACCGGGCGAGCCGGCAGGAGAGGCGGCGGTCGGGACCGAAGCGCCATGAGCCCCGAGCTCGGCCGGCTGCTCTTGGATTTGCTCGGCCGGCCCTACCGCCTCGCCATGGGCCTGCACGCGCTCGACCTGCAGGATTGGCTCGTGGTGACCGCCGACCATGCCGCCGAGGTGGCCGAGAAGCGCCGGCTGCTCGACGCAGGTGCGGACATTCATCGGCTCCTGCCCGAGGGCGCGGCGGCCGCGGCCGAGACGGCGGCGCTGGTCGAGGCGCATCTGGCCACGCATGCGCCGGCCGTGCGGGTGGATGCCGGGATCGCCGACCCGCTCATCCGGGCCGGGCTCGCCGTGCAGGAGGATCTCTGCCTCCTCGAAGGCTCGCCGGAAGGCTACCGGCTGGTCGGCGCCTTCGTCGCCTTTCCCTCGCGCTGGTGGCTGGCGGAGAAGATCGGCCGGCCGATGCCGGCGATCCATGCCCCCGTGCCGGGCCTCGAGGCGGCGATCGGCGGCCCGGTCCGGCTCTTCTTCGAGCGGCTGCAGGCGGACCGCCCGGTCTGGCGGGTGAACTGGTCGCTCACCGACGACCCGCTGCTGCATCAGCCATCCTCCGCCTTTCGCCGCACGGCCACCGAGGTCACGGCAGCCGAGGCCGGCCGGCAGCTCTGGCTGCGCGTCGAGCGGCAGACGCTGCGCCGGCTGCCGAGGACGGGGCTCGTCCTCTTCACCATCCTGACCTTCGTCGAGCCGCTGGCGAGCCTCGCCCAAGATCGCCGCCTCGCCCTGCTGCTCGCGGACCGGCTGGACGAGCTGCCAGCGGCGATGCTCACCTACAAGAACCTCGCCACGCGCCTGCCGGCGATCACGTCGTATCTGCGCGCCGCGGCTGCCGCCTGACGGCTGCTGGCCCGGACCACCCGTTTGCTGCTAAGCAAGGTTTGACAAGGAAAGGTCGAAAGAAGGCGATGGCAACGGCACTCCAGGATACGCTGGCCAGCGAGATCGAGGCCATGGGCAGGAAGGCCCGCGCCGCCGCCACGGCGCTGGCCACGGCACCGCGGGTCCTGAAGGACGAGGCGCTCCGGGCGGCGGCGGCGACCCTGCGCCGGCAGGAGTCGGCCGTTCTCGCGGCCAACGAGCGGGATGTCGCCGCCGGCCGGGCACGGCAGCTCACCCCGGCGCTGCTCGACCGTCTGGCCCTCGACAGCAAGCGCATCGCGGGCATCGCCCGGAGCCTCGAGGCGATCGCCGAGCTCGGCGATCCGGTGGGCCAGGAGATCGCCCGCTGGCAGCGCCCCAACGGCCTCGATATCGCCCGCGTGCGCACGCCGCTCGGCGTGATCGGCGTGATCTACGAGAGCCGGCCCAACGTCACCGCCGATGCGGGCGGGCTCTGCCTCAAGGCCGGCAATGCGGTGATCCTGCGCGGCGGCTCGGAGAGCAGCCACTCCTCGGCGGCGATCCATGCCTGCCTGGTGGAGGGGCTGGCCACCGCCGGCCTGCCCGTCGACGCGATCCAGCTCGTCGCCACCACCGACCGGCGCGCCGTCGGCCATCTCCTCGCGCTGAGCCGTTATGTCGACGTCATCGTGCCGCGCGGCGGGCGCTCGCTGATCGAGCGGGTGCAGGCCGAGGCGCGGATGCCGGTCTTCGCCCATCTCGACGGCATCTGCCACGTCTACCTGCACAGCTCCGCCGATCCGGCAATGGCGCGGGCCATCGCCCTCAACGCCAAGATGCGGCGGACCGGCATCTGCGGGGCGATGGAGACGCTGCTCTGCGACAGGAGCGTGGCCGGGGCCCTGCTGCCGCCGATCCTCGACGACCTCGCGCGGGCCGGCTGCGAGCTCGTCGGCGACGCCGAGGTCATGGCGCTCGACCCGCGCGTCGGTGCCGCGACGGAGGAGGACTGGCGGACGGAGTATCTGGACGCCATCCTGTCGGTGAAGCTGGTGGACGGGCTGGAGGAGGCGATCGGCCACATCGAGGCCCATGGCTCGCACCACACCGACAGCATCGTCGCCGGCGACCAGGGTGCGGCGGCGACCTTCCTGGCACGGGTCGACAGTGCCATCGTCATGCACAACGCCTCGACCCAGTTCGCCGATGGCGGCGAGTTCGGCATGGGGGCGGAGATCGGCATCTCGACCGGCCGCATGCATGCCAGGGGGCCGGTCGGCGTCGAGCAGCTCACCAGCTTCAAGTACCAGGTGCGCGGCAATGGCCAGACGCGACCGGGCTAGCAGCGCCGAGGCGCCGGCGTGACATCACGCATACCGGGGCTCGACGAGGCGCCGCCCTTGCGGCGCCGCCGCGGTCCCAGGCTCTTTCGCCGCGTTCCGGAGGCGCCGCCCCTGCCCCGCAAGCCGACCCGCGCGATCGGCCTCCTCGGCGGCTCGTTCAACCCGGCCCATGAAGGCCACCTCTATGTCAGCCGCGAGGCGCTGAAGCGCCTCGGGCTCGACCAGGTCTGGTGGCTGGTCTCGCCGCAGAATCCCCTGAAGCCCCGGGCCGGCATGGCGCCCTTCGAGGATCGCCTGGCCTATGCCCGGGCGCTCGTCGATGACCCGCGCATTCGCGTCAGCGACCTCGAGGCACGGCTCGACGTCACCTACACGGCCGACACGCTCGCCCGGCTGGCGCGACTGCCCGGCCAGCGCTTCATCTGGCTGATCGGGGCCGACAACCTCGCCCAGCTGCCGCTCTGGCGCCATTGGCGGCGCATCTTCGCGCTTGCGCCGATTGCGGTCTTCGACCGGGCACCCCATTCTAGTAGTGCTGCCGCCGGCCGTGCCGCCTCGGTCTTCGGCCACGCCCGCCTGCCCGAGCGGGAGGCCCTGCACCTCAAGGACCGACCGACACCCGCCTGGGTCTATCTGCATTTGCCGCCACACCCGGCTTCCAGCACGGCGATCCGCGCCGGCCGCCAGGACGCCGCCATCCGGGAGACCGCACCCTGACCAGCACCGAAGAGCCCGCCGCCGACACGATCCTGCCTCTGGTCCTGAGCTCGCTCGACGACGACAAGGCGCTCGAGCCCATCGTCATCGACCTCGCCGGCAAGACCACGCTCGCCGACCACATGGTCGTGGCCACCGGCACGTCGCAACGCCACCTGGCGTCGATGGCCGAGAAGCTCATCCACCGCCTGAAGGCGGCCGGGCTGGACGGCATCCAGGCCGAAGGGCTCGGCGACAGCTCGTGGGTGCTGATCGACGCGGGCGACGTGATCGTCCATCTCTTCCGCGCCGAGACCCGCTCCTTCTACGACATCGAGCGCCTGTGGCAGGTCGTGCCGCGCGAGCGCCTCAAGGCGGTGGCGACGGCGGTGGAGCCGAACTGAAGATCACGGTCCTCGCCCTCGGCCGCAACCGCGACGCCGATCTCGAGCGCCTGATCCAGGGCTATGTCGCCCGCTGCCCGTGGCCCGTCCGGATCGACGAGCTCGTGCCGCGCAAGGGCGAGAGCGAGGCGGCCCGCCTCGGCCGCGCCCTGCCGGATGGTGCGGCCGTCACCGCCCTCGACGAGCGGGGCGAGCTCGCCACGAGCGAGGACCTGGCCGCCCGAATCGGCGGCTGGCGCGACGAGGGCCGCGACCTCGCCTTCCTCATCGGCGGCGCCGACGGCCTCGACGACGCGACCCGTGCCCGGGCCGACTGGCGCCTCGCCCTCGGCCGCCTCACCTGGCCACATCTCATGGTGCGGCTGCTGCTCGTCGAGCAGCTCTACCGGGCCAGCACCATTCTGGCGGGGCATCCGTATCACCGAAGCTGAGCCAGCCAGTCTGGCAGGAAGATGATGGGGAGGATGATCCTCCCCATCGGCCCCACCGGATTTTGAGGTGGCGGGGGTGGGCGACGCGGGTGCGCCCCCGGCCCGACTGAGCGGGCTTGATTAACGACAAAAATGTAATTACTTTTCCGGCATGATGGAGATTCGGTTCACTTGGGACACCGCCAAGGCCGGATCGAACAGGCGCAAGCACGGCGTCGACGTCGAGGATGCGCTGGGGGTTTTTCGCGATCCATTGCATCTCTCCCGCCTGGACCGGGTCGAGGACGGCGAGCAACGGTGGCAGACCATCGGCCGGGCGCACGGCGTGACGGTCCTGCTGGTCGCCCACACGATGACCGAGGAAGGCTCGGGGACCGGGGAGGTGATCCGCATCATTTCCGCCCGAAAGGCCACGCGATCGGAAAGGAAGCGTTATGAGGAACAGGACCGTTAGCTACACAGCAGAGAGCGCACCGCGATCGACCCCTGAGCGGTTGGCCGAGCTCGCCCGGCTCGAGGCCATGCCGGACGAGCGTATCGACACCGATGACATGCCCGAGCTGACCGCGGCACAACTCGCCGACATGGAGCGTGGCCGATTCTACCGGCCCGTCAAGCAGCAGGTCACGGCACGTCTGGACGCCGATGTCCTGGCCTGGCTGAAGGCAGGCGGCCAAGGCTACCAAAGTCGCATGAACGCCATCCTCCGCCGCGCCATGCTGGCAGACCGCGAAGCCTGAGACGTCGGGATCGCAGCGAAGAAGGACGGGGAGGCTGGCCTCCTGTATGGACCGGAGACATCATTAACAGCTGTACGGAGACATGGGTGACACTTTCGACCTGTCGTGGTCGGGAGGTTGCGGATGGCTTGGCGAGTGGTGAATGTGATGTCTCTACGTTTGGAGTTTGTGACGTTGGCGGCGCAGCCGGGGGCCAAGCTGTCCGAGCTCTGCCGGCGTTTCGGGGTGAGCCGGCAGACCGGCTACAAGTGGCTGGCACGGTTCGGCGAGGCGGGTGAGGCCGGGCTGGTCGACCGATCCAGGCGGCCGCATGGCTCGCCTTCGCGGACCGATGCCGCGGTCGAGGAGGCGGTCCTGGCGGTGCGTCGGGCCAATCGGTGCTGGGGTGGGCGCAAGATCCGGCGGGTGCTGTTGAACGCTCGGCCCGAGGGTCTGCCGGCCGAGCAGGTGCCGGCGGCGAGCACGATCACGGGCATCCTGCGGCGGCACGGTCTGCTCGAGCGCGACGAACCGGCCCCGCAGCCCTTCAAGCGGTTCGAGGCGGTTGCTCCCAACCGCTTGTGGCAGATGGATTTCAAGGGCCATTTCGCGCTTGATGGGCGAACCGACGGTGGCGGCGTGCGCTGCTGGCCGCTGACCGTGCTGGACGATCATTCCCGCTATGCCATCGGCGCCGAGGCTTGCACCGACGAGAAGGAGGTGACGGTCTGCGAGCGTCTCACGAAGGTGTTCGAGCGCCACGGCCTGCCCGACGCGATCATCACCGACAATGGCGCACCCTGGGGGCATCAGAACGGCGTCACCAAATACACCAGGTTCTCGGTCTGGCTGCTCCGCCTCGGCGTCAAGCCGCTCCACAGCCGCCCCCGTCACCCCCAGACCATGGGCAAGATCGAGCGCCTGCACCGCTCGCTCAGGGCCGAGCTCCTGCAAGGCCGCCGCTTCGCCGACCTCGACGCCGTCCAGAGCGGCCTCGACCGCTGGCGCGCCCGCTACAACCACCAGCGTCCACACGATGCGCTCGGCGGCGCCTTCCCGGCCAGCCGCTACAGGATGAGCGAACGGTCGATGCCCGCCAGATTGGTCGAGCCCGACTATCCCGACGACCAGGTCACCGGACGTGTCCGCCGCAACGGCTGCCTGCGCTGTCGTCCCCAGGACCAGCGCCGCGTCGATCTCCAGCTCTCCGCCGCCTTCGCCGACCAACGCGTCGCCGTCCGCCCATCAGCCGAGGACGGGGTCCATCATGTCTGGTTCATGACCTGGCGCATCGCAAAGGTCGATTTCCGGACAAATCCCGAGCGCCCAACTGTCACCCATGTCCTCGAACGCATGTAAACCTTGTCTCCGGTCTATACAGCCTCCCCGACTCTTCATCCTTTCCTAGACCGTCGACGTCACCTTCTTCAGCCCCCTCGGCTTGTCCGGGTCGTGGCCGCGGGCGGCGGCCAGGGTGGCGGCCATGGGGTAGAAGGCGGTGATGGCGACGATGGGGTCGAGGAGCGGGTGGAGGGGCTCGGGCAGGCGCACGGCCTGGCCGGCGACGTCGGGGTCGGGGCTGGCGGTGATCACGGTGCCACCGGAGGCTGCCATCTCGGCGGCGAAGGCGGCGGTGTCGGCGCCGCCGGCGTCGGCGAGGGCCAGGGCCAGGACGGGGAAGCCGTCGTCGATGACGGCCCGGGGGCCGTGCCGCACCTCGGCGGAGCTGAAGGCCTCGGCGTGGAGATAGGAGGTTTCCTTGAGCTTGAGGGCGGCCTCGTTGGCGATCGAGAGGGCCGGGCCGCGGCCGAGCACGTAGAGGCTCGACGCTTCGGCCAGGGTGTCGACGGTGCCGCCCCAGTTGACCGCGAGCGCTGCCTCGAGCCTTTCGGGCAGGCGCTCGAGGCCGGCCCGAAGCGCGGCGTCGCCGCGCCAGACCGCGGCGAGGCGGGCGATGGCGACGAGGGTGAGGATGAAGCTCTTGGTGGCGGCGACGCTGCGCTCGGCGCCGGCGCGTTGCGGCAGGACGTGCCCGGCGGCCTCGGCCAGCGGGGAGTCAGGCTGGTTGACGATCGCCGCCGTCACCGCCCCGGACGCGGCCGCGGCCTGCATGCTGGCCACGAGGTCGGGGCTGGCGCCGGACTGCGAGAGGCCGAGCACGAAGGCCTTGTCGAGCGCCAGCTCGACCCCGTAGCGGCTGACCAGGGAGGGTGCGAGGGAGGCGGTGGCGAGGCCCATGGCGTGCGCCAGCACGGTGGCGGCGTAGCTCGCCGCGTGGTCGGAGCTGCCGCGCGCGATGGTCGCGGCGAAGACCGGCGGGGCGGCGGCCAGGGAAGCGGCGAGCGATGCATAGGCCTCGCCATCCGCCGCGAGCTGTGCCGCCACGAGCGAAGGCGTTTCGCGCACCTCGTCGAGCATGAGGGACGACATGGGAGGTCCTTTCGTCAGGCTTCGGGGAACTCCGCGGCATTTCGGCCGCGGGCGATGAGGAGGGCGCCGGCGAGCGGCGAAGGTATCCGGCCGCTCTGGTCGAGCGCCGGGCCGAGCGCTGCGGCGATGGCGGGCCGGAAGACCTCCGCGAGGCCGCCGGCGAGGACGAGCGGCTCCGTCGCCGTGGCGGCGAGGGCCCGGGCGAGACGGACGTGGTGGCCCGCGGCCTCGTCGATCAGCGATCGGGCATGCGGGTCGCCGGCGGCGGCCCTTTCGACGACGAAGGGTGCGAGGCTCGCGAATTCGGCCGGCCGCGCCCCCTTGAGCCAGGCGAGGATGTCGGCAGGCGAGGAGCCCAGGCGATCCTGCAGCAGCGGCCAGAGGGTGCTCGCCGCATCGCCGCCATAGCCGTCGAGCCGCTCCAGCCAGTCGCCGATGGCCCGAAGGCCGAGCCAGGCGCCACCGCCCCGGTCGCCGACCGGAAAGCCCCAGCCGCTGAGCTGGCGATGCGCGCCGGAGGCGTCGAGGCGGAAGCCGACCACGCCGGTGCCGATGGAGAGAAGGGCACCGGGCCGGCCCGCGACGGCGCCGATCAGCGCCACGTAGCCGTCGCTCGAGAGATGGCGAGTGGCGAAATCGGCGAAGGCCGCGCGGAACCGATCGCCGCTGCCGGGAGCGCTGGTGCCGGCGAGCCCGGCGCTGATGGCGGTGTCGGCCGCGGCGCCGGCCGGGTCGAGCCCCGCCGTGGCGCAGAGGCGCTGCCAGAGGGCGCGGATCTCGGCGAGGCCGGCGGCCGGGTCCTGGAAGAGGTTGCACGGCCCGCCGACCGCCTCGGCGACGACCTCGCCGTCCCAGGGGGCGAGCGCTGCCCGGGTCTTGGTGGCGCCGCCGTCGACGGCGAGGATATAGCGTGTCCTGCCCATGCAGCGTGCATACCAAAAGGGACCAGAACTGGCAATCCGCAATCGGCGACAGGGGAAGCCGACACGTATTATCTCGATAAAACAATGGATTAATAGATTCGGCAGAAATTGATAACCATGTCGAAGAATACCTCTTGCCGAGTGGTATTTTTTTGGTATGGTCCAGCCGACAACGGAGGCAGGGATGGATACGGAACGACGCCTGGAGCGCTACCGCGCGGCCGATCGCTGGCCGACCGAGGAGGCGCTCGCCGCCATGCTCGACAACCAGATGGGCGCCTTCGCCGCCGTGCGGCAGGCTCTGCCGGCCCTCGCCCAGGCGGTACGGGCCGCCGCCGAGCGTCTGCGCAACGACGCCGGCCGGCTGGTCTATGTCGGCGCCGGCGCCTCGGGCCGGCTCGCCGTGCAGGACGGCGTCGAGCTCTATCCGACCTTCGACTGGCCGCACGACCGGCTGATCTACATCGTGGCCGGCGGCGAGGCCGCCCTGGTCCAGTCGCGCGAGGGCGCGGAGGACGACGCCGAGGCCGGCGCCGGCGCCATTCGCGAGCACGCCATCGGCCCGGCCGACGTGGTCCTCGGCATCGCCGCCTCGGGCACCACCGCCTTCACCCGCGCCGCCATCAGGACCGCCCGGGAGCGCGGTGCGCTGACCATCGGCATGGCCAACAACCCGGCCGCACCGCTGCTGAACGAGGCCGAGCACGCGCTGCTCCTCGCCACCGGCCCGGAGTTTCTCGCCGGCTCCACCCGGATGACCGCCGGCACGGCGCAGAAGCTGGCGCTCAACCTCTTCTCGACCCAGACCATGACGGAGCTCGGCCGCGTCTATGACGGGCTCATGGTCAATGTCGTCGCCTCGAACGCGAAGCTGGTCGAGCGCGGCCGGCGTATGGTCGAGGCGATCACCGGCTGCGACGAGGCGACCGCGAGCGAGGCGCACAGCGCTGCCGGCCACGACGTCAAGCTCGCCGTCCTCCTGGTGGACGGCATGACCCTCGAGGCGGCCCGTCGCTGCCTCGCCCGGGCGAAAGGCGACCTGCGCCGGGCCCGGGACCTCGAGCCCGAGCCGATCCACGAGACCTGACTCGCGATCTCCGACCTGCGAACCAAGCCAAGCAACCCAGCCCAGAAACCCTGGAGGCAACTGCCATGCGAACGACCTCGACTGCCGCCATCGCCCTCTCCATCGGCCTGATCGCGACGAGCGCCAGTGCCGCGGAGCTGGTCATCGAGAGCTGGCGCAACGACGACATCACCATCTGGCAGGACACCATCCTGCCGGCCTTCCATGCCCAGCACCCCGACATCCAGGTGACGTTCCAGCCGACGGCACCGGCCGAGTACAATGCAGCGCTCAACGCCAAGCTGGACGGCGGCACCGCCGGCGACATCATCACCTGCCGGCCGTTCGACGCGAGCCTCGAGATGTTCAAGCGCGGCCACCTCGTCGACCTGACGGGCATGGAGGAGCTCGGCAACTTCCCCGAGACGGCGCTCGCCGCCTGGAGCACGGACGACGGCAGCCAGACCTTCTGCGTGCCGATGGCCTCGGTGATCCACGGCTTTATGTACAACAAGGACGCCTTCGCCGAGCTCGGCCTCGAGGTGCCGACGACGGAGGAGGAGTTCTTCGCCGTGCTGGATGCCATCAAGGCCGGCGGCTCCTACGAGCCGCTCGCCATGGGCACGGCCGACCAGTGGGAAGCGGCGACCATGGGCTACACCAATATCGGCCCCAACTACTGGCAGGGCGAGGAGGGCCGCAAGGCGCTGATCGCCGGCGAGGCCAAGCTCACCGACGAGGCGTATGTGGCGCCGTTCCGGACGATCGCCCGCTGGGCCGACTATCTGCCCTCCGGCTTCGAGGCGCAGTCCTACCCGGACAGCCAGAACCTCTTCACCCTCGGCCGGGCGGCGATCTATCCCACCGGCTCCTGGGAGATCTCGCCCTTCCAGCGCGACGCCTTCTTCGAGATGGGCGCCTTCAAGCCGCCGGTCCCGAACGCGGGCGACCCCTGCTTCATCAGCGACCATGTCGACATCGGCATGGGCATCAACAAGGCGAGCCCGAACCAGGAGGCTGCGCGGACCTTCGTCGAGTGGGTGGGCTCCGCCGAGTTCGCCGAGCTCTACTCGAACGCGCTGCCGGGCTTCTTCTCGCTCTCCAGCCACCCGATCACGCTCGAGGACCCGCTCGCCCAGGAGTTCATCGACTGGCGGAACGAGTGCAGCTCCTCGATCCGCCTCGCCCACCAGATCCTCAGCCGCGGCACGCCCAATCTCTGGAACGACATGTGGGTGACCTCGGCCAACGTCGTCAACGGCGTGGTGACGCCCGAGGAGGCCGGTGCCCACCTGCAGGAGGGCCTCGCCTCCTGGTACGCACCGCAGCAGAATTGACACGAGGCGGCCGGCTCCGGCCGGCCGCCCCCCTCCCGTCGAGGCCCGACCCATGCAGCACGCCCGAGCCGCCGCCCGCCGCAAGCCCTTTCCCTGGCACGTGGTCGTCTTCCTCGCACCTGCCGTCCTCATCTACACCGCGGTGATGATCTACCCGCTGGCGGAGACCCTGCGGCTTTCCTTCTTCGACCGCACGGACGAGGGGGCGCGCTTCTGGGTCGGGCTCGTCAATTTCGAGCGCCTCTTCCTCGACCCGCACTGGGCCGACCAGTTCTGGAACGCGCTCGCCAACAACTTCTACTTCTTCGTCGTGCACATGGCCGTGCAGAACCCGATCGGCGTGCTGCTCGCGGCCCTCCTGTCGATGACCCATCTGCCCGGCCGCACCTTCTACCGCACCGCCATCTTCGTCCCGGCGATGCTCTCGGTCGTGATCATCGGCTTCGCCTGGAAGCTCATCCTGAGCCCCATCTGGGGGGTCTCCGAGACGCTGCTCGGCCTCGTCGGGCTGGACTTCCTCTTCGGCCCCTGGCTCGGCAAGGAGGGCTCGGCGCTGACCACCCTCGCCCTGATCTCGGTCTGGCAATATGTCGGCATCCCGATGATGCTGATCTATGCGGCCCTCCTCGCCATCCCGGAGGACATCAGCGAGGCCGCCGATCTCGACGGCGTGCGCGGCATGGCCCTCTTCTTCAAGGTGAAGCTGCCGCTGATCTGGCCGACCATCGGGATCATCTCGATCCTCACCTTCATCGGCAACTTCAATGCCTTCGACCTGATCTACGCGGTCCAGGGGGCCCTCGCCGGGCCGAACTTCTCGACCGACATCCTCGGCACCTTCCTCTACCGCACCTTCTTCGGCCACCAGCTCGAGCTCGGTGACCCGCACATGGGGGCGACCATCGCGACCGCCATGTTCCTCATCATCCTGGTCGGCGTGATGGCCTATCTCTGGGGCGTGCAGCGTCGCATGCGCCGCTACCAGTTCTGACCCGCCCCCGCCCGACCGCCCGCCCTCCCCGGATGGAGCCCGACCGATGAACCGCGCGCGCCGCTCGCTCACCGCCGAAGCCGCCGCCCATGCGATCCTGATCGCCTACACGATCATCGCCCTCTTCCCGGTGGTGCTGATCCTGATCAACTCGTTCAAGGACCGGCGCGCCATCTTCCAGGCGCCGATGGCGCCGCCGACGCCCGAGAGCCTCTCGCTGATCGGCTACGCCACGGTGCTCGAGCAGGGCAACTTCGCCCTCTACTTCATGAACAGCCTGACGGTCACCGTGCTGGCGCTGGTCCTGGTCCTGCTGCTGGGGGCGATGGCCGCCTTCGCGCTCGCCGAGTACCGCTTTTTTGGCAACGCGCTGATGGGGCTCTACCTCGCCATCGGCATCATGATCCCGATCCGCCTCGGCACGGTCGGCATCCTCGAGATGATGGTGGCGACGGGCCTCGTGAACACCAGGACCGCCCTCGTCCTCGTCTACACCGCGAACGGCCTGCCGCTCTGCGTCTTCATCCTGAGCGAGTTCATGCGCAACGTCTCGAAGGACCTCAAGGACGCGGCCCGGATCGACGGGCTTTCCGAGTACACGATCTTCTTTCGCATCGTCCTGCCGCTGGTCCGCCCGGCCATGGCGACGGTCGCGGTCTTCACCATGATCCCGATCTGGAACGACCTCTGGTTCCCGCTCATCCTGGCACCGGGCGAGGCGGTGAAGACCATCACGCTCGGGACCCAGGTCTTCATCGGCCAGTTCGTCACCAACTGGAACGCCGTGCTCGCCGGCCTGGCGCTCGCCATCCTGCCGGTGCTGGCCCTCTACCTCGTCTTCTCCAGGCAGCTCATCCGCGGCATCACCTCCGGCGCCGTGAAGTAGCCACCCGACCCGCAAGCGGGAAGAGACCCCCAGTCAGGAACAAGCCCATGGCCGAGCTCCGCATCGCCGACGTCGAGAAATCCTTCGGCAAGGTCGAGGTCCTCAAGGGCGTCGACCTCGCCATCCAGGACGGCGAGTTCATCGTCCTCCTCGGCCCCTCCGGCTGCGGCAAGTCCACGTTGCTCAGGATCATCGCCGGGCTCGAGGACCAGACCTCCGGCACCATCAGCATCGGCGGCACCACCGTCGACCACCTGCCGCCGGCCAGGCGCGGCATCGCCATGGTCTTCCAGTCCTACGCGCTCTATCCGCATCTCGACGTCGCCGGCAACTGGGCGCTCGGCCTCAAGCAGGCAGGCGAGACGAAGGAGGTGATCGAGGAGCGGACGAAGGAGGCGGCCCGCATCCTCGAGCTCGGCCCGCTCCTGCAGCGCCGCCCGTCCGAGCTCTCCGGCGGCCAGCGCCAGCGGGTCGCCATCGGCCGGGCGATCGTCCGCCATCCGGGCGTCTTCCTCTTCGACGAGCCGCTCTCCAACCTCGACGCGGCGCTGCGTGCCCAGGTCCGCTTCGAGATCGGCCGGCTGCACAAGCAGCTCGGCGCCACCATGGTCTACGTCACCCACGACCAGGTCGAGGCGATGACGCTCGCCGACCGCATCGTCGTCATGCACCAGGGCGTGGTCCAGCAGGTCGGCAGCCCGGCCGATCTCTACCGCACGCCGGCCAATCTCTTCGTCGCCGGCTTCATCGGCTCGCCCAGGATGAACTTCCTCAAGGGCACGGCCCGCCAGCCGGGCAGCCTGGAGCTCGACCATGGGGCCAGCCTGCCGCTGGCCGAGCTCCGCCAGCCGGCGGGCGAGGTCGTGCTCGGCGTGCGGCCGGACGGCTTCGCCGTCGGTGACGGGGCAACGGCGCCGGTGCGCGGCAAGGTCGTGCTCAACGAGTATCTGGGGCGCGAATCCTACCTGCATCTCGAGCTCGAGGCCGGCGGCCGGGTGGTCGTCGAGGTGGCGCCGGACAACCCGGTCCGTCTCGACGAGATCGTGGGGCTGGAGCTGAAGCCCCGGGCCGCCCACCTCTTCGACGCCGCGAGCGAGCAGCGGCTCGCGGCCTGACGGATGGAGCAGGCGATCGCCACCGACCCCCGCCTCGCCTCGCTGCGGCCGGATCCGGCCGGGACCGGCCCGCTCTATCTGCAACTGGCGGAGCGCCTCGAGGCAGCCGTCGCCGGCGGCCTGCTCAGGGACGGCGAGCCGCTGCCGCCCGAGCGGGTGCTGGCCTTGAGCCTCGACGTCTCGCGCACCACGGTGCGCCGGGCGCTGGACGAGCTCGCAAGGCGCGGCCTCGTCACCACCCGGCACGGCTCCGGGAGCTTCGTTGCCAGCCGCTTCGAGCAGCCGCTCGCCCGGCTCTCGAGCTTCACCGAGGACATGGCGGCGCGCGGCCGCAGCTCCGGCTTTCGCTGGCTCGAGCGCGGCCGCGGTCGCGCCAGCCCGGACGAGACCGTGGCGCTCAACCTGGCACCCGGCGACGACGTCAGCCGCTTCGTCCGTCTGCGCTTCGCCGACGACGAGCCGATGTGCATCGAGCGGGCGTCGATCCCGGCCCGCTATCTGCCCGACCCCGAGCGGGTCGAGACCTCGCTCTATGCAGCGCTCCGCGACCTCGGGCTGGAGCCGGTCCGCGCGCTGCAGCATCTCAGGGCTGCCGCCGTCGGGCCGGCCGACGCGGCCCTCCTCTCGATCCCGCCCGGCAGCCCGGTGATGGCGACCGTCCGCCACGGCTACCTCGCCGACGACCGGCCGGTCGAGCTCACCCGCTCGCTCTACCGCGCCGACCGCTACGACTTCGTCGCCGAGATGCGGCGCAACTGACCGAGGCCAGCATGACCGAGACCCATACTCTGGAAGGTCGCATCGTCACCCCCGGGGGCGTCGTCAGGGGACGGCTTCAACATGACAGCCGGATCCTCTCGATCGAGCCGGACGCCAGCGCCTCGGAAGAACGCCTGATCGTGCCCGGCTTCATCGACCTGCACGTGCATGGCGGCGGCGGGGCCGACGTCATGGATGGCGCCGATGCCGTCCGCACCATGGCGCGGTTCCATGCGCGGCAGGGCACGACCAGCCTGCTCGCGACCACGGTCACCGCACCAGCGGACGAGCTGCGCCGGGCCTTCGCCGGCATCGCCGCGGCCCGGGCCGAGCCCGCCACCAACGGTGCCGAGGTCCTAGGCGTCCATCTGGAGGGACCGTTCCTCAATCCCGAGGCGCTGGGTGCGCAACCGCCTTTCGCCATCGCCCCCGATCTCGATCTGGTTGCCGGGCTGCATGAAGCCGCCCCCATCCGCGTCGCCACCATGGCGCCGGAGATCGACCCGGATGGCCGCCTCCTCGCCTGGCTCGTCGGGCATGGTATCAGGGCGCAGATCGGCCACACCCGCTGCAGCTACGGCGAGGCCGCGGCAGCGCTCGACCGCGGCGCTGTCGGCTTCACCCACCTCTACAACGCCATGACCGGTCTGCATCACCGCGCTGCCGGGGCGGTCGGCTGTGCTTTGGCCAGGGCACGCTTCGCGGAGCTCATCCTCGATTTCCAGCATGTCGAGGCGGGGGCGGCGCTGGCGGCGCTGAGATCGATCCCCGGCCTCTATGCCATCACCGACGCGGTTGCCGCCTGCGGCATGCCGGACGGCGCCTACCATCTCGGTCGCCACCCCATCCAGAAGTCCGGCCCGACCGTGCGCCTCGCCGACGGCACGCTCGCCGGCAGCGTGCTCACCATGGATCGGGCATTCGCCAATTTCGCTGCGCTCGGCCTCGACCAGGTCGAAGGCGTCCGGCGGACCAGCAGCATCGCGGCGGACTACCTGGGCCTCGACGACCGGGGCCGGCTGGTGCCCGGCCGGCGCGCCGATCTCGTCCTGATCGACGCCAGGGGTGCCGTCACCGGCGTGATCCGCGAGGGCCGGCCGATCGGCGCCTGATGGCACGGCATTGCGGCGGCCAGCCGAACAATCCCGCCCGTTAACCAATCCTTCAAGAAATAGCTTCATCCTCGGTGGCTGGGCTCGGTCCGTCGACCGACGCCCATGGGTTGCCGGCCGTCGCGCTCCGCGCGGCAACGCCCGGTGGAACCGCCGATGGTGAGGTCGCATGCGAGTTCTGAACAGTCGAAGCCGCCTGGCGAAGGGCATGTCCGTCATGCTGCTCCTCGGCATCGCCGGCTGCGCCGGTCAGACCGAGCTGCCGCTGCTGCCCGCCGAAGGCGGTGGCGAAACGGCGGCGGACGGGGCGCCACTCACCGATTCCGGCAGGCTGGTCCGCATGGGCCAGCGCAGCCTCGCCGCCGGCGATCCGACGACCGCCGTGGGCTTCCTCGAGCAGGCGCTCGCCGTCGATCGCGACAATCGCGAGGCGGCCGTGCTGCTCGGCAATGGCAACCTAGGCCTCGGCCGGCCGCAGGACGCGGCCGCCGCCTTCGGCCTGGTCCTGCAGGACGACCCGGCCGACCGCGAGGCCGCGATCGGCTACGCCAAGGCCATGATCGCCATCGGCCGGAGCGAGACGGCGGAAGCGCATCTGGAGCCTTTGGTCCGCCAGCGGCCGGGCGACGTCGAGGCGAGCAATCTTCTGGGTGTCGCCCTCGATCTGCAGGGTGCCCACGACCAGGCGATCGCCGTCTATCATGGGAGCCTCGATCTCTCGCCCGGCGAGCCGGCGCTGATGAACAATCTCGGCCTCTCCCTGGCGCTCGCCGGTCGCCACGACGAGGCCATTGCCGTGCTGCGGCCGCTCGCCGAGGGCTATGCCTCCTCGGCGCGCACACGCCAGAACCTGGCGCTCGCCTATGGCCTGCGCGGCGAGATGGCGGCGGCCGAGCGGTGGAGCCGGATGGATCTGGCCGATTCCGACGTCACCAACAACCTGCGCTATTTCCGCACGATCGCCGGCCTCGAGCCGGGTGCCGTTCGCAGCGCCGCGCTCCAGCCCGACTTCAAGGAGCCGGTGGTCCGGGAAGCGCCGGGCGAGCCGCGCCTCGCGGCACCGCGCCCGGCCGCACCCGTGGTGCCGGCGCCACCCTCGCCGGCGACATCGGCACCTGCCGCGTCGGCACCGGCGGCCTCGGCGGCACCAAAGCCCTTGGTCACGGGCCCGGCACACCCACAGGCGCCCGCGGCTGCCGGCCCCGCCCCGCTCGTGCAGGAGCCCAAGAGCGAGCCGGCGGCCGCGGGCCCGGGATTCGGCATGGTCGAGCCCTCGGTCGGCCTGGTCGGCGTCGAGGCCACCGCACTCGGCCGCTGGTTCGTCGACCTCGGCAGCTTCGACACCGCGACCGCCACGAGCGCGTATTGGCGAACGCTGCGGCGGACGCACGCCGCCGCGACCGCCGGCCTCGGCCGCCTCGCCGGCGGCTCGACCGAAGCTGTCCCGCTGATCGTCGGCCCGTTCGCGACGGCGGCCGAGGCGGACGCGCTCTGCGCCGAGCTGACCGGTGCCGTCGTCTACTGCAACCCGGTGCAGCTCTGATGCGCCGTGACGTTCGCCGCTTCACGGTTTCCTAACGATTTTGCTTCAGACTACCGCCTGATCGACGCAGCAGAAGGAGTACTGCAGATGACCACGTTCAAGCGTTTCCTCGCCGACGAGAGCGGTGCGACCGCCATCGAGTACGGCCTCATCGCCGCCCTCGTCTCGGTCGCCGTGCTGGCGATCCTCGGCACCCTGGGCGGCCAGCTCCAGGAGACGTTCCAGAACATCTCCGACGAGCTCACCGCGGCCGGCATCACCGGCGGTGGCGGCGGCGAATGACGCCAGCGCGTTTGTGACGGCAGCCGGCTGGTCGAGCGCAGGCCCGGCCAGCCGGCTGGTCGAACCCGGGCGGATCACGGCATCGGTCGAGAACAGCATGAGCCTCTCCCTTCTCTCCCTGGCGCAGCTCGGCCTCGGCATCGCCGCCCTGACCACCGTCGTCATGGCTGCCTGGTCGGACCTGCGCACGAGGCTGATCGCCAACCGGCTGCCGGCCATCCTCTTCGCCCTCGCCATCCCCTGCCATGCCCTCGGCACCACCGACTGGCAGCAGGCCCTCGCGTCCGGCGGCAGCGCCCTCGCGCTGGCCGTCATCGTCTTCCTCCTCGGCTATGCCCTCTGGCGCCTGGGCGGCGTCGGCGGCGGCGACGTCAAGCTCCTGGTGGCCGCGACCTTCCTCGTCGGCACCGGGGGCTTCGCGACCCTGCTCGTCGGCACCGCCTTCACCGGCGGCCTCCTGGCACTCCTCTACCTGGTCGTGCCGACCCGCCTGCCGCTCGTCGGCTACCACCTGGACGCCGTGACCGCGGCCACCATGACCGGGACAGGCGAGGCCGTGGCGCGGCCCGGCATCCCCTACGGCATCGCCATCGCCTCGGGCACCGCCTTCGCCATCGTCCCGACACTTCCCCTGATCATCGGCTGAGGACAGCACATGCGGCGCATCCTGCTCCCCCTCGTCGCCGTCGCCCTGGCGATCGGCACGGCGCTCTACGCCAATGCCTGGCTCGAGGGCGAGCGGCGGGCGGTGCTGGCTCAGGTCTCCCCGGTGACCATCGCCGCCGAACCGGAATTCATCGAGGTGCTGGTCGTCGCCGAGCGGCTGACACCCGGCAGCTTCGTCAAGCCGACCTCCTGGCGCTGGCAGAAATGGCCGGCCGTCGAGGTGCCGGAGAGCTACCTCCTGCGGGGCAAGATCGACGCGGCCGAGCTCGAGGGCTCGGTCGCCCGCCAGATCCTCGTGCCCGGCGACCCCATCCTCGCCGACAGCCTGGTGCGGCCGGGCGATCGCGGCTTCCTCGCCGCGGTGCTCGATCCGGGCATGCGGGCCGTGTCGGTCCCGGTGGACGAGGCCTCGAGCAATGCCGGGCTGATCTTTCCGGGCGACCGGGTCGACCTGATCCTGACCCAGACCATCGCCGGGGACGCCGACGGTGCCGCCGATCGGCGGGTCAGCGAGACGGTGCTCGAGAATCTTCGGGTCATCGCCATGGGCCGCCGGCTGCACAGCGAGCCGGGGGAGAACGCCGATGGGGGCCAGGTCCGGACCGTCACCCTCGAGGTCGATCCAGCCGGGGCCGAGACCGTGGCACTCGTCACCGAGCTCGGCAAGCTGTCGCTCAGCCTGCGCAGCATCGCCAGCGACCCCGCCACCGCGTCCGGCAGCGACGGACCGACTGTGCCGCGCCAGACGGTGACCTGGGACAGCGATGTCAGCCGGGTGCTGCGGTCCGACGACCATGTCCGACCGCGTCTGACGGTCATGCGCGGCGCCGCCATGGAGCGGGCGCCTTTGGATGCGGAGAGCAACTGATGAGGTTCACGTTACCGACGCCCGCCCGCCTCGCCGCGCAACTCCTCGCCCGCCTGGTGGGCCGGGCCGGGTCCGTCACCCCGATGCTGGCGGCGACCCTGGCACTGACGCTCGGTGCCCTGTCGATCCAGCCGGCAGCCGCCCAGGCCGTCGGCGGCGATGTGCTCGGCGCTGCCGATCGGCTCGGCCTCGAGGTCCGCCAGGGCAAGCTCGTGCGGCTGGATCGCCCGGCAGCCTCGGTGTTCGTCGCCGACCCGGACATCGCCGATGTTCAGGCGCATTCGGCCTCGCTGGTCTACGTCTTCGGCCGGCGCGCCGGGGTCACCACGCTCTTCGCCGTCGACGGCGACGAGAACCTGCTCTTCAGCAGCGTCGTCACGGTCGAGCATCCGGTCACCCGCATGCGGCAGGTGATCTCGAGCCTCGGGCTCGCCGCCTCGGTCGACGTTCAATCGATCGATGGCGGCGTGCTCCTCACGGGCGACGTCGCTGATCCGGCTACGGCCGAGGATCTGCGCGAGCTGGTCACCCAGTTCGTTGGCGAGAACGAGGTGGTGCTCAACCGTTTGTCGATTCGCGCTCCGACCCAGGTCAACCTGCGGGTCCGGGTCGCCGAGATGTCCCGTGACGTCACCAAGATCTTCGGCATCAGCTGGGACAACGCCCTGGCGTTCGGTGACTTCGCGCTCGGCCTCAGCACCGGCCGGCCCTTTGCCGCCGCCAACACCGTGTCCGGCAGCTTCGAGAACGACAACCTGACCATCGACGGGGTCATCGATGCCCTCGAGCGCGAGGGCCTCGTCACCGTGCTCGCCGAGCCGAACCTCACCGCCCTCTCGGGCGAGACCGCGAGCTTCCTCGCCGGCGGCGAGTTCCCCGTGCCGGTCGGCACGGAGAACAACGACATCCAGATCGAGTTCAAGCAGTTCGGCGTCAGCCTGTCGTTCACCCCGACCGTGCTCTCGCGCAACCGCATCGGCCTCAGGGTTCGTCCCGAGGTCAGCGATCTGAGCGAGAACGGTGCCATCACGCTGCAGAACATCGTCATCCCGGCCCTGGCGACACGTCGCGCCGAGACGACGGTCGAGCTCGGCAGCGGCCAGAGCTTCGCCATCGGCGGCCTGATCTCCAACAGCACGCGCAACAGCCTCGAGAAGGTGCCCGGCATCGGCGACCTGCCGATCCTCGGCACGCTCTTCCGCTCGACCAGCTTCCGCCAGCGGGAGACCGAGCTCGTGATCATCGTCACCCCTTATCTCGTCGAGCCTCGCGCCGAGCGGGACCTCGCGCTGCCAACCGACGGGTTCCGGGCGCCGACCCAGCTCGAGCTGATCCTCGATGGGCGTCTCGCCGGCAGCTACCCCAGGCCCGGCCCGACCGCGCGGTCGACCGCTGTCGACGGCTTGCGCCTGGCGGGCCCCGCCGGCTTCGTGATCGATTGAGAGGCATCGTCATGACGTTTCCCACCATGTTGGCGCAGCGGGTCGGCCTTTGCCTGGCGGTTGCCTGGCTCAGCGCCTGCAGCGCAAACTCCCCCTTCCCGCCCGCCGCCCCGCCGCCGCCCCTGCCGCAGCGCCCGACCGCGCAGTTCGCGCCGCTCGAGCTGCGCCACAGCGTGCTCTTCGCCACCGGCGACGATCGGCTGGCGCCGGCCGAAGCCGCCGCGCTCGCCGAGTTCGTGGCCATCCTCGACCAGGGCCTGGTCATCGACCAGATCGTCGTCGGCCATGCCGACATTCGCGCCGACGATGCCCTGAACGATGCGCTGTCGGCGCGCCGCGCGGCACGAGTCGAGGAGGTTCTGCTGGAGCATGGCATCGCACCCGAGCGGATCTCCAGCGCCGCGCTCGGCCGCCGCTTCCCGGTGGAGGCGGCCAGTGCCGCGGAGAGCCTGCGCCTGAGCCGCCGGGTCGAGATCCTGGTCAACGGCTTCGTCGTGGTCGAGCCCGCCTGCCCGGACTGGTCCCGCTCCGTTTCGCAAGACGGAACGAACCTGCCGATGAGCAATTTCGGCTGCGCCAACGAGGTCAACTTCCTGCGCATGGTGGCCGATCCGGCCGACCTCGTCGGCCCCCGGCCGCTCGGTGATGTGGACCCCGTCCGCGAGGTCGGCGCGGTCCAACGCTATCGGCAGGACAAGGTCAGGAGCCTCAAGGTGGAGGCGGCCGGGCCATGAGCACGCAGAGCCTTGCACCGGCGTCGAGCAAGAAGCCCGAGGACGCGCAGTTCACCGCCTATGTCGTCGACGATGCGTCGCGCGAGATCATCGATCAGGTGGCCCGCGAGCTGGTCATCCCGCGCGCGTCGATCAGGAAGGGGTCGATCCGCACGGCGATCGATGCCCTCGGCCAGCAGCGCTCGCCCAAGATCCTGATCGTCGATCTCTCCAATTCCGAGCTGCCGCTGTCCGACGTCAACGAGCTCGCCGAGGTCTGCGAGCCGGGTGTCACGGTGATCGCCATCGGCGACCGCAACGATGTCGGTCTCTTTCGCGAGCTCTTGAACAGCGGCGTCAGCGACTATCTGGTGAAGCCCCTGTCGACGGCGCTCGTGCAGCGCTCGCTCCTCGCCACGGTCGATGGCGAGGCGCGGGCACGGCAGACCAACCGGCTCGGCCGACTCGTGGCGACGGTCGGCACCAGGGGTGGCGTCGGCACGACGATGCTGGCGACCAGCCTCGCCTGGACGATCGCCAACGACCGGCGGCGGCGCGTGGCGCTCCTCGACCTCGACCTGCAGTTCGGCAGCGTGGCGCTGGCACTCGATCTAGAGCCGACCCACGGGCTGCGCGAGGCGCTGGAGAATGCCGGTCGCATCGACAGCCTGTACATCGACCGGACAATGGCCCGCTATTCCGACACCCTCTTCGTGCTGAGCGCCGAGGAGGAGATCGGCGATGCCGTGGACATCGATCCCCGTGCGCTCGAGCTCCTGGTCTCGGAGCTGCGCAACAAGTACCACTATCTCATCGCCGATCTGCCGGAGCCCATGTCGCCGATGGCGCAGGGCATCGTGCAGAACGCCACCCATCTCGTCCTCGTCACCGATCTGTCGCTGGCCGGCATGCGCGACACGCTGCGCATCTCCCAGGCGGCGCTCCAGGCCAATGCCTCGTGCCAGCTCACGGTCGTCGTCAATCGGGCCGGCGAGCATCGCGCCGGCGAGATCGCCGTGGCCGAGTTCGAGAAGGCGATCGCCCGGCCGATCGATGTCATCGTCCCGTTCGACCCGAAGACCGTGGCCGCGGCCATGAATGTCGGCCGTCCCGTCTCCCGCGATCGCGGCCGGGTGGCCACCGCGATCGGCCGGGTGGCGGATCGGCTGACCGGCACCACGAGCAAGCGCGATGGCGGCCTGCTCGGCCGCATGCTGCAACGCAAGGGCTGAGAGATGTTCGGCAGACGCGCCGCCGAGGCGCCATCGAGCGAGATCGCGGTCCCGGCCAACCTGCCGACCCCGTCGGAGGCGTCCGCTGCCCCCGCGACGTCGCTCGAGCCCCGGCCTTCGGGCCAGCCGCCGGCCATCCGGCAGCCGGCGCCGGCCGCGCGCGAACGGCGGACGCAGGCGGCACCGGCGGCCATGCAGGTCATCCAGAACCTGCTCTACGAGCGGATCGACGGCTCGGCCGCGGCACGCCTGCCGCGCGACGAGCTGCTGCGACAGGTGCTCGAGCTGATCGGCGAGATCGTCGTCGAGCAGCGCCTGTCCTTGACTGCGAACGAGCAGGCGCAGATGGGCCGCTCGATCGTCGACGACATGATCGGCCTCGGCCCGCTCGAGGATCTGGTGCAGGACGAGGGCATCACCGACATCATGGTGAACGGCCCGCAGCAGGTCTATGTCGAGCGGCGCGGCAAGATCGAGCTGACCGACGTTCGTTTCCGCGACCGCCAGCACGTCATGAACATCGCGCAGCGGATCGTCAGCCGGGTCGGCCGGCGCGTCGACGAGACCTGTCCGATCTGCGATGCCCGGCTCGAGGACGGCAGCCGGGTGAACATCATCGCCCCGCCGCTCGCCCTCGACGGCTGCTCGATCTCGATCCGCAAGTTCTCGAAGAAGAGCATCACGCTCGACGTCATGGCCCGGCAGAACAACCTGTCCAACGAGCTCGCGACCGTCTTGAAGATCGCGGCGGCCTGCCGCCTCAATGTCATCATCTCGGGCGGCACGGGCTCGGGCAAGACGACCATGCTGAACGCCATGTCGCAGCTGATCGACCCGGGCGAGCGCATCGTCACCATCGAGGACGCCGCCGAGCTCCAGCTGCAGCAGCCGCACGTCGTCCGCCTGGAGACCCGGCCGGCCAATCTCGAGGGCCACGGCGAGATCCTGATGCGCGACCTGGTCAAGAACGCGCTCCGCATGCGGCCGGACCGGATCATCTGCGGCGAGGTGCGCGGGCCCGAGGCCATGGACATGCTGCAGGCCATGAACACCGGCCACGACGGCTCGATGTGCACGCTGCACTCGAACAACCCGCGCGAGGCCATGAGCCGGCTCGAGAACATGATCACCATGGCCGCCACCACCCTGCCGACCCGGGCCATCCGCTCGCAGATCGTCGGCGCCGTCAATCTCGTGATCCAGGTCTCGCGCATGCGCGACGGTGTCCGCCGGGTGACCCACGTGACCGAGATCATCGGCCTGGAGGGGGACGTCATCACCATGCAGGATCTCTTTTCGTTCGAGTATCACGGCGAAAATCGCGACGGCTCGCTGAACGGCATCTTCAAGGCATCGGAGCTGCGCCCGCACTTCATCAAGCGTGCCGCCTATTACGGGCTGGATCGGGCGCTCCTGGCCGCCATGACCTCTCAATAGGATCGGACCACCGGATGAGCATCTCGGCGGATCTCCTGCTGCCCGGCGTCATCGGCTTCTCGACGCTGCTCGTCGCGTGGGCGGCCTCCGAGGCGGTCGCGGGTGGCGGCAAGGCCCGCTCCGGCGAGCGTATCGCCCGTGCCCTGCAGCAGAGCCGCTCGACCGGCCGCCCCAGGGAGGCGGATGCCGCCGGCGTCAGCGTGCGACGCGGCGGGACGCCTCGCCAGTTCGAGCGATGGGTCGGCGAGGCGCTGTCCGGCATCACCAGCCTCTCGGCGCTCTCCGGCTTTCTCCTGCGGGCGGGCATCGGCGCTTCGCCGACGAGCTGCCTCATCACCCTCCTGGGCATCTGCGTCGTGCTCGCCGGCATCGCCCTGCTGCTCGGCCAGTCGCTGCTCGTGTCCGTCGTCGTGCTGCCGACCGGCGCTCTGCTCCTGTCACGTTTCTACCTGGCGCGACGCGTCGCCAGCCGCGAGCGGCAGTTCCTGGCGCTCTTTCCGGAAGCGATCGACCTCATCGTGCGTGGCGTGCGCGCCGGGCTGCCGGTCACCGAGGCGCTGCGCACGGTGGGCGAGGACGTGCGCGATCCGGTCGGGCAGATCTTTCGGGAGATCGCCTCGGGCATCAAGATCGGCATGACCCTCGAGGATGCCCTCGCCTCGGTGGCACGCATGATGCCTGTCGCCGAGTTCAAGTTCTTCGCGATCAGCCTCGCCGTCCAGCAGGAGACCGGCGGCAACCTCGCCGAGATCCTCTCCAACCTCTCCAACATGATGCGCCGTCGCGACCAGGTGAAGCTCAAGATCAAGGCGATGTCATCGGAGGCGCGGGCTTCCGCCATGATCATTTCCGCCCTGCCGATCGTTGTCGGGCTCATCATCTTCTATGTCAATCCGGAGTATCTCGAGGTCTTGTTCTACGATTCGCGGGGACAGATGCTGCTCGGCTCGGCGGTCTTCAGCATGCTGTTCGGCTCGTTCGTCATCAGCCGCATGATCAGGTTCGACATATGAACGCGCTCGTCGTCACGCTCGAGGCGCAGCTCGGTGCGCTGGCGTCGCTGCCGGTGGTCGTCGGCCTCGTCACGATCGCCATCTGCGCCCTCCTCTGGTCGGTCGTTCGAACCGATTTCGAGCGCACCGCGCGGCACCGCATGATCGAGCGTCATCGCGCCGATCTCCGATCGCGCTCGCTCAGCAGCCGGCTGCGGCACGGCGAGGAGAAGCGGGCCCAGCTGCTCGCCCGCGCCATCAAGGTGCTGCAGCTGATGCCGGCCGAGCGCCTCGAGGCGGCGCGCTGGCGGTTGTCCGGCGCCGGCATGCGGTCGAAGAACGCGCTCTTGCACTTCTATGTCGCGAAGTTCGCATGCTCCGCAGGCGGGGCGGTTCTCGCCTTCTTCTTCAATCTGTACTCGGAAGACTTCACCATCGGCCTCGATGCCTTCGGGCTGACCCTGCTGGGCGCGGGGATCGGCTTCTTCGTTCCCGATTTCGCCCTGGGCCGGCGTCGCAAGCGGCGTCTCAAGGCGCTGCAGCAGGGCCTGCCGGACGCGCTCGACCTGCTCGTGATCTGCGCCGAGGCGGGCCTTTCCCTGGATGCAGCACTCGGCCGGGTGGCCGACGAGTTCGGCGCCGCCATGCCGGAGCTCGCCGAGGAGCTGACCCTGACCGCGGTCGAGCTCAGCTTCCTGCCGGATCGCCGGCAGGCGCTCTTGAACCTGTCGAAGCGGGTGGACCTGCCGGCCTTCCGCGGTGTCGTGACCACCCTCCTGCAGACCGAGAAGTATGGCACGCCGCTCTCCCAGACCCTGCGGACCCTGTCCTCCGAATATCGCGAGCAGCGCATGCTCAGGGCCGAGGAGAAGGCCGCACGCCTGCCGGCGACCCTGACCGTGCCGATGATCGTCTTCATCCTGCCGACCCTCTTCATCGTGCTGGGCGGCCCCGCCTTCATCAGGATCTTCGACCAGCTGATCGACTGAGCAGGCGCACCGATCAAGACCCGTCACCGTCCGAGCCCGTGCCGGCCCGGCCATGCTGCCCGACCGCCCGTCCCCTATCCCGACGAGCCGTCCAGGCCGATATGCGGCTGACCCGACCCGGGTCGAATCGTGGCCTCCCCGGGGCGGCGACCCTTCGCACGGCGAACCACATGACGACGGCGCGATCCGTGGCCGGCGTGGTCGGGATCAGTCTGCCGTTTGATCCAAATGGCGACCCCGCCCCCCCCTCGGTCACGTGCCAAAGGCGCGTCGCGCGCCACCCGGCCGGCGGGCCGCCCTCGCTTCGGCCGCGCGCCCCGATCCCGCCTGCTGCCGTCGGGCTCTTCGGCGCATGGGCGGCGAAGCTTATCCAATGGGCATTGCTCGCGGCATGGCCCAGGGCCTCGGCGGCAAAGGCCGGGCCATCGGCAAGCGAGGTGCCGGTGGTCGAGAAGAGGACGCAATCGACGTCCAGTCGCTCGTGCTCGAGGAAGACCTCCAAAAAACTGTGCCTCCATGCCGAGGGCACAGCCGAAGCGGACACGATCCTTGTCGAAGGTCACCGGCGCGCTGCCCGGCGTGCACATGAACGAAATCCAGGTGTGCCACAGCAGGCGCTCGTCGTTGCCGGTCACGAGGTCGCCCTGAGACCACGTGGAGGCTGTTGTGCGGCCGGATGGGCGGGGTCAGTCGATGCGCCGAGCCGAAGACCGCCCAGAGGTGGAGTTCACGGGCGACCACGAGGCGCACGGTCCGGGCCTCGGACGCGTTTTCGGTTCTCGAGGCTCCACGAATATGCGGCAGGGCCGCCGTGCAGGTTTCGCCAGGCTTCGCGACGCGGGCGCGCACGCGTCGCTTGAGATTGCCGTGCTCTGTCATGGGCATGGCCTTCCACGTCGCGGGCGGCGTTCCCCGGCAGGCGCGCCCGAGACGGTCGGACCGGGAAAGCGGCCCGAGGACAAAAGCCCCTTTGCCTCCGCTCGCCACCGTGCCGGGGACCGCTTCCGGAGGTTCGGCGTGGGCCACGCCGCAGCCAGACATGCCGGGGCGATCCCGCTTCGTCAGTCGGCCGTGAGCAGCGCCGTCGATTGCCTTGCAGCGGCGGCCACGTGGCGACGACCGGCGGCCAGGTCCGCTTCCAGCTCATGGCGCAGCCGCGTCTGCCCGGCCCGGTCGGGCATGCGCAGGATATGGGACGGATGCCAGGTGAGCAGGACGGGGCCACCATGCAGCCCGGTCTCGATCGTGCCGCGCCGTGACGCCAGCGGCCGGCTGTCACCGGTGAGCGCCAAGGCTGCCGTCGCGCCGAGGGCCAGGGCGAGACGCGGCCGGACCAGGGCCAGCTCGAGGCCCAGCCACCAGCGGCAATGCTCGATCTCTCTCCGGTCCGGCTTCTGGTGGATGCGCCGCTTGCCGCGCGACGAGAACTTGAAGTGCTTGACGGCATTGGTCAGCCAGACGGCGTCGGGATCGAGCTCGACCCCGCGCATCGCCTCGCGGAGCAGGCGGCCCGCCGGGCCGACGAAGGGGCGGCCGGCGAGATCCTCCCGATCGCCGGGCTGCTCGCCGACGATCATGAGCCGGGCGCTTGAATCGCCCTCGCCCCAGACCGTCTGCGTCGCGGCCTCGCAGAGGCCGCAGCGGCGGCACTGCATGGCAGCCTCGCGTGCCTCGCAGAGCGTGGCGGGCAGATCGGCGGGTGCGGGCATGGTGGCGCGATAGCGCGTCGAGACCGCCCCGGCACCGGGGCGCGGCGGCGTTGCGCCCGCTTCGCGCATCCGCTCGACCCGGGCCTCGGCATCGGCGAGCATGGCGGGGATGTGGCGGGTCTCGGGGAGGTTCTTCCAGTATTTCTTCGGCATCTCGGCGCGCATGGCCCCGAGCTTGATGCGCGCCGGGTTGAAGATGCTGGCGAAATAGGTGGCCCAGAGCGCCGCCGAGGCGTCGTCCGGCAGGTCGGGGCGCTGCCCGCCCGGCTCGAAGGAGAGCCGGCCAGCGGCGTAGCGGGCGGTGAGTCCCGGCGTCGCGATGAGCCAGTCCATGTCGGCGAAGCGCTTGACGAAGAAGGTCGAGCCCGGCTCCAGCGTGTTGTGCGCCGGCTCGAACCAGGCGCCGAAGCTGCGCCGCCTGCCGTCGGTGGGAAGCTCGCGGAAACGGACGAAGGCATGCATCTTGTGGATGTCGCGCCCCACGGCCTTCGCCATCAGGCCGAGCCGCTGCCCGAGCGGATCGGCGGCGGAGAGGGGTGCCCCCTCGCCGCGGTCGACGCGCCAGAGTGCCTGGTAGAGCAGGTCGAAGCGTTCGGGCGCCGAATGCCAGAGCACCGAGCCGGCGAGCTCGAGGAAGGCCCGGCCTACCCGGACCTCGTGCGGGCCGGTCTCCGTCGGCAGCGGCGAATCGGCGAAGAGATTGCCGCCGCCCTGCCAGTCGATCCGGTCCGGCGGAATGCGATGGCTGATGGCGCGGCGGGCGAGCGCGCGCCAGGCGGCGGGGAGGCCGCGGTCCGGCAGCATGGCGACGAAGCTCACAGCAGCCGCAACTGCTCGGGCGGCGGGGCGAAGCGCGCCCTGAGGCGGGCATCGTCGATCAGCCGGCCGGGCGACCAGTCGGGCAGGTCGATGAACGGGCGCGCCTTTCTCATCGAGGCGCCGATCCGGACGAGATCGGCGAACCGCAGGGGCCCGTGGCGGCGCGCCTCGAGGATACGGTCGACGGTGCGCACGCCAAAGCCCGGCACGCGCAGCAGCCGGTCGCGCGCGGCGCGGTTCACGTCGAGGGGAAACTCGGCGCGATGCTGCAGTGCCCAGGCGAGCTTCGGATCGACGTGGAGATCGAGATGCCCGGCCAGGGCACCGGTCGCGATCTCCCCGGCGGAAAAGCCGTAGAAGCGGATCAGCCAGTCGGCCTGGTAGAGCCGGTGCTCGCGAAGCAGGGGCGGCTCGACCAGGGGCAGCGCCGCCGACGCGTCGGGGATGGGGCTGAAGGCGGAATAGTAGACCCGCTTGAGCCGGTAGCCGCTGTAGAGTCGGCTCGAGGCATTGAGGATGGCCACGTCGTCCGCGCCATCGGCCCCCACGATCATCTGCGTGCTCTGGCCGGCCGGGGCGAAGCGCGGCGCCTTGCGCCCGGTATGCGTTCTCTCGCGCGCCGCCTCGCGAGCGAGCCGCACCTGGGCCATGGCGGTGCGGATCGTTTCCGGCCGCTTCTCGGGGGCGAGCCGGCGAACGCTCGCATCGAGCGGCAGCTCGATGTTGATCGACAGGCGGTCGGCCCAGCGTCCCGCTTCTTCGATCAGCTCCGGCGCGGCATCGGGGATCGTCTTCAGATGGACGTAGCCCTTGAACTGGTGCCCCTCGCGCAGGGTGCGGACGATCCGCACCATGTCCGCCATGGTCTGGTCGGGCGAGCGGATGACGCCGGACGACAGGAACAGCCCTTCGACGAAATTGCGGCGATAGAACTCGAGCGTCAGCGTGACGACCTCGTCGACCGAGAAGCGCGCGCGCTCGACGTTGCTGGAGACCCGGTTGATGCAGTAGGCGCAGTCGAAGATGCAGAAATTGGTCATCAGGATCTTGAGCAGCGAGACGCAGCGGCCGTCGGGCGTGTAGGCGTGGCAGATGCCGCTGCCGCCGGAGGAGCCGATGCCGCCCTTGCGCGAATCGCGCTTCTCGCCCCCGCTCGATGCGCAGGAGGCGTCGTATTTGGCGGCGTCCGAGAGGATTGCCAGCCGGTCTTGGAGCGAGCGTTTCATGGCCCGCGGTCACATATTGTTCCAGCGGACCCCGGCAAGGCTGCGGCCTGTCGGCGGCGCAGCGAGCGACCGCGTGACGCAGTGCTCCCGGTGACGGCCGGATCGGCCGTCAGAGAGTGCTCAGTAGAGGCCGATGAAGCCGGTCGGGAGGCTCGATTTCGAGCGACTCTCGACGTTCGCCATGACGGGGCGGGTGATCTGCACCGGGATGCCCTGGCGGTTGACCAGCTCGCGCTCGATGACGTCCCAGGCGAGACGGCCAGCCTCGGCGCCGGCCTTGGCGGTGATGCGGGGGGCGACGTCGGGTGGCGGCTTTCTGGTGAAGCGGTAGTCCACCTCGAGCTGGTCGAACTGCTCGGTGTCCGGGTGGACCTCGATGTAGAGCTCGCCGGCCGACCAGCCGAGCTTGATCGGGTCGTTCATGATGCGCACGGGCGTGCCGACCGGCACCTGCTGGAAGAGCGAGGCGACGCCCGAGGGGTACATGCGAATGCAGCCGCGGCTGACCCTGCGACCGACGCCGTAGGGCTTGTTGGTGCCGTGGATCAGGTAGGTGGGAAAGCCCAGATAGAGCGCGAAGAGGCCGAGCGGGTTGTCGGGGCCGGAAGGCACCGCGGACGGCAGGTCGGGCCGGTCGGCGCGCGTGGATTCGGTCGGGTACCAGGTCGGGTTCGCCTGCTTGCGGACAACGGTCGTCGGGCCCAGCGGCGTCGAGAAGCCGTCGCGGCCGATGCCGATCGTGTGGACGATGGGCGGGGCGTCCGGCGTCGGGAAAAAATAGAGGCGAAACTCGGCGAGATTGACGATGATGCCCAGGCGTTGGTGCTCGGGCAGGACATGGGCGGTCGGCAGGGTGACCAGCCGCTCGGGTCCCGGGACCCAAACATCGACTCCCTGATTGACCGCCGAAATGCTGAGAATGCCGAGGTCACGCTCGACGGCGAGATCGATCAGCGTCTTCTTGCCGTCGGTCACGAGATAGGTCAGCTGGCCGACGATATCGCCCGTCGCCAGCGGCAGTGCCGTCGGCACGGCCGCTCTGGCGGGCGAGGCCAGCGCCAGCGCGGCGCAACCGGCAGCACCGGCCAGCAGCTGCCGCCGCGCGAGCGCGGTCGTGGACGAACGCCCGGCCGCTCGAGCATGGCCCGCCTCGATCGGGGTTCGTCCACTCATGCCATGAAGCTCCGTCGCCCTGCCGCTATTTGCGCAGGCCGGCGCGGAAGATCTCGTCGGCCTTGCGGCTCGCCTCGGCGGCATCGGCAGCCGCGAGGTCGGCGGCGGCGGAGGCGGCCTGCGCCTCGGCGAGCGCCTGCGTGGCCTTCTGGTCGGCCGCATTCGCGGTCGCCTGGGCACTGGCGATCTGCGACTTCATGGCATCCATCTCATTGCTGTTGCTGCAGGCGCCGAGCGCCAGCAGCAGGCCGACGGCGGCACTCGTCATCATGAAGCGGTTGGTCATCTCTGTCTTCTCCTCGACGTTGGCAAATCGTGTTTCGGCAAGGGATGCCCGCGAACCGTGTCGCGCGCGCCATTCCCCCTTCTGGTTGAGCTCCTGCACAGGAGCAGCCGCACTATAGGCAATTGTTCTTCCGGTAGAAGAACGTCCACCGGTTTCATGCGAGGATCTCGATCGGTGTGCCCAGCGCAACACTCCCCCAGAGCACGTCCATCTCGGCATTGGTCACGGCGACACAGCCGTTGGTCCAGTTGAACATCCAGTGGCGGTCGCGCCACACGGCCCCGATCGCCGGGTCGAGCCCGTGGAGCATGATCTGCCCGCCGGGCCTGACTCCTGCCGCCCTGGCCCGGGCCTTGTCCTCGGCGTTCGGATAGGAGATCAGGAGCGAGCGATAGTAGTCGCTGTCGGGCCGGGCGGCGATGATGGAATAGCGACCTTCCGGCGTGCGGCCGTCGCCTTCCCTCGTCTTCGGGCCGCGCGGCTGAATGCCGAGCGCCACGTTCATGGTGAGCACCTCGACGCCGCCGGCATAGCCGTAGAGCCGGCGCTCGTGCTTGACCACGCGCAGCTCGTCCACGCGGCCGCGAAACGGCCGGCGGGCCGGTGCGGCCGCCAGAGCCTGGCCGGTCCCGAGCCCGCAGGCGGCAAGCGCCAGTCCACCGACGAGATCACGCCGTCGCATCGTTCGATCCGTCAGGTATCACCCTTTTAATCCAACTTCCGGTGCTGGCGCCAGTTCCCGTCTGACGCGAATGTCGTCTATCACGGCATTCTTACGAATTCATCAATTTCGCAACGCCTCAGCGCCCGATGACGGCATCGTGTTGCCGCTCCGCGGCACGCAGGCCGAGCCCGGCAATCACGACGATCGCCGCGGCGACGACGCAGAGGACGAAGCCGGCGCCGAAAGCCGCTGCATCGTAGAGCCGCGTGCCGCCGGCGGTCGCACCGTTCCAGCGCGCATCCAGCATGGCGCCGAAGGCGGTCTGCATGCCCGCGCCGAAGAGCAGGACGGCACTGTTGACGATGCCGAGCGCCCGGCCGGCCGCGGTCACGCCGAAGACGCTGCGCACCACGGCGAAGGCGACGATCATGCCACCGCCGCCGAAGCCGAGCGCTGCGGTCAGCGGCACGACGAGCACCAGCGGCAAGTCGGGTATCAGGGCCAGGGGCAGCCAGAGCAGGCAGTTGGCGGCGGCGATCACGAGGATCAGGGACGACCGGCGGCCGAGCCGGTCGGCCAGCGCACCGAGCGCCGGCCCGCCGACCGCCCAGCTCACCAGCATCACCGAAGTGAGGCTCGCCGCCGCCGTGCGGTCGAGCCCATGCACCTGGACGAGGTAGGGCACGCCCCAGAGCCCGGCGAAGGCGAGGATGGGCGCGCCGGTAAGGCCGGTGATCAGGACGAGCATCCAGGTCTCGCGCCTCGCCAGCATGCCGGCGAGGCCGAGCGCGTGGGTGGCGGGAGGCGTTGTGCCACTCGGCGCTTCGGTCCCGGGCGGCCGATCGCGGACGACGGCGAGGACGAGCCCGGCGAGCGCCAGTGCGGCGATGCCGACGACGAGCAACACGGGCCGCCAGCCGAAGGTGCCGACGGCGAGGGCCAGCGGCAGCTGCGCGCCGATCGCCCCGAGTGTGCCGGCGGCGAGGGTGAGCCCGGCGAGGAGGCCGAAGCGATGGAGCGGGAACCAGGCGCCGACCAGCTTCAGCGTGGCGATATAGGCGACGCCGACCCCGGCGCCGATCAGGCCGCGGGCAAGGAGTGCCGTGGCCAGCCCGCCAGCCAGCGCGAAGAGCGTGCCGCCGAGGGCGGCGAGGATGGCGCCGAGGAGCAGGAGCCGGCGCGGGCCGAAGCGGTCGATCAGCACGCCCAGCGGAATCTGCAGGGCGGCGTAGGTGTAGAAGTAGGCGGCCGAGAGCGTGCCGAGCAGCGTCGCGTCGAGAGCAAAGGCGGTCATCAGGTCGTCGACGATGACCGACGGTGCGACACGCTGGAAGAAGCCGTAGGCGTAGCAGCCGGCCGCGACCGACCAGACCAGCCACGCCCTGCCCTGGCTTGACCGCATCACCCTCGCCCCGGCCCAATGGTGACGGCAGCACCCTGCGTCCCCGGCGCGCCTTGGCGGACCGGCCGCGGGCAGGCTACAGCAGGGCCATGAGCAAGCCTGTCGAGCCCTGTCCCAGCGAGCCCGTCGAAATCATCAAGGGTGGCGATCGGCCCGCCCTCCTGCTTTGCGACCATGCCGGTCACGAGGTGCCCAGGGCGGTCGGCGACCTCGGCATCAGCCGAGACAACCTGACCCGGCATATCGGCTGGGACATCGGGGCGGCTGCGGTGACCAGAAGGCTCGCCAGCCGGCTCGGCGCCACGGCCCTGCTCAACCACGTCTCCCGGCTGGTGATCGACGTCAACCGCCGGCCGCGCACCCCGACCTCGATCCCGGCGGTCAGCGACGGCTGCGTCGTGCCGGGCAACGAGGGCCTCGACGAGAGCGAGGTCGACCGCCGCATCCGTGACTACTTCCTTCCCTATCACCGTGCCATCGCCCGTGGCATAGCGCGTTTTCGCCGCGGCGGGCGGATCCCGGTGCTGGTCGCGGTGCACAGCTTCACCCCGCATCTGAACGGCGAGGACCGGCCCTGGCCGATCGGCGTCCTCTGGCGCGGCGACCGGCGGCTCGCGGGACCCGTGCTCGAGGCATTGCGCCGCCGCCCGAACCTGCTCGTGGGTGACAACCAGCCCTATTCGGGCCAGCGCGAGTTCGGCTTCACCATCACGTTCCATGCCCAGCGCACCCGCCTGCCACACATCATGTTCGAGATCCGCCAGGACGAGATCGCCGATGCGAGGGGTGCGGCCGCCTATGCCACGCTCATCGGGGACTGCCTCGAGCCGGCTTTGGCCGATGCCGCGCTCTACACCATCTTCGACGGCGACAACCTGCCAGAATCCGGGGGAATCCGCGCATGGCGCCACGCCGGCCACATCTCACCCTTGGGGTAGAGGAGGAGTATCTCCTGGTCGAGCGGGCGACCGGCGCCCTCGCGATCAGCCCGCCCGACGGCTTCATGGCCGCCTGCCAGGAAGCTTTGGGGCCGCAGGTGACGCACGAACTGCTGCAGGCGCAGGTGGAGATCGGCACGTCGGTCTGTCCGGACGTGGCGAGCGTCAGGCGCGAGCTCGCCGGACTCAGGCGGACCATCGCCGATTGTGCCGCCGAGTTCGACCTGGCGCTGCTCGCGGTCTCCACCCACCCCGCGGCGAGCTGGCGCGAGCAGCGCAGCGTCGATCTGGACCGCTACCGCCTCCTGACCGAGGATTTCCAGGCGCTGGCCCGCCGGCTGGTGGTCTGCGGCATGCACATCCATGCCGGGGTCGAGGACGACGAGCTGCGCATCGACCTGATGAACCAGACCGCCTATTTTCTGCCGCATTTGCTGGCGCTGAGCACCTCCTCGCCCTTCTGGGAGGGTCAGGACACCGGGCTCAAGGCGTTCCGCCCGACGATCTTCGGCGACCTGCCGCGCTCCGGCATTCCCGAGCCCTTCGAGAGCTTCGCCGACTACCAGCGCCTGCTCGCGGTCATGGCCGAGACCGGCATCTGCGACGACCCGACCAAGATCTGGTGGGATATCCGTCCCAGTGCCAGGCACCCGACGCTGGAGATGCGAATCTGCGACGTCTGCACGCGCCTCGAGGATGCGATCACCATCGCCGCCATCTACCAGTCGCTGCTCGCCCTGCTCTTTCGGCTGCGCTCCCAGAACCAGACCTGGCGACGCTATCCCCTGGTGCTGCTGCAGGAGAACAAGTGGCGCGCCCAGCGCTACGGCACGAGCGGCACGCTCGCCGATCTGGGCCGCCGGGCGCTGGTGCCGTTCGGCGACCTCATGGCGGAGCTGGTCGACCTCCTGCGCGACGAGGCCAGGGAGCTCGGCTGCCTCGCCGAGCTCGAGCGCGTGCCCGAGATCGTGGCCACCGGCACCAGCGCCGACCACCAGCTTCGCGTCCATCACGCGGCGATCGCCGCCGGTGCGGATGCGGCGGAGGCGAGGCGCGCCGTGGTCGACTGGCTGATCGTTGCCTCGCTCGAGGATGTTCCGGCTTGAGGCTGGTGCAGCGCGACGCCATCTCTGGGCCAGACCGGACCGGACCACGAAAGGTGACACCATGACCGAGATCGACGCAGCCACCCGAACCGAGCTCGAGGCCGCGGCCTTTCGCCGGCTCGTCCAGCACTTTCGCGACCGGCCCGACGTGCAGAACATCGACGTCATGAATCTCGCCGGCTTCTGCCGCAACTGCCTCTCCAAGTGGTACGCGGCGGCGGCCGCCGAGCGCGGGCTGGAGCTCGGCTACGAGGAGGCGCGCGAGACCGTCTACGGCATGCCGTATGACGAGTGGAAGGCGAAGCACCAGACGCCGGCGACGCCGGAGCAGCAGGCCGCTTTCGCCAGGTCGCACCCCGACCACTGAGGCTCAGCCGGGCGGCGTGAACCGCCGCATCAGCTCGAGGTAGATGGCGGCCGCCTCCTCGATCCGCGCCACCTCGCACCACTCGTCCGTCTGGTGCGCCTGGCCCGGCTCGCCGGGGCCGAGGATCAGCGACGGAATGCCGCCATAGGCCGGGGCCAGGAGCGAGCCGTCGGTGTTGAACGGGACTGCCCCCATGACGTCGTTGGCGCCGGTGATCCCAGCCGCGATGCCGATCGCCGACGCCATCCAGGGATCGGTGGGCTCGGTCCAGGAGCCGGGCAGGCGGATGATCTCCTCGAGGCTCGCATCCGGCCCGGCGAGGCCCGCCAGCTCCACGAGCAACGCGTCGATGTCGGTGCCCGGCAGCAGCCGCATGTCGAGGCCGAGCCGCGCCCGGTCCGGCACGGAATTGTAGTTCGCCCCGGCGCGCATGATGGCGACATTGACGGTCGACCGGCCGAGCAGCGGATGACGCGCCCCGCCGAAATCGTAGGCGGCGAAGCGCTCGGCCGCGAGGCAGGCGGCAAGGAGCGCGTTCCTGCCCTTCTCGGGCTCGCTCGCATGGGCGGTCTTGCCCTTGAAATGCACATCCAGCCAGAGGTTGCCGCGATTGCCGAAGGCCGGGCGATTGGCGGTCGGCTCGGCCACCACCAGGGCCGCGGCACGGCCGAGAGCGCCCGGCCGGTCGGCCAGCACCTTGGCCCCTTCGAGCCCGACCTCCTCGGCCGAGGTCAGGACGATCTCGACCGGCGCCTCGCCGCCCTCCCGGGCATGGCGGAGCGCTGCCGCGACGATGGCGGCGACGCCGCTCTTCATGTCGCTGGCACCCCGGCCGTAGAGCCGGCCGGCCTCGATCTCGCCGGCGAAGGGCTGGCGGGTCCAGGGCGCCTCGCCGAGCGGCACGACGTCGAGATGGCCGGTGAAGGCGATGGCGGGAGCACCGCTGCCCAAGGGGTCCAGCCGGGCGACGAGGTTGGGCCGGCCCGGCGCCAAGTCGACGCCATGGCACGAAAAGCCGGCGTTCTCGAGCAGCATCTGCAGGGCCTGGATGGACTGCGCCTCGTTGCCTTCCGGCACGCGGGTATCCCGGGCGATCAGCTCGATGGTCAGCTTCACGGGATCGATCATCGCTTTCCCAGCATCAAAGAGCCAGCAGCTCGTCGACCAGCGCCGGCACGGTGGTGCCCGCCGGGCCATGGCGCGCCTCGGCGAAGTCCGAGCGCACGGCGGATGGCTCGAGATTGAGCTCGATCGTGTGCGCCCGGCCGCGATCGCGCACCAGGGCGACGAAGCCGGCGGCCGGGTAGACGAGGCCCGAGGTGCCGATGGCGAGGAAGAGGGCGCATGACTGCAGGGCAGCCGTGATCCGCTCCATGTGGAGCGGCATCTCGCCGAACCAGACGATCGCCGGCCGCAGCCCGCCGAAAGTGCCACAGGCCGGGCAAGGTGTCTTGGCCTCGAGGTCGCGCAGCCAGAGGCGCTCCTCGCTGCAGGCGGTGCAGCGCACGCGCCTGAGCTCGCCATGCAGGTGCACGACGTCGTGGCTGCCGGCCCGCTCGTGCAGGTCGTCGACATTCTGCGTCACCAGCAGGCAGCCGCCCCGCCATGCCCGCGCCAGCCGCGCCAGGGCCCGATGCGCCGCATTGGGCTGGATGGCGGGGTCGGCGAGCTGGCGGCGGCGCATGTTGTAGAAGCGATGCACCAGCGCCGGATCGCGAGCGAACGCCTCGGGGGTCGCCACCTCCTCGGCCCGGTGCCCCTCCCATAGGCCGCCGGCGCCGCGGAACGTGGCGAGGCCGGATTCGGCCGAGATGCCCGCCCCGGTCAGGACGACGATGGAGCCGGTGCGCGGCAGCGGCAAGGCTGTTCTCCAGTGCGCTTCAGGGCTCATTCAGCATGCTGCCGGGGTCGCCGGCAAGCTTTGCGATATCGGCTCTTGTCAGGCAGCGGGCAACGCGATACCGGCGCGTCCGCCGCCCGTATTTCGTGCGGCGTGCTGGAGTCTCGTTTCGATGGCGGTCCGTCAACCGATCTGGATCCGGCGCGTCGCCGCCCCCGGGGCCGAGGCGTTCGCCGTGCTCTACGCGCTCGAATCCTTCTCGCGAGCCATCCTGACCAGCATCCTCCCGCTGCAGGCGCTGGCCCTGCTCGGCGAGCCGCAGAGCGTCAGCCTGGTCTTCTTCCTCGGCAGCCTCGCCGGGCTGTTCGGCAGTCTCCTGATCCCCTGGCTCGTGCGCCGCACCGCCCGGCGCTATGTCTACTCGGGCGGCGCCCTGCTGCTCGCCGCCGCCGCCCTGCTCCTCGCGTTCGACGGGATCCTCGCCCTGACGCTCGGCCTCGCCTGCCGGGTGCTCGGCGTGGTGGCGCTGACCATCGGCCTCAGCCTCTACATCATGGATGTCATCGCCAGGCACGACCTCGCCCATTCCGAGCCCCTGCGGATGCTCTACTCGGCCACCGCCTGGACCATCGGCCCTGCCCTCGGCGTCTGGCTGCAGCTCCGTTTCGGGGCATGGCTGCCACTCCTCCTGAGTGCCGCAACCTCCCTCACGCTCTTCGCCTATTTCTGGTTCCTCAGGCTCACCGAAACGGCGGTGCTGACCACCGGCCGCGCCAATGCGGCACCCGGCGCCCTGCAGAACATCCGCCGCTTCGCCAGCCAGCCGCGGCTCGTCCTGGCATGGCTGATCGCCACCGGGCGCAATTGCTGGTGGTCGATCTTCTACATCTTCACCCCGATCTATGCCGTGACCACCGGGCTCGGCGAGATGGCGGGCGGGCTGCTCGTCTCGATCGGCACCGGCACGCTTTTCCTGATGCCGCTCTGGGGTCGGGTCGTGCGCCGCTTCGGGCTCAGGCGGGTCTTCATCACCGGCTTCACCCTGAGCGGGGTCATGACGCTGGCGATCGCCCCGAGCTTCGCCCTGCCCTGGCTGGGCGCGGGCTTCCTCATGGCCGCCTCGGTGGCGATGGTGGTGCTCGACGCCTGCGGCAACCGGCTCTTCTTCGCCGCGGTGCACGGCCGCGAGCGGGGCAACATGACGGCCGTCTACAGCACCTACCGCGATGCCGCCGACCTCGTCACCCCGGGCACGCTCGGCCTCGTGCTGCGCGTCTTCGACCTCTCTGCCGTCTTCGTCATCGGCGGGTTCCTGATGTTCGGCGTCGCCACCCTCGCCCGCCGCATCCATCCGAGGGTCGGCGCCGTGCGACCACCGGCACCCGCCCTCACAGGCGTTGACCCGGCGCCGCGCATGGCCGATCACCCGGCCCAGACCGCCGGCTGACGAGCCGGCCCATCAGCGGGGGAGAGAGCGCATGGCCACCATCGGATTCGTCGGACTCGGGCAGATGGGGGGGGCCATGAGCCGCAACCTGATGCGCGCCGGGCACCAGCTCGAGGTCTTCGACATCGCCGAGGACGCGGTCGCGGCACTCGTCGCCGACGGGGCCAGGGGTGCCGCGAGCCCGGCGGCCGTGGCGAAGGGCAAGGAGATCGTCTTCACCATGCTGCCGATCGGCAAGATCGTCGAGGAGGCGGTCTTCGGCCCGAACGGCATCGCCGAGACGATCGCCGAGGGCAGCATCGTCGTCGACATGAGCACCATCCTGCCGACCGAGACGAAGCGGATCGGCGAGCGGCTGAAGGCGCAGGGTGTCGGCATGGTCGATGCCCCGGTCGGCCGCACCTCGGCCCATGCCGTCACCGGCACCTCCACCTTCATGGTGGGCGGCGAGCCCGCCGACATCGAGCGCGTCCGCCCACTGCTCATGGCCATGGGCGAGATGGTGACGATCTGCGGCCCGCTCGGCACCGGTGCGGCCATGAAGCTGGTCAACAACTACATCTCGGCCGTCGTCAACCTCGCCACCGCCGAGGGCCTCGCCATGGGCCTCAAGGCCGGGCTCGAGCTGCCGGTGATGGCCGAGGTCCTCTCGCACACCCCGGCGGGCCGCGGCCACATCACCACGACCTGGCCCGAGAAGGCGCTGAAGGACGAGCCCTCGCCCGCCTTCATGCTCGACCTCGCGTCGAAGGACCTGAGCCTCGCCCTCGACATGGCGGCTGCCCTGCAGGTGACGTTGGCCACCGGTGCGGTCGGCAAGCAGCTCTACGCCTCCGCCCAGGCCAACGGCCACGGCCGCAGCGACTGGACCACCGGCATGTTCCGGACGCTGAAGAAGATGGGTGGCGTCGCCAGCCGTTGATGGCCTCGACGTGGTGACCGACGGCGAGTGGCGCCGCGTTTCCTGTATCGGCGCCATCGCGGCGCTGGCGCACGGCTTCTCCCGCCTGAGCGGCGGCAGGCAGGCGCGGGTGAAGCCCCCTCCGTCCGGATAGGCAGCAGCCGAGCGCCCCTCCGGCCACAGCCGCTCGCCGAGCAGCGCCGGGGCCCGGATCGGACACGCGGCCGCCGAAACCCGCAACCGCCGCCCGACCCCACGCTCACCCCGGCGCTCGCCAGCTCCAGCGTTGCCACACCCATCGCCCCACCATGACGGCGATCAGAAAGACACCCCAGAGTGCTGTCGCCAGATGCTGGTGGGCGCCCATCAGGTTGAGCCCGGAGGCGATGGTCTGCAGGATCACGAGGGCCAGCACCACGGCGGCCGTCCGGCCGAACCCGCCGAAGGGGTCGACACCGCCGAGAAAGCAGGCGAGCACGGTGATCAGCAGGTATGCCTCGCCGTGGCCGACCCGGACCGAGTTGAAGCGGGTCAGCATGAGGATGCCGGCGACCGCACTCATCACGCCCGACAGCACGTAGACGAGGACCAGCACCCGCCGCGTGTCGATGCCGGAGTAGCGCGTCGCCTCCAGGTTGGAGCCGGCCATGTAGGTGGAGAAGCCGAAGCGCGAGCGGCCGAGCAGCACCTGCCAGAGGAGCGCCGCCACGAGCAGGATCAAGAGCGGCAACGGGATGCCGAAGACCGTGCCGTGGCCGATGGTGGCGATGAAGGGCGGAAAGCCCGAGATGTCGCCGCCCCGGGTCAGGAACTCGCCGAGACCGCGCAGGAAGATCATCATCGCCAGCGAGACGAGGATCGGATGCGCGCCGACGAAGGCCACCACCACGCCCATCACCCCGCCGGCGAGCGCCCCTACGGCCAGCGCCGCCGCCGTGCCGAGCAGCACCATCATCAGCCCAGCCTCGGGCCCGCCGCCGAGCTGGATGACCCAGGCCATGGCGAGCCCGGCGATGTTGGCGGTGAAGGTGATCGCGAGGTTGAGCCCGCCCGACAGGATCGGCAGCAGCATGGCCAGCGTGAGGAGACCCAGCTCCGGCAGCTGGAAGGCGATCGACTGGAAGGTGCCGGCGGCGAGGAAACGCGGCGTCGTCAGGCCGAAGAAGACGAGCACGACGGCGAAGAAGACGAGCAGTCCCAGGATCTCGCCCTGGCCGCGCAGCAACCGGGTGAAGGCGGCCCGCATCAGCCTTGCCGCCCCGCCTCAGCCCGGGCTCGACCCGACCGGAAGCGCCGGATGAACGCCTCGAGGCCCTCCAGGTTGCTCATGGTGATGGCGACGAGAATGACGAGGCCGACGACCATCTGGAAGGCGTAGGGGCTCACGCCCATGAGGTTCAGCCCGTTCTGGGTCATGGTGACCAGGGTGACGCCGAGCAGTGCCCCCAGGATCGTCCCCCGCCCGCCGCCGAGCCGCGCACCGCCCAGCACCACGGCCGCCAGCACGTCGAGCTCGCGGCCGTAGAGCGCGTTCGGCACCACCTCCTGGACGTAGTGCGCCTGCATCAGCCCGCCGATCCCCGCGCAGACGCCGAGCCAGCCATAGGCCAGGAAATGCATGGCGGCGATGTTGATGCCGACCCGCCGCGCCCCTTCCGCATTGTCGCCCATGGCGTAGAGCTGGCGGCCGAGGCTCGAGCGGTTGAGAAAGAGCCAGGTGGCGACGACGACCGCCATCATCACCACCACCGGCAGGGTCAGGAACGCGAAATCTCCCCCCGGCGTCTCGAACTCGAAGACGATGATCCGGTCCAGGAGCCAGTCCGGCAGATCGTAGATCGACCGGCCACGGGTGAAGAACATCAGGAGGCCGAAGAAGATGTTGAAGGTGGCGATGGTCACCACGATCGAGATGATCCGGAAATAGTAGATCAGGGAGGCGTTAATGGCCCCGAGCATGAAGCCGAAGGCGCTGGCGAGGACGAGACCGATCGCCCAGTTGCCGCCGCCGAGCTGCATGACCGTCACCGCGGTAAGGTACTGGACGACGGACGCGGCGACCGCGAACGAGATGTCGATGCCGCCCGCCACCAGCACGACCAGGAGGCCGACCGCCATGATCGCGTTGAAGGCGCTGATGTTCAGAAGATCGAAGAGGTTGGCGAAGGTCAAAAACGTGTCGGTGGCGAGCCCGAGAACGCCACCGAAAACGAGGATGACGAGGGTGAGCCACCCCTCGGTCGAGCGCGGCAGCCAGCGCCGCCCGGCTCCGGGCATTCCTGGCTCAGGCATGGACGGCCGCCTCGATCGCCTCGATCGGCGCCTCGCCGGGCTGGAACTCGCCAATGAGTCGTCCGGCGCGCATGTGCAGGATGCGGTCGGCATTGTGGTAGAGCTCGGGGATCTCGTCGGAGATCATCAGGATGGCGAGGCCGCTCGCCGCCAGCTCGCGGACGATCTGGAAGATCCCCGCCCGGGCGCCGATGTCGACCCCGACCGTGGGCGAATCGAGGATCAGCAGGCGCGGCTCGGTGGCCAGCCACTTGGCCAGCACCACCCGCTGCTGGTTGCCGCCGGAGAGCGTGGCCACGGCATCCTCCGGCCGGCCGATCCTGATCTTGAGCCGGTCGACCCAGCCGGCCACCAGCCGGCGCTCCTTTTCCGGATCGAGCAGGCCGAGGAGGCCGAGCAGGCGGTCGAGCACGGTGATCGCGATGTTGCGCGAGATCGACTGCGGCTGGACGAGGCCGAGCGAAAGGCGATCCTCCGAGACATAGGCGATGCCGGAACGGATCGCGTCGCGGTTCGAGCCCAGGCGAAGCTCCCGGCCGTCGAGGCGGATATCACCCCGATCCGGCGACGTCAGCCCGAAGAGCGTCGCCGCCACCTCGGTCCGCCCGGCGCCGAGCAGCCCGGTGATGCCCAGGATCTCGCCCGCGTGCAGGCTGAAGCTGACGTCCTCGTACTCGCCGGCCCGGGCCAGACCCTCGACCTCCAGGACGACACGCCCCGCGCTCCGGTCCTGCGCCCTGACCACCGCCTCGTGCGCCTCGCCGGTCATCAGCTCGGCGAGCCGGTTCTGGGTCAGCTCGGCCGCCGGATAGACGCCGACCATGCGCCCGTCCCTGAGCACCGTCACCCGCTCGGCGATCTCCAGCACCTCGGCCAGGCGATGGCTGACGAAGACCGTGGCGATGCCATCGGCCTTCAGCCGGTGCACCACCTCGAAGAGCGCCCGGGTCTCGGCCTGGGTGAGCGAGGCCGTCGGCTCGTCCATGAAGACGAGGCGCGCCTCGGCGACGAGCGCGCGGGCGATCGCCACCACCTGGCGCTGGGCGATGCCGAGCTCGCGCAAGGGCCGGCCGGTCGGCAGCGTCACCCCGAGGCGTTCGAGCACCTGTGCCGCCGTCCGGCGCATCGCCCCGTAGTCGACCCAGCGCGGCCGGCCGCCGAGATTGGCCTCGAACGCGATGTTCTCGGCGACCGTCATCTCCGGAAAGAGGGCGAGATCCTGCCAGATCACCTGGATGCCGAGCCGCCGGGCGGTCACCGGCGTCAGCCCCTCGACCCGCTCGCCGGCGAAGCGCAGCACGGCGCCGGGCTCCGGCGCATGCACGCCGCTGACGATCTTGATCAGCGTGCTCTTGCCGCAGCCGTTCTCGCCGGCGAGGCAGTGCACCTCGCCCTCGAGCACGTCGAAATCGACGTCGACGAGCGCCTGCACGCCGCCGAAGACCTTGGAGACGTGCTCGACCGCCAGGATGCGCGGGGCGGCGTCGGTGGCGCCGCCCCGCACCGCCTCAAAGCCCCATGTCGGCAAGCTCGTCGACCGTGTCCTTGTTCAGGGTCACGAGCGCGTCGACGATGATGTTGTGCGTCTCGGCGTCCGGCGAGACCACCCCGAGACCGGGAATCTCGGTGCCGTCCTCGATCGGCTCACCCTTCTTCAGCATGTCGGCGATGGTGACGAAGACCCGGCCGGCCTCCATCGGGTTCCACATGAAGCCGCCGCTGATCACCCCGTCATGCACCAGCCGCTGCCCCTGGCCCGGCGAGAACGGCCCGACCACGGCGATCTCGCCGCCCTTGCGCCGCTCGTCGACGGCCCGGCCCGCCCCGATCGGCCCCTGGCTGCCGAAGGCGAGGAAGCCCTTGAGCTCGGGATGCGCGCGCATCAGGTCGAGGGCGGTGCTGCGTGAATCGTCGACGCTCTCGGCGACCCCGAAGCGGTCGGCGACCAGCGTCATGTTCGGATAATTGGCCTCCAGATAGGCCACCGCCGCGTCGGCCCAGGCATTGTGCGCCGGCACGGTGAGCGAGCCCACATAGAGCGCGTACTCGCCCTCGCCGCCCGTGGCCTCGGCGAACAGCTTGGCGTGCGCCTCGCCGAAGCCCTCGAGCGAGGCCATCTCGAAGTTCCAGTCGACGTTCTGCTGGTTCGGACTCTCATGGGTGATCACGATGATCCCCTGCTCGCGCGCCCGGGCCAGGACCGGCTCGAGCACCTCGGCATCGTTCGGCACCACGCCGATCGCGTCCACCCCCTGGGCGATCAGGTCCTCGACGGCGCGCACCTGGAGGGCCGGGTCGGCGCTGGTGGGGCCCACCATCCAGGCATCCCAGCCCAGCTCCTTGCCCTGCTCCTGGATGCCGACCTCCATGGCGTTGAACCAGGGAATGCCGCCGATCTTCACCACCACGCCCATGCGCGGCATGTCCTGCGCCATCGCGGTCGAAGCCATCAGGCCCATCCCCAGGGCAGCCGCCAGGCCACCGAACGTCCGTCGCTGCATCTTCAGCCTCCCATGGCACCTTGCCGGCCGAGCCTGTTGCCCGGCCCATGCGCGGACGTTAGCGCAATGGCGCCGCGGCTCAAGTGGCTTGCACCGCGAGAGCCGGCAGCCGGGCCGGATCGAAGGGGGCGAGATCGACCGTGGCCGACGCCCCGTCCATGATCAGCGCCGCCAGCGCCTCGCCGGTCGCCGGCCCGTTCAGCATGCCCCAGACGCTGTGGCCGGTGGCCACGAAGGCGCCCTCGAGCCCGGCGACCGGACCGATCAGCGGCAGGCCATCCTCGGTCACCGGCCGAAAGCAGGCGCCGCCGTGCCGCACCGGGGCGGCGGCGAGCCCCGGCGCGAAGCCCCGGATCATCTGCCGCAACTGCTCGAGGAAGCGCTCGTCCGCCACCACCGCCGCCGGATCCTCGGGCAGCGGCCGCCGGCTCGGCAGGCCGCAGACATAGGTGGTGCCGTCCGGCCGGGGAATGACCTCGGGCGCCCCCTGCCCGCCACCCGGTGCCGGGCAATCGACGAAGAGCGCGGCCGCCGCGGCCCCCGGGTCGTCGAAGACGAGGCTGTGCCCCTCGAGCCCGTGGACCGCCGGCAGCGCCAGCCAGGCAGCCGCCAGGACCGACCACGGCCCCATGGCGATGACCACAGCATCGGCCGCCAGCACCTCGCCATCGACCACCACTCCGGTGGCCCGCCCGCCGTCGGCGCTCCGCCCGATCCCCTGGACGACACCCTGAACCAGCCGGGCGCCGCGCTCGCGGGCAAGGTCCATCATGCTGGTCGTGAAGGCCTCGGGATCGACCTGCGCCGTCGTCTCCGGCGTGCCGAGCCAGCCGCCGAACCGCGCCTCCGGCGCCAGCCAGCCGGGCAGGCCCGGGGCCGCCCGCCCGGCCTTCCGGGTCAGGGTCACGGCCGCCGTCGGCAGGCGCCGATAGCCCCAGCGGTCGGGGAATGCCGCCGCCAGCTCCGCATGCAGCGCGAAGCTGCGCCGCGCCAGTGGCCGGAGCGGCGAGCCGTCGCACCAGTCGAGCGCCAGGAACCCGCCCGACTTGCCGGAGGCAGCGCCGGCCACACGGTGCCGCTCGACCACCACCACCTCGCAGCCACGCAACGCCAGGAACCGGGCCGTGCAGGCGCCGATCACCCCGCCGCCGCAGATCACCACCCGCATCGTGTCCTCCCCGTTCCGCCGCCCGGTCGCCTCCCACCCCTGCCGCAGCCGGCCATGTCTGTCCGCAACCCGGCCGGCGTCGCCTCGGTTGTCATCGATCTGTCACGCCGCTAGCGTGCCGCCTGCCGGCTTTCCCGTCCGGTTGGCTTGCAGAAGGTGGCCCTTGCCCGAAGTGGTGCTCGACGGCCTGACCCGTCGCTTCGGCGAAACGACGGCCCTGGCCGGGATCGACCTCGTCATCCTCGATGGCGCCTTTGCCGTGCTGCTCGGGCCATCGGGCTGCGGCAAGTCGACGACGCTGCGGCTGATCGCCGGGCTGGACACGGCCACCTCGGGGCGCATCCGCATCGACGGCACCGACGTCACCGACCGGCCGCCGGCGAAGCGCGGCCTCTCCATGGTCTTCCAGAACTACGCGCTATTCCCCCACCTCTCGGTCGCCGAGAACATCCTCTTCGGCCTCAAGGTGCGCCGCGTGCCGGCGGCCGATCGGCGACGGCGGCTGGAGCGCGCCGCCGACATCCTCGGCCTCGGCGCCCTTCTCGGTCGCAAGCCGTCGCAGCTCTCCGGCGGCCAGCAGCAGCGCGTGGCGCTGGCCCGCGCCATCGTCGCCGAGAGCCGGCTCTGCCTGATGGACGAGCCGCTCTCCAATCTCGACGCCAAGCTTCGGGCCGAGATGCGCCACGAGATCCGGGACCTGCAGCGGCGCCTCGACATGACCATGATCTACGTCACCCATGACCAGGCCGAGGCGCTCAGCATGGCCGACCAGGTCGTGCTGATGCGCGACGGCCGGATCGAGCAGGACGCGGCACCGGCCGAGCTCTACGAGCGCCCCGCCACCGCCTTCGCCGCGAGCTTCGTCGGCACGCCGCCGATGAACCTCCTGCCGCTCGACGCCTCGCCGCATGGCCTCGTGGTCGCCGGCACGAGCGGCCCGGTCCTCGCCGAGACGCCGGGCGGGCACCTCTCCGATCTCGTCGTCGGTGTCCGCCCCGAAGCCCTCTTGCCAGGGGCCGGCCCGGGCTTTCCCGTGACGGTGACCGACCTCGACTATCAGGGGGCCGATACCGTTCTCGTCTGCGACCTCGGCGGCCACAACCTGCTCGCCCGCGTCCCCGGCCACGCCGCCGCGGCCCAGGGCAGCGAGCTGCAGCTCACCTGCGCCGCAACCGATCTCGCCTTCTTTTCCGCCGCCGACGGCCGCCGCGTGGCGCTCTCGGCCGTTGACCCCGCGAACCAGCCACACATCCTGGGAGGAGTTGTCTGATGTCCCGAAAGTCATTGCTCGCCGCCACGGCCGTCGTGGCGCTCATCGCCGCCGCACCGTCAGCAAGGGCCGAGCTCGAGCTGACGCTCAATTTCCCGGTCGCCGTCGGCGGCCCGATCACCGCCATCATCGACGAGTATGCGAAGACCTACAGCGAGCAGACTCCGGGCGTGACCATCCTGCCGGTCTACACCGGCAGCTACCAGGACACGATCACCCGCACGGTCACCGCCTTCAAGGGCGGCAATGCGCCCGACATGGCGGTGCTGCTCGCGGTCGACACCTTCACCCTCTACGACGAGGACATGATCGTCGCCATTTCCGAGCTCGCCCAGAGCGACGAGGAGAAGGCCTGGCTCGCGAGCTTCTATCCGGCCTTCCTCGAGAACGGCTCGATCGACGGCCAGCTCTGGGGCGTGCCCTTCCAGCGCTCGACCCCGGTCCTCTACTGGAACAAGGAGGCCTTCGCCGCCGCCGGCCTCGACCCCGAGGTCCCGCCCGCCACCTGGGAGGAGCAGGTGGAGCTCGGCAAGCAGCTCACCCTGAAGGACTCCGCCGGCAACGTCACCCAGTACGGCGTGCAGATCCCGACCTCCGGCTTCCCCTACTGGCTCTTCCAGGGCCTGACGACGCAGAACGACGTCATCCTGATGAACCAGGCCGGCAACGAGGTGAACTTCGACGACCCCAGGGTGGTGGAGGCGCTGGAATACCTCGTCGACCTCAGCACCGAGCATGGCGTGATGGCGCCCGGTATCATCGAGTGGGGGACGACGCCGCAGGACTTCTTCCAGGGCCGGACGGCGATGATGTGGACCACCACTGGCAACCTCACCAATGTCCGCAACAACGCGCCCTTCGACTTCGGCGTCGCCATGCTGCCGGCGCATGTCCGCCGTGGTGCCCCCACCGGCGGCGGCAATCTCTTCATCCTGCACAGCGACCCGGAGCGCGAGCAGGCTTCCCTCGACTTCATTCGCTGGCTGACCACGCCCGAGAACCAGGCCGACTGGTCGATCAAGACCGGCTACGTGGCGACCAGCCCGGCCGCCTGGCAAACCCCGGCCATGCAGGCATACGCCAACGACTTCCCGCCGGCGACCGTCGCCCGCGACCAGCTCGAGTTCGCCGTGGCCGAGCTCTCGACGCACGAGAACCAGCGCGTCACCAAGGTCCTCAACGACGCGCTGCAGGCGGCGATCACCGGCACGGCGGAGCCGGCGGCGGCGCTGGCCGCGGCGCAGGAAGAGGCGATGCGCATCCTCGCCCCCTATCGCTGAGCCGACAGCCGGCGGGACCGGGCCAGGGTGGCCCGGCCCGTCGGCGATCCGTGCATGGACCGGCGCCTCCTCACCACGATCTACGCCTGGCTGCTCCTGCTGCCGGCCATGGTGCTGCTCGTCGCCTTCACCCACTACCCGACCGTCGCGACCTTCTGGGCCAGCTTCTTCTCGACCGCGCGCGGTCGCCGCCCCGCCAGCTTCCTCGGGCTCGACCACTATCGCCGGATGATCACCGACGACCCGGTCTTCCTCCAGGTGGTCTGGAACAACTTCCTCTACGCGCTGGTCACCATCCCGCTCTCGATCGGCATCGCCCTCGTCATGGCGCTCTGGGTCAACGAGCGGCTGGCCGGGCGCGGCTTTTTGCGCATGGCGTACTTCACGCCCACCGTCCTGCCGATGGTGGCGGCAGCCAATATCTGGCTCTTCTTCTACACGCCGGGCTTCGGGCTTTTGAACCAGATCATCGCCCTCTTCGGCGGGCCGGACGTCAACTTCCTGGGCTCGCCGGAGACGGCGCTCTGGAGCGTCATGGCCGTCTCGGTCTGGAAGGAGGCGGGCTTCTTCATGATCTTCTACCTCGCGGCGCTGCAGTCGATCCCGCCCAGCCTGAAGGAGGCGGCCAAGCTCGAGGGTGCCTCCGACTTCCACTATGTCCGCCGCATCGTCCTGCCGCTGCTCATGCCGACGACGCTCTTCGTCCTGGTCAATGCCGTGATCGGCGCGTTTCGCGTCGTCGACCACATCGTCGCCATGACCGGCGGGGGCCCCAGCAACGCCAGCTCGCTCCTCCTCTTCTACATCTACGAGACCGGCTTCAAGTTCTGGGACACGAGCTATGCGGCCGCCCTCACCGTCGTCCTGCTCGCGGTGCTGATCACCGTCTCGGTGCTGCAGGTGACCGTGCTCGACAAGCGGATCCACTACCGGTGACGAGCGCCGCCCTGGCCCAAGGGTCCGCCGCCGCCCGCATCGTCGACGCGGGCACGCGGCTCGACCATCTCCTCGTCACCGCCGGCGCCTGGCTCCTGGCCGTCTTGTGGATCCTGCCGCTCCTCTTCGCTCTGTGGGCGGCCTTCCACCCGCCGCTCTATGCCGCCCGCTTCGACCTCACCGCCCCCCTGACGCTCGACAACTTCACCCGGGCGATGGCGGCCGCCCCTTTCGCCCGCTACATGCTGAACACGCTGATGCTGGTCACCATGACCCTGGCCGGCCAGCTCGTGATCAGCACGCTCGCCGCCTTCGCCTTCGCCAGGCTCGAGTTCTGGGGCCGCGACCTCCTCTTCTTCCTGGTCCTCGTCCAGCTCATGATCACGCCGGACGTGCTGCTCGTGGAGAACTACCGCATCGTCAGCAGCCTCGGCATCCTCGACACCATCCTCGCCATCGGCCTGCCCTACATGGCCTCGGCCTTCGGCATCTTCCTCCTGCGCCAGACCTTCAAGACCGTGCCGAAGGAGCTCGACGACGCCGCCCGCATCGAGGGCTGCACCACGCTCGGCATCCTCTTGCGCGTCTACGTTCCCCTCGCCCGGCCGATCTACGTCGCCTTCGGCCTCGTCTCGGTCAGCTTCCACTGGAACAACTTCCTCTGGCCCTTGATCGTCACGAGCTCGGTCGAGACGCGCCCGGTGACCGTCGGCCTGCAGGTCTTCGCCTCGGTCGACCAGGGCATCGACTGGTCGGTGATCTCGGCCGCCACCCTCTTCACCTCGGCCCCGCTGCTCATCGCCTTCCTTCTCTTCCAGCGCCAGTTCGTGCAAAGCTTCATGCGGGCCGGCATCAAATAGGCAGGAGGGCGCGTCATGCAGGACGGGAAGAAGAGCGACGAGCGACCGCGGCGCCCCGCGGCCGAGGCCGTCCGCGGCATCGACGCCGGGCTCGGCGATCTCTGGTGGTGGTTCCTGGCACGCGGCGTGCTCGCCGGCCTGCTCGGCCTCGCCCTCCTCGTCTGGCCGAGCTGGAGCGTCGAGGTGCTGGCGGTCGTGCTGGGCTTCTTCCTCCTGATCGACGGTGTGGCCGGCCTGATCGGCACGATGCGCGCCCGGCAGACCGCCATGAGCCTCACCCCCGCCCTGATCAGCATCGTCGTCGGCGGCATCCTGCTCCTCTGGCCCGGGGCGACCCTCCGCATGCTCCTGATCGTCGTCGGCATCTGGGCCATCGCCTCGGGCGTCGGCTACCTCATGTCGGGGCGCGGCACCGCTGCCGACGTCCAGGCCGACGGCCATCTCAAGGTCATCGGCATCACCGTGACCCTGGTCGGCGTCATCCTCTTCTTCTGGCCCTCGACCGGCATCGTCACGGTTGCCTGGGTGCTCGCCGCCGCAGCCTTCGCCATCGCCCTGGTCCTGCTCTTCGTCGCCATGCGGCTGAAGCGGCTGAAGGACCGGATCGGAACACGAGCCTGACCATGCGCTACACGGGACCGATCCTCGACGCCCACCACCACCTCTGGGACCTGAAGCTCGAGAAGCACCCCTGGCTGGTGCCCCAGCCCGGCCGCCGCAAGGTCTTCGGCGACCCGACCCCTCTCTACCGCGACTACCTGCCGGACGACCTCGAGCGCGACGCCGCCGGGCTCCACCTCGTGGGCTCGGTGCATATCGAGGCGAGCTGGGACAGGAGCGACCCCGTCGGCGAGACGCGCTGGATCGCCGGCCTGAAGCAGCGACACCGCCTGCCGACGGTCGCCGTCGTCCGCGCCCCGCTCGACGACCCCGGCGTCGGCGCCATTCTCGAAGCCCAGCGCGCCTTCGACTTCGTCCGCGGCGTCCGCTTCATCCTGAGCTGGCACGAGGACCCGGAGAAGCGCTTCGTCGAACGCGCCGACTACATGACCGACTCCAGGTGGCTGGCCGGCTTCGCCCTGCTCCGGGAGTTCGGCCTCTCTTTCGACATGCTCATCTATCCGGGCCAGCTCGGCGACGCGGCCGATCTCGCCGACCGATTTCCGGACACCACCATCATCGTCAACCACGCCGGCAGCCCGGTCGATCGCGACGCCGTCGCCATGGATCACTGGCGGCGCGGGCTGAAGGAGCTGGCGAAACGCCCCAATGTCCGCCTCAAGATCTCCGATCTCTGCGCCTACGACCACGACTGGACGCTCGAGAGCCTCAGGCCCGTCGTGCTCGACTGCCTCGACGCCTTCGGTCTGGGCCGGGCGATGTTCGCCTCCGACTTCCCGGTGGCCGGGCTGCATGCCGGCTACGCCCAGATGTATGACGCCTTCGCCGACATCGTGCAGGACCTGACAGCGGAGGAGCAGCGGGCACTCTTCCACGACAACGCGGTCCGCGACTACCGGATCGACAAGACGGATTCGCGACCTTAGCATATCGTCATACAACTGCCGGAAAGGCCGGCGAAACCGGGGGAAGCATCCATGTCGAGCAGCCTGAAGCTGGCGCTGTCCTGCGCCGCCTGCGCCATCGCCCTGACCGCCATGAGCACGGCCACCAGCACGCCTGCTTTGGCGCTCGCCAAGTGCATGACCGGCGAGCGCGAGGCGCCCTACACCATCGGCTGGGCCAACATCTACTCGATCCCGACCTGGATGAAGCAGACTCAGGGCACCATCGAGGACGTCTTCAGCCAGCTCCAGGAGCAGGGCCTGACGGACGAGCTCGTCGTCACCGACGCCGAGGGCAACGCCAACACCCAGATCACCCAGATCCAGTCGATGATCGACGCCGATGTGGACGGCATCGTCGTCATTGCCGGCTCGTCGACCGCCCTCGACCGGGTCATCGCCCAGGCGTGTGAGAAGGGCATCGCCGTCATCAATGTCGACAGCCTGGTCGAGACCGACGAGATCACCGCCAAGATCAACACCGATTCCAACATGTGGGGCCAGCTCGCGGCCGAATGGATGGTCGAGCAGCTCGGCGGCAAGGGCAAGATCATCATCATGAACGGCCCGGCCGGCGTCTCGGTCAGCGAGGATCGGCGCGCCGGCGCCACGCCGGTGCTCGAGGCCAATCCCGGCATCGAGGTCCTGACCGAGACCAACACCCCCTACAACGCCGCGCCGGCCCAGGAGGCGATGACCAGCCTGCTCTTCCAGTACCCGGAGATCGACGGCATCCTCAGCTTCGGCGGCGCCCTCACCGCGGGCGCCATCCTCGCCATGGACCGCCAGGGTCGCGACGTGCCGCCGAGCACCGGCGAGAACTACCGCCAGTTCCTCGAGCTCTGGAGCGAGAAGGGCTTCCCCGGCTGGGCCACCATGCAGCCCAACTGGCTGGGCGGCCTCGGCGTCTACGCCGCCGTCAAGGCGCTCGAAGGCGAGGACATCGCCGCCTTTGTCGAGGTGCCGCTGCCGATCATCACCGACGAAAACCTCCCCGAGTACCTGGCCCGCGCCGAGGACTTCCCGGCCGACGGCTACATCTACTCGCCCTACGATCTCGCCCTCTTCGACGAGATCCTCGGCCTGAAGTAGGCAAGCGGCGGCGAGCAGCGGCAAACGATGTCGGCACCGCTGCTCGCGGCCCGGGGCCTCGCCAAGCGCTTCTTCGAGAACACCGTCCTCGACGGTGTCTCCATCGAGATCCGCCCCGGCCGCGTCCATGCGCTGCTCGGCGAGAACGGCGCGGGCAAGTCGACGCTCATCAACCTGCTCTCGGGCGTGCTTCGCCCCGATGCCGGCAGCATCGCCATCGACGGCACCGAGCACGCCGCCCTCACCCCCGCCCTCGCCCGCGAGCTCGGCATCGCCGTCGTCCAGCAGGAGCTGAGCCTCGCGCCCAATCTCTCGGTCGCCGAGAACATCGTCATGGGTGCGGTGCCGCACCGCGGCCCCTTCACCGACTACACGAGGCTCGCCGCCGAGACCGGCCGCCTCTGCCAGCGGCTCGGCCTCGACATGCCCCTCGATACCCCGGTCGACCGCATCTCGCTCGGCCGGCGCCAGCTCATCGAAATCGCCAAGGCTCTCTATCGCCGCCCTCGCCTCCTGATCCTCGACGAGCCCACCTCCTCGCTCACCGGCCACGAGGTGCGCATCCTCTTCGGCCTGCTGCGCGAGCTGCAGGCCGATGGGGTTGCCATCCTCTACATCTCCCACCGGCTGAACGAGGTGCTGGAGCTCTGCGACTGGGTGACCGTCCTGCGCGACGGCCAGCGCACGGCGGACCAGGCTCTCGACGGTAGCGATCCGGCCAGCCTCGTCCGGCTGATGGTCGGCCGCGAGCCCGGCGACCTCTTCCCGCCACGCCCGGCGCACAACCCCGGCGAGACCGCCATCGCCGTCCGGGGCCTCGTCGCCGAGGGCATCTCTTGTGTCGATCTCGAGCTCCGCCATGGCGAGATCCTCGGCATTGGCGGCCTGCTCGGCCAGGGCCAGGAAGAGACGTTGAGAGCCCTCTTCGGCGACCTGCAGGCGAAAGCCGGGGAGATCCGCCTCGCCGGCCAGGTGCAGCGCCACCTCACGCCGATCCGGGCGATCGAGGCCGGCATCGTCTACGTGCCGGCCGACAGGAAGCGCGAGGCCGTGCTCCTGCCCCTGTCGATCCGCTTCAACCTCACCCTGCCGTCGCTCCGCCGGCTCGCCCGGCGCGGCCTGCGCCGCCTGCAGGACGAGGCCCGGACCGCCACCGACGCCATTCGCGACTTCGCCATCCGCGTCGCCGATCCGGCCCAGCCCACGCTCCATCTCTCGGGCGGCAACCAGCAGAAGGTCGCCATCGCCCGCTGGCTGCCGCTCGGGCCCCGCATCCTCCTCCTCGACGATCCCACCCGCGGCGTCGATGTCGAGACCAAGCGCGAGATCTACCTTCGCCTGCGCCAGATGGCGGCCGACGGGGTCGCCATCGTGCTCTCGAGCTCCGACACGCTCGAGCTGATCCATGTGGCCGACCGCGTCGCCGTCTTCCGCGGCGGCCGGGTGGTCGCACATCTCGACCGTGACCAGCTCTCCGAGGAAGCGATCGTCGCGGCGTCGCTCGGCGTCGAGGCGGAGCTGGCGGCGTGACCGGCGCGGCGCTGCAGCTCCGCCTCCTCTGGCAGCGCAATGCCGGGCTCTACGGGCTCTATCTGCTGCTCATCGCCCTGCTCGCCGTCTACGCCTGGCTGCATCCGGGCCTGCTCAGCGTCGCCGGCGTCGCCCGCTTCACCCAGAACTGGTTCCCCATCGCCGTCGTCGCCCTCGCCCAGACCCTCATCATGCTGATGGGCGGCATCGACCTCGCCATCGGCGCGACGGTCAGCCTCGGCTGCGTGCTGGCCGCGAGCTGGATCGGCGACAGCTATGGCGGGGCCGCCCTCGGCATCGCGCTCGCCGTCGGCGTCGGTGCCGTGATCGGCGGCACGGTCGGCGCCATCGTGGCGCTCCTGCGCATCCCGGCCATCGTCGTGACGCTCGCCGCCTCCTTCATCATCGGCGGCATTGCGCTGCTCGTCATGCCGCGCCCTGGCGGCCACGTCCCGGCCTGGCTCTCCGACGGCCTCGCCGGCGAGACGCCGACCGCCCTCGTGCTCCTCCTCTGCCTGCTCGTCGCCTGGCGCATCCTGCAGGCCACCCCCCTGGGCCAGGACATCAACGCCGCCGGCAACAACCCACATGGCGCCTTCCGCAGCGGCGTGAACGTCGCAAGGGCACGCATCGTCGCCTACGCCATCTCCGGCGCCCTCTCCGCCTTCGCCGGGGTCTATGTCGCGGCCCAGACGGGCTCGGGCGATCCGATCATCGGCGGCCCCTTCATCCTCGATTCGATCACCGCGGCCGTGCTCGGCGGCGTCGGCTTCCTCGGCGGCATCGGCGCGTTTCGCGGCGCCATCGCCGGCAGCCTGCTCCTCGCCGTCATGATCAACGTCATGTTCTTCCTGGGATTCCCGCCGGTCGCCCAGTACATCGCCAAGGGCCTGATCATCGTGGTCGCGATGGGCCTCCGCCTGCTCAGGGAGCGCTGAGCCGATGCTCGCGAGCCTGAAACGCCTGCCCGGCGCGAGCTGGCTCATCCATCCGGTGACCCTCGTCTATCTCGTCGTCATCGCCATCTGGATCACGGCCGGCATCATGAAGCCGGGCTTCGCCCGGATCGGCCACCTCCGCTACCTGCTCGAGCTCGCCGCCGTGATCGGCATCGCCGCCGCCGGCCAGACGCTGGTCATCATCGCCGCCGGCATCGACCTCTCGGTCGCCGCCGTCATCACCTTCGCCGCCATCCTCACCCCCATCGTCTCGGTCGGCTGGGACCCCACGGGGCTCCTCGGCATCCTCTTCGTGCTCGCCATCACCACCGCCATCGGCGCCGTCAACGGCGTCGGGGTCGTGCTGCTGCGCGTCCACCCGCTCATCATCACGCTGGCCACCGCCACGATCCTGCAGGGCTCGCTCCTGCTCATCGCCGGCGGCAGCGCCGTCTCGACCACCAACCCCGCCGTCGTCTGGCTCGGCAACGAGCGCCTCTGGGGCTTTCCCGTCACCATCCTCACCTGGCTGGTCGTCGCCGCCGCCACGCTCGTCGTCCTGCACCGCACCGTGCTCGGCGGCTGGCTCTACGCCATCGGCACCAATCCCCGCGCCAGCCGCCTCGCCGGGGTGAATGCTCCCCTCACCCTGATCACCGTCTACGCCATCTCCGGCGCGTCGGCCGGGCTCGCCGGACTCCTGCTGCTCGGCATGAACCGCCAGGGCTATGTCGGCATCGGCGAGCCCTATCTGCTCGGCACCATCGCCGCCGTCGTGGTCGGCGGCACCTCCATCCTCGGCGGCCGCGGCAGCTATCTCGGCACCATCGCCGGCGCCATCCTGCTGGTCACGCTCACCGCCCTCATCACCGTGGTCAACGCCTCGCCGGGCCTGCGCATGATCCTCTTCGGCGGCCTCGTCCTCGCCATGCTGCTGATCGCGGGACGCGTGCAGGAGACGAGGTAGTTATTCAGTCCCGGAGTGTGGTGGCTCGGACGGCATGCGTCGTTGTGGCGCTTGCTTGCAGTAGCTGGCCCATCGTTCTTCCTTGGCGTGACCGCAGCAACTTGCACCATCACACGCCGGGACTTAACGAGGTGTTCGCTCACGTCGAATCCATCGCCTCGGTCGTCCTCTGGGCCGGTGCCGACCAGGACGTGATCATCGTCAACGGTGCGACCAGCCTCGACAGCATCGGCTTCGTCGAGGGCACGCTGAACCAGGAAGTCGTCGCCTGAGCCCGGGACTCAGCCGCGTGTCACCACGACATCGTGGCCGCTCCATGCCCCGTCCGCCGTCCGCCAGGTGAAGACGATGCGCGACGCCGGGCCGAGCCGGTCCGGTGAGAGCTCGATGCCGTGCAGCCCGAGGCCGAGCTCCTTCGTCGGCTCGTCGACCACGGCCTGCCAGTCGTCGACGCCCCAGTGGACCTGCCCCTCGCCCGGGAACGCGATGACGAGCGTCGCCTGCCCGGGCAGGCCGGCGATCGGCGCGTGCGGCAGCCAGAAGTGCCGGTCGGCCTTCGGCACCTTGCCGCCATAGCGCCGCCAGACCGCCGCCGGGCGATCGACAGGCGCACCCGACTGGCGCGAGAGAGCGAGCTTGATGTACTCGGCATGCGCCCAGCCCAGCGGCATGGCCGACCCGGTGGGCCGGCCGGTGAGCAGGCCGGCATCGGCCAGCGGCTCGGCATCCCAGACCTGCTCCGGCAGCAGCCCCGACGGACCGGCCATCGCCGCCATGGCGTCGAGGAAGGGCAGCGGATCGCGGCCGGCGACCAGCTCGACATGCCCGCGCTCGCCGGTCAGGAGCGGCCAGCCGCGGCCGCGGCCGGTGCCGTCGAAGGCGCGGCCGTCATCGTGCTCGCCATAGCCGTCGCCATTGTATCGCCGCCAGACGGGCCCGTTCGGCGTGTCGGCCCTGAGCAGCGCGTCGATCACCCGCAGGCTGGCCGCGACATGCGCATCGTCGGGCGAGCGGAGGCCGAAGCGCACGAGCTGCAGGAAATCGGTGCTGACCTCCTCGTCGGCCGCCACCCCGGCGCTGCTCGATTCCCGGTTCTTCAGCACCAGCAAATGTTGCAGCGGCCGGCTTTCCGCCATCACCTCGATCGGCGCCATGCGCGTGTAGTAGCCCGCGACACCCAGCCGCCGTGCCAAAGGCGTGTCTGCCACCGCCGTCCAGCGCTCGATCCCGGCGTTCCAGAAATCGGCAAGGGCCGTGGCGAGCGCCGCATCGGCTGCATCGACAAAACGCGCACCCTCGACCAGGGCCGCGATCGCGAAGGCCAGGGTGAAGGCGTTGATGCCCGCATTCTCCTCCCAGCGATCCTGGTCGCTCCCCGGCCCCGTCCGGGCGATGAAGCGCAGCGCCCGGCGCACCATGTCGCCCACCTCGATGCCGTCCAGAGCGTCCCGCTCGGCCAGCGCTGCCGCGAGCAGCACCGGGGCCGCCGTCTCGTCGAGCTGGATGCCGGTCCAGTGCGGCGTGCCGCCGAGCCACTGGTTCTGCGCCCAGTAGCCGTCCGCCGCCTGGGTGGCGATCAGGTAGCGCAGGCTGTCGCGCGCCTCGTCGACCGCACCCAGCGCCAGCAGGGCCGTGGAGCAGGCGACCAGATCGCGCGGCCAGACGAGATGATAGCCGGCCAGGTCGTCGCGGGTGTTGCCCCAGGGCACGCTCAGGCTCGCCACCATGGTGCCGGGATAGGTCTGGTCGCGAAGCGTGCGCAGCACCATGGCGGAAAGCCCGACATGCGCCTCGATCGATGCCGGCTCCAGGAGCCCGCCCATGCCCTGGCCCCGCACCTTTCCGTGCCATGCCCGCCAGTCGTCGCGCTGCCGGGCCAGGTGCCGCTCGAACGGACCTTGCAGGCTCGAGACGGCGAGCGTCGCCGCCGCCTGTGCGGTGCTGCCGAAGCCGAGGCCAAGCACGGCGAAGCGCGGCAGGGCACCCGTGAGCGCCACGTTGCCGGGGCCGGCCACGCTGTGCTGCCAGCGCATGGCGCCATGGCGGTCGAAATCCTGCCAGCCGTCGCTCACGCCCACATGGCCGGCGCTGGCCTCGCCGAACGCATCCTGCTGCCGCTCATCGACCGCGGCCAGCGCCAGGCCGAACGGCCCCTGCTCCGCCGTCAGCACCCGGCGCCCACCGAGCTCCATGACCGCTGCCTCGTTGTTCCAGCCGGAATCACCCAGATGCGGCGCCAGCAGCACGTAAGGCCGGAGCGCCGCGTCACCGTCGAGGCAGAGCTCGACGAGCAGCACGTCGCGGATGGGATCCGGCGTGACCCGCAAATGCAGCTCGAAGCGCTCGTGCCGGTGCCGAACCTCGACCGCCGGCACGCCGGGCTCGACCAGCCGCAGCGTGTAGTTTCCGAGCCGCTTCACCTCGACCCAGAAGCCCTCGCCGTCGGCGACGATGAACCCCAGATCGCGGATCTGCGGCAGGTCCACCCTCGGGTAGTAGACCTCGTTGACGATCCCGTAGCCCATGGTGAACCAGACCCGGGACGGGCCCAGCGCGCAGCCGACGATGTCCTTCGCACTGCTCGTCCAGGTCGGCGCGATCCCCGGCCGACCCGGTGCCTCCCGACGCGGTTCCACGGGCCGCAGCACGCTCATGACCGGCTCCTCCCGGCCTCCATTGGCCGCCAACATCGAAGGCCTGTCCAGCGCAATCAGCGCCGGCTCTATCGCCCCACCTTCGCCAGCACGTCCGCCCTGAGGAACCGCTCGACCACCAGCATGAAGGCGATCGACGGCACCAGCAGGATGAGCGCCGTGATCGAGGCGATCTGGTAGTTGCCGCCGGCGCTGGCGCTGTAGAGCAGCAGCGGCAGGGTCTGGACGTCCGGGGCGCCGACGAAATAGGTACCGGTGAACTCGTCGAGCGATTCGAGGAAGACGAAGATGGCGCTGGCCATAAGGCCGGGTGCGGCGAGCGGCAGGGTGATCGTCCAGAAGGTGTGCATGGCCCCCGCCCCGATATTGCGCGCCGCCTCCTCGAGCTCGTGCTCGACCGAGGCGAAGGCCGCCGTGGCGATCCAGACGGCATAGACGAGGCCATGGCTGGTGTGGACGAGGACGACGCCGAGATAGGTGCCGTTCAGGCCGAAGCCGTAGAAGATCCGGGCGATGTTGATGTAGACGGGCAGGTTCGGGAAGGCCTGCGGCAAAAGGAAGGCCAGCAGGATCAGGCTGCGGAACGGCAGCCGCAGGCGAGCCAGGGCGTAGCCCGCCGGCACTGCCAGGGCCAGCGACATGGCGACCGTGCCGACGGCGATGACGGCGCTGTTGACGAGCGATTCGATCGCGCCGCCACGCGGCGCGAAGACGCGCCCCCAGAAGCTGAAGCCGTACTCGATCGGCAAAGCGTGCGGGAAGTACCAGCGCTCGGTGAACGCCCAGAGCACCATGTTGGCGAGCGGCCCGAAGACGACGAAGGCGAGGAGGCCGAGGCACAGCCCCCGGACCAGCCAGCGCCCCATCAGCGCTGCTCCATCCGCTCGCGCACGGCGTAGCGCAGATAGATCCAGGCGACGGCCCCGGCCATCAGATAGGAGATCACGCCGAGCGCGTTGGCGACCCCGTAATCGCCATAGGCGTTGATCCGAAAGGCCATGTTGGCGGTGATCATGGTGGGTGTCTGGGCATTGATCATCAGCGGCACCGACAGCACCGAGAGCATGATGACGAAGCTCAGGATGAGCCCGACCAGGAGCGTCTGCATGACCTGCGGCACGACGATCTCGACCAGGATGCGCAAGCGCGACGCACCGAGGTTGCGCGCCGCCTCGAACATCGACCGGTCCAGCCCGGCCATGGCCCCGGCGACCAGCAGCGCCACGAACGGCGTCTGCTTCCAGACGAAGGCGATGACGATGCCGCGCCAGTCGAGAAAGCTCAGGGTCTGCAAGGGTGTCAGCAGCCCGGCCTCGACCAGCATGCCGTTCAGGAGGCCGTTCTTGGCGAGGAACGTGCGCATGAGCTGGCCCGCCACGATGAACGGGATGAAGAGCGGCCAGCGATAGAGCCAGCGCAGGATGGCCTGCGCCCTGGGGTTGCTGCCGAGCACCAGGTAGCCGCCGATGGCGACCGCGAAGACGGCGATCAGCAGCGTCGAGAGCCCGACGATGAGGAAGGTGAAGAGGATGTCGCTGCGGTAGAGCTCGACCGTCTTGGCGAAATTGCCGAGCCCCCAGCCCTCGCCAGTCACGAAGGCACCGACCAGCGAATAGAGGAGCGGCCAGACGAAGAGCAGCAGGATGACGCCGAGCGCCGGCAGCACCAGGAGTGGCCCCAGGAACGGGCTCGCCTTCATCGCAGCGGGAGGGCGGGAGCGCCGCCTCGGACGCTCCCGCCGGCCTCGGTCAGTTCGTCACCTGGCGCTCGTAGGCTTCCAGGATGGCGTCGAAATAAGGGCCGATCGGGAAGGGCTTGCCCTTCTCGGCCAGATCCTCCGGCCCGACATCGGCGAAGAGCCGCTGCCAGGTGGCGTCGTCCAGCTCCGCCTGGACGTGCTGCGCGTCGATCCCGGGATACCAGTTGAAGCGCTCGACGATGCCCTCGGCCTGGACCGCCGGGCTGGTGGCGAGCTCGATGAACTTCGCCGCGAGCTCGGCGTTGGCGGCCCCCTCGGGCACGACATAGTACATCGGCTGGCCGGGCATGCCGGGGCCGATCAGCGATAGCTTGAGGTCCGGATTCAGCCGGCCGTCCGCCTGCCACGTGTAGAACATGTCGACCCAGACGGGACCCATCGCGATCTCGCCGCGATTGAGCATGTCGAGCGTGCCGGCATTGCCCGGGCTGAAGGTGACGTTCTCGTTGAACGCCTTGAGCTTCGCCAGCGCGTCGGACCAGGCGGCCTCCGTCGATTCGTCGAACGGGCCGTTCATGAGCTGCTCGCCCTGGTCGGTGAAGGCGTACATCCAGCCCATGACGAAGCTGACGCCCGACATCCCGCCCTTGATGCCGTTATAGCCGAACTGCCCGGGGTTCTCGGCGACCCACTCGACCAGCTCCTCGTAGGTCTGCGGCGGCTCCGGCACCAGCGCCGGGTTGTAGGCGATCGCCGTCTGGCTGTGGAACATCGGCATGACATAGCCGTCGACATCCGTGCCGAGCGCCATCTTCGCCGTGTCGCGGGTCACGAGATCGCCCGTCCCGATCTTGTCCCGGTAGCTCTCGAGCAGGCCTTCCTCCACCATCTGGCCGGCCATCTTCTGGTGCACCACCGCCACATCCACATCGACGTCCGTGGCCCCCGCCGCCTTCTGTGCGGCGAGCCGCTCGTAGATCATCTGCGAGCCGGCATCGCCCGGCCCCGTGCCAAGGGCCCGCACCGTGTTGCCCGGATTGGCCGCCTCGAACCTGGGTGCGAGGAACTCGTTGATGTAGTCGACCATGTTCTGGTCGCCGGCGGTCACCACGGTCAGCGTCTCGGCCATCGCCAGCGACGTTGTCGCCAGCATGGTGCCGCCGATCAGGCTTGCGATCATCGCTCGTGACTGTCTCACGTTACCCTCCTCTGGGCTTGGTTGTGCCGTCTGCGGGAAAAAGAAAGAGATGCCGGGCCGGCAGCCGCACGGCGACCGCATCGCCCGGCGCGTGGCAGGTGGCATCGTCGACCAGGAAATGCCGCTCGCCAATGGCAACCTCGTGACGCCAGACGCCGCCCGGATAGCTCACGGCGAGCACCCTGCCGGTCAGCAGCAACGCTTCGGTCTCGTCGCCCGTCACGGCCTCGTCCGCCGCGACGAGGGCCGCCGCCTCGCCGCGGAAGAACGCGCGCAGGCTGAACGTCCCCTGCCCCGGCAAGGTGTTGGCGGTCGGCAGCAGGTCGCGGGCGAGCCGTGCCGCCGCATGGTCGGCGCCGGCGGCGATCACCACACTGGCGCCGTCCAGATCGGCCTCGAGCGTCACGCTGTTGTCCGCCCCCATGAAGTCGGCGACGAACGGGCTCGCCGGCTGGTTGTAGATCCGCTCGGGCGGCCCCGCCTGGGCGATCCGGCCGGCATCGAGAATGACGATCCGGTCGGCCATGACCATCGCCTCCTCGCGGTCATGGGTGACGTGGATCGCGGTGATGCCGAGCCGCCGCTGCAGGGCCCGGATCTCGTGCCGCACCGTCTGGCGGATGCGCGCGTCGAGATTGGAGAGCGGCTCGTCGAGCAGCAGGATCTCCGGATCGACGGCGAGCGCCCTGCCCAGCGCCACGCGCTGCCGCTGCCCGCCGGAAAGGGCCGTGACGTTGCGTTCGCCGAGCCCGGCCAGCCCGAGCATGGCGAGAAGGTCCTCGACCTTGGCCCGGATCGCCGCGCGATCGAGCCGCCGCAGCTTCAGCCCGTAGCCGATGTTCTGCGCCACGCTCATGTGCGGCCAGAGCGCATAGGACTGGAAGACCATGGCCATGTCGCGCCGGTCGGGTGCGAGCCGGGTGATGTCGCGCTCGCCGATCCGCAACCGCCCGCTCGTCGGGCTGAGGAAGCCGGCAATCGTGCGCAGCAGCGTGGTCTTGCCGCAACCCGACGAGCCGAGCAATGCCACGAGCTCGCCCCGACCCACCGCCAGCGACAGGTCGTGCAGCACCGGCGTCGAGCCGTAACGGACCGCCACCCGGTCGATGTCGAGGAATGCTTCGCTGGGCATAACGCTTCGCCGCTGTCCCGGCGGCGTCGGCCGCACGGGCTTCTTCGTTCGACCGACGCCCCCTGGATCGGCTCGAGTCAACGGCGTGACAATGACGCGCCCCGGCCCGCTCGCCAAGCCCGAAGATCGGTTCCCGGCTCTGGACGGGAGCCGGAAGCGGTGCCACCTTCCGCGACGGTTCGGCACGAGGGAGGAACGAGCATGAGCGACTGGCTCGAGCGAAGCTATATGGCACGGCTCGGCGTGGCCAAGGGTCGGGAGGGTCGGCGACACCAGCTCGACCGTGAGCGGCAGGGCGCCTTCCACTATGTCTACGGCCCCTATGCCGAGCCGGTCCTGACCATCGATCCGGGCGACATCGTCGTGGCCGAAACCGAGGACGCCTTCGGCGGCGCCATCCGGAGCGAGCGCGACCTGCCGTCCGCCGTGCTCAACATGCCCTTCGTCAACCCGCAATGCGGCCCGATCCGCATCGAGGGCGCGAAGAAGGGCGACGTCGTCGCGGTCCGCATCCTCGACATCGAGCCGCGCGGCCCGCAACCGGTCGGCACCACCGCCCTCATCCCCGAGTTCGGCGGCCTCGTCGCCACCCCGGTCACCGCCATGCTCAACCGGCCCCTGCCCGAGCGGGTCAAGAAGATGGCGGTGACCCGCGAAGGTGTCGTCTTCAACGAGCGCATCACCCTGCCTTACGAGCCCTTCATCGGCACGCTGGGCGTCAGCCCCGAGATCGAGGCGATCAGCTCGCTCACGCCGGACTACTACGGCGGCAACATGGATCTCCCGGACATGGGCCCCGGCGCCATCGCCTATTTCCCGGTGCAGCACGAGGGCGCCTTCCTCTATGTCGGCGACTGCCACGGCACCCAGGGCGACGGCGAGCTCTGCGGCGTCGCGGTCGAGATCCCGTCCACGACGACGCTGCATGTCGACCTGATCAAGGGCTGGCCGATCCATTGGCCGAGGCTCGAGAACGAGCGGTTCATCATGTCGATCGGCAGTGCCCGCCCCATGGAGGACGCGGCGCGCATCGCCTATCGCGACCTCGTCCGCTGGCTGGTCGCCGATTACGGCTTCGAGGAGAGCGAGGCCTATTTCCTCCTGACCCAGGCCGGCCGGGTCCGCCTCGGCAACATGGTCGACCCCAAGTACACGCTCGGCGCCTCACTCCTCAAAGCCTATCTCGAATGAACAGGGAGCAGAAACGATGGATCTCGGTCTCAAGGGTCTCAGGGCGATCGTCACCGGCGGCACCAAGGGCATCGGTCGCCGGGCCGCCGACATCCTCGCCGACGAGGGCTGCCATGTCAGCGTCTGCTCGCGCCACGCGGACGAGGTGAAGGCCTGCGTCGCCGCGCTCGGGAAGAAGGGCGTGAAGGCCCACGGGCAGGCGCTCGACGTCGCCGACAAGGCGGCTCTCGAAAGCTGGGTGGCGAGCGCTGCGGCCGAGCTCGGCGGCATCGACATCGTCGTCGCCAATGTCTCGGCGCTGGCCGGCGCCGGCACCGAGGAGGCATGGCAGCAGCAGTTCGAGGTCGACGTCATGCACACGGTGCGCACCGTGAACGCCGCCATGCCGCAGCTCGAGGCGTCGAAGGCCGCCTCGGTTGTCATCGTCTCCAGCGTCTCCGGCCGCGAGGTCGACTTCTTCGCCGGCTCCTACGGCGCCACCAAGGCCGCCCTCATCCACTATGCCCACGGCCTCGCCTGCCAGCTCGCGCCCAAGAACATCCGGGTGAACTCGGTCTCGCCCGGCAATGTCTACTTCAAGGACGGCATCTGGAACTCGATCGAGAAAGACAATCCCGAGCTCTTCAAGGCCGCCCTCGACCTCAACCCGACCGGCCGCATGGCGACCGCCGAGGAGGTCGGCCGCGGCATCGTCTTCCTCGCCAGTCCCGCCTCGAGCTTCACTTCCGGCACCAACCTCGTGATCGACGGGGCGCTCACCAAGGGCGTGCAGTTCTAGGCCGTCCCGATGAACGGCGCCGCCGCACGAGAGCGCTTCCTCGACCGTGCGGCGGCGCTGAACGAGCGCTTCCACTGCTTCGTCACTCTCACCCCCGACGAGGTATCGACCGGTGTCGGGCCGCTCGCCGGCGTGCCTATGGCGGTCAAGGACTGCATCCCGGTCAGGGGTGTCGCCTGCACCTGGGGGAGCGCCCTCTTCAGGGACCGCATCGCCGAAAGGGACGCGCCCGTCGTGGCGCAACTGCGCGACGCGGGTGTTCGCATCGTCGGCACCGCCAACCTGCACGAGCTCGCCTTCGGCGGCACGACGCAGAACCCCTGGTACGGCAATTGCCGCAACGCCTGGAACCCCGAGCGCGTGCCGGGCGGCTCGAGCGGCGGGTCCGCCGTGGCGGTGGCGCTCGGCCTCGCCACGCTCGGCGTCGGCACCGACACGGGCTGCTCGGTCCGCCTGCCGGCCTCGCTCAACGGGCTCCTCGGCCTGCGCCCGACCCATGGCGCCATCTCCAACCGGGACATCATGCCGGTCAGCCCGCCGCACGACACGGTGGGCTTCATCGCCGCCGACCCCGAGACGATCCGCCTGGCCTTCACCGCGACCTGCCGCCACGATCCGGCCGACCCCTTCTCCCGCTCCGCTTCGACCTTCGCCCGCCCGGGACGGATCAGGCTCGGCATCGCCAGCGCCCTCCTGGAAGAAACCGAGCCCGACATCCGCGACTCCTTCGAGCGCGCGGTCGAAAAGCTCGAGGGCCAGGGCTGCTCGGTCCAGCCCGTCGCCGAGCCGGCCCTCCTCGAGGCCGCCCTGCACATCGCCCCGCTCGCCATGGCCGACATGGCCGAGTTCCATCGCCAGCGCCTCGCCCACGACGCCGCCCGCATCGGCAGCGCCATCCACCAGCGTGCCGCCCGCGGCCTCGCCATGCCGGCCACCGAGTATGCCGGCCACCTGCGCTGGCGGGAGGCCAATGGCGTCGTCATCAACCGACTCTTCGAGACCGTCGACGCGATCCTCTCGCCCACCGTGCCGGTGACCGCCCCGACCCTGGCGGAAGCGGCGGATGCGGTCGGCAGCACCGCCCTGCTGAGCCGCAATTGCTGGGCAGCGCCGGCGGCCGGCATCCCCGCCCTGACCGTGCCGTGCGGCCGGGACCGTCACGGCATCCCGATCGGCCTGCAGCTGATGGGCAGGGCCTGGTCGGAGCACTTCCTCCTCGACCTCGCGGGGCTCTTCCTCGGCCCGGCTGGCCGTGCCCGGCTGCCGGACCAGCCCTGAGTGGCGTTTCCGCGTCCCCGAGTGTGGCAAGCAGACAACAGCGGCGGAATCGCCGCCGCCGTTAGTGGCATTTGAACCATGGGATGCACATCATAGCAGCCGGACCAGCGTAAGGCTTTCGACGACCATGGAACAGATTGGCTCCTCGACCGACGAGCAACCGCAGCAGCCGATGCAGGGCATGCCCTTGCAAGCCGTGCCCGGTGGGGCGAGGCCGGCGATCGCGTCGCCGCCCTGCAGCTATCGGGTGAGCCATTCCTCGGGCGAGACCATCTGCCCCGACCTGGCCTCCGCCCGCCTGCTCCTCAGCCAGAAGCCGGGTGCCAAGATCTTCCTGCAGCGCGGCTGACTGGCCGGCGTCGGGCAACAGGCGCAGCGTCCCTTTCCCGGGCGGCACGGTCCAGCTGTTGGCGCTGTCCGCTTCCCGGCTCGCCGTGATGACCGGCGACGACACCGGGTGCCAGCCGCCCTCGAGGTTGTCGCCGGCGAAGGATCAGAGCTAGCGGACGAGCCTGCCCGACCATCCAGGGGCCCGGCGGCGCCAGCACGACAGCGGCCGGGCCGGCGCTCCATTTCCCGCTGCCGAGCTTCTCGTCGGTGGCGCACGGCACGGTGAGCGTCGGCCCGACGCCAATTCCTCGAGCTGCGGTTGCTTGCCGTCGATCTTCACGTCGCCCCAGACGATGGCGTCCGCGAGCGAGGTCTGCTGCGGCATGAGGCTGTTCAGCGCTTCACGGGACAGGGTGCAGCCGCGACGTCTCGATGAGCCGAGCTGCGATCGCCCCGGCTCGCCCAGGAATTTGCGCGGATCGGGAGCCGGGCCCGGCTCGGCGATCGCCCCGGGCAGTTCGAGAGGCTCGCCGAGAGCCACCCGATCCCCTCGTTCCGGCAACCACCTGCTACCCGCCGAGGCCGATATCCTTAGGCGGGAATTTCCGGAAGGTCAGGGCATGGGCCTTCATCTCGTTGCCCAGCGACGCCTGCCAAGCATTCAGGCGATGGCCGACCGTGTACTCCTCCTTCGGGTCGATGTAGAGATTGAACAGCCACGGCGCGAGCGCGGTATCCTGCAGCGTGGCCATGTCGATCCAAAGGAACTTCTCCGCCGGCTCGACCACCTTGGTGTGCATCTTGTACTCGCGCATCCGCATGGCGGTGAACTGCGAGCCGAGCCAGAAATACACGTTCTCCCGCCGCGACTCGCCGTCGCCGGCCAGAAGGAACGAGGTCTGGTCGATCCCGTCGATGTAGCGGTCGGTCGGGATCGCGTCCTCGGCACCGGCCAGCGCCACCGAGGTATTGAAGAGGTCCATGAGGTCGAACAGCCCGTCCGATACCCGGCCCGGCTCGATCATGCCCTGCCAGTAGGCGATGCCGGGAACGCGCACGCCACCTTCCCAGGTCGTACCCTTCGCGCCGCGGAGCGGCGTGTAGCCGCTGTCCGGCCAGCCATCCATCTGCGGCCCGTTGTCCGAGGTAACGAAGACGAAGGTATTCTCCAGCTCGCCCGCATCCTCCAGCGCCTGCATGATGTCGCCGATATGGCTGTCGACCTCGACGACGGCGTCTTTGTAGGGATACTTGGACGAGCTAGCGCCCTCGAAGGCCGCCGACGGCCAGTTGTCGGCGTGCACCTTCATGAAGGCGTGGGTCAGGAAGAAGGGCTCGGCGCCCCGGGCCAGCTCGGCGATGCGTGCCACCGTGTAGTCGCGCAGCATGCCGTCGCCCTCGGCCATGTCCTGGACGGAGGCGACCTCCATCACCGTCTCGGTGGTCCCGTCCTTCAGCCCGCGGACGAGGTTGTCGTCGGCGCCGATCGCGTCGTAGCGCTCGCGCTTGTCCGCATCGAGCACCAGGTCGGGATAGCGGTGCCCGTCATGGCGCTGGATGTACTCCTTCTGCGCCCGGTAGTAGCCATAGAACTCGTCGAACCCGATGTCGTGCGGCCGCATGCCTTCGACCTCGCCGACATGCCACTTGCCGACCAGGAGCGTGTGATAGCCGTGATCCGACAGGATGCCCGGCAGCGACACCTCGCCCTCCCACGGGTTTCGGGTCACGTTGTCGCCGGCGAGGATTGGGCGGGTCAGGCCGGTCCTGACCGGCAGGCGGCCGGTCAGGATCGCGGCCCGCGTCGGCGTGCAGGTGTACTGGGCGTAGGTCGAGGTGAGCTTCAGCCCTTCTGCCGCCAGCCGGTCCATGTTGGGGGTCGCCGCCCCGATCGCCTCGCCGCCGCCGAACGCACCCGGATCGCCGTAGCCCATGTCGTCGACGATGAAGAGCAGGATGTTCGGCTTCCGCCCCGTCCTGGCCTCGAAGTCGGCGAGCTTTCGCGCCGCCTCGGCCTGCTGCCCGGGCCGCGGGATCGCGGGTTGCCGGCTGTCCGACTCCTGGACCGCCCGTGACAGGGTCGAGGTCTGGGACACGGCCTCGCCGCCCACGGCGATCGACATCGCCAGGGCGAGCAAGGCGAAAATGGTCATGACGCGCATGGCTTCCTCCGTTCTCTCGACTTCAGCTGGCAGGCAGCAGCAGCTTCACGATCGGGCCGATGGTGCCCTTCGGTCCCGCGCCATCGTTGTCGAGCACCCCGCTTCCCACCCGTCGCTGCCGAAGGCTCAGTTGGCCGACGGATGCGCGTGATGCCGCCATGGGGATGGGTGCTGTGCTCCGGGCCGTTGTCGGTCGTGTAGACGACGATGGTGTCGTCGCCGACGCCGAGCTTGTCCAGCTTGGCGAGCACCGCGCCGATGTCGTCGTCGTGCTGGATCATGCCGGCGCCGTGCGGGTCGTCGTAGCTCGTGTGCTCGCGGGCCCTCTCCTTGTACGCGTCCGGCGTGAACGTGAAGACGTGCATCCTGGACGGGTTCAGCCAGACGAAGAACGGCTCGTCCGCTGCCACCGCCCGCTCCATGAAGTCGAAGGCCTTCCCGTTGAGCTCGGCATCGAGGGTCTCGAAGCGCTGCTCGTCCGGCAGGCCCGTGTCCTCGACCCGCTGCTTGCCGACCTCGCCGAAACGGTCGTCGGGCACGCTGGCGTCGTAGGTGTCCGTGGCGAAGCTGTGGATGATGCCGCGCGGCTCGAACTTCGCGCGGAACGCGTCGCTTTTGGGGTAGTCGTTGTCGAGGGGCTCCTGCAGCACGTTCAGGTGGTAGAGGAAGCCGTAGAACTCGTCGAAGCCGTGCACCGTCGGCAGATGCTCGTTGCGGTCGCCCAGATGGTTCTTGCCGAACTGCCCGGTGGCATAGCCCTGCTGCTTCAGCACCTCGGCCAGCGTCGGCACCTCGGCCCGCATCCCCTGCTTCGCACCGACCATGCCCACCGTCGTTAGCCCCGAGCGGATCGGATACATGCCGGTGATGAACGAGGCCCGCCCCGGCGTGCAGCTCGGCTGCGCGTACATGTCGGAGAAGAGGGCACCCTCCTCGGCCAGCCGGTCGATGCTCGGCGTCCGATAGCCCCTCGAGCCGCGGTTGTAGGCGCTGATGTTCCAGAGCCCCACATCGTCCGGCATGATGACGAGGATGTTCGGTCTCTCCTTTGCCTGATCCTGCGCCCGGACCGGTTCCGCCGTCGTGATCAGGGCCGCCCCCACGAGGGCCGACATCTTCAAGGCCCGAAGGGGTTCGATCATGGCCTCGCCTTTCGTTTGCTGGGAAATCGCCGCGTCTGGCGCCTCTGCACCGCCTACTTCATCGTCACCGCCATGCCCCGGATCGAGCCGTCGAAGGCGAAGGGCCGCTCATCCGCATAGGCGGTGGACACGGGCGAGCCCAGATCGCGCCCCACGTCGAACGTCTCGGTCGCGGTGAAGGCGGCCGGAACCGTGCGCTTCACCGTGGTCCGCCCGGCCACCTTGCCGTCGACGGTGATCACGACCTGGGCGGCACCGCCGGGCTTCTCGATTTCGGTATCGATGACGATCTCGTGCCTGCCGCCCGGGATAGGGTCGGTGGTCACCGCGTAGTTCTCGATCAGGAGCATGTTGTACTCGTAGACCAGCCGACCATCCCGCATGTAGACACTGAGCCCGCCGCCGGCGCCGCCGACGGCGTAGAGCACGCCGTTGGCGCCGTCCTCGAATTCCGCGTCGATTGTCACGGTCGTGCTCTGGCGCCCGACGCCGGGTGCCGTGAATTCCGGCATGCGTTCCGTCGAGCCGGTGAACGTCCAGTGGTCATAGGCGGTCTTCACGCGATCCTCGGGGTGGATGCGCAGCCAGAGCCCGGCGCCGATGGGGAAGTCCTGGTTCTCTCGGGCCACCTCGAGGAAGCGCTTCTTCATCCGCAGGAGCCGCTTCGGCTCCGCCGCCGCCAGATCGCGGGCTTGCGAGAAATCCCTCCCGAGGTCGTAGAGCTCCCATTGGTCCTTGGCCGAATCCCAATCGGCGAGGCCTTTGGCGGAGCCGGCCGTGTCCCAGGGGATCAGTGGCCCGAAGGTGCCAGCGAACCAGCCGTCCATGTAGATCCCGCGGCTGCCGTTATTGTCGAAGAACTGCTCCGACTTCTGTCCCGCTGCTCCGGCATCACCGAACGTGTAGGCCATGCTGATGCCGTCGAGCGGCAGCTGATCATAGCCGTTGACGACCTTTGGCGGCGTGATCTGGAGAATGTCGTAAATGGTCGGCGCCACGTCGACGAGGTGATGGAACTGCGGGCGCATCCTGCGGTCATGGCTGATGTGCCCCGGCCAGGAGATCACCAGCGGGTTGCGCGTGCCGCCGAAATAGCTGGCGAGCAGCTTGGTGCCCTTGAAGGGCGTGCCGCCCGCCCAGGCCCATCCGGCATGGTATATGTTGTCTGTCTTCGGGCTGCCGAGCACGGCCGTTCCGCCGAGCTTCTCCAGGGCTTCGAGCTGCTGGTCGGTGGTGGTCTGGATGTTGTTCTGGGCCAAGAGCTCGCTGATCGAGCCCTCCTGACCCTCGGCCGACGAGCCGTTGTCGCCGAAGATGTAGAAGATCAGCGTGTTGTCGCGCAGGCCCCGCGCCTCGAGCCCGTCGATCAGCTTGCCGACCTGCGTGTCGGTATGCTCGACATAGCCGGCGAAGACCTCCATCAGCCGCGTCTGGAAATCGAATTGATCCGCCGGGATGCTGTCCCATGATGCCATCGTCGCGTCGCGCGGCGTGAGCTCTGTCCCCGCCGGGATGACCCCCATGTCGAGCTGCCGCCGCCAGGTGCGTTCGCGATAGGCGTCCCAGCCATCGTCGAAGGCGCCGTCATACTTGTCGGCCCATTCGCTGAAGATGTGGTGCGGTCCATGCACGCCGCCCGGCGCCCAGTACATGAAGTAGGGCCGGGCCGGATCGAAGGCGCGGTAGTCGTCGAGCCAGGCCAGCGCCCGGCTCGCCAGATCCTCGGTCAAATGATAGGTCGGATCGTCGGCGGGTGGCTCGACATGGTCGTAGTTCCGGGTCAGCCGCGGCTCCCATTGCGAGGTCTCGCCGCCGAGAAACCCGTAGAAATGCTCGAACCCGTAGGCGTTCGGCCAGTGATCCTTGGGGCCGATCGAGGTCGTCTCGATCGCCGGCGTGTTGTGCCACTTGCCGAAGGCCGCGGTGTGATAGCCGTATTGCCTGAGGATCTCGGGGATGGTCGCCGCCGTCTTGGGGATGACCCCCGTGTAGCCGTCGAAGGCCACCGCCCGCTCGGCGATGGTGCCGGAGCCCACCCGCGTGTGGTTGCGCCCGGTGAGCAGCGCCGCCCGGCTGGGCGAGCAGATCGAGGCGGTGTTGAAGGCGTTGTAGGCGATGCCCTCCGCGGCGAGCCGTGCGAAGGCGGGTGTCCTGACCTCGCCGCCGAACACCTCGGAGATGCCGAACCCGACATCGTCGAGCATCACGATCAGGATGTTTGGCGCGTTCTCGGCCAGGTGCCGCGCCGGCTCCGGCCATTGCATCGTCGAGTCCTGCAGAAGCTGCTTCGCCTCGCCCGCCATCGGCTCGGGCGGGAACGGCAGCACGGAGCCGTCGTCCTTCTCCTGCGTCCCGGCCGATCCGGCGGCCAGGAGCGACGCGAGCGCCGCCAGAATCACGAGCCTTGCCGTCATTTGAGCCTCCGAGATATCGAATCAACGAAGCCGCCGAGCCCCAATGAGCCGGCGTCGTGAAGAAGCGCCGCTTGCTTACAGCAGCACCGGCGGGTCAAGTCCGAGAACTGCTGGAAATTCGGTTTTGAGGGGTCGCGACTGAGTGGTTTTCCTCGAGGCCGCTTTCGGCCTTGTAATCGTGGTCGAGCTCCTTGCGCAGGGCGTCCAACTGCCGCCGCTCGAAGGTCGTGATCTTGATGGCTCGCCAACGCTCGGCAGCGCGGATCATCGCGCCGAACATGAGCTTCAGCACCGGCTTCTCGCCGAAGGCGTTGGGGATGATCTTCAGACGCCGCCGCTCCTCGACGAACAGCCGCTCGAGGAGGTTGGTGGTGCGAATCGCCCGACGATGCGTGATCGGCAGCCGCAGATGGGCGATGCAGGCCTCGAAGTCGTCCCGAAAGCAGGCGACCGCACCGGGCAGCTCGGCCTCGTGGTCGTTGACGACGCCCTCGGCCAAGTCGCGTGCGATCGCCCGGCTGGGGGCCTGGTAGACGGCCTGCGCCCTGGCCTTGAACTCTGGCCATTGGTCCTCGGGAACCTTGGCCGCGAGATTGCGCATGCGATGGGCCAGGCAGCGCTGGCGGGCCGAGCGTGGGAAGCAGGTCTCGATCGCCTTGATGATGCCGGGTGCACCGTCACTGACGACCAGAAGCGGATCGCCGAGCCCGCGTGCACGCAAATCCTGGAAGAAGGCCACGACAGTCTCGGCATCCTCTTTCGACCCCGCCATCAAGCCCAAGAGAACCTTCTTGCCGTCCGTGGCGATGCCCCAAGCGGCGAGCACCGGCTCGCGCTTCTGCCCCGGCCGGATGCGCTCGGCAATGCCGTCGACGAAGAGGTAGATGATCTCGTGCTCGCCGAGATCACGCCGGCAGAACTCCTGATAGTCGGCCCATAGCCGCGCGCCGATCTCCGAGACTGCCGTCTTCGACAGCAACAGCCGGCCGCTCTCGTCCTTGAAGGCCTCCTCGATGTCTCGCACCGACAAGCCGCGCGCCAGGAGCTCGATGGCCAGGTCTTCCAAGGCCTCGGTGCGACCCTTGAGATGCTGACGGATCTCGGATCGAAACGGCTCCTCACTGTCGGCGATCTGCGGTGCAGAAAACGAGATTATCCCCTCGGCCGTCTTCAACCGACCCTCGCGCACGCCGTTGCGATAGCCTCGGTCAGCATCGCCGCCGCGCTCGTAGTAGTCCCGCCCCAGCGCATCCCGGCTCTCCTCCTCGAGCGCCTCCTCGATGATCAGCCGGGCCGCCAGCTCGACCAGCTCAGATCTGCCGGCGGACGACGACAGCCGTCCCTCGATCAGCTCCGAAAGGTTTTGCCGGGTGCGCATCGATGCCGGTAGCCTCTTCGCCATGGGGGTGCCTCCTCGCTGCCGCCGGCGGCTACCGGCGGTGGGTTCTCGACGCTCAGCGACGATGTACCCCCAACCCATTTTCCAGCAAATTTAGGACTTCACCGCCCAGATTGCACGCGCTGGTGCGATTGAAGGGGAAACCGTCGTGACTCCGGCCGCCGCGCATCGCGTCGTGACCACGGTCGGCTGGCTCTCCCGCCAACCCGTCTCGTTCCAGACGCAACTGCTCGCCTCGAGCGTGCTGCGGACGGTGGCGGCGGGCGACCTGATCCATGCGCTCGACGATCCGCCGGGCGGGCTCCTCGGGGTGGCGAGCGGCCATGTCGACGTGCTGATCGCGCCCGGCCCGTTCGCGCCGATGCTCATCCATGTCGGGCGGCCGGGCTGGTGGGTGGGCGTATCATCGGCCGTCTCGGGCAGGCGGCGTTGCACCGAGCTGAGCGCCCGCACCGACGCCCGCATCCTCTACGTCCCCACGTCGGCGCTCGAGGCAATGGCCGCCGACGATCCCGAAATCTGGCGCCGGGCGGCCGGCATCACCATCCGGCATCTCGACGAGGCCCTGTCGCACATCGCCTGTCTCGCCTCGAGTGATGCCCGCCTGCGGCTGATCGTGACCCTCGCCCGCCTCGCCGATCCGCCCGAGATCGGGAGCAGCCGGGTGGAGCTGCCGATCAGCCAGGGCGAGCTCGGCGAGATGGCCGCTCTGTCGCGGAACAGCGTCGGCCGTCTGCTCAGCGCTCTGGCCAAGGACGGCTGCGTCGAGAAGCGCTACGGCCGCCTCGTCATCGATCCCGCGCGGCTGCAGGTCCTGATCGGCGACTGGTGACGTCGGCGCGCTGGACGTTCAGGGCGCGGCGCTTGCCGATGCGCCGGGCTGCTCGCCTTCGTCGAACTTGATCGCGACGCCGCGCACCGTCGTGCAGGTATTGGCGAAGACGTTGTAGATCGGGATGAAGCCGTAGAGCGTCGTCTCGACCGAGACATTGATCAGCGCGTCGCCGCCCGCCTTGTCGAGCGCGTTCGCCATGGCCGTCGACGCACTCGAATCACCCCAGGGAATGATGCCGAGCAGGAAGTTGCGACAGGCCTCGCCCTCGACCGCCCCCAGCTCCTTGTAGGGCCGCGCCTCCCTGACGATCGCCCCTACATCCGCGCCGGGCCGCGTCATCAGACCGACCTGCCCGACGGATGTGCAGCCGGCGAGGGCGAGGCCGGCCAGCAGGAAGGACGAAAAGCGGCGCATACGGGCTCTCCTCGAGGAATGACGACCGGGCAGCGGCGGGCGTGGCGGCTGGGCTTCGGCACCGGCACGGTCAACGCAACATGTCACCCTGAAATCTCGGCCATTGCAATGCCGGATTCACCCGCCACGCTGTAGAGCAACCAGGTACGTCCCCCATCGCGAAAGATCGCCGGGTCGCGCAATTGCCGGACCGGCCCCCGGACGATGCCCTCGCGCGACGGCTCGAGCGGCAGGTCGGCGCCCTCCCAGGCCTCCTCTGGTGCCAGCACCGTGACCGCCTCGCTCGGTCGCCAGTCCGTCCAGGGCGGGCGCAGGTCCATGGTGGCGAGCAGGATGCGCTCGGGGCGGTCGCCGATCCGAGTGTAGTAGACGAACGCCGTATCGCCATCGACCGCCACCGCCGAATGGCGCATGCCGGGCGCGAACACCACAGGCCCGGCCTCGAACCCGGAGACCCCGTCCCCCGACCGGTAGAGCCGGCCCGGCATGCCCAGCGCATAATGCCAGCCGCCATGCCGGAACACGCGCCAGTAGGGCACCCCCAGCGTCTCTTCCCGGGCCTCGAAGCGCAGCCCGTCCCGCGACAGCGCCAGGCGCGTCCGCTGCTCGCCACCGCGGCCCGTGGCCGTGTCCGAGCCGTGGAAGAAAAGACGAAATCGTCGCTCCTCGTCATCCACATGCACGTCCGGCGAGGCCAGATGCCCGGCGAAGCCCGACGCCGCCAGCGGCAGCACGCCCGGCTCGTGCATGCGCCACGGCCCGGCCAGATCATCGGCGAAGGCGAGACGGATATAGGCCCCGTCATGATGCCCGAAATACAGATAGTACCGCCCGAGTGCCCCCTCCACCCAGTCCGGCACCCGGATCAGGGACGGCCCGTTGATGTTGTCGCCCATCCGGCCATCCATGTGCGGCCGGATGATCGGGTTCTTCGGCAGCCGCGCGACGCGGGGTGCTGTGGGCGGCGGCAGGGGCTCGGGCGGCATCGCGATCCTCAGCTCCATCTGTCGATCTGGCCTACCCCTCCACGACCCGCCGCTGCGCCACATACCCCGCCAGCGCCCCTTCATCGACCGAGATGCCCAGCCCCGGCCCGTCGGGGATCGCGACCGCCCCGTCCTCGAGCTTGAAGTTCTCGTGCAGGATGCCGTCGCGGAGCGGGTTCATGGTGCGGTCGTACTCGACCATCGGCTCGTTCTGCAGGGTGACGGGGGCCGCCGTGTGCGGCATGGGCGGGATGGTGGCGATCGCCTGCAGGGCCGCGGCCACGGCGACGCCGGAGCCCCAGACATGCGGGATGGTCAGGACACCGTGCTGGCCGGCCGTGGCCAGGATCTTGGCGAACTCGCTGAAGCCGCCCGAGGCGCAGATGTCGGGCTGGACGATGTCGACGCAGCCCTTGCCGATGAAGTCGCGAAAGCCGAACCGGGCGAACTCGCACTCGCCGCCGGCAATGGGTGTGTCCAGCTTCGTGCGCAGCAGGCGATAGCCGTCGTGGTCCTCGGGCGGCACCGGCTCCTCGAACCAGAGGAAATCGTGGCTGTCCATGACCCGGCCGATGCGCAGCGCCGTGGCGGCGTTGTAGGCGTGGTTAGCGTCCGCCATCAGCCGCACGGCGGGGCCGACCGTGTTGCGGATGAGCTCGATCCGGGCCCGGTCCTCGGCGACGGAGAGGAGGCCGAGCTTGATCTTGACCGCGGTCACACCGGCCGCCTCGTAGCCCGCGACCTCCTCCGCCAGCGCCTCCATCATCCGGGGCGTGTCGCGAAAGAACTCCGGATAGTAGCAGCCCGTGCCGTAGGCCATGGCCCGGTCGCGGAAGGCACCGCCCATGAGATGGTGCACCGGCCGGCCCAGCGACTTCCCCCAGATGTCCCAGAGCGCGATGTCGATCGCACTCATCGCCTCGACATACGTGCCGGTGCGGCCGAAATCGCGGCTGAAGCTGTAGTTGTCCTCCCAGATGCGCACGGGCTGGTCCGCCCGTCGGCCGATCAGCCGCGGCCCCAGCACATCGACGACCGCAGACGCCACGGGCTCGCCCGGCCCGTACTGGCCACCCTCGCCCCAGCCGACGAGCCCGTCATCGGTGGTGATCTTCACGAGCAGCGAGTTGCGCTCCGGAAACCGCGCCTGGGACGAATAGAACGTCTTCGCCCCGATCGGCACCTTGAGCGCCAGCGTCTCGATGGTCCGGATCTTCATCAGTCTCTCGCCCCCTTCGTCAGCGCCAGCCCTGCCGGCAGCGAGCCAGAAGCGCAAATGCAACCCGCCGTCAACATGCCGTGCACATTGCCCGGCACCCGGTTCGCCAGGGCTGTCGCGACAATCGCTGCGACGTGGAGCACGATCGCGCCAATGGCTGCTTCGTCCTCGCCAGCCCCGGCAACCGGCTATTACGTCGTGATTGACTTTCTCGATTTTTTATTTGCAAGCAGTGACCCGGGGCAAATGAAACTGCACGACCGTCATTGCCCGCCACGCGGAGGACAAGTGCCCATGACTGCCCTCGACCTCGCCGACCCGCTCGTCGCCACCTACGTCATTGCCGCCACGCTCATCATCCTCAAGGCCATCTGCATGCCATGGCTGACCGTGGTGCGGATGATGCAGGAGAAGGGCGGCTTCCGTTCACCGGAGGACCTCAGGAAGACATCGCTCAACCCGGCGCCGAACCCGGGCCAGCTCGAACCGAACGACCGCGTGGAGCGCATCCGCCGCATCCAGCAGAACGACCTCGAGAGCCTGCCCTATTTCCTCGTGGCGGGGCTGATCTTCGTGCTCACGGGACCGCCGCTGCTGCTCGCCCAGATCCTGCTCTATGGCTACGTGGTATCGCGGCTGCTGCACTTCGCCTCCTACCTCACAGCCCAGACCCACGACATGCGCGCCATGCTGTGGACGCCCGGCTCCCTGATCCTGTTCTTCATCACCCTCTGGTCGCTGGCCGCAGCCGTGCTGTGAGCCTCTCGACGGTCGGAACGGTCGAGAGCAATCAGGCCCCCCGCCGGGCGCTGCTGCGCCGGCTGCCCCTGCTCCCGGCGGAAATGCTTCCAGGCGTCGATCGGCTCGCCATCCGGCAGGATGCACATCCCGCGCGTGCCATTCGCCTCCTGCCGCATCTCGTAGCGGCCGCCCGACTCCACGCAGAAGACCGCCGCCGGATTGGCGACGGCATGGGCCGGTGCCGCCTGGAGCAGCAGAACCACGGCGACGAGCAGCCTTCAGGCGAGATGCATGGAAAGGTTCCTCACTGAGCGTTGACGGCACCGGACAAGCTCACCGAGGCGCCGGATTCCAGTCCGGTGCGGCGAACACGAGGTCGGGATCGCGGCCACGCCGCACCCTGACCTCGATCGGGGCGTTCAACAGCCCCTCGCCGACCTTGCCGTTCGGGACGCTGATGCTGATCCGATCCCCCGGCTTCTGCGTGACCAGCATCGGGTAGCTCTCGACCGGCTCGATGCGCTCGATCCGAACCTCGAGCCGTGCCGTGCCGGGCGCCACGCCCGCCTGAACGATGCCTATGACCGTGCCGATGATCACGGCCCAGTTCTCGACGATCGAAACCATGACGCAGGTCTCCTCTCATTGCCCGGCCTTGCGGAAGTCCCGGCCTTGCGGAAGTAAGGTGCGCCCGGACGCATTCCAACCTGCGGCTTCCCATCAAATGCCGGCGAGGGCGCGAGCGATCGCCTCGGCGATCGGCTGCCCCGACCGCTCCTCGAAGCTGCTGAAGGCAGGCGCCGGGTTGACCTCGAAGCAGGCGTATTCGCCATCGACCGTCAGCTTGAGATCGATGCCGCAGAGCGGCAGGCCGAGGCGGCGCGACAGACCCAGGCATCGCTCCGCAACCACCTCCGGCAGCGTCATCGGCTCGAAGATGGCACCACCCTGCTCCCCGCCGGCATAGCGATAGTCGATGGCGCGGCTGCGGATCCGCGTCGCGAGCAGCTTTGCCCCGACGACGTGAACCCGCACGTCGTCGCCTTCGATCAGCTCCTGGAACTGCGTCGGCAGCAGGCGGATGCGCTCGAGGTGGCGCTCGGCCTCTTCGGTGAGCTCGGTGACGATCGACCGATGCGCGCTGATCGACTTGAAGATCACCCGGCGATGCCGGGCCTTGAAGGCACGCACCACCGCCACCTGGTTGGTGACGATCGTCGCTGGAACGCGAAAGCCGGCGGCGGCGATCACCTGTGCCTGATAGGGCTTCGACATGTTGCTGTTCGACGGCTTGGTCCGGTTCATGACCAGCATGGGCGTGGTCTCCAGCCAGTCGCCGAGCAGGCCGTGCCAGGCCTCGATCCGCAGGCGATCCTGCATGGCGGTGCCGCCAGCGCGCCGATACTCCGGCAGGACCCGCCAGTCGGTCAATCGAACGAACATGCCGCTCGCGGCAGCCAGATCGCGCGACCCGTCAGGCCCGTGCTGGCGAAAGGCGAGCCCATTGCCCGTGGCATCGATCGACAGGGCGGTGGTCGCCGCATCGCGCTGATTGAGGTGATGGGTCTCCACGCCCAGCCGCGCTGCCGCATCCTCGACCATGCGCATCGGCGGCTCGCTCGGAATGCCGCAAAGCACGATCATGCGACACACCTGGACAACACCAGAGCCAGATGATCGGCAGCCGCCTCGATCTCCCCGGCGTGGTCCAGCGCCGGAAAGGGATCGATCATGCCATGGCCGAGCCCGCCATCGGCGAGCTGGAAGAGCTCGATCGCGGCAAAGCTCAGCCCGCGGTCCCGCACCAGCCGGAAAGCCAGGGAGCGAGCCGCCGCCGGCGGCTGCCCACCGAGCAGGCGATCGCCGATCACGGTCACGTTCCAGTGCCGCCCGTCAGGCAGCGGCGGCAGCCGCATGCCGGGGCCACCCGCGACCACCGACCCGGGCACACCGCTCCCGGCCGGTTGCCCGGCATCGAATCGACCACCCCAGGGTCGGTATTCGCGGACAGGCCCGGCGCCGGGCGGCAGATGGCGGGCATGACTGGCGGCCGCGAACCCGTGCGGCGAGCCCCTGGACCACGCCGAGCTCAGCAGGTCCTCGACAAGGCTGCACTGGGTGCCGTGCAGATTGCCGGGATGCGGCCGATTGAGGACCCGCTCGCCGAGCCGGGCCAGCCAGCTCATGAGCAGCGCGAAGAACTCCTCCTGCGCGTAGCGCCGATCGCTTTCCACAGCGCCACGGAATTGCGGCGGGTCGACGCCGCGAGCACGGCAGAACAGGACACCGATCGACGAATCGGTGAGCTCCAGGCCGTTGCCGAGAACGACCCGGCTCGCCCCCAGCGGGTCGTGCTCCCAGACCGGCGCCAGCAGCAACTGGTCGGTCGCGACCAGTGCCACCGGCGCACCGCGCAGCCGCAGGGACCTGGCAACCAGCAGCGCTCCCCGGTCGTCGGGATCCGCGAGCACGACAATCGACCGTCGCATCGTGCCCGCGGCCTGCTCCGACCCCAAGGTCGACCTCGGCGGCCTCCTCAGCGACGGTGCGTCGGCGAATCGAGCAGCCGCTTGTCGCTCTGCGTCTGCTGCTCCATCTCGTCGCGCATCCGCGCGAGGTCCTCCTCGGCGCTCAGGCCGCTGCCCTCGAGGTCGGGTCGCAGCGAGCTGTCGATGAACGGTGCGAGGCCGCCGAACGCCGATTCGAGCGCCTCGACCCGCCGCTCGAGATCGCCATGCCGCTCCGGTGCCCGGCCGAAACGGTCACGGTAGTCGTAGTCCCAGCCCTTGTCATAGCCGCTGCGCTTGTCGATCTCCGGCTTGTCGGGCCGCTTGTCCTCGACGACCGACTTGTCCCAGAGCTTGTCGGGTCGCTTCTCGCCGATCTTGTCGGGGCGCTTCTCGAGCCGCTTGTCGCGCCCCTTGTCGCTGACGTCCTTGACCACCGACTTGCCGCAGCGAACCCGCAGGTCCGCGGTCATCGTCGGCCCGCTGGCGGAGATCGAGGCGACGGCGACACAGGTGTCGTTGCCCGCATAGGAACGCGAGCCGGGCGACGAGCCGTTGTCGAAGATCGTCTTGCCGGCGGAGCCCGGGTAGACATCGCCGGCGTCGCCACGATTGGCGGCCGTGCCCAGATCGTCCTTGCCGTCGGCCTGCTCCAGGGCAACCTTCGGATGCGCCTCGTTCGAGTTGGTCGAGATCGCTTCGTCGATGTGCCAGATGCACAAGCCCTCGCCGGGCAGCCCGCTGTCGAAGCCGGTTTTCTGCCGGTTCTCGACCAGGAAATACTCCTGGCTGGCACCACCGTCCTTCCACAGCCGGAAGATCTCGTGGCCGGTCTCGACCGCCTGGATCGAGCGCACCCCGTTCGAGGTCACATTGGTGACGGTCGCCCAGCCCTGGTTGGCCTTGCACCAGGCCGATGGATGGGCCGGCGTCTGCCCCCCGCCATTCCAGGAGCCGCCACCCATCAGGCACCAGTTGCCGACGCCCTCCGACGACGAATCCGTGTCGTAGAGATCCGGGAAGCCGAACAGCAGATGACCGAGCTCGTGCGCGCAGACGCCGATCCGGGCGTTCTCGGGAATGGTGAGATAGGCGAACAATTGCGTGCCGTCCGCATTGAGCTGCGAGCGCATCACCCACTTGTGCGACCAGATATCGCCGCCACTGCCGGTCTGCTCGGCGCCCATGCCCGCATGCACGACCACATAGGCGTCGACGAAGCCGTCGCCGTCGTTGTCGTAGACGCTGAAGTTCACATCCGCATTGGCAGCGAGCGCTGCATCGCGGGCCATGTCGCGGGAATTCGGGTTGGTGTTGCCCGTCCCCGATGCGCCGTTCGCGTAATTGGCCAGCGTGTTCGGCAGGGTATAGGGGCCGACGACCTGCCCCGCGATCGTCACCAGCCCGTTGGTCGCCTCGGTGTAGTATTCGCGAACGCTGCCGGTCGCCAACTGCCCGGTCGAGAAGAACAGCTCCTCGAAATGCGCCACGGTCGCATTCGCGCCGAACTGGCGGTCGGAGAACTCCGCCAGCACGACGACGACATTGACCGTGCCGCGCAGCGGTGCCCGCTCCAGCGCCATGTTGCGGGCCACGGCCGGTGGCGTGCCGACCGGCAGGAGATCGCCCGGCACGATCAGCCCGTCATTGAAGCCGACCCGCGGCAGCTGGCGCAGCGCCGCCATGTGCGCCATCCCGTCGGGCGCCGCCTGGCGCATCTTCTTCAGCGCCTTGTTGATCTTCTCCTGCAGCTCCGGCGATGGTGCCACGCAGCAGCGCTCGCCGTCGTCCGTCGCCCGGTTTTCTGCATAAATGTGGCGAATACTCGATAGAAGCTCGAGCGCGTCGGACCCGTCGTTGTCTTCGCCGTGACTGGACATCTGATCCCCCCTACGGTCGAAACAAGAGCTTCAACCACCTCCAGCCTGTTGCGGCTGATTTACCAGGCAGTAAGAGGCTTGTCGTTAGCCGGTCCTTTATACCAAATCCGTCGGCAACGGTCGACAGCCATCATCGATATCCATGGCGGGAGGCTTCGGGCCGGTCGTGCATGCGCCGGTCTACTCGATCGCCTTGACGATCTCCTCCGTCATCTTTTTGGCATCGCCGAACAGCATCATGGTGTTGGGCGTGTAGAAGAGCGTGTTCTCGATGCCGGCATAGCCCGCCGCCATCGAGCGCTTGACGAAGAAGACGGCCTTGGCCTTGTCGACGTCCAGCACCGGCATGCCGAAGATCGGGCTCTGCGGGTCGTTCTTGGCGGCCGGGTTGGTGATGTCGTTGGCGCCGATGACATAGGCCACGTCCGCCTGCTGGAAGTCGCTGTTGATGTCCTCCATCTCGAAGACGACGTCGTAGGGGATGTTGGCCTCGGCCAGGAGCACGTTCATGTGGCCGGGCATGCGCCCGGCCACCGGATGGATGGCGAAGCGCACCTCCACGCCTTTCTTGGTCAGCACGTCGTAGAGCTCGCGCACCGCGTGCTGCGCCTGGGCCACCGCCATGCCGTAGCCCGGCACGATGATCACCGACTGCGCGTTCTCCATGATGAAGGACGCATCGTCGGCCGACCCCGCCTTGACCGTCTTGTCGCCGTCATCCGCCGCCACCGCCCCGGTCTCGCCGAAGCCGCCGAGGATGACCGAGACGAACGAGCGGTTCATCGCCTTGCACATGATGTAGGAGAGGATCGCACCGGAGCTGCCGACGAGGGCGCCGGTGACGATCAGCATCGGGTTCTGCAGGGTGAAGCCGATGCCGGCCGCGGCCCAGCCCGAGTACGAGTTGAGCATCGAGATGACCACCGGCATGTCGGCGCCGCCGATCGGGATGATCAGGAGCACGCCGAGGGCGAAGGCCAGGAGCGTCATCAGGAAGAAGGCGAAGCCGCTCTCGCCGCTGACGAAGGCAGCGAGCAGCAGCAGGGTGACGACCGCGATCGCCACATTCAGCAGATGCCGATGCGGCAAGGTGATCGGCTTGCTGCTCATCGCCGTCGCGATTGGCCCCTTCAGGGGCCCGAGCCGGCTCTCGATCATCGGCGGCAGCTTCGCCTGCAGCTTGCCGAAGGCGATGATCGAGCCGGTGAAGGTGATCGCCCCGATGATGGTGCCGAGCCCCATCTCGAAGAGCGACAGCATCTTGATCGAGCCGTCCGCCTTGACCAGGCCGAAATCGACCGGGTTGAGGAAGGCCGCCGCCGCCACCAGCACGGCGGCGAGGCCGACCAGCGAGTGGAAGCCGGCGATGAGCTGCGGCATCGCCGTCATCTCGATCTTCTTGGCGATCACCCAGCCGACCGCACCGCCGGCGCCGAGCCCGACGACGATCAGCAGATAGGCCAGGAAGGAGGGGTGGGGCAGCACCATGAGCGAGACGACGATGGCGAGCGCCATGCCGCCCATGCCGTAGCGCAGGCCGGCCTGCGACGTCGCGGGATGCGAGAGGCCGCGCAGCGCCAGGATGAAGCAGACGGCGGCGACCAGATAGCCGATGGCGGCGAGATTCATGCTCATGCGCGTTTCCCCTGCCGCCTCACGTGCGTTTCTTGAACATGGCGAGCATGCGCTGGGTCACCGCGAAGCCGCCGAAGATGTTCACGGCGGCCAGCAGCACGGCGATGAAGCCGAGCAGCGTGGCGAAGCCCGAGGCGGCGCCCACCGCGATGAGGGCGCCGACGATGATCACCGAGCTGATCGCATTGGTCACCGACATGAGCGGCGTGTGCAGCGCCGGGGTCACCGACCAGACGACGTAGTAGCCCACGAAGATCGCGAGCACGAAGATGATGAGGTTGAAGACCCCGGGATCGATGGCTTCCATGGCGCGCTCTCCCGCTCAGGCGTTCTGCAGGTTGGGGTGCACGATCGACCCGCCTTTGGTGATCAGGGCACCCTTGACGAGGTCGTCCTCCTCGTCGACCGTGAACGCCTTCGCTTCCTTGTCGACCAGCAGCATGACGAAGTTCATCAGGTTCTTGGCGTAGAGGATCGACGAGGCCGGGGCGAGCCTGGAGGGCAGGTTCATGGCCCCGATCAGCGTCACGCCGTTAGCGGTCGTCACCGTCTCGCCGGCGACGCTGCCCTCGACATTGCCGCCCGTCTCGGCGGCGAGATCCATGACCACCGAGCCCGCCTTCATCGAGTCCACCATGGCGGCGGTGACGATCCGGGGTGCCTTGCGGCCCGGGATCTGCGCCGTGGTCACGACGATGTCCTGGCTCTTGAGATGCTCGGCCACCATCTGGGCCTGCTGCTGCTGCTCCTCCGCCGTCAGCGGCCTGGCATAGCCGCCCGAGGTCGCCCCGCCCTCGGGGATGAAGCCCACGAACTTCGCCCCCAGGCTCTCGATCTCCTGTTTCGCCGCCGGGCGGACGTCGGTGGCGGTCACCACGGCCCCCATGCGCCGGGCAGTGGCGATCGCCTGCAGCCCGGCGACGCCGGCGCCGACGACGAAGAACCTGGCCGGCGTCACCGTGCCGGCGGCGGTCATCATCATCGGCATGCAGCGCGAGTAGGCGGCGACCGCGTCGACCACGATCTTGTAGCCGGCGAGATTGGCCTGGCTCGAGAGGATGTCCATGGCCTGGGCGCGGGTGGTGCGCGGCAGCAGCTCCAGCGCGAAGGCGGTCACCCCCTTCGCCGCATAGGCCGCGACCTGCTCCCGGCTCTGATAGGGATCGAGGGCACCCACCAGGATCTGCCCCTCGCGCAGCCGGTCCTGCTCGGCCTCGGTCGGCCGCTGCACCTTGAGCACCAGATCGGCCGCCCAGGCGGCGTCGGCATCGGCGACCGTCGCCCCGGCGCTCTTGTATGCCTCGTCGGCGATCGCCGCACCGCGGCCGGCACCCGCCTCGATCACCACCTCGACACCGGCGGCGACGAGCTTCTTCACCGTCTCGGGCGAGGCCGCGACGCGCTGCTCGCCCGGCTGCTGCTCCCTGGGGACTCCGATCCTCATGGCTGGCCGCCACCTCCCTCAACCTTGCGCCCGCGTTGATAGGCAATCGCCGGGACCGGCGCAATGCAACCTTCGCGGTCAGGCACGCGGCTCGTTTGCGTCATGATTGAGTGTCCACGCGGAACTCTCTACTTTCAGCGGCAACGAGCCGAGTCTTCGGTGGGCCGTCGGCCGCCGCACGAGGAACGACGCCTTGGATCGACGCGCTGGCGCCACCGCCTCTGCCGACCCGCCGCCCACACCGAAGGAGGCGCTGCTCCGGCAACTGCAGGGCCAGCAGCGCTCGCTCGCTCTCATCAACGCCACGGTCGCCCTGGTCTTCACCGGCTTCGCCGTGCTCTACGTCCCGCAGGGTCCCATCCTCGCCTGGCTCGCCTTCCTCCTCGCGGCCCAGGCGTTGCGCCTCGTGGCCGCCGGCGACGGCGCCATGCTCGGTCTCAGGCTGACCCTGGTCTCGCTGCTCACCGGCCTCGGCTGGGGGGCCATGGGCTGGCTCTTCGGCACGCTCGACCTGGTGATCGTCGATGCGGTCGTGGCCTTCGTCCTGGCCGGCATGGCCGCCGGCTCCATCACCGCCCTGCCGGCCCACCCGCCGGCCTTCAGCACGTTCCTTTTGGCGACCCTCCTGCCGTTCGCCGTCAAGCTCGGCCTCGACCCCCGCCCGCACACCGACGTCATGGCGCTCCTGACCGTGCTCTACTTCATCGGCATCGCCTATCTCGGCCACCACACCTGGCGCACCCAGACCGCCAATGCCGGCCTCTTCCTGCGCAACCAGGCGCTGGTCGATTCCCTGCTGCTGGCCGGCCAGCAGCAGGAGGCGCGGGTCATCGAGCGCACGCGGCAGCTCGCCGAGGCGAACGCCCAGATGGCGGCCGAGATCAGGAGAAGACGACGCACCGAGGCGCAGGTCCGCCACCTCCTCCACCACGATCCCCTGACCAACCTGCCGAACCGCCTGGTCTTCGCCGACCGCCTGGAGACGGCGCTGCGCCGCGCCCAGCGCGGCCGCTCGATGGTCGCCGTCACCCTCCTCGACATCGACCGCTTCAAGGCGATCAACGACACGCTCGGCCACGTCACGGCCGACCTCCTGCTGCGCGCGCTCGCGACCCGCCTCGCCAGCGCCTGCCGGACGAGCGACACCGTCGCCCGGATGGGCGGCGACGAGTTCGCGGCCATCTTCCCGGACATCAAGGTTCCGGCCGATGCCGAGGCGCTTGCCGGCAAGCTGGTCGAGCATCTCAAGGAGCCTTTCCGGATCGACGGTGCGGAGATCGCCATCTCGGCGAGCTTCGGCGTGGCGCTCTATCCCGACCACGGCCGGGATGCGGCGACCCTGCTCACGGGCGCCGACCTCGCTCTCTACGACGCCAAGCAGAAGGGAAGAGGCCAGTACCGGCTGCTTTCGGCCGAGATGCTGGAGCTCGCCCGCGGCCGCCGGCAGATCGAGGGCGAGCTCGAGGGTGCCGTCGAGCGCGGCGAGCTCAGGATCCTCTACCAGCCGCAGACCTCGCTCAGCCGCAACCGCATCACCGGGGCCGAGGCGCTGGTCCGCTGGCTCCACCCCGTCCACGGCCTCCTCGCCCCCGGCGCCTTCATCCCGGCGGCCGAATCCTCCGGCCTCATCCGCGAGATCGACCACTGGGTCCTGGCCAATGCCTGCCGGGCGGCCACGGCCTGGCAGACCTTCGGCCACCCGGTCCGGGTCGCGGTCAACCTCTCGCCGATCGAGTTCCGCCAGCCCGGCCTCGCCGGCCGCATCGCGGCGCATCTCCAGAATGCCGGCCTCGCCCCCGACCTGCTCGAGATCGAGATCACCGAAAGTGCCTATCTCGACCGCGAGACCGCCTCGGTCGAGGAGCAGCTCGGCCAGATCAAGGATCTCGGCGTGCGCATCGCCATCGACGATTTCGGCACCGGCTACGCGTCGCTCGCCTATCTGCGCTGGCTGCCGATCGACGTCATCAAGATCGACCGCAGCTTCGTCTCCGGCATCGCCACGAGCCGGCACGACGCCGCCATCGTCGCCAGCACCGTCTCGCTCGCCGATACGCTGGGCAAGACCGTCATCGCCGAAGGCGTGGAAACGGAGCAGCAGGCCGGCATCCTCGAGCAGCTGGGGTGCGACGAGCTGCAGGGCTATCTCCTCGGTCGCCCGGCAAGCGTCCGCCAGCTCCGCCGCCGGCTCGCCGCCTGATGAAAGGAAGAATCGTCTCATGCGCAGCATGCTGAAGCTCGCCGTTCTCGGCGCCCTGACGGCCGGCCCGGCCCTGGCCGGCACGATCACCGGCACGGCCACCTACCGCGAACGGATCGCCCTGCCGCCCGAAGCCGTCCTCGAGGCGACCCTCGAGGACGTCTCCCGCGCCGACGCGCCCGCCGTCGTGCTGGGCCGGGCCCGCGTCGAGCCGGCCGGCCAGGTGCCGATCCCCTTCACCATCACCTACGACGACAGGGCGATCGACGAGCGCATGAGCTACGCGGTGCGGGGCCGGATCATCGTCGGCGACGAGCTCCGGTTCACCACGACCGAGTCCCATCCGGTGCTGACCCGGGGCGGCGGCAGCGAGGTGACGCTCCGCCTGCAGCGCGTTGCCGGCGATGCGGCGGCCGTCCCTGAGCCGGGCGGCCCGCTCGACCCCCTGCCCGCGAGCTTCACGGGCACCCTGCCCTGCGCCGACTGCCCCGGCATCGACTGGCAGGTCGACCTCCTCGCCGACGGCAGCTTCCAGCTCCGCCAGACGTACCAGGATCGCGAGCCGGCGAACGCCCATGACGACATCGGCCGCTGGGCCATCGGCAGCGATCGGAGGAGCCTGATCCTCCAGGGCGGCCGGGAAGCGCCGGTGCTCCTCGAGATCCGCAATGCCGACACGCTCCGCCTGATGGACCGGGACGGCCGGCCGATCGAGTCCGATCTGCCCTACGATCTCGCCCGCGCCGACGTTCACCCGCTCGAGCCGAGGCTCACGATGCGCGGCATGTACAGCTACCTGGCCGACGCCGGCAGCTTCACCGAATGCCTGACCGGCCGCCGCCTGCCGGTCGCCATGGTGGCCGACAACGCCGCCCTCGAGCAGGCATATCTCGAAGCCCGCAGCGAGCCCGGTGCCCCGCTCCTCGTCATCGTCGAGGGCCGCATCGCCCTCCTGCCGCCGATGGAAGGGCCGAATCCCGTGCCGCAGCTCGAGCCCCTCGAGTTCATCCGTGTCGAGCCCGAGGCGGCCTGCCCCGCGCCCTTCACCCAGGCGACCCTCGAAGGCACCGACTGGCGGCTGACCCGGCTCGGCGACGAGGCCGTCCTGCCGGCCGACTGGCGCGATGTGCCCGGGCTCGGCTTCGACGCGGCGACCGGGCGCTTCGCCGGGTCCGGCGGCTGCAACCGCCTCATGGGCGGCTACACGCTCGATGGCGACAGGATCGCCTTTGGCGCTGTCGCCGGCACGATGATGTTCTGCGATGGACTGATGGAGACGGAGCAGGCCATGACCGCCGCCCTCGGTGCGGCACACGGCTGGCGCGTGCTCGGCCGCCAGCTCGAGCTCTACGACGCCGAGGGCGACCTCCTCGCCCGCTTCGCCGCCGACTGACCGCGGGCCGCCGCGGCACGACCCCTCGCCCGAAGCCGCATCCCGCCCCATGTCCACGGGCATGGCACGGCAGCACGCGGAGGGGCCATGCGCCGCAACACCGAGGAACGCTGGGGCAGCGTCAGCATCGGCCTGCACTGGACCGTCGCCGGCCTCGTCCTCCTGGTCCAGGTCCCGGCCGGCATCGCCATGCTGCGGGTGGATCCGGGCATGCTGCAGGACACCCTCTTCACCCTGCACAAGAATGTCGGCCTGATCGTCCTCGCCCTCGCCCTCTTCCGCCTCGGCTGGCGCCTCGCCAACCCGGTCCCGGCCTTGCCGGACGACCTGCCCGGCCTGCAGGCGCGCCTCGCCCGCCTGACCCACGTCCTGCTCTACGCCCTGCTCTTCCTCCTGCCGATCAGCGGCTTTCTCTTCACGGCCTTCGGCGGCTTTCCGGTGCCGCTCCTCCTGCTGGTCGATATCGGCAAGCTCGTGCCCGCCAGCGAGCCCCAGGCGGAGGTGTGGAAAGCCATCCACCACTGGGCGCAATGGGCGCTCTATCTCGTCGTGACCCTGCATGTGCTGGGCGCCCTGCAGCACGCGCTCATCCGCCGCGACGGCGTTTTCCAGAGGATGCTCGGCCGCCGCTAGCCGCCATCCCTGGCGACCCGCAGCCATTGATAGCCGTAGCGCGGCAGCTCGCTCACGACCCTGCCGCCCTTCCGCGCACTGACGTCGCCCTTGCCGAGCAGACATGCCAGCCGGTCCGCCCGGTCGTCCTTGTCCAGCTCGAACATCGTCTCGACAGGCTCGTCGGCCAGATTGTGCAGGACGATGGCGGAGCACCGGCCCCAATCGTAGCGCAGGGCGATCACCGCCGCCTCCGGCGTGTCGATGACGCGCCAGTCGCCGAACGCGATCTCGGGCGTCTGGCGCCGCCGTCGGATCAGGCGCTCGATCCAGCGCAGCAGCGACTCGGGATCGCGCTCCTGATCCTGCACATTGATCCCGGCCGGGCCCCACTTGCGGCCCGGGACGACCGGCCGGCGCATGGCCCCCACCGGCGCGCTCGAGAAGCCGCCGTTGGGCCCCGCGGCCCATTGCATCGGCGCGCGCACGCTCATGCGCCCGGGAATGTCCAGGTTCTCGGCCATGCCGATCTCCTCGCCGTAGAACAGCACCGGTGCGCCGGGCAGCGCGAAGGCGAGGCTGTAGATCATGCGGATCCGGTCCTGGTCGCCGTCCACCATGGTGGGCAGGCGGCGGCGGAGCCCGCGGCCGAAGAGCTGCATGTCCGGCTTGGGGCCGAAGGCCTCGAACACCTCACGGCGCTCGGCCTCGGTCAGCTTGTCGAGCGACCACTCGTCGTGATTGCGGACGAAATTGGCCCAGGCGCTCTTCTCCGGCAGGGCCGGCATGGCGCGCAGATTGTGGATCAACGCACCCGAATCGCCCCGCACCAGGGTCAGCGCCATCGCCTGGTTGAGGTTGAAGTTCAGCGACATGTGAAGCTCGTCGCCGCTCTCGTCCCCGAAGAACGAGCGAACGTCGTCATATTCGAGGTTCACCTCGCCGAGCATGATGGCGCCACCTGCCCGCCTGGCCATGAATCCGCTCAGGTCACGCAGCCAGTCGTGCGGCGTGATCTTCATCTCGGTCGCGATGCCCTCGGTCTCGAGCAGGAACGGCACCGCATCGACCCTGAAGCCCGAGAGCCCGAGCTCGAGCCAGAACCCCACGATCTTGCGGATTTCGGCGCGCACCGCCGGGTTGGCGATGTTGAGATCGGGCTGGTGCTCGTAGAAGCGGTGCAGGAAGAAGCGCCCCGCCTGCTCGTCCCATTCCCAGTTGCTCTGCTCCGCATCGGGAAAGACGAGGCCCTCCGGCCCGCCTTCGGGGATGGCGTCACGCCACACATACCAGTCGTGATAGGGCGATTCGCGACCCGTCCTGGCGCTTCGGAACCACGGATGCTCTCTCGACGTGTGGTTGACCACCAGATCGGCAATCACCCGGATCCCACGGTCCCGGGCCGTGCGCATCAGCTCGACGAAGTCCCCCAGCGTGCCCAGGCGACTGTCCACGGCGTAGTAGTCGGTGATGTCGTAGCCGTCGTCACGGTTGGGCGTGGGGTAGAACGGCATCAGCCAGAGACAGGTCACGCCGAGCCCCGCCAGATAGTCGAGGCGGCTGGTCAGCCCCGCGAAGTCGCCGATCCCGTCACCGTCGCTGTCCTGGAACGTTTCGACGTCGAGGCAGTAGAACACCGCGTTCTTCCACCACAGATCGCTGGTCCGGCTCATGTCCATGTGGCGTCCCTGTCGCTGCCGGGGAGCGGGCAGGTTGGCCGCAACGAGGTGGCCTGGCAATGCCTCTCGCCGATGCCGCCGAGCCGAGGAAACCACAGTCGAATGCCGAGCTTTGGGAACCTCGGCTCGAGGTGCCTGTTGAGCCGCCAGACCCATTTCCAACGCCAGGAGCGGATCATGCACGGAATCATCTATCTCGTCGGGCTCGTCGTCGTCGTTCTGGCGGTCCTCTCGCTCCTCGGCCTGCGCTGAGCACGAGCGCTCCGAACCCCCTTTCAGACCCGGAGGATACGATGACGCTCGCCACCGAATCGGCGGCCAACCGGCCGCCCGCCACGACCTCGACTGTTTTCGCCGCCGAGCCGCGCGGCAGCTATGTGGACTGGGGGGCCGTGATCGCCGGCGCGGTGGTCGCCGCCGCCCTGTCGCTCGTGCTCCTCACCTTCGGCTCGGCTCTCGGCCTCGGGCTCACGTCGCTCGAGCCCGGCGAGGGCGTGTCGCCGCTCTGGCTCGCCATCGCCGCCGCCATCTGGCTGCTCTGGGTGCAGGTCTCGAGCTTCATGGCCGGCGGCTACCTCGCCGGCCGGCTGCGTCGCCCGATCGGCGACGCCGAGCCCGACGAGGTCGATCTTCGCGACGGCAGCCACGGCCTCCTGGTCTGGGGCACCGGCACGCTCGTCGGCGGGCTGATGCTCACCAGCGGCCTCCTCGGCGCCGTGCAGACGACCGCCCAGGCCACGTCGAACGTGGCCGGGGCCGCCGTCCAGGCAGCAGGCAGTGCCGCGGACGAAGGAGCCTCCTTTGCCGGCTACCTCACCGACACGCTGTTCCGTGACGCAGCGACCGGCAACTCGGCCCAGGCCAGGAGCCAGGCCCGCAGCGAAGCGGGGCGAATCGTCAGCCAGGCACTGATCGATGGCGAAATCCCCGCCGACGATCGGGCTCGTCTGGTCGAGATCGTGGCCGAGCAGACCGGCACCGAGCCGGCCCAGGTCGAGGCCCGTGTCGCCACGCTCGAGCAGCGCCTGCAGCAGCAGGCCGAGGACGCCGTCGAGGCGGCGGAAACTGCCCGCCGCTGGGGCGTGATCGCCGCCTTCATCGCCGCTGCGACGATGCTGGTCAGCGCCGCCGGCGCCTACTGGGCCGCCACGATGGGTGGCAGCCATCGGGACTCCGGCCTCCTCACCCCCTTCTGGCGCCGCACCCGCTAGGTCGCCCCCACCAAGCTCGAAAGGACGCCGCCATGCTCTACGTGATTCTCTGGCTCCTGGGGATGCCGCTCACCCTCGTCATCATCCTGGCCATTCTTCTCTAGCCGAAATGAACGGGGCGGGGTGCCTGGCACCCCGCCCCGCTACGCCCACGACCGGTCACCCGAAGGCGGTCTTCAGCCGCCCTTGATCGCGATCTTCCGGACCTGCTTCTCGGCCGCGGCGGAGCGCGGCACCTCGATCTTCAGCACGCCATTCTCGAAGCTCGCCTGCACCTTGTCGGCGTCCGGCTCGAAGGGCACGGCGAACCGCCGCATGAAGCTGCCCCGGCTCCGTTCGACGAGGTGGTAGTGCTTCTTCTCGTCCTTCTCCTCCTTCTCGGCCCGATGCTCGGCCTTCAGGGTCAGAATGCCGTCGGTCAGATCGAGGCTGATGTCCTTCTGCTCGATGCCGGGCAGCTCGGCGCTGATCTCGAGGCCCCGCTCGGTCTCGGCGACGTCGACCTTCGGGCTCATGAGGCCCTTGGCGAGCGCCGGCGCCGGCCAGTCCCGCGAGTAACTGTCGAACAGACGATCCATCTCCCGCCGCATCAGGCCGAAGGGATCGGCCTCTCCGCCACCCGCGAGACCGCCGAACCCGGCGAACGGCTGCAACGATTTCCTGGCCATGGCATTTCCACCCGATGATGAACCCACCTGCCTTCCGGGGAAGGGAAAGCTCTCGGATCATCACATAGGAGGATGTCCCAGCACGCGCCTTGATCTGGATCAGCCGCACCCGGCAGGCGACGCATTTCCCTGCCGCCGCTCATCTCCCGAGCGCCGCCCGGGTGAGATCGGGCTGGTCCGTGAAGAACCCGTCGACCCCGACCGCTTCGAGGCTTGCGACCAGCTCCGCCATGTCGGCCGCCCAGCCGGGCAACCGGTCCGCCCGCAAGGTGTAGGCATGAACGGCCAAACCGCGAGCTGTCACCCGCTCCGCCAGCCCGGGCGATTCGCCTGCGCGATCCAGAACCAGCCCGATCGGCACGCCGATCCCGTCGACCACACCGGCAAGCTCGAGAAGGCCCTCGTCACCCAGCAGCGCTTCGTAGTCGCTGCCCGCCGCGTCCGCCCAGTCATTGCCGCCGATGAGCTGGACGAGCGGCCCCTTGTAGCCGAGCTCGTCACGGATTCTCCGCGTTTCGGCCCAGTCGAAGCCCTGGAGGTAGAGCCGCCCGTCGCCCTGCCCGCCATAGCCCGCCGCGGCCAGCGCCTCGAGCACCACCCGGCTGATGTCCTGCCCCTCGTCCCGATGGAAGCCCGGCCGCTTGATCTCGACATAGAGGCCGATCGACCGGCCCGTGCTCGCCTCCAGCCCCTGCACGAGATCGATCGTCCGGGCGAGCGTCGGCAGCCCGAAACCGCCGCTAGTGAGCGGAAACCGCCCGGGAAACACCGCCTCGCCCGTCTTCGGATCGACCCGCTCGCCGACCCCGAGCGTGGCCAGCTCGGCCCGATCGAAGTCGATGGCATAATACCGCCCGTCGGCCCGCGCCCGGCCGGGAAAGTGCTCTGCCACGTCGGTCGTCGCGTCCAGCGTCAGGTCGTGCAGCACCACCGGCACGCCGTCCCGGCTGAGCACGAGGTCGAGCTCGACGAAATCGGCCCCCAGCCCGACCGCCAGCGCCTGGGCCTCCGTCGTATGCTCCGGCAGATAGCCCGAGGCGCCGCGATGCGCGATCACCAGCGGTTCCGCCCGGGCGAGCGTGGCGCCGAGGAGCATCGCCAGCAGTGCTCCGGCTACGCCCAGTCCGCTCGCGCGCATCGCCGCCTCCTTCAGGCCCTGCCCCGTCCGCCAATCCGGTGTAGACTGGCCAACATGGTCTGAAACAGGAAGTGGCGGAGCCGGGCGTGGCGCGCAAGACGGACGACATCGAAGGCGAGGTGGTGACGGCGGCCCTCGACATCGCCGAAGCGGAGGGCTGGCCGGCCGTTCGCCTGCACCGCATCGCCGACCGGACGGGCCTGCCGCTGGAGCGGATCGGCGCCCGGTTTCGCGACGTCGACGCCATCGCGGATTGCTGGTTCGACCGGGCACGCGCAGCGCTCCTGGCCACGCCCGAGGCGGACCTCGCCGGCCGCACCGGCCCCGAGCGCCTCGCCGTCGCCATCGAGCGCTGGCTCGACGCCCTCGAGCCGCATCGCCGGGCCACGCTGCAGATGCTCAAAGGCAAGCTCTATCCCTCGCATCCGCAGCACTGGGTGCCGCTCGTCTTCTCCCTCTCCCGCCTCGTCCACGACATCCTCGACGTCGCCCGCCTCGCCGGCGACGGCCGCCGCCGACAGGCGCAGGAGGTGACGCTCACCCTCGTCCTGCTGGCCACGCTCGCCCAGTGGGCCCGTGACCGGAGCGAAGGGCAGGCGCGAAGCCGGGCCGGCCTGCGCCGCCGGCTGCGCCGCTCCGTGCTGCAGGACGCTTGAGCATTCGCGCGGCATCCCTGGCGCTCGTCTGGCTCGCCGCCTGCGGGCCGGCCCTGCCCGAGCCGCCGCCGGCGACCGCGGCACTGGGTGCTGCCACCACCATCCAGGTCACCGCCAATGGCTGGCACACCGGCATCGTCGTGCCGGTCGCCGCCCTCACCCCGGGCGTCCTGCCGGAACGGGCGGACTTTCCGGCCGCACGCCATCTGGAGCTCGGCTGGGGCGACGCCGCCTACTACCCCATGCCCGACCCGCCCCCCGGCGCCGTCCTCCGCGCCGCCTTCGCCGGCGGCCCGGCGGTGCTGCACGTGACCGGCCATGTGTATCGGCCCGAGCCCGGCCAGGGACGCACCGTCGTCGAGATCGACCTCACCGCCGCCGGCCTCGCGGCCCTCCTCCGGGCCCTCGACGCCTCCTTCCAGCGACCGGCGAGCCCCCGCCCCGGCCTCGACCCGGCAAGCCGCTTCTACCCCGCCACCGGCCGCTTCAGCCTCTTCAACACCTGCAACAGCTGGACCGCCCGCCAGCTCGCCACGGCCGGTGTCGCCGTCGACCCGAGCGGCGTGATCACCGCCGGACAGCTCCTCTCGCAGCTCGACGACCTGCCGCAACCTCTTGTGATGCCGGCCTCTTGAGCGAGGCCCCGCAACTGCGCGAGGCGGCACGCAGCCTGCCGGTCGCCGAGGCCCTCCCCGCCCTGCGTCGGACCCTGGCCGACGCCGGCATGGCCGTCCTGACCGCACCGCCCGGCTCCGGCAAGACCACGCTCGTCCCGCTCCTGCTGCAGGCCGAGCCCTGGCTCGCCGGCGGCTCGATCCTGATGCTCGAGCCGCGCCGCCTCGCCACCCGCCAGGCGGCCGAGCGCATGGCCGAGCTGCTGGGCGAGAAGGTCGGCGAAACAGTCGGCTACGCCATGCGCTTCGAGCGTCGGACCAGCTCCGCCACCCGCCTCGAGGTGGTCACCGAAGGCCTCTTCGTCCGCCGCCTCCAGGCCGATCCGGGGCTCGACGGGGTCGGCCTCGTGATCTTCGACGAGTTCCACGAGCGCTCGCTCGACGCCGATCTCGGCCTCGCCCTCGCCCGCGAGGTGCGAAGCTCGCTCCGCCCCGACCTCCGCCTCCTCGTCATGTCCGCCACGCTCGACGCCGAAGCCGTCTCGGGCTTCCTCGACGACGCGCCGATCATTCGCGCCACCGGCCGCCAGCACCCCGTCGCCCTGCACCATCTTCCAGGCACGGGCCCGGCCGAGGCGGCGCGCACCGCCCTCGACCGCCAGCCCGGCGACGTCCTCGTCTTTCTGCCGGGTGCGCGCGAGATCGAGCGGATCGCGGGCGAGCTCGCCGGCACGCCGGCCGAGATCCACAAGCTGCACGGTGCCTTGCCGCGCGCCCGGCAGGACGCGGCGCTCCGCCCGTCGCCCGGCCGGCGCAAGGTCGTGCTCGCCACCAACATCGCCGAGACCAGCCTCACCATCGAGGGCATCGGCAGCGTCGTCGATGCCGGCCTCGCCCGGCGCAGCCGCTACAGCCCGCGCACCGGCATGAGCCGGCTCGAGACCGTCCGCGTCAGCCGGGCCAGCGCCGACCAGCGCAGCGGCCGCGCCGGCCGGCTCGGTCCCGGCCACGCCTGGCGCCTCTGGCCCGAGGCCGAGACGCTGGGCCTCGCCCCCGCCGATCCGCCGGAGATCGCCGAGGCCGATCTGGCGCCCCTGGTGCTCGAGCTCGCCATCTGGGGCGTGCGCACGCCCGACGGCCTCGCCATGCCGACCGCCCCGCCCGAAAGCGCCTGGCGCGCCGCCCGCGATCTCCTCATGGCCCTCGATGCCCTGGACGAAGGCGGTGATCCGACACCGCACGGCCGCGCCATGGCGGCCTTGCCCGTCCACCCCCGTCTCGCCCACATGCTGCTCGAAGCCGCCCGCCACGAAGCCGTCGGCACCGCCCTGGCGCTGGCCGCCCTGCTCGGCGAGCGCGATCCCTGGTCCGGCCGGCTCGGCCCCGACCTCGCCGACCGCCTGGCCCGCTGGCCCGAGGCACCGCCGACGCTCCGCCGCACGGCCCGCCAGCTCGCCCGGCGGCTGGGCGTCGCCGAAACCCCGCCCGACCCGGCAATGGCCGGGCTCTGCGCCGCGCTCGCCTTCCCCGACCGCATCGCCCAGCGCCGCCGCAAGGGAGGGGCCGAGCTGCGCCTCGTCAACGGCAGGGGTGCCCGCCTCGTCGCGGCCCCGGAGCTCGATCCGTTCGACTTCCTCGTCGTCGCCGAGAGCGAGGATGCCGGCAGCGACGCCCGCGTCCGCCTCGCCGCCGGCCTCGCCAAAGACGACCTCGACCGCCTCGCCGGCCATCGCGTGACCGCCAGCCGCACCGTCGCCTTCGATGCCGAGCGCGGCGCCATCCAGGCCGAGGGGCAGGCGCGGCTCGGTGCGCTGGTGCTGGCCCGCCGCCCGGTCGCGGTCAGCGACGACGAGGCGCTGCCGGTCCTGCTCGACGCCATCCGCCGCCAGGGCCTGGCAATCCTGCCCTGGTCAGGATCGACCGAGGCGCTGCGCCAGAGGCTCGCCTGGCTGGCGCGGATCGAGCCCGATGCCTGGCCCCCGGTCGACGAAGCGACCCTGCTCGCCGAGCTCGGGCTCTGGCTCGCCCCCTGGCTCGCCGGCATCCGCCGACTGGCCGAGCTCGACCCGGCGAGCCTCGCCCGGGCCCTCCTCGCCCGCCTCGACCCGGCCAGCAGAAGCCGGCTCGACCGCCTGGCGCCGACCCACTGGACGACCCCGCTCGGCAGCACCCTCGCCATCGACTACAACAGTGATCCGCCGGCCATCGCCTGCCGCCTGCAGGAGCTGCTCGGCCTCGACAGCCATCCGACGGTTGCTGCCAGCCGCCCGCTTCGCCTCGCCCTGCTCTCGCCGGCCGGCCGGCCGATCCAGGTGACCGACGACCTGCCGGGCTTCTGGCGGGGCTCCTATGCCCTGGTCCGCAAGGACCTCCGCGGCCGCTACCCGAAGCACCCATGGCCAGAGGACCCGCTTCGAGCCACCCCCTGGCGCCCGGGCCTCGCGCGCGGCTGAGCGCTGGCGCTCACTCGCTCCGCTGGGCGATCTCCACCGAGCCGTCGCGCAGCATCTTCAAAGGATCGATCGGCGCCTTGCCGCGCCTGATCTCGAAATGGAGCTGCGGCTCGACCACCTCGCCGCTGGTGCCGACCTTGGCCAGCGGCTGGCCGCGCTGGACGACGTCGCCGCGCGCCACGAGCAGCGTGTCGTTGTGGGCATAGGCCGAGAGATAACCGTCGGCATGCCGCACCAGCAGCATCCGCCCGAAGGCGGCGAGATCCTCGCCGGCATAGACGACGAGGCCGTTCTCGGTGGCCCGCACGAGGCTGCCGGCCGGGGCCGCGATGTTGATGCCGTCGTTCTGCCGGCCGTCCGGCTTGCTGCCGAAGCGGCTGATGACCGTGCCGCTCTCGAGCGGCCAGATGAAGCCCGCCCCCGACAAGGCCGGTGCCGCCACGGCCGCGAGATCGCGCTGGCGCGCCGCCTGCTCGGCCGCTGCCGGTGCTGCCGGCCGCGTCGCCACGGGCACCACCTGGGGCCGAGCCGCGGGTGCGGCCGCGACCGTTCGATCGGACGCGGGCGCCGCCCGTGCCGCCACGGCGGTCTGCGGCCCGCTCCCGCCCGGCAGCCGCACCCGTGTGCCGACCATGAGCCGGTCCGGGTCGATGCCGGGATTGAGGGCGATCACGTCGCCGAGCCCGACGCGGTTCGCCGCCGCGATCCGTGCCAGGCTGTCGCCCCTGACCACGGTGTGCGTCGGGCCGCCCGAAGGCGGGGCCGAAGCCGCCTGGACCGGCGCACCCCGCGCCGGGTTGCGGGCCGCGATCGCCGTCTCGCCGGGCCGCGGCAGGCGCAGCACCTGGCCCACATAGATCGTGTAGGGTGCCGAGAGCCCGTTCAGCGCCACGAGATCGACCATGCCGACGTGATAGAGCTCGGCGAGGCCGCTCACCGTCTCGCCCGGCATGACCACATGCCGGCCATTCTCGGGCACCATCCGCGAGGTCTCGCCATTGTCGGCGTAGATCGCCTTCCTGGCGTTCTCCCAGGGCACCACCCCGCCCCAGTGCACGGGCTGGTATGCCGTGCAGCCCGCCATTCCGAGGAGTGAAAAAAGGACGGGAAGCGTCGCGGCCGACCGGCCGCGACGTCCCCGACAGCAAATTGCGCGCAGGCCCCACCACATGCCCCACAACTAGCTGAAAACAGCAGTGGCATGCAAGAATTCAGGGCAGCAATTCGCGGTTCCGGCACAAGATGGTACCGAGCGCCAAGCACTCTGCAGTAGAACGCGACCTTCCCGGGCTTCAGAAGCCGGGCGAGGTTGCGCCTATTCTTGCTGTGATTGAAGGAGCTTGGTGAGCTTGGCGAAGCTCTCGCGATGCGTCATGTCGAGCTGGATGGGCGTCACCGAGACCCAGCCGGCCCGCACCGCGAACACGTCCGTGTCGTCGGCATGCTCCGCCTCGTCGCGGGAAAGGCCAATCCAGACATAGGGTTCGCCGCGCGGGTCGATGCGCTCGATGAGCTCGTCGCCGATCTTCGACTTGCCCTGCCGGGTCACCTTCACGCCCTTGACGCTGCCGGCGACCACATCGGGGAAATTGAGGTTGACCAGCACGTCGGTCGGCCATTCCATTGACAGCATGGGGCGAATCACACCGGGTGCCCACTGCTCCGCCGTCTTCCACTTGACCGGATGCCGCTCGTGGCAGGCCTGCGAGAAGGCGATCGCCGGCACCTGCAGGAGCGTCGCCTCCATGCAGGCGGCGATCGTGCCGGAATAGGTCACGTCCTCGCCGAGATTGTGGCCGTGATTGACGCCCGAGAGGACGAGGTTGATCGCCTTGTCCTCGAGGATGTTCTGCAGCGCCAGCAGCACGCAGTCGGTCGGCGTGCCATCGACCGCGTAATGCCGCTCGGAGAGCCGCCGCGTGCGCAACGGCCGGCGCAGCGTCAGCGAGTGGCCGGCGCCGCTGTGGTTGATCTCTGGCGCCACCACCCAGACCTCGTCCGAGATCTCGCGGGCGATCGCCTCCATGACCTTGAGGCCGGGGGCATTGATCCCGTCGTCGTTGGTGACGAGGATGCGGGGCTTCTTACCCGGTGGCTTGAGCATTGGCGATCATCCGTTCCATGCCGCCCATATAGGGCCGAAGCGCCAAGGGCAGCGTGATGCTGCCATCGGCCTCCTGATAGTTCTCGAGCACCGCGATCAGCGTGCGGCCGACCGCCAGCCCCGAGCCGTTGAGGGTATGCACGAAGCGCGTCTGCCGCTCGCCCTTCGGCCGACAGCGCGCGTTCATCCGTCGCGCCTGGAAGTCGCCGCAGACCGAGCAGGACGAGATCTCGCGATAGGCCCCCTGCCCGGGCAGCCAGACCTCGAGGTCGTAGGTCCGCCGTGCCCCGAAGCCGGTGTCGCCCGCGGCCAGCGTCATCACCCGATAGGGCAGCTCCAGCGCCTCCAGCGCCGCCGCGGCGCAAGCGGTCATCCGCTCGTGCTCGTCCGCCGACTGCTCCGGCGTGGTGATGCTCACCAGCTCCACCTTGCTGAACTGGTGCTGGCGGATCATGCCGCGCGTGTCCTTGCCCGCCGCCCCCGCCTCCGAGCGAAAGCAGGGGGTCAGCGCCGTGAAGCGGAAGGGCAGCTCCGTCTCGTCCAGGATCAGGCCGGCCACGAGGTTGGTGAGCGGCACCTCGGCCGTCGGGATCAGCCAGCGACCGTCGGTCGTCCTGAACTGGTCCTCGGCGAACTTCGGCAACTGCCCCGTGCCGAAGAGCGCCGCGTCGCGCACCAGGAGCGGCACCGCCACCTCGGTGTAGCCGTGCTTTTCCGTCTGCAGGTCGAGGAGGAACTGGCCGATCGCCCGCTCGAGCCGGGCGAGCTGGCCCCGGAGCACCACGAAGCGCGCGCCACTGAGCTTCGCCGCCGCCTCGAAATCCATGCCGAGCCCGGCGCCCAGCTCCTCGTGCGCCCGGGGCTCGAAGCCGAAGTTCCGCAAGGTCCCCCAGCGCCGCTCCTCGCGGTTGAAGCTCTCGTCCGGCCCGTCCGGCACCTCGGGCAGGAGCGCGTTCGGCAGCTCCATCAGCCGCTCGTCGAGGGCCTGGCGCACCTGCTCCAGCTTCGCTTCGCGGATCCTGAGCAGATCCTTGAGCTGCGTCACCTGGTCGAGCAGCTCCGCCGGCGGCTTGCCATCCGGCCCGCGCCGCTGGCCGATCTCCTTCGAGAGCCGGTTGCGGAGCGCCTGGTCCTCCTGGACCCGCGTCTCCAGCGCCCGCCACTCCTTGTCGAGCGCCAGCAGCTCTGCCGCGCACGGCGCCACCCCGCGCCGCGCCAGCGCAGCATCGAACGCCGCCGGGTCCTCCCGCAGCCATTTCACGTCATGCATGGAGAGCGGAATCTTTCACACGAATGTCCGCCAACCCTCTAGCGGACACCCGGCACCACCGCAACCGCGGGGGTGGGGTGGCGAAGCCCCTGCAACGGCATCAGGTGCCGTTAACGCGGGAGCCGACGTGCGGGGTGGCGCCGAAATTCACGCATCCGGGCTACCGCAACCAGAATAGGCTGCCGTGGATGTCGGCCCAACGAATTGCCACGCCAGAAGATCTGGTGGACGCGTCCATCCTTCTCGAGAAGGCTGGGCACCCGCGCCTGACGGCGCGCTTGCATCAATGACCGATCATCCACCTGTGGCGGACCGAGGGTCGTCTGTTCCCGGTCTTGCACAAAGCGCAACCGCAGCCCGCGAGATGGGCTTTCTTCACGATCCTGGGCTCGCTGCTGCTCTGCTCGGAACGCGCGAGCGCGCGGCGCAGGCTGGCATTCATCGAGTTGATATGCGGTGTCGACACCACGCGGCGGCCGGGCTTGAGGCAGCTTGGGCAAGCGCAGTCGTGCGCCGCTTCGGCCATCGCCCGCCATGCATCGAACGGGCCGCAATCGCTGCAAAGATAGTTGTAGAGCGGCATCGCAACCTCCCTGAAGATGGCGGACGGAGGAGCCTCGAGAATGGCTTGCCGAAGGCAGGCACCCTCACAAGGCTCCTTCCAGCAAGAGGAATCCCGGCAACCAACCCGTGAGGATGCCGGCCATGAGAGTGAAAAGGGCGGTGGGCTTGAGAATGGGGCGTTGAAGGGCGAGGAGCAGGAAGTACATGAACCAGAGAACCGCCCAGATGACCCAGTTCAGTCCCAACCATATTTCCGTGACGGTTTGGGCGGACGACAGCCCTTGGATGGCGACGGGCACAACGGTGATGGCCACGAACAGGCTGAACCAGCCGAGACCGCGTCCGTCGACCGCAACGACCCGATTGTAAGCCACCCAGAGATAGGTGGTGGTGAACAGGATCGTCAGCGCCGCCGCTCTTATCGAGGCGCCGTCGGCGCCGGCACCGAACGCCCAGTAAAGCGCGACGCAAAGCGTGACGACACCCGAGACGACGTTGATCACGACGATTTCCTTGTCGTCGATCCTTCCCAGAAGCCAGATCCCGTTCAGGAACAGAACCGCGCCAACGTAGAGCAAGGCAAAGCCGAGCAACATGACCGCCCCTCGTATGGGCGCCCCGGCCGGAGCCTCTCGTCCGGCCGGGGCGCGATTCGATGTCAAGTGCGCGTTGCGGCCATCAGCTCGTCTTCGCGACGTCGGCACCTTTGACCTGTTTCGTCGGACCGGTGGAGGACGGGTTGATGTCGAAGTCGAAAATGCCCGTCGGTATGGCCAGGGTGGCGCAGACGTTGGGGATGTCGACGATGCCGGAAATGCGCCCTTCGACCGGTGCCGTCCCCAGGATCATGTAGGCCTGCTCGCCGGAGAAGCCGAACTTCTTGAGGTATTCGATGGCGTTCAGGCAGGCACGTCGATAGGCGACATGTGCATCGAGGTAATATTGCTCTCCGGTGTGCTCGTCGACCGATATGCCCTCGAAGATCAGATAGTCGTCGAAGTGCGGGTCCACCGGGCTCGGCTTGAAGACGGGATTGATGATGCCGTACTTCGCGACACCGCCCTTGATGATGTCGACACCGATGTCGATCCAGCCCGCCATCTCGATCGCGCCGCAGAAGGTGATTTCGCCGTCACCCTGGGAAAAATGGATGTCGCCCATGGAAAGCCCGCCGCCCTTTACGTAGACGGGGAAATAGACCTTCGAGCCGCGCGAGAGATTCTTGATGTCGCAATTGCCGCCGTGCTCGCGTGGCGGCACGGTGCGCCAGGCTTCCTTGGCGGCTTTCTTGGCCGCTTCACCCGTCATCTGACCCATCAACGCCGTGTCCGCATAGGGCAAGGCGGCCAGTGGCGGCACCCGGCCGGAATCGCTCGAGACGAGCTCGGCCTCGCGGCGGTTGGCCTCGGCGAGCAGCGCATGATCGGGCAGACAGCCGATCAGACCGGGATGGGTGATGCCCGGGTAACGGACGCGCGGGATGTGCCGCGACGTGGTGTATATGCCATGGAAATCCCAGCAGGACTTGCTCGCCTGCGGATAGTGCTCGGTCAGGAAGCCGCCGCCGTTCTCCTTGGCGAACACGCCGTTGAAGCCCCACTCGGAATCGGGCAGGGGACCGATGTCGAGAATGTCGACGACCAGAAGATCGCCCGGCTCGGCACCCTGCACGCCGAACGGGCCGCTCAAATAGTGAACGCGGGTCAGATCGACGTCACGAACATCGTTGGCGCTGTCGTTGTTGCCGATCTGCCCACCTGTCCAGTCGTGACATTCGACGCGAAAGACGTCGCCCGGCTTGAACATTTCGACCATCGGGATATCGGGATGCCAGCGATTATGGGTCTTGATCGCATGATCTTCAGGGGCCTTGTTGAGATCGACCGAGAACACGGTTTTCGGCATCGATTTTCCTCCGCTTTTGCAAGTTTTTCAAGCCGTCGATCTCGACCCTGCTCGTATCTCGTCGGACTACTCCGAGCATTCGAGAACTTCTCGGACAGGCTCCAAGGCTAGCCAACGAACGTAATTTCCATGTGTCGAAGGAGCCCGCTATTGTAAACTTTTGTAACCGACGACTCTGCACTTCTGGTCACGGCGAAGCGGTCATCGCCTCGAAATAGAATTTTGAAAAAAGGCTCAACCTGACGTTGCTTTAGATTGCAGGATCAAGGGGGCTGCTGGCAAGATGGAGGCCCTCTTCGAGGGCGACATCTTTCCGACTCGACTGATTCCAGCCTGGCGGCTAGCGTGATATTCATGTCGGGTTGCGATCACAGATACCGTATTCTCGTCGTGGACGATGACCTTTCATCGTGCCAGCTCGCCGAGAGGTATCTGACAGGTCAGGGGCATGTCGTCGTCACGGCTCACCAGGGAGCAGTGATGCGGCGGAAGCTGGCGGAGGAGCGATTCGACCTCGCGCTCCTCGACCCTGGCTTTTCGGCCGGCGAGGACGGTCTGGCCGTCCTGCGCTATCTGCACACCGGTTTCGGCTTTCCCATCATCGCCCTGTCCACCAACGCCACCACCGCGGACAGGATCGCTTGTCTCGAGCTGGGTGCGGACGACTTCATCGGCAAGCCCTACGAGCCGTGCGAGCTCCTGGCGCGGATGCGGGCTCTCATGCGACGTCTCGCCAGGTACGTCGCGGCGCCGCCGCCGGCCGGGCGCGAGCCTCCGGTGGGCATGAGCTTTTTCGGCTGGCGGCTCGATTCGGACGGACACTCGCTCTGGTCGCCGGACAACGAGCAGATCCGGCTGACCGGCCGGGAGTTCCAGATCCTGCACGCCCTGGTCGAACGGCGCGGACGAATTCTCTCGCGCGACCAGATCCTCGACATCATCGCTGACAGACACTGGACCCCCTATGACCGCAGCATCGATGTAATGATCGCCAAAATTCGGCGCAAGTTGCACGACGATGCACGCGACACTCGCTTCATCAAGACAATTCGGGGCATCGGCTACATGTTCGCCTCCCAAACGAACCAACCGCAGTCGCGTGGATACTGAGCACGCCTCCGATGCGGGACGCTTCCCTTCTTCGGATTTTCGGGTCCACAAAACTCGATTGGCCGCTCGGCTTTCCGGTCCACGAGATCCAATCGACCGTTCGCCGAGTCGGTCCTCGCCTTGCGCTCGAACATGCTCGAGATGCATAATGGCGACGGACGCGAGTGAGGGCGCGCTCGAGTCCCGACTGGTATTTTATCGACAAGTCTGGCCGCCCAACGGCCAGCCAACCAACCGCGATAGAATTCTGTGTGGCCCCCCAGGCGCCCGGGGAGTCAGTCCATGCGGACTATCGACATCGTCATGGTGGTCTTCGCGGCCATCAGCGCGATCGCCGCCATCCTGCAGGTCCTGCTGATGCTCGGCATCGCGTAGGCTTTCGAGGCGCGTCGCCAGGCGCGCCTCTTCCTTGCCGACCGGCGCCGGGTTGTTGCGCATACCGCGACATTTTCCTTGGGTTGTCGCAATTTCTGCAACATCCACCCCCCGCATGTTGCAGGAATCGCTACATTCGCCACCCGGATGTCGCAGAAAACGCAACATTTCGGCCGGGTTGGCGCATCTGCCGCAACATTTTCCGACGATCGAACCCGGCAAATCGACGATCGAACCCACGGATTCGACGAGCGAACCCAAGGAATCGACGAACGAACCCAACGCCGGGCCAACGAACCCAAGGGCGCGCAAGTTGTTGATCCGGCTCGGCTTTTTGCGCCTTTCAGAGACCGAGCCACCGGTCGAGCGAACCCGAGACCCGAATATTGCCGAACGAACCGAAGCCGGGCTTGCCTTCAGGGTCGAGCTCTGATAGGAATATTCTCTGCCAACAATGGCGCCGCTCAGTAGGCATACCCCGAAAAGACCTGATCGACCGAGCCCTGCCATTCGCCCAGGAACCGGGCGAGCTTCTCGTCGGCCGGGGTGATGCCGGACTTGGCGATCTCCCAGAGCGCGTGGAGGTACTTGCGCTCGTCGCGGCCGTCCCAGTCCATGACGTTCCTGGCGGCGAGCCCGGCCTCGGCGATCTCCATGGTCCGGAGCGCCAGGTCCTGGACGGTGCCGCCGCGGAACGGGGTCCGCATGCCGAGCCGGGGCGTCATGTCGCGGAGCTGCTGGTGCTCCGCGATGGACCAGTCCCTGCAGAGGTCCCAGGCGGCTTCGAGCGCCGTCCGGTCGTAGAGCAGGCCGACCCAGAGCGCCGGCAGGCCGCAGAGCTGGCGCCAGGGGCCCCCATCGGCGCCGCGCATCTCGAGGAAGCGCTTGAGCCGCACCTCGGGAAAGAGGGTCGTCAGGTGATCTGCCCAGTCGCTCATCGTGGGCTTCTCGCCCGGCAAGGCCGGCAGGCGACCCTCGAGGAAGTCGCGAAAGGACTGGCCCGCGGCGTCGATATAGGTGCCGTCGCGATAGACGAAGTACATGGGCACGTCGAGCACGTGATCGACATAGCGCTCGAAGCCCATGCCCGGCTCGAAGACGAAGGGCAGGATGCCGCAGCGGTCGGGGTCCGTGTCGGTCCAGATGTGGCTCCTGTAGCTGGCGAAGCCGTTGGCCTTGCCCTCGGTGAAGGGCGAGTTGGCAAAGAGAGCTGTGGCAATGGGTTGCAGCGCAAGGCCGACGCGGAACTTCAAGACCATGTCGGCCTCGTCCGCGTAGTCGAGATTGACCTGGATGGTGCAGGTTCGCAGCATCATGTCGAGGCCGAGCTTGCCCACCTTGGGCATGTAGGCGCCCATGATCTTGTAGCGGCCCTTGGGCATCCACGGGATCTCGTCCCGCCGCCACTTGGGCTGGAAGCCCATCCCCAGCATGCCGATCCCCAGGGGATCCGCCACCTCGCGCACCTGCGCCAGGTGCTGGTGAACCTCGCTGCAGGTCTGGTGGATGTGGCGCAAGGGGGCGCCCGACAGCTCGAACTGGCCGCCCGGCTCGAGCGTGACGTTGCAGCCGTCGCCCTGCAGCGCGATCGGCTTGTCGCCCTCGCGCACCAGCTCCCAGCCGAACGACTTCGCCAGCCCTTCGAGCAGGGCCCGGATGCCGTGCCCGCCCTCATACGGCAGGGGGCGCAGCGTCCTGCGGTCGAAGCCGAACTTCTCGTGCTCGGTGCCGATCCGCCAGGCCTCCAGCGGCTTCGAGCCCTGCTCCAGATACTCGATCAGCTGGCGCCGATCCTCGATCGGAGCACCCTTGCCCTGCGGTGGCGCCGACATCCGCCGTCCCTTCCCTGTTCCATTGCCGCCCGAGAAGTCGCCGGGGCGAGCTCGCTCAGGCGAGCGCCGCCTCGACCTCGGCGAGAAGGGCCCGCACCTCGTCGGCGGCGGCACTCCTGGGCTCGCTCTCGACCACGCCGAGCCCCCGTCCCAGGCTGGCGACGAAAGCCTGACGGTTGCCGAGGCGCGCAGATAGCGCCGCATAGCCGCGCTCCGCAAGGGACTGCAACGCCTCCTCGTAGCTCCGCCCCCGAGGTGGCACGCGGTTCAGCACCAGAGCGTGGCGACGCCCCTCGTTCATGGCGATGTCCAGCGTGCCCTTGCTCGCCCAGATGTCGAGCGGGCTCGGCTGGCAGGGCACCAGCACCAGATCGGCCGCCTTGATCGCCCCCTTCGCGTCGCTCTCGGCATGCGGCGGGCTGTCGACCACGATCCGCTCCACCTCGCGCTTGAGCCGGTCGAGCTCGACCCCGAGCCGCCAGCCGCCGACCATCGAGAAGCGCAGCTCCGCCGCGTCCCTGGCCTCGTGCTCCCGCAGGCGCACCCAGGCGGTCAGGCTGCCCTGCGGGTCGATATCGACCACGGCGACGCTCCGGCCCGCCTGGCGCATGGCCGTGGCGAGCTGGATCGCCAGCGTCGTCTTGCCGGCGCCGCCCTTCTGCTGGGCGATGGTGACGATGGCGGCCTGCATGGGCGGTGCTCCTCCAACGTGTCTCAATAGCCGCGGCTGCGGTCGACCACGGCGAGCAAGGGCTCGCCCCGCCGCAGCCGCAGGAGGTTCTCGACGACGGTCGCCGCCGCGGTCGCCGGCTGCGCGTAGGAAGCGACATGCGGCGTCAGCCGCACGCCCGGGTGCCGCCAGAGCGGATCGTCCGCCGGCAGCGGCTCCTCGGGCGTGACGTCGATCGCCGCCCCGCGCAATTGGCCGGTGTCGAGCGCCGCCATCAGGTCGGCCGGCACGAGCTGCCTGCCCCGGCCGACATGCACCAGCACCGCCCCCGCCGGCAGCCCGGCGAACAGCGCCGCATCGAGCAGCCCCTCGGTCTCGGCGGTGAGCGGCAGGAGACAGACCAGCATCTCGGACCGGGCGAGGAAAGGTGCGAGCCCGGCGCTGCCGGCGAAGGTCCGGACACCGTCGATGGTCCGCTTCGTGCGGCTCCAGCCGAGCACCTCGAAGCCGTGCCCGGCGAGCAGCCGGGCGGCGGCACCGCCGAGCTCCCCCAGGCCCATCACCCCCACGGTGCGCGACGCCGCCGCCTGCGGCAGCCGCAGCCGCCAGCGCGCCGCCTGCTGCTGGGCGGCATAGAGGTCGAGGTCGCGGTGATAATAGAGAACCTGGGCCAGCACGAACTCGGCCATCGTCCGGGTGAGCGAGGGGTCCACCAGCCGGCAGAGCGGCACGTCCGGCAGATGCTCCTGGCCGAGCATGGCGTCGACCCCGGCCCCGAGCGAGAAGATCGCCCGCAGCCCGGGCAGGGAGGCGAAGAGGCCGGGTGGCGGCAGCCAGACCAGCGCCGCCTCGATCTCGCGGCGATCGCCGATCTCGGGCCAGATGCGCAGGTCGAGCTCCGGCAGCAGCGCCCGCAGCGCTGCGCCCCAGGCATGCGGATCGTCGTCCTGACTGTAGAAGAGCAGCGCCACCGTCTCACCCTCGAAGCGATAGTCGACCGGCTGGTCTCTAGTGCAGCGTCGACCGCCACTTGACAAGTCGGGCGCCGCGGCCGCCGCCAACCCGGCAGAAGCTCTCCGGCTCCGGTCGAGCACATGGACCCGTGCGTTGAAATGTGGCATGCGCGGTGGTCAGAAGAGGTTCGAGGAGAAAACGGATGCCCGGCCGCCGCAATTACCGCCTACCCTTGTCGGCGCTTGTCGCTGGTCTCGTTCCTGCCCGTTTCGTTCTGGCCGGCCTCGCCTTGGCCGGCCTCGCCCTCGCCGGCATCCCGATCGCCGGCCCGGCTGATGCTGCCAGCCTGCAGGTCACCGACCAGCTGCAACGCGCGGTGTTCGATGCCGCCGACCTCAATGGCGACGGCGCCATCGACGAGGCCGAGCTCGCCGCGGATGCGATCGCCGCCTTCGTCGGGCTGAACGCCACGGGCGACAACGGACGCACCATCGACGAGCTGGTCGGCGTGACGCCCGAGGCGTTCGCCGCCGTCGACGCCAATGCCGATGGCCGCATCGACCTGGACGAGCTCCGGCTCGCCAAGCTCGCGGCGTTCAATGCCGCCGACCGCGACCAGGATGGCGCTTTGACCATCGACGAGCTGCTCGCCGAGCCGATCGGAGCCGAATGATGAAGACCATGACCCGCGCCGTGCGCCCGCTCGCCGCCAGCCTCACCGTTGCCCTGCTGGCCGCCTGCACCAGCTCGGCCAACCAGCCCTACTACCTGCCCATGACCATCGAGCCGGGCGCCGGACCCGAGGGCACGGCTGGCAACGAGGCCCTGATCCTCAACAGCTCGGTGCTCGTCGGCGACCTTCTGGTCGGCGGCATCGCGGCTGAGCGGCTCAACCGGGAAGGCGATATCGAGCCCGCCTCCGGCCCCGTCGTGATCACCGACGACGCGGCGCTCGATCGTGACGCCCGCCGCCAGGTGGCGTTCGACCGGCTCGCCGTGGAGCGCCGCGTCCAGCTCGCCGACGACCTCGACCAGCAGCTCTACTTCGAGAGCTGGATGAGCACCCGGGTCGAGATGCCGGCCATGAGTCGCGACGAGGTGCGCCGGGCGCAGGAGCTGCTGGCCCAGCAGGGCTACGACCCGGGCCCGATCGATGGCCTCTACGGGCCGCGCACGAAAGCCGCGGTCGAGCGCTTCGAGCAGGCCCGCGGCCTGCCCGTCACCGGCACCGTCAGCACCGGGCTGATCGATCGCCTGCGCCTCGAGGCCTGAGCGGCGCCCCTGTCGCTAAGGGACCGACCGCCTATATCAAGCTGGAGCCGCGGCAAGGTGGCGGCATCCATCCAGGAGAGGCGTCATGTCCATGCACAGGAACGGTCTCGTCGCGGCAGCCCTGACCATGCTCCTCGCCGGTTGCCAGGAGGGTCCGCCACCGCCCGGGTCGGCTGCTTCCGCGGCACCGGAGCAGAGCGTCGAACGCCGCGTCGAGGCAGCGCTGCGCAGCAATGGTCTGACGGTCGAGCAGACGCCCAACGGGCTGCGCGCCACCTCGAGCTCGGACCGCTTCGCCCGCTGCGACGCCGTCGAGGTGGGTGGCGGCGACAGCAGCAGCGCCCGCCAGTTCACGCCGCCGGAATCGGTCAGCGCCACGGCCATCGTCACCTTCACGCCGAGCGGCAGCGGCACGGAAGCCACCTGGCAGACCAGCTACAGCGGCAACTACCTCGACCGCGAGAGCAACGAGCCCTTCGAGCGGCCCTGCGAAGGCACCGGTGCCCTGGAGGACCTGCTCCAGAAGGCGGTGGACGGGTGAGCCTGACCGGGGGTTCCCGGAACGCCCGAAAGCCCTTGGACCCACTGTGCCCGCCTGGGCCAGCCAGCATGACGTGCGGTGTCGCCTTGGCCTACCTGCTCGCCGGTTGCCAGGCCGCTCCGCCGCCGCTCTCGGCCTCGTCACCGGCGCCGGTCGACACGGTCAGGAGCAATGTGGCGGCCGCGTTGGAGCGCGAGGGTCTCGTCGTGGAAAAGACGGCCGGCGGGCTCCGCGCGACCTCGGATGCCGAGCGCTTCACCAAATGTGTCCCGGTCCTGGTCGGCGGCTCCAGCGGCAGCGACAGCAGCCGCAAGATGATCCGCGTGGACGAGCGCAGCGCCACGGCAATCGTGCGCTTCACGTCGCGCGACGGCGGCACCCGGGCCGATTGGCACACCAGCTACAGCGGCCGCTACTACGATATCATCCGCAACGACCATTTCACCAAAGGCTGCGAAGGCACCGGCACGCTCGAGGCGCTGCTCACGGCGGCGGTTGCCGGTTGACACGCCGGCAGCGTACCGACTGTCGGTCGACACTCGCGGCCCATCGGCCTATCTCCCTTTGTCATGGTGCCTGACCGGAGCAATCGATGACCCACAGGCGACATGGTCCCTACATCCGCCCGCTTTTGCCCATGCTGGCTCTCGGCCTGCTGCTGCCGGCCTGCGCGCCGGCGCCCCGACCCGGTCCACCACCACCCGCGCGCGTCGATTCGAGCCTCTCGCCCGAGGCGGCGACAGCGGCTCTGACCGAGGCGCTCGGCCGGAACGGGCTCGCCATCGATCGGGCACCCGGCGGCCTCACGGCGACCAGCACCGATGAACGCTTCATGCTCTGCGACACCATCTGGGTGCGCGAGCGGAGCGCCAGCGACAAGAGCCCGCGTGGCCGCTTCACCTCGCCGGACAGCACGCGCATCAGGGCCGATGTCCGGATCGGCCCGGGCCCGCTCGGCAGCACTGTCACCTGGCAGACCTTGGCCTCCGGCAACTACCTCAACCGCTTCGACAATATCCGCTTCGACGCGCGCTGCGCCACGAGCGGCGAGCTCGAGCAGCTGATCGAGGACGCGGTGCGCGGCTGAGGCCGGCCGGCATCGGAGTCATGCCGGGAGAAGACGGCCACAACGGCCAAAGCATGGGAGAGACGATAGCGTGACCTTCAAGACCCTCGATGCCCTGGACGCCAGGGACAAGCGCGTGCTGGTGCGCGTCGACTTCAATGTGCCGATGCAGGATGGCGAGGTCACCGACGCGACCCGGATCGAGCGCGCGGCACGCACGCTGACCGAGCTCGCCGACAAGGGTGGCCGCGTGGTGGCGCTGTCGCATTTCGGCCGGCCGAAGGGCCGCCACGAACCATCCATGTCCCTGGCGCCGATCGCCGAGGCCCTCGCGGACGTGCTCGGCCGCGAGGTCGCGTTCGCCACCGATTGCATCGGCGAGCCGGCGGCCCAGGTGGTCGACGGGCTCGAGCCCGGCGGCATCGCCCTGCTCGAGAACCTTCGCTTCCACAGCGGCGAGGAGAAGAACGACCCGGCCTTCGCCGAGGCCCTGGCCCGGCTCGGCGACGCTTACGTCAACGACGCCTTCTCCTGCTCGCACCGTGCCCATGCGAGCGTCACCGGCCTGCCGGAGCGCCTGCCGAGCTACGCGGGCCGGCTCATGCAGGCCGAGCTCGAGGCGCTCACCACGGCCCTCGGCGGCGGCGACCGGCCGGCCGCGGCCCTGATCGGCGGCGCCAAGATCTCGTCCAAGCTCATGGTCCTGGGCGAGCTGCTCGGCAAGGTCGACCTCCTGATCATCGGCGGCGCCATGGCCAACACCTTCCTCGCGGCCAGGGGTGTCGGCATCGGCAAGTCGCTGAGCGAGCCCGATCTCCTCGACAATGCGCGCAGGATCATGGCGGAGGCCGAGGCCGCCGGCGTCGCGATCGTGCTGCCGATCGATGGCGTCGTGGCCGAGACCTTCGAGCCCCATGCCGACTGCCGCACCGTGCCGATCGCGGGGGTCGGCGAGGCCGACATGATCCTCGATATCGGCCCGGGCTCGATCACCGACATCAAGGACAGGCTCGCCAGCGTGAAGGTGCTGCTCTGGAACGGGCCGATGGGCGCCTTCGAGGTCCCGCCCTTCGACGTCGGCACGACCGAGGTGGCGAAGGCCGCCGCCGTGCTGACCCAGGCGGGCAAGCTCAAGACCGTGGCCGGCGGTGGCGACACGGTGGCCGCCCTCGCTCATGCCGGCGTGGTCGACCGCTTCACCTATGTCTCGACGGCCGGCGGCGCCTTCCTCGAATGGCTCGAGGGCAAGACCCTGCCGGGCGTGGCGGCGCTCGAAACCGGCTGAGGCCAACACCGTGCGGTCGGAAGCCCCGCCGCTTGCCGTCCTCGTCCACCACCGCCTCGAGGCCGCGGCGGCGATCGAGCATGCCAAGGCCCGCGGCGAGGCGATCGAGCTCTGCATCCCCGCCGGCCTCGCCGGCCCGGCGTTCGTCGAGGCGCTGGAGGCGACCCTGCAGCACCCGCTGACCGCGCTCTGCGACGACGAGCCGGGCCTGGTCATGGCCGCCCTGCGCGCCGGCCTGCGGCGGCTCGTCTTCACCGGCCCGGAAAACGTGCGCCAGAGGCTAGCCGGCATGGCCGCGGGGCTCGGCGCCGAGGTGCTGGCGTCACCGCCCGGCCCGCTCGTCGTTCCCGGCCGCGGCGGCTCTTGGATGACTCCGGCCGTTTGTGTAAGTTCCGCGCCGACCGATCCCCCGCTGGCCAAAGGGACTGCCCCATGAGCGACCGCGTGAAGACCATCCTCTCCTGGTACGAAGGCGAGAACCCGGGCGTGAAGGGCAATCTCTACCGCCTCTTGATGCAGGGTCGCCTCGGCGGCACCGGCAAGCTCGTCATCCTGCCGGTCGACCAGGGCTACGAGCACGGCCCGGCCCGCAGCTTCGCCAAGAACCCCGCGGCCTACGATCCGCACTATCTCTATCAGCTCGCCATCGATGCGGGGCTCTCCGGCTACGCCGCCCCGCTCGGACCGCTCGAGCAGGGGGCCGACACCTTCGCCGGCCAGGTGCCGACCATCCTCAAGCTGAACAGCGCCAACAGCCTGCACAGCGGCATCGGCGACCAGGCGGTCACGGGCTCGGTCAAGGACGCGCTGCGGCTGGGCTGCGTCGGCGTCGGCTTCACCATCTATCCGGGCTCGGAAGCCAATTACGGCATGATGGAAGAGTTCCGGGAGCTTTCCGCCGAGGCCAAGGCCAACGGCCTCGTCTCGGTGCTCTGGTCCTATCCGCGCGGCGGCAATGTCACCAAGGAGGGCGAGACCGCCCTCGATATCGTGGCCTATGCCGCGCACATGGCGGCGCTGCTCGGCGCCACCATCATCAAGGTCAAGCCACCCAAGGCCGGCGTCGATCTCAAGGCCGCCCAGAGCTCCTACGAGAACGTGCCGATGGACAGCCTGAAGGATCGCATCGCCCACGTCATGCAGTGCTGCTTCAACGGCAAGCGGCTGGTCGTCTTCTCCGGCGGCGAGGCGAAGAGCACGGACGGCCTGCTCGGCGAGATCAGGGAGATCCGCGACGGCGGCGGCTCGGGCTCGATCGTCGGCCGCAACAGCTTCCAGCGCCCCCGCGCCGAGGCGCTCGACCTGCTCGGCAAGATCATCGAGATCTACAAGCAGGGAGCGTGAGCCGCAGCCGCCGCCGGACGGGCAGGAAGGACCCGGACACCGAGCCGGGCAACTGGGTCGACGTCGCCGACCAGGGCTGTCGGCTGCTGGTGGCATGCCCGGCCGGGCTGGACCCGGCACCTTTCCTCGCGATCGCCGCCGTCGCCGGCCTCGTCCTGCCCGGCGAGCCCGGGGCTGACACGATCGACGTTGTTCGGGCCGTCGGCCGCGCCGCCTTCCTGGTCGATCGCCCGGACCTCGTGCGGGCGCTCGGCGCCGACGGCGTGCTGCTCAACCGGCCGGGCGCGGTCGGGCCAGCGCGCCTATTGCTCGACCAGGGCGAGCTGATTGGCGCTGCGGTCGGCGGCACTCGCCACGACGCCATGGTTGCGGGCGAGGACGGCGCGGACTATGTGCTGTTCGGCACGCCCGGCAAGACACCGGCGGACGGCATCGAGAACCTCGCAGCACACGTCGCCTGGTGGACCGGGATCGCCGTCCTGCCTTGTGTCGTGGCCGGCCGGTTCACCGCCGACGACGTGCGCCGCCTCGCCGCGGCCGGCGCCGATTTCCTCCTGCCGGACGTGGATGATGCGGCGGGCCTCGCTGCCCTCGCCGCCGTCCTGCCGGTCCCTGACCGGTCCTAGAAGGGTAGACCATGAAGATCAGCGTCAACGATGTTCGCCCGGGCCAGGTGCTCGAGCATCAGGCGAAGCTCTGGCGGGTGGTCAAGACCGAGCACGTCAAGCCCGGCAAGGGTCCCGCCTACCTGCAGGTCGAGCTCAAGGGCGTCGACCACCCGACCAAGCTCAACGAGCGCCTGCGCACCGCCGACACCATCGAGCGGGTGCGGCTCGACGAGACCGACTACCAGTTCCTCTACGACGATGGCGACCAGCTCCACTTCATGAACCAGGAGAGCTTCGAGCAGGTGGCCCTGCCTAAGGAGCTGGTCGGCGACGGCGTCGTCTTCCTGAAGGAGGGCATGATCGTCACCGTGCAGAGCTACGAGGGCCGGCCGCTCTCGCTCGCCCTGCCCGAGACCGTGGTCTGCGAGATCGTCCAGGCCGACCCGGTGGTGAAGGGCCAGACCGCGGCCGCCTCCTACAAGCCTGCCATCCTCGACAACGGGGTGCGCGTCATGGTCCCGCCGCATATCGAGATGGGGACCCGCGTCGTCGTCAACACCGCCGACAGCAGCTATGTCGAACGCGCGAAGGATTGATCTGTGGCGAGACGCTCCGCCAATTGCGAGATGATGGTCCGCGCCGCGATCAAGGCGGCGCGCGGACTGGTGCGCGATTTCGGCGAGGTCGAGCAGCTCCAGGTCAGCCTGAAGGGCCCGGCCGACTTCGTCTCCAATGCCGACCGCCGCGCCGAGCGTATCCTCAAGGAGGAGCTCAGGCGCGCCCGGCCCGAGTTCGGCTTCCTGATGGAGGAATCCGGCGAGGAGGTCGGCTCGCAGCCGCAGAACCGTTGGCTGGTCGATCCGCTGGACGGCACCACCAACTTCCTCCACGGCCTGCCGCATTTCGCCGTCTCGGTGGCGCTCGAGCAGTTCGGCGAGCTCACCACCGCCGTCGTCTACGACCCGATCCGCGACGAGCTCTTCTGGGCCGACAAGGGGGGCGGCGCCTATGTCAACGACCGCCGCCTGCGCGTCTCGGCGCGCAAGGAGCTGGGCCAGGCGCTCGTCGGCTGTGGCCTGCCGGTGCAGACCTGGCCCGGTCGCGAGAAGGGCTTCACCACCCAGATGAATGCCGTGGCCGACCATGTCGCCGGCCTGCGCCGCCTCGGCACCGCCTCGCTCGATCTCGCCTGGGTCGCCGCCGGCCGCCAGGACGGGTTCTGGGAATACGGGCTCAAGCCCTGGGACATCGCCGCCGGCATCCTGCTCGTGCGCGAGGCCGGCGGTCGCGTCGGCCGGCTCGAAGGCGACGACGATCTCCTGGCCGAGGGCACACTGGTCGCCGCCACCGGCGGGCTCTTTCCCAAGCTTACCGAGCTGCTTCAGGCCGCCGGCTGAGCCTCCCGGCGGAAGGCCGGCACGAAGAGCGACCCGGCCAGCACCACATAGCAGGCCGCGGCCGCGGCCAGCCCTTCGACCGGCACGCCCCGGTCGAAGACCGCACCGAAGACGATGGGCGAAAGCGCCGAGCCGAAGACCGAGAACGCCATCGCCAACGACCTGATGGCGCCCAGATGCTCGGTGCCGTAGAGCTCGGCCCAGAGCGCGTTGACCGCGGTCGACTGGCCACCCGAGGCGAGCCCGAGGAAGATCATCATCAGGATGCCGGCCGCGAAGGCGTCGCTCGAGGCGAGGAGCAGGCAGCCTGTGGCGAGCAGCAGCGGAAAGGCCAGGAGCGACCGCGACGCGCCGAAGCGGTCGACCGCCCAGCCGCTGGCGAGCGAGCTCGCCACCGAGCCCAGCGCATAGATGGTGAAGGTGGCGGCGAAGAGCCCGAGCGGCCAGCCCTTGGCACCGACGATGTGCACCTGGTGGAAGAAGATCCCGGTGACGATGATCGATGGCGCCAGCACGCCCGGCAGAAGCAGCCAGAACCGCGGGTCGCGCAGCACCTCGCCTTGCCGGCGACTCGGCACCAGCGAGATGGCCGGGGCGACAGCGGTTGAGGCCCTCGGACGTTCGGCGCGGGCGATGAGCCCGAGCAGCGCCGGCAGCGCCAGAACGACCAGTAGCACCGCGAATCCACGCCAGCCCCATCGCCAGCCGAGGCCGATGGCCGCCACGGCCAGGTGCGGCATCAGGATTTCGCTGAGGGGGAAGCCCAGCGTCACGATGCTGATCGCCCGGCCGCGTGACGCGGAGAAGCGCTTGGCCATGGTGCTGATGGCGATGTGCGGCGCCATGCCCTGCCCGGCCAGCCTGAGCCCATAGAAGGCGAGCGCCAGTGTCAGCGGGCCCTGGGCGAAGCTCAGGAGGAGGCAGGCCAGGGCGAGGCCCAGCACGGTCGCCGATGTCAGCCGGGCCACCGGCACGCGGTCGACCAGCCGGCCGAGCCAGATCAGCGTGACGGCGCTGGCCAGCGTCGCCGCGGAATAGGTCGCCCCGAAGGCGCCGTGGCCGAGGCCGAACTCGGACCTGATGGCGCCGCCGAAGACGGCGATGAAGAAGGTCTGGCCGAAGCTGGACGCGAAGCAGAAAAGTGCCCCGAAGCCGAGCAGCGGCCCCTGCTGCCGCAGGAGCTCGAGAAAGCCACGCATGATCGTTCCAAGGGAGAACGCGGCGCAGCATAGGACCGCCCGGCCGCCGGTCAATTGCCGCCATGGCGTGCCAGCCCCTTCCGGCCGGCACTCCCTCTGGCTAGAACGACGGCGCCCACGGTGGCGGCAGCGGAGGCGACGGATGACGGTGATCGAGGCGCTCGTGGCAGCGCTCGGCGAAGGCGTGGTGGCCTTTGATGCGGAGAGCCGCGAACGGCAGAGCCGCGACCTGAGCACCGTGCCGGCAGCACGGCCTCTGGCCGTGCTCCGGCCGCGCACGACGGCGGAGGTGGCGACCGCCCTCGGCATCTGTCACGCCCACGGCCAGGGCGTGGTGCCCCAGGGCGGGCGCACCGGTGTCTCCGGCGGTGCAGTGCCACGCCCCGCCGACATCGTCCTTTGCCTGGATCGGCTCTCCGGCATCGAGGCGATCGACACGGCCGCCGCCACCATGACCGTGCTGGCCGGCACCCCGCTCGAGACCGTCCAGGGAGCGGCACGCGACGCCGGATTCCTCTGCCCGCTCGATCTGGGTGCGCGCGGCACCTGCGCCATCGGCGGCAATATCGCGACCAATGCGGGCGGCAACCGGGTCGTCCGCTATGGCATGACCCGCCAGATGGTGCTCGGGCTCGAGGTGGTCCTGGCCGACGGCACCGTGCTCGACATGCTCAACACCATGATCAAGAACAATGCCGGCCCCGACCTGAAGCAGCTCTTCATCGGCAGCGAGGGCAGCCTCGGCGTCATCACGCGCGCCGTCCTGAAGCTCGAGCCGCTGCCCGTCTCCTCCGCCACCGCCTTTTGCGGCCTCGCCGGCCTCGATGCCGCCATCGCGTTCCTCGGTCGCGCCCGCTCGGGCCTTTCGGGCCTGCTCTCCAGCTTCGAGATCATGTGGCCGGGCTACTACGACCTGATCATCGGCACGCCGGCCGGCAGCGGTGCAACGGGCGTTCGGCCGCCGCTCGAGGGCCGCCACGGCATGTATATCCTGATCGAGGCGCAGGGCGGCGAGCCCGCCGCCGACGCCGACCGCTTCGAGCGGTTCCTGGAGGCCTGTCTCGAGGATGGCCTGATCGAGGACGCCGCCATCGCCCAGTCGGGCGAGGCCGCCCGGGCCTTCTGGGGCGTGCGCGACGCGGTGATCGAGTTCAATGCGCTGCTCGGCCAGCGCGTCGAGTTCGATCTCGGCCTGCCCATCGGCCGGATCGGCACCTGCACCCGTGCCATCGAGGCGAGCCTCCGGCAGAGCTGGCCCGATGCGCGGATCATCTGGTACGGCCATCTCGGCGACGGCAACATCCACCTGCAGGTCGCCGTCCCCTCCGTTCGGCCGCATCCCGACCATGCCATCGACGAGATCGTCTACGACCACCTGCGCGAGCACGGCGGCACCATCACCGCCGAGCACGGCCTCGGCACGCTGAAGGCCCCCTGGCTCGCCCATTGCCGCACACCCGCCGAGATCACGCTGATGCATGGCCTCAAACGGACCCTCGACCCCATGGGTATCCTCAACCCGGGCAAGGTGCTCGTCGACGGCGCCACATGACCCCTGAATCGCTCGTCGCCCCGACCGGACGGCCCATCCGCTTGCCTTGGGACTTTGGCCGCCTGAGCACCGTCGAACCTCGCCGAGGATCGGTGCTCCTGTACAACGAGCTGGAACAGGACCTCGGACGGGCGCCGCCGAGCGCGAGCATCCTGCAGCATCACGTCGATCGCGCCACCGACCGTGTGACCGTGCAGCGCCTGCAATCGACCGAGACGGCGGGTCATGGCGATGGCCGCGCAAGGTGCACCGTACGGCCGGCTCGAGACCGCACATGAAATTTCGTCAAGCGGTTCGTGCCTGCCGGCCATCAAGCCGGCTCCCTTGCCCGGGCGGCATGCGCAAGCTGGCGCAGCCGCGTCAGCGACTGCATGGCGCTGCGGCTGTCGAACAGCAGCTCGATGATGCGGATTCGATCCATGGTCGCCCCCATGGGCCCCGCGCCCGGCCCGGCAGCTTCCTCCAGGATGGCGCGGAAGCGCTCGAGGGCCTTGGCGAAGACGAAGTCGATCTTCGTGGCGAGCCCGATCCGCTTCGCCATGAGACGCATGTTGGCCGCGGCCATGGCATGAGCCTCGAGCGCCCGGCAGTCCGCCGATTTCGTGTCGTCGTCGAGTGCCCCGAAGGCGTGCAGCAGAGCGCCGCCGAGCGACGCTTCGAGGCGTGCCTCGATCAGGGTGAACACTTCGGCCTTGAGCCGGCGCAGCTCGCGATGGTCGAACTTGACCTTCTGCGCCACCTCCTGGAGCGACTCGAGGTTGGCGACGAGGGTCCGCAAGGGGCCGACGAGCGCCGAGGGTCCGGTCCCGGCCGGCAGCAGCGACACCGACCGGAACAACCGCACCATCTCGTTCTGGCAGGCTTCGGCGATCATCGCCGATGCCTGCTGCCGCTCCCGGTCGGCGAGCTCGAGCTCGCCGTCCAGCACGGCCTCGATGATGGCGAGCGGCAGCTCCGTTCGAGCGACCAGGAGCTCGGCCGTGAGCAAAAAGCAGTCCCGCCCCTGGGCGCTGGCGAGAGCGAGCAGCGCGCCGATCCGGGCCCGGCCAGCGGGCTCCAGAGCCAGCATCGGCCTGTCCGGCAATGACCAGATCGTGGTGACCAGGGATTCGGCCACCGGCATCAGGTTCTGCATGATGCGCAGCGGCGTGAGCAGCTCGCGAAGCTCGGTGTCCCGCGTCTGGCGGCCACGGGCCAGAATCGCGTCGGCGGCGAGGCCGGCAGCGGGCCAGATTTCGCGACCGACGTCGAGCGCCAGCGCGCTGTCGTGCATCGACTTGCCGGCGAGCTGCGACGCCGCTCCGCGCCGGAGGTCCGGGTCGATCGCCTCCAGCACGAGCTCGATCAGCCGGCCGAGGCGATCACGCGGCACCCGCGTCATGCCGGGGGTCCACTCGGCGCCGTCGATCAGCAGCTCCTCCAGCGGCAAAACGACGAGCCGGCCGAGGGTCATCGGTCGCGGCGGTCGAATGACGGCAAGACGTGCCCGATGCTCGTCGAGCAACTGATCGAGCGAGCCGCGCTTCGCCAGCTGGTCGACCACGGCGACCAGCTTCAGCAAGGTGCGGTCATCGGCGCCGTGGAGCTGCGTCGCCAGCGCCTGGAAGGCCTTCTCGGCGCCCATCAGCCCACTCTCCGACGCCATCGACACCACGACCAGCCGAGCCCCGCCTGCAGTGATCCAATCATCTCATGCAACCCCGGCACGAAGCGCTTCCGTCCGCGCACGGATGCCGCCCATGACGACGCCGGTCCGCCAGTCCTCGTGCAGCTTGACCAGACGCGAATGCACCATCGTGCCCTTCACCCGCATGACCTCGACCGATCTGCCCTCCGCCTGGGTCTGCGCGAGCGGCATCAGGCGTTGGATCTGGGCGGCCACGGCGCGCTGGGCTGCCCGGCCATCGCCACTCGCGGAATCCCAGAGGGCAAGGATCTCGGGCCAGCCGTCGAGCAGCCAGTCGGGCAGCGCGAAACGACCCTTGAGCGCGCCCCGGTCGTGGCGCCAGGCACGAACCAGCTCGGGGATATCCTCGAGCCGCACCTGACAGTCGGCGATCAGGGGGGCCACCTTGTTGCTCGTCCATCCCGCGCAATCGGCGATCTGCTCGGCGCATTCCTTGCTCTCGCCCGTTTCGAGCGCCGCCCAGTGGCGCATGTCGGCGGCGAATGGGCTCAAGCGTTCCAGCACACGCCGGTGGCGCGTCTCGAGCTCGCCATCAGCAAAACCGATGGCGGCGGCATAGAAGGCAATGTCGCCAACCGTATCGATCACCTCGTCGGCGGTCATGCCGAGGCGCGGGCTCAGCGAGGTGAGTCGGCGCTTGATCTCGAGCTGCACGGCGCGCCCGGTCCCGCCCGAGCGCTGCAGCTCCCGTTCGTCGATCCCGACCGCGCGCAGGAGGCGCATCAGCATCAGATAGTTGGTCAGGTTGACGATGGCCGCGTCGCGCTCCGCCGCCCGTTTCGCGGCAGCGGCAGCGTCGCGGCCGGCCGCGCCCTCCATCGCCACCTCGCGGGCCGCCCGCCGCACGGTCGCCGGCGTCACGACGTCGACGCCAAGGAGCTTCTCGAGCAGCAATTCATCGTGCACGGTGAGCTGGCAATAATCGCGCAGCGAGCGCAGATCCATCACGTAGTAGCCCAGCTGTCCTGATGGATTGGGTGCCAGAAGCTCGACGCCGCCGGTCGCGACCAGCCTCGCCTTCGCCCCCGAGATCAGGGGCGTGGTGAAGGGCAGGCCGACCGAGCGTTCGGCCAGATCGAGATGCCTGTGCTGCCGGTCGTCCCTTGCCATCGATTGAGCAGTCCGCCGCTGGTCGGCCCGTCACTGGTAGATGGCGCGCACTCTAGGCCGGTGCTTCTTGCCATCCGGTTAACGGCGTGACGGGCAATGCGCTGGCCTACTGGACGAAGCGGGGCATCAGCCAGCGCGGGAGGGCGAGGATGATGTCGGGAACGACGATGATGAGCATCAGGATGCCGATCATCGGCAGGAGGATGATCGCGACATCCCTGAGCGCCCTGATCAGCTTGATCTCGCCGATGGCCGCCGCGATCAGGAGGCAGAGGCCATAAGGCGGCGTGACCAGGCCGAAGGCGAGGCTGACGACTCCGATGATGGCGAAGTGGATCGGATGCATGCCGACATGCTCGACCACGGGGTAGAGCACCGTGCCGAGGATGATGATCGCCGGAATGGCATCGATGAACATGCCGATCAGCAGGAAGGCCAGCGCGACCAGCATGCCGGTGCCGGTGACGCCGAGGCCTAGCGTCTCGATCTGCGCCACCAGCGCTGCCGGGATCTTGAAATAGGCGAGCGCCCAGCCGAACGCCGAGGCGGTGCCGATGCAGAAGAGCGACAGCGCCGCGAAACGCGCACTGTCGTAGAGGATCGTCGGCAGTTGCTGGAAGCTGACCGAGCGATAGATGAAGAGCCCGAGGATCAGCGAGTAGATCACCGCCACCACCGAGGCCTCGGTCGGGGTGAACAGGCCGCCCACGATGCCACCGACGATGATGGCCGGCGTCATCAGGGCCAGGAGCGAGCCAACGAAAGCGGCGGCGAGCTCCTTGAGCGTGCTGCGCGCGTAGATCGGATAGCCGCGCCTTTTCGCATAGACATAGACGGTTGCCATCTGCGCCACGGCGATCAGCACGCCGGGCACGACGCCGGCGAGGAACAGGCCGCCGATCGAGACCGACATGAGGCCGCCCCAGACGACCATCAGGATCGAGGGCGGGATGATCACGCCCATGACCGAGGAGCAGGCAGTGATCGCCACGGCGAAGCTCGCGTCGTAGCCCTGCTTCTTCATCTGCGGGATGAGGAGCGAGCCGATGCCGGCGGCATCCGCGGTCGAGCTCCCGGAGATGCCGGCAAAGAGCATCGAGACGACGACGTTGACGTGGCCGAGCCCGCCCGGCAGATGGCCGACCAGGGAACGCGCGAACGCGATCAGCCGGTCGGTGATCCCGGCCCCGTTCATCAGGTTGGCGGCGAGCAGGAAGAACGGCACGGCCAGCAGGACGAAGGCATTGTAGCTCTTGAACATCTCCCGCAGGAGCAGGATCGGCGTCAGACGCTCGTCGAAGAAGAAGACCGGCACCACGGCGAGGCCGAGCGCGAAGGCGACCGGCACGCGCAGCACCACGAGCACGCCGAACAGGCCGAAGAGGATGGCCGCGACCTCGCCCGGGCTCATCCGGCACCCACCGTCCGCGGACGAGGGGGGTCGACCATGCCGAGATCGACGAGGATGCGCTCGCCAACGAAGAGCAGCCAGGTCGCCCCGGCCCACGGCCAGGCGATGTAGATCGAGAGCATCGGCAGGCCGGCGATCTCGCTGCTCTGCCGCGAGCCGAGAATGGCGAAATCCCAGCCCCAGATCAGGAAGATGACGCCGACAGCGCCAATCGTGAGATTGACCAGGAGCCGTGCCGCGACGCGGCCCGCTTTGGTCTTCGGCTCGGGCAAGAGGTCGACGTCGAAATGCGTGCCGTCGCGCACGGCGATGCCGGCGCCCACCATGATCATCCAGATGAAGGCGAAGCGCGCGATCTCCTCGGTCCAGATGTAGCGCGGGATCAGGCCCGTGTAACGCGACAGGACCTGCATGGTCACCGGCACGATGAGGACGGCGATCAGCAGCGTCAGCAGCAGCTGCAGGACGCGATAGTAGCCGTCGACGAAGCGGCGCATCAAAAGGTGCGGAACATGCGTGGCGGCGGGCAGGCGGCGCTGGTCGCCGCCCGCCCGTCGACCCTACTGGACGGAGACGATATTGGCGTAGACGTCGCTCGCCCCGAGCTCCTCGGCATAGGCCTGCATCACCGGGGCCGCGAGCTCGAGCAGCTTCGCCCGATCGGTGAACTCGTAGGGCGTCAGCCAGCCCTTCTCCTCCATCGCCTTCAGCTTCTCGGCATCCTGGCCGCTCTCGATCTCGCGACCGAGCTTGCCGGCCGCCTTGCCGGACTCGACGATGCAGGCCTGCAGCTCGGGGTCGAGCCGCTCGAACGTCGCGTTCGAGAAGCCCAAGGGCCGCACGGTGATCGCGTGCTGGGTCAAGGCGAGATCGGGGCCGACCTCGTAGAACTTCATCTGCTCGATGCCCGCTGCCTCGTTCTCGGCCGCGGCGATCACGCCGGTCTGGATAGCGTTGTAGACCTCGTTGTAGGCGATCACCGTCGGGGCCGCACCCAGCGCATCGAAGACCCGTGTCCAGATGGGAGCCCCCTGCATGCGGATCGGCAGGTCCTTGAGCTCCTCCATATTGCGCACCGGCCTGTTGGCGAAGACGTTGCGCGTGCCACCACCGGCATAGCCGATGATCAGCACATTGGCCTTCTCCAGGATGTCGTCCGCGATCGGGTCGAGCGCGCCCGCGTCCATCACCTTGTTCCAGTGATCGAGATCACGGAACAGGAACGGCATGTCCATCAAAGGCGCCATCTGCGAGAAGGTCGAGGCGTGCGCCGGCGAGAACACCGCGTAATCAACGGCGATGCCCTGGCTCATGTTCTCGAAATAATCCTTCTCCAGACCGAGCTCGGAATTCAGGTGCAGGTCGAAGGTGACGTCACCGGAATAGCATTCGCCGACCAGCCGCTCGAACTCGCGCATGGTCTTGGTGAAGGCATGGTTCTCGTCGAACTGGCTGGCGCCGACCAGGGTCACGCCCTGCGCCGAAGCCGTGCCGGCCAGCGCCAGCAGGGCGACGCCACCGGCGAGCATCCGTGTGATCCGGTTCATGACTGCACTCCCTTGTGCGTTCTCTCGTTGGTCAGATCTCTCTGATCGCAGAAAGTCGTACGGCTGTCACGGGCGTAGGGACCGGTCACGGCAACGATCGCCCTTCGGACGGCTGCGTGGCGGATGGCTCGGGCAAGAGCTGCGGATAGCCGGGTGCGGCCGACGCCTTCACGTGCACGTCCTGCTGCGGATAGGGGATCGAGATCCCGGCCGCGTCGAAGCTCTCCTTGATCCGCTGCGTCAGGTCCCAATAGACGGTCCAATAGTCGCCTGTCTTCGTCCAGGGACGGCAGATGAAGTTGACGGAGCTGTCCGCCAGCTCGTTCACCCGGATGACCGGCGCCGGCTCGGCGAGCACCAGGGGATGCTGCCTGACCGCCTCGTGCATGACGCGGATCGCGTCCGGGATGGAGTCGTCGTACGATATGCCGAACACCAGGTCGACGCGGCGCGTGGCGCTGGCGGTGACGTTGGTGATCACGTTGCCCCAGACGTTCTTGTTCGGAATGACGATCAACTGGTTGTCGGGCGTGGTGACGGTCGTCGCCACGATGCTCACGGACTTCACCGTGCCGGCGACGCCGCCGACGTCGACATAATCGCCCTGATCGAAGGGCTTGTTGATCATGATCATCAGGCCGCTCGCGAGATTGCCCAGCGTGTCCTGGAACGCGAACGCCATGATGAAGGAGGCACCGCCAATGAGCGCGAAGACGGGCGAGACGTCGACGCCGAGCGCCGACAGCACCACCATGATGCCGATCGCCAGAACCAGCCAGTAGATCACGGCGATCAGGAAGGCCTGAAGCAGCTTCGACAGGTTCGGAATGCGTCCGATATAGCGCCCCACGACCCGGCGCACGATCCGCGCCACGATCAGCAGGACCAGGAACGCGCCGACGACGATGGCGATGTCGAGGCCGAGCTCGATGCCGCCGTCCCTGGCGACCAGCCAGGCGAGCGCCTGGTTCATCAGGGTCCGGAAGTCGGCGGTCCGGGTCTCCTCGATGATGATCGAGCTCTTGTAGGCGCGATAGTCGGCGACGGCCGCCTCGTCGCCGCCCTTCTTTTCCCAGGCGGCCACGACCTTGTCGTAATTGTTGAAGAGCTTCTTGCGCTCGGCCACGAGCTCGGTCAGCTCATCGCGCTTCGCCTCGGCGACATTGCCCTCGCTCTGCGAGATCTCGACCTGAAGGCGGGCGACCTCTTCCGTCTTGGCCTTGACGATCTGCAGCCATTCCCCGGCCAGCGCCGCGAGCTCGCCTTTGGTCAGCGGCACGAGGCGGTATTCGAGCACCTGGGGGTCGACGGCCGGGTCGAGCAGCTCTTCCGGCAGCTCCGGCCCCTCGTCTTCCGCCACCGCTTCGGCTGGCGCCGCTTCGGCAGCGGCCTCGTCCGTTTGCGCAAGAGCGGGCGGCGGCGGGACGAAGGCGTGCAGCGCGAGCAGGATCAGGATTGCCAGGCACAAGGCAGCGCCCGATCCACGCGTGGTCCAGGCCAATGTCATATGCGGTTCCTTCCCAGGTTTCATGCCGAGGCCCCGGGGCAGGGTCCGAATTCGACGTTTCGACGGCACGCTTCGTCGGCGGCAACGAGCCGCGGCTTCCGACCGCACGCCTTCGATGATCGCAGCCAATGTGAAAGTCGAATGGGTGCCTGCACCCCGGAATGTGGTCGCGTGTTAATTCATGCGAGCCGATTTGGCCACCCACCCTTGCGGTTCACCCGACCGGGCAGAGCGCCTTTGCGCCGCAGGCCGTCGCGGCCGATCGGGTGAACCGGCGGAAAGCCGGGTCCGACTCAGGCCCGATCCGGCACCGCTGGGGCCCGGTTCGTCGAGGTGGCGGTTTCGAACGCCTCGAGCGTCTCCCTGACCTTGGCCACGATCGCCGGCGCGTCGAGCCCCGCCTCGGCGAGCTGGCCGGTCGGGCTGCCCTGCTCGAGGAAACGGTCGGGCAACATCATCGTGCGCAACCGCGCATGGGCACCATCCAGGAGCCCATGCTCCAGGAGGAAATGCTGGACGTGTGCCGCGAATCCGCCGATCGAGCCTTCCTCGACGGTGATCAGCAGCGCATGGCCACGGGCCAGCTCAACCAGCAGCGCCGCATCGAGCGGCTTGGCGAAGCGTGCGTCGGCAACCGTTGTCGAGATGCCCATCGCGAGCAGCTCGTCCGCCGCCTTCAGGCAGTCCTGCAGCCTTGTGCCGAGCGAGAGGAGCGCTACCCGGTTGCCGCGACGGACCACCCGGCCCTTGCCGATCTCGAGCACGCTGCCACGCTCCGGCAGCTCCAGGCCGACCCCCTCGCCACGCGGGTAGCGAAACGCGATCGGGCCCGAGTCGTGAGCCGCCGCGGTCGCCACCATGTGGCAGAGCTCCACCTCGTCCGCCGCCGCCATCACCACCATGTTGGGCAGCGTCGCCAGATAGGTGATGTCGAACGCACCCGCATGGGTCGAGCCGTCCGCCCCCACCAGACCGGCCCGATCGATGGCAAAGCGCACCGGCAGGTTCTGGATCGCCACGTCGTGCACGACCTGGTCATAGGCGCGCTGCAGGAAGGTCGAATAGATGGCGCAGAAGGGCTTCAGGCCCTCGCAGGCAAGGCCCGCCGCAAAGGTCACCGCGTGCTGCTCGGCAATCCCGACATCGTAGACCCGGCCGGGAAAGCGCTGCCTGAGCCGGTCGAGTCCGGTGCCCGAGGGCATCGCCGCGGTGACCGCCACGATCCTGGGATCGGCCTCGGCCTCGCGGGTCAGCGCCTGCGCGAAGACACCGGTGTAGGAGGGCGCATTCGACCTGCTCTTGACCTGGGCGCCGGTGGCGACGTCGAAGCGAGCGACACCGTGATACTTGTCGGCGGCGGCTTCGGCCGGCGGATAGCCCTTGCCCTTCTGGGTCACCACGTGGATCAGGACCGGCCCGCGATCGGGATCGTCGCGGGCGTTCTCGAGCACCGGCAGGAGGTGGTCGAGATTGTGACCGTCGAGGGGACCGATATAGAAAAAGCCGAGCTCCTCGAAGAGCGTGCCGCCGGTCGCCATGCCGCGGGCGTATTCCTCGGCACGCTGGGCGGCGCGCTGCAGGGGCCGCGGGAAATGGCTCGCGAGCTGCTTCGCCACATGGCGGAAGCTGCGATAGGTGTGGCTCGAGACCATCCGGCTCAGATAGGCGCTCATCGCCCCTACCGGCGGGGCGATCGACATGTCGTTGTCGTTGAGGATGATAATCAGCCGCTGGCGGAGCGCCCCGGTATTGTTCATCGCCTCGTAGGCCATGCCGGCGCTCATCGCCCCGTCGCCGATGACCGCCACGACATTGCGGTCCCTGCCCTCGAGCTGGTCGGCAACCGCCATGCCGAGCCCGGCCGAGATGGAGGTCGAGCTGTGCGCCGCCCCGAACGGGTCGTAGACGCTCTCGCTGCGTCGCGTGAAGCCCGAGATGCCCCCCGGCTGGCGCAACGTGCGGATGCGATCCCGGCGCCCGGTCAGGATCTTGTGCGGGTAGCATTGATGACCGACATCCCAGATGAGGCGGTCATAGGGCGTGTCGAAGACGTAGTGCAGCGCCACTGTCAGCTCGACCACGCCGAGCCCGGCGCCGAGATGGCCGCCGGTCACCGAGACCGCGTCGATGGTCTCCTGGCGCAGCTCGCTGGCGAGCTGGCCGAGCGACGATCGCTGCAGCCGGCGGAGATCGCGGGGCTCGTTGATCTGGTCGAGAAGCGGGGTCTGGGTCATGGTGCGCGTTCGAGTCCCGGCAGCGTTCAGTGGGTACGGTGGATCACGAAGCCGAAGAGTGCTTCGAGGACGTTTGCGCGTCCGGCAAAACCGGCGAGCAGGCCCGCCGCCTCCGCCTCGAGGCGCCGCAGCTCCGCCTCGGCGCCGGCGGGCCCGAGGGCGGTGATGAAGGTGGCCTTGCCCTGGCCGGCATCGTGGCCGACATCCTTGCCGACCAGTGCCGCATCACCACGCAGGTCGAGCAGGTCGTCGCTGATCTGGAAGGCGAGACCGAGCCGTCCGCCATAGGCGAGCAGAGCCTGCCGGTCGACGTCGCCGGCCCGGCCGAGCAGGCAGCCGGCCTCGCAGGAGAAACGGATCAACGCCCCGGTCTTCAAGGCCTGGAGCTCGCGGATGCCGGTGAGATCGAGGGCCAGCCTTTCGGCTTCGAGGTCGATCATCTGGCCGCCGCACATCCCGGCCGGGCCGCCAGCCCGCGAGAGGCCGAGGACGAGGGCGCGCGAGGTCGCATCGTCGATGCCGGTCACGCCCCGGGCGAGCAGCTCGAACGCCAGGGCCTGCAAGGCGTCGCCGGCGAGAATCGCCGTCGCCTCGTCGAAAGCCTTGTGGCAGCTCGGCCGTCCGCGCCGCATGGCCGCGTCATCCATCGCCGGCAAATCGTCGTGGACCAGGGAATAGGCGTGCAGGAGCTCGATGGCGCCACCAACGGCGAGGCTCTGCTCGGCGGGCACTTCAAAGAGATCGCCCGTCGCCTTGACCAGGAAGGCCCGCAGCCGCTTGCCGCCACCGAGCGCCGCGTAACGCATCGCCCGGACGAGCGCCGCTGTGGCACCCTCCGGCCGCGGCAGCGCCTCGTCGAGCCAGGTTTCGACCGCCGCCGCATGGTCCCGCAGCGCCCGCTCCACCGCCGGCCCGTCCATCAGCAGGGCTTCCGGCTCATGTATCGTCCTGGGCCTCGAGGCCGACCTTGCCATTGCGGTCGAAGGTGATCTTCTCGACCCGAAGCTGCGCCTCGCGCAGCTTCGTGGCGCAATGCTGGCGGAGCGCTGTGCCTCGCTCGTAGGCCGCGATCGAGGCTTCGAGATCGAGCTGGCCGCGCTCCAGCCGCTGCACGATCGCCTCGAGCTCGGCCAGCGCCACCTCGAAGCTCATCGACCCGATCGCCGGCTCGGCCGCCGCGGTCGCTTCCTGCGGTTCCTGTTTCGCCATGCTCAACCCAATGCTCACCGATGCCTGTCTTAGCGACCACGGCCGGGCTTGCAAACGGCGCCCGGCGGAAATGCCACGTCCTAGGCGGTCGTCCCGGCCAGCCCCTCGAGATGGGCCAGAACGCTCCGCGCCAGCGCATCCGGGTCGTAGCCGCCCTCGAGCACCGAGACGATCCGTCCCTGACTGTGGCGCTCGGCAACCTCGACGAGCTTTCCCGTGACCCAGGCGAAATCGGCCTCGGTCAGCCGCATCTGCGCCAAAGGATCGGCCTCGTGCGCGTCGAACCCCGCCGAGATCATCAGCAGCTCCGGCCGGAACGCGTCGAGGCGCTGCAGGATGGTTCCCTCGACCTTCTCCCGCCACAGGGCCGAGCCGGTGCCGGCGGCGCAGGGGACGTTGACGACATTGTCGTGGCTCCCCCGCTCGGCGGCGGCACCGGTGCCCGGATAGAGCGGCATCTGGTGGGTGGAAAGATAGAGGGTCAGAGGATCGTCCCAGAAGATCGCCTGGGTGCCGTTGCCGTGATGCACATCGAAGTCGTAGATGGCGATCCGCTCGATGCCGTGAACCGCCCGCGCCTGCAGCGCCGCCACCGCCACCGTGTCGAAAAGGCAGAACCCCATGGCCTGCTGCGGCTCGGCGTGATGGCCGGGCGGCCGCATGGCGATGAAGGCACGCCTGGCCTCGACCCCGAGCACCGCGTCGACGGCAGCACAGCCGGCCCCGGCGGCGCGCAGCGCCGCCTCGGCTGAGCCACTGGACATCAGCGTGTCGGGATCGAGCCGCACATAGCCATCCATCGGCTCGGCGGCGAGGATACGCTCAGGGTATGGTGCCGGATGCGCCCGCTCGATCTGCGCCAGCGTCGCCTGCGGCGCTTCGCGGCGCACCAGGAAGGCCGGCCGCTCGGCCGCCAGCAGCGCCTCGATCGCCCGAAGTCGCCCGGCGTTCTCCGGATGGCCCGGGCCGGCATCGTGTCGAAGTGCCGATGGATGGGTGTAGTAGAGAACGTTCAAGTTGCCTCCCTGATCGGCGCCGCTCAGGCTGCGCGGGGCTGGACATCACGCTGGATCGCCTCGCCCTTCTCGCACTGCACCAGCGAGAGATCATGGGCTGTCTGCAGGTTCAGCCAGAACTGGGGAGTGGTGCCGAAATAGCGGGCGAGGCGCAAGGCCGTGTCGGCCGTTATGGACCTCGGCTCGCGCTCGCGGATGATCGCCGTGATCCGCGTCGCCGGCACCCTGAGCGCCAGGGCCAGTGCGTTGGCGCTCAGGCCGAGCGGCACCAGAAATTCCTCACGCAAGACCTCACCCGGATGGGTCCGCACACGGTTCATTGGTCCACCTCAATGATAGTCGACGACCTCGACCGCCTCCGGCCCGTCGTTCCAGACGAAGCAGATGCGCCATTGCCCGTTGACGCGGATCGACCACTGACCGTCACGGTCACCTTTCAGCTTCTCCCGACGATTGCCCGGCGGTTGGCGCAGATCGTCCAGCTCCATTGCCGCATCCAGCATGTCGAGCTTGCAGGCGAGAACCGCCGACATCGAACGCCAGACAGGAGCGAACTCACCTCGAAACGCCGCCGCCGACCGCTTGTCCGCAAAGCTCCGGATCATGCAGTCACGTAGTACGTAACGCGTTGCATGCCAAGCGTTCAACGTCACGCGTCAAAACCTTCTTCACACCTACGCCGCCAGACGCGCCAGCTCGTCCACCACCTTCTTCGCCGCCTTGAGGCGGTCGGCGGGAGTCGTCGTGTCCTGCATGACCACCAGCTTGTGATCGGGCCGCACCCGCATCCGGCCCTTGCTGCCGGCGATGTGCTGGATCAGCCGCTCCGGCTCGGCGAAGCGGTTCTCGCGGAAGGCCAGGACCACGCCCTTGGGGCCGACATCGAGCTTCTGCACGTTGGCCTTGCGGCAGAGCTGCTTGATGGCGACGATCTGCAGCAGGTGCTCGGTCTCGGCCGGCAGGGAGCCGAAGCGGTCGATGAGCTCGGCGGCGAAGCCCTCGATGTCCTCGGGCTCCTCGAGGCTGGCCAGCCTCCGGTACATGGCGAGGCGCAGATCGAGATCGGCGATGTAGCTCTCCGGCATCAGGGCCGCCGCGTCGATGGTGATGTGCGGCGTCCACTCGGTCGTGGCCTCGGCATCGCCAGTGGCGCGCAGGGCCGCCACGGCCTCCTGCAGCATGTGGTTGTAGAGCTCGAAGCCGACCTCCCGGATCTGCCCGGACTGCTCGTCGCCCAGGAGGTTGCCGGCGCCGCGGATGTCGAGATCGTGGCTGGCGAGCTGGAAGCCGGCGCCGAGCCCTTCCAGCGACTGGATGACGTGCAGGCGCTTCTCCGCCGTCTCCTGCAGGATCTTGTTCGCCGGCACGGTGAAGTAGGCGTAGCCCCGGACCTTGGAGCGGCCCACCCGGCCCTTGAGCTGGTAGAGCTGCGACAGCCCGAAGAGATCGGCACGGTGGACGATCAGCGTGTTGGCCGTCGGGATGTCGAGTCCGCTCTCGACGATGTTGGTAGCGAGCAGCACGTCGAGCTGACGGTCGTAGAAGGCGCTCATCACCGCCTCCAGATCCTTCGCCGGAAGCTGGCCGTTGGCGATCGCGACCCTGACCTCGGGCACCAGCCGCTCGAGCTCCTCCTTGAGCTTCGGCTGGTCCTTGATCCTGGGGCAGACATAGAAGACCTGCCCGCCCCGATGATACTCGCGCAGGATCGCCTCGCGCAGCACCACGGGATCGACCGGCATGACGAAGCTGCGCACCGCGAGGCGGTCGACCGGCGGCGTGGCGATGATCGACAGATCCTTCATTCCGCCCAAAGCCATGTGCAGCGTGCGCGGAATGGGTGTGGCGGTCATCGTCAGGACATGCACCTCGGCGCGGAGCTGCTTCAGGCGCTCCTTGTGGCTGACGCCGAAATGCTGCTCCTCGTCGACCACGACGAGGCCGAGATTCCTGAAGCTCACCGACTTGGCGAGCAGGGCATGGGTGCCGATGACGATGTCGACCGTCCCGTCGGCCAGCCCCTTCTTGACCTCGTTCGCCTGCCTGGCGGTGACGAAGCGCGAGATCTGCTCCACCCGCAACGGCAGGCCCTTGAACCGCTCCCCGAAGTTCTTGAAGTGCTGGCGGGCGAGCAGCGTGGTCGGCGCCAGGATGGCGACCTGCTTGCCCGACATGGCGGCGACGAACGCCGCACGCAGCGCCACCTCCGTCTTGCCGAAGCCGACATCGCCGCAGAGCAGCCGGTCCATCGGCTGCCCGGAAGCCAGATCCTCGAGCACCGTCTGGATGGCACGAAGCTGGTCCTCGGTCTCGTCGAAGGGAAAGCGTGCCGCGAACTCCTCGTAGAGCCCCGGGGCGAGGGTCAGGGGCTCGCCCTTGCGCAGCGCCCGGGCGGCGGCGATCCTGATCAGCTCGTCGGCGAGCTCCTTGATCCGCTGCTTGATCCGGGCCTTGCGGTTCTGCCAGCCCACGCCGCCCAGCTTGTCGAGCTGCACCTCCTGCTCGGCATTGCCGTAGCGGGTCAGGATGTCGAGATTCTCGACCGGCACGAAGAGCTTGTCGCCACCGGCATAGAGCAGCTTCAGGCAGTCGTGCGCGGCGCCGCCGATCTCGAGCGTCACCAGCCCCTCGAAGCGGCCGATGCCGTGCTCGGCATGCACCACGAGATCGTTCTCGGCGAGCGTGCCCACGTCCTGGATGAACTTGTCCGCGGCCTTGGCACGCCGCGCCTGCCGCCGGGTCAGCCGCTCGCCGAGCAGATCCTGCTCGCCGAGCAGGCAGAGCCCCGGGGCGCTGACGCCGGTCTCGAGCGGCAGCACCGCCAGATGCGTGGCACCCGGGACGAGCTCGGCCAGGGCCTCGATGCGCAAGGGTGGCTCGAGCCCGTGATCGACCAGCACCTGCTGGAGCCGGTCGGCGGCGCCAACCCCGTGCACGGTGATGATCGGGCTCTCGCCGGCAGCCTTGAGCTCGCGCAGATGGGCGACGATGGCGTCGAAGAGATTGATCGCGCGATCGCTCCGTTCGCGCGCGAAGTCCCGCCCCGGCCGGCCACCCAGATCGCGCAAGCCCGCCACGCCCGAGGGCGGCACGGGCGGCGGGCCGAAGATCGAGAAGAGCCAGGCCGGCCGCCCGGCGAGCCGGCGCCGGAGGCTCTCCTCGTCCAGATAGAGCATGTGCGGCGGCAGGGCGCGGTACGGGATCGAGCCGAAGGCACCGGACTTGGCGGCCGGCGCGGTCCGCGCCTCGAAATGCTCGCCGATCGCCGCCTGCCGCGCCGCCACCGCATCCTCGGCCAGATGGTCGAAGGCAACCTCGAAGCCGCCGTCGAGATAGTCGAAGACCGTCACCAGCTTTTCGTGGAAGAGCGGCAGCCAGTGCTCCATGCCGGGGAAATGCCGCCCGGCCGCGACCGATTCGAGCAGGGGATCCTCGGTCACCGTCCCGAACTGCCGCAGATAGCCGGCGCGGAATCGAGCCGCGGCCGCATCGTCGAGCAGGACCTCGCTCACCGGCCCGAGCTCCACTGTCTTCAGCCGGTCGGTGGTGCGCTGGGTCGCCGGATCGAAGCGGCGGATCGATTCGAGCGTCGAGCCGAAGAAATCGAGCCGGACGGGTTGCTCGGCCCCGGTCGGGAAGAGGTCGATCAGCCCGCCCCTGACCGCATAGTCGCCCGGGTCGACCACGGTGCCGACGCGCTGGTAGCCGTTCCGCTCGAGATGGGCGAGCAGCCCGTCGCGCTCGACCCGGGCCGAGGCCCTGAGCTGGAGGTGGCTGGCGCGCACCGCGTCCGGTGGCGGCAGGAGCTGGGTCAGGGCGTTGGCCGAGACCAGCACCAAGAGCTTCCGCCGGCCCCGCTCCCGGGCCAGCCGGTGCAGGGTGGCGAGCCGCTCGGCCACCACCGTCGCATTGGGCGAGACCCGGTCATAAGGCAGGCAGTCCCAGGCCGGCAGCGTCAGGATCTCGATCCCGGGCGCAAAGAACCGGACGAGGGCGGCGAGGGCCGTGCTGCGCTGCGCGTCGCGGGTGACGTAGAGCAGCGTGTCGGTGGCGCCGCTGTCCAGCCGCTCGGCGACGAAACGCGCCTCGAGGCCGCCCAGCGCGTTGCCGAGCAGGATTCGCTCGCCGGCAGCGCCGGCGGTGTCGACGGGGTCGAGAAGCGTGGCAGTGGTCAACTGACCGGCTCGAAGCTCTGCAGGAGCCGAAAGACCCCGTGGTCGTGCCGGGCCGGGACGTGCCGGGCACCACTCAGCCAGGCCCAGACCTCCTGGTCCGGCTCGTCGAGCAGCGCCTCGTACTGGTCGAGCTCGGTGCCGTCGAGGCCGGCGAGATGCCGGTCGGCGAATTGGCCGAAATGCAGGTCGACCTCCTTGAAGCCGCGATAGCGGCTGCGGTGCGCCAGCCGTTTCAGCCGCGTGGTCCGGGCGTCGCTCATGCTTGCACCACCTCCGGGGCCGACCGACAATGACGGCGACCCGACAACGGGAAAAGCGTCCGAACCCCGACAGGGGCCGAACGACATCACGCGCAAGGGATCTAGTCGATATGGCCGAACCGGCCAAGGGCACAGGCGGCGAAATGGCCCGCCCGGCCGAGCTCTATGCCCTCTTTCGCCCGCTCGAGAGCCTGCCCGGCGTCGGCCCGAAGGTGGCCCGGCTCTGCGCCAGGCTGCTCGGCCGGAGCGAGCCGCGCCTGCTCGACCTCCTCTTCACCCCACCGGTGCGCCGGCGCGACATCGCCGACCGGCGGCGACTCGAGCCCGAGGACGAGGGCCGGCTCGTCGCCCTCGAGCTCGTCACCGAGGAGCATCGACCAGGCCATGGCCGGTCACCCTATCGGATTCGCTGCACCGCCGAGCGCCAGAACGTGACGCTGGTCTTCTTTCATGCGCGGCAGCCCTGGCTGGAGCGCCGCTTCCCGCCCGACCGAACCGTCCGGGTGATCGGCCGGCCGGAGCTCTTCAATGACCAGTGGCAGATCGTCCATCCGGAGCCGGCGAGCGAGGGCGGCCGGGACGCCACCGTCTATCGTCTGATCGAGGGCCTGGGTGCGCTGCGCCTCAAGCGGCTGATCGACGATGCCCTGGCCGAGGTGGGGGAGCTGCCCGAATGGCACGATCCCGCGACCCTCGAGGCCCACGACCTGCCGCCCTGGCGGGCAGCGCTGGCGGTGCTGCACGGCCGCGTCCCGGGCGAAGTGCCACTCGACGACGCGGCTATCGAGCGCGCCCGCCGCCGCCTGGCGCTCGACGAGCTGACCGCCACCCAGCTCGCCCTGGCGCTGGTCCGCCGCAGCCGCGACCGGGTGCCGGCTCCGCCGCTCGCCGGCCCGAGCCCGAGGACGGAGGCCATGCTGGCCTCCCTGCCCTTCACCCCGACCGGCGCACAAGCCCGGGCGATCGGGGAGATCGCGACCGATCTGGCCCGCCCCATTGCGATGGCGCGCCTGCTCATGGGCGACGTCGGCAGCGGCAAGACACTGGTGGCCCTGGCCGCAATGCTCCGCGCCACCGATCATGGGCGCCAGGCGGTGATGATGGCGCCGACCGAAGTGCTGGCCCGCCAGCACGCCCGGAGTCTCGGCGCGTTGGCCGAGCCGCTCGGCCTCGAAATCGACCTCCTGATCGGCGGCGACAGTGCTGCCGACCGGCGCCGCGCGCTTGAGCGGATCGCCAGCGGCGAAGCGGCGATCACCGTCGGCACCCACGCGCTCTTCCAGGAGGGCGTCACCTTCAACAACCTGGCGCTCGCCGTCATCGACGAGCAGCACCGCTTCGGCGTGGCCCAGCGTCTCGGCCTCGTCGCCAAGAGCCACGCGACGCACCTCCTGCTGATGACCGCGACCCCGATCCCGCGCAGCCTGGTCCTCAGCGCCTATGGCGATGTCGAGACCTCGCGGCTCGACGAGAAGCCGCCCGGCCGCCAGCCCATCGTCACCGCCGCCCTGCCGCGTCGCCGGCTGGAGGAGGTGCTGGAGCGCGTCGCCGCCGCGATCGGCCGCGACGAGCGGATCTACTGGATCTGCCCGAGCGTGGCTGAGGCGACGACCGACGGCCCGGCCGACGACGACACCGGCAGGATCGCCGCCGAAACCCGCTTCGGGGAGCTCCAGGGGCGTTTCGGCAAAACCGTCGGCCTCGTCCACGGCAAGCTCAAAACGGCCGAGAAGACGGCCGCGATGCAGGCCTTCGCCAGCGGCCGGACGCGACTCCTCGTCGCCACCACGGTCATCGAGGTCGGCGTCGATGTGCCGGAGGCAACGGTCATCGTCATCGACGGCGCCCAGCATTTCGGCCTCGCGCAGCTCCACCAGCTGCGCGGCCGGGTCGGCCGGGGCAGCCGGCCCTCGGCCTGTGTTCTCCTCTACGATCCGCCGCTCGGCGAGGCAGCCAGAGCGCGGCTCGCCATCCTGCGCGAGAGCGAGGACGGTTTTCGCCTCGCCGAGGAGGATCTCAGGCTGCGCGGGCCGGGCGAGGTGCTCGGCGTGCGGCAGAGCGGCCTGCCCGAGCTCCGCTTTGCCGATCTCGCCGACGATGGCGATCTGGTCGCCACCGCCCATGACGGTGTGGCCGTCGCCCTGGCGCAGAACCAGGCGCTCGCCGGTGAGCGTGGGCGCGCGCTCCGACTCCTCCTGCACCTCTTCGAGCGTTACGAGGCGGTGGGCTGCCTCGCCGCCGGTTGAGCCATCGCGACATTTTCCAAACGCAGTGTGGCGCCACCGTCGATTGCACGTCGCCGGATGCGTGATATAAGCCCGCGATCATCGCCAACAGGGAGGATCGATCATGCGGTCGGTCGCGCCCGGGTTTCTCGGACTCTTTCATGCCGCCCGCCGTCCTCGTGCTCAACGGGCCGAACCTCAATCTTCTGGGTCGGCGCGAGCCTGCCGTCTACGGTCATGAGACCCTGGCCGATCTCGAGGCCGCCTGCGTTGCGGCGGGCAGCGATCTCGGCCTCGCTGTCACCTGCCGCCAGAGCAACCACGAGGGCGAGCTCATCGACTGGATTCACGCGGCCCGCGAGACGACGGCGGCGATCCTGATCAATGCCGGTGCCTACTCGCACACCTCGCAGGCGATCCCCGACGCGCTCCGGGCGTATCCCGGGATCATCGTCGAGCTGCACCTCTCGAACATCTACGCGCGCGAGGCGTTTCGCCACCATTCGCACATCTCGGCCACCGCCACGGCCGTGATCTGCGGGCTCGGCAGCCAGGGCTATCACCTGGCGCTCCGGGCGGTGGCCGAGCGGCTGGCCGCGTCCGCGCAACACCCGGACGGCTGACATCATGGGCAAGCTCAACATCGACACCGACTACGTCGCGGCACTCGCCGAGCTGCTGCAGCGAACGGGACTCACCGAGATCGAGATCAGCGAGGGCGATGCCCGTGTCCGTGTCGTCAAGAAGCCGGCGCCGGTCTACGAAGCCCATGTGGCGCCCCGGGCCGCGGCACCGGTCCTGGCGGACAGCGAGCCGACCACGGCACCGGCCAACGAGCCAGCGCACCCGGGGACAGTGACGTCGCCGATGGTCGGCACCGTCTATCTCTATCCGGAGCCGGGCGCCGACCCCTTCGTGGCACCTGGCCAGACGGTGCGTGAGGGCGAGACGCTGCTGATCATCGAGGCAATGAAGGTGATGAACCAGATCCGCGCCCCCCGCAGCGGCCGCATCGCACGGATCTTCGTCGACAACGCGACACCGGTCGAGTTCGGCGAGCCGCTCCTGATCATCGAGTGAGCGCGAGCGTGGTCGCCATCCAGCCGATGAAGAAGGTGCTGATCGCCAATCGCGGCGAGATCGCCCTGCGGATTCTGCGCACCTGCCACGAGATGGGCATCGGCACCGTCGCCGTGCACTCGACCGCCGATGCCAATGCCATGCATGTGCGCCTCGCCGACGAGAGCGTGTGCATCGGCCCGCCCGGGGCGGGCGAATCCTACCTGAACGCCGCAGCGATCCTCTCGGCTGCCGAAATCACCGGGGCCGAGGGCATCCATCCGGGCTACGGCTTCCTCGCCGAGAACGCCGACTTCGCCCAGATGGTGGTCGAGCACGGGTTCACCTTCATCGGCCCGGATCCGGGCCACATCCGGATGATGGGCGACAAGGTGGTGGCCAAGGCGAGCGTCGCCGCCGCCGGCATCCCGACCGTGCCCGGCACCGATGGTGCCGTGACCGAGGATGCGATGGCGTTCACCGCGGCGGACACGATCGGCTATCCCGTCCTGATCAAGGCGGTAGCCGGCGGCGGCGGGCGCGGCATGCACGTCGTGCGCAGCCGTGCGGAGCTGGGTGCGGCACTCCGCAACGCCCGCAACGAAGCCCGCGCCGGGTTCGGCGACGAGCGGGTCTATCTCGAGAAGTATCTCGACCATCCGCGGCATATCGAGATCCAGGTGATGGCCGACCGGCACGGCAATGTCGTGCATCTGGGCGAGCGCGACTGCTCCCTGCAGCGGCGCCACCAGAAGCTGATCGAGGAGTCGCCCTCGCCGGTGATCACCGACAGCGAGCGCCGGACGATCGGCGAGACCGTCGTCGAGGCGCTCGGCAAGCTCGGCTATCTGGGCGCCGGCACGATCGAGTTCCTTTATCAGGATGGCCGGTTCTACTTCATCGAGATGAACACCCGCATCCAGGTCGAGCACCCGGTGACCGAAATGGTGACCGGCATCGACCTCGTGCGCGAGCAGCTCACCGTCGCCATGGGCCATCCGTTGAGCTTCACGCAGAAGCAAGTTCGGCTCGAGGGGCATGCGATCGAATGCCGGATCAACGCCGAGGACCCGCAGACCCTGCTGCCGCAGCCCGGCCGGATCGTCGCCTACCACCCGCCGGGCGGGCCCGGTGTGCGGGTCGATTCGGCCATCTACAGCGGCTACACCGTGCCCCCCTTCTACGACAGCCTGATCGCCAAGCTGATCGTCCACGACAAGGACCGCGAGCGCTGCATCGCCCGGCTCGAGCGCAGCCTCGCCGAGTTCGTCATCGATGGCATTCCCTCCTCCATTCCGCTGCTGCGCCGCGTCCTCGCCGAGCCCGAGTTCCGGGCGAACCGCTACGACACGAGCTGGCTCGAGCGCTTTCTCGCGAGGCCGTCGGCCTGAGCCGTCACGGCCGGTGCTCCGGACGGCGCTGCTTTCGAGGTCGCCATGCAGCTGCTCACCCCTGAGCTGGTCCTCAGCGCCTATTCCATCGGCCTCTTCCCGATGGCCAACGACCGGGACGATCCGACGATCCACTGGATCGACCCGCTGCATCGGGGTGTTCTGCCGCTCGACCGTTTCCACGTGCCACGCAGCCTCAGGAAGACGATCCGGCGCGGCCGGTTCGAGCTTTCCGTCAATCGCGACTTTCCGGCGGTGATCGCCGCCTGCGCCGAGGCGACGCCCGACCGCCCCCGCACCTGGCTCAACGACGACATCATCAGGCTCTATGTCGACCTGCACCGGCGCGGCCACGCCCATTCGATCGAGACCTGGGAAGCCGGCCGCCTGGTCGGCGGGCTCTATGGCCTGGCGCTCGGCGGCGCCTTCTGCGGCGAGAGCATGTTCAGCCGGGCGACGGATGCGAGCAAGGTGGCGCTGGTCGAGCTCGTGGCGCGCCTGAGGATCGGCGGCTTCGTGCTGCTCGACACACAGTTCGTCAACGACCACCTCGCCCAGTTCGGGATCGAGGAGATCACGCGCAGCGCCTACAAGGCCCGGCTCAAGAAGGCTCTGACGATCGACGCCTCGCTGCCGGTCAATCCCGGCTCCTTCGCCGCCGTGCTGGTGGGTCGGGCGTCCGCCGCCGACGATAGCTGAACGGTCAGCCGTCGAACGAGCGGCGCAGCCTCTCGAGCAAGGCCGTGCGCGCCGCGTCGTCCGGCAGCTCCTTCAGACGACCGCTGAGATCGAGCACCAGGCGGGCATAGGCATTGTGCCAGTCGCTCGATGCCATCGCGGCTTCCTCGCTGAGCCGGCGGGCGTCACCATGCCGGATCGCCGATTCCTCGGCTTCGAGATCGAAGCGGTCGTCGAGCGCCGGCGCAATGACGTGTTCGGGATCGCACCCGATCTCGGCCAGCTTCAGACGAAACGCGACCATCGCATCCGGCTCGCCGTGGGTCAGGAAGATGCGCTTGCGCACCGGCAGGCGATCCCTCACCCACGCTACCAGCTCGCCCTGGTCGGCATGGGCGGAGAAGCTCTCGATGCTCCGGATCCGGGCATTGACCTTGATCTCCTCGCCATGGATGCGAACCCGGCGCTCACCCGACTGGATGATCCGGCCGAGCGATCCCGGGGCCTGATAGCCGACGAAGAGCACGGTCGAATCGCGCCGCCAGAGATGCTCCTTGAGGTGGTGGCGGATCCGCCCCGCGTCGCACATGCCCGAGGCCGCGACGATGATGGCCCCGCCCTTGACCTTGTTGATCGCCTTGCTCTCCTCCACGCTCTCCGTGAACCGGAACCACGGCGCGTCGAAGAAGTCGCCCTTGCCTCCCACATCCTCCAGATCCGCCTGATGCTGGGCGAAGATCTGGGTGACCTTGATGGCCAGCGGGCTGTCGATGAAGATCGGCACTTGCGGGATCTCGCCCGCCCGGATGAGCGCCGACAGCACCTGCAGCACCTCCTGCGTGCGCTCGACGGCGAAGGCCGGAATGAGCAGGTTGCCACCGGCGGCAAGAGCTTCCTCGACCTCGCGGCACAGCCTGGCGCGGCGCTGCTCCAGGGTCACCTCGTCCCGGTCGCGATTGCCGTAGGTGCTCTCGACAATGAGGTAGTCGACGTCCTGCGGCCCTTCGGGCGTGGCATGGAAGGTCTTCTCGTCCGGCCCGATGTCGCCCGAGAACAGCAGGCGCAGTGGCGGCTCGCCGGCGGCATCGACCTCGATCTCGATCGACGCCGAGCCGAGGATGTGGCCGGCGTTCCAGTAGCGCGCTCGGACCCCCGGCAACGGCTCGAGCCATTCCCCCAGATCGCAGGTGCGGACCTGCTCCAGCGTGCGGATCGCGTCGGCCTGCGTGTAGATCGGCTCGACCTGCGGCCGGCCGCGCTGCCGATTGCGGCGGTTCAGCCGCTCGACCTCGCTTTCCTGGATGTAGCCGCTGTCCGGCAGCATGAATTCGAGAAGATCGGCGGTCGGCCCGGTGGCGACGATGGAACCGGCGAATCCCTTGCGGACCAGCTTCGGAATGAGCCCGCTGTGATCGATATGGGCATGGGTCAGGAGCAGCGCGTCAATTGAGGCGGGCTCGAAGGGGAAGTCGTTGTAGTTGAGCTCGCGAACGGTCTTGGTCCCCTGGAACAGTCCGCAGTCGACCAGCAGGCGCCCCTTCGGTGTCTCCAGGAGGAAGCACGAGCCGGTGACGGTGGAGGCCGCACCATGGAAGCCGAGACTGATGCTCAAGCGATGCTCCCGGATAGCTGAGACGCACCGTCCGACGACTCGGCGATGAGCCCGTAATGCTCCCGGATATGACGCCAGGCGTCCTCGGCAGTATTGACGAAGCGGAAGAGCTCGAGGTCGCTGGCACTCACGACCTCCTCCTCGAGCAGCGCGTCGAAATCGACGATCCGCTCCCAGTACTCACGGTCGAAGAGGAGAACGGGAATCTTCCGGACCTTCTGGGTCTGCATCAGGCACAGCGCTTCGAACAGCTCGTCCAGCGTGCCGAAACCTCCCGGAAAGACCACGAGGGCGCGAGCGCGCATCAGGAAATGCATCTTGCGCAAGGCAAAATAGTGGAACTGGAACGACAGCTCCGGCGTCACCCAGCGATTGGGTGACTGCTCGTGCGGCAAGGTGATGTTCAGGCCGATCGAGACACCGCCGGCCTCGGCGGCGCCACGATTGGCTGCCTCCATGATGCCGGGTCCGCCACCGGTTACGATCACGAACTGCCGGACCGGACCATCCTGGGCATGCTCCGTTACCAGGCGACCAAAGCGCCGGGCCTCGTCGTAGTAGCGCGAGCGGGCAACCGCGCGGCGACATCTTTCAAGCTCGTGCTGCCTCGCGGGATCCTTCGGGTCGTCCCCGGCCGCGGCTTCGGCGCTGGCCAGTGCTGCCCGCGCCTCCTCCGGATCACCGATGCGGGCGCTGCCGTAGATGACGACAGTCGACTCGACCAGCATCGCCTGCAGCTCGAGCTCGGGCTTGAGCAGCTCCAGCTGCAGGCGGACCGGCCGCAGCTCCTCGCGCAGCAGGAAATCGGTATCGGCGAAGGCCAGTCTGTAGCTGGCCGCCTGGCTTTGCGGCGATGGGACGACATCCTGGGAATGCTCGAGATCCTCGCGCGCACTCGGGCGGTTGAGGTGATCGTCCTTGATGTCGCGCATGATGGTCCCGCGGAAAGTGGCTCGCCATCCTGCCCACCTCGCCGCACAGCGCAAGCCCCTAGCGCAACAGCACAAAAAAAACGCAAACGGCCGCCGATGCAGCGCACCGGCGGCCGTTCAAGGAACGATCGAGAAGTCAGCTCAGGCGGCGAGCGTCTTCGCCTCGTCGAAATTGGCGGTGGCGCGCTTGACGAAGAGATCGACAACCTCGGTCTGCGCCTTCATGCCCAGATCCATGGTCTCCTTCGCCTCGGCCATGGCCTTCTCGAGGACGACCTTGGCGTCATCCATGTAGGCCTGCGGCTGCTTCTTGCCGTCGAAGCCCTTCATCATGCTCTCGGTGCTGCTGAAGGCATCCTTCAGCAGCTCGCTCTGCCGCTTCGCCACGGTCTGCGCCAGATCGAACATGATCTTCTGGGCGGCGACCATCGTGTCGAGATTGGCCTTGTGCAGCGCCATCACGGCGTCGACGTCGAATTTCGGCATCATGGGGGTGGCGTTGAGAGCGGACTTGGTGGACATCGTTCTCTCCCTCGAGATTACTGCGGTGCACAATAGATAGCATATCCGGCGACGCTCGCAAGCCGATTCATGCTGCACTGCACAAATTCCGCCTGCGACGCGGGAGCGCACCTGCGCACCGCCGCCAAAGTCTCAAGAGGGCCAGAACCGGTCGCCCAGCGCCGCCTCGAGCTCGGGCTGGCCGAGCGGTGTCAGATCCTTTGCCTGATCACCGGCGAGCCGTTCCAGCACGGGCGGGTCCAATTGCTCGCGCAGCTCGCCGAGCGCGCGGGGTGCCGCCACCAGATGCAGCTCGTCGAAGGCCCGTCGTTTCGCCTCGGCGTTCAGATGCCCTGCCAGCATCGCCAGGAATCGTGCCTTCGCCACCGTCTTGGGTGGCGTGGTCGGCTCCATCGCATGGCGCCCCTGGCCGGCGCTGTCGAAGGTGCGCCCGGGACGGTCGGCCACGAGATCGAGACCCTTGCCGGCCGCTGCATCGTCCGCCCACGATCGTAGCAGCACGAAGCGACGCGACCGGCGATCGACGGCAAAGAGACGCCCCCGGGCGGCGTCGGCAACGAGCAGCCAGATGGTCTTGCGTTCGAGTGGCATGATGTCTCCCCTGATGCTGCGACGCAAAATGCCGTCGAGCGCCACCGGCTTCCGGTCGCGCTGCTCGAAAAAGGAACACGACGGAGCGTCGCAAGGTTTCGGGTAGCCCGTCTACCGGGATCGATGCCAGACTGACCGCAGGCAGGGCAGCAGCGGAAACGGGTGGGACCATGTTGGCGAGAATGGCGAAGTCGGCCGCAGCTCTTCTTGCGACATTCACGGTAGGTCAAGCGAAAGCGGCGCTGGCCCCTCTCGATCCCGCCGCCGTCGGCGATTGGCACTATGCGCCGAGAGCCTGGCCCGGCCTGCCGCTGAGGGCCATGGACGAAACCCAGCGCCGGCTGCTCTGGCGGCTGGTCGACCTGACGCTGAGCGAGAGCGGCGCCGCCCGCGCCCGGGCCATCCTCGTGCTCGAGGCCATTCTCGGCGAGCTCGAGGGCCGTCCGACCTTCCGCGATCCCGAGAACTACCATTTTCGCTGCTTCGGCCGGCCGTCAGCCGAAGCGCTCTGGGGCTGGCGCTTCGAGGGGCATCATCTGTCGCTCACCGCGATGCTCGACCCCGAGCGGGGGGTGCTGCCGACGCCGATCTTCATGGGCGCCAATCGAGCGACCGTGCCGCCGCCCCATCCCCGGGCGGGGCTGCGGACCCTGCCGGAGGAAGCAGATCAGGGCTTCGCGCTGCTGCACGGCCTGGATGACGCCAGGCGCGCCCGCGCGATCCTCGCCGAACGCTCGCCCGGCGACGTGATCACCGGCCCCGGTCGCGAGCTGAGCCTGCGGGCTCTCGAAGGCGTGCCGCTGGCCGACCTCCTCGACTCCTCCCGAGCGGCGGCGCTCGCCCTCGTCGAGCTCTATGTCGGGCGCCTGACACCCGCCCTGGCCACCACCGAGATGGCCGCGATCCGCGAGGCCGGCACGGACCGCATTCATTTCGCCTGGGCCGGCTCAACGACGCCAGGGCGTGGGCACTACTACCGGCTGCAGGGCCCGAGCTTCGTCATCGAGTACGAGAACAGCCAGAACGACGCCAACCACTGCCACTCGGTCTGGCACAACCCGCTGTCGCAGTTCGGCCGCGACCTGCTGCGCGGGCACTTCCACCACAGTCACTGAGGACTGCCGGGCAGAACCGGCAGTCCCCGACCGAGCATGCATGCTCCCGGTCGGGGACGGGCTCGCTCGAACGAACCACCTTCTTGGCAAGGGCCCCGGATCGATTGCGACGACCTATTCGACGTCGCTGCCGGGCAGGCCGCCGAGATAGCCGATCACTGCCACGAACGGATCGATGAGCGTTTCGAGCTCGGCCTTGAGCGCCGCGTCCTTGATCTCGAGGTCGCCGACATCGTCACCCTGATGCTGAAAGCTGGTCAGGACATAGGCGAAGCCGTTCCAGCCTTCGACCACGTTGAGGCCAGTCATCTCGGCACCTGCCGGGCCAGACGCGACACGCGCCAGCTTGCCGGTGTCGACGTTGAACGCCCACATGAAGTTGTTGGTGTGCCGGCCGCTGTCCTCGTCGACGAACAGCGTGCGCATCCGGGGCATGAAGGCGATGTTGTCGGGCTCGGCGATGTGATCGGGATCGGCCGTGTTGCCCATATCGTCACTCTGCGCCAAGTCGACTCCCATGAGCCCCGGCACTCCCGCCATGGTGACCGCGGCCCAATCGCTGGCGATCGGATCGCCGTTGCTGTCCGCCACGCCGCTCGCGGTCTCGAGAACATAGACACCGCCGGCGCCGAGCTCTGGCAGCTTGATGTGATCGGCCGGATCCTCCGGATTGGCGAGCATCCCCTCCTGGATCCGCGACATGGCGATATAGACCTTGTGGTCGCGCGGATCGACGGCGACACCTTCCATCTTGTTGAATTCCGTCGTGGCCCCGAGCGACGCCGCGTAGCGGCGGCTCTCGAGGAACGCCGCAGCCCGCTCCTTGCCAGGGTTGAGCTTGACGTGCTCGATATTCTTGCTGCCGGCCTTGATCGCCGTGAAGCCGTCCTTCGGCTCGTCGGAGATGGCGAAGATGCTGCTCTCGGTCGAGGAGAATTGCTCCTCCTCGATCATCCGGGCAACCTCGTAGTCGGCGGCGTGGCCCAGCTTGATCCAGGTGAGATTCGCACTGCCGCCGTTCTGGTCCGACTGCTGGTCCCAGCGCCCGGCATAGAGCGTGCCGACACCGAGATTGCCCGCCCGATCCGCGACGTACATGAAAAGGCCGGTATAGCGCCCGTCATCACCGTAATAGACGGTCTTCCCGTCCGGCATGACGCGGGCGAGCTCCCACGAGGCGCGTCCCATGCTGTAGTGCTTCTTAACCGAGCTTTGACCGTCGCGGCCTACTGAAACCTCGACGGGATAACCGTAGCCGTAGGGGTTGGCCTTGCGCGTGTTGCCGAAATAGAGTTCGGTCAGGCCGGCGAGCGACGCGTCGACCTTGCCTCGATCGTAGAGGTCATAATCCTCCTCGCCGGCGAGATGCGTGCCCCATGGCGTTTCCGAGGCAGCGCAGGGAATCCACAAGCCGCCGACGCCCGAGAAGTCGACATTGGCCTGATCGATTACCGAGAGACGGCCTGTCTGACGCTCCTGCGCCACCAGGTTGCGGTTCATGATCATCGGCATCCGGGGGTACCAGCCCTCGGTCTTGGACGCCTCCTTGCCGTCGCTGAGCAGCCAGTCGGCTTCCCATTGCACGAGATGGTAGGCAGTCGGATCACCGTTGGGTGCGCTCGGCTGTCCCGGCACCCGCGTGAGCGTCGAGCCGTCGGGATTCTCGCTGATCACGGGCTGGCCGTACGGGTCGATGAGCCCTTGGCCGAAGGCGTCGTAGAGTCGCCCTGCCTCGTAGGGATTGCTGCCGATTCGGTCGAGGTTCCGATAGAGAACCTCGTAGCGCAACGGAAAGACCTTCTTCGACCCGTCGTCATAGGTGACCTCGGCGCGGGCCGAGCTGTAAATCCGTGCCATGTCGGCGGCTGTGCTCGGCGCCTCCATGCCGACGAACTCGACGCTGGCGATGCTCGCGGCGCAAAGTGTCGCCGGCGCGATCAGGAGCGCCGTCAACGACACGCCGGCGAGAGCTGTTGTCTTGAAGCTCATCTCGATCCTCCCCGTTGCCGCTTGGACCGGTTGCGGTCAACCTCGACGTTATCATGACGTCGCTCGCTTGCAAACGTCCGACGAGGTTGGATGCAACCCATCGGCTGCCGCAATCAGGGCAGCGATCTGCGGGTGAACGAATCAGTGGACCGTTGGTCAAGAAGGTCGAGCGGGCCGCTCGTCCGAGCCTCCGCGTTCGGGCCTGACTGCATTGCGACAGCCAGCCTGACGCTCTCGGCTCGGACGAACGACCGTCACAGCTACGACAGCTACGCAGCCTTGGACTGGGCGCCCTGGATCTGGCGCCAGAGCTTCTCCGGCGTAGCCGGCATGTCGACATTCCGGATGCCCAGCGGCTGGAGCGCATCGACGATGGCGTTGATGACCGCCGCCGGCGACCCGACCGAGCCGGCCTCGCCGCAACCCTTCACGCCCATGGCGTTGTTGGCGCAGCGCACTTCGATGGTCGAGAAGTCGAAGGACGGCAGGTCGTCGGCGCGCGGCATGCAGTAGTCCATGAAGGAGCCGGTCATGAGCTGCCCGCTCTCGTCGTACACCGTGTGCTCCAGGAGCGCCTGGCCGATGCCCTGCACGATCCCGCCGTGAACCTGGCCCTCGACCAGCATCGGGTTGAGGACGACACCGAAATCGTCGACGACGTTGTAGTCGACGATGGTGACGATGCCGGTGTCCGGGTCGATCTCCACCTCGGCGATGTGGCAGCCATTGGGGAAGGTCCAGGCATCGAGCTTGATCGTCGTCTCGGCGTCGAGGCCGCCCTCGATGCCCTCGGCCGGTGAGGCCATGGTGCGCGCCTTCTGGGCCAGCGACATGATGTCGATGGTCCGGTCGGTGCCGGCGACCGAGAACGTGCCTTCCTGGAACTGGATGTCGGCCGCCGCCGTCTCGAAATGCTGCGCCGCATAGGCCTTGCCGCGCTCGATCACGATGTCGGAGGCACTGTTGATGGCGGTGCCCTGGGCGGTCAGCGAGCGCGATCCGCCGGTGCCGCCGCCGCCCTTGATGCGGTCGGTGTCGCCCTGGACGATGCGGATCTGCTCGAACGGCACGCCCAGCTTCTCGTGCAGGACCTGGGCGTAGGCGGTCTCGTGGCCCTGGCCGTTCGACTGCGTGCCGACCAGCACGGCGACCGTGCCGTCCTCGGCGAACTCGACCTTGGCACTCTCGCTCGGGTCGCCCATGGTCGATTCGATGTAGTAGCACATGCCGATGCCGCGATACTTGCCCTTGGCCGCGGCCGCCTTGCGGCGCGCCTCGAGCCCGGCATAATCGGCCTTGGCCATGCAGGCGTCCATGACACGCTCGAACTCTCCGGTGTCGTACAGCTCGCCGGCCGCGGTCGAGTAGGGCATCTGCGATGGCTTGACGAAGTTCAGGCGGCGCAGCTCGGTGGGCTCCATGCCGAGCTCGCGCGCGGCAGCGTCGATCAGCCGCTCCATGCAGTAGATCGACTCGGGCCGCCCCGCCCCACGATAGGCGTCGACCGGCACGGTGTTGGTGAAGACGCCGGTGACGGCATAGGTCATCGCCGGAATGTCGTAGACGCCCGGCAGCACCTTGAGCGCAGCGTAGGTCGGTATGAACGGCGCGAAGAAGTAGTAGTAGGCGCCCATGCTGGCGATGGTCGAGACACGCAGGCCGAGGATGCGGTGGTCGCCATCGAGCGCCAGCTCCGCCGTGGTGACGTGGTCGCGGCCCATCGAATCGGAGAGGAAGCCCTCGGAACGGTCCGACGTCCACTTGACCGCGCGGCCGAGGGTCTTCGCCGCCAGCGCCGCCATCGTGTACTCGGGGTAGAACATCGCCTTCATGCCGAACCCGCCACCGACGTCGGGCGTGATCACACGTACATCGGCCGGCTCCATGCCGAGATTCTGCGCCAGCGTGTCGCGGAAGGCCCAGCCACCCTGGGTGCAGGTATGCACGGTGAGCTTGCCGGCCGACTTGTCGAACTCGGCGACGGCAGCGCGCGGCTCCATCGCGTTGCAGACCAGGCGGTTGTTGATCAGCTCGATCTTCGTGACATGCGCGGCCTTGGCGAAGGCCGCATCGACCTTGGCCTCGTCGCCATGGAGCCAGTCGAAGGCGATGTTGCGCGGCGCATCGGGATGGATCTGCACGCGCCCGGCCTCGGTCGCCTGCGCGGTGCCGGCCACGGCCTCGAGCTCCTCGTAGTCGACCTCGACCAGCTCGGCCGCGTCCCTGGCCTGGGCGAGCGTCTCGGCGACGACGAAGGCGACGTTGTCGCCGACATAGTGGACCTTGTCGGTGCAGAGGATCGGGTGCGGGGGATCGGCGCGCTCGCTGCCGTCCTTGTTGGTGATCGGGATGAAGCAGGGCACCGAAGCACCTTCCGGGCCGAAGTCCTTGGCGGTGAAGACGCCGAGCACGCCCGGCGCCTTCGCGGCAGCGCGCGTGTCGATCGAGCGGATCCGGGCGTGGGCGTGCGGCGAGCGGACCACGTAGCCGTGCGCCTGGCCATCGATGCTGATGTCGTCCGTGTAGCGACCCCGGCCGGTGACCAGCCGCTGATCCTCGACCCGTCTGACCGGTTGGCCAACGCCGAACTTCGCCATTCTGTCCTCCCAAGCTGCGCTGCGCCGCGCGATCAATGATGCCTGGCGGGATTTTAGGCCGCGGCGACGCCAGCACAACCGTGTCGTGGCGAAAATCGGCCGCATGGCCACGCCGGGCCGTGCGTCAGAACAGGGCTTTACCGGTGCCGCAGGCCCACTATGCTCGCCTGCAACAAAGACGACCCGACCGATGGCGCGAGCCAGGCGGCGGGACAGGGAGGCACATGGCGGTACTCGAGCTCACTGGCATTGCCAAGCATTTCGGGGCGATCGAGGCCTTGCGCGGGGTCGATCTCACGCTCGAGGACGGCGAGGTGCTCGGCCTGATGGGCGACAACGGCGCCGGGAAATCGACGCTGGTCAAGATCATCGCGGGCAATTTCCCGCCTTCCGCCGGGCAGATCAGGATCGACGGCAAGGCCATGCATTTCCACAAGCCCGTGGATGCGCGCGAGGCCGGCATCGAGGTCGTCTACCAGGACCTCGCACTCTGCGACAACCTGTCGGCCGCGGCGAACATCTTTCTCGGCCGCGAGTTCAAGCGCAAGTTCGGCTTCTTTCGCTTTCTCGATTTCGGCCGCATGTACCAGAGGGCCGGCGAGCTGTTCGAGGAGCTGCAATCGGAGACCCGGCCGCGCGATCTGGTCAAGCAGATGTCCGGCGGCCAGCGTCAGGCGGTGGCGATCGCCCGCACCCGGCTGTCCGAGCCGCGCATCGTCCTGATGGACGAGCCGACCGCCGCCATCAGCGTGCGCCAGGTCGCCCAGGTGCTCGACCTCATCCGCCGCCTGCGCGACCAGGGCATCGCCATCATCCTGATCAGCCACCGCATGCCCGACGTCTTCGCCGTGTGCGACCACGTCGCCGTGCTGCGCCGCGGCAGCCTCGTGGCCGACAAGTCGGTCGCCGACACCTCGCCAGAAGAGGTGACCGGCCTGATCACCGGCGCCATCGCCAGGGCTTGAAAGGTCGAGGACCAGGATGAGCACCTCCGTCGAGATCTCCGACGTCACCCGGATACGAGAGCAGAGCTGGTTTGCCTCGCTCCTCGCCAACCAGGCGCTCTGGGTGACCGTCGCGGTGGCGCTGATCTGCATCGCCACCGCGATCGAGCAGCCGGACTCGTTCGCGACCAAGAACAACTTCCACAACATCACCCGCAACTTCGCCGCCATCGGCATCATCGCCATGGGCATGACGGCGGTGATCATCACCGGCGGCATCGACCTTTCCGTCGGCTCGGTGATGGCGCTCAGCGCCATTGTCGCCGCACGCCTGCTCGAATCGGGTTTCGACTGGTATGTCGGGGTGGCCGGTGGGCTGATGGCGGGCCTCGTCGTCGGCGCCATCAACGGGGCGCTCATCGCCCACATCAAGCTGCCACCCTTCGTGGTGACGCTCGGCATGCTGTCGATCGCCCGCTCGCTCGCCATCGTCGCGTCCGACAATCGGGTGATCTACCAGTTCGGCGAGGGCGGCGACACGTTCAAATGGCTCGGTGGCGGCCGCCTGGACCTTCCCTGGATCGATGGCGACGTGCTGCCGCTCTCCAACATGTTCGTGGTCCTGGTCGTCATGGCGGTCATCATGTCGATCGTGCTCAGGACGACGTCCTGGGGCCGCTATCTCTTCGCCATCGGCGGCAACGAGCACGCCGCCCGGCTGACCGGCATCCCCGTCGACCGGATCAAGATCCAGGTCTACATGCTGGCCGGATTCACAGCCGCCATCGCCGGCATCCTGTCGGCCGGCTACGGCGGCTCGGCCTCGAACGGCATGGGCAAGACCTACGAGCTCTATGTCATCGCCGCCACGGTGATCGGCGGCGCCAACCTGATGGGCGGCAAGGGCAGCATCTACGGCGCCTTCATCGGTGCCGCGCTGATCTTCCTGATTCGCAACAGCCTGATCATGTTCGGGGTCGATGCCAACTGGTACGACCTCTTCGTCGGGCTCTTCATCATTCTCGCGGTGCTGCTCGAGCGGCTCCGCGGCAGAACGCGCGGGTAGGCCCGCACGTGGTCGAACTTCGACTGACAAGGGAGGTAGAGACAGTGAAGAAGCTACTTTTGGGCGCGGTCGCCGCGGCGGCGCTCGTTGCGTTCGGCGCACCGGAGAGCCAGGCGCAGGACAAGCTGGTCCTGGCGCTGGTGCCGAAGAACGTGAACAACCCGTTCTTCGATCAGGCCCGCGACGGCTGCAAGAAGGCCGAGGCCGAGCTCGGCGACATCGAGTGCCTCTATATCGGCCCGGGCGAGCACGGCGGCGGCGAGGAGCAGGTCCAGGTGCTCTCCGACCTCGTCGCCCGCGGGGTGGACGGCATCGCCGTGTCGCCCTCGAATGCCGCCGCCGTGGTCGCACCCCTGCTCGAGGCCAAGGCCAACGGCATCCCGGTGCTGACCTGGGACAGCGACCTGCTGCCGGAGAACAAGGACCTGCGCATCGCCTATGTCGGCACCAAGAACTACGACATCGGCGTCAACCTGGCGAAGCGCGTCATGGAGCTGAAGCCGGACGGCGGGACCATCTGCATCCAGTCCGGCGGAGCGGCGGCCGCCAACCACAACGAGCGCATGCAGGGCATCCGCGACACGCTCTCGGGCGAGGCCAGCAGCGAGCCGCCGGGCAATCGGCTCGAAGGCGCCAATGGCTGGACGGAGATCGACGGCTGCCCGCTCTACACCGATGACGATTTCATGCGCGCCAACCAGCAGCTCGAGGACATCCTTGCACGCGAGCCCGACCTCGACGCCTTCGTGCCGACCGGCGGCTTCCCGCAGTTCGTGCCCGATGCCTATCGCGCCGCGGTCACCCCGCACAAGGGCCGGCTCGAGAGCGGCGAGCTCGCCCTCGTCGTCGCCGACACCCTGCCGGTCCAGATGGACCTGATGGCCGAGGGCCTGTCGCTCGGCCAGGTCGGCCAGCGGCCCTTCGAGATGGGCTACCAGTCGATGTATTTCCTCCGTGACATCGTCAAGGACGGCAAGAACCCCGAGGATCCGACCTACACCGGCCTCGATGTCTGCTCGCCCGAGAACGCGGACACCTGCATCGGCGGCTGAACCACTTCACGGTTCGAGACGGACGAGCCCCCGGCCTCGCGGTCGGGGGCTTTTCCCTTTCTTTCAGGCCGGCACGGCCACGAGCTCGCGCAGCACCGCGTCGAGGCAGAGGCGCGCGGCGCCGGTCAGCCGCAGCGCTCCAGCCTCGCTGTCCAGATGCTCCGCCTCCTGGAGGCGAACCCGGGCGCGCGGATCGAGACGGGTTCGCCAGTCCGGATCGAGTGCTGCCAGCCGAGCCTCAGGCACGCCTTCGGTGAGCCGGAGCCCGGTGATCAGCGCCTCGACCACGAGATCCTCGGGCGCCAGCACCTCGCGCTGCAGCTCGCCGTGGCCCCGGCCCTCGACCGCTCGAAGCCATGCCTCGGGTGCCCGCAGCGTGGCGGTGCCGACCCGCCCCGCGCCCGCCGGCAGCCGGCCGAAGGCCCCGGGGCCGATGCCGATATAGGGCTCGTAGCGCCAGTAGGTCAGGTTGTGCCGGCACTCGCCGCCGGGCCTTGCATGATTCGAGACTTCGTAGGCCCCGAACCCGGCGGCATCGGTGAGCTCCTGCGTGAGCTCGAAAAGGGCCGCCTGCCGGTCGTCGCGAGGGGTCACGAGCAGCCCCGCCCGTTGCCGCGCATGGAAGACCGTGCCCGGCTCGATGGTGAGCTGGTAGAGCGAGAGATGCTCGCCGGCGAGATCGAGCACCCGACCGAGCTCCGCCCGCCATGCCGCGACGGTCTGCCCCGGGCGGGCATAGATCAGGTCGAACGACCAGCGCGGGAAGGTGCGACCGGCAAGCTCGATCGCAGCGATCGCCTCGGCGGCGTCGTGCTCACGACCGAGCGCCTTCAGGGCGCGGTCATCGAGCGCCTGCACGCCGATCGACGCACGATTGACGCCGGCCGTGCGATAGTCGGCAAAGCGGCCAGCCTCGACCGAGGTGGGATTGGCCTCCAGCGTGATCTCCAGCGCCGGGTCGGCCACGAAATGCTGGATGGCACGATCGATGACCGCCGCCGTCGTCGCCGGCGGCATCAGGGACGGCGTGCCGCCACCAAAGAAGATCGAGGTCAGCCGCCGGGGTCCCACCTCGACGGCGAAGTGGTCGAGCTCGGCCAGCAGCGCCCGCCGCCAGCGGCCCTGATCGACCTCGGCGCGCACATGGCTGTTGAAGTCGCAATAGGGGCATTTGACCCGGCAGAACGGCCAGTGGACATAGAGGGCGATCGTCCGGTCGTCGCTCATCGGTCCAGCCCGGGGCCGTAGACGTCGGCCAGAGCGTGGCCAGCCAGGAACGGGTCGCGCCGATCGACCAGAAGCTTCTCCTCGGCATAGATCCAGCCCCGCCCGCTGATCCAGGGACGGATGGCCGGTCGGCCCGCCACCTCGCCCGTGGCACTGATGCCGGCCTCGAACTGGCTGCCGATGATCGAATGGAAGGTGGTGGCCCGCGCGCCATTCGCCCTGCCCCTTGCATGCAGCAGCGCCAACCGGGCCGAGCTGCCGGTCCCGCAAGGCGACCGGTCGACGCGCCCCGGCGGCATGATGGTCGCGTTGGTCCTGCGGCCGACCGATTCGGCCATGAACATCAGATACGCAATCCCTTCGATGCCCGGCCGCTCCGGATGGGTCGGCTGCCAGCGACGCTGGGCTTCCTCGAGGATCGCCATGCCGGCCTCGACCAGCCGCCGCGCCGAGCCGGGCGCGATGTCGAGACCGAGCGGTGCCGCCTCGACGAGCAGATAGAAGACCCCGCCGAAGGCGATGGCGGCCTCGACCCGGCCCTGCCCCTCGACCTCGAAGGAAAGCCCGTCCTCGACGACGAAGCTCCACGGCATGTCGAGCTGCACGCGCTCGCACTTGCCGGCCCGGCAGGTGGCGAGGACCGGCACCGGCCCCGCCGCGGTGTCGAGCACCAGCCGGGTCTCCGGCTCGCGCATCGCCACCCGGCCGGTCTCGAGCAGGGCCGTGGTCACGCAGATGGCGTTCGAGCCCGACATGGCGTGGCAGGTATCGGGCTGCATGACGATGAAGCCGGCGTCGGTGCCGGGCTCGATCGGGTCCAGGAGCAGGATCGCCGATGCCTGCGGCCCGCCGCGCGGCTCGAGGATGCAGAACCGCCGGAGCCCGTCATCGACGGTGTTGAGATGCACGAGCTTGTCCAGCACCGAACGGCCCGGGATCGTCGGGGCACCCGCCACGATCACCTTGCCGATCTCGCCCTCGGCGTGGACGGCAACGAGATGGAGCGCCTCTTCTGGTCGTGTCACGTCGTGGTCCTCAACTTGCGCAGGTCTGCGGCCCTGCCTATACCCGGCCGCACGTCGAGCGGCCAGAATCCAACGCCGGAACCGCGCGCCGCCATGCGCCTGCTACTCGTCATCTTCCTGCCGTTCCTCGTCTTCTCCACGATCGGTCGATAGATCCTTGGCGTTGCCCCGCATCACCACCGCCACCGTCATCAAGCTGGTCGTCGCGTCGCTCGCCGTCGGCCTCGCCCTCGCCTGGCTCGGCAAGGATCCGATCGACCTTCTCTACTGGGTCCGCGACGGCATCACCGACGTCCTGGGCGACGCCAGCGGCTGGGTGCAGTGGGCGCTCAAGTACATCTTCATCGGCGCCGTCGTCGTGGTGCCGATCTGGCTCGTCCACTATCTCTGGCGGGCGATGCGCGGCAAGTCCTGAGCCCCGTTCAGTTCGTGGCGCCCAGCACCCGGTCGAACCAGCTCTTCACCGTGTGCAGCACGTAGCTGTCGCCCTCCCGCCGCGCCGGCGCGGGCTTCGCCTGCGGCAGCGCCAGGCCGGCCAGCACCTCGCCCGGCGCCGTCTCGACCATCACCTCGCGCCAGATCCGCGCCGGCAGGTCGGCGCCCGAGACACCCGGCATGGGCCGGTTGTCGTCCCGGCCGACCCAGACACCCAGGGTGTAGGCGCCGGCGAAGCCGACGAACCAGGCATCCCGGTTGTCCTGCGTCGTGCCGGTCTTGCCGAAGCCCTGCCGGTCCGGCAGCGCCGCCGCCCGGCCGGTGCCGCGACGCACGACATTGCCCAGCATGTTGCGCATCTGCCGCGCGGTCTCCGGTGCCACGACCTGGGCCTCGACGGCCCGATGCGCGTAGAGCTCGCCCGCCGCCGCATCGGTCACCCGCTCGACCCCGAAGGGCGGCCGACGCACACCCTCCAGGGCGAATGGCTGATAGGCCGCGGTCAGCTCCAGCGGGGTCACCTCGGAAGTGCCGAGCGCCAGCGACGGCACCGGCCGAAGCTCGCTGCCGATGCCCAAGAGCCGCGCCCGTTCGGCGACCTTCGCCATGCCGACCTCCTGCCCCAGCCGGACCGCCACCGTGTTGATGGAGAGCGCCAGCGCCTCGTCGAGCGTCACGTTCCCGTAGCGCTTGCCGCCCGGATTGCGCGCCGTCCAGCCGTCGACCGTCAAGGGCAGGTCCTCGACCACATCGGCCGGGCCGTGCCCGTCCTCGAGCGCCGCCAGATAGACGAAGGGCTTGAACGCCGAGCCGGGCTGGCGATGCCCGGCGCTGGCCCGATTGAAGCGATCGCGGCGATAGGCGCGGCCGCCGACCATGGCCCTGATCGCCCCGTTCGCATCGAGCAGCACGACGGCCGCCTCGATCCCGGGCTGGTCCCGCAGTTGGTCTGCCACCGCCGCCTCGGCCACCCGCTGCAGGCGGGGGTCGAGGGTGGTCCGCACCACCCAGTCGGTCTCGGGCTTGCCGAGATGCTCGGTCAGGCCGTCGAGCACCCAGTCGACGAAATGCCCGGCCAGCTCCGAGCCGCCGGCGGGCGCCAGCCGGGCCGGTGCCGCTCGCGCCGAGGCCGCCTCCTCGGCCGTGATCTTGCCGGTCTCGACCATCAGCCGGAGCACGGTCGAGGCCCGGCGGTTGGCGCGGTCCAGATCCACCGTCGGCGCCAGCCGCGATGGCGCCTGCAGGAGCCCGGCGAGCAGCGCCGCCTCGGCGAGATCGACCCGGGCCGCCGGTTTGCCGAAATAGCGCTGTGCTGCGGCTTCGACGCCATAGGCGCCGGCACCGAGATAGACGCGGTTGAGATAGAGCTCGAGGATCTCGTCCTTGCTCAGCCGCGCCTCCAGCCAGAACGCCAGGATCAGCTCCTGGATCTTGCGCCTGAGCGAGCGGTCGGGTGTGAGGAAGAGGTTCTTCGCCAGTTGCTGGGTCAGCGTGCTGCCGCCCGCCACCACCCCGCCGGCGCGCAGGTTGCTGACGAGGGCCCGGAGCGCACCACGCACGTCGAGCCCGAAATGGCTGTAGAACCGCCGGTCCTCGGTGGCGATCACCGCATCGCGTAAGGTCGAGCTCACCTCGCCGAGCTGGACGAAGGCCGTGCCGCTGGCCCCCCGCTCCGCCAGCACGGTCCCGTCGGCCGCGATCAGCGTCACCCGCGCCTGGCGCGCGTCGTTGAAGAGCGCATCCGTGTCCGGCAGCTCGGGCGCATAGGCGACGAAGAGCCCGACCCAGACCACCAGCGAGGCCACGAGGAGCGCCGGCAGCAGGCGCACCAGCCGCCTGACGAGGCCGCGCCGCGGCTTCGCCGGTGCCTTGCCATTCGAACGTTTCGCCATCGCTCCCGCATCGCGATCCTGCCGAGCGTGGCTTGATCGCAGCAGCACCGGCGCATTGCAAGCGGCCTGCGATCACCTAGGTTGCGGAAAGGCATCACTGTTGCACGAGGAGGCGGCCTGCATGGCGACCGACACGACGGGCCTCCGGCGCAGCCTCGTCCTGCCCGATCCCGCCGACCCCCGCCTGACCCGTGCGGTCAGCGGCCTCGACCACGAGGGCCGAACAGTCGAGACCCGGGTGATCCACGAGCGGCCCCTCACCCTCTTCCTCAATGGTCAGGAGATCGTCACGATGATGACGATCGGCGACCATCCCGACTATCTGGCGGTCGGCTACCTCCTCAACCAGAACATGCTGCGGCCGGACGACCGGATCACCGGCATCGACTATGACGAGGACCTCGAGACCGTCGTCGTCCGCACCGAGCGCGCCACCGACTACGAGGAGAAGCTGAAGAAGAAGATGCGCACCTCCGGCTGCGCGCAGGGCACCGTCTTCGGTGATCTCATGGAGAAGTTCGAGGACGTGCGCCTGCCGCCGGACGCGGTGCTCCGGACGAGCTGGCTCTACGCGCTCACCAAGGCCATCAACACCTGCCCCTCGCTCTATCTCGAGGCCGGCGCCATCCACGGCTGCGCCCTCTGCGAGGGCCCGGACGTGCTGCTCTACATGGAGGATGTCGGCCGCCACAACGCGGTCGACAAGATCGCCGGCTACATGTTCCGCCACGGCCTCGCCGCCGCCGACAAGATCTTCTACACCACCGGCCGCCTGACCTCGGAGATGGTCATCAAGACGGTGCAGATGGGCATTCCGATCCTCGTCTCCCGCTCCGGCTTCACCGCCTGGGGGGTCGAGCTGGCCCAGCAGGCGGGCCTCACGCTCATCGGCCGGGCGCGCGGCCGGCGCTTTCTGGCGCTCGCCGGCACCGGACGGATCGTCTTCGATGCCGATCTTTCGGCCGTCGGCGAGGAAGAGGGGCGCAGCGCCCGCAAGGGCAGCCGAAGAGATGCGGATGCCGTCGATGCCGCCTGAGCCCGTCTTCGGCCTCCTGCTCGCCGGCGGCCAGGCCCGGCGCATGGGCGGCGGCGACAAGTGCCTGCTCGCGTTCGCCGGCCGCACCCTGCTCGCCCGTGCCATCGAGCGGCTGACGCCCCAGGTGGGCGGCCTCGTGCTCAACGCGAATGGCGATCCGGCCCGCTTCGCCGATTACGGCCTGCCGGTGCTCGCCGATGTCGTGCCGGGCTTCGCCGGCCCGCTCGCCGGCGTGCTCACCGGCATGGCCTTCGTGCGCCAGCTCGACGAGCCCTGCGACTGGCTCGTCACGGCGGCGACCGACACGCCCTTCTTTCCCCTCGATGTCGTCGCCCGACTGCGCGCCGCGGCCCGGGAAGCGGGCGCCGACATCGCCTTCGCCCGCTCGGCCGACCGGGTCCACCCGGTCTTCGGCCTCTGGCGCGTGGCGTTGCACGATGCCCTGGCCGAGGCGCTGACCGAGGAAGGCGAGCGCAAGGTCGACCGCTTCGCCGCCCGCTACCGCGTCGCCACGGCGGGCTTTTCGGCCGTGCCCTTCGATCCCTTCTTCAACATCAACCGGCCCGAGGACCTGGCCGAGGCGGGGCAGCTCTCAGAGCCTGTGAATGAATGTCCTGCGCCTTTTCGATAGAATAGCCGCAGCGATCTGAGAGGGGGGGTATGGAGGAGGGTCTTTTCGATGATCTGCCGGCGGCGGCGGCGCCGGGGAAGGTGCCTGTCGGTGCGCCCCGGTTGAGGAAAGCGGAGCGGTCACAGGTCGAGCTTCGGGTGTGCAGTCTGGATGATTTGCTTTCGGCGGGTCATCCGGCGCGGCTGGTGTGGCGGTTCGTCGAGGGTCTGGACATCTCGGATCTGCTGGCGGGGATCAAGGCGGTGGCAGGCCATGTGGGGCATCCGCCGGCCGATCCGCGCATTTTGGTGGCGCTGTGGCTGTTCGCGACCATCGACGGGGTGGGCAGCGCCCGGCGGCTGGCCGAGTTGTGCGGCAGCCACGTCGCCTATCGCTGGCTGTGCGGCGGGGTGTCGACCAACCACAAATCCCTGAGCGACTTCCGCACGGCTCATGCGGCCTGGCTCGACAAGACGCTGACGGCCAGCGTGGCGGTGCTGCTGCACAAGGGGCTGGTGCGACTGGATCGGCTGGCCCAGGACGGGATGAAGGTGCGGGCCTCGGCGGGAGCGGCTTCGTTCCGGCGGCGGGAGAGCTTGGAGAACTGCCGTCGGCAGGCGGCGGAGCGGGTGCGGGCGCTGAAGGCCGAGCTGGCGGCCGACCCGGCGGCGGCGTCGGGCCGCCGGCGGGCGGCGCAGGAACGGGCGGTGCGCGAGCGCGAGGAGCGGGTGGCGGCGGCGCTGGCCGAGCTGCCGGCCGTCGAGGCCAGGCGCCCGGCGACAAAGAAGGACAAGGCGCGGGTCTCGACCACCGATCCGGAGGCACGGGTGATGAAGATGGCCGACGGCGGCTTTCGGCCCGCCTTCAACGTCCAGCTCGCCGCCGAGACCGAGCATCGCCTGATCGTCGGCGTGGCGGTGACCAACAGCGGCGGCGACCAGCCCCACCTGGAGCCGATGGCCGACCAGATCGCCGAGCGCTTCGGCAAGCTGCCGCGCGAGATGCTGGCCGATGGCGGCTTCGTCAACCTGGCGGCCATCGACCGGCTGGACGGCCGGGGTGTGACCCTCTACGCCCCGCCGATGACCCCGCGCGACACGGCGCGCGCCCCGACCGACCGGATGAAGGGGGATACCGATGCCGTCCTGGCGTGGCGCCAACGGATGGAGGGCGAGGCCGCCAAGGCGATCTACAGGGACCGAGCCGCCACCATCGAATGCGTCAACGCCCAGGTCCGCAATCGTGGCCTGCGGCAATTCCTGGTGCGGGGGCTGAAAAAGGTGCGCGCCGTCGCCCTGTGGCAGGCGCTCGCCCACAACCTGCGCATCGCCCTGCGGCTGCTCCAGCCCGGCGAGCTCATCGCCTGAACAGCGGGCCGCCGCGGCCCTCAACCTCCCACCGCCTCCAGCCCTCTCCCGCTGGCGCACCAAAATCGCGGCCAGGCGCCAAGTCCAAGCCGAAATACAGCATGGCCCTGCATTCCTTCACACGCTCTCTCAGAGCTCGTCGAGGAGCCCCCGCAGGCGCTCGAGCGCGAGCCTTAGCCGCTCCGTCCGAATCGCGAAGCAGAGCCGCACATGACCCTCGTTGCCGGCGCCGAAGGTGTAGCCGGCGGCGATCCCGACCTTGCAGCGCTGCAGCACCTCGCGCGCGAAGGCGAGGCTGTCGGTCAGCCCCTCGATCCGCGGAAAGGCATAGAAGGCACCTTCCGGCTCGGGCAGCGTCACCTTCGGGTGGCTGCCGATCAGCTCCATCACCAGGTCGCGATTGATCCTCGTCCGTGCGACGAACGAGCGGACGAATTCCTCGCCCTGCTCCAGCGCCGCGAGGCCGCCTGCCTGGGCGAAGACCGTGGCGCCTGTGTTGTTGCATTCGGCCAGCACCGCCATGGGCTCGACCAGGTGCTGGGGTGCCACCATCCAGCCGAGCCGCCAGCCGGTCATCGCCCAGGCCTTGGAGAAGCCGTTGAGCACGAAGACCGGCTCCTCGGGCCCGGCGAGCTCGAGGAAGGAGGGGGCCGGATCGCGGCCGTGAAAGACATTGCGATGGTAGACCTCGTCGGCGATCAGCCCGAGGCCGTTGTGGCGGCAGAGGTCGAGCAGGGCGCTGCCTTCCTCGGCGGACATGATCCAGCCGGTGGGGTTCGACGGCGTGTTGACATAGACCGCCTTCGTTCGAGGCGTGATCGCCCGCGCCACCTCGCCCAGGTCGAGCTCCCAGCGCCGCTCCCCGGCCCTGAGCCGGACATCGACCGACCGCGCCCCCATCAGCCGCGCCGCAACGCGGATGTTCGGCCAGTAGGGGCCGAGCAGGACGATCTCGTCGTCCCGGTCGAGCAGGCATTCCGCGGCGACGACCACCGAAAGCATGGTCGAGCCCGCGACCGTGATCCGGTCGGGGTGCAGGTCGATGCCATAGAGCCGGTCGAGATAGGTCTTGAGCCCGGCACGCAGCGCCGGCGTGCCGCGCGAGTAGGAGTAGAACGTCTGGCCGGAATCGAGCGCTGCCTTCGCCGCGTCGCGAATGAAGGCCGGCGTGACGATGTCGCTCTCGCCGAACCAGAGCGGGATCACCTCCGGATCGCCCAGGGCACCCAGCGCCACCTTGCTGATGCCGGATAGCTCGAGGTCCTCGATCTCTTTGCGAATGGCGCCCATGGAGCTCCCGATCACTGCGCGACAGCGGGTCTCTTAGCGCCGTCAGGCGACCGCGGCCAGCCTCGGGGCGGGGTTGGCGGCAGGCGCGTTGGTCAGGAGTGTGCAGTCGAGCGGCCAGTCGAAGACGACGGTCGTGCCGCGGGTCGTGCCGTCGCTCTCGACGCGCATCGTGCCGCCGAGGCGCTGGACGATCCGGCGCACCAGCGCCAGGCCGATGCCGCTGCCGCCGCTGCTTTGGCCATCGCGAATCCGGAAGATGTCGAAGATGCGATCGTGCTCGGCCGGGGAAATGCCCGGGCCATCGTCGGTGACGCGAAAGATGGCGCGGCGGTCGCCCCGGCAGACGTCGACCTTCAGCTGCACGGCACCACGGTCGTGGTGCTTGATGGCATTGTCCATGAGGTTGCGCACGACCAGCGCCAAGGGTGCTTCGGGCGTGATCAGCGTGGCGACCGGCGCGTCGATCTCGAGCGTCACGGGCTTGGCGGGTGCGAGGAGCGCCAGCTGCGCCTCGATCAGCTCGCGCACCGCGCACTGATCGGCCTTGCCGGCGACCTGGCTGGCCCGGGCATAACGCAGGAGATCCAGCAGCATCGCATCCATGCGGCCGGCCGAATCCCGCAGCCGGTCGAGGTGATCCAGGGCCGCCTGCGGCAGGGGGCCGGCATCGGCCTCGAGCCAGCCGGCGATGTTGACGATCGCCCGCAGCGGTGCCCGGAGATCGTGGCTGACCGCCGCCGCGAAATGATCGAGCTCGGCGTTCGAGCGCTCCAGCTCGGCGGTGTGCGTCGCGATCGCGGTCGCCATGGCCTCCATCTCGGCGGCGAGCTCGCTGAGCTCGTCCTTGCCGGCGAGCTGCAGGTCGAGCGGCCGGCGGCGCCGCGCCAGCGCCCGGGCGTTCTCCTCCAGCAGACGGATCGGCCGCACGACCAGTCGATCCAGCCCGACGAAGAGCGAGACCGTCATCAGGAACCCGGTGAGCAGCAGGGTCGATGTCACCGCCAGGTTGACCCGGCGGATGGCGAGGTTCCGGGCATCGGCTGGATAGCCACCCACGAGCGTCCAGTCCCAGGGCTCGAAGTGGCGTGCAGCGAGGAGATAGGAGGTTCCGCCAATCGCCTGCACGAAGGCCGCGGCGGACGATTCGGGCAGCGGGCTCGCCTCGTCGAGCACGAGCCCGGCCGGCAGCAGGACATCGCCCTGGCCATCCAGCACGAAGAGCTCCGTCCCCGACCGACTGGCCAGCTCCGCCAGCTCGGCCAGCGCCGCCGTCTCGTAGCGCTCCCGATAGGCGGGCACGTTCTCCAGGGCATAGGTCTCGAGCACCCGGTGGCGGTCCTGCACGATCCTGAGCGCCGCATTGTCGAGCAGATGCGTCAGGAGCTCTTCGTGCTGGCCGGCCCATTGCCGACCCTGCTCATAGCTGCTGACCAGCCATTGCAGGGTCAAGCCGGCGAGCACGACCGGCAGCATGACGACGAGAAGCTTGGTTCGCAGGCGCATGATCTCACCGATAAAGCCGACCGCGCGTGAGCTCGAGAAGCTCGGGCGACGGCACGATGCCGAGCAGGTCGGCAGTCTTGAGGTTGAGCGCGATATCGACCTGGCTCGGCGCCTGGACCGGCAGCTCGCCCGGCTCCCGGCCGTCGAGCAGGCGCTTGGCCATGGCTGCCACGTCGCGGGCCATGCTCTCCGGCTCCGGCACGAGCGACATCAGGGCACCCGCCGCCACCGCCTCCAGGCCCGCTGCGTAGAGCACCTGCCCTTCGGTTCCGGCATTGATGGCGCGAACCAGCGCCGGCACGTCGACCGGCGGCTCGATCGTCAGCCAGAAGCCGGCGAACCCCCGGCCCTCCGATGCGTCGGCGATCGCCTCGCGCACCGCCTCGACGATCGCGGCGGTCGTGGCGTCGGGCGGCAGCGCCACGCGGATCGGCACCAGCTCCAGCGAGGCATCGGCGCGCGCCAGCAGCCGCGCTGCATCGTCCGTGGCGTGCAGCTCGGCGAGGTGAACGACACCGACACGCTGGGGCACGCCCTCCCGGCCGGCAAGGAGCTGGCGCAGCATGGCAAGCGCCACGGCGCGCGACAGCCGCCCGGCGATCCCCGTGGCTCGGGCGCGAGCCGGGCTGCCATCGCTCGAGACCAGCCGGGCCGCCGTGCTCGGCGGCACGAACGCGAAGAGATGTGGCGTTGCCGTCCCTGCCAGCGCCCGGGCGGCGCTGCCGGCAGCGACACGCCCGAGGCTGATGACGAGGTCGGACGATGCGAGCTGCTGCGACGCCAGCTCGAGGCCGAGCGACCCCCGCAGCGTCGACAACAGCACTCTTTGGCCTTCTTGGGCGAGCAGGCTGGTCAGCTCGGCTTCGAGCGCCGGGACGACGCGCTCGGCAATGATTGCCGGAAGACTGTCGACCAGCACGACACGACGCGTCGAGGGGATGGGTTGCTGGGCCAGGGCGACGAGCGACAGAGCCAGGGGAAGAGCAAGCAAAAGGAGGGCGATACGCACGATGGACCCGCTGGCCAGTCGATGATTTAGGATTATTAGCCTATTTCTTCCTTTCCATCAAGTTCCTCGATCATCACGAGTGGCGCCGGCTCGAGCTCTGGCCCGTGGCCGGCGTAGGCGATCCGCGACGCATTCTCGATCCGGCCGTCGCTGGCCAGCCGCAACACCCCGAGACCCCGCCCCTTTCCGGCACCGCAGTCGAGATGGACGACCTTGCCCCCGAGCTTGTTCGCCCGAACCAGGACCACCCGGTCGCTGATCGGATGATGGCCGATGACGACCGTCATGCCGGCCCGCACCTTCTCGGCCCAGCGATAGGTACGGACCGGCTTGCTGCCGCCCCCGCCCGACGCCGTCTCGCCGTAGAGCGCCAGCGCCTTCAGCCGAGGATGGAAGGTTCGACTCGCCAGCATGGCGCGAGCGAAGGCGCCATGCACCATGACCGAGTTGCCGAGGGTCGCGACGAAGGGTGCTGCCCGAAAGGCGCTGCAGAAGCCACGCTTGAGCGCTTTCGAATCCGGTGCCGCGTCGAGCTGCTCCAGGGTCACGGCAAGATCGCTGTCGACGCTCGTGGGGTTGCCCTTCAGCGTGCGATGGAGCTTGTCGTCGTGATTGCCGCGAATGAAGGTGCCGGTCTTGCGGCCCAGCAGATCCAGCATGAGCCGGATGCAGCCGTCGTTGTCGGGGCCGCGATCGACCAGGTCGCCGAGCGACAGGACGTAGCGCCGCTCCGCCGTCGCCAGATCGACCGCCGCCTGGAACAGCCGGGCCTGGCCATGCACGTCGCCGATGACCAGGACACCTTCGGCCCAGGGCGGCAGGGCCAGGGCCAGTCGATCAGCCACGCTTCTCGATCACGAGGACCAGATGACCATCCAGCTCGACGCTCTCGACGAGCCGATGCCCGGAGACCTCGCAGAGCTGGTCGAAGTCGGCCGGCGCCTTGGGGTCGGTCGCCAGCACCCGGAGCCGCTCGCCGGCGGCGAGGGACCGGAGCGCCTTCTGCGCCTTGAGCACCGGCAGCGGACAATTCAATCCGCGCGTATCCAGCTCCACCATACGTGCTTTGTCCGGACCTGCCACCGCCCCCGATCGCGCTGCGTTCCCCGTGTGGCCGAACCACCATCCGCATGGTAAGCGGAGTGCGGCGGGATGAGCCGCCACAGCAGGTGTGCAGCCCAATTACCATGCGCGTCATAAGTGTTGTCGGTTGGAAGAACAATGGCAAGACGACCCTGGTCGTCCGCCTGATCGAGCATCTGACCGAGCGCGGGCTGCGGGTTTCGACCGTCAAGCACGCCCATCACAGCGTCGATCTGGATCAGCCCGGCAAGGACACGTGGCGCCACCGGCAGGCCGGGGCCGGCGAGGTGATCCTCGCCACGGGCCGTCGCTGGATCCTGATGCACGAATTGCGGGACGAGCCGGAGCCCCCGCTCATGCCGCTCCTCGCGAAGCTGGCACCGGCCGACCTGGTGATCGTCGAGGGCTTCAAGGGGACCTCGCTGCCCAAGATCGAGGTCCACAGGGGCGAGCGCGGCACCGGGCTCATCGCCCGCGACGACCCGGATGTCGTCGCCGTCGCCGCCGACATCCCGATCGACGATCTGCCGGTGCCGGTCCTCCACCTCGACGACATCCCGGCCATTGCCCGCTTGGCGCTCGACCGTGCCCGGGAGATCGAGACCTGACTGAGGCACCACCCTTCGACTGCTTCGATTCCGGCCGCGGGCATATCGGCCTCGCGGCGGCGCTGGAACGGCTGCGCCAGCGGGTCGGCCCCATCGTCGGCACGGAGACCGTGCCGTTGGCCGAGGCGGCCGGCCGCGTGCTCGCGGCCCCGCTGGTCAGCCCGCGCGCCGTGCCGGCCTTCGACAACGCGGCGGTCGACGGCTTCGCCTTCGCCGCCACCAGCCAGGCATCGACGGGACCGTCGCGCCTCACTCTCGTTTCCGACCGCGCCGCGGCCGGTCATCCGGCCACGGCCGCCGTGCCGCCCGGCCATGCCATGCGCGTGCTGACCGGTGCCATGATGCCGGCGGGGACCGACACGGTCGCCATGCAGGAGGAGGTGGTCGAGGACGGGACCAGCCTGACACTCGCCAGGCCGATGCGCCCCTCCAGCAACCGCCGCCGCGCCGGCGAGGATATCGCGGCAGGTGCGACGCTCTTCGCCACGGGCCTGCTGCTCCGCCCCCACCATGTCGCCGTCGCCGCCGAGATCGGGCTGGCACGCCTGCCGGTCTTCGAGCGGCTCCGGCTGGCGCTGCTGTCGAGCGGCGACGAGCTGCGCGAGCCGGGCGGCAGCCTGCCGCCGGGAGCACTCTTCGACGCCAACCGCTATCTCCTCCGAAGCCTGTTGCGGAACCTGCCGATCGAGGTCGACGACCTCGGCATTCTCGCGGACGAGCCCGATGCGGTGGCGGCGGCGATGCTGGCGGCCGCCGGCACGCACCACGTCATCCTTTCCTCGGGCGGGGCTTCCCGGGGTGACGAGGACCATGTCGTCCGTACGGTCGAGCGGCATGGCCGCCTGCATTTCTGGCAGATCGCGATGAAGCCGGGCCGCCCGCTCGCCTTCGGCCATCTCGGCGAGGCGCTGACCATCGGCCTGCCCGGCAATCCGGTGGCCGCCGCGGTCTGCTTCATGCGCCTGGCACGCCCCGTCCTCGCCCGCCTGGCCGGCGCCGACTGGCTCGAGCCCAGGGCCTTCACCCTGCCCGCCGCCTTCGAGCTGACCAAGAAGCCCGGCCGCACGGAGCTGCTGCGCGCCCGTCTGGTGGGGAGCACGGTGGAGATCATCCGTCGCCAGGGCTCCGGCATCCTGACCTCGCTGACCGACGCCGACGGCTTGGTCGAGGTGGCCGAGAGCACGACCAGAATCGTCCCGGGCGATTCAGTGAAATTTTTCAGCTTCAACGAATTGGGGGCAGTTTGAGCGACAGCGAGACCGACGGGGACACGTTCGACATCATCGTGATCGGGGCCGGCATCGCCGGTGCCGGGATCGCCTGGAATCTCGCAGCCGATGCACGGGTCGCCATCGTCGAGCGCGAGGATCAGCCCGGCTACCATACGACCGGCCGCTCGGCCGCCGTCTATCTCAAGGGCTACGGCACCGAGGTCATCCGCGACCTGACCGTGCTGAGCGAGGCCTTCCTCGCCGGCCCGCCGGCCGATTTCAGCGAGGTGCCCCTGATCCACCCGCGCGGCGCGCTGACCCTCGTCCGCCCCGACCAGATGGACAGGCTCGACCGCTACCTGGCACGCCAGCGCCGCCACCTCCCCCACGTCGAGCGGCTGGACCCCAAGGCCATTCTCGCCATGGTCCCGGCCCTCGATCCGGCCTACGCGGCCGCCGCGGTCTATGACGGCGATGCCCGGGATCTCGATGTCGACGCGATCTTCCAGGGCTTCCTGCGCGGCTTTCGCCAGCGCGGCGGCAAGCTGCTCACCTCGGCCGAAGTCCGGACCGTGGACCATGGCAACGGCCTTTGGCACGTCGGCACGGCACGCGGCAGCCTGCATGCACCCGTCGTCGTCAATGCGGCGGGTGCCTGGGCCGACGAGCTGGCGGCGCTGGCCGGCCTGGGTCCGCTCGGCATGGTGCCGAAGCGCCGCACCGCCCTCATCGTGCGCCCGCCGGACGGGCTGGACGTCAGCGGCTGGCCGTGCGTCGACGACATCGACGAGCAGTTCTACTTCCGGCCGGAGGCCGGCAAGCTGCTCTGCTCGCCGGCGGACACGACGCCATCCGAGCCCTGCGATGCCCAGCCCGAGGAGCTCGACATCGCGATTGCCATCGACCGCATCGAGCGTGCCCTGCCGCTCGGCATTCGACGCGTCGAGCGGAGCTGGGCGGGCCTGCGCACCTTCGTCGCGGACGGCTCGCCGGTCGTCGGCTTCGATCCGCGCGCCGAAGGCTTCTTCTGGCTCGCCGGCCAGGGCGGCTACGGCATCCAGACCTCGCCGGCCCTGTCGCAACTGGCCGCCCGGCTCGCCACGCGGCTGGAGCTCAACGGGAAAGAACTGGAGATCGCCGCCGCCCTCGGGCCCGACCGGTTCCTCGGCTAGCTCTTCGTCGGCTCGTCCGGATCCAGGAACCGGTGCAGGTGGACCACGAAGTAGCGCGTGTGCGCGTCGTCGACCGTCGCCTGCGCCTTGGCCCGCCACGCCCGCTCGGCGGCCGCGTAGCTCGGATAGATACCGACGATATCGAGCTTTTCGGTATCGACGAACTCGGTGCCCTGCGGGTCCTTGAGCTCGCCGCCGAAGACGAGGTGCAGCAACTGCCTGGTCATGCGCGTCCCCTTGTGCGACCGGGATGGCCGGCCATTCGCAGCGGATCGACTCCGGGCAAACCTATGCCACCCGGTGGACACACGATGCAATGACCGCGCCACTGCCACTGACGCTTCTGCTCTGCGCCGTGCAGATGCTCGCCATGACCGGCTCGCTGACGTTCCAGGCGCTGATCCCGGTCTTCATCCGGGAATGGACGTTGACCAACACCGAGGCGGCCTGGATCGGCGGCGCCTCGTATGTGGGCTATGCGATCGCCGCCCCGATCCTGGTCGCCGCCACCGACCGCATCGATGCCCGCAGCATCGTGCTCTCTGCCTGCCTCGTCGGCGGCATCGGCGGCATCGGCTTCGCCCTCTTCGCCGAAGGCTTCTGGTCGGCCGCCGGCTGGCGCGTGCTCACCGGCGTCGCCATCGCCGGCAGCTACATGCCGGGCCTGAAGGCGCTCACCGACCGGCTGCCCGAGGGCCGGCCCGGCGGCCGCTTCCCTGCCCTCTACGCCGCCACCTTCTCGCTCGCCTCGGCCACCTCGCTCTTCCTCGCCGGCCTGCTCACCAGCACCTTCGACTGGCATGCCGCCTTCGCCCTGACCGGCCTCACCGCGTTCACCGGAGCGGCTCTCGTCTCCCTTCTGCCGAAGCGTTCGCCCAGGCCTGCCTCCACCGGCGGCCACGCCCTGACCCGCGTCGGCGCCGTCCTGCGCGATCGCCAGACCATGCGGTTCATCCTGGCTTATGCCGGCCATTCCTGGGAAATGTTCGCCTTCCGCACCTGGATCGTGGCCTTCCTGACCTTCGTGGCGGCACGCTCCGGCGACGGCAATCTCGTGCTGGTCGGCCTTGCCGCCACCGCCCTGGTCGTCGCCGGCCTGCCGGCTGGGCTGCTCGGCAACGAGCTCGCCGAACGTTCCGGCCGCCGTCGCGCCGTGGCCACCCTGATGCTGGCCGCCGCCGCCATGGCGGCGCTGATGGCGTTCGCCACCGACCAGGGCTTTGTCCTCGTCGCCTGCCTCGCGCTGGTCTATGGCGCCCTCGTGATGGCCGACAACTCGGCGATCCTGGTCGGCACCATCCAGAGCACGCCACCCGAACGTCGCGGTGCGGCCATCGCCGTGCAGACCTTCCTCGCCGCCACGATGGCCCTCCTGAGCCCCCTCGCCATAGGCGGCGTGCTCGACGCATTCGGCGCCGATGCCACGGCCTGGGGCCTCGCCTTCGGCGTCATGGGACTTGGTGCGGCCACGGGTGCGCTCGCCATGCTCTGGCCGGGCGAGCGCGGCACAGCCTAGGAGCCGTCCAGCCTGCGGCCGGGCCAGGGCGCCGGTGCCACGTCGACTTCGATGCAGGCACCGATCGCGAGCAGCGCCTGCTCGAGCGTGGCGTCGTCCGGTCGGGCGAGATCCAGCACGAGCCGCCCGGTCGACGCCTTGCGATCGTCGAGCAGCACGGCAGGCTCGCCTCCCTGTAGGGCAAATGCGAGATCCCGAGCCGAGAAGCCGGCGAGCGCCGCGTCGACGACCAGCACGAGACCGCCATCGCCCGGCTCGACGGCGATCCCGGCGATGCCCGAAAACCGGGCCGCCACGCGGTCGCGCCGGTCCTCGACCAGCGCCGCCCGATCCACGGCCAGGGCCCCTGCGAGCTCGGCTAGCAGCGCCGGCGTCGGCTGCACCAGCCGGCCGATGCCGAGCCGCTGCAGGCGGGCCGCCCGCACCAGCGCCGTCCGCCCGGCGACGATGCCGGCCCCGGGCCCGCCGAACGCGGTTGTCGCATCGAGCACCACGAGATCGGCCCCGGCATCGAGGAGACCGGTCCAGTCCACTCGATCGGGTGCCACGACGACCACCGGCACCTGCCGGCTGTGCGCGGCGAAGAGGAAGCTCGGCAGCTCGAGCAGCGCTCCGCCATCCACGCCGGCACCGACCACGAAAAGCGCGCCAGCCGCGCCCTCGGCCAGCGCCTCCTCGAGCTGGTAGAGCGCCGTGCCATTCACGGCCCCGATCTCGACCGGCACCGCCCCGGCCGCGGCAAGGATCTGGGTGAGCCGGCAACCGAGATCGATGCAATGCGCCTTCTGCAGGACGATCCGCCCGCCACCATCGGGCAGACGGTCGATGGCGCCCGGGCGCTCGCCGGTCAGGCATGCCGCCACCGCCACCAGGATGCCACCGGCGAAGCCGTGCACGACGGTCGCCGCTTCCGTCCCCAGGCGGTCGGCGAGCATGGCGTCCACGGGCGCCAACGCCGCCGGCACGACGAGCCCCCGCGTCACCCCCGGTGCCAGATCGATCACCGCCATCGCCACCCGCCCTTCCTGCCGGCGTTGCCAGAGCCGGACCCGCAGTCTAAGCCCCTCGCTTCATCGAACAAAGAGGCCCGGAGTCGCTACCGACCATGTTGCTGCACAGCCTCCGAGCGCTCTCGGCGACGCCCACCTCGCGCGCCATAGCACTCGTCTTCATCGCCAATGGCTTCGTGCTGGCCAACTGGTTTACCCGGATCCCGGCAACCAAGGAGGCGCTCGGGCTCGGTGACGGTGCCCTCGGCCTCGCCCTCATGGGCATGCCGCTCGGCTCGGCGCTCATCCTGCCATTCAGCGGCCGGCTGGTCGGCCGCTTCGGCGCCGGCACGCTCGCCGCCATCACCGGCCTCGCGACGGCCACCGCCGCGGCCCTGCCGGCCTTCGCGGTCGATATCTGGAGTCTGGCGTTCGCCATGTTCCTGCTCGGCTTCGCCAACGGGGCGATGGATGTGTCGATGAACGCCAAGGGCGCCGCGATCGAGCGCGCCCTCGGCTTCAACATCATGTCCGCCCTGCACGGCATGTACGGCGTCGGGGTGCTCCTCGGCAGCACGGCCGGCAGCCTCTTCGCCGGGCTGGCGATCCCGGTCGCCGTGCATCTGCCGTTGACCAGCGCGCTCGCCATCGCGGCGCTGCTGGCCATCCGCGCCGCACTGGCCGACCGGCCCGCCGAGGCATCGGGGCCGGGCGAGAAGATGTTCGCCTTCCCGCACGGCCCCCTCTGGCCGCTCGCCTGCATCGCTGTCGCCGCCTTCCTCGCCGAGGGTGCGGCGGCGGACTGGAGTGCCGTCTATGTCCGCACCGTTCTCGACGCACCGCCCGGCATCGCCGCCCTGGCCCTCGCCGGCTTCTCGCTCGGCCTGACCCTCACCCGATTTATTGCGGATTCGCTCGGCGAACGGTTCGGCGAGCTGACGCTGCTCCGCGGCGGCTCCGCCCTGGCCGGCATCGGCATGACCGCGGGCCTGCTCCAGTCCGGCACCGCGATCGCCATCCTCGGCTTCGTCGCCCTCGGCGCCGGCCTCGCCGCCGTCGTGCCCATCGCCTTCCGCCGCGCCTCGAACACGCCGGGCATCCCCCCCGGCACCGGCGTCGCCGCCGTGGCCACGGTCGGCTACACGGGCTTCCTCGCCGGCCCGCCGCTCATCGGCCTGCTGGCGGAAGCAATCGGGCTCAGGGCCGCCCTCTTCATCATCCCGATCCTGGCCATCGGCATCGCCACGCTGGGCGTCGCCTCGATCAGGCGGAGCTAGGAGCCCACCGCAGCCGCCGCGATCGCCGCCTGGATCTCCTCGAGCTCGGCCGCCAGCAGCTTCAGCTCCTCGCCACCATCCGCATAGGGCGCGAAGACGAAGCTCGCCGTCTTGTAGGACAGGGTGGCCGTGCCATCCGCGTCCTCGGTCAGGTAGAAGCGCAAGGGCGCCTCGTAGCCGGCGGCGATGCTCGCCTCCAGCATGCGCACGGCGAACTGAGGCGCGAAGGCGTGCACCACCATGTTGCCGGGAATCTCGAGGCCGAGGTTCTTCGCACCCACCGTGGCGCTCGCCGCGGAGAGCTTGTTCAAGGAGCTCTCCCCGATCGCCGCATCCAGCCGATCGACCAGGGTCGGGTAGTCGTAGGCGCTCCGGTGCACCGCCCACCCGTCGATCGCATCGGGCAACGGGTCGGCCACAGCCGAAGCGGCCGGCAGGAGAAGGGCGGCAAGCAGGATCTTCAGGCGCATTTCCATGACTCCCATGGTCGATGATGCGCCGTTCATGCCGGGGTCGGCATCTTCACGCCAATGACGTCGGTTCACAGGCCGGTGACGATCGCCCGTCAGGCCTTGGCGTCCGCCAAGATCATCTCGGCCGCCTTCTCGCCGATCATGATCGTCGGGGCGTTGGTGTTGCCGGAGATCACGGTCGGCATGATCGAGGCGTCGGCGACGCGCAGCCCCGCCACGCCGTGCACCCGCAGGCGCGCATCGACCACCGCCATCCGGTCGTCAGCCGGGCCCATCTTGCAGGTGCCGGAAGGATGGAAGATCGTTCCGCCGGTCGACCGCACGAAGCCGAGCAGCGCCGCATCGTCCGCGCAAGACGCACCCGGGACGACCTCCTCGGCGATATAGGGCCGCATCGCCGCCTGCCCCATCACCCGGCGGATCAGCTTCATGCCGTCCACCATGGTCTGCCGGTCGGTCTCGGTCGCGAGATAGTTGGCGTGGATCACCGGCGGGTCGGTCGGGTCGGCCGAGCGCAGCGTCAGCTCGCCGCGGCTCTCGGGCCGAAGCTGGCAGACCGACACCGTGTAGCCCGAGAAGGGGTGCAGCGGCTCGCCGGGCTTGTCGGCGCTGAACGGGATGACGTGGAACTGCACGTCCGGCGTCGCCAGCTCCTCGCGCGTCTTCCAGAAGAGCGCCACGCAACCGGCACCCATGGTCAGCGGCCCCGTCTTGAACAGCCCCCATTGCAGCCCGGCGAGGCCACGCCGCCAGAGGCTGTTGCCGACATCGTTCAGGGTTGCCGGGAAGGGAGCCCGGTAGACGGCGCGCGCCTGGAAATGGTCCTGCAGGTTCTGCCCGACGCCCGGCAGCTCGTGCTGCCGGGCGATGCCGTGCGCCTTGAGCGCCCCATCCGGCCCGATGCCCGAGAGCAGCAGGAGCTGCGGCGACTGGATGGCGCCGGCGGCGAGCACGACCTCGCCCCTTGCCTCGGCGGTCCGCTGAGCGCCGTCCTGAAGGTAGTCCACCCCCACCGCCCGGCCATCCTGCATCCTGACACCGGCGGCGAGCGCCCCTGTTGCGATCTTCAGGTTCGACCGGCCCCTGATGTCCTTCAGATAGGCCACGGCGGCACTGCACCTCTTGCCGCCTTTGATGGTGAGCTGGAAATAGGCGACGCCGCCCTGCCGCGTGCCGTTGTAGTCGGGATTGCGCGGGATGCCCGTCGCTTCCGCCGCCTCGATGAAGGCATCCATCAGCGGCGAACGGTAGATCGGTCCGGAAACCCGCAGCGGCCCGCCCTTGCCGCGCAGCGCCGGATCGCCGAGCTCGCTGTCCTCGAGCTTCTTGAAGGCCGGCAGCACGTCGTCCCAGGCCCAGCCCGGATTGCCGAGCTGCCGCCAGTGGTCGTAGTCCTCGGCCTGGCCCCGAACATAGGCGAGGCCATTGATCGAGGACGAGCCGCCGAGCACCCGACCGCGCGGCCAGTTGATGCTGCGGCCGCCGAGCTCGGGCTCCGGCTCGGTCACGAAATTGCCGGCGACGGCCGGGTTGAAGATCGTCCGGTAGTAGCCGATCGGCACGTGGATCCAGGGGTTCTTGTCCTCCGGCCCCGCTTCCAGCAGCAGCACGCTGGTCGTCGGGTCCGCGCTCAGCCGATTGGCGAGGACGCAGCCGGCGGAGCCGGCGCCCACGATCACATAGTCGAAGCTCTCGCTCACGTCCCCGATGCCTCCAGCACGATGCCCCATTCACGCCCCGCCTCGAGCAGCCAGTCGAGCAGGCTCTCGGCGAACGAGCGATTGCCATACAGATCGAATGCCTCGTCCGCCACCGCATGGACGAGCACCGCCATCCCGGCAATGCCGGTTTGCGCAGCGGCACCCGGTCCGAACTGGTCGGGGTGCAGGTCGATGTCGATGCCCTTCTGCAGGACCGACCGGCTCGCCGCGCCCTCTAGACGCAGCACCACCCGCCCGTGGCTCTGGTCGATCACGAGCGCTACGCCATCGAGCCGCCGGCGAAGGTCGACCGCAAGACCGCCCCGCCGGCCGACCGGATCATGACGGACGAGGAGCCAATCTCGTGGTCTCAGCGCCATGACCGTCCCGTCGCCGATCGTCATGGCCGTGCCCGGCCGCTCGGGCAGCTTCTGGCCGAGGATGCGGGCCAGCTCACGCTCCTGTCCAGGGCGGGCGATCACCTGCGTCAGGCAGAGCCCGAGCCGCTCGGCAACCCGACACCGAGAGCCCTCGGCCGTCGTTGCCGGTCGGAGGATGACAGGCCGCTCCCGCAGCTCAACCACGCAGCCGCTCCCCTTCCGGGTCGACGAAGCAGGACTGGCGCACCTCGACGGTCACCCTTTCGCGATAGAGTGGGAAGACCGCATCGACCCGTTGACCGAGCCGCTCGGTGCCGTGGGCCAGAAAGCCCAGGGCGATCGGATGCCCGAGACCCGGACTCCAGGCAATCGATGTGACACGGCCCAGGTCGTTCGCCTGCACCACTTCGGCCCCCTCGGGCACCAGCAGTGCGCCGGCCCGCAGCCGCTCGCTGCGGTCGACCGGCACGAGCCCGACCAGCATTGGCCGCGCCGGGTCGGTCAATCCCGGCCGGTCGCGAAGCGCCGCGCCGATATGCGGCTTCTTGCGGATCTGCATCCGCTCGAGCCCGAGATCGCGGGGTGTCGTCCTGCCATCCAGCTCGGCCCCTGCCACATGCCCCTTCTCGATCCGCATCGTGCCCATGGCCTCGAGCCCATAGAGGGTGATGCCGTCCGTCGCCCCGGCCTCGAGCAGGCAGTCCAGCAACGCCTCGGCATGGCCCGCCGGCACGAAGACCTCGAAAGCCCGCTCGCCCGAGAAGCTGATCCGGGCAATGCGGCAGACCACGCCGCCGATCCGCCCCTCGGCCACCGCCATGAAGGGAAACGACGCATCGTCGAGCGCCGGCTCGTCCACGACCCTTTGCAGCACCTCGCGCGACCTCGGCCCCGCCACCGCCAGCCCCGCCCACTGCTCGCTCACCGAGGCGAACTGGACATCGAGCTCCGGCCAGAAATGCTGGTGATGGAGCTCCATGTGGCTCAGCACGGCGGCGGCATTTGCGGTCGTCGTCGTCACCATGAAATGCCCGGAGCCGAAGCACCAGATCGTGCCGTCGTCCAGCACCATGCCGTCCTCGCGCAGCATCAGCCCGTAGCGCGCCCGGCCCGGCCGCAGCGTCGCCATGCCGTTGCAGTAGAGCCGCTCGAGAAAGGCGCGCGCATCTGAACCCGCGAGCTCGATCTTGCCGAGCGGGCTGACGTCGACCACACCGACGCCGGCGCGCACCGCCTGAACCTCGCGCCGCGAAGCCGCCGCCATGTCCTCGCCCGGTCGCGGCACATACCGCGCCCGCAGCCACAACCCCGTCTCGAAGAAGACCGCCCCTAGCACCACCTGCGCCGCGTGCAGCGGCGTCCTGCGCACCGGGGCGAAATGGGGGCCACGATGATGATGCGCCAGGGCTCCGATCGCGACGGGGGTGTAGGGCGGACGAAACCCGGTCGTCCCGACCTCGGCCACTGGCCGGGCCAGCGCCTCGGCGAGGATGGCGAGCCCGGTCACGTTCGCCGTCTTGCCCTGGTCCGTCGCCATGCCGAGAGTGGTGTAGCGCTTGGCGTGCTCGATGCTCCGATAGCCCTCGGCGGCGGCCTGGCGCAGGTCGGCGGCCGTGACGTCGTTCTGCAGGTCGACGAAGGCCTTCGCACCCGCTCCCTCCACGGCGAAGAGCGGCGTGATACGGTAGGGCTCGGCCTCGTCGGTCCCGGGCAGGGTCGGCGTCCGTGCCGCATGCCCGAGCCGGCGGCAGAGATCGACCGCCGCCATGGCCCCGTCCGCCAGGCAGTCCTCGAGCGCGAACCGGCCGGCGGCAGCGCCGACCGGCAGCAGCTCGCCGTCGGCGGGTGGTGGCAGGAAGGTGGCGAGCTGGTCGTCCCAGCGCGGCCGCCCGCCCCGGTGCGCCGCCAGGTGCAGGGTCGGATTCCAGCCGCCGCTGACCAGGAGCTGGTCGCATTCGAGCTCGCGCCGGCCGCCCAGCTCGTCGCGCATCACGACGCCCGTGACCGCGCGCCCGCCGACCGCCCGCTCGACCACCGCATGGCGAAAGAGCGGCACCCCGGCCTCGTGCAGCGCCCGCGCGGTGGCCGAATCGACGACCGGGCCATTGTCGATCACCGCCTGCACCGCGATCCCGGCCCGCACGAGGTCGAGCGCCGTGGCGTAGCCCGAGCTGTTGGTGGTGAAGACGACCGGTCGCCAGCCGGCCACCACCGCATGCTCGAAGAGATAGCCCTGCGCCGCCGAGGCCAGCATCACGCCGGGCAGGTCGTTGCCCGCAAAGGCGATGCTCCGCTCGATAGCACCCGTCGCCAAAACCGCCGCCCCGGCCGAGATCTGCCAGAACCGCTGGCGTGGCAGCCGCCCGTCATCGCTGGCGAGCTGCTCCACTGCCCCGAACGTGCCGTGGTCATAGGCGCCGAAGACCGTCGTGCGCCGCAAGAGCGTGACATTGGCCAGCGCCGCCAGCTCCCGCTCGATCTCGCCGAGCCACAGCATGGCACCGCGCCCGTCGATGCGCCGGTCCTCGTGCCGCAGCCGGCCGCCGAGCGCAGGCATCTCGTCGGCGAGGGTCACCCTGGCCCCCGCCCTGCCCGCCACCAGCGCCGCCATCAGCCCGGCCGGCCCGCCGCCGACCACCAGCACGTCGCAGAAGGCGAAGCTCTTGTCGTAGCGATCCGGGTCCGCCGCATGGCTCGCCCGGCCGAGCCCGGCGGCATGCCGGATCACCTTCTCGTAGAGACCGGTCCAGGCGGCGGGCGGCCACTTGAAGGTCTTGTAGTAGAAGCCGGCGCCGAGAAAGCGGCCCGCCAGCCCGTTCACCGCCTGGAGATCCAGCGAAAGCGTCGGCCAGCGGTTCTGCGAGGTGGCTTCGAGCCCCTCGGCGAGCTCGACCATCGTGGCCCGCGTGTTGGGCTCGGCCGCTGCCCCGTTCCCGATCGTGACGAGCGCATTGGGCTCCTCGACGCCGAAGCCCATGATGCCGCGTCGGCGATGGTGCTTGAAGCTCCGGCCGAAGAGCTTGACGCCATTGGCGAGCAGTGCGGAAGCCAGCGTGTCGCCGGCGAGGCCCTTGTAGCGGCGCCCGTCGAAGGTGAAGGCGAGCCGGCTCGTGCGGTCGATCCGCCCGCCGGTCCGCAGGCGAAAGGCGTCGGGGCTCATGTCCGCCCCCGGGGCCGCCCCCGAACATCGGCGGCCGGCTCGACGCGGAGGATGGCGTGGGTCGCCGTGTCGCGGGTCACCACCAGCCAGGTCCGACAACCCAGCACATGCTGCCAGAGCTCCCTGTGCTCGCCCCGCGGATTGTCGCGAAAATGGACGAAGTCGACCCAGGCTGCCTCGCCCGCGCCATCGTCCGGCCGGAGCGGCGAGGCATCGCCTTGCTGGCTGAACTCTGTGAGCCCGCGCGAGCCGCAATGGGGACAGGTGATGCGCATCGTCGCTGCCTCGCTCCCGCTCAATGCCAGCCCGGCTGCGGGCCGGCGCCGCGCTCGTCGATCAGGTGCCCCGTGGCGAAGCGGTCGAGGCGGTAGGCGGCATTGAGCTCGTGCGGCTCGTCCCGGGCCAGCGTGTAGGCGAAGCACCAGCCCGAGGCCGGCGTCGCCTTGAAGCCGCCATAGCACCAGCCGCCATTGAGGTAGAGGTTGGCCAGCGGCAGCCGATCGATGATCGGGCTGCCGTCCATGGTCATGTCGACCAGCCCGCCCCAGGAGCGCAGGATGCGGACCCGCCCGAGCGCCGGGAAGAGGGCCACCGCGCCGGCCGCCACATGCTCGACCGTCGGCAGGTTGCCGCGCTGCGCGTACGAGTTGTAGCCGTCGATGTCGCCGCCGAAGACGAGGCCGCCCTTGTCCGACTGGCTGACATAGAAATGCCCCGCCCCGAAGGTCACGACCGTGTCCAGCCAGGGCTTCAGCCCCTCGCTGACGAAGGCCTGGAGCACGTGGCTCTCGATCGGCAGCCGCAGGCCCGCCATGGCGGCGAGCCTGGAGCTGTTGCCGGCGACGGCGAGGCCCACCTTGTCCACCCTGATCGTGCCGCGGGTGGTCTCGACAGCACTGATGCGGTCACCGTCGCGCACCATGCCGGTGACCTCGCAGTTCTGGACGATGTCGACACCCAGCGCCGAGGCCGCGCGGGCGTACCCCCAGACCACGGCATCGTGCCGGGCGGTGCCGGCGCGGCGCTGCAGGAGGCCGCCGGTGATGGGAAAGCGGGCGTTGGCGAAGTCGAGGCCCGGCACCATGGCCCGGACCGCTTCGCGATCCAGCAGCTCGGCATCCGCGCCCATCATGAGCATGGCGTTCCCGCGCCGGGCGAAGGCGTCGCGCTGGGCGTCGGAATGGCACAGATTGAGCACGCCGCGCTGGCTGAACATGACGTTGAAGTCGAGCTCGGCCGAGAGCCCCTCCCAGAGCCTCAGGCTGTGCTCGTAGAAGGGCTCGTTGCCCGGCAGCAGGTAGTTCGAGCGGACGATCGTGGTGTTGCGGCCGGTATTGCCGCCGCCGATCCAGCCCTTCTCGAGCACCGCCACCTTCGTGATGCCGTGCAGGGCGGCGAGGTAGTAGGCCGTGGCGAGGCCGTGCCCGCCGCCGCCGATGACGATCACATCGTAGCGGTCCTTCGGCGCCGCATCCCGCCACGCCTCCGGCCAGCCGCGATTGCCCACGAGCCCCTGCCGGATCAGGCTCCAGACCGAATAGCGCAAGCGCACCTCCCACTTCCGCCCCTCGGTAGCGCAGGGCGGGGCAAGGGGAAAGGGCGTGCGCGAGCGTCGACCGGAGCGCCGGCGTCCAATCCGGCAGGCTGGCTGGCCGCAACCTGCTCAGACCGGGCAGGCCTCCAACAGCTCGTCGACCGTGTCGCGGGCCTTCTCGGGGTCGCGAATATCGGTCGGCACCTCGCCAACCGTCGAGAGCGTGTTCGACCAGGCCACCTCGCCGGTCCGCAGATCGACGAGGGTGGCATAGCCGTATTGGCCGGTCCCCGGCATCGGCGCCCAGATCGGGCCGAGCAACAGCCCGAGGCTGTAGCGCATGGCGACATGACCGGCGGACTGGAAGCTCTCCCTCAGGAAAACGCTGAGCGCATAATCGGCCTTGAAGTCCTCGCGCAGCGGCGCCAGGAGCTCGGGTGCCGGCAGCTCGACCTGCACCGGCGCGGTCGGCGCCGGACCGCTAGCCGGCAAGCGGACCGCGGTCAGCGCGGCGATGGCCGCTTCCTGCCCGGCCCGGCGATCGGGGGGGAATGTCGAGCCGTCGTAGACGACGAGCCGCGTCTCATGCTCGCGCATGAAGTCCGCGAGCGCGCGGGTGACGCTGGCCTCGGCCTTCGCCGTCCATTCGGGCCGCGCCTGGGTGCCGCCGACCGCCACCTCGAGGCATTCGATGTCGGGCCTGAGCAGAAGCACGGTGGAGCCGCGCGCAACAGGCTCGGTGACCCCCGGCGCCACCACCGGACGCGTGGTGGAGCAGGCGGTGAGAAGGAAGAGCACCGCAGCGGCAACTATTTGAGGACGGAAGCAGAGCGACGACACGAACATGAGCACAACTCCAGCAATCAAGTTTACCGGGGCTCCAGGAACCTCAGGCTGTCGAAGAAGGCGTCCGCCTCGGCCATGAAGCCGGGGGCGGTTCCGTCCGGGTCCTCCGGCAGGCGCTCTGACCAGGCGAGCTCGACGGGCGCCCGGGTATGGGGATCGACGCAAGTGTAGTACCGCGCATGGTAGACGAATGGCCGGCCTGCTTGGCCGGGCACCTCGTGGTCCAGGGCAACCAGCGCCCGTTCGCTGCATGCGAGGTTGCGTGCGGCCTGCGGCGGTCGCGCGCCGCCAACCCGCTCGAAGCTCAGCAGGGTATTGGTCGGCCGTCCGGGTGAGGCGCGCTCGAGCGGCTCCACGGCCGTCAGATAATCCGCCAGAACGACCGCCTCGGTCGATCCGGCCATCTGCGATCGAAAGTCCGGCCACCGGCCGGGATCGACAACCGTCCCGTTGACCAGGACGGAAACCGTGTGGAGGGGGCTCGCCGATCGGAGGAAGACGTACGAGCCATCGGGCAGCAGCACGCCCTCGTCGCGCAGGGCGGCGGGGATGACCGCCGAAAAGCGGGTCTGCGGCGTCGCTACCTCGAGCACCCCGTCATCGGCCACGCTGACCGGCCGGCCCGGCATGCAGGCGGCCACGAGCAGGAGACCGCCGACAAGCCACCCGCGCCGTGCGCAGAACCAGCCAGCTGACCGACTTGTTGGGTTCATTCGACCCCCTCCGGCCGCGCGACGCGAGCTCGAAGTGGCAGACTATGCGCCGCCGCACGGATTCGCCTTGATCCAGCGCAAACGCATCCTGGGCGCGACAGCGGGCGGCGCGCGACAAGGCGTAGCGGTGATCGGGGAAGGCCGGCAACCTTGCGGCTCTTGACGATGTCGACGCCGGGTGCCGAGGCCGCCCGGCCTTGGCTCCAAGCTACCGCATCGCGCCGGGTGGGGCCGATCCGGCGAACCAGGGGCCGCCGGTGGTTGGAAAGCGGGCGCTGGCGAAGTCCGGCGGCGGTGGTCGACCTATGGACAACCCCCTCGGAAATGACAGCGGGCGCCGAGGCCCGGTGCGAGCATCGATGTCGCGATCGAGGCTGCAGCAGGCGAGACGCACGCCGAGGAGCAGGAAGCCGGCGCTCCCCATCGTGGCGATCGCCTCGCTCATCGAGGTGACGCCCTCTCCCAAGGGCATGCTCGAAGGTCGCCCGGCAGGGCGCCTCGTGCCTTGCGGCGGCCGCGACGCTGGCAAGCGCGCCGGGGCGCGTGCACAATCGCGGCCACTGATCCGATCGGGAGGAACGGCGATGAACGAGAACCGTATCGAACGAGGGGTTGCCCGTGCGTGAGCTGACGAATGGCCTGCTCTTTCCCGAGGGTCCGGTGGCGCTGCCGGACGGCTCGGTCGCCCTGGTCGAGATCGCCCGAAAAACCGTCACGGTGGTCGAAGCCGATGGCACGAAGCGCGTGCTGGCCGAGCCGGGCGGCGGGCCGAACGGGCTCGCCATGGGATCCGACGGGGCCTTCTACGTCACCAACAATGGCGGCTTCGAGTTCCACACCGACGGCGACGGCGTGCGTCCGACCGTGCAGGCGACGGCCTATTCGGGCGGCCGGCTGGAGCGGATCGACCGGGCGACGGGTGCGGTGCAGGCCCTCTACACCGGGACCGGCAACGGTCATGCGCTGCGCGGCCCGAACGATCTGGTCGTCGATCGCCAGGGCGGCATCTGGTTCACCGATCTCGGCAAGCGCCGCGCCCGCGACCTCGACTATGGCGGCGTCTACTACGCCGCCGCCGACGGCAGCGCGATCACCGAGGCCGTCCACCCCTTCCTGACCGCCAATGGCATCGGCCTCTCCCCGGACGAGACCGTGCTCTACGTCGCGGAGACCGAGGGTGCCCGGCTCTGGGCCTTCGACCTCGATGCCCCCGGCCGAATCCGGAAGCACCCCTGGCCCAGCCCGCACGGCGGCCGGCTCGTCTACACCGCCGGCGGCGTCTACGAGCGTTTCGACAGCCTCGCCGTCGAGGCGTCGGGCAACATCTGCGTCGCCACGCTCATGAACGGCGGCATCAGCGTGATCGCCCCTTCCGGCGAGCTGGTCCAGTTCGTGCCCATGCCGGACCGCTACACCACCAATATCTGCTTCGGCGGCCCGGACCTGAGGACGGCCTACATCACGCTCTCGCAGAGCGGCCGGCTGGTGGCGATGGACTGGCCGCGGGCGGGGCTGAAGCTGAACTTCCTGAATGGCTGAACACGGACCCACGAGACACGGACAGCGCCGCGCCAGATTGACCAAGGGAGCGCCGCATCGGCCACGTTGACAGAATCGAACGCGGACGCATACCGTGGCCATGGCTGGCGCTCGCTCCAGGCCACAGGGAGGAAAATCGATGGAAAAATTCGTTGGTGCCCGCCGGGTGGTGCTGGGCGGGGTGCTGCTGGGGCTGGCGGCGGCCGCCAGCCCGATCGCGGTGGTCGACGCACGAGCGGAAGACCCGCTCGTGGTCTTCCTGTTGCCGGAGAACGTCACCGCGCGCTGGGAGAGCCAGGACAAGCCCTTCTTCATCGAGGCGATGAAGAAGGAGTTCCCCGAAGCGAAGGTCCGCGTCGACAACGCGCTCAACGACACCTCCAAGCAACTGGCGCAGGCGGAATCGGCGCTGGCGAGTGGTGCGAAGGTCCTGGTCGTGACGGCGATCGACCAGGAAGGTGCCGCCGTGATCGTCAACAAGGCGCAGGAGCAGGGCGTGCCGGTGATCGCCTATGATCGGCTCATCAGGAACGCGCCCGTCGCCTACTACGTCTCCGTCGACGGTCTCAAGATCGGCGAGATGCAGGGCTCGTGGCTGGCGGACAACACCGAGGACGGCGACCGGATCGCGGTCATCAACGGCTCGACCACCGACGACAATGCGCATCTGTTCGAGAACGGCTACATGAGCGTTCTCCAGCCGCTCTTCGACAACGGCACGCGCACGCTGGTCGAATCCGTCTGGACGCCCGGCTGGGATCCGTCGAAGGCCCAGCAGCAGATGGAGCAGATCCTGACCAGGACGAACAACGGGGTGGATGCGGTCCTGTCCGCCAATGACGGCATGGCGGGTGGCGTCATCGCGGCGCTCCAGGCCCAGCAAATGGCTGGTGAGATCCCCGTGACCGGGCTGGATGGCACGCTGAACGGCCTGCAGCTCATTCTGCTGGGCAGGCAGTCGATGACGGTATGGCGGTCGCTCAAGGACCAGTCGGGGAAGGCCGCCGCGATCACCGCGGCGCTCCTGAAGGGCGAGAAGCCGGCCGACAGCATGTTCGAGGGCGCCACGATGAACAACGGCGCAACCGAGATCCCGTGGGCCAAGGTGACGCCCATCGTCATCACGCTCGACAATATGGAGCTCGAGATCGAGGACGGCGCCGTCACCAGGGAAGCCCTTTGCCGGGGCATGCCGGCCGTCGGGCCTTGCAAGCCGTAGCGACAGCCCGAGGTGACAAGCGGCAGGGCTGACGGCGCTGGATCGGCCGTTCTGCAGCTCGAGGGTATCTCGAAGCGGTTCGGCGCCGTCGAGGCCTTGTCGGAGGTCGATTTCGAGGTCCGCGCGGCCGAGGTCGTGGCGCTGGCCGGCGACAACGGCGCCGGCAAGTCGACCCTGGTGAAGGTGATCGCCGGCACCCATGCGCCGGATGGCGGCGTCATCCGCTTCGATGGCGTGGAGGTGAGCATCCGCTCACCCCGCCACGCCGCGTCTCTCGGCATCGAGACGGTCTACCAGGACCTCGCCCTGTGCGACAATCTGGACGTCGTCGCCAACATGTATCTCGGCCGCGAGACGGTCGGCCGACCCCGCTTCCTGCAAAGGCTGTCAGAGCTCGACATGGAGCGGCACGCTCTCGACGTCCTGCGCCGCCTCAACGTCACGACGATCCGCAGTGTCCGCGCCGCGGTCGCCACTCTTTCGGGCGGCCAGAGACAGTCGGTGGCCATTTCCCGAGCGGTGATGTGGAACTCCAAGATCGTGCTCCTGGACGAGCCGACCGCAGCACTCGGCGTGGCGCAGACGCACGAGGTCCTGGAGCTGATCAAGCGGTTGCGGGCGCAAGGTCTGGGTGTGGTCCTGATCTCGCACAACCTGCACGACATGTTCGAGGTGGCGGACCGGATCGTCGTCCTGCGCCTCGGCCGCAACGCGGCGGCGTTCAGGTGCCGCGAAACGACCCCCGAGGAGGTCGTGGCGGCGATCACCGGAGCGCGCGAGGCAGCCGCGCGCGAGGCCGTGTGCTGAAGCAGGCTCAGGACGCGCGCGACCGCATGAGCGGCAGCCGGGCCGGTGGCCGAGCTCGCACCGGCGCATCCCTGACCACGCTCGCTCGCGGCCTGCGATTGCGCTCGGATTCCAGCGAGCTCGGGGTTCTCCCCATCGTGCTCGGGCTCGCGATCATCTGGACGTTTTTCCAACTGCAGGACGCGCACTTCCTGACCCCGCGCAACCTTTCCAATCTCGTCCTGCAGATCTCCGTCTCGGGCACCATCGCCATCGGCATCGTTCTCGTCCTGCTGCTCGGCGAGATCGACCTGTCCGTCGGCTCGGTCGCTGGCGCCACCGCGGCCGTTTTGGGCGTGCTCGTCGTCGACATCGGCTGGCCCTGGTGGGCGGCGATCGTGGCGATGCTCGCGGTCGGCACCTTCATCGGCGCCATCCAGGGAATCTGGATCGCGGTTCTGCGCGTCCCGTCCTTCGTCGTGACGCTGGCCGGGCTGCTCATCTGGCTCGGCGTCCAGCTCCACGTCCTGGGGGATGCCGGGACGTTGAATGTCTTCGATCCGCGAATCACGGCCATCGCCTCGACCTTCTTGCCGCACGCCTGGGGCTGGGCCCTCGCGCTGGTCGCCGTCATCGGGTACGCCGGCACGCATCTCGTCAACGACGCGGCCCGTCGCCGGGCCGGCATGCAGGCGCCGTCGCTGCCGCTCCTGGCCATGCAGACGGTCGCCATCGCCGTCCTGCTGCTCGGGGCGGTTGCTGTCCTCAACCAGGCCAATGGTGTGCCGACGGCCGGTGTCCTGCTCTTCGCGCTCGTCGCCTTCTTCGACTGGCTGACCCGCCGCACGACGTTCGGTCGCCACATTTATGCGGTCGGCGGCCACCCCGAGGCGGCCCGCCGGGCCGGCATCAACATCGCGCGCGTCCGCATCTGCGTCTTCGCGCTGTCGGGGGCGTTGACCGCCGTCGGCGGCCTGATCCTGACCTCGCGCCTGCAGGCGGCGAGCACGCAGTCGGGCGGCGGCACGCTGCTGCTCGAGGTCATCGCCGCCGCGGTGATCGGCGGCACGAGCCTCTTTGGTGGCCGGGGCAATGTCTGGGGCGCCCTGCTCGGTGCCTTGGTGATCGGCAGCGTCTCGAACGGCCTCGACCTCGTCGGCCAGCCCGCCGACGTGAAATACATGGTCGAGGGCGCCATCCTGCTGCTCGCCGTCACGGTCGATGCCTTCTCCCGCCGCCGGCTCACCTCCGCCGGGCGATAACGCTCGCGCGGCATCCATCTCGTTTGCATCCGCACCCACCCGCCAGGGTGCCTCGAAGCGGATAGCGACGCCCGGCTCGGCGGGCAAGAGACGGGTCTCGGGAATCCAGCCTGTCCCACCGTCGACGCGGATCGCCGGATGGAGTCACCCCGCCTCGGCGAAGCCATGCCCGTGCAGCTCCGCCCGGAAGGGCCGGGCCGAGGGCGGCAGCTCGCGCTTGACGAAATGGCCCGGGTCCCTGAGCTGGCGCTTCAGCGTGGCGATGATCTCGCGATAGGCCTCGAATGTGCTCCGGTAGGGCTTCGGCATGTCGGCCTTCAGCTCCTCGTGCAGGGCCGGCAGGTTGTGGTACGGCACCATGGGGAACATGTGGTGCTCCACGTGGTAGTTCATGTTGAGGTAGAGGAAGCGCAGCAGCGGGTTCATGTAGATGGTGCGCGCATTCAGCCGGTGGTCGAGCACGTCCTCGGCGAGCCCGACATGCTGGGTCAGCGCCAGATACATGATGAGCCAGCCGCCGAGGAGCACCGGCAGGCCGACATAGAGCAGCGGCAGCCAGGTCTGGAAGGCCAGCGCCAGGAGGATCACGGAGGCGTAGATGGCGAGGTAGATGCGCGCCCTGAGGTAGACCCTGGGGCGCTCGGCCTCGGGGATGAAGGTCGCCTGGTCGGGGGTCAACCGGCCCATGCTGTGGATGAACATCTCCTTGAAGCCGTAGTAGAGGTTCGGCAGGGCCAGGAAGTTCAAGAGCACCTTCCAGACATGCGGCGGGCGCATGGCGACGATCTCGGGGTCGCGCCCGACGATGATGGTGTCGGTGTGGTGGCGGGCATGGCTCCAGCGCCAGACCGTCGCATTGCGGAACACCATGAAGGACGCGACCTCGTAGACGAGATCGTTGATCCAGGCGGTCCTGAACGCCGTGCCGTGGCCGCACTCGTGCCAACGGGCGTCCGAGGTGGAGCCGTAGAGCACCCAATAGACGAGGAAGAACGGCAGCGCCCACCAGCTTCCCTGGAGATAGAGCCAGCCGGCAATGCCACCGGAGAGCGCCAGGGCGGCGAGCCAGAGGGCGAGGTCGCGAAGTGCCGGGGCGTCGCGGCGACGCATCAGCTCCTTCATCCGCTGGCGCGGGACCCGGCTGTGATACCACTCGGCGGCGACGAGGCCGCGCTCGACCGCCTTGTCGGCCTCGGGGCCGGTGAGGCTGTAGTCGCGTCGAAGAACGGCGGTGGCCAAGATCTCCTCCTTTGCAAAGAGCCGGCCGCGATGCAGCATAGGGCGACAAGGCCCAGAATTCAAAGCAGGACAGGGCTTGCGAGCGGCGCGGTCGGCCGCTACCGCAGGCTGCCAGGAATCGAGAGGGCGCCATGCCGGACTTTCCGATCATCGACAGCCACGTCCACCTCTACGATGTCGAGAAGCTGTCCTATCCGTGGCTCGCCAACGTGCCGCGGATCAATCGCAGCTACGGGCTGGCGGACTTCGACGCGGCGCGCGGGCCGGTCGAGGTCGAGGCCCTGGTCTTCGCCGAGGTCTGGGTCGGGCCGGGGCTGCACCTGGACGAGGCGGCCTGGGTCCAGGGCCTGGCAGACCGGGATCCGCGCCTGCAGGGGATGATCGCCCACCTCCCGCTGGAGCTCGGTCCGGACGTGGTCAGGGGCGACCTCGAACAGCTCCTGCAGCACCCGACCCTGCGCGGCATCCGCCGGCTCATCGAGATCGAGCTCGACCCGCGCTTCTGCCTGGAGCCCGGCTTCCTCGCCGCCCTGAAGCTGCTGCCGCGGCACGACCTCGTCTTCGACATCTGCGTCAAGCACTGGTGCCTGCCCTTCGCCGTCGAGCTGGCGCAGCGCTGCCCCGACGTCACCTTCGTGCTCGACCACCTGGGCAAGCCCGGCATCAAGCACGGCATGTGGCAGCCCTGGGCCGATCTGATGAAGGAACTGGGCCGGCTGCCCAACGTGATCTGCAAGGTCTCGGGCGTGATCACCGAGGCCGACCATGCCCACTGGCAGAAGGCGGAGGTGGTCCCCTATCTCCGCCACGCCATCGAATGCTTCGGCTTCGACCGCCTGATGTACGGCAGCGACTGGACCGTCTCGGAGCTCACCCACCCCTACCCGGAATGGGTCCGCATCCTCGACGAGGTGATGGACGGCACGAGCGAGGCGGAGCGGCGCCAGCTCTACCGCGAGACGGCAAGGCGGGTCTACCGGCTCCAGGGCTGAGCTGCCGCCGGCCGCCGCGGGTTGCCTTGCCGGCCACTTCCCGGCCATCCTGTCCCCGATGCGGTTGATGCGGAGGTGACAGGGTGACGACGAGGTCGACGATAGCGGCTCATGGGGGCCGGGCAGCCCGGTTGCTGGTGCTCCTGCTGGCCATCGCCACGGGCTGGCCGTCCGGAGCGCGGGCCGCCGACGCCACCGCCAGCCTCGCCGATCCCCTCGCACCGCCCGATCTCTCCAGCCCGGGGGCGACGCTGAACACCTTCATCGCTGAGATGGAAGCCGCCGTCCGCAGCTACTACGAGGGTAATCTCGGCGCCATGCACGCCCACGCCGGACGCGCCTTTGCGACCCTCGAGCGGACGATTGCCGGCGGCGAGGCGAGCTTCGTCGAGATGGCCGACAAGTCCCTGATGCTGCTCGAGGTGCTGGCGCGGGTGACGCTCCCGCCGCCGGACGACATGCCCGACGCCGCGCAAGTCGCGGAGAACGGGCTGCAGGCCTGGACCATTCCCGGCACCGAGCTGCGTATCGCCAGCCAGTCGGACGACACCGGCCTTGCCACCGGCTTTCTGTTCACCGAGGACACGGTGCAGAGGATTCCGGCGTTCTACCGGGTGATCCAGCACCTCCCGGCCAAAGGCGAGCTCCGCCGCTATCAGGGTATCGTCGAGCGCTTCCGCCGGGGCCCCGGCTTCGCGGCGCCGGCGGTGGTGACCAGCCTCGTCCAGAGCCTGCCGGGCCAATGGTTCATCCTGATCGGCGAGCTGCCGATCTGGAAATGGACGGCGCTGGCGACGACGCTGCTGCTCGCGATCGCGACCTATGTTCTGGGGTTCCGGCTCGCGGTGCGGCTCGAGCGCCGGCCGGCGGAGACGGGCCACCGCGCCCGCTGGGCGGGTGTCGCGCGCAGCGTGCTGGCCCTGGTGCTGGCCGTCGTCGCTCACTTCCTCCTCCTCTATATCATCGGGATCACCGGTCTGTCCGCGGCCGTGGTTGGGGTTCTCCTGACGATCGTCGGTCATCTCGCTGTCGCCTGGCTCATCTTCCAGCTCCTGAACATCGCCGCCGACTTCGTGATCCGGGTGCGCGAGCTCGGCGTGGCCAGCCTCGACACGCAGCTCGTGCGGCTGGTCTTCCACCTGGCGAGCGTGCTGCTCGGCCTCTACGTCCTGGTGCACATGGCGGACCGGCTCGGCGTGCCGGTGACGCCGATGCTCGCCGGGCTCGGCGTCGGCGGCCTCGCCGTGGCGCTGGCCGTGCGGCCGACGCTCGAGAACGTCGTCGCCGGGTTCGTCCTCTTCGCCGACAAGCCGGTCAAGGTCGGCGAATTCTGCCTGTTCGGCGACAAGATGGGCACGGTGGAGGCGGTCGGCCTGCGCTCCGTCCGGGTGCGCGGCATCGACCGGACCTTGGTCTCCGTGCCGAACGCCGAGTTCTGCCAGATGCAGATCGTCAACTTCACCCGCCGCGACAGCATCCTCCTGCAGAGCAGCATCGGCCTGCGCTACGAGACGTCGGCGGACCAGCTCCGCCTCGTGCTGGTCCGGCTGCGCGAGCTCCTGATCCGTCATCCCAAGATCGCCATCGAGCCGGCGCGGGTGCGCTTCGTCGGCTACGGGGCGTTCTCGCTCGATCTCGAGATCTTCGCCTATGTCACGACCCGCGACTTCAACGAGTTCCTGGCGATCCAGGAGGACATCAACCTGCGCATCAAGGACATCGTCGAAGGCATTGGCGCCGGCTTCGCCTTCCCGTCGCAGACGCTCTACCTGGAGCGCTCGGCCGGCCCCGACCCCAGGCAGTCCGAGGCCGCCGGCCAGACGGTCGAGCGCTGGCGCCAGGAGAACCGCCTGCCCTTCCCGAATCACGAGGAGCAGTTCCGCTACGAGCTCGCCGACACGCTCGACTACCCGCCGCGGGGCTCTGCGGCAGCAAAGGCCGCCTCATAGGCCCCGGGAGTGGAGGCGCTAACCGGGCGTTAACCACGTAGCCGCCATCATGCCGCCCCAACTGTCATGATGGGCAACCGGCTGCATGCTTTCACCGCCATCCTTTTCCTGGCTCGCGACCGAGGAGCCGGGCTACAGCTTCATCGGCACCCGGCAGCAACCGCTCGCCCGAGACCCTGCCGCCGGCAGCCTCCTCGGATCGGCCGTGATGCGTGGCGGCACCGGCGCGGACGTCCTGCGCAGCGAGGCCCGAACGTCGCTCGTCCTGATCGGCGGCATGGGCGACGACGTCCTGCACGGCTCGGCCACCGCCCAGCGCTTGCTGATCGGCGGCGCCGGCGACGACACCTACGTGCTCCGGTCGACAGGCGACATCCTCAGCGACATGGCCGGCAACGACACGGCGATCCTGGTGACCGAGCTCGCCCATGCGCTGGCAGCCGGGGCAAACGCGGTCGTGGCTCTTGCCGGGGGCATGCCGCCGGCCGAGCCATGGCTCGCGCCGATCACCCTGGAGCTGGCGCCGGGCATCGAGAACCTGACCGCCATCGTCTGGGAGCGGAGCTGGTCCATGAGCTTCGATCTCGTCGGCAACGAGGGCGCCAACCGGCTGATCGGCGACAGCTTCGCCAACGTCCTCGTCGGCAATGGCGGCGACGACACGATCTTCGGCCATGGCGGCGACGACCGGCTCGACGGCGGCACGGGCGACGATGCCCTGAATGGCGGCGATGGCCGGGACCACCTCACGGGCGGTGCCGGCCATGACGTCCTCTCGGGCGGGGCCGGTGACGACCTGCTCGAGGGTGGGGCCGGCAACGACCGGCTCGACGGCGGGCCTGGCGATGATCAACTGCTCGGCGGCGACGGCAATGACACGCTGGTCGCCCGCCTGGGCAGCGACCTCCTCGACGGCGGGGCCGGCGACGACCTCTTCTTCATCGGCCATCGGGCCGGAGCCGTGACGCTGATTGGTGGCCCCGGGGCCGACCGCTTCGTTGTCGAGGCCCGGCCCGGCGATCTCATGCTGCATTTCGCCGATTTCCTTGCCGGCGAGGACGAGCTCGACCTTGCCGCCTGGCTCGGCACCGGCCGGATGCAGGTCACCGAGACCGCCATCGACGGCGCCGCCTCGGCTTGGCTGGTCACCGCGCCGGAGCGCTCGATCGCCCTCTCCTTCGCCAGCGACACCCTGATCGCCGCCGAGGACAATGCGCTGGCCATCGCCTGAACGAGCCGAACGAATAGCTCGCCCGCTGACTCCGGGGACCGGTGCGACAGTACGTGCTCCACCACACCCGCGGCTGCCTGCTATGCTCGGTGCGCCCGTCCGTCCCGGCGGGCGGGGCGGCGCCGGAACCCGGCGCGCCGATCGACTGAAGGAAGCCATGCGATGAATCGTGCGACGATCGGCGGCCTGGCCCTGGCGCTGGTGCTCCACCTCTCGGGCGGTGTCGCCATCGCCCAGGCGCCGGCAACGGTCACGCCCCAGCAGGGCCAGACGGCCGAGCAGGTCGCGGCTGATCAGGCAGCCTGCGAGAGCCAGGCAATGGCGAGCTCGGGCTACAATCCGGCGACCACGGCCGCTGCGCCACAAGCCGCGCCCGTCATGGGTCAGCGGGCGCGAGGTGCGGCGCGCGGTGCTGCGGCCGGCGCGGTGCGCGAGCAGCGAACCGATTCGAGCGAGCGCGAGGTGGACGACCTGACCGAGAGCGCCGCCAGGGCCGGTGCCGTGGCCGGCGGCATGCGCCAGCGCGGCGAGCGCCGCGAGCAGCGTCGCCACACCCAGCAGGCCGAGGCCGCCACCGCCTCGCAACAGTCCGCCTACTTCCAGGCCTTCGGGGCCTGCATGACGGCGAAAGGCTACTCGGTCCGGTAGGGTCGAAGAGCGAACCGGCGAATCGGCCCGCTGCCTTCAGCCTGCCGATTGCTCCCGGCTCGCGACTCGTCGGCATGGGCTTCAGAAGTGCATGCGCGCCGCGGTGGTGGTGGCTGCCGCACGAGTGCAGGCGATCCTTGACGCTGCCGGGCTTGGATGGTCGACGTGGTGCGCGCCGTCCGGGATGCCGTCGGCTCCGAGATCATGGTCGCCATGGACGCCCACTGGAAATACGCCAACGGCGCGATCAAGCTCGCCCAGGCGCCCGAGCCTTTCGACCTGCTCTGGCTCGAGGACCCGGTGCCGCCCGAGAACATCGAGGCCCAGCGCCATGTCACCCACAGCACCCGAACGCCGATCTGCACCGGCGAGAACCTCTACCGCAAGCACGGCTACCGCGAGCTGATCGAGAAGCAGGCGGCCCGGATCATCGCCCCGGACATCCCCAAGATGGGCGGCCTCGCCGAGGCCAAGAAGGTCGCCGACCACGCCGACCTCTATTGCATCCCGATCGCCCCGCGCAACGTGGCGAGCCCGATCGCCACCGTCGCCGGCAGCCATGTCTGCGCCGGCATCAACAACTTCCTCGTCATCGAGTACCACGCCCACGACGTCGAATGGTGGAGCGACCTCGTCAAGGAGAAGCCGCCGATCGACAAGGGATTCATCAGGATCGAGGACCGGCCGGGCCCCGGCCCGAGGCTGAACGAGGAGGCGGCCCGCGCCCATCTGAAGCCGGGCTCGAGCTTTTTCGGCGACAAGCCCCATGGCTGAACGGCGGGTGAAGCAGCGAGGATCACCGCGCCCGAGCCCTTCCCCGCCTGGGTCGGCATCCGCAATCAGCTCCTCGTCAAGGTCGAGACCGACGAGGGCCTCTACGGCTGGGGCGAATCCGGCCTCTCCGGCCGCGAGAAGGCGGTCGCCGGGGCCATCGACCACTTTGCCGGGTTCGTGGTCGGGAAGGACCCGATGCGCATCGGCGCCCTTTGGCAGGAGCTCTACCGGAGCCAGCATTTCGAGGGCGGGCGGGTGCTCACCGCCGCCATGTCGGCCATCGACATCGCGCACTACGACAACAAGGGCAAGGCGCTGGGCATGCCCGTCTACGACCTCCTCGGCGGCCGGCAGCGCGACCGCATGCCGACCTTCGCCACGACCCATGCGGAACCGGGCCTGGCGATGATCGAGCAGGCGAGAGCCCTCGTCGAGCGCGGCTGGTCCGCCATGCGGCTCTCGCCCTCGGGCCACCAGTCGAAGGACGTCCACGCGCCCCTGGAGCACATCGCCGCCACGGCCGAATGGTGCACAAGGGCCAGGGAAGCGCTCGACCACGAGGTCGAGCTCGGCATCGACGACCGCCACCGTCTCTCGGTCGCCGAGGCCGCGAGGTTCTGCCAGAAGATGCCGCGTGGCACTCTCGACTTCCTCGAGGAGCCCAGCCGCGACGAGACGCCCGAGGCCTACGAGGCACTCCGCCGCATGACCGACATCCCCTTTGCGATCGGCGACGAGCTCGCCTCGAAATGGCAGTTCCTGCATGGACGTCGAGCTCGATCCCGAGCGGACGAAGCCACACCTGAAGGAGGATGACGCGGGCTTCTTCGACTGAAGCTCCCGCCGCCGATCACACGGACCCCATCGGTCGTCAGATGACAAGCGCGATCCACGACGCGGCCCTTGCGCAAGGGTGCCAAATGTGGAGCCGCCGACAATTGTCAATACCGATTGACAGGTGTCGAAACCGCCTCCTAGGCTGGGCCATGGATCATCGATCGGCCACAGCCGTGGCCCCACAACGGGAGGCGCAACCCTCATGCCCAGCTTCATCTCGAGACTGCTCGGATCGGCGATGGTCGTTGCCATGGCGACGACCGGTGCCATGACGGTCACCAGTGCCAGTGCGGCAAGCGGCGATCATGAGGACGAGCTGGTCGTCTATGCTTCCCATCCGTCGGAGATGGTCGATTTCTTTGCCCAGGCGTTCGGCGAGAAATACGGCGTCAGCGTGACCACGGTGAAGGCCGGAACCGGCGAGCTTTTGAACCGCATCCGGGCCGAGAAGGACCGGCCGAGCGCCGACATCATGTGGGGCGGCTTCGCCGACACCGGCGCCTCGGCGCCCGACCTGTTCGATCCGTACGAATCGCCCGAGCTCGCCAATATCGAGCCCGACATGATCGACCCCAAGGGCTACAACAGCCCGTTCGGCGCCAGCCTCATGGTGATCATGTACAATTCGGAGCTCCTGCCGGCCGAGGAGGCGCCCCAGCGCTGGGAGGACCTCGCCGATCCCAAATGGAAGGGCAAGGTGGTCCACGCCGACCCCTCGAAGTCGAGCTCGGCGCTCGCCGCGCTCAGCACCTGGCTGATGATCTACGGCCGCGACGACGCCGCCTGGGACCTGGTCGAGCGCATGACCGGGAACATGAACATCGTGCTCAAGTCCAGCCTCGTCTTCCAGCAGGTCGGGCGCGGCGAGTATCCCGTCGGCGTCACCTACGAGGAGGCCGCCTTCAACTACGTGATGGCCGGCACGGGCGGCATCGTCTACCCGGCGGACGGCACGCTGGCCCAGCCCGAGGGAACGTTCATCGTCAAGTCGGCCCCCCATCCGAAAGCGGCCCGCCTGTTCGCCGACTACCTCATGTCCGAGGAGGCCCAGCAGGCGCTGGTGGCCAACTTCCCCGGCCGGCGGCCGACCCGGATCGGCGTGGACACGCACCCGCAGATGCTGCCGCTCAGCGAGATCAACGTGATCGACTACGACAGCGAGTGGGCGAGCGCCAACCGGGACGAGATCCTGGAACGGATGCAGCAGATCATCATCAAGACGCAGCAGTAAGACCGCCATTGCAGCCGATCGACCCCCGGCCGCGAACCGCTGCCGCCGGGGGTGCTGCCGTCACCTTGTCTTTCCGCCATCCCGCCCATCGACCCGCGGCCTGCATGCGCTCATGACGACAGCTGTCTCCATCGATTCCGTCACCAAGCGCTTCGACGCGACCACCGCCGTCGACGATGTCACCATCGACATCGCCAAGGGCGAGTTCTTCACGCTGCTCGGCTCGAGCGGCTGCGGCAAGACCACGCTGCTCCGCATCATCGCCGGCTTCCTGCGCCAGACCGCCGGCACCATCCGCTTCGACGACAAGCCGATCGACGACGTGCCAGCACACCGGCGCAACACCGGCATGGTCTTCCAGAACTACGCGATCTTCCCGCACCTCTCGGTTTTCGACAATATCGCCTACGGCCTCAGGGCGCGGCGCTGCGCCAAGGCCGAGGTCGAGGCGCGGGTCGGCCAGATGCTCGAGCTGATCCAGCTCGCGGCGCTGAGGCACCGGCGCCCGCGCGAGCTCTCCGGCGGCCAGCAGCAGCGCGTGGTTCTCGCCCGCGCCATGGTCATCCAGCCCGACGTCCTGCTCATGGACGAGCCTTTGTCGAACCTCGACACGGCGATGCGCGTGCATCTGCGCGCCGAGATCCGCGCCCTGCAGCGCCAGGTCGGGATCACCACGATCTACGTGACCCATGACCAGGAGGAAGCGCTCCTGATGTCCGACCGCGTCGCCGTGATGAGCCACGGCCGGGTCGAGCAGATCGCCACGCCGCTCGAGATCTACAACGCCCCCGAGACGCGCTTCGTCGCCGGCTTCGTCGGCGAGTGCAACATGCTGCCCGGCAAGGTGGCCGAAGTGCTCGACGGGACGGCCACGGTGGCGCTCGGCGAAGGGGGGCTGCTCATCGTGGATGGCGTTTCCGGCGTCGCCTCGGGCGAGGCCCGCACGGTGGCCTTCCGCCCCCAGGACGTAGAGCTGCAGCCCGTGCCCGACGATGACATGCGCGGCCTATGCGGCCGGCTGGCCGATATCCAGTTCCTCGGCGGAACGGTGCGTTTCGTCGTCGATATCGGCGCCGGCGCCATCGTCCACGTCGCCGCGCAGCGCCGCACCGGTGCCGCCATCCCGGTGCTCGGCGGGCGCTACCGCCTCGACATTCCGGCCCACACGGTCCGGCTCTTCGAGCCGACCCCGGCATGACCCGGACGCCATGACCGGAGCAATGGTGGCGGCCCGGCGGCTGCTCGGCTTCTGGCCGTCGGTCACCGCCGGCATGCTGGTCGTCACGGCAGCCCTGCTGCTGCTGCCGGTCTTCAACATCGTCGGCCTGAGCTTCTCGGGCAAGGAGGACGCCGCCGGCGTGCTCCAGAACTACCGGATGTTCTTCTCGGAGCCGTATTACTACCGCACCCTGGTCAACAGCTTCATCGTGAGCATCAGCGCCACCGTGCTGGCGCTCCTGGTCGGCGTGCCCGCCGCCTACTTCACCAGCCGCTTCCACATCTGGATGCGCAGCCTGATCCGTGCCGCCGTGGTGCTGATCTTCGTCTCGCCGCCCTTCATCGGCTCCTACTCCTGGATCATCCTGCTCGGCCGCAACGGCCTCGTCACCACGACCCTGGCGGAATACGGCATCTCGCTGCCGTCGATCTACGGTGCTCAGGGCATCATCTTCGTCTTCACCCTGCATTATTTCCCCTTCGTCTTTCTGCTGGTGTCGTCCGGTCTCAAGTCGATCGACCAGAGCATCGAGGATGCCGCCCGCAATCTCGGATCGAGCGAGCTCGCGACCTTCAGGAAGGTGATCGCCCCGCTGCTGGCGCCATCGATCTCGACCGGAGCGCTCCTGGTCTTCATCGCCTGCTTCACCGATCTCGGCACGCCGATCATCCTCGGCGAGCGCTTTCGCGTGCTGCCGGTCCTGATCTATGGCGAGTTCGTCAACGATTTCGGCGGCCGGCCGGTGCTCGCCAGCACCCTCTCCGTGCTCCTGCTGCTGATCACGACCTCGGCGCTTCTGCTGCAGCGCTGGTACGCCTCGCGCAACGCCTTCGGCACCGCCGCGGTGCGCCCGCTGACCCTGCAGGAACAGCCGTTCAAAAAACGCCTGCTGGCGGCGCTCTTCGTCTACACGCTGGTCGGCGTGGCCCTGCTGCCGCTCGCCAACATCATCGTCTCGTCCTTCCTGAAGGCCAACGGACCGGTCCTGCTGGCGGAATTCACCCTCGACAACTACCGCCGCATCCTCGGCACCATCGGCAGGCCGCTCTGGAACACCATCTTCTTCACCACCACGGCAACCCTGCTGTGCGCTGTCTTCGGCACCATGATCGGCTACATCATCGTCCGCCGGCCGGGCCGCATCAGCGGCTTCCTCGACACCATCATCATGTTCTCGTTCGCGGTGCCGGGCATTGTCCTGGGGGTCGGGCTGGTGGTCACCTATCACCACCAGCCCTTCGCCATGACCGGCACGGCGCTGATCCTCATCCTGGCCTACTTCATCCGCCGCCTCCCCTTCTCGGTCCGCTCGTCCGTAGGCATGCTGCAGCAGCTCTCCCGCGACACCGAGGAGGCGTCGGTCAATCTCGGCGCCGGGCCGGCCATGACCTTCCTCAAGATCACGGTGCCGCTCCTGTCCGTCGCGATCCTCTCGGGCGTCCTGCTCACCTGGTCGAACACCATCCGCGAGCTGAGCGCGACCCTGATCCTGCAGTCGGGGCGGACGGTGACGGTCAGCCTCGAGATCTTCAACGAGGTGGTCAACGGAAACTTCGGCATCGCCTCGGCGCTCGGCACCGTCCTCATCCTCCTGACCTTCCTGCCTCTCTCCGTGCTGTTCACGGCGATGGGCAAGCGAGAGGATGCGCTCGTGTGAGGGACGGCCGGAGGCGCTCGACTGGCACCCGGCAGCCATCGACGACCCGTGGCGAGGAGCACGATTGGCCAGCAGGCAACGCATCGGATCGGGTCGTGGCAGCGCGCTGAACGACGATATCGTTCTGGAGGCGGCCTGGCTCTACTACTACGAGGGCAGGAGCCAGCACGAGATCGCCGGCACGCTCGGCGTCTCGCGCTCGTCGATCGTCGGCTATCTGCAGCAGGCACGCGAGACCGGCATGGTCGAGATCCGGCTCGATGCCGGGGTCTTCAGCCGCCATCGCCTGTCGCACGCTTTGTCGCAACGCTACGGGCTGGCCGAGACCTATGTCGTGCCGGGCGACACGTTCTCCCTCGAGCGGGTCGCCGTCGGCGCGGGCCGGCGCCTGCCGGACCTGATCGATCCCGGCGACGTGCTCGGCGTCGCCTGGGGGCAGACGATCTTCAACCTGTCACAGAACATCGTGCCGCGGCGGATCGACCGGCTGACGGTCATCCAGATGGTCGGCTCGATGTCGTCACCCTACGGCTTCGATGCGGAGATCTGCTCGTCGCACATCGCCCTGTCGCTGGGCGGCCGCTGCATCAACCTGCACGCCCCGGCCGTGCTCTCGACCAGTGCGATGGCGGAGGCGCTGCGCCAGGAGCCCATCATCAGGGCGCAGCTCGAGCAGGTCTCGCGCATCGGCAAGGCGGTCTTCGCCGTCGGCTCGTGCAACGAGACCAGCCATATCGTCCAGGCGGGCATCGCCTCCGTCGACGACCTCGCCCGCTATCGGCGCCATGGCGCCGTCGGCCTGGTCTGCGGCCGCTTCATCGACGCCGCCGGCAATCATATCCATGGCCACCTCGACGAGCGGCTGATCGGCGTGACGCCCGATTGCCTGCGCGGCTTGCGGATGGGCATCCTCGTCTCATCCGGCGCCGACAAGATCGAAGGCATCCACGCAGCCCTGCGCGGCGGCTACGCGACCCATCTCGTCACCGACATTCCCACCGCCGAAGGCATCCTCACCCTGAGCCGCTGAGGCTGGTTCACCCGGGCCGGGACCGCCTCAACCGTCGAGTCCCTCGGGCGGTTGCCAGCCCGGGGGTGGCGGCTGGCGGGGGGCCTGGGGGATGGGGACGTGGAAGTTGGCGTCGGCGCCGTTCATGTCCATGCGCCGCTCGGCGATGCGCCAGCCTTCGGGCGTGCGCCGCAGGGAATCGAGATAGCGGCCGTAGACGGTGGCGGTCCGACCGTCCGGCCGCTCGTGCCAGGCGTGGACGCAGCTCTCCGCCCGCGCGGTGTCGGCCGAGTCGAGCCAGACCCGCACATTCGCCAGGTGATGCGCCGTGCGGCGCCAGCGCCACATGCGCGCCAGCGAGCGCGCCAGCGCCTCGCGACCGACCGCGGCGAGCCTGGGTTCGGCGCCGTAGGTGACGCGGCAGTCGGTCGTGAAGAGGGCGGCGAGCGCGTCCAGCTCCATCCGGTCCAGATGGCGGCAATAGTCGACAAGCAGGTCCTCGATCTGGCGGCGGTCGAGCAGCTCCCGCATCACCTCAGCCATGTTCCCGCACCCACTGGGCCAGCTCGGCGTGGGTGGCGAACCAGGCCCGGCCCTTCGCCTGCTCGATCAGCGCCTCGAGGATCCAGATGCGCGAGCGGTAGCCGATGACGAAGGGGTGCATGACGAGCTGGAAGACGCCGCCCTCGGCCATCGCCGCGTCCAGCTCCCGGCGGAAGATCGCGAGAACGTCGTCGGGTGGCGTCCAGGGCCGGGTCGCGGGCTCGCGGTTGAAGAGGAAGTAGACGGCATCGTCGCGCAGCCATTCGACCGGCACCTCGACGACCCCGGTGGGCTCGCCGTCGCAGACCAGCTCGTAGCAGGCCTCGTCGGCCATGAGCGAGCTGTCGTAGGCGAGGCCCAGCTCGGCGACGAGCGGGATGGTCGAGGGGCTGAGATCCCAGTTGGCGGCGCGAAACCCGACGGGGGGCATTCCGGTCAGCCCTTCCAGGGTGTCCCGGGCGCGCAGCATCAGCTCGCGCTCCTCGGCTTCCCCGAGCAGCGAGGTGTTCTCGTGGATCCAGCCATGCATGGCGACCTCGTGCCCGGCGCCGACGATGCGCCGGGGCTCGTCCGGGTCGATGAGGCCGGCGACCGCCGGCACGAAGAACGAGGCCCTGACCTCGAGCCGGGCGAGCACGTCCAGGATGCGCGGCACGCCCACGCGGCGGCCGAACTCGCCCCAGGCGAGCCGGCCGATGGCGCTCCCGCCCCGGCCGAGCTCGAAGGTCTCGTGATCGCAGTCGAAGGACAGCGCCACGGCGCAGATGGCGCCGCCCGGCCATTGCCGCGGCGCCAGCGCCCGGCCGGCACGCACGCGCCCGACGCGGCGGCGCCATTCGCTCTCGGGCATCTGCCAGGGCTGCGGGAATTCCGCCAAGGGTGTCGCCCGTCCTGCTGTTCGTCGGGTCCGCCGAGCCCGTCGCGGCGCCGCGGTTATGTATTTGACAGCCCCGTGCCGAGCCTTGCAAATGCCAAATCAGCACGGAGCGGCGCATGCCGCACAAATGTTCGCAAAAAAGGGAGACCGCTCAGATGGCTCGAATCGACCTCCTCGCACGCGCATCCGCCATCGTCGCCGCCACCGGCCTCATGGTCGGCGCCTTCGGCGCCACGGCCCAGGAATCGATCACTTGGCGGGTGCAGACCGGCTGGCTGCCCGGCAACACCCTCTACGACAGCGTGGTCGAGCTGGCCGAGCGGATCGACCTGCAGAGCGAAGGGCGGCTCAAGATCGAGGTCCTGCCGGCCGGTGCGGTGGTCGCCCTCAACCAGACGATCGATTCGGTCAAGGCCGGCATCATCGACGGCCACATCTCCTATGCCGCGGTCTATGCCGGGCTCGACCCGGGCTTCGCGCCCCTGGGCGACATCCCGGGCGCCTATGACGACCGGTTCCAGACCATCGAGTTCATGTACTACGAAGGCGGGCTCGAGCTCTTGCGCGAGGCCTATGCCCAGTTCGGCCTCCACACGATCGGTGTCGGCACCGGCTCCTGGGAGGCCGTGCCTTCGCGGGTGCCCCTCGAGAGCTGGGACGACTTCGAGGGCGTGAAGCTGCGCACCCCGCCCGGCATCGGCTCGCTCATCTGGGAGCGGCTGGGTGCCGTGCCGATCGTCATGCCGCAGACCGAGGTCTTCTCGGCGCTCGAGAAAGGCGTCATCGACGCCGCCGATGACGGCTCGCTCTCCTACAACTTCCAGGTCGGCGACTACGACATCGTCGACTTCACCCTGGTCAACAGCCCGCATTCCAACGGTGTCTGGGACTTCACGGTCAATGCCGACCGCTGGGCGGAGCTGCCGAACAGCATCAAGTCGATGCTCGAGATCAACATGCGCGAGATCATGCTGCGCAACGTCATGAACGCGCTCCGCCAGGACCAGGAGGTGCTGGCCAAGGCCGACGAGATCGGCCTGACGCTCTTCGAGCTGACGCCGGAGGATCGCGCCAAGTATCGCGCCATCGCGGTCGAGGTCTGGGACGAGTGGGCAACGAAGAGCGAGCTCTCGAAGAAGGCCGTCGACGCGCACAAGGCCTTCTTGACCAAGAAGGGCCTGCTCTAGGCCCGCCACCCTCCGCAGCCGCCGGGACATCCTCCCGGCGGCTGCGCTTCGCTTTCGCGAGCGGTGCCCGCCGATGATCACACGCTTCAACGAGCAGCTCGGCCTCGCCCTCTCCTACGTCTACGCCCTGGTCGCCGTCCTGACCTTCGGCGAGGTCTGCGCCCGCTACTTCTTCAACTCCCCGACCCAGTGGACCATCGAGGTCGTCGTCCTCCTGGCGGCGATGCACTACCTGATCGCCGGGCCGCAGGCCTATGCGAGCGAGGGGCATATCCGCATCACGGTGCTCTACGACCGCCTGCCCTTGCCGGCGCGACGGGCGCTGACCGTGCTCGAGCGGCTGGTCGTCGCCACGACCGCAGGCCTCGTCGGCTGGTGGGCGCTCGGCCAGGCGCAGTCCGCGCTGGCCATCGGCGAGCGCACCGGCAGCAACCTCAACACCTACTCGCCGACCATCCTCAAGGTCGTGCTCGCCATTGCCCTCGGCCTCCTCGCCCTGCAGGCCCTGGCCCACCTCGTGCGGGACCGGGGACGGGCGCATGGCGGCTGAGGTCGCGACCTATCTCGTCCTCGGGCTGCTCTTCTTCTTCATAGCCATCGGCACCCCGCTGGCGATCGCCACCATGGCGACGGCGATCATCGTCGGCTGGTCGCTCTTCGGCTTCAACTCGATCCTGCTGATCGCCAACCGCATCTACGACGCCTCGACCAACTACGTGCTGATCGCGGTGCCGCTCTTCATCCTCATGGGCGTGCTGATGGAGCGGGGCGGGATCGCGCGGCGGCTCTTCACCGTCCTGCACATCTGGTCCGCCCGGCTGCCGGGCGGCATGGCCGTGGGCTGCGTCTTCGCCGGTGCGATCATGGCCGCCATGGTCGGCATCGTCGGCGCCGAGATCATCACGCTCGGCCTCGTCGCCCTCCCGGCCATGCTGGCCCGCGGCTACGACAAGCAGCTCACGCTCGGCGTCATCTGCGCCAGCGGCTCGCTCGGTGCCATGATCCCGCCGAGCCTCGTGCTCGTCTTCTACGGCCTGATCGCCGGCGAATCGATCGCGCGCCTGTTCGCGGCAGCCCTCGTGCCGGGTCTGGTCCTGGCGCTGAGCTATGCGATCTACATCGTGGTCAGGGCCAAGACCCGGCCTCACCTCGCCCCGCCGCCGTCGCAGGACGAGCTCGAGATGCCGATCGCCGAGAAGCTGGCGCTTGGCCGGGCCCTCTTCCTGCCGGCGCTGATCATCACCGGCGTGCTGGGCTCGATCTATTTCGGCATCGCCGCCCCGACCGAGGCCGCGGCCATCGGCGTCGCCGGTGCCTTGCTGGCGGTGATCGTCAGCGGCGAATTCCGCCTGGCCGACCTGCACCACACCGTCGTCCAGACCGGCAAGGCGATCGGCCCGGTGATCTGGGTCTTCTTCGGCGCCAACTCGCTGATCAGCATCTACTCGCTCTCGGGCGGCGTGAAGTACCTGGCCGGCCTGATCGCCGCCGTGCCCCTGCCGCCGCTCGGCGTCCTGCTGCTGATCGTCGCCATCCTCTTCCTCCTCGGCATGGTCATGGACTGGATCGGCATCGCCATCCTGACCATGCCGGTCTTCCTGCCGGTCGTCGGAGCACTCGGCTACGACCCGATCTGGTTCGGCGTCATCTTCTGCATCAGCATGCAGATCGCCTACCTGACCCCGCCCATCGGCGCCTCGGCCTTCTACCTGAAGAGCGTGGCCCCGCCCGACGTGACGCTCGGCGAGATCTTCATGTCGATCTGGCCCTTCGTCGGGCTGCAGCTCGTCGTGCTCGCCCTGGTCATCGCCTTTCCCGCGCTGGCGCTCTGGCTGCCGGCCCAGATGGGCTGAGCCCTATCTGATCTCGAGCAGGCCGCCGTCCACCGGGATGATCTGGCCGGTCATCCAGGCGGAGCGCTCGGAGGCGAGAAACAGCACCACCTCGGCGATCTCGGCGGGGCTGCCCCAGCGCGGCAGCGGGTAGCGGCCGATCACCTGCGCGAGCAGCGCCTCGAAATGCGCCTCGTCCGTGGCCCTGGCGCGGAACTGCGATTCCGAGAGCGGGGTGCGCACCGCGCCCGGCGCCACGGCGTTGACCCGGACACCCCGGCCGGCGAAGTCGGCGGCGAGCTGGCGGGTCAGCGCCACGACGGCCCCCTTGCTCGCCGAGTAGGCGGCCGTGCCCTTCATGCCGACGAGGCCCACGGTCGAGGCCGTGAAGACCAGTGTTCCCGCCCCGCTCCGGGCCAGATGCGGCAGGGCGGCCCGCGCGGTGAGGAAGCTGCCCGTGGCGTTCACGGCGAGCGCCCTGTTCCATTGGGCGAGCGAGAGGGCGAGAATGTCGCCCTCCACCATGATCCCGGCATTGGCGGCGACGCTGTCGAGCCGCCCGGTCCAGGCCAGCGCCGCATCCACCATGGCGGCGACCGAGGCCTCGTCGGTGATGTCGACCGCAGAGGCCTTCGCCGCATGGCCAGCCTCGCCGAGCGCCATCGCCACCCGCTCGGCCGCAGCACCATCGAGGTCGGCGCAAAGGACCGAAGCACCTTCGAGCGCGAACCGCTCGGCAATGCCCCGGCCGATGCCGGAAGCGGCGCCGGTGACGATCGCGGTCCGCCCGGCAAGCGCTCCCTCAGCCAAGGCGGGCCACCGCGTCGACCTTCACCGTGACCCCGGCCTGGGCGGTCGGGATGAACGGGACCTCGGCCAGCTCGACCGCACAAAACGGCAGAGGCCTCTCCTTGATGAGCCGCGCCAGCAGGTCCCGCTCGCTGGCTGCGGTATATTGCAGCCGGAGATGAACGACCCGCTCGAGGCTCGAGCCCGACGCGCGGAGGATCGCCTCGAGATTGCTCATGGCCTGGGCGAGCTGGACAGCGGAGCCGCCGGGCACGGGTGCCAGGCTGCCGGAGGCCGGATCGCTGCCCACCTGTGCGGTGACCCAGACCCCGCCCTCGTGGGCTCGCGCATGTGGAAAGGGCGCGCAGGGCGCCGGGCCATCGGCGGCGATGATGGCGGCATCCGGCCCGCTGCCGGGTGGTGCTCCGGTCGCCGCCACCGCCCCGACCTCGACCAGCCCGCCATGCGCGAGGCCGGTGGCAGCCGAGACGCAGCGGGCCGGCCGGGGCATGGCGGCGAAGCCCGCGAGAAACGCCGCCTGCAGCGCGCCATAGGCCTCGGGCCCGCTCCGGTCGACGCGGATCTCGGCGCGCAGGACATGGTCCAGCGAGCCGCCCGCCGCCCGAAGCCTCGCCTCGAGCCGCGCCAGGCTCGCCCGGAACTGGGCGCCGAAGCCGTCGGGCATGCGGCCCTGCGCGTCGAGTGGCGGCTCCGGCGGGAAGAGGCGAGCTTCACCGATGCCGGCGGTTGCCTCGGCGAGCCTCTCCCAGCAAGACAACTCGATCACGTTCTGCACGACCACCCGCCCTTCCTCAGCTTCCCGCCTTCGCCCGGGTCGCATGGAGGTGCGGGTAGAGATTGCGCACCGCGTCCTCGTCGAGCTCCGCCTTGAACTCGTGCCGCTCACCGATCGCCAGCGCCCGCTTCGCCGCCGGGCGAGCACCGATCTCGTCCACCAGCCGGCCGAGATGCGGGAACTCGGCCATCGCCTCGTCGCCGAGCATGAAGGGGATGCGCGTGGCCCAGCCCCAGACCGACATGTCGACGATGGTGTAGCTGTCGCCCAGCATGTAGGGCCGATCGGCCAGCCGGTCGTCGACGATCTTCCAGTGCCGCCGCGCCTCGAAGGCGTAGCGCTCCCGCGGATAGGGATCGGAAACCGGGGCGAAATGGCGGAAATGCACAGCCTGCCCCGAATAGGGGCCGACGCCGCTGGCGACGAACAGCAGCCAGGACAGGAGCTCGCCTCGGGCCACCGGCGTCTGCGCCGGCAGGAACTGACCGGTCTTCTCGGCGAGGTAGAGGAGGATGGCGCCGCTGTCGAACACCACGACCTCGCCGTCGACGATGGCCGGCACCTTGGCATTGGGATTGATCGCCAGATACTCGGGCCGGTGCTGGTCGCCCCGCCGCGTGTCGATCGGCACGGCCTCGTAGTCGAGCCCGGCCTCTTCCAGGAAGAGCGCCACCTTGATGGGATTCGGAGCCGTATTGTAGTAGAATTTCAGCATCGCCGCGGGCCTTCCTCGTTGCTGCTTCGGCTGTGGGGGGAGGTTTGGCACAGAATGCGCCCGTCGACACGCGCCGCGTGTAGCGCGGTCTGTCGCTTGGACTGGCCTGCCGCCATTTCCGCATTGACAGAGGCACGGCGCGGCGACCTGCCGAAAGGGTGAGTGGGGCCGGCCGTGATGGCGCCCTCATCAGGGGAGGGAGCAGGTGTTGCGTGACGAGCGGTTCGAGGTTGAGCCTTTCACCGGATCATTGGGCGCCGCCATTCGCGGCATCGACCTCGTGGCCGACGACCACGCCATGATCGACGAGGCGCGGCGCTTCGGGCCGTTCGGCGGCAACCCGGTCCACACGCCGGTCGAGGGCTACGAGGACATCATGCGCTTCGCCCGCGAGCCCGACGACAGCGGCAAGGTGATCGGCGAGGAAGGGCACATGGACCTCGCCTGGCTGGCTCGGCCGCCCGGCATCGTCATGCTCGTCGGCGAGGAGGTCCCGCCCGTCGGCGGCGACACCTGCTTCACCAGCCTCGAGGAGGCCTGCCAGTCCCTCTCGTCCCGCATGGTGGCGATGGGGGCCGAGCTTGCCGGCATCCACAGCGGCCGCGGCGTCTTCGCCATCAACGCCGCCTCGCACGCCTCGGCCTGAAGGACGAGCACGAGGCCGTGGAGAACATGCGTCCGCATCGAGGGTGCCATCCCGGTCGGCGCATTGGCCGAACGCAGGAACATCGCCGAGGCAACGGCCCTCTTCCTCGTCTCCGAGGAAGCCTCCTACGTCACCGGCGCCACGCTCTACGTCAATGGCGGCTTCTAGATGGGCCGACCAGGCGCCCGACCTTTTCGCCGGCCGCCAGCGTCTCCAGCCCGTCGAGCGGCCCCTCCACCAGGGCGAGGACGGGCACGCGCCCATCGACCGCGAGACCCGCCGAGCTGATCCAGCCGACATTCTCCCCCCGGCGCAGCACGGGCTCGAGCGGCTCGATCGCCGCGGCCTCGACACGCGCCGCAACCAGCCGCGCACGCGGTGCGCTATCGCCTTCGCCCGCCACGGCCGCCCGGCCGACGAAGTCGCGACCCAGCTCCAGCGACCCGACCAGCCCCGCCGCCAAGGCACCGTGAACAGGAGTCGCGTCGATCCCGGCGCGCGGCCGGCCGGCCAGGATGCGCAGCGTCTCGTCGACCAGGTGCCCGGCCGGCCTGGCACCTTCGCGCCGCAGCGCCTCGTCGACATGCACCGCCATGTCGGCGGGGACCAGAAGACGCCAATGCGCCTCCGCGAGGTGGGCAATCACGCCCTGGCCCAACGCGAGCCCGGCGCCGCGTGCCCGACCCGGCATCGGCAACGGCGCATCGTCGGCGACCCGCGCCAGCAGCGCCTCGGCGGCCGGGCCCACGAGATCGAGCGCCGCCCACTGCGCCCCGGCATCGACCACGGCCACCCGCTCCGTCGGCAGTGGCTGCACCGCCCGGCGCAGCCAGCCGAGCCCGTCCGGATCGGCGAGCAGCAGCCAGCTCGCCGCGTCGAGCCGCACCGCCCAGGGGCAGGCCACGACGCCGCCCCGCGCGTCGAGCATGGGTGCGAGCACCGCCGCATCGTCGCGATCGACGCCCACGGCCCCGCTGAGCCGCCGGACCACCACCCCGGCATCCGGGCCGGCGAGCAGCAGCTTCGCGTCGGCCGAGCGATCGATACGCACCACGGCCTCCCGGGCAGCCTCGAGCTCGGCCTCGACACTGCCATTGGCGGCAAACCACAGCGGCCGCTCGTGCCCGGCCACGGCCTCGAGGACCGCCCCGTCCGCGACATGCCGGGCGTGCAGCGGCGAGCGGCGGATGCCGCGCAGCGGCGAGGCCGCGTCCTCGCCGATGCAGACGGCCGTCGGAATCTCGCTCATTCGCGCGTGGCGGTACCGGCGACCGCCCTGGAAGCCGGCGAACCGCCTGGGATCCAGCCGGGTCGCGTCCAGCGAGGACGGGCGGCCCAGCACCCGCTCGGCCGTGAGCAGGCCGACGCCGGCGGCGAGCGCGATGCCGTTCGAGTTCATGCCGCAGGCAAGATGCAGGCCGCTGGGCTCGTCCAGCTCGCCGAGCAGCATGTTGCCGTCGGGCGTGAAGCTCTCCGGGCCATTGACGTGGGCACGGATCCCGGTCGTCGCCAGCAGCGGGAAGCGCCGCTGCAGGATCTCGAGATTGGGCGCGATCTGCTCCCAGTCCTCGTCCAGGAGGGCAAAGGAGAAGTCGCCCGGCAGGTCCTCGGCCTCGACCGGAATAGCGTTCTTGTCGAAGACGCCGAGCAGGAGGCCGCCCACGTCCTCGCGGCCATAGAGCAGCTCGTCATAGGAAAGGAAGAGCGGCAAATCTCGCGACAGGCCCTCGATGGCCTTGGTGAGCAGGTAGAAATGCTGCACGCCGACCAGCGGCAGCGCCACCCCGCAGCTCCGGGCGATCGAGGTGGACCACAGGCCGCCGGCGAGGACCACGGCCTCGCAGCGGATCGGGCCCTGTGCCGTCTCCACGCCGGTGACCCGTCCGTCCGCCACGAGAATGCGGGTGACCGGCGCGCCCTCGACCAGCCGCACGCCGCGCTTCGTCGCGCCGCGCGCATAGGCGGTGGCGAGGTTGGTCGGGTCCACCCGGCCGTCATTGGGCGTCCAGAGCCCGCCCTCGAGCCCGTCAATCGAGAGGATCGGCAGCTTCTCGCCGACGCCCCCGGCATCGAGCAGCTCGACCTCGACGCCGCGCGCCCGCGCCCGTGCCGGAATGGCGCGGTAGCTCTCCATGACCCTAGGGTCGGCGGTGAAGTGCACCCGCCCCGTCTGCCGCCAGCCGAAGGCGACGCCACTGTCCGCCTCGAGCTCGGGAAAGAGGCGGACGGTGTAGTCGACCATGTCGCCGAGCAGGGGATCGGCGCGCCAGGTCTCCATGTTGCCGGCCGCGTGCCAGGTGGTGCCGGAGCCGATCTTCGAGCGCTCGAGCAGCACCACGTCGCTGTTCCCCGCCTGCGCCAGGTGCCAGGCGACACTCGCCCCCACCACGCCGGCGCCGATGACGACGACATCCGCACGCTCGATCATGGCGCGGCTCCATCGCCGGTGCCTGCCAGCAGCTTCGTGCAGCGGGCGCGCATCGCCTCCGTCAGGGGTGCTGCCCGCCGCGCCTCGAGGTCGAAGAGCACGGTGACCGTCGCATTGGTCGAATACAGCACGCCATCCTCAGCATCGTGGAGCCCGTGCGCGTACTCGACCGACTTCGTGCCGAGGCGCACGAGCCGCGTGCGGACCACGAGCAGCGTGCCCGACTGGACCTCCCGCTTGTACTCGATGAGCTGGCGCACATCCGCCCAGCCCAGCCCGTTCGGCCCAAGCTCGGCCGCGGGTGCCACCTTCGAGAGGAAGTGCCAGCTCGCCCCGTCATAGAGCGTCCCATAGAACTGCACATTGACGTGCCCCATGCCGTCGCAGAGCCATGGGTAGGCAACACCGCGATAGGTCTCGATGCCGGCCAGCGTCAGCTTGTCGGCCACCTCAGAAACCCACCTGGTCGTCGCCCTTCAGCGCCAGCATGGCACGCGCCGCCGCAGGGTCGCCATCGCCGCTTCTCCCCGGCCTTTTTCACCGTCTGGCCGTGCTTGCATCACGGCTTGCCCTGCCATAGCATGTGATCACAAGAGGCGAAACGCCCATCCGGGGGCAATGGGAGGGTTCGATGCAGGCACGGCTCAGGAGCGTTGTTCTCGGCGGCGTGGCCACTTTCCTCGCGGCTGGCCTCATGGCCGGAACGGCCGCGGCCCAGGAGCAGGTGATCGTCGTCGGCTGGGGCGGCGTCTGGCAGGATGCGTACCGAAAGGCCCTGTTCGAGCCTTTCGCCGCGGAGACCGGCATCAAGGTCGTCGAGGAGGAGTTCGGCGGCGAGTACGCCAAGCTCACGGCCCAGATCGAGGCCGGCAAGATCACCTGGGACCTCGCCGCCTTCGAGAGCCCGCAGGTGATCCAGGGCTGCGACGAGGGCGCCTTCGTCCCGCTCGACTGGGACGCCTTGGGCGGCCGCGACAACCAGCTCGACTACGCCGCCCACGATTGCGGCATCGCCTCCGACGTCTGGGCCACCGTGCTCGCCTACGACGCCGACAAGCTGAACCCGGGCCCGACGAGCTGGCAGGACTATTGGGACACCACGAAATTCCCGGGCAAGCGCGGCGCCTACAAGGACGCCCGGATCATGCTCGAGATAGCGCTCGTCGCCGACGGCGTGCCCGGCGACCAGATCTACGACGTGCTGGCCACGCCCGAGGGCGTCGATCGCGCCTTCGCCAAGCTCGACGAGATCAAGCCCGACCTCCTCTGGGCCGAGAGCCCCGCCGACGGCATGCAGCGCCTGCTCGCCGGCGACGTCGTCATGACCATCAACTTCAATGCCCGGGTCACCGGTGCCTCGCGCGACAACCAGCGCAACCTCGTCATCGCCTGGCCCGCCGGCTTCTGGGTCGGCACGGACTACTGGGTGCAGATCGAGGGCGGCCCGAACCCCGGCCCCGCGGCAAAGCTGATCGAGTTCTACAGCCGTCCAGAGACCCAGGCCGAGCTGGTCAAGCATCTGAGCTACGGCGTGCCCTCCAGGGAGGCCTATGCGCTGATGTCCGACGAGGTGAAGGCCGAGCTGCCGACCACGCCCGAGCGCGCCGAATGGGCCATGGTCTACAGCGACGACTTCTGGGTCGACCGGCAGGCCGCCCTGACCGAGCGCTTCAACGCCTGGGCCAGCCAGTAGGCCGGGGCGACCTCGGGGGACTCGCAGCGGGGAACGGGGCTGACCGACCCTCGGGCGTCAGTCGAGCGTGGCGGCGATGTCGACCGCCGCGTCCTCGAGGTCCGCCCTGATCGCATCCCGCACTTCGGCCGCGTCCCCGGCGCGCAGGCCGGCCAGCACCCGGCGATGCGCCGGCAGGGAACGGGGAGCCGCACCGTCCATCATCCGTCTGATCGGCACGTGCAGCAAAGGCCCGACCTGCAGCCAGGTGGTCTCGATCATGGCGACCAGGGTCGGCATCGCCGAGGCGGCATAGAGCGTGAAATGGAACTCGCGATTGAGCGCCAGCGCCTCGCCCGGCGCCGCCCCGGCCTCGATCGCCACATTGGCCGCCGCCATCCGGGCAATCGCGTCCGCATCCACATGCGCCACGGCCTCCTCGGCGGCGAGCCCCTCGAGCGCCACGCGAATGCGGGTGATCTCGCGAAACCGTGCCGCATCGATGCGCGGCAGCGCCACCGAGCGATTGGGGAGGAGGACGAGGACGTGCTCGGCGACCAGCCGGTTGAGGGCCTGGCGCACCGGCATCAGGCTGATGCCGAAGGACTGGGCGAGCCCGCGGATGGTCATGGTCGAGCCGGGCTCGATGGCCCCGGACATGATCGCCCGCCTGAGCTCGTGATAGACCTCGTCGTTGAGCGTGGCACGCTGCAGGCGCTGGACCGGGAATGGCCCGGGCCCCGATTCGTCCGGCAACTGCCTCGTGGTCATGCCCGCATCCGAGACTCTTCCGCGCCGCGTCGGCGTCTTGATTGAGCACCATGGCATACCATGGCTGGTGATCACATGCTACGCCATGACCCGCACCTGACCCGCCGCGCCTTCGCCGCCCAGCGACGCCGGCAGCTTCTGCGCCGCGCCGGCCTGCTCCTGCCGCTGCTGCTGTTCGTGCTCGTCACCTTCGCCGGGCCGATCGTCCTCTTCCTCTGGCGCGCGGTCGACAACGCCATCGTGCCCGAGACCCTGCCGCGCACGGTCGCCGAGATCGTGCATTGGGACCGAACGGGTCTGCCGCCGGACCCCGTCTTCGACGCCCTCGCCCTCGACCTGCGCGGCGCCCGCGAGGGCGGCCGGGCGGCGCTCCTCGGCAAGCGGCTGAACGCCGCCCGGGTCGGCTACCGCAGCCTCGTCCTGAAGACCGCCAACAAGCTGCCCGAGGTGCCGGACGGCTCCTGGCGGGAGACGCTGATCGCCATCGACGGCAAGTGGGGCGAGCCCGGCTGGTGGACCAGCCTGCGCAACGAATCGGGCACGGTCACGCCATCGAACCTGCTCGCGACCGTCGACCTGCAGCTCGACAGCGCCGGCGAGGTCGAGGCGGTGCCGCCCGAGATGGCGCTCTACCGCATGCTGCTGGGGCGGACCTTCGTCATCGCGCTCCAGGTCACCGCCCTCTGCCTGCTGCTCGGCTACCCGACCGCCGCCGTGCTCGCGGTGCTGCCCCAGCGCACGACCAACCTCCTGCTGATCGCGGTGCTCCTGCCGTTCTGGACGTCGCTCCTCGTCCGCACCACCGCCTGGGTGATCCTGCTGCAGGGCAACGGCCCGGTGAACGGGCTCCTCGAGGCGCTCGGGCTGATCGCGGAGCCGCTCCAGCTCATCTTCAACCGCGGCGGCACGCTGACCGCCATGGTCCACGTGCAGCTGCCCTTCATGATCCTGCCGCTCTACGCCGTGATGCGCACCATCCCGGCCGAGCAGATGCGCGCCGCCCTGTCGCTCGGCGCCGCCCCCAGGGCCGCCTTCCTCCGCGTCTGGCTGCCGCAGACCCTGCCCGGCGTCGGCGCCGGAGCGCTCCTCGTCTTCATCATGTCGCTCGGCTACTACATCACCCCGGCCCTCGTCGGCGGCCCCGGCGATCAGATGCTGAGCTGGTTCGTCACCTACCAGCTCAACGAGGCCGGCAACTGGGGCATGGCCGCCGCCCTCGGCAGCCTCCTCCTCCTCGCCACGCTCCTCGCCGTGGCGTTTCTCGGCCGCCTGCTCGGCGCCACGCGCCTGGTCGGCCACTGATGGCGGGCTTCCGCCGCAGGCTCGAGGAGCGGGGCTGGCACTGGCTGGCCCGCACCATCACGGGCCTCGTCCTCGTCTTCCTCCTCGCCCCCATCCTCGTCGTCATCCCGATCTCGCTCACCGCCGGCTCGCAGCTCGTCTTCCCCATGCCGGGCTGGTCGATCCAGTGGTATCTCGAGGTGCTGAACAGCCAGGCCTGGCGGGACGCCGCGGCCAACAGCCTTTTCGTCGGCTGCTTCGCCACGCTCTTGGCCCTGCTCGTCGGCGTGCCGGCAGCGCTCGGCCTCGCCGGCACGACATTCCGGGGCAAGCGCCTGATCATGATGCTGGTGCTCTCGCCCATGATCGTGCCGATCGTGATCACCGCCGTCGCGGTCTACTTCTTCTTCGTCCAGATCGGCCTCGTCGGCACCTATCTCGGGCTGATCCTGGCCCACGCCATGCTCGGCGCACCCTTCGTCGTCATCACGGTCGCGGCCACGCTCGAGAACTTCGATCCCTGGCTGATGCGCGCCGCCGCCGGCCTCGGCGCCCCGCCGCTCGTGGCGTTCCGCCGGGTCATGCTGCCGCTCATCCTGCCCGGTGTCGCCACGGGCGGCCTCTTCGCCTTCGCCACCAGCTTCGACGAGATCGTCGTCGCCCTCTTCCTCGCCGCACCCGACCAGCGCACCCTGCCGCGCCAGATCTTCTCGGGTGTCCGCGAATATGTCAGCCCGGCGATTGCCGCCGTCGCCGTCATGCTGCTGGTCCTCTCGACCACGCTCCTCGCCACCGTGGAAGTCCTGCGCCGCCGCAGCGCCCGCCTGCGCGGCACGACGCCGTAGCCGGGGTCAGTCGAGCCGGAAGCCGCGGCGGCGGACGAACGCCCCGAAATCGGCGCGCTGCGGCTCCGCATATTGCCGGGCCTTGTCCTCGAGCCAGCCATAGTCCGAGACCTCGCCGAACCGGTCGAGGCCGCGCTGGCTGGCATAGGGCTGGAGCTCGCGGCGGCGGGCGTCATAGGCGGCCATGCGCCCGGCCGTCCCCGCCTCCGACCAGCGGTTCTCGTGCACCGTCACCTCGAGCGGCAGGCGCGGCGAGATCCTGCCCTCCCGGACCGGATAGCCCAGCGCCAGCCCGGCGAGCGGGAAGACATGCGCCGGCAGGCCGAGCAGGTCCGAGACCTCTTCCGGCCGGTCGCGCAGCCCGCTGATCGGGCAGGCGCCGAGTCCCGCCGCCTCCGCCGCCAGGACCAGCGTGGCCAGCACGATGCCGCCATCCACGGCCGCATTGAAGAAGGCATCCAGGTGATCGTTGGCGAACTCCCGACCGCGCATCTCGCTGACCTGCCGCTGGCGCCGGTTGTTGCCGCAGACCACCAGGAGCGCCGGCGTCCCTGCCACCCAGGCCTGGCCCGGCACGGTCGCCGCCAGGGCCGCCCTTAGTTCCGGGTCGGTGGCGAGCACGATATCCGCCTGCTGCAGGTCACTCTTCGAAGGCGCGCACAAGGCCAGCGCCGCGAGGCTCCGCAGCAGCGCCACATCCACCGGCCGCGGCGCGAAAGCCCGGCACGACGCCCGCCCCGCCAGCGCTTCGGCCAGCGGCACCCCCGCCACCTCCGGCGCCAGCTCCGGCACCTCGCCGAAGCGACAGGCCAGCAGCTCGGCGATGTCCTTCGCGGGCATGGACGCCCTCCTAGCAGCGTGTTGACGAAATCCGCCTGATCGTGATTCGGTGACAGCGGGATGGCGGGGAGGGACGGCATGGCGTTGGGTCGGCAGTCAGAGCGGCAGAGCGAGCTATTGCTGAGCTGGTCAGAGCTGCCACGGTCGCAGGGTCATCCGTTTTATGACCGGCTGGAGGAGATCCTGCGTGCTGCCGGTTTTGACCGGCATGTCGAGACGCTCTGCCAGCCGCATTATTCGTCGGCGGCCCGGGGTCGCAAGTCGCTGCCGCCCGGGCGCTACTTCCGCATGCTGCTGGTGGGCTACTTCGAGGGAATCGACAGTGAGCGGGGGATCGAGTGGCGTTGTGCGGACAGCCTGAGCCTGCGCGAGTTCCTGCTGTTGGCGAGCCGGGAGGGCGTGCCGGATCACTCCTGGCTGTCGCGGACCCGCTCGCGTCTGCCCTTGGAGGTGCATGACGAGGTCTTCGCCTGGGTGCTGCAGCGGCTGGCCGAGCACGGGCTGATCAAGGGCGCGCGGATCGGGGTCGATGCCTCGACCATGGAGGCGCATGCGGCGCTGCGGGCCATCGTTCGCCGGGAGACGGGCGAAGGCTACCGGGAGATGCTGAAGCGGCTCGCAGTCGAGAGCGGCATCGAGACGCCGACCGCGGACGACCTGATCCGGCTCGATCGCAAGAGGCCCGGCAAGAAGCTGTCGAACGAGGACTGGGAGAGCCCGACCGACAGTGATGCCCGCATCGCCCGGATGAAGGACGGCCGCACCAGGCTGGCCTACAAGCCCGAGCATGCCGTCGATCTCGACACCGGCGCCGTTCTCGCTGCTCCCGTCCATCACGCCGACCGCGGCGATGCCAAGACCCTGCCGAAGACGATCGATAAGACCATCCGGAACCTGGCAGCGATCGAACGCGCACCAACGACCGAGGCGCCCGCGGAACTGGTCGCCGACAAGGGCTACCACAGCCGTGATGGCCTGAAAGAACTCCACGACAGCCCCTGGAAAACCCGCATCGCCGAGCCGACACCACCGACCGGCAAGGGTGGCATCCTGCGTTGGCATGGCGACGACCAGGCCAGAAACGCCGTTTACGGCAACCGCCGCCGGCTGCTCTCCGGCGTTGCCAAGCAAGCCTTCAAGCTCAGAACCGAGATTGTCGAGCGCGCCTTCGCGCTGACCCTCGACCGCGGCGGCATGCGCCGAACCTGGCTGCGTGGTCGCGACAACGTCCAAAAACGCTACCTGATCCACATCGCCGGCTACAATCTGGGGTTGATCATGCGGCTTCTCACCGGCTCCGGCACCCCAAGGCGCTGGGCGGGCGCGAATCCATGGCTGTTCTGGCTCTCGATGCCGCTCGATGCCGATCACCGAGCCCTCTGGCTCGCGATCGTCCCCCAGAACGAGCCATCACCGGTCGCGACCGCAGTCTTCGTGATCGGACTCGAGGGTCGCTGAAACTCGCAATTCCGCAACACGCTGCTAGGTTTCCGCCCGCCAGGACTGCCTCAGCCGGGCGACGATGAGATAGAGGGCAAGGGCGGTCAGCGCCCAGAAGGTCCAGGTGATCGGGCCACGCACGAAGATCTCGGGCGAGCCGCCGGACATCAGCATCGCCTGGCGAAAGCTGTTCTCGAGCAGCGGCCCCAGGATGAAGCCGATGAGGAAGGGTGCGGCCGGAATCTTCAGGACCCGCATGAGGTAGCCGAGCCAGCCCATGGCGAACATGACGGCGACGTCGAAGATCGTGTTGTTGACCGCGTAGGTGCCGAAGACGCAGAGCACCAGCACCGATGGTGCGAGGAGCGATTTCGGCACGTCGGCGACGAAGCGAAAGGCCCGGATCGCCACCGAGCCGATGGCGAAAAGCAGGAACGAGCTCAGGATGAGGCCCATGAAGAGGGCGTAGACCATGTGCGCATGGGTGACGAAGAGCATCGGCCCGGGCTGCAGCCCGTGGATCATGAAGGCGCCGATGATGATCGCCGTGATGACATCGCCCGGAATGCCGAGCGAGAGCAGCGGGATCAGCGTCGCCCCGCAGACGCCGTTGTTGCCGGCCTCGGCCGCCGCCACGCCCTCGATCTCGCCCTTGCCGAAATTGTCCCGGTTGGGCGAGTTGCGCTGCGCCTCGGCATAGCTGAGGAAGGCGGCGGGCGCCCCGCCGATGCCCGGAATGGCCCCCAGGAAGACGCCGATGAAGCTGCCCCGGATGATCGACCTGAGGCAGCGCCTGACGTCGGCGAGCGTCGCCCACCTTCCGCCGAGCTGCCGCGCCTGGTGGTGCTCCTCTTTGGGCCTGAAGACGAAGTCGATGATCTCCGGCAGGGCGAAGAGGCCGATCAGCACCGCGATGAAGTTCAGCCCGCCCATGAGGTTCGGATCGCCGAAGCTGAAGCGGTCCGTGCCATAGACGAGGTCGAGCCCGACCGTGGCGAGCAGGAGCCCGCTGGCGGCGGCGATCAGGCCCTTGACCAGGCTCTCGCCCGAGACGCCGGCGATGATGGTGAGCGAGAAGAGGATGAGGGTGAAGAACTCCGGCGGGCCGAAGCTCAAGGCGAACGAGGCGAGCCAGCCGGCGAGCAGGATCAGGCTCAGGTTCGAGATGAGATCGGCGATGCAGGAGGCATAGAGCGCCATGCCGAGCGCGCGCCCCGCCTCGCCCCGCTCGGCCATGGGATAGCCGTCGAGCGTCGTGGCCGAGGAGGCCGGCGTGCCCGGCGTCTTGATCAGGATCGCCGGGATCGAGCCGCCGAAGATGCCGCCCTTGTACACGCCGAGCAGCAAAAGGATGCCGTAGATCGGCTCGAGCGCGAAGGTGAACGGCAGCGCGAGGGCCACCGCCATGGTCGCCGAGACGCCGGGGACGGCCCCGGCGATGACGCCGACGAGGACACCCATGGCTAGATAGAAGACGCTCTCCCAGTGGGCGACGAGGGCGAAGCCGGCGGCGGCGCTGTCGAGGAAGCTCAAGGCAGCCTCACGAAGATGCCCTGCGGGATCGGCACCGCGGCGACATGGGCGAAGAAGGCATAGAGTGCCAGCGGCAGGAGGATCGCCACCACGACTGCGGCGATCCGGTAGGACGTTCCGGTGAGCAGGAGGACGACGGCAAAGGCGATCATCGACGCCCAGACGAGGCCGAGCTTGGTGGCGAAAGCGCAGAACGCGATCGAGCCCACCCCCAGCGCCAGGAGGCGCAGCAGACCGTGACGGGGCATCGCACCCGCCGCCTCGTGTGGTTCGTCCGGGGTCTTCGCCGGGCGCAGCGACTGCAGGGCGAGGACGAGGCCCATCAGCGCCACGACCCAGGCCAGGATGTTCGGCCAGAAGGCCGGCGACAGCACGGCGATGCGCACGTTGCGCGGCGACACGACACCCTCGGGCACGGCCACCAGCGCCAGCGCCGAGCCGAGGGCGACGACGCCGACGCCGATCCAGAAATCGGTTCGCGGAGCACTCAAGGGACCGTCCGTTCGAGCTGGGCGGTTGGGGGCGGCACCGGTGCCAGGCCGACGCCGCCCGGCCTGGACTATTCGACCCGCATGTCGAGCTCGTCGACGAGCTCGCGGAAGATCCGGTATTGCTCGTTGATGAAGGCGACCGAATCCTCGGGCGACTTCAGGTCGACGATCGAGCCGAAGCGGTCCATCGTCTCCTGGAAGCCCGGGTCCTGGACCGCCTCCTCGAGCCAGCCGCGCCAGGTCTCGATGACCTCGTCCGGCAGCCCGGCGGGCCCGGCGATGCCCGACCAGCCGACCAGGCTCTCGAGCTCCGGCTTGCCGAGATCGGCCGAGGTCGGCGCATCGAAGCCGGCCACCGGCTCGGCCGTGGTGACCATGAGCGGCCGGAGCTGACCATTGGCGACGAAGCTCGAAAGGGCCGAGGAGTTGGTGCAGATGAAGTCCGCCGTGCCCGCCAGCACGGCCGTCGCCGCCTCGCCGCCGCCCGCCATCGGCAGATGGATCGCCGCCTCCACCGGGTTCTCGACGCCGAACGAGCGCAGCGCCATGGCCCCGGCGATGTGCAGGAGCGAGCCGACGCCGGACGAGCTGTAGGAGACGGTGCCTGGGTTCTCGTTCACCCGGGCGGCCAGCGTCTCCATGCTGTCGATGTCGGAATCGGCGGCGACCGCGCAGGCCACCGGGTTGATCTCGTAGACCGCGACGAAGTCGAAATCGTCGAGCGTGTAGGGCAACGTGTCCTTCATCGCCGGGTTGACGGTGTGCGAGCCGACGCGGGCGACCACCATGGTGTAGCCGTCCGGCTCGGCCGCGGCGACCGAGGCGGTGCCGGTGGCCCCGCCGGCACCCGTCCGGTTCACCGGCAGGATCGGCTGCGGGACCTTGGGCCCCAGCGCCGTCGCCAGCGCCCGGCCGGAAAGGTCCGTCGCACCACCGGCCCCATAGGCGATGATGAGCTGGATGGGCTGCTCCGGATAGGCGGCGAGCGCCGGCGAGCTCAAGGCGATGGCACTGGTCAGCGCCAGCCCCAGGGTGATCTTCGACATCGTCTTGCCTCCTTCTCTTATTTGATTCCTGGCCGATTGTCGCTTCCGGCTACAGGAGCTCGTCCCGGCGATCGTCGGTTTCGCCGTAACGCCGCAGCGCCGGGGGCTTCAGCCCGGCATAGAGCGCCTCGATGCCGGCATTGACGAGTTCGCCCTGTCGCTGGAAAAGCGAGTTGCCGGCCGTGTCGCTGTCGACGAGGAAGGGCCCGAAATTCTCCACCCGGAAGAACCACATGGCCTGGGCGATGCCCAGCTCCTTCAGCCAGTGCACGGACTCCACGGCCTTGACCCCCCGCCCGAGGAGGGCACCGGTGCCGTAGCCGACCGTGGTGAGGTAGATGGCACCCCGGGGGGCGAGCACCTCCTTGTAGTCCTTTGCCCCCATGCCGCCCTTGCCGATGACGATCCTCGTGCCCGTCAGATCGAGCCAGTCGGCGAGGTACTTCGAGAAGCGGAAGGAGGCGGTCGCCGTCACCCCGCCGATGACGTAGCCGCCCTTGCCGTCGGGGGCGGCCGCCGGCGAGCAGTGGAAGTTGGCGTTGCTGACGCTCGCCAGATCGGCCACCGGCAGCGCCTCGCGCTCGACCACGACCTTCTGGTAGACGCCTTCCCGCGCCGTGTAGACCACGCCGTCCAGATAGACCACGTTGCCGGGCTCGAGCCCGGCAATCGCCTCAGCACTCGCCGGCAGCGTCAGCCGGCGCTGGCGGAGCTCGGCTCGCTCCTCGGCCATCCGATCGTCTCCCGACGCATGTAGGGGGTGAACCACTTGGGGTCGGTGCGGTAGGTCGTCCGTCCGTCGGCGTGCAGCCGCGCCGTCGCCCGCCTCGAGCTCAGGCAAAAGGTGTGCACGCTGACCGGCATGCCGCCGGTGTGGGTGTAGCCCACCTCGACATGGCAATCGACCACCATGGACGAGCCGACGAAGCCCATCGCACCCATGCCGATCCGGTTGCCGAGCTCCTTCAGCTCCTGCTCGAGGGCCGCGATCCTCGGGTCCGGGTTGGCGTCGCCGACCACTCTGAGGCAAGCTGCCTGCTTGCCCAGCGTCATGCAGATGTCCTTCGAGCCGCCGACCCCCACGCCGACGATCGCCGGCTGACAGGCGAGCCCGCGCTTGCCGAAGGCGATCAGCGTGTCGAGGAAAACCCTCTTGATGCCGTCGATGCCGTCGCCCGGGAAGAGCATCCGGTAGTCCGTGCCGAAGAGCCCGCCCTTGTGCACCGTGGTGACGTCGATCCAGTCGACGTCCGGCTCGAAGCTCCACTCGATCTCGGGCGCGTTGATGCCGACATTGTTGTTGTGCTCGGTCCGCCAGAGCGGATGCACCCGGTTCGGCCGGAGCGGCACGTCGTGCGTCGCCCGGGCCGTGGCCGAGCGCAGCGCCTCCTCCACACCGCAGAACCCGCCGGCGACACGGGCCTCGTTGCCGACCTTGACGTAGTAGCGCGGCAGGCCCGTATCCGCGCACATCGGCCGCCGGTCCTCGGTGGCGGCCTCCCAGTTGTCGACCATCGACTTCAAAACGAAGCTCGAGAGATCGCCCGTCTCGAGGTCGATCATCCCCTTCACCCCCCCGAGATAGTCCTCCGGGATGTCGATCGCCGCCTTCTTCATGATCTCGTAGGCGGCCGTCTCGACCTGCTCGTGCGCGATCATGCAGCGCTCCCTATGGCTGCTTCTGCCGGCGGTGCGCCGGCGGCCCCCTCGATCAGGCTCTGGCCCGGCTCGACGATATCGAAGGCGACCGGGGCCGTGTCCAGCCGAAGTTCATCACCGTCGCGGCGGATGCGGGTGTAGGCCGAGGTTTCGAGCACCCCCGTCTCGGGGAAATCCGCGCGGAAATGGGCACCCCGGCTGTCGTCCCGGGCCAGCGCCGCCCGGCCGACGACCTCGGAGAGGTCGAGCAGGCTCTCGAGATTGAGCCAGTCGTGCCAGGTCAGGTTGAAGCGCCGGTCGCCATCGACGACACCCTGGGCGAGGAGCGCCGCCCGGCAATCCGCGATCCCGGCGAGCCCGCGCTCGATGCCCAGGGCGTCGCGGATCACGCCCACATCGTCCCACATCACCTGCGCCAGCCGGTCCCTGAGCCCGGCGAGATCGCCCGGCGCCTGCCCGAACGGCCGCTCGGCCCGGGCGATGCCGGCCTCGATGACGCTGTTGTCCGGATCGCGCCACACCCCCTCGCGGCCGACGAAGGCCGCCATGCTGTCGCCGGCAATGCCGCCATAGACGGTCGAGTTGGCCACGCCATTGCCGCCTAGGCGATTGGCGCCATGCACGCCGCCGCAATCCTCGCCGGCGGCGAAGAGCCCGGGCACCGCGGTCGAGGCGTCGATCTCGAACTCGACCCCGCCCATCATGTAGTGCGCCGTCGGCACCACCTCGACCAGCCCGCCGGCGAGGTCGAAGCCGCAATCGGCGCAGCGCTTGACCATGCCGGGGAACATGCCGGCCACCTTCTCGGCACCCAGATGCCCCATCGAGATATAGACCCCGCCCATCGGCGTCGTCCGCCCGGCGCGCATCTCCGCATAGATGCCGCGGCTGACCACGTCACGGGTCGCCCGCTCGCCCGCCGGGTCGTAGCCGGCGAGAAAGCGCTCCTTGCCACCATTGAGGATATGCCCGCCGGCACCGCGCAGCCCCTCCTCGAGCACCGTGCCGGTCATCCGCGTGTGCGGCCCGCCCAGCAGCCCCGTCGGGTGGAACTGCACCATCTCCATGTCGCGCAGCGCGAGGCCCAGGCGCAGCGCCATGGCGAGCCCGTCGCAGGTCTTGTCGCCCGAGGGCGTGTGATAGAGATACATGGTGGGCCCGGCGCCGGTGGCGAGCAGCACCGCCTTGGCCCGCACGAAGCGGTACTCGCCCATGCGGATGTCGATCAGGAGCACGCCCGCCAGCCCGGAGCCGTCCGCCGCCGGGATCAGCTCGATCGCCCGGTGCTCCTCGAGCCGCCGCACGGCACGGCTGCGCACCTGCTCCATCAGCCGGTTGATGATCTCGATCCCGGTGAGGTCGCCCTTGTGCGCGGTCCTATCGAAGCTCTGCCCGGCGAAGGCCTTCTGGTGCAGGCTGCCGTCCGGGTTGCGGTCGAAGAAGCAGCCGATCTCGTTCTCGAGCTCGCGCACCCGCTCCACCGCCCCGACACAGAGCCGCCAGGCGAGGTCCTGGCGCGGCAGCCACTTGCCGCCGACGATGGTGTCCATGAAGTGCCGCTCGATGCTGTCCTCGGCGGCCAGCGCCACGTTGTAGCCGCCCTGCACCATCCGCGTGCAGCCGCTCTTGCCGAGCAGCCCCTTGACCGCAATGACGATGTCGAGCGCCGGGTCGGCCTTGGCCGCGTGCAGCGCCGCGAAGAGCCCGGCCCCGCCCGAGCCCAGGATGAGGATGTCGCAGCGGCTCTCCTCGATCCGCATCAGACCACGCTCACGGCAAAGGCGATGCCGACCAGCACCGTGGCGGCGAGCCCGAGATAGACCAGCCGCAGCCTGAGCCCGTCCCTGGCCGGCCAGGGCAGCAGCTCGATCGCCAGCACCCGGAGCCCGAACGCCAGATGCACAGCAAGCGCGATGACGAGGCCGAACTCCGCCACCTTGACCAGCGGCAGCTCGGCGATCTTCAGCGAGCTGTCCAGCGCCTCGGCGCCGCCCAGCGCCCGGCCCAGCATGAGGAAGTGCAGCGGCAGGAAGGCCGCGAGCGCCAGGCCCGAGAGCCGGTGCCCCATGGCCGCCCACCAGCCGGCGCCCCGCCTCATGCCCCGCCGCCCACGACCGCCACCACCGCGCGCCAGCCCAGCACCAGCAGCAGGACGCCGAAGGCGACCATGAGCCAGTCGATCGGCCGCCGGCCGATGCCGGTCCATTCGCGCAGCACGTTGCGCAGGCCGATCGGCGCGTGGATCGCCGCCACCAGGACGAAAATACCGTAGAACAGGCCCCAGAACACACTGCCCTGCGTGCGGCCGAGGATCTCGCCGGCCGTCAGCCCGCCCTGCACCGCCACGACGATGAGCACCAGATGAACGAGCACGAGCGGCGCCATGACCAGCGCCGTCAGCCGCTGCAGCAGGAAGAGCCTGGCCTCGCTCACGACCGACCACCCTTGAGCAGCGAAACGAGGCCGGCCCGCTTCAGGCCGGCAATGCTGGCCGTCGGGCTGAGCCCGACCGGACAGTGCTCGGTGCAGGCGCCATGGCTGTGGCAGGTGTGGCAGCCGCCCGGCTGCAGGGCACCGTCGAGCACCGCCCGCCGGTCGGCGACACGGGCGTCGTTGTAGAGCGTCCAGGCCCGGTTGAGGGCGGCCGGTCCCAGGTAATGCGGGTCCCAGGCCACCACGTCGCAGGCCGCATGGCAGACCGCACAATTGATGCACTGGATCGCGGCGTCGACCTCGCGGCGGGCCGGGCTCGCCGGGTCGATGGCGGCCGGCGGGTCGGCGCGCGTGGCGGTGCCCTCGAAGGTGCCGACACTGGCCCATTTCCCGAGGAAGCCGTCCATGTCGCAGGCGAGGTCCTTCACCCGCTTCATGTTGCGCAGGGGCTCGATGGTCAGCCGGCCCTCGGGTGCGACCCGCTTCACGTGCGTGCGGCAGGTCCAGCGCGGCGTGCCGTTGATGGTCATGGCACAGGAGCCGCAGACGCCGACCCGGCAGGAGAAGCGATAGGCGAGCGACGGCTCGAAGCGCCGCTGCACCTCGGTCACGACGTCGAGCACGGTCTGGTTCTCGCGCGCCGGCACCGCATAGGCGCCGAACGCACCCTCGTCCCCGCCCCGCCAGATCCGAACCTCGAGCGTCCCTTCGGCCAATACCCAGCGCCTCCATCCCTGCCCTGTCAGAAAACCCTAGCCGAAGGTCGTCGCAGGTCACAAGCGGGATTGCCTTTCGTCGCCAACTGCCCGACCACTGGCCCGCATTATCGGGACGGGACGATGACCAGGGAAAATGCCGGCTTTCGCTACACGTCGAGCTTCCGACGCAATCTCCCGGCACCGGCACAAACCTGGTCACCGCCGGCGAAATACAACTTCGCCGTTGGCCACAACGACCGGGACGAGGTCCCGACCGAAGCGCTGGCCGAGGCCGCGGCCGCGGTGATCAGGCGGCACGGCGCCGATCTCGCCGTCTACAACCAGGGCCAGAACCCGCTCGGCTTCGAGGGGCTAAGGGACTTCGTCGCGGCCAAGCTGAACCGGCTGCGTGGCGCCTCCTGCACCGCCGACGACATCCTCGTCACCTCGGGCTCGCTGCAGGGCATCGATCTGGTCAACGACCTGCTGCTCGAGCCGGGCGACACGGTGATCTTCGAGGCGTTCACCTATTCCGCCATGTTCTCGCGCGCGCAGCGCCTCGGCGTCCATCCCGTCGGCGCCCCGCTCGACGACGGGGGCATCGAGGTCGAGAAGCTCGCGGCCGTCCTGGAAGAGCTGAAGCGCAAGAGCATCCGGCCGAAATACATCTACACGATCCCGACCATCCAGAACCCGACCGGCAGCATCCTTGGCCTCGAGCGCCGCCAGCAACTGCTCGAGGTGGCCCGGGCCTACGAGGTGCCCATCTTCGAGGACGAGTGCTACGCCGACATCATCTGGCGCGACGGCGCCCCGCCGGCCCTCTGGGCGCTCGATCCGACGCAGGTCATCCATATCGGCTCCTTCTCGAAGTCGCTGGCCCCGGCGCTCCGCGTCGGCTACGTCGCCGCCGACCGCTCGGTCCTGGCGCGCATGCTCGCCTGCAAGACCGACGGCGGCACGGCAGCACTCGACCAGATGGTCATCGCCGAATATTTCGGAACGCACTTCGACAGCCATCTGCGCGAGCTCACGGACGCGCTGGAGGACAAGCTGCGCACGCTGATCGAGGCGCTCGACCGCGAGTTCGGCACGTCGGTGGAGCTCACCGCGCCCAAGGGCGGCCTCTTCGTCTGGCTGAAGTTACCGGACCACATCGACGTCCGGAAGCTGGTGGAGCCCGCCCGGGCGGCCGGCGTCACCTTCAATCCCGGGCCAACGGTCGCCTGCGACCCGGAGGCCGCGAAGCACTGCATGCGGCTCTGCTACGGCCTGCCCACCAAAGCGGAGATCAGGGAGGGCATCGCCGCCCTGGCGCGCGTCTTCTTCGAGGAAACCGGGATTCCCGAGCGCGGTGGCAACCGGCCCCGCCGGCTTGTCGACACCTGAGGCCGCTGCTAGCACCGTTCTTGCGAGGGAGGGACGCATGCGGCTGACGGACATCGAGGAAGCCATGGCGCGGGGCGAGCATGGCGCCCCCCGGCAATGGGCGATTCAGCACATGCAGCAGGTCGGCCGTGCCTTCGACGCGGCCGACCTCGTCGAGGTGCACCAGGCCCACATCATGGCCGACACCGAGAGCCTGGGCGAGGCGGGCGTCGCCTTCCTCGAGCGGCTGGGCCAGGCGCCAGCGGCCGACCGGCGGGTCCGCGTCCCGACCATCACCGACCCGCGCGGCATCGACTTCGCGCACTACAGGAAGCTCGGCCAGACCGACGCCATGGCCAACCTCGAGCGCCGCGCCATCGACGCCTTCGAGGCGCTTGGCGTGCTGATGACCGACACCTGCATCAACTACCAGACCATCATGCCGCCGCTACCCGGCGAGCATCAGGCCTATGGCGACACCGGCGTCGTCATCTACTCCAACAGCGTGCTCGGCGCCCGCTCCAACTTCGAGGGCGGCCCCTCGGCCCTGGCCGCAGCGCTCACCGGCCGCACCCCGCGCTACGGCCTGCATCTGGACGAGAACCGCCGAGGCACCCACCGCTTCGTCGTGCGCACGCGGCCCCGGGATCTCGCCGAATGGGGTGCCTTGGGTGCCCTCGTCGGCCGTGCCGCCGGCTCCTACTGGGCGGTGCCGGTGATCGAGGGCATCGACGGCCCGCCGGACTCCGACGCGCTCAAGCACATGGGTGCGGCGATGGCGAGCTTCGGCTCGATCCCGCTCTTCAACCTCGTCGGCATCACCCCCGAGGCCCCGACGCTCGACGCCGTCTGCGACCCGGCCTCGCTGCCGGTCCGGGAGATCGACGCCGCCGAGCTGAAGAGCTTCTTCGGCGAGTACGGCGCTCCCGGCGAGAAGGTCGACGTCGTCGTCTTCGCCGCCCCGCAGCTCTCCCTCATCGAGATGCAGCAGGTGGCCGACCTCCTCGACGGCCGCCGCATCCACGAGGGCACAGCACTCCTCGTCGCCACCTCGCCCGGCGTCGCCGCCGATGCCGACCGCATGCGCCTGACCGAGCGCATCGAGGCCTCGGGTGCGCTCGTGCTGCGCGGCATGTGCTTCTACCAGAGCTACGCCCGCGAGATGGCCGAGGCGAACGGCTGGCGCCGCCTGCTGACCAACTCGGCGAAGCTGGTCAACATCCTGGGCGGCTACGGCTATGCGCCATCGCTCATGAGCATGTCCGACTGCGTCGACGCCGCCGTTGCGGGGCGCACGCCATGAGCGGCCCCCGCATCCTCCGCTGCCATGTCGGCGTCGGCCCGGTGGCCGAGGGCGAGGCCCTCGTCACCGACGACAACTTCTCGGCCCGCTACGACCTCGACCGCCTGCAGGGCATCTTCTCCCGGCCGCAGCACAAGCTCCACGGGCAGAGCTATGTCGGCAAGGTGCTGGTGGTGAACACCGCCAAGGGCGGCGTCGCCTCGGCCTGGATGCTGCACGAGATGGCGGCCCGCGGCATGGCGCCGGTGGCCATCCTCTTCAACCGCTTCAACCCGATCCTGGCGCAGGGTGCCGCCCTCGCCGACCTGGCCATCTGCGACCGCTTCGCGGATGGCGACATCACCCGCCTCATCGAGACGGGCGAGCAGGTGAAGGTGGAGCCAGCGGTCGGCCTCGTCACCGTCGGCTGAGCCAGAAGGAGCGCCGACGATGGCGACGACACCGCCCTGGACCATGGGCATGGACAACGGCGCGCTCCGCGAGCCGATCGACCCGGGCCTCCTCGGCACGGCCGAGCTCGAGCCGACCGGCGACTTCGAGGCGGGCTCCTTCCAGAGCTTCACCCTGACCTACACGGCCGGCCGCTACGGCATCGACGATTCGGGCTCGCTGCGCGTCTGCTTCCGCTTCGCCTCGGACCAGAGCAACCCGCAGTTCACCGACCCGAAGGCGCCGGGCTACACCACGATCGAGGCCTCCAACGGGGCCGTGCTCGAGACCCGCTTCGACCCCAAGGGCAATATCCGCCCCTGGGACCGCACCTTGTGGATCAAGGTGGTCAAGGGCTTCCTCGAAGAGGGCGACCGCATCACCATCCGCTTCGGCGACCGCTCCAAAGGCTCGCCCGGCCTTCGGCTGCAGACCTTCTGCGAGGACAGCTTCGAGTTCCGCGTGCTGGCCGACC
>JACKIN010000005.1:240000-298861 GCA_020638495.1 Geminicoccaceae bacterium | reverse complement strand
CCAGTTGCACCAACCATAGGCCGACCCGCGTGTGCCTCGGCCAAGCAGCCGAAAACGGACGCCTGCCGCCATGAGTTCCCAGCGGAGACAACAGACGCAGGCGAAACCAGCAGGCTGACGTCACCGCCGGCTTGTACGGACATGCGTCCTGCGGCAGTTTCCCCGCACATCAACACGACTTGAAAGGGACGCCAGTCATGTCGGCAGTGGACCAGTTCGCCTGGAGCACGGCGAGTGCGATCGCGGCGCAGATTCGTGCCCGCAAGGTGTCACCAGTCGAGGTGATGGAGGCGACCATCTCCCGGATCGAGGCGCGCAACCCGAGCCTGAACGCGTTCGTGTTCACCGACTTCGAGGGGGCGCGGGCGGCGGCGAGGAAGGCCGAGCAGGCGGTCATGTCGGGCGCTGCCCTGGGTCCGCTGCACGGCGTGCCGACGGCGATGAAGGACCTCTTCGACTTCAAGCCGGGCTGGCCGACGACGCTCGGCGGGGTCAGGGCGATGAAGGACTGGCGGCCCGACCTGACCTGCCCCTATGTCGAGCGGATGGAACGGGCCGGCGCCATCCTGGTCGGCAAGTGCAACAGCCCGATCATGGGCTTTCGCGGGGTGTGCGACAATTATCTCTTCGGCCCGACGGGCAACCCCTTCGACACGAGCCGCAACCCCGGCGGCTCCTCGGGCGGCAGCGCTGCCGCGGTCGCCGATGGCCTGGTGCCCGTCGCCGAGGGCACGGACGGTGGCGGGTCGATCCGCATCCCGGCGTCCTGGTCCGGCATCTTCGGCTACAAGGCCGGCTTCGGCCGGGTGCCGCTCAACTCGCGCCCTGACGCCTTCACCCCGGCCGGCTGCTTCATCCACGAGGGCCCCCTGGCACGCACGGTCGAGGACGCGGCCTTGGCGATGACGGCGCTCGCCGGGTTCGACAGCCGCGATCCCTTCTCGTTGCCGGACGTGGTCGACTACCTCGGCGCCACCCGCCGCTCGATCCAGGGCATGCGCATCGCCTGGACCCCGAATTTCGGCGTCTTTCCGGTCGAGCCCGTGATCGTCGAGACCTGTCGGGAGGCGCTGCGCGCCTTCGAGGCCGCGGGTGCGGTCGTCGAGGAGGTGGATTTCGGCATCGAGCGCCATCACCTCGAGCTAGCCGACTTGTGGTGCAAGCTGATCACGCCGCTCAGCGTCAACGCCTTCGAGACGTTCAAGGCGGCCGGCATCGATCTTCTGGGCGACCACCGTGACGACTTCCCGCCCGAGTTCCTGCGCTGGCTGGACTACAGCTACCGGGCCACGGTGCCGGAGCAGCTGCAGAGCCAGATCGTCCGCACCGAGATCAACGACGCGATCCAGGGCGTGCTCGACAGCCACGACCTGATCCTCTCGCCGACTTTGGCGGCCCTGCCGGTCAAGAACGGCAGCGACGGCAACACGCTGGGCCCGGCCGAGATCAACGGCGAGCCGGTCGAGCGGCTGATCGGCTGGTGCATGACCTACTTCATCAACTTCAGCGGCCATCCCGCGGCCTCGATCCCGGCCGGGCTGGCGCCGGGCAACCTGCCGGTGGGCCTGCAGATCATCGGCCGGCGCCACGCCGACGCGGACGTCTTCGCCGCCAGCGCGGCGTTCGAGCGGATCAGGCCCTGGTTCGACAGCTACCGGATACCGGAGGGCCGCTCGCTGACGGTCAACTGAACGGCGTCGGATCGAGGAACCGTCTGAGCACGTTGCCCGTGATCCTCGAGACGTTGTTGTCGTAGCCGTTCCAGGAGAGGCTGCCGCACCACGCGATCGAGCCGGTGGCGAAGACGGCGCCACCGGCCGCGGTGTCGAAGAAGGTCATGTCGGCGCGCACGTTGGGGTGCTCGGAGCCCTTGAGGTTGGGCGGGACGACGCCGAACTCCTCGTTGACCAGCATGATGACGTCGCTGTGCGCCTCGGAGCTGGCGAGGACCAGGGTGTGCGGCGGCGTGCCGAGGTCGTGGCGGATGGCGTCGAGCTCCAGCCCGGCAGCACCGCCGCCGATCAGGCCGAAATCGCCGATGATGTCGTCCTCGACGCCCTCGAAGACGAAGGCGGCGCGCGGGTCGTGGCTGTCCGGCTGCCGCCTGTAGTACGAGCAGATGTCGAAGCCCTGGGCCATGAAGCCGATGCCGAGCAGCGCCTGCGGCGGCCGGCCCTGCCGGCGCCAGAGCCCGCCATATTCGCCGGTGAAGCTGTGGTGGTACTCGCCCGGATCGGCCTCCCAGGTGCGGATGCCGTCCTCCGCCCGGCGCACCTCGATCACGCCGTCGAGCTCGTCGTGGAAGGCGATGCGCCAGTACCAGCCATTGGCGGCAACGTACATGAGCCGGCCGCCCCGATCGATCCAGGCGCGCATCGCGTCCCACATGTGGGTCGAGTGGTATTCGGGGTGGGTCCCGGTGATCACCACGTCGTAGGGCTCGAGGAGCGCGAGGCCCTCCGCATGCAGGTCCTCGTCGGTGATGACGTCGAACTCGACCGCCATGTGGCTCTCGAGCCAGTCGGTGATGTGCAGGTCGGCGTTGAACTGCCAGAGGCCGGAGCCCGTCGCACCCAGCCACGAGCTGTATTTGGGCCGCATGTTGAGGATCGGGCGGTGGCGCGAGGAGTAGCACACGCCGCTGCCGTCGGCGTGGCGGTCGTAGAGCGAGAGGCCGAGCTCGGGGTGGTCGTAAAGGAAGATGTCGGACGGCTGGTAGGTGACGAGCCGGCCGATGACCATCTCGGCCGCGTCGCCCTTGATGTGATTCTGGTCGTTGGCATAGGCCATGTAGGCGGCGGTCGGTGCGAGGAAGGCGAGCTTCGGCCGGTCGCGGTCGCCGCGCTTCGGGCGGACGAAGAAGGGGATCAGGTCCTCCTGCGTGCCGTCCTCGGCATCGCCGCACCAGACATGCGCCGCATAGACGCCGGAACGAAGGTCGTCCGGCACGGTGAAGGCGAAATCGGTGGCCCAGCCCGCGTCGAAGAGGTCGTCGGCGTGGAAATGGATGGCGCCATAGTGCTCGGGCTTGCGCCACCAGCACATCTCCTCGCCGCTCCAGCACCAGCCCTTCATCGCCCTGGCCGGCAGGTGCTCGAGTTGGCCCTCGAGCTTGTGCGGGCCCGTGTCGTGGATGCGGGTCGTGCGGGTGCCTTGGGCGAAGTCGAAGGCGAAAGCCAGGTCGGGGAGGAGATCGGCCGGCAGCGGGCGGACGAGGAGGGCCTCGAGCCGCTCCGGCGGCAGGGCGCGGGCGAGGAGGCGCGGGCTGTCGATCTTGCCGTTCAGGTGGCTTCGGCGGGGGCTGCCCTCGGCCGCGATCAGCAGATCGGCGCCGGCGAGGTCGGGTCTCGTCGCCGAGGCGCTGGCCATGGCGGCGTCGGCGCCGCCCGGATAGGCCAGAAGTGGGCGCTGGATCAGGGTGGCGGTGCCGGTCGTGGCGTCGAAGGTCAGGGCCGCCAGGTACCAGTGGCGCTCGTGGAGCGGGGCCTCGCTCTCGAGCGTGGTCGCGCCGATCTGGCCGACGAGCCCGCCCTTGTCGCCGATGGCCAGGGCCAGATCGTCGCCGAGCGCCAGGATCGCCTGGCGGCCCTTGGCCGGCGTGGTCGGCCAGACCATGGCCATGAGCGTGAAGCTCTCGAGGGCGGCGAAGGCGGGGTGATGCGGGACGACGCCGAAGGAGCCGGCGCGGATCGGCTGGTTTCGGCCCTGGTACTCGCCCTCGATCGGCGATGGCACGGGGGCGTGCTTGTAGCCGGGACCCTCGGGGTTGGCGTCGCCGTGGATCAGGCGGACGATCTCGGCCCGGAAACGCTGGCCCTTGAAGGCGCTGACCTTGAACTCGATCGCCTCGCCCGGGGCCACGCTGAATTTATCGGCATAGCCGATCAGCTCCAGCATCAGTTCAGCTCCTCACCGGTGAGCGCCTTCCAGCGCAGCTTGAAGACTGCCCATTCCGCCTCCTCCCGGCTCTTGAAGACGTGGTCGTGGAGGATCTCGATCGGCCGTTTGCGGTCACCGTGGATGGCGAGCTTCCATTCCTTGAAGGGCTTGGTGCAGACCAGGACGTACTTGCCGTCGAGCGGCGCGCCGCGCATGCGATTGAGGACGCGCAGCAGGCCGGGGCTGTGGCGGCCGTAGGGGTTCTGCCGGAACTCGTCGACGAGCATCCGGTCCTCGGGCTGGATCTGGTAGCGCATGTTTCTCTCACCCCTGGAGCGTTATCGCCCGCTCCTCGTCGATGCTCTGCTGGGCGGCGAGGACGATGCGGAGCGAGTTCACCGCATCGGCCATGCTGTCGGTGAGGTCGGTGTCGTTCAGGATGGCGTCCAGGAACAGCGCCTGCTCGCGCTCGCAGAGCTCCTGGTGGTCGGGCTCGTCCTCGGTCGAGATCCACTCGTCCGGACGCTTGAAGTTATTGTCGGCGTCGATCTCACTATGGTGCAGCTTGATCGCGTTGGTCTTGGTGTGCTGGTCGATGTCGGCCGAATCGGAGACCTTGTCGGCCCTGGCCTCGCTCTGCCCCTCCTGCGGCTTGTAGGCAATCGAGGCGGCGCCCTTCGGGCCCCAGACGTCCTTCACGAAATAGGCGACCTCGGACATCATCGGTCCCCAGCCGGCCTCGTACCAGCCGACCGAGCCGTCGTCGAAGGTGACATGCAGGTGGCCGTAGTTCTGCACTTTCGTCTCGGCGCTGAGCTTGGCCCCGATGCCGTGGACGCGCACCGGCCTGGCGCGGGTCATCTGGCACATCACGTCGACATAGTGGACGCCGCAATCGACGATCGGGGTCAGGCTCTCCATCAAGGCCTTGTGCCAGTTCCAGGCCGGTCCCGACGACTGCTGGTTGAGGTTCATGCGCATGACGAGCGGCTTGCCGAGCCCCTGCGCCAGCTCGACGAACTTCGTCCAGGCCGGGTGCACGCGCAGGATGTAGCCCAGCACCAGCTTGCGGTTCTTCTCCTTCGCCCTGGCGACGACGCGCTCGGCGTCGGCGTTGGTGGTGGCGATCGGCTTCTCCATGAAGACATGGCAGCCGGCATCCATGGCGCGGATGGCGAGGTCGGCATGGGTGTCGGGGTAGGTATTGATCGAGACGGCATGCGGCCTGGTCTCGCGCAGCGCCGTCGCGAAGTCGTTGAAGCGCGGGTAGCCGGCGATCTCGTCTGGCAATTTGGTCGACGGGCCCATCGAGCGGCTGACGAGGCCGACCAGCTCGAAGCCGGGATTGCGATGATAGGCCTTGGCGTGGCTCGCCCCCATGTTGCCGACACCGACAACGAGCACCCGTACCGGCTCCGCCATGACGTCCCCCCTTCAGTTGCTGGCGGCCATGTTACGCACCGGCCGGCGCGCGGCAAGGCCCCTCACCCCTTGACAGCTCCCAAGGTGAGCCCCTTGACGATCCAGCGTTGCGCCACGAGAGCGAAGAGGATCATCGGCAGGATTGCGACGATCGAGGCCGCGGTCATGGGTCCCCAGTCGATCGAGGCATAGCCCCGAAACGAGGTGACAGCGACGGTGATCGTCTGCGCGTTCTTGAAGGTCAGGCCGAGTGCTATCGCCAGCTCGTTCCAGATCCAGATGGCGTTCAGGATTGCTGTCGCCGCCAGCCCCGGCAGTGTCATCGGCAGGTAGACCCGTATCAGCACGGCCAAATGGCCGCAGCCGTCGATCCGCGCCGCCTCCTCGAGCTCGACCGGCACTTCAGCGAAAAAGCTGCGCAGCATCCAGATTGCAAAGGGCAGGACGTGCACCTGATAGATCAGGGCGAGGCCGAGATGTGTGTCGTAGAGGCCGATCGCCTGGTAGAGCACGTATATCGGAATGATGAAGAGGAACTCGGGCAGCATGTAGGCGAGCAGCAGCCAAGCCGCGATCAACCGCTTGCCCCGCAGCCTGAGGCGGTTGAGGGCATAGGCTGCCGGCACCGCGATCAGGGTCGCCAGGACGACGCCCAAGACGGTCACGACGCAGCTGTTGAAAACGGCGCCGCGGAAGGCGTCGTTGTCCCACAAGGCCAAGTAGTTGCGCCAGACCGGGGCGAACGTCCAGACGGGTGGGATGGCGAAGGCGTCACGCTTGGTCTTGAGCGAAATCGATAGGATCCAGGCGATCGGAAAGAGGGTGACGGCCATGGCGGCGAGTGCCACCACGTAGGCCGGCAGCAAGGTCAAGATGCGCTGCAGGCGCATCGACCTAGTCTCGCCGCTCGCTGCCGAGGCGCAAATAGAGCGCGCAGAGGGCGAGCACGAGGATTGAGAAGAGGACCATAACGGCCATCGCCCGGCCGATCTGCAGATACGCGAAGGCGGTGCGATAGGCGAGCGTCTGCGCCACCTCGGTCGCCAGCCCCGGTCCGCCACCCGTCGTGCCGAAGACGATGTCGAAAACCTTGAGCGTGTCGATGGAGCGGATGATCAGCACGGTGAGCAGCAATGGCGCGAGTTGCGGCATCGTGATGTGGCGGAAGATCCGCCACTCGGAGGCGCCGTCCAGGCGCGCCGCCTCGCGCGGCTCGGCCGCCAGCGACTGCAGGCCAGCGAGCAGGATGATGAAGACGAAGGCGGTCTGCCACCAGGTGTCGACCATGACGATGGTGAACATCGCGGTCGCCTCGGTGCCGTAGAACGTCGAGGGGCCAACGCCGATCAGACCCAGGAGGTAGTTGACGATGCCAAGGAAGCTATCGAGCATGACCTTGGACATCAGCGCCACGATGATGCCGGAGATCATCAAGGGTGTGAGCAAGAGCGTGCGAACCAGGGTGGCGCCGAAGCGGAGCCGGTCGACCGCAACGGCGATGCCGAGGCCGAGCAGGAGCTCGATGGCGGTGGCCGAGGTCGCGAACACCAGGGTGTTCTTCATGATCAGCCAGAACTCGACGTCGCCGAGGAGGCGGGTGTAGTTGGCGAGACCGATGAAGCTCATCGACCGGCCCCAGTTCCAGTCGAAAAGGCTGATGAAGAGCGCGTAGGCGAAAGGGTAGAGGGAGGTCGCACCGAGCACCAGGAGCATCGGTGCGACCAGGAGCCAGCCGGCAGCGTTACGGATTCAGCATCTCCAGGAATCGTGCCTGGAGTGCCTCGGTCGCAGCCTCGGGGGTGGCGCCACCATGTATCTCGTGAATGGCGTCGACGATGGCGAGCGCGTACTCGGCCCAGCCTTCGCGAAAGACCACGGTCGATCGCGAGGTGCGCATGCTGTCCTGGACAACTTTGACATAGTCCGGGTTCAACTCCGCCTTGTAGCCGGCATCATCCCAGGTCGAGAGGCGAGCAGCACCGCCGTGCATGGCGCCGATTCGGGGTTCGGCCGACTTGCTGGTCATCCACTGGATGAAGTACCAGGCGGCGTCCGGCTCTGCGGCATTCGCGGGAATGCCGAGCCCCCACATCCAGTGGCCGGTGAACGACTCGCCGCCGGCGTCCGCGGGCGGCAGCGTGGCGTAGCCGGTCTTGCCGGCAACCTGCGACTCCTCGGGGTTCTCGAAGCCCGGACCGAACAGGCTCGCGTCGATGAAGAAGCCGGCCCTGCCCTGCTGAAACAGTAGGCTGGCGTCGGGCCAGTCGAGGGCGAGGATGTTGGGCGGCCCCGCCTTCATCATGCCGGCATAGTGCGAGAGGCCGGCGGCGATGCGCGGATCGGTGAGCCGGGGCTTCGACCAGTCGCCGTCGAACCAGACATTGTAGGGCAAGGGTGTCGGCTCGGCACCCCAGGCATTGTAGACAATGCCGGTCACGGTATCGATGGGCGTATCGGAGCGGATGCCGCGCATCACCGCACCGGCGACCTGACCACCGCTCTTCTCGCTGATGGTCGCCGCCGCCTCGATCAGCTCTGGCATGGTCGCCGGCACGGTGCCGTCGAGATACGCGTCGACATGTTCCTTGTTGTAGAAGAGGATGTAGCTCTCGAAGCTCACCGGGATCGCGTAGTCCTCGGCATCGGCGTCTCCTGGCGGATACTGGGTGGCAGCGAGGAAGCCCGCCGGAAAGTCGCCTAGGCCGTAGTCCTCGGCGGTCAGCTCCGGATCGTCGAGGAACGGCGTCAGGGGCTGGATGAGACCGGCCGACCATTGGGTGAAAGCGGTCGAATCCATCGGCAGGAAGTAGACGTCGGCGACGCCCTCCGTCGCCCGCAGCGCCAGCTCCATCCGATCGAAATAGAGGTCCTCGGCGAAGGCCTGAACGTCGACCGAGATGCCGGTCGCTTCCTCGAATTCCGGCAGAAGCTCGCGTATCCCGTTGGCGACCGGGTGCTCCGCGATGAGCACCGTGATCTCGCTGCCTGCAAACCGCTGCCAATCGATGGCCATTGCCGGCGTCGAGACAAGTCCCAGCGCCGGCAGGACGGCGGCCAGGACGTGGCGCGTATGTCGCTGCATGGTTCTTCCTCCCTCTTTGTTTGGTTATTGCTGGCCCACGATTGGTCAGCCGGTCCAGGTTCCGTATTTCGCTTCGATGTTGCCGCGCAGCTTGTCGATGAAGGCATGGTCGATGACCGCGTCATGCGCGATGCCGTACCAGAGTCCGGCCCGGCGGACGTACTCGCGCAAGTCGGCGAGCGCGATCGCCGCCTCGTTCCAGGTGATGCCCATGGCCTCGGGACGGATGTCGACGCCGACCCGGTGGATGGCGTCGAGCATCTGCTTCGCCCCGCTGTCGTGCAGGAGCGAGCCGACATAGATGCCTAGCCCGCTTCATTCATGAGGCTGCGAGTGAGTTGGCGGTCAGGCGCGCGTGAGGGTGGCGCTTGGTGCGCATTTTCGGTCTTCGATGACGGTGTTGGCGGTGGACGGTAGGGACTCGGTTGGGGGCACGTCGCCCCGGCGGTCACGGGGGCATGGCGAGGGCGCGGTCGGCGAAGCGGGCGAGGCTTTGCTTGTAGGGATAGCTCGACGGCAGCGAGACCTTGATGCGGGTGACGAGTTCGGTGACCCGGGCGGCGATCTTGACGAAGGCGAGGCGCACGGTGTCGAACTGGGCGTCGCGCCAGAACGAGGTCTTGGCGGCGAGGCCCTTCAGCGTGTGCAGCAGCCAGTAGGCGGCGGTGTGGACGAGGAGGCGGAACTGGTTGGCCGTCGCCTTCGAGCAGAGTGCGTCCGGGCGGTGCAGCTTGGCGCCTTGATCAGGTTCTCGGCCTGGCCTCGGCCGCAGTAGAGGACCTCGTAGAGCCAGCGTGGCGTGCCGGTGAGGTTGGTCACGACAAAGCGCGTGTCGCTGCCTTGCCTGGTCGCCTCGATGCGGGCGATGACCCGGCGCTCGACTGTCCAGCTCCTGGCGGCGTAGCGAAAGTCGTGGAAGCTGGATCTTGTCGGCGTCCTGTCAGCGCGGCGGACGGCTGGTCCTCGCGTGCCGCGACGCGGTCGAGCAGCACGCGGTTGCCGGCGAGACCGAAGATGTAGGACGCTGTTGCGCTCCAGCCAGCTCATGGCCTCGGCGGGCATAGTGGCTGTCGCCGCGGATCACGATCTCGACTTTTGGCCAGCGACGGCGGATCGCCTCGACCAGGTGCCTGAGCACAAGCGCGACCTCGGCACCGTCGGGGGTCTTGCCCGGTCTGAGGATCACCGCCACAGGCTTGCCGGTCGTGGCCTCGTAGATATGGATCGGCAAGAAGCAGCGGTTGTCGTGGTGGGCATGGAACAGCGACAGCTGCTGGGCGCCTGTCGTCGAGGGTGTCGTCGATGTCCAGCAGGATGCGTCGCGGCACTTCGGCGAAGCTGTCGCAGAAGAGGTCGACCATAGCATCCGTCGCGAATGAGCGCGGTCTTCCCCGGCAGATTTTCCAATCGGCACATCGTCGGTTGCGAGCAGAGCCCGCCCCTGTCTCGGCAGGCGCCTACCGCCATCTTGAACGCCGATCGTCACCAGGGCATCGCAGTCGTTGGCGTCCGGAGCCGGCGGCGATCAGCAGCGCGGAAGCGGATCATCTCGGCAGCCATGCCGCACCCGTCAGCCCGTGGATCTAATGCAGCCGGCCAGCCGCTCGGCGATCCCGAGCCCTCGCTCGATCTCGGCCAGCACCAGCACACCCCCATCCGAGGTCAACCGGCCGCCATCGAAGGCGAGGTGAACCGGCTTGCCCGAAACAGGTGACAGACCGGGGAGAAAGAGAGCATCTTCGGCCATGGCGGGCACACAACTCCGTTCGGTCGCAAAGGCGCGGTCTCAGCAACCGAAACCTAAACGATCCCAACGGCTTATGTCTCGCCCGCCAGCACCGAACACAGCCCTGATGAATTATTCAGGCTAGACAGACCGGCTGGCCGTGCAGGAAGGGCCGTCGCGTATGGTATTCGAGCGCGTAGAAGACAAAATGGTCGATGCCTTCGATGTGGCGAGGGTTCCAGCCGGCATTGTGAAAGGTGGCGCCGCCCCAGCGATTTGCCTCCATGAGCGCGCGAATGCCTGTCTCATTGACGGCATTGATGTCGTCGAGATGGGTCATGACGAGATCGAAGCGCTGCCGGGCCGCATCGACGAGCCGCTGATCGTAGGGCCATTTCGCTTCACATTTGCCGAGACGATCGGCGTAGGCCCAGTCGAGATGGCCGGTGTGGTAGCAGAGAATTTCGCATACACCGCTACGGTTGATGTGGGCCGGCGCAGATTGGATGACGTCGAAATCGACGTAGACCGCCTCGGGCACGGCATAGCCCATGTAGCGAACCTGACCGTTCTGGCGAACGCCAGCGCGATGTCCGAATACGGCATTGACCGACATCGAGGTCGGGATTTGAAAGAGCGGCAGGCGCGTCCTCCAGGCGAAATACTTGGCGGTGTCCACCGCCCGTCCACCACCGATCCCGATGATGCATTCGGCCGGCGGCAGACCGTCCAGAGCCTTCTCCAGCATCTCCACATCCATGGAGGAGGCGAAGACTGGCCCGACAAGACCATCATCGAACGCCCCCTCGAAGCGTTCCCAAAGCTCCTCCATGGTCACCACGAGATACGGGCGATGAACGAAATTCCTGAGCTCGCATATGAGATTGCGACCATAAATGGTGTTGAAGGTCGCCTCCATTCCGCCTCGCTTCGCTGGTCTCTGATCCATCGAGTGGCACTGTCGAAGAGCCTTGCGAAGGCGTCAAGTGCTGAGCAGACCACCTTGACGAATGCCACGCACTCGGTGACGTTGGTGTCTGGGAGCAAAGGAGCCTGCGCCTTGAGCCAGAACGGGCAGCCCAAGCTGACGGTCGCCAACGCGACGAAATATTACGATACGGGCACCGGGCGGGTGCACGCGCTCGACGATTTCTCGATTGAAGTGCAGGAGGGCGAGCTCGCCTGCCTGCTCGGGCCCTCGGGCTGTGGCAAGTCCACGCTGCTCTGGGCGATGGCCGGTCTGCACGGCCTCTCGTCCGGAGAGATCCGCCTCGACGGCAAGCCCGTGACGAAGCCCAACCCGCAGATCGCCATGGTCTTCCAGGAGGCCAATCTCCTGCCCTGGCGCAATCTCATCAAGAACATCGAGCTGCCGTTCGAGATCCGCGGCCAGCGTCCGGACCAGGCGCGCATCGATGCCCTGCTGGCGGAAGTCGGACTGACCGGGTTCGAGAGCAAGATGCCGCGCGAGCTTTCCGGTGGCATGCAGCAACGGGCTTCGATCGTCAGAGCACTCTCGGTCGATCCGTCGCTGCTCCTGATGGACGAGCCGTTCGGCGCCCTCGATGCCTTCACCCGCGACGAGATGAACCTGCTGATCCAGCAGATCTGGATGGAGACGAGGAAAACCATCGTCTTCATCACGCACAACATCGCCGAGGCGGTCTTCCTGGCCGACCGGGTCTTCGTGATGAGTGCCAGGCCGGGCCGTCTGGCGCGTATCTTCGAGATCGACCTGCCGCGGCCGCGCAACCTCGAGATCTTCATGGCGCCGCATTTCATCGAGCTCGTCGGTGAGATCAAGGGCTCGATCGATCACAAGCCGCAAGTCCAGGCGGCCTAGGAGCACCAGACCGATATGGCGAGCGTCGACAGGGAGCTCCGGGACAAGATCCCGACCTTCGAGAAGGCCGGGGCCGCTGATGTCGGCAACTGGTCGAGCGCCGCCTCGACACTGTCGATCCTCAAGGGCAGCCGGGATGTGACACTGATCCTGGTCACCGCGATCATCGTCTTCGGTGGTGCCGAGCTGTTGCTGCGGCTGTTCGAGGTGCCGGCCTACATCGCTCCGACGCCATCCCAGGTGGTCTGGGCGCTGATCACGGACTTTCCGTATATCGGGCCGCATATCGGCTATACGCTGATCGAGCTTCTCGTGGGCTTCTCGATCGGCGCCTCGATCGGCTTCGTTCTGGCGGCCGTGATCACCCAGTTCCCGCTGGTCGAGAAGATCGTGGCCCCCTACATCCTGCTGCTCGTGACGACGCCGATGCTGGCCCTGGTGCCGCTCTTGATCCTCAAGTTCGGCTTCGGCTTCACGCCGCGCATCATCGCCGTGACGCTGGCCTCCGGGCCCATGGTGATGATCAACGCCGCGACCGGCTTTCGCCGCACCGACCTCGCAAAAATTGCCCTGGCGCGCAGCTTCGGCGCCTCGACGCTGCAGATCTTCCTGAAGATCCGCATCCCCATGGCCATGCCGATGGTCATCGTCGGGTTGATGATCGGCTCCATCTTCGGCCTCCTGACGGCCGTGGGTGCGGAGATGGTCGGCGGCTCGTTCGGACTCGGCAACCGTCTGACGTACTACTCGTCGCTGATCCAGATGCCGCAGTTCTTCGCCTGCATCCTCGTGCTCGCGGTCATCGGCATCTCGATCTATGTTTTCTTCTACTGGGTCGGCAAGAAATGGGCGAGCTGGGAAAGCTGATCGCCCGAACAAGGGAGAGACAGGGATGCTGAGGCTTCCGAGGCGGCGGTTCCTTTCGGCGACGGGCGGCACGGTGGCGGCTCTCGGGCTCGGGTCGGCGGGCTTCGCCCCGGGCCGTGCGCAGGCGGCGAGCGGCACCGTCCGCTGGGTCAGCCCGCGTGGCACGATCGAGGTGCTCGACGACTATCCCTATTGGGTTGCCAAGAAATACGGCTGGTTCGGCGACATCGAGACGACGCTGGAGCCCGGGCCGATGGAGGCGACCGCCACCATCAAGCTGGTGGATCAGGAGCAGTCCGACATGGGCTTCCCCTCACCCGGCGTCTTCTCGCTCGGGCTCGAGCAGGGCATGCCGATCACCTCGGTCTGGCAGATGGGCGCCTTCGACGTCTTCAGCTTCGCGTTCCGCCCGGGCGAGAAGCCGGCCGATCCGAAGGAGCTGGCGGGCAAGACCATCCTCCTCGGCTCGATCGGCTGGAAATCGATCGTCGATCCGGAGCTCGCCCAGCTCGGCATCGATCCGGCCAGTGTCGAGTACGCCGAAGCCGGCAATCTCTGGGGCCAGGCACTGCTGCAGGGCCAGGGCGACGTCGCTTTGTCATGGGAGGGCCTGCGAGCGCAGTGGACCGGCCAGGGTCTCGAGTTCGACTATCTCCTGCCGTACGATTTCTCGAGGTTGCCGGCCAACACCTTCGTGGTCCGCCGCTCGGACGCCGAGGACGCGGCGAAGGCCGAGCTCTACGAAGCCTATCTCCGCGCCTGGGCCATGGGCCTGGAATTCGGCTACCTCAACCCTCGGGCGACGACCCAGATCGTCATGGAGCAGTTCCCGGGCCTGGCCTCGACCCTCGCACCCGACATCGCCACCGAGTCCATGATGCAGCTCGCCAAGGTCTTTCGCGGTCCCTGGGACCAGCGCGAGGGGTGGGGCTGGCACGACATGGAGCAGTGGCAGTTCTTCTTCGATCTCCTTTTGGAGATCGGGCAGATCACGAAGCCCATCGTCGCGACCGATGTGTGCAGCAATGCGTGGGTGCCAGCGGCCAATGACTTCGACCACGCGGCCGTTCAGGCAGCGGCCGACGGCTTCGAGCTGAGCGACGACTACGCCGCCGTGGACGTGGCGGTGATCGAGTCCCGCCTCTAGGGCCTCGGCAGCTTCACGGCGGACGCCCGGCCCCTCACGGGCGGGGCGTCCGCCGCCTCGTTGTCGGCGGAAAGAGCTGCTGCTCGGGCGAGGTCGACCAGGTTCTGCAGGTGGCCCGCGCTCGGACTGTAGCAGACATTGATCACCAGGGCGTCGGTGTCGCCGATCGCGAGCGAGGCGTGCGCCATGGTGCTGTCGATATAGAGCGCATCGCCCTCGTTCAGGCGGGCCGGCGCGTAGTGCTCCGTATGCACCTCGATCGGACCACGCAGCACGTAGATGAACTCCTCGCCCGAATGTCGGCTGAGCTGGCTGAACCTGACCAGCGAACGGGCACGGATGGTGATCAGGATGGGCACCATCGCCTTTTGCGACAGGTCGGTGCAGAGGTAGCGGTAGTCGTAGTTCGGCGTCTCGACCAGCATCTCCTCGCCCGGTCGGGTGATGCTCCGCCGGGCCGTCACCTGGCCTTTACCGGCGACCTCGGCGGGGGGTGACGCATCGAAGAAGGCGCCGATGTCGACCCCGAGGCCCTCGCTGAGCTGCACCAGCTTGTCATAGGTCAACGACATCTGGCCGTTCTCGACCTTCGACAGTGTCGAGACGCTGACCCCGGTGCGGAGCGCCACCTCGGCGAGGCTGATGCCGAGCCCGTTGCGGATCGCCCGCAGCGCGCGACCGAGCCGGGCCCGCGCCGGCCGCGGCTGTTCCTGTGGCTCAGTCGGTGCGGCCACGCGCCTCGATCGCCCAGATATCGACGAGATCATCGCCGCGCACACAGTGATAGTGGTCGTAGAGATTCATGGTCGGATCACAATGCGGCACCATCCATGTGGTCAGCTCGCCGAGCTCCACTGGCCTGTCAGCACCGGTGAGGTCGAGACGGCCGAACTGATCGCCGAACCGGCCATAGGTGGAGCCCGGCGTCGGCCCCTGCCACAGGACCGGCATCGGCCCGTCCATCGAGAAGCTCTTCGAGCCCGCGTCGATCGTGGCGAAGTCCCGATGCTGCCGGCTGATCACACGGCTCACGACGAAGAGCGCCGGCAGGACCGGCCTATCTCCTCCAGCACCGATCTCGATCGAATTGTAGATCACGTCGGAGAAGACATAGGAGCCGACCTGCAGGTCGGTGAAGAGGCCGAACTCGTGGTCGAAGTCGTGCGTGCCGGTGCCGCTGCCGGTGACGATCGGGCAGGGATGGCCCTGCTCGACCAGCGCGTCGCGTACGTCGGCAAGCGCGGCCAGCGCCTTGCCCGACGCCGCCCGCCGCTCGGCGTAGCTCGGGATCGCCTGGGTCTGACCGGCATAGCCCTGCACGCCGACGAGCTCGAGTCCATCGGCTTCACGGATCGCCTTGGCCAGCGCGAGCGCCGCTTCGGGACTGGTGACGCCCATGCGGTGCGTGCCGACATCGACGTCGATCAGGAGCTTCAACTGCCTGCCGGCCTCGGCCGTGGCTGCCGCCAGCTCGGCGACATTGGCGACATCGTCGACAACGACAGCGAGATCGGCGAGCCGGGCGTTCAGGCCCATCAGGCGCTGAACCTTCGGCCGGCTGGTCACCGGTGCGGTGATCAGGAACCCGTCGAGGCCGGCCGCGGCCAGCGCTTCGGCCTCGCCGAGCTTGGCGCAGCAGAGCCCGATGGCGCCGGCCGCCAGCTGGGCTCGGCCGACAGCCGCCGATTTGTGCGACTTGGCATGCGGCCGAAGCGCTATCCTGCGTTCCTTCGCCCGGCCATGCACGGTGCGCAGGTTCAGCTCGAACGCGTCGAGGTCGAGCACCAGGGCCGGGGTGTCGAGCAGGAGACGGGAGCCGAGCTGGCCAACGAGCGCGGCATTGGGGCTGGGCCTGGACGTGCTCATGCGCACGTCTCCTCGCTCGGCCACCATGATCCAGCGGTGACGAGGCCGCTGCAGAACAGATGCTCGTCGGCGGTGATCGTCTCGCCGAGGCTGTCGGTGTGGACATAGCGGCCGGGCCGCCGCTCGAGGACGGAGGCGTCGCCGATGGCACCGGGCGCGAGGCTGCCGAGATCGTTGCGGCCGATGGCGGCCGCCGGGTGCAGGGTGGCCGTGCGGATCACGTCGTCGAGGCGCATGCCGAGAGCCAGGAACTTGGACAGCGTGCTCAACAGATCGTAGGCCGGCCCATGGATGCAGAGCGTGTGCACGTCGCTGGAGATGACGTCGGGGAGGAAGCCCTGCTCCAGCATGGCGGTCGCCGTCTCGAAGGCGAGCGAGCCCATCCCGTGGCCGATATCGAAGACGACGCCGCGCTTGCGGGCGCTGTGCATGTCGGCGCGGATCTGGCGGTGGCCGTCGATCGGCGCGTTCGGGAACGGCTTGAAGCAGTGGGTGAGGACGTCGCCCTTGCGCAGATGCTCGATGATCTCGTGGCGGCCGGGCGGCGGGTAGTCGAGATGGGTCATCAGCGGCATGTGCAGCTTGTCGGCGGCATCGAGGGCGGCGTTGAAGGGACCGGCGCCGTTACTGCCGCTGGTGACCTGGCCGACCCGGACCTTGACGCCGACGAGGTGCTCGAGGTGCTCCCGGGCGACGGCCACCACCTCGCGCGGGTTGCAGAGGCGGATGTCGAGGTTCTCGCCCACCATGACGTTCTTCGAGAACGCGAAGATGCCGGCGAAGGAGATGTTCATGTAGGCCAGGATGCGGACCCTAGAGCGCTCGATGACGTGGTGGCGAAAGCCCGGGAAATTGCCGGGCCCGGCGCTGCCGGCATCCACGAACGTGGTGGTGCCGCTGCGCCGGGCGAGCTTGTCGGCATTCACGCCCAGTGAGGTGCCACCCCAGTAGACGTGGGTGTGCAGGTCGATCAGCCCGGGCGTGACGAGGCGGTCGGTCACGTCGACGACGTTCTGGGCGCGCTCGGCCGGAATGTCGTCGTCGAGGGCGGCGACCCGCCCCTTGGCGAAGGCGACATCGGCGCGCCGATCGACGTTCTGGCCCGGATCGAGGACGTGGCCACCTTTGAGGATCAGATCGAACAAGGACGAGGCTCCCGCGGGCGCCCACTCACCGCGTGGCCGCGCACATTTTTCTGTTTCCAATAAGCATGACCTGTTTACGATACGAAACAGCAAGAGAAAACAGGTTTCGCAGCGGTCGCAGCCATCGCGATCGCTGTGCCAGCAGGCGTGAAACGCAAGAAACCGGGGAAGGAAAGCGGCATGCACGACGATTTCCAGGCGAAGCAGCGACGGCTGAGGTCCTATCTGATGCGGCGCCGCCAGGTGCTCCACGGCGGTCTCGCCGGAGCCGCGGCAGTGGCGTTGCCCGGCCTCTCGCGCCGGGCGCTGGCCCAGGCCGATCCACCCCTGAGCTTTGTCGGCTGGCAGTACAACCCGCAGATCGTCGAGGAGAACGTCAACATCTTCCGTGAGCTCTATGGCGAGAACGTCAACTACGAGCTCGTGCCCGGCGAGTATCACGCGGTCGTCGAGACCAAGCTGATCGGCGGCCAGAAGATCGACATGATGTATGCCGAGGAGGACCGGCTGGTGCGCTGGTGGCGCGCCAACTGGGTGCGCGACATCGAGGACCTGCCGGGCGTGCCTGAGATCAAGGCCGGCATGTTCGACATCAATGTCCACAATATGACCCTGCCGGACGGCAAGCTCGGTGGCTTGCCCTACTACACCGGCTTTAATTCCTTCGTCTGCAACCAGCGGCACCTCGACGCCGCGAAGCTTGAGCCGCCGGCGACTTGGCCCGAGCTCCTCGAGCAATGCCGCAAGCTCAAGGCGGATGGTGTCGCCGAATATCCCTACATGAGCGCCTGGCAACGGGCCTGGGCGAGCCTGAGCTGGAGTCTCTTCTCGATCTGGTACTCCGAGGGCGCGCCGGTCTTCGACGCCAACTTCGATCCGGTGTTCGACGATGCCTTCCGCGGCGTCCTGGAGATGCATCGGACGATGTACGATGAGGAGCTGGTGCCGGCCGACATTTTCACCCTCGATCAGGAGGGTGTGCCGGCCTTCGCCACCGGCAACCACAGCTTCATGGTAGTGCACGAGTACGACCAGAAGGTGTTCAACGACCCGGCGCTGTCGCAGTTCGCCGGCGACTGCATCAACGCCGTCATGCCGGGCCAGACCCGCTCGACCTTCATCTGGACGGCGCTCTACCTGATGGGCAAGAACCCGGTCGATCTCGAGCGGGTCTGGAACCTCCAGCAGTTCTTCGGCGGCAAGGCGAAGGACGGCAAGTACCATGTTGCCACCCGCTGGGCCCTCGAGTTCGGCCTCGGCACGCCGCACAAGGAGGTGATCGAATCGCCCGAGGTGCAGGCCGCCTTCGGCAAGTGGAAGAACATGGAGGTGGCGGCCATCCAGCAGGAGACGGCGACGACTCGCGATGTCGCCAAGACCATGTGGTTCCCGGAGTGGGACTGGTACATGATGGGCGAGGTGCAGGACTACATCCGGGGTGCCCAGGAGACCGACGAGCTGGTCGACAAGCTGCATGACAAGGCAGTCGAGCTGAAGCAGCTCTACCCGCAATAGTCGCCGACCGCGGCCCCGTCCGAAGCCCGGGCGGGGCCGGCGAGCTCTCAGCCAGTTCGAAGCCCTCTTCCGCGAGCGCCCATGAGCTCAGCCACGATCGAGAAGGCCGCCGACCAGCGGCACCCAACGCGGCGGAGCAGCGTCGAATCGCTGCGCCTGCCGGTCCTGATGACGCTGCCAACGCTGGTCATCGTCTTCGTCGTCATCGGCATTCCGCTGGTCTACAGCTTGGCGCTCAGCCTGCATCGCATCAACATGCTGACCCAGCAATGGATCTTCGTCGGGCTGCAGAACTACCTCGAGATCCTGCCCCAGCCGGATTTCCTCTACGCCATGGGGCGCACGCTCTATTTCGCGGTGGTCACCGTCAGCGGCGGCCTGGCGCTCGGCATGGCCATGGCGCTGGTGCTCAACCAGCGCTTCTGGGGCCGCGGCGTCCTGCGCAGCTTCGTGCTGATTCCCTGGGCCATGTCGCCGGTCGCCGTCGGCATCCTGTGGGGCTGGATGCTGAACGGCAATTACGGCACGTTCAACGGCATCCTCACCGACCTCGGCCTCGTCGAAAAGCCGATCGCCTGGCTAGCCAACGGCTGGGCGGCGCTCAATCTCGTGGCCCTCGTCCACATCTGGAACCAGGCGCCCCTGGCCTCGCTGCTGATACTCGCTGGCCTGCAGTCGATGCCGGAGAACCTCCACCGTGCCGCCCGGATCGATGGTGCCGGACCCTTGGTGCGCTTTTTCAGGATCACTCTGCCCTGGCTGCGGCCGATGCTGCTTTTGGTTCTGATCCTGACGACCATCAACTCGATCATGGCGTTCGATCTCTTCTGGACCATCACCAAGGGCGGGCCGGGCAGCGCCACCACGGTGTTCTCGTGGATGGGCTACGCCTACGCCTTCCAGTTCTTCCGCTTCGGCGAGGGGGCGGCCATCCTCTACGTGCTGACCATCCTCTGCCTGGGGCTCGCCTGGCTTTATCTCAGGCTCTTCTTTCCGAGGACCCGGCGTCCGCCTGCAGGGTCAGATGTCGAGGCGAAGCCGCGGGGGCTCGGCCACGAGCTGGTCCTGCGGGTCGAAAGCCGGGTCCAGGCGGCGCGGGCGCGGCTCACCGGGCGTGTGCTGGGCGCCGGCTGGCCCGGCGCCCGGCTGCGCAGGCTGCTCTTCCGGCTCGGGCTCGGCACGGGCGTCCTCCTGATCTTCGCCTGGTCGGCCGGACCGTTTCTCTGGCTCGTCATCATGAGCCTGTCGCCCTCCGTCGACCTGGTGCGCACGCCGCCGACCGTGATTCCAGAGACGCTGACCCTCGAGAACTTCCGCTACGTGCTCTTCCCCGGCGGCGCCGTCGATGGCCAGTCGAGCGTGCAGGCGACACGCGTGCCGCTCTCGATCTGGAACAGCTTCGTCGTCGCCTCATTCGTGACCGCCATCAATGTCGTGATTGGCTCGCTCGCCGGCTATGCCTATGCGCGGCACGGCCGGGGCAAGTTCATGACCGGCTCGCTCTGGGCCTTGATGATGACGCGGATGACGCCGAGCCTGGCGCTTATCCTGCCCTTCTTCATCATCTTTCGCATGGCCGACCTGATCGACACCCGAACCGCGCTGGTGATCGCCTATTGCAGCCTGATCCTGCCGCTCTCGACCTGGATCATGAAGGGCTACTTCGAGGGCCTGCCGCCCAATCTCGAGCGGGCCGCCCTGGTCGACGGCTGCACGCGCCTTGAGGCCATCATCAAGATCATCCTGCCGGTGGCGAAGCCGGGCCTGGTGGCGGCCGGCATCTTCTGCTTCCTGGTGAGCTGGAACGAGTTCATCTTCGCGCTGATCCTGACCAGCACGCCGCAATCGCAGACCATCCCGGTGATCATCTCGGGCTTCCTCGTCCAGCTTCGCTTCTACGACTACGGGCCGATGTTCGCGGCCAGCGTGCTGGCGATCCTGCCACCCGTGCTGCTGGCCCTCGTCTTCCAGCGCCATCTGGTGAGCGGCATGCTCTCCGGCTCACTCAAAGGTTAGGAGTATGCCGTGGCCAGGGTGACCATCGACCGCATGAGCAAGGACTACGGCGCGGTCCGTGCCGTGAACGGGCTGGCGCTCGAGATCGCCGATGGCGAGCTTCTGACCCTGCTCGGACCGTCGGGCTGCGGCAAGAGCACCGCACTCTCCTGCATCGCCGGGCTCGAGCGACTGTCCGAGGGGACCATCCGCTTCGACGATCGGGACGTCACCGAGCTCGAGCCGCACCAGCGCAATGTGGCCATGGTCTTCCAGGACTACGCGCTCTACCCGCACATGGACGTGCGCGACAATATCAGCTTCGGCCTCAAGCAGCAGAAGGTCGATCCGGCCGCGATCACGCAGCAGGTCGAGAAGGCGGCCGGCATGCTCGATCTCGGCTCCTACCTCGACCGCCGGCCGGCCGAGCTCAGCGGCGGCCAGCGCCAGCGCGTGGCCGTGGGGCGGGCGGTCGTTCGCGATCCGGCGGTGCTCTTGATGGACGAGCCGCTCTCGAATCTGGACGCCGGGCTGCGCCTGCGCACCCGGACCGAGATCAAGCGGCTGCAGCGCGAGCTCGGTGTCACCACGGTCTTCGTCACCCATGACCAGGAGGAGGCGATGGTGCTCTCCGACCGGATGGCGGTGATGCGCGACGGGCTCCTGCAGCAGATCGGCCCGCCGATGGAGGTCTATCGCGAGCCGGTCAATCTCTTCGTCGCCTCCTTCATTGGCTCGCCGGCGATGAACTTCCTCGATGTCGAGCTGGTGCGCGAAGGCAACACACTCCTCTGCCGCTTCGCCGAGCGGACGCTGCGGCTGGCGCTGGGGAGCGTAAGCGAGGCGTCGCTGAAGAGCCTCGACCGGCCGAAAAAGGCGCTCTTGGGCATCCGCCCGAGCGATCTTCTGGTCGGGGGCAGCGCGCGCGAGCAGACGATCGAGGGACGGGTCTTCCTGGTGGAGCCGGTGGGGCCTGTCACGTTCCTCGACGTCGACGTCGAGGGCCGGGTGGTCAAGGCGGCCTGCGACCCGGACACGGCACCGGTGGTCGGCGAGGTGGTGCCCCTCGGCTTCGCCGACAGCCGCGTTCGCCTCTTCGATCAGGCGACGGAGCAGCGACTCTAGACGAGGGTGGCGGACGCCACATCAGCGAAGGAAAAGACGATGCGCAGGGTCAAGATGGCGGTTATCGGCGCCGGCACATGGGGCGAGAACCATGCCATGGCCTTCTCGACCTATCCGATCGTGGATCTTCAATACATCTGCGATCTCGACGGGGATCGGGCGAGGCGGCTGGCGGAAAAGGTCGGCTGCGGCTGGACCGACCGGATCGAGGAGATCGCGTCGAGCGATGTCGAGGCGGTGAGCATCGCCACGCCGGACCATGCCCACAAGGGCCCCTGCCTCGCCATGATCGAGGCCGGCAAGCACATCCTGGTCGAGAAGCCGTTCACCATCGATCTCGCCGAGGGCCACGAGATCATCGCCGCCGCCGAGGCCAAGGGTGTCAAGCTCATGGTCGATTTCCAGCTACGCTGGCACCCGCATTACATGGGTGCGAAGCACTTCATGGAGTCGGGCGAGCTCGGCGAGGGTGTCATGGGCTACGCCCGCCTCTCCGACACGATCCATGTGCCGACCGAGATGCTGAGCTGGGGCAGCGCGTCCGGGCCCGAATGGTTCCTCTTTCCCCATACCATGGACGTCACCCGCTGGATCCTCGACGAGGAGCCGGTCGAGGTCTTCGCCCGCGGCAGCAGGCGCGTGCTCAAGGGCATGGGCATCGACGCCTATGACGCGATCCAGGCATTGTTCCAGTTCGAGCGCAGCTTCGTCACCTTCGAGACCGCCTGGATCATCCCGGATAGCTATCCCACCGTGGTCGACAACAAGTTCACGCTGCACGGCAGCAAGGGCCGGATCGAGCTCGACAGCACGCCCGGGATCGCCATCTCCAGCGACCGCTACAAATATCCCTTCTCGAGCCATGCCATCACCCGCTACGGCAAGCCCTTCGCCCATTTCTACGAATCGATCCGCCACTTCGCCGACTGCGTGCTGGAGGACAAGGAGCCCGCGGCCACCGGCCATGACGGGCTGATGGCGACCGCGATGATCCAGGCGACCCTGCGCTCGCTCGAGGCAGGGCGGCCGGTGCGCATGGACGAGGTCCTGGCTGCATGAGCGGGCCACGCGAACGCGCCAGGCTCGTCGAGGCGCTGGTGGCTGTGCTCCTGCCGGGCGACGGCGATTTTCCCAGTGGTGCCGAGGCCGGCGTGCAGGGCAAGCTCGCGGAGCGGCTACTCGAGACCTCGGGTGCCGCCGGGCTGGAGCGGGTGATCACCGGTCTCGCCGGGCTGGCCGAGGCGGGCGAGGCCGGCCCCGATATGGTGCGAGCCTTCGAGCGGGCGGAGCCCGCGCTCTTCGGTGCCGTGCGCAAGATCGCCTACCTCACCTACTACGAGAGCCCGTTCGTCCAGGAGGCGATCCGGGCTCTCGGCTTCGCCTATAATGCGGCACCTCTGCCCAAGGGCTACGGGGTGGGTCGCTTCGACGAAGCAACCGACCGGCCGACCCATGGCCGGGGTCGTTATGTGAAGACAAATGAGGTGCGGCGCGTCGATTTGAGCGGTCTCGATCTCGAGGAGCTGCGGCATGGCCACTGAGGCAAAAGGCGGGCACAGCGACGTCCTCGTCATCGGCGCCGGTGCCACCGGTGCGATCACCAGCCTGATCCTCGCCGGGGCCGGGCTCGACGTCGTCTGCCTCGAGCAGGGCGGCTGGACGGCGGCCGAGGACCATCCTCATTTCAGCCGCGACTGGGAATGGCAGAAGCAGGGGCGCTGGAACCCCGACACCAATGTCCGCCAAGCGGCGAGCGACTACCCGGTCGAGACCAACTCCTCCAACGTCCTCATGTGGAACGCGGTCGGCGGCTCGACCAATGTCTACGGTGCCCTCTGGCCGCGCTACCGGCCGTCGGACTTCAGGAAGGGCGTCGAGCACGGGCTCGCCCCGGACTGGCCGATCACCTACGAGGACCTGGCCGACCCCTATGACCGGGTGGATCGGCTGATCGGGGTGAGCGGGCTCGCCGGCAACCCGGCCTTGCCGCCGCATGGCCCCTACCCCACCGGGCCCCTGCCGCTGCGCAAGTCGGGGCGGGCGCTGGCCAGCGCCTTCGACCGGCTCGGCTGGCACTGGTGGACGTTGCCGGCCGGCGTGATCGCCGAGGACTATGACGGCCGCCCGGCCTGCAACGGCTGCGGCGCCTGCACCGCCGGCTGCGCCCGCAACTCGATGAACATGTTCTCCCTTTCCATCTGGCCCAAGGCGCTGGCCGCCGGGGTCGAGCTGCGCATCCAGGCGGCGGTCGAGCGGGTCGAGAAAGGCCAGGACGGGCGGGCCACGGGGGCGGTCTATATCGACCGGGCATCCGGCCGGCGGGTGCGCCAGACGGCCGATGTCGTGGTCCTCGCCTGCAACGGCGTCGGCACGCCCTGGCTGCTGCAGGCCTCCGACAATCTGGCCAACAGCTCGGACCAGGTGGGGCGCAACCTCCTGCACCACACGCTGACCTCGGTCGACATCTGGGGCGAGGACATCGTCGACACGCATATGGGCTATACCGGCTCCCTGATCAGCATGGAGTTCGCCGAAACCGACACGAGCCGCGGCTTCGTCAACGGCTTCAACTTCAACTGCGCCGCCACCGGCCATGCCGGCAGCCAGTCGCTCGGCATGCTGGCCCGGAGCCCGGCACCCTGGGGTGCCGCGCATCACGAGTGGTTCAGAAGCCGCTTCGACCGGGGCTTCGGCGTCTTCGCCATCGGCGACGACCTGCCCTCGCCCGACAACCGGATCACGCTCTCGGCATCGCTGAAGGATGAGCTCGGCCGGCCGGCGCCGAAGCTGCGCTACGTGCCCGGCGACAACGACGAGCGGATGATGCGCTACCAGCTCGAGCGGCTCGAGGAGATCGCCAAGGCCGCCGGTGCGGTCGACTACCGGCTCAACGACTACAAGGACGCCGACGGCGTCTACCGCACCCCGGCCTGGCACCTGCTCGGCACCTGCCGCATGGGTGCCGATCCCGAGAGCTCGGTCGTCAACAAGTGGCACCAGAGCTGGGACGTGCCCAATCTCTTCATCGTCGACGGCAGCGTCCTCGCGACCGGCGGGGTGGTCAACCCGACGCCGACCGTGACCGCGCTGGCGCTGCGCGCCGCCGAGCATCTGCGCGACAACTTCGCCGAGCTGCGCCGGGCGACGAAGCCGCTGGAGGCGTGACATAGGTTTTATAGCCTATTTCGATCCGGGCCGCAAGCCCGTGCGGGGTTCGATCGGCAAATCATGGCCCTCGGGTTCGTTGCTGCGGCGGGCGGCGCCAGGATGCACGGAATCGCTGTCCCTGACCTCGGGTTCGTTCGTCGAATCCCCGGGTTCCCTCGTCGAATCCCCGGGTTCGCTCGTCGAATCGGTGGGTTCGCTCGTCGAATCGGTGGGTTCGATCGTCGGTTCCGCGGGTTCGTTCGCCGGCACCTGTCGCGGAATCCGCGACATTTCGCGCCCGATGTCGCAGATTCTGCGACATCACGATCGCTTATGTCGCAGCTTTCGCGACATCCTTGGGTTCGCTGTCGCGGATTCTGCGACAACCCGAGCCGAATTGCTGCATGAAATGCGACGATCCGGGCTGCCGAGCGCCGATTCGCCGCCGCCACGCCCCGCCTGCCGCGACTGCCATAAGCTTTCGTGATACTCTGGCGGATTCGAAGCATCATGCCACCCGCCCCCTGGAGGCCCGAAACGTGACCCGCGACGAACTGCTTGCCCGCCTCGACGCCATTCCGCGCGTGCCACTGGCGCATTTGCCCACACCGCTCGAGCCGGCGCCACGGCTGACCGCAGCGCTGGGCGGGCCGGAGATCTGGCTGAAGCGGGACGACCTGACCGGCCTCGCCTTCGGCGGCAACAAGACCCGCCAGCTCGAATATGTCTTCGCCGACATCCTGGCCAAGGGTGCCGACACGGTGATCGGCAGCGCCTACACGCAGTCGAACTGGTGCCGGCAGATGACGGCGGCGGCGAAAAAGCTCGGCCTCGACATCCATCTCGTGCTGCTGCACGGCGAGAAGGGGCCGGCGTTGCAGGGCAACTTCCTGCTCTACCGGCTGATGGGGGCCGAGATCGAGGTGGTCGATCTGACCAGCCTCGAGCAGGTCCAGCCGCTGCTCGAGGCGAAGGCGGCGAAGCTGCGCGAGGCCGGCCGCAAGCCCTACATCGTGGGGCCGATGCAGACCGAGAACCTCGTCACGGGTGCGCTGGGATATGTGCGGGCCGCTCTCGAGATCGACGAGCAGCTCGAACGGCAGGGCTTCGCGCCGAGCCATCTCTATCTCTCGGGTGCGAACATGACGCCGGCCGGGCTCGCGCTCGGCTTCGAGCTCATCGGCCGCAAGCTGGCGCTGCACAGCATCGCACCCATCAAGTGGCAGACGGACCGTGCCTGGGACATCGCCCGGATCGCCACGGCGACGGCCCGCCGCCTCGGGCTCGATGCCACGATCGATCCGGCCGCGATTCTGAGCTCGGACGACTATATCGGGCCGCGCTATGGCGTGGTGTCGGACGCGGGACGGGAGGCCCTCGAGCTGGTGGCCCGGACGGAGGGCGTCATCCTCGACCCGGTCTACAGCTCGAAGGCGATGGCCGGGCTGATCGACCACGTCCGCAAGGGCCGGCTCACCGCGCAGGACAAGGTCGTCTTCGTCCACACGGGCGGCACGCCGGCGCTCTTCGCCTATGCGGAGGACGTGATCGTCGACTGAGGCTCAGGCCGCCTCGCCCTGGCGGAACTGCAGGTCGGCGAGGCGGGCGTAGAGGCCGCCCCGGCCGATCAGCTCGCGATGCGTGCCGGCGTCGACGATCTGCCCGTCCTCCATGACGAGGATCCGGTCGGCCTTGAGCACGGTGGCGAGGCGGTGGGCGATGACGATGCTGGTGCGGTTGCGCATCAGGTAGTCGAGCGCCTGCTGGACGGCGAACTCGCTCTCGGCATCGAGCGAGCTGGTCGCCTCGTCGAGCAGGAGCACGGCGGGATCGCGCAGGATGGCCCGGGCGATGGCGATGCGCTGGCGCTGCCCGCCCGAGAGGCGGACACCCTTCTCGCCGAGGAAGGTGGCGAAGCCATCGGGCAGCGCCTCGATGAAGCCCCTGGCCGCCGCCGTCTCGGCGGCTTCCAGGACCTCCGCGTCGCTGGCCTCGGGCCGGCCGTAGCGGATATTGGTCCAGGCATCGGCGGAGAAGATCACCGGCTCCTGCGGCACGAGGCCGAGGCGCGAGCGGTAGCGGGCCGGGTCGAGCTGGTCGATGGGCTGGCCGTCGAGGCGGATGCGCCCCGCCTGCGGATCGTAGAAGCGCATGAGGAGCTGGAAGATGCTCGTCTTGCCGGCGCCCGACGGGCCGACCAGGGCGACGCTCTCGCCGGGTCGGACCGCCAGGTCGAGGCCGTCGAGGATGATGCGCTCGGGGTGGCCCGGATAGGCGAAGCGGACCGCTTCGAAGCGCACCTCGCCGGCGGTTCGCTCCGGCAGCGCCAGGGGTGCTGCCGGCGCCCTGATGGCCGGCTCGCTGTCGAGCAGCTCGAAGAGCCGCTCGGTGGCGCCGGCAGCGCGTTGCAGATCACCGACGATGTCCGAGAGCCCGCCCACCGCGCTCGCCACAACGGTGGCGAAGAAGACGAAGGCCGAGAGCTCGCCCGCCGTGATCCGGCCGGCGAGCACGTCCTGGCCGCCCATCCAGAGCACCGCGACGATAGCCCCGAAGACGAGCGTGATGACCACCGCCGCCAGCATCGAGCGGGCCTTGGCGCGGGCCGCGGCGGCCTGGAACGCGGCCTCGCTGGCGGCGGCGAACGTCGTCGCCTCGCGCTCCTCCTGGGCGAAGGCCTGCACGGTGCGCACGGCGTTGACCGTCTCCTCGGCGCGGCCGCTGACATCGGCGAGCCGGTCCTGGGCGGTGCGCGACAGGCGGCGGACCTTGCGACCGAAGACGACGATCGGCACGACGACCAGCGGCACGACCAGGAGGACGAGGCCGGAGAGCTTCGGGTTGCTGTAGACGAGCAGGCCGATGCCGCCGACCGTGAGCAGGATGTTGCGCAGCGCCTGGGTGACGGTCGAGCCGATCACCGTCTGCACGACCGTCGTGTCGGTGGTGAGGCGCGACAGCACCTCGCCGGTCCGCGTGGTCTCGAAGAAGCCGGGCGGCATGCGGATGATGTGGCGATAGACCTGGTTGCGAAGCTCGGCCACGACCCGCTCGCCGAGCCAGGTCACGAGGTAGGAGCGCAGATAGGTGGCGACGGCCAGCGCCAGGATGACGAGCAGCGAGGCGCGGAGCGCATGGTCCAGCGCCTGCGGCCGGCCGGCGCCGAAGCCGCTGTCGATCAGGTAGCGCAGGCCGACACCGAGCGAGAGCACCGCGGCCGCGGCGACGACGAGGGCCACGAGGGCACCGGCAACCCGCCAGCGATACGGGGCGAGATAGGCGGCGAGGCGGCGGAGCTGCCTGAAGTCGCGGCTCTTCATGCGTTCGACAGTGTCGGGAAGCGGGGCGGCTGCCCGGGTCATGCGGTGCTCCCAGGGAAACGGGCGTGGCGGGCCGGCAGCCGCCAGGGGTGTGACAGCAACCCCGCGCGAAGGGATGCCGGCGAAGGCTTGAGTTCGTCGGCCTGCCCCGCTATATACCGGCGGCTTGGCTTAGAGGAAAGTTCCCGTGAAAAAGGATATCCACCCGGCTTACCACGAGATCAACGTGGTGATGACCGACGGCTCGACCTTCAAGACGCGCTCGACCTGGGGTGCCGAAGGCGACACGCTGACGCTCGACGTCGATCCGAAGTCCCATCCCGCCTGGACCGGCGGCTCGATGCAGCTGCGCGAGCGTGGCCAGGTGGAGAAGTTCAACCGGCGCTTCCAGAGCTTTCGCCGCAAGGCCTGATCGCGCGCTACGCATCATTCGGAGACGACGATGAAGGTTCGCAATTCGCTGAAGACGGCGAGGACCCGCCACAAGGACTGCCGTCTCGTGCGGCGCAAGGGGCGCGTCTACATCATCAACAAGAAGGACCCGCGCTTCAAGGCCCGCCAGGGCTGAAGCCGGCGCCCTCGACGTGGACAAAAGCCGGGCCTGGTCCCGGCTTTGTTGTTTCGAGGTGAAGGGCAGGCATGGGCAGAGCCGGGCTGGATAAGCTCTTGCGGGCGATGCTGGATGCGGCGGTTGCGGTCGCCATGCCGGATCGCGCCGTGCCGGCACATCTGCCGATGCCTCCAAAGGGTCGCACGATCGTGATCGGCGCCGGCAAGGCGAGCGCGGCCATGGCCCGGGCCGTCGAGCAGCACTGGCCGGGCCCGCTCGAGGGTCTCGTGGTGACCCGCTACGGCCACGCCGTGCCGTGCGAGCACATCGAGATCGTCGAGGCGGCGCATCCGGTGCCGGACGCGGCGGGCGAGGCCGCGGCGGCACGCATCCTCGCCATGGTCGAGGGTCTCACGGAGGACGATCTCGTCCTGGCGCTGATCTCGGGCGGCGGCTCGTCGCTCCTGGCCCTGCCGGCGCCGGGCCTCGGCCTCGAGGACAAGCAGGCCGTCAACCGCGCCTTGCTGCGCTCGGGCGCCTCGATCGACGAGATGAACTGCGTGCGCAAGCACCTCTCGGCGATCAAGGGCGGCCGGCTGGCCGCCGCGGCGCACCCGGCCCGGCTGGTGGCGCTCATGATCTCGGACGTGCCGGGCGACGACCCGGCCGTGATCGCGTCCGGCCCCACCGTGCCGGACCCGACCACCCGCGCGGATGCGCTGGCCCTGGTCGAGAAATACGGGATCGAGCTCGCCCCGCATGTGCGGCGCCATCTCGAGGATCCCGCCTGCGAAAGCGTCAAGCCGGGCGACCCGCGGCTCGAGCGGGCGGAGACGGTCATGATCGCGACGCCGCAGGCCTCGCTCGAGGCGGCGGCGGAAGTGGCGCGCGCCGCCGGCATCACCCCCTTGATCCTCGGCGACAGCATCGAGGGCGAGAGCCGCGACGTCGCCAAGGTGATGGCCGCCATCGCCAAGCAGGTGATCCGCCACGGCCAGCCCTGCCCGCGGCCCTGCGTGCTGCTCTCGGGCGGCGAGACGACGGTCACCGTCCGGGGCGACGGCAGCGGCGGGCGGAACGTCGAGTTCCTCCTGGCCCTCGCCGTGGCGCTCGACGGCCTGGCGGGGGTGAGCGCGATCGCCGCCGACACGGACGGCGTCGACGGGGCCGCCGAGGTGGCCGGCGCCTGGATCGACGACGCGACCCTGGCGAAGGCGGCGTCGCTCGGCCTCGTCGCCAAGGCCAGCCTCGCGCGCAACGACGGCCACACGTTCTTCGGGACCCTGGGCCAGCAGGTCGTCACCGGGCCGACGCTCACCAACGTCAATGATTTCCGGGCCGTGCTGATCGACTGAGTGCCGGACAGCACCTCGCCGCCGGCGCAACACATCGCCGCGAAAATTCGATACAATCGCGCGACATGTATTGGCTTGCTCGATGCTGAACCCCCGCTAACTCTAGCGCATCCACCCGAGCCCGCGTCGGAGACGGATTCTTGTCGACCGTTCGTCAGATCCTGCTGTCGCTGCTGCTCCTGGGCGGGGCGGTCGGCGGCTATTACTTCTACCATCATCTGACGGCGGCGAGCGTCATCCCCGGCGACGGCAAAGGCGGCGGGCGGACGATCTCCGTCGAGGTCGCGCGAGCGGTGCGCGAGACGGTGCGGGATCGGGCCGAGGCGGTCGGCACGACGCTGGCCAACCAGGCGATCGAGGTGGTGTCCCTGGCCTCGGGGCGGATCACCGAGCTGCTGTTCGAGCCGGGCCAGGCGGTCGAGGCCGGCGCCGTGCTGGCGCGCCTCGACGATGCCATCGAAGAGGCGGATCTCGACGAGGCGCGGGCGATGGCGAAGGAAGCGCAGTCGGCGCTGGACCGTGCCCGGCGGCTGCGGGCCAGCAACAACATCGCCGAGGCGACCGTGGTCGAGCTGGAGGCCGCCGCCGCCGCCGCCCAGGCGCGGGTCGACCGGGCGGCCCGGCGGCTCGAGGACCGGCTGGTCCGCGCCCCCTTCGACGGGGTCGTCGGCATTCGCCGGGTCGATCTGGGAGCCAGGGTCGACAACGACACGGTGATCACCACGCTCGACGATCGAAGCCGGATGATCGTCGAGTTCATGCTGCCGGAATTCTTCTACGGCCGCATCCAGCCGGGCCTCGAGGTCCAGGCCAGCAGCACCAGCTTCCCCGACCGCAGCTTCGCCGGCACGCTCACCAGCATCGACACGCGCGTCGACGTCACGAGTCGCGCCTTTCGCGTGCGGGCCTCGCTCCCCAACCCCGATCTCCTCCTGCCGGCGGGCCTCTTCGTGCTGGTCGACATCACGCTCGGCGAGCGCGACGCGGTCATCGTGCCGGAGGAGGCCGTGGTCAGCGAGGCCGATCGCAGCTTCGTCTATGTGGCAGGGCCGGAGCGGGCCGAGCGGCGGCTCGTCGAGCTCGGCGCGCGCAGCCTCGGCGTGGTCGAGATCGAGAACGGCCTCGAGGCCGGCGAGCTGGTCGTCACCAGCGGTCTGCAGCGCCTGCGCGACGGTGTCGCCATCAGCTACGAGGCGCCGAAGGCCATCGATCCCGAGCGGATCGCCCTGCCGTCCGGAGACATCGGGTGACACTCTCGGAGCTCAGCATCCGTCGCCCCGTCCTCGCGACCGTGGTCAGCCTGCTCATCGTCGTCTTCGGCATCGCCGCGCTGAGCCGCCTGCCGGTGCGCGAGCTGCCCGACGTCGACCGCGCCGTGGTGAGCATCACGACGAGCTACACCGGTGCCGCGCCAGAGATCGTCGACACCGACATCACCGAGGTGATCGAGGGGGCGGTGGCCGGGGTTTCCGGCGTGCGCGAGATCACCTCGGAGAGCCGCCGCGGGCGGGGCCGCACGACCATCACCTTCAACGGCGACCGCGATATCGACGAGGCGGCCAACGACGTGCGGGACGCCGTCGCCCGGGTGCGCGCCCGCCTGCCCGACGACGCGGACGAGCCGCAGATCGTCAAGAGCGACAGCGACGCCGACCCGGTGATGCGCCTCGGCATCGTCTCCGACCGGATGAGCCCGGCGGAGATCACCGACTATGTCGAGCGGTTCCTGGTCGACCGGCTGGCGACCCTGGATGGCGTCGCCAATGTCGAGATCAACGGCCAGCGGCGCTTCGCCATCCGCATCTGGCTCGACCGCCGGGCGCTCGCCGCCCGCGACCTGACGACCGCCGACGTCGAGGCGGCGCTCAGGCGAAGCAATCTCGAGCTGCCGGCGGGCGAGGTCGAGTCCACCGCGCGCGAGCTGACCGTGCGTCTCGACAGCCGGCTGCGCGATGTCGAGAGCTTTCGCCGGCTGGTGATCGCGACGGCGGGCGGCTACCCGATCCGCCTCGCCGACGTCGCCCGGGTGGAGCTCGGCGCGGAGGACGATTCGACCTTCGTCCGCTCGGACGGGCGGCCCGCCGTCGGCATCAACGTGCTGCGCCAGTCGCAGGCGAACACCATCGCCATCTCCGACGCGGTGCGGGCGGAGATCGAGCTCCTGCGGCCGATCCTGCCAGCCGGCATGGACATCATCGTCGGCTCGGACGACGCGATCTTCATCGCCGCCTCGATCCGCGAGGTGCTGACGGCGCTCGGCATCTCGATCATCCTCGTGGTGCTGGTCATCTTTGTCTTCCTCCTGTCGCTGAGGGCGACGCTGGTCCCGGCCGTCACCATTCCCGTCGCGGTCGTCGGCAGCTTCATCCTGATCCAGGCGCTGGGCTTCTCGATCAACGTGCTGACGCTGCTGGCGCTGATCCTCGCCATCGGCCTCGTCGTCGACGACGCCATCGTCATGCTGGAGAACATCCAGCGGCGGATCGAGGCGGGCGAGAAGCCGATCACGGCCTCGGTCCTGGGGGCGCGGCAGGTGACCTTCGCGATCATCGCCACCTCGCTCACGCTGATCGCCGTCTTCGTGCCGCTCTCCTTCATGCAGGGCCAGGTGGGCCGGCTCTTCATCGAGTTCGGCCTGGTGCTCGCCGCGGCCGTCCTGATCTCGACCTTCGTGGCGCTGACGCTCTGCCCCGCCCTCTGCTCGCGCGTGCTGAAGGGGAGGAGCGCCGGCGCCGCCGGGACGACCGGCGGCGGCCGGGCGGCGCGGGCGGTCGGCAATGTCTACCGAAGGCTCCTGCTGCGGGCGCTCGCGGCGCCGCTGCCGGTCCTGGTCATGGGCCTCCTGCTCGCCGCCACCAGCTATGGGCTCTACGTCGCACTGCCGCAGGAGCTGACGCCCATCGAGGATCGCGGCGTTTTCTTCGTGCCCGTGATCGCGCCCCAGGGCAGCACCGTCACCTACACCGACGAGCGGGTGGCCGAGGTCGAGGGCGTGATTCGCCCGCTGCTCGAGGACGGCGAGGTCGAGCGCCTGTTCGCCATCGCCGGGTCGTTCAATTCCAACAACCGCGGCTTCGTCGTCGGCCGGCTCGCCGACTGGGGCCTGCGCGATCGATCCCAGCAGGCCATCATCAACGAGCTGGCGCCGAGGATCTCGGGCATCACCGGTGCCCGGGCCTTCCCGGTGAGCCCGGCCGGGCTCGGTCTCGGCGGCTCGAGCTCGCCCTTGCGCGTGGTCATCGGCGGCCCCGACTTCCAAAGCGCGAAGGAGTGGGCCGATGCCATCGTCGAGCGCGCCGAGGCGAACCCGCAGCTCCTCAATCTCGACGTCGATTTCGAGGAGAACCAGCCGCAGCTGACGCTGCGGGTCGACCGCGACCGGGCCGACGACCTGGGCATCTCGCTCGAGACCATCGCCCAGACGCTGCAGACCCTGCTGGCGTCGCGCGAGGCCACCGAGTTCATCGACCGCGGCCGCGAGTACCCGGTGATCCTCCAGGCCCGGGCGGAGGACCGGCGCAGCCCGACCGACCTCGAGAACATCTTCGTGCGCGGCACGAGGAGCGGCACGCTGGTGCCCCTGACCGCGCTGGTCCTTGCCGAGGAGGGGGCGTCCGCCCCGGCGCTGCGCCGCTACGACCGCCTGCCGGCGGTCGCCATCACCGCCGCGCTCGCCGACGGCTACGATCTCGGCTCGGCCATCGCCTATATCGAGGCGATCGCGCTGGAGACGCTGCCCGAGGAGGCGCGCCTCGGCTTTGCCGGCCAGAGCCGCGAGTTCATCGAGGCCAGGGGCGGCATGCTCTTCACCTTCGCCATGGCGCTGCTCATCGTCTTCCTCGTGCTCGCCGCCCAGTTCGAGAGCTGGATCCATCCGCTCATCATCATGCTCACCGTGCCGCTCGCCGTGGCGGGCGCCCTCCTCGCCCTCTACGTCACCGGCCTCTCGCTCAACGTCTACAGCCAGATCGGCATCGTGCTGCTGGTCGGCCTGATGGCGAAGAACGGCATCCTCATCGTCGAGTTCGCCAACCAGCTCCGCGACGAGGGCCATGGGGTGCGCGAGGCGGTGGTCGAGGCCGCCGTGCTGCGCCTGCGGCCGATCGTCATGACGGTGGTCTCGACCGTGCTGGGTGCCGTCCCCCTCGTCATCGCCACCGGTGCGGGGGCGGAGAGCCGGATCGCCATCGGCACGGTGATCATCGGCGGCCTCGGCCTCGCCTCGGTGCTGACGCTGGTCCTGACACCCGTGCTCTACGACCTGCTCGCCCGCTTCACGCGGCCGGCGAGCGCCATCGGCCGCGAGCTCGAGGCCGAGCTGTCGGCCGGCCTCAATGGCCGACGGACGACGAGAGCAGGTTGACGATCAGCACCCCGGCGACGATCAGGCCGAGGCCGACGATGGCCCAGAGATCGAGCCGCTGGCCGAAGACGACGAGCCCGACGAGCGAGATCAGCACGATGCCGAGGCCGGACCAGATCGCGTAGGCGATGCCGACAGGCATGGTGCGGAGCACGAGGGCGAGGAAGAAGAAGGCGAGCCCGTAGCACACCACGACCGCGACCGACGGCCAGAAGCGCGTGAACTGCTGCGACGCCTGCAGGGCCGTGGTGCCCGCGACCTCGCAGGCGATGGCGACGACGAGCTGCAGATAGACCATGGCGACATCATCCAGCCGGCCGGCGCGGCCGGCCATGTTGCGAGCCCGAGCATGACGGTGATCTACTACCTCTCCCATCCCGAGGTGACCATCGATCCGGCGATCCCGGTGCCGGGCTGGGGGCTCTCCGCCACGGGTCGGGCACGGGTGCTGGCGGTCCGCGACGCCGCCTGGCTGCGGGCCTGCCGGCGGATCGTCACCAGCGCCGAGCGCAAGGCCGTGGAGACGGCCGAGCTCGTCGCCGAGACATCGGCGGCGGAGATCGTGGTGCGCCCCGCCATGCACGAGAACGACCGGTCGGCCACGGGCTTCCTCGTGCCCGCGGAGTTCGAGCAGGTGGCCAGCGAATTCTTCGCCCGGCCGGAGGAGTCGGTGCGCGGCTGGGAGCGCGCAAGCGACGCCCAGGCGCGGATCGCGGGCGAGCTCGAGGCGGTGCTGGCGGGCCACGACCCAACCCTTCCCCTCCTCCTCGTCGGCCATGGCGGGGTCGGCACTTTGCTCTACTGCCGGCACGCGGGGCTTGCGATCGACCGCCGGCACGACCAGCCGAGGTCCGGCTCCGTCTTCGCCCTCGATGCCCGGAGCCTGGCACCCCTCTTCACCTGGCGGCCGATGGAGGAGGTCGAGCGGGTGCTCGGGCCTTGCTAAGCCGCGCCTTTCGCGGCCATGTTGCGGCGGGGAGACAACGCAGGAGATCGAGGCGTGGCCAGGGCCTATGTCTGCGGCACGCTGGACAGCAAGGCGACGGAGCTAGGCTTCATCCAGGCCTGCCTCGAGGCCGCGGGCGTTGCCACCTGCCTCGTCGATCTCGGCACCAGCGGCGAGGCCGCTCCGGCCGACGTTGCCGCCCGCGAGGTCGCCGCCCATCACCCGAAGGGCGAGGCAGCCGTCTTCACCGGCGACCGGGGCAGCGCCGTCGGCGCCATGGCCGAGGCCTTCGCCCGCTTCGTCCTGACCCGCGACGATATCGGCGGCATGATCGGCGCCGGCGGGTCGGGCAACACGGCCCTCGTCACGCCGGCCATGCGCGCCCTGCCGGTGGGCGTCCCCAAGGTCATGGTCTCGACCGTGGCCTCGGGCAATGTGGCACCCTATGTCGGCCCCGCCGACATCTTGATGCTGCACGCCGTGGCCGACGTGCAGGGCCTGAACGCCATCACCCGCCGGGTGCTCGGCAACGCCGCCCATGCGCTGGCCGGCATGATGCTGCACCCGATTCCGGCGCCTGCGGCGGCCACGAAGCCGGCCATCGGGCTCACCATGTTCGGCGTCACCACGTCCTGCGTGCAGCAGGTGACGCGAGCGCTCGAGGCCGACTACGACTGCCTCGTCTTCCACGCCACCGGCACAGGGGGACAGGCGCTCGAGAAGCTGGTAGCCAGCGGGCTGGTCGGCGCCATGCTCGACATCACCACGACGGAGATCGCCGACCTCCTGGTGGGCGGTGTCCTGCCGGCGACCGAGGATCGCCTCGAGGCGGTGATCCAGACCGGCATCCCCTATGTCGGCTCGCTGGGTGCTCTCGACATGGTCAATTTCGGTGCCATGGAGACCGTGCCGGAGCGCTTTCGGGACCGCCGCCTCTACGTGCACAACCCGCAGGTCACGCTGATGCGCACGACGGTCGAGGAGAACGCCCGCTTCGGTGCCTGGCTCGCGGCCCGGCTCAACCGCATGGAAGGCCCCGTCCGCTTCCTCGTCCCCGAAGGCGGGGTCTCGGCGATCGACGCCCCGGGCCAGCCCTTTTTCGATCCGGACGCGGATGCGGCGCTCTTTGCCGCGCTCGAGGCGGATTTCCGCCCCGCGCCGAACCGGCGCCTCGCCCGCGTCGCCCACAACATCAACGATGCGGCCTTCGCCGCCGCCTGCGTCGCCGCCTTCCACGAGATCACGAGGACAAGCTGAATGCCCCGTTTCGAGCGCCAGGCGCTGGTCGAGAAGTTCCAGGACATGGTGCGCCGGCGCGTGCCGATCATCGGCGGCGGTGCCGGCACGGGCCTCAGCGCCAAGTGCGAGGAGGCGGGCGGCATCGACCTCATCGTCATCTACAATTCCGGCCGCTACCGCATGGCCGGCAGGGGCTCGCTCGCCGGGCTCATGGCCTATGGCAACGCCAACGACATCGTCGTCGAGATGGCCAGGGAGGTGCTGCCGGTGGTGAAGAAGACGCCGGTGCTCGCCGGCGTCAACGGCACCGACCCGTTCATGCTCAGGGACAGGTTCCTGCGCGACCTCAAGGACATGGGCTTCGCCGGCATCCAGAACTTCCCGACGGTCGGGCTCTTCGACGGTGTGATGCGCACCAATCTCGAGGAGACCGGCATGGGCTACGGGCTCGAGGTCGATCTCGTCCGGGCCGCCCATGAGCTGGACATGCTCACGACACCTTATGTCTTCTCGGCCGACGAGGCCGTCGCCATGACCGAGGCCGGGGCCGACCTCATCGTCCCGCACATGGGGCTGACGACCGGCGGCACGATCGGGGCGGAGACGGCGGTGAAGCTCGAGGATTGCCCCCGCATCATCGACGAGTGGGCAGCGGCGGCGCGGCGGGTCCGGTCGGACGTCATCGTCATCTGCCATGGCGGGCCGATCGCCACGCCCGAGGATGCGGCCTTCGTCCTCGCCCGCACCGAGCACTGCCACGGCTTCTACGGCGCCTCGTCGATGGAGCGGCTGCCGACGGAGAAAGCGCTCACCGCCCAGGTCGCGGCCTTCAAAGAGATCGGCTTCGGCGCATGAGCGCCACGGTCGGCATCCTCGTCGTCTCGCATTCGCCCAAGGTCGCCGAGGGTGCGGTCGACATGGTGCGGCAGATGGTGGGCGACGAGGTCGCCTGCACCGGCGTCGGCGGCGATCCGGCGGGCGGGCTCGGCACGGACGCGGCGAAGATCCTGGCCGGCATCGAATCCGTCTGGTCGGAGGCCGGGGTCGCCCTTCTGGTCGATCTCGGCGGGGCGGAGATGAACAGCGAGATGGCGATCCTGATGCTCGACGAGGCACGCCGCGGCCGGGTTCGCATTGCCGCCGCACCGGTGGTGGAGGGGGCGGTGATCGCCGCGACCGAGGCCTCGGCCGGCAGCACGCTGGACGAGGTCGTGGCGGCGGCGGAGGAGTGGCGCTGATGGCGGCCGAGCGGGCGCGCGTGAGGGTTAACCACCCGACCGGCCTGCATGCCCGCCCGGCGGTCAAGCTCACCAGGCTGGCGAAGGGCTTCGAGGCATCCATCCGCCTGCGCGGCCTGCCGGACGGCGCCTGGATCGACGCGAAGAGCATCGTCAAGGTCATGGCGCTCAAGCTCAAGACCGGCACCCTGATCGAGCTCGAGGCCGAGGGCGCGGACGCCGGAGCCGCGCTGGAGGGGCTCACGGGCCTCGTCGAGCGCAATTTCGACGAGCATGGCTGAAAAGCACTACAAGGGCCGCGTGGCCGCACCGGGTCTCGCCCTCGGGCCGCTCTTCCACCTGCCCGATCTCGCGGTGGCGGCAGACCGACCGGCCGGCACGCCAGAGGCGGAGATGGCGCGGCTGACGGCGGCCATCGCCGCCGCCAGGGAGCAGCTTGCGCTGCTGCTCGCGGAAGGCGAGGAGATGGCAGCCGAGATCCTGGGGTTCCAGCTCGAGATGCTGGACGATCCGGCCCTCGTCGAGACGGCGGCGGCACTGGTGGCCGAGGGAGCCCCGGCCGTCCGGGCGTGGCAAGAGGGGCTCGCCCCGCAGGTCGAGGTCTTCGCCGGCGACGACGACCCCTATTTCCGCGCCCGGGCCGCCGATCTCCTGGACCTGCGCGATCGCGTGATGGCGGCGCTCGCCGGCGGCGGCGGCCCGGCGATGGCCCCGCCGGCGGGCGCCATCGTCACCGCCCGCGACCTGAGCCCGTCCCGCTTCCTCGGTCTCGACTGGGCGGTGCTGGGTGGTGCGGCGCTCGGGGCGGGCAGTGCCGCGAGCCACGTCGCCATGCTCGCGCGTGCCCGGGGCATACCGCTGGTGACGGCGCTCGGGCCGATCGAGCCCGTGGCGGCGACGGCCGTGCTCGATGCCAGGGATGGCTTTCTGGTCGTCGGTCCGAAGCCGGCGACCGAGCGCCGCTACCGCGGGCGGCTCGCGGTCGACCGCGAGGAGGCACGGGCCGCGGCAAAGGTGGTGGCGGAACCCGCGCGCACCGCATCCGGCCGGCCGATCTCGGTGATGGTCAATGTCGACGACCCGGATGCCGTGCCGGACGATCTCCTGCGCGCTGGCGACGGCGTCGGGCTGCTGCGCACCGAGTTCCTGTTCATCGGCCGAGCGGAGCGGCCGGACGAGGAGACGCAGTATCGGGCCTATGCCCGCCTGCTGCAGCGCCTGGGCGGCCGGCCGCTGATCCTGCGCACCCTCGACATCGGCGGCGACAAGCCCTTACCGGATCTCGATATTCCGGCCGAGACAAACCCCTTTCTCGGCCTGCGGGGCTTGCGACTCTGCCTCGACCGGCCGGAGCTCTTCCGCCCGCAGGTCAGGGCAGCGCTTCGGGCGGCGGCGGATGGCCCGCTCTCGATCATGCTGCCGATGGTCAGCCGCGCCGCCGAGGTCCTGGAAGCGCGGTCCTTCATCGAAGCCGAGGCGCGCGCCCTGGACCTAGCCGTGCCGCCGGTCGGCATCATGGTGGAGACCCCGGCAGCCGCCCTCGCCCTCGACACCATGCCCGTCGATTTCGCCTCGATCGGCTCGAACGACCTGACGCAGTACGTGATGGCGGCCTCGCGCGACGCCGGCGGCCGCGTCGCCGAGCTGATCGACCCGCTCGACCCGGCCGTGCTCCGCCTCATCCGGATGGTGGTGGAGATGGCGGCGGCCAAGGGGCTGCCGCTCTCGCTCTGCGGCGACATGGCGAGCGACCGGGCGGGCATCGAGGCGCTCGTCGCCATCGGGATCGAGCGCGTTTCGGTGGCACCGGCGGCGCTCGGCCGGGTCAAGCTGTGGATTGCCGGCTGCGCCGGCCGGGCTCACGGGCTGCCGTGAGAGCACCCGAGCGCCTCCGGGCCGCGATCGCTGCTGCGCCTCAGGCCTGCTCGAGCACCGGGGCCTCGGCATCCAAGGCCTCGATCTCGGCCTCGAGCCGTGCTGCATCGGGGGATCCGGGTGCCGCGTAGTTCAGGTTCTTGAAGAGGCCGGTGAGCCTGGTGAAGTGGCGGCGGGCCGCATCCTTGTCGGCGAAGCCGTAGCCGCGGGTGGCGATCGCGTGGACGCGATCGAACAGCGCCTTCTGCCGGGCGGGCGGGGCGCTGGCGTCGATGTCGTCGAAGGCGTCCTGCTGGAGGAAGACCATGTCGATGAAGGCGGCGGCCCGGCCGATGACGAAGTCCTCGAGGCTGATGCCCTCCTCGCCGGTCACCTGCTCCATCCGGGCGATCTCGTCGCCGCGCTGCAGCAGGGCGGTCATCGCCTCGACCTGCTCAACCCAGTCGGGGGCGAGATGCTCGGCCGACCAGCCCTCGAGCTGGCGCAGATAGCGCGACCAGGAGAGCAGCGGGTCGATCGCCGGGTAGAACCGCTTGTAGGCGCGGTCGTAGGAGAGGCCGAGGAAGCACTTGACGGCGGCGAGCGTGGATTGCGTCACCGGCTCCTCGAAATTGCCGCCGGCGGGCGAGACCGAGCCGATGATGGTCAGGGCCCCTTCGGCCCCGTCATTGGCGCGGATGGCACCGGCGCGCTCGTAGACCCCCTTGATCGCGCTGTCGAGATAGGCCGGGAACGCCTCCTCGCCCGGGATCTCCTCGAGCCTGCCCGAGGTCTCGCGCATCGCCTGGGCCCAGCGCGAGGTCGAATCGGCGATCATCAGGACGCGCAGGCCCATCTGGCGGTAGTACTCGCCGATCGCGATGCCGGTGAAGATCGAGGCCTCGCGCGCGGCCACCGGCATCGACGAGGTGTTGCAGACGATGACGGTGCGGTCCATCAGCGAGCCGCCGGTGCGCGGGTCCTTGAGCCGCGGGAACTCGGTGATGGTCTCGACCACCTCGCCGGCGCGCTCGCCGCAGGCGACGAGCACCACGACATCGACATCGGCGTGCCGGGCGATCAGGTTCAAGAGCACCGTCTTGCCGGCGCCGAACGGCCCCGGGATGCAGGCAGCGCCGCCCTGCGCGATCGGGAAGAACGTGTCGATGATCCGCTGCGTGGTGATCATCGGCCGGTCGGGGAAGAGCCGGGTCGACCAGCCGCGGGCGAGCAGCCGGCGCGGCAGGGGGGTCCGGACCGGCCAGTCCTGCGCCATGGTGAGCGTGCGCTCGGCACCCGAGGCCGCTTCGAGCCTCGCGATCGGCTCGTCGACCGTGACCGAACCCTCGCGCAGCCAGGTGACCTCGAAGGTCTCGTCGAGATCGAAGGGCACCATGATCTTGTGGCTGACCGGCCCTTCTGGCACGGCGCCGAGCGGGTCGCCGCCGCGCACCCTGTCGCCGATGCGCACGGTGGAGGTGAAGGACCACTTGCTGGCCGGATCGAGGCCGGGCGCGGCGACCCCCTTGGGGAGGAAGAGGCCGTGACCGACGGCCAGGGCCTCGAGCGGGTTCTGCAGCCCGTCATAGACCTGGCCCAGCATGCCGGGGCCGAGGCGGATCGAGAGCAGGTTGCCGGTCTGCTCGACCGGGTCGCCGAGGCCCACGCCGCGGGTGCTCTCGTAGACCTGGGCATCGGCGCTGGCCCCCATGACGCGCAGGATCTCGGCCTTGAGGCGCTGCTCGGGGGCGCGGGCGGGGCGGATGTAGACCACCTCGTTCTTGACCAGCCGGCCCCTTGCGGGGTCGGTCAGGCGCAGCCGGACGATGTCCTCCTGCACGGCCGAGATGCGGGCGGCGGGTTCGGCATGACCGGTCATGCGGCCTCCGGGATCTCGGGTGCGTCGGCGAGCGCGGCATCGAGCAGCTCGGCGAAGCGGCGCCTCGCCTCGTCCGCATCGTAGCGCGCCCAGCGGTCGGCCATCGACCAGCGCAGCATGTAAAGCGCCACGGCCTCGAAGTCGAACTCGTGGCCCTCGGCATGGCGCGCCTGCTGCTGCCAGGCGGTCTCCAGCAGCAGGCGCTCGAGCGCCACGGTGTCGCCGGCATCGAGCGCTTCCTTGGCGGCCGGCAGCCAGGGATAGAAGGCGGCGACACCGAGGTCCGGCAGCGACCAGCTCGCCCGGATGCGCTCGAGATGCGGCCCGAAGCCCCAGCGCACGCCCTTGGGCGGCGCATCCTCGCCGGCATGGCGACGGCGCAGCGCGGCGATGACCGTGCGCAGCTCGAGCCGCTGGCGCACGGCGGCCGCGAGGGTCGGGCTGGCGATCCGCTCGAGCAGCGCTGCCGCCCGCGCGAGGAACGCGGCATCGTCCTGGGTGGTGTCGACGAACCGCCAGGAGACCACCTCGGTGAGCTCGCGCAGGGTTTCCTGGTCGGCCGGCGGCAGGTCCTTCAACCGCTCCATCAGGCGCTGGCGGTTGATGGGCGGCTCCTTCTCGGTGAGGAAGCGGATCGCGGGCAGGCTCGCCATCAAGGTGACGTAGGGCTGATCGACCCAGATCATTTGACGAGCCCTTCGAGCAGCGCGCGAAAGCGCGGCTGGAGGTGAACCATGAGCGCGCTCGCCACGGCGGCGTCGCTGAGATCCAGCGTGATGCCGCGATCCTCGAGCACGATGCGCAGCCCCTCGGCGGCATCCTCGGCACGGTCGAAGGTGACGCCTTCGCGCAGCATGTCGGCGGCGATGCCGGCGACGAAATGGCTGAGCGAGCCCTCGCGGAGCTCCTCCGGCCGGCGGCGCAGCTCGTCGAGCCCCACTGCCGAGCGTGGCAGGAGGACGCGGACCTCGCCGGAGCTCTCGACCTTGGCCTCCTCGCGGGCCCGGCCGACCACCTGGAGGATCATCCGCTCGAGCATCGACTCGTCGCGGAAGGCGTCGCCGACGGTCTTCTCGACGTCGGTGGCGAGCTTGCGGACGAGCTGTTCCTTGAGGTCGAGCACGGTGTCGCGCGCAGCGGCCTGCAGCGCGTCCTGCCCGGCGCGGCGGTGGGCGTCGATCTCGCGGCGGGCCGCCGCCAGCTTCGCCGCGGCCTCCGCCTCGGCGGCCTCCATGATCGCGCGGGCACGGGCATTGGCCTCGGCGATCAGCCGCTCCGCCTCCGCCCGGCCTTCGCTCACCCCCTCGTCACGCAGCCTGGCGATCAGGGTCTCGATGCCGGACGCGGTCTGCTCCGCGGCGCTGCCTCTGCTCATCGCCCGGGCCTCACGCGATGCCGCCGGCGAGAACCAGCGCGAAGACGAAGGCGAAGACCGCGAAGCCCTCGACGATGGCGGCGGGCGCCAGCGCCAGGCCGAAGATCTCCGTCTTGCTCTTGGAGGCGGCGATGGCGCTCGCCAGCGCCCGGCCCTGCCACACGCCGGTATAGAACAGGGCGATGCCGAGCAGGCCGCCGATGCTGAAGAGGGCGCCGCCGTTCTGCACTGTCACCGGCTGCTGCAGCGCGAACATGACGACGATGCCGTAGATCACGTTCGAGGACGGTATGGCCGCCGCGCCGACGAAGCGGCCGTAGCCGCCGTCGGTCTCGAGCATCGCCCCGATGGCGGCCTGCCCGGCGATCGCGACACCGATCGCGCTGCCCAGGGCGCCCAGGGCCACGGGTGCGTAGATCCCGAGCCAGCCCAAAAGGACGATAAGGTCGCTCATGCCGTCTTCTCCCTCTTGGCGAACGCCCGGAACGGGTAGCCCTCCTCGGGCAGCCCCCAGCCGAAGAACTCGATGTAGTTGAGCCTGAGCCCGTGCACGACGCCGCTCATCAGGCCGATGGCGATGTTGATGGCGTGACCGAAGAGCAGCACGAGGATGGCGAGCAGAACGCCAATGCCCGGCCGGTCGTGCAGGATGCCGAGGGCGAGCCCGTTGAAGGTGACGGCGAGCGAGGCGCTGGCGAGGCCGAGCGCGAAGAGCCTGAGATAGCTCAGAAGGTCGCCGAAGAGCTTGGTCGCCCGGGTGAGGCCCAGCGCGGCGCCACCGAGCCGGGCGGCGAGCGTGGCGCCGGCGGGCGGGGCGGTGAGCCCGCCGGCGAAGACCGCGACGAGCCCGCCGCCCAGGAGCAGCGTGGCGAGCCGAGGCACGGCCTCGCCCTCGCCGAGCCAGAGCCCGAGGCCGCCCGCGATGACGGCGATCCAGCCGAGCGCCGACAGCCCCTCGCCGCGCCCTCGCTCGAGCCAGGCGAGGGCGGCGAGGGCGATGGTGATGTGGGCGGCGCCGATCAGGATCGAGAGCCGCATCATCGCCTCGAAATCGGTGACGTCGACGATCCGGAGCCGCTCGAGCCAGCCACCGGCGGGCGGCGCGAAGCCGAAATACGAGCCGGCAGCCACGCCGTAGACGAAGGAGGCGCCGCCCAGCGCCGCCAGCAGGACGCGGAACCGCCTGCCCGATGCGCTCGACCCGAGGCGCCGCCAGTAGAAGGCCGTCAGCAGCCCGAGCAGGAGGGCGTAGCCGGCATCGGCCAGGATCATCGCGAAGAAGATCGCGAAGGAGGTGAAGACGACGAGGCTCGGGTCCCAGCTCCGGTAGCCGGGGCTCATGTAGAAGCTGGTGAGGTCGCTGCCCATGGCCTTGCGCTCGCCCTCGGCGCGGAGCAGCGTGGGTGGCGTGTCGTCGCGGCCGGGCGGCTCCGCGACCAGGGCGAGGCCCCGCTCCTCGGCGAGCCGGCGCAGCGCCGGGGCCGTGTCGGCCGGCGCCCAGCCCTGCACGGCGAACACCCGGTCGTCGTCGAGCGTCTGGTGGGCGGCCGCCCGTCGGTCGTCGGCGTCCTCGGCGGCGGCCAGCTTGGCGCCCAGGGCGAGCCGCCAGCGGGTGAGATCGGCGCGGGCGCGCTCGGCCATCTCGAGGGCGATGCCGACCTCCGCCCGCTCGGCCCGAAGCTCGGCCAGCGTGGCATCGCCGGTCTCGAGCCGCGGCACCGGCAGGAGGCTGCGCGGCGGCGGCTGCTTGGCGACGACCGCGACGTGCAGGGCCGTCTCGCAGCGCCCGACGATGGCCCAGGGAAGCTGCACCTGCTCGAGGGCAGCCCGATCCTTGCGCGGCAAGGCATAGAGCCAGAGCTGCTCGCCGCGCAGCTCGGCCGGCTGCGGCAGGCGGAAATCGCCCCACGGCCCGAGCGCCTCGATCATCTGGTCGAGCTCGAAGGAGCGGTCGGCGAGCCGGCGCAGGCGCAGGCGGTTCTCGATGATCTCGCCGATCACGGCATCGGCGTCGAAGGGCTTGCCGAGCGGCCAGGGCGTCAACTGCTCGGGCGCGTCCTGGAGATGGTGAAAGGCGGTGTCGGCGCGGCGCCGGGCGGCCGGGTCGTCCGGGGTCAAGGGCCCGGGCCGGCGCAACGGGATCAGGTGCAGCGCGCCCAGCGCCTGCAGCTCCTCGAGGACCGGCGCCTTCTCGTGGGCGAGGCCGCAGAGGGTCACCTTGAGCATGGGGGCGATGGTCAAGCGCCCGCCTCCGGTCGCGCGGCCTCGGCCTCGCGCTTGCGCTTGGCGATCTTCGCCCCGGCGACGGCCGCCCGCTCGGCATCGCCGAGATAGACATTGATGCGCCGGATGTTGGTCCGGGTCTGCGGGATCAGCACCTTGTCGAAGAGGTTCACCCGCTGGGTGATCCGGGCGACCGCCCGCTCCAGCCCGGCGAGGCGCTTCTCGGCGACCTCCACCTCGACGCGCAGGCGCATCGCCGCCGCCAGCCGGTCGGCCACGTGGTCGACCCAGTGCGGGCGGACCAGCCGGCCATAGGCGCTGCGGATCAGCTCGACATGCTCCACGGTCGGCAGCTTCACGCCGGCGACGTTCTGCGTGCCCAGCCGGACCTCGCCCAGCCGAACCAGCCCGTCGAGCGACACGCGCCGGTCGGCCATCATCGGGATCGCCTCGCCCGCCGCCTCGATCACGCGGGCGACCTCGAGCCCGAGCCGCTCGATCTCCCGCCGCGCCCGCTGCCGCTCGCCCATCAGTTGCTGGCGCTTGAGATCGAGCGCCGGCAAGTAGCGCTGGTAGAGCGCGAGATTCTCCTTCTCGCGGGTCAGCGACGACTTGCTGAGCTGGACCTGGGCCATCAGGCGGCGGACCTCGGGTAGTACTTGTCGATCAGGTTCTGGCGCACGAGCAGCTCCTCGGGCGCGAAGCACGCGGCCATCGTCTGCCAGCCGAGGTCGAGCGCCTGCTCGATGGGCAGGGCCACGTCGAGATCCATGAAACGGCTTTCGAAGAAGCTGCCGTAGCGCAGCAGGCGCTGGTCGAGATCGGAGAGCTCGAACGCCATGGCCTGCTTGCGCTGGGCGTCCCGGGCGCCCGAGTAGAGGCGGATCATGGTGTTCATGACCGCCGAGTGGTCCTCCCTCGTCTCCTTGCCGATGACGTGCTGCTTGAGCCTGGAGAGCGAGCCGAACGGGTCGATGCGGCCGTTGCGCAGGTAGAACTGGCCTTCGGTGATGTAGCCGGTGTTGTCCGGCACGGGATGGGTGACGTCGCCGCCCGGCATGCTGGTGACGCTCAGGATGGTCACCGAGCCGCCGCCGGGGAAGACCGCCGCCTTCTCGTAGCGTCGGGCGAGCTGCGAGTAGAGGTCGCCCAGATAGCCGCGGGTCGACGGCACGCGGTCGAGCGAGATGCCGACCTCCTTGAGGGCATCGGCATAGGCGGTCATGTCGGTGAGCAGGACGAGGACGCGCTTCTTCTCCTCGACCGCGAAGCGCTCGGCCACCGCCAGCGCCATGTCCGGGATCAGGAGGCGCTCGAGCGCCGGGTCGGAAGCCTGGTTGACGAACATCACGGTGCGCATGAACACGCCCGCGTCCTCGAAGGTCGTCCGAAACGTCCAGTAGTCGTCGAAGGTGAGGCCGAGCCCGCCGAAGACGACGACGTCCGCCTCGGCCTGGATGCCGATCCGCGCGAGCAGCGCGTTGTGCGGCTCGCCGGCCGAGGTGAAGATCGGGATCTTCTGGCTCTCGACCAGCGAGTTGAAGACGTCGATCATCGGCACGTCGGTGCGGATCATGCCGGACGCCATGGCGCGCCGCGCCGGGTTGGCCGAGGGGCCGTCGACCTCCACCTTGGGCTCGTGATCGAGCGAGGGGCCGCGGTCGAGCACGCGGCCGTCACCGGCGAACACCCGCCCTAGCACGCTCGGCGAGAAGACCGCCTTCGGTGCGTGGCCCAGGAACCGGACGCGGCTGCGTGTCGACAGGCCCTCGACCCCGGCGAAGACCTGCAGCGACGCCTCGCCGTCACCGACGCGCACGACCTGAGCGAGGCGCGGCAGGGTGTCCCCCTCGCTGACCACTGCGAGGTCGCCGAAGCGCGGGCCCTCGGGGTCGTCGGCGGTCTCCTTCGGCAGGGCGATGCGGATCACCCCGCCGATGATCGACAGCACCCGGTCATAGGTTATCGCGATGTCCGCCAAGCCGTCGTCTCCCCGTCAGCCCACCATGCCGTCGCTCAGCAATCGACCCACACCACGGCGAGTCCGCCCTGGGAGGTCTCCTTGTACTTGTCGGACATGTCCTTGCCGGTGAGGTAGAGCGCCTTGATCACCTCGTCGAAGCTCGGCCGGGCCGGCTCGTCGCCACGCAGCATGGTCAGCCGGACGGCGTTGACCGCCTTGTTGGCGGCGAGCGGGTTGCGGTTGATGCAGGGCACCACCACGAGGCCCTTCACCGGATCGCAGGTCAGGCCGAGATTGTGCTCGAGCGCCATGGCACCTGCGTTCAGCACCTGGGTCACCGAGCCGCCGAGCGCCTGGGTCAGGCCGGTCGCGGCCATCAGGCTCGCCGCCCCGACCTCGCCCTGGCAGCCGACCTCGGCCCCGGAGAACGAGGCGTTGATCTTGACCGGGATCGAGCAGCCGCCGGCGGCGAGCAGGAAGTCGCAGACCCCGTCGTCGCTGGCGCCGGGCGCGTACTGCTTGTAGGCCTTCAGCACCGCCGGGACGATGCCGGCCGAGCCCATCGTCGGGGCGGTGACCACCTGGCCGAGCGAGGCGTTCAGCTCCATCACCGCCAGCGCATAGGCGTTGATGTGGTCGGAAAGCTCGAAGAGGTGGCCGCCGCGCGTGCCCTCCTTGACCTGGCTCATGATGTCCTTGGCGATGCGCTTGACGCCGAGGCCGCCCGGCACCTCGCCCTCGCCCTGGAGCCCCACCTCGATCGATTTCTCCATGACGGCGGCGATCTCGAGCAGGCGGTCGCGCACGGCCTTCTCCGTCCGCCAGACGAGCTCGTTCTCGAACACGATCTGGGCGATCGTCTTGCCCTCGCGGGCGCAGAGCGCCGCGAGCTCGGCGCCGGTCGTGTAGGGGAACGGCTTGGAGTTGTCGCCGATGGCGGCGGTCGGGTGGATCGAATCGCTGTCGCCGACGATGAAGCCGCCGCCGATCGAGAAGTAGAGCGAGCGGTGCAGCACCTGGCCCGCGCCGTCGGTGGCGGCGAAGGCGATGCCGTTGGGGTGCTTGGGGTAGGTCTTGTCGCCCCGCCAGTGGATATGCTTGTCCGGGTCGAACGGCACCATCCGCCGGCCGCCGAGATGCAGGGTCCTCTCCCGCTCGATCCGCTCGCGCCTGGCCGGGATGCCGGCGCTGTCCAGGGTCTCGGGGTCGGCCCCCTCGAGCCCGAGCATCGAGGCGAGGTCGGTGTAGTGGCCCTTGCCGGTGAGCGCCATCGAGCCGTAGAGCTCGACCTCGACGCCGCCGACGGCGTCGCCGAGGCCGGCCTCCTCGAGCTCGCCGAGAAAGCGGCTGGCCGCCACCATCGGGCCGAAGGTGTGAGACGAGGAGGGGCCGACGCCGATCTTGAAGATGTCGAAGACGCTGATCGCCATGCTGTCGTTCCCTGATTGTCTGCGGCCGCCGCGGCGGCTCAGTAGACGGTGAGGCCACGTTCCCTGAATTGCGCGCGCACCCGCTCGGTGAGCTCGGGCGACGGCGGCTCGGCATCGGCGAGCGGGTAGGGGATGCCGAGCGTCTCGTACTTGGCCTTGCCCATCTGGTGAAAGCGCAGGATCTCGACCCGCTCGAGCGGCTCGAGGCCGGCGCAGATGTCGGCCACCCTGGCGACGTTGTCCGGGTCGTCGGTGAGGCCGGGGACCAGGACGAAGCGGACCCAGAGCGGCCGGCCGAGATCGGAGAGCCGCCGGGCATAGTCCAGCGTCGGCTGCAGCGGATGGCCGGTGACCCGCTCGTAGGTCGCGGGGTCGCCCGACTTGATGTCGAGCAACTGGAGGTCGATGTCGGCCAGGTCCGCATCCGTCAAATTGCGGCCCAGGCGGCCCGAGGTGTCGAGGCAGGTGTGCACGCCCATGGCTTTCGTCGCCTGCATGACGCGGCGCAGGAAGCGCGGCTGCATGGTGGGCTCGCCGCCGGAGACGGTGAGCCCGCCCTTCGACAGCTTCAGCACCTTGGCGTACTTGCCGATCTCGCGGGTGATGCGGCCGAGCGTGTACCGCTTGCCGTTGCGCTTGTGCCAGGTGTCGGGGTTGTGACAGTACTGGCAGCGCAAGGGGCAGCCGGTGAGGAAGAGGACGAAGCGGATGCCCGGCCCGTCGACGGTGCTGCCCACCTCGATCGAGTGGACGTAGCCGCCGACCTCCTCGTCGGCCTCGGCTTCCAGATCCTCCGGGAACACCTCCGCATAGTCGCGGCCCTTCGCCTCGACGGCGCCGGTGCGCGTGCGGCGCAGCTCGTAGCGGCTGCCGATGAGCTCGCTCATCGCGTCAGAATTTGCCGTGGAAGGTGCGGTTCAGGACATCGAGCTGCTGCTCCTTCGTCAGCTTGACGAAGTTCACGGCATAGCCCGAGACGCGGATGGTGAGCTGCGGGAAGTCCTCGGGTCGCTCCATGGCCTCGCGCAGCGTGTCGCGATTCAGGACGTTCAGGTTCACGTGAAACCCGTTCGAGCCGAAATAGGCGTCGAGGCCGCCCACCGCCTTGGCGATCCGCTCCTCGGCCGAGCCGAGCGAGGTGGGGACCACCGAGATGGTGAGCGAGATGCCGTCGAGGGCATCGTCATAGGGCAGCTTGGCCACCGACATCATGGCGGCGAGCGCCCCGCGGGTGTCCGCGCCATTGGAGGGGTTGGCGCCGGGCGCGAAGGGCTCGCCGCTGCGGCGGCCGTCCGGGCTGTTGCCGGTCTGCTTGCCGTAGACGACGTTCGAGGTGATGGTCAGGATGGACTGGGTGTGCAGGGCGTCGCGATAGGTCGGGTGGTTGCGGATCTTGTCCATCAGCATGCGGGTCAGCATCACCGCGATGGCGTCCGCCCGGTCGCTGTTGTTGCCGTATCTCGGGAACTCGCCTTCGACGGCGTAGTCGACGACGAGGCCGCGATCGTCGCGGATCGCCCGCACCCTCGCGTATTTCATCGCCGACAGGCTGTCGGCGGTGTGCGACAGGCCGGCGAGGCCGCAGGCCATGGTCCTCAGCACGTCGCGGTCGTGGAACGCCATGAGCGCCGCTTCGTAGCAGTACTTGTCGTGCATGTAGTGGATGATGTTGAGCGCGTTGACGTAGGTGCGCGCCAGCCATTCGGCCATGACGTCGAAGCGCGCCATCACCTCGTCGTAGTCGAGCACGTCGGCGGTGATCGGCGCCAATGGCGGGCCGACCTGGGCGCCCGAGATCTCGTCCCGGCCACCGTTGATCGCGAACAGCAGCGCCTTGAGCAGGTTCACCCGGGCACCGAAGAACTGCATCTGCTTGCCGGTCGCCATGCCGGAGACGCAGCAGGCGATCGAGGCGTCGTCGCCCCATTTCGGCCGCATCAGGTCGTCGTTCATGTACTGGATCGAGGAGGTGTCGATCGAGCACCTGGCGGCGAAGGACTTGAAGCCGTCGGGCAGGCGTGTCGACCAGCCGACGGTGAGGTTGGGCTCGGGCGCCGGGCCCAGGTTGTAGAGGGTCTGGAGGATGCGGAAGCTGGTCCTCGTCACCAGCGCGCGCCCGTCGTCGCCCATGCCGCCGATATAGTCGGTGACCCAGGTCGGATCGCCCGAGAAGAGCTCGTTGTAGGCAGGCGTGCGCAGGAAGCGGACGATGCGGAACTTGATCACCAGATCGTCGATCAGCTCCTGGGCGCCGGCCTCGTCCAGGGTTCCCTCGCGGATGTCCCGCTCGAGATAGATGTCGAGGAAGGTGGTGATCCGGCCCACGGACATCGCCGCGCCGTTCTGCTCCTTGATCGCGGCGAGGAACGCGAAATAGAGCCACTGCACCGCCTCGCGGCCGGTCCTGGCGGGGCCGGCGACGTCGTAGCCGTAGCGCTCGGCCATGACCCGGATCTGGCGCAGCGACCCGAGCTGCTCGGTCAGCTCCTCGCGCAGCCGGATGATCTCCTCGGTCGCATGGCGGGAGTCGAGCTCGGCCTTCTCCCGCTCCTTGTCCTCGATCAGGAAATCGAGGCCGTAGAGCGCCAGCCTGCGATAGTCGCCGATGATCCGGCCGCGGCCATAGGCGTCCGGCAGGCCGGTGATGACGCCGGAGCGGCGGCATTTGAGGATTTCCGGCGTGTAGGCGCTGAACACGCCGTCATTGTGGGTCTTGCGGTAGGTGGTGAAGATCCTGGCCACCGCCGGGTCCGGCTCGAAGCCGTAGGCCTCGAGGCTGTCGGCCACCACCCGCCAGCCGCCGCTCGGCATGATCGCGCGCTTGAGCGGGGCGTCGGTCTGGAGCCCCACGATCAGCTCGAGCTCCTTGTCGATGTAGCCCGGCCCGTGGGCGATGATGCTCGACGGCTCCTGGCTGACGTCGAGCACGCCCTTCCTGCGCTCCTCGGCGAGGAGCGGCGTGAGGGCCTCCCAGACCTTCTGCGTCCGCGGCGTGGCGCCCGCGAGGAACCCGGCGTCGCCCAGGTAGGGCTCGACGTTGCGCTGGATGAAGTCACGGGTGTCGACGCGGTCGCACCAGAGGCCCGGCTCGAAGCCGCGCCACGCCTCGGCGAAGCCCGGGCGCTCGGGGCGGTGGTGAAAGGTCATCGCCGGGTCTCCAGGAGCAGGCTCATCGAAGCGGGGTTGCGGTCTTGCGGCGATGCGCCACGAGGGCGGAGACGGCTGCCGAGGCGAGCCGGCTCTGCACGCTGTCGGCGCGGCTGGTGAGCGTGATCGGCACGCGCGCGCCGAGCACGATCCCGGCGCTGTCGGCGTCGATCAGGAAGCCCAGGCTCTTGGCCAGCATGTTGCCGGCCTCGAGGTCGGGGGCCACCAGGATGTCGGCATGCCCCGCGACGGGCCCGCCGATGCCCTTGAGCCTCGCGGCTTCGGGGCTGATGGCGTTGTCGAGGGCGAGCGGGCCTTCGAGCAGCCCGCCGGTGATCTGGCCGCGATCGGCCATCTTGCACAAGGCCGCGGCCTCGACCGTGGTCCCCAGCTTCGGGTTCACCTTCTCGGTCGCCGAAAGGATCGCCACCTTGGGCTCGGGGATGCCGAGCGAGTGGGCCAGGTCGATGGCGTTCTGCGTGATGTCGACCTTCTCCTCCAGCGTCGGCAGGATGTTGATGGCCGCATCGGTGATGATCAGCGGCCGGCCATAGCCGGGCACGTCCATGATGAAGCAATGCGACAGGCGGCGCTCGGTGCGGAGCCCGTCGCTGCGGCTGACCACGGCGCCCAGGAGCTCGTCGGTCGAGAGCGAGCCCTTCATCAGGGTCTCGGCCCGGCCCTCGCGCACCAGGGCCACCGCCTTGGCCGCCGCGTCGTGGCTGTGCGCCGCGTCGACGATCTCGTACGGCGCGAGATCGACGCCGGCAGCGCCGGCCGCGGCCTCGATCCTGGCCCGCGGCCCGACGAGGATGGGCAGGATGATGCCCATCTCGGCCGCCTGCACGGCGCCGGCGAGGGAAGACTCGTCGCACGGGTGGGCCACGGCCGTCGGTGACGGCGGCACCGCGGCCACGGCCGCGATCAGACGGGCGTAAGCCCTGCGCTCGAGATCGGCCAACAAGCCCCCTTTCGCCCCTTCGCCGGCGCGCCCGGCGCCACGCCCCGCCGCTCGCGGGGAATTCCAGGACGCCGATCGTGGCGCGCGACCGGGGCTTTTGCCAGAGCCCTTCGACGGCGTTCCTTTGCGCGCCGTCTCGATCAGAACGCGCTGCAAAGGAACGGCCCGGGGCGGCCGCACTGGCCACTTGCCCGACCGCGAAAAAAGACGTGAAGGTCGGCGCGCGCGGGCCTAGCTGCCGCGCCACCCGATCGTCCGGCGCAACTTCGCGAGAGGCACCATGTCCGACGCCGCCATCGTGGCGCTGATCATCCCGGCGGCCCTGGCCCTCTTCATCTGGAACAGGGTGCCGGCGGTGATCGTCGGCGTCGGCGTCTCGCTGGCGCTGTTCGCCACCGGCGTGATCACGGCCAGCCAGGCGCTGGCGGGCCTGGGCGATCCCACGGTCATCCTCATCGCCGGCCTCTTCGTCGTCGCCGCCGGGCTCGAGGCGGCGGGGGTCACCACCTGGGCCGGGCAGAAGCTGGTCGAGACAGCGGGGGGCAGCAAGAGCCTCGCTCTCCTGCTGGTGATGCTGATGGCCGCGATCTTCTGTGCGATCATCAGCGTCAACGCCACGGTCGCGGCGCTCCTGCCGGTGGCGGTGATCGTCGCCATCCGCCTCGGCGTGCCGACCTCGCAGCTGCTCCTGCCGATGTGCTTCGGGGCGCACGCCGGCACGATGCTGACCCTGATCGGCGCGCCGCTCAACGTCATCGCCTACGACGCCGCGCGCGACGCGGGCTATGGCGGGATCGGCTTCTTCGAGTACGCGGTGGCGGGCCTGCCGATCATGATCGGCTCGCTGGCGATCATGTACCTGACCCAGCGATTCCTCCTGCCGCACCGCGACGGGCTGAACCTGCCGGCCGATTTCAGCAGCCATGCCGCGACCCTGGTCGAGCAGTATCGGCTGGAGGACGGCCTGCACCGGCTGCGCCTGCGCGAGACCTCGCCGCTCGTCGGCCAGCCGCGCTCTGCCGTCGACCTCGCCCGCTATCCGGGGCTCGCCTTCGTCGCGATCGAGGACGCGAGCGGCGGGGTCTCGACGCGCGACAGCCTGGCCGCCGGCGACAGCCTGCTCGTGCGTGGCGATGCCGACTGGGCCGGCCGCCTCGCCGGCGACCTCGGGCTGGCGATCCGCGAGGCGGCGGGCGACGCGGCGCAGACCCTCTTCAACCGCGGCTCCGGCCTCGCCGAGGTCGTCATCCCGCCGCGCTCGGGCTTCATCGGCGAGACGGCGTTCCCCGGCATGGCGACGCCGAGCGGGGATCTGATGATCCTGGCGATCCAGCGTGGCGGCGAGGATCTGGGCATCGAGCCGGTCACCATCGCGGCCGGCGACACCTTGCTGCTGCAGGGTACCTGGGCCGCCTTCGACCAGCGCCTCGCCGACCCGCGCGTCCTCGCCGTCCACTCGCCGGAGCTGGTGCGTCGCCAGGCGATCCCGCTCGGCCACCGGGCCTGGCAGGCGCTCGGCGTGCTCCTGCTGCTGGTCGTCCTCCTGGTCACGGCCCCCTTCCCTTCGGCCATCACGGCCGTGATATGCGCCGGGCTGATGGTGGTGCTCGGCGTGCTGACCGTGCCGCAGATGTGGCGCGGGGTGGACTGGAACACCTGCATCCTGGTCGGCGGCATGATCCCGCTCGCCGGCGCCATGACCCAGAGCGGGCTCGCCCAGGACATCGCCGACGGCTTGATCCTGCTGATCGGCTGGGCCGGCCCGCTCGCCGTGCTGGCCGGCCTGTTCGCCGTCACGGCCATCCTGACGCAGGTGATGAGCAACACCGCCACGGCCCTCGTCATGCTGCCGGTCGCCGTGGCCAGCGGCCCCGAGATGGGGGTCTCCGCCATGCCGATGATCATCGCGGTCACCGTCGGCGCGCACGCCGCCCTCCTCACGCCCATGGCGACCCCGGTGAACCTGATGGTCGTGGGCCCTGGCGGCTACACGTTCGGCGACTACTGGAAGTACGGCTTGCCGATCCTCCTCTGGTGGCTCGTGGTCTGCGTGCTGATCGTCCCGCTCTGGTGGCGGTTCGACGCGGCACCGCTGTGACCCGGGCGCGCCATTGCGGCTCGTCGCGCAGCCCGGTCCGCTCCCCGCCTGGTCTTGTCAGTGCACCAAAATAGCGCTAATGGCGCCCCGCAACCTGCGCAGAAGGCAGGGGTGCCGACGAAAGACGGCAAACTCGGGCGGCTGGGCGGCAACAGGGATGTCAGACAGGCGAGCGCCGGCGACGGGGCTATTGCCGGAGGCGCGGCAGACGGCGGCCGGGGCCCGCAACGATCCCGGGCAGCAGGACGGGCGCGCTCGACCCGTCATCAGCTTCGCCACCGACACGTTCCCCGCCGAGCTCGCGTTCGAGGCATGGCGGGAGCAGTTCGGCCAGCTCAACGAGGTCATCGTGGCCAGGGGAGCCGGCTTTTCGGGCCGGTCGCGCTTTTGGCAGCTCGGCGACTTCACGGTGGCGGTCAACGAGACGTCGGCCATGCGCCTCGTTCGCAGCGCGGCGCACCTGCGGCGCGACGATCTGGACCATTGGCTGCTGCGGGTCTCGGCCCAGGGCGTCGTTCGCTCCCGGTCCGGTGAGCGTGCCTTCCGGAGCGCTCCCGGCGAGCTGGTGGTCGAGCGGCTGAACGAGGCCTACGAGGACGAGTGGTCGGCCGACCGCTGGGTCATGCTGGTGGTGCCCCCCGGCACCTGCCCCGAGATCGAGGCCGGTCTGGCGGCCATGCCACGCGGGCCGGTGGGCGGGGTCGAGGCGGCGCTGCTCGCCGACTTCCTCCTGTCGCTCGCCAGGCGGCTGCCCGAGGCGCTGGAGAGCGATCTGCCGGCCCTCGCCCACACCACCCAGACGATGATCGCCGCGACCTTCGCCGGGCGTCATGGCGCGGCGCGCGAGAGCCCGCTTGCGGCGCGATTGCGGGTCGAGCGGACGATTCGCGCCAGCCTTGCGTCCGCCCGCCTCGACCCCTCGCGCATCGCCGCTCTCGCCGGCGTCTCGCGCGCGACGCTCTACCGGCTGCTCGAGGATCAGGGCGGCGTTGCCGCGTATGTGCGCCGCCTGCGGCTGGAGGCGGTGCATGCTGCCCTGTGCAACCTCGGGCAGGCCCATGTCCCGATCGCCCGGCTCGCCGAGCGGGCGGGATTCCATTCGCCGGCTGCCTTCAACCGCACGTTTCGTGCCGCCTTCGGCGCCTCGCCCGGCGAGGTGCGCGAGCGGGCCGCCCGCCAGGACCCGCCGCTGCCCCGGGCGCCCGACAGCTCGCCATTCCACCGCGGCTTTCTCGACCTGGCGTTCCCGGCTGGCGCCCCCGCGCATTGAGGGGCCGAGGGGCTGCTGGTTTTTCATCTGTCCGAACGCGAAGGGCCGCCCCCTTTTCGGGGGCGGCCCTTGGCTTTTGGTGTGTCTGGTTGCGGGGGCAGGATTTGAACCTGCGACCTTCAGGTTATGAGCCTGACGAGCTACCGGGCTGCTCCACCCCGCGGGTGTTGGAAGGGTCATCGGTCTGTCGCGTGTTGCGCTGCTCAGGGCCGGTGCCGTCCGCCCTTTGATCTCGAGCCCAGGCCGGAGGTAGAAGCAACGATCGAGGGTGAAAGGTATCATGAAGAGCAAGGTTTGTTTCCCCCGATTGGAAGGCACGGCGACGACAAACTCTCCAGGTGGGCTCGCAGTACCATAGGCGCACAGGGGTTTTCACGGCCGGGAGTTCAGAATGGAGTTCCGGGTGGTTCTACGGCTGTGATCACCGGGCCGTCCGATCAGAGGTCGGGCCAGCCTGCTTCTGAAAGTGGAAATGGGCCGTCCGATCAAGGGGGACCAACGGGCTATTTTTTTGTTGGGGACAAGACCTGCCGGTCCGGGTTTTATCCTGGTCGAAGGCGGTTGGTCGCATGGCCTACGGCCCCTTCTACTTTCAGGCTTTCGCCTGTCGGGCTCGGGTGATGGCTGCTGGCATGGTTGGGCTCGGCGCTCTGGAGGGGGCAGCTTCGATCGAGCGATTAGGATCGGTAAGCTCCACGCATTGCTGCGCTTCATCCGACCTATCGACGGTAGTGGTCTTCCACGGCTCTCGAGCGAAGACCTGTTTTTGAGGGTTTCCAGCGGTGCTTTCAGCGGTTATCCCTGTCGGGTTGGCTACCCAGCTGTGCCGTTGGCACGACAACTGGTCCACCAGAGATCCGTCCACCCGGTCACGCACTCTCGTACTAGGGGCAGATCCTCGCAAGTCTCGAACACCCACGGCAGATAGGGGACCGAACATCTCACGACTTGCGTTCTAAACCCAGCTCGTACCACTTTAATCGGCGAACAGCCGAACCGCAGGACCTACTTCAGCCCAGGGAGATGTGATGAGCCGACATCGAGGTGCAGACACTCCCGTCGATGGGGACTCTTGGGGAGTATCAGCCTGTTATCGGCGTACGCTTTTATCCGTTGGTGATGGCCCGCTTCCGCCTGGGACCACCGGATCACTAGGAAAAGCGACTTTCATCTCTCTCGAGCCGTCGCTCTCGCAGTCAGGCAGGCTTATGCCATTGCACTCTCACAGTTGATTTCCGACCAACCTGAGCCTACCATCGCGCGCCTCCGTTACTCTTTGGGAGGCGACCGCCCCAGTCAAACTACCCACCATAGAGGGTCCCAGACCCGGGTTCACGGGTCGTGGTTAGATAATAGACAGGTTAAGGGTGGTATTTCACAGTGTGGCTCCACAGCTACTGGCGCAACTGCTTCAAAGCCTCCCACCTATTCTACACATAACATATCCATTATCACTCTAAAGCTATAGTAAAGGTGCACGGGGTCTTTCCGTCTAACCGCGGGTACCCCGCATCTTCACGGGGAATTCAATTTCACTGAGTCGATGTTGGAGACAGTGGGGAAGTCGTTACGCCATTCGTGCAGGTCGGAACTTACCCGACAAGGAATTTCGCTACCTTAGGACCGTTATAGTTACGGCCGCCGTTTACCGGGGCTTCGATTCGCAGCTTGCACCGCTCCTCTTAACCTTCCGGCACCGGGCAGGCGTCAGACCCTATACGTCGTCTTGCGACTTCGCAGAGCCCTGTGTTTTTAGTAAACAGTCGCCACCCCCTGGTCTGTGCCACCCACCGACGGTTGCCCGCCGATGGGTCCCCCTTCTCCCGAAGTTACGGGGGCAATTTGCCGAGTTCCTTCGACATCGTTCTCTCAAGCGCCTTGGTATGCTCAACCAGTCCACCTGTGTCGGTTTCGGGTACGGTCTATACGTGGGGGCTGTTTCCTGGACGGTGCTGGAGGCCGGGTCAATCCGATAAGACCCGACAACGTCACACCGCCGTCACCACCCACAGGCCCAGGAATGTTGACCTGGTTGCCATCGCCTACGGCTTTCGCCCTCGGCTTAGGAGCCGGCTCACCCTCAGCGGATTAGCCTTGCTGAGGAACCCTTGGACTTTCGGCGGCAGAGTTTCTCACTCTGCTTGTCGCTACTCATGTCAGCATTCGCACTTCCGATACCTCCAGCCGGGGTCACCCCCGACCTTCGCAGGCCTACGGAACGCTCCGCTACCACGTGCAAACTCCAGCGGAGAATGCACATCCACAGCTTCGGTGCATGGCTTGAGCCCCGGTACATCTTCGGCGCAGGGCGGCTATTAGACCAGTGAGCTGTTACGCTTTCTTTAAAGGATGGCTGCTTCTAAGCCAACCTCCTGGTTGTTATGGCCACTCCACATCCTTTCCCACTTAGCCATGACTTGGGGACCTTAGCTGGTGGTCTGGGCTGTTTCCCTCTCGACGACGGACCTTAGCACCCGCCGTCTGTCTGCCACGCTGACGCGCCGGTATTCGGAGTTTGGTTAGGTTTGGTAAGGATCGCTCCCCCCTAGCCCATCCAGTGCTCTACCCCCGGCGGGAATCACGTGACGCGCTACCTCAATAGCTTTCGCGGAGAACCAGCTATCTCCGGGTTTGATTGGCCTTTCACCCCTAGCCACAGCTCATCCCCGTCTTTTTCAACAGACGTGGGTTCGGTCCTCCAGTGCGTGTCACCGCACCTTCAACCTGGCCATGGCTAGATCACCCGGTTTCGGGTCTCGTGAACGAGACTGATTCGCCCTCTTCAGACTCGCTTTCGCTGCGCCTTCGCCTAGCGGCTTAAGCTCGCATCGTCCACGAACTCGCTGACCCATTATGCAAAAGGTACGCGGTCACCCGACAGTCCTTCCGAA
>JACKIN010000005.1:0-235000 GCA_020638495.1 Geminicoccaceae bacterium | reverse complement strand
GATCAAGCCGCAGAACGCGGCCCGCCTCGCCGGCGCCGAGCTCACCCGCTTCCGCCAGCAGATCGAGACCATCACCACCCAGCGCCTGCCGATCGAGGCGACCACCCACCTCGCCCAGCGCTGAGCCGGGACCGACCGACGCGACGAGCGGCTGCCGGACAGGCGAAGGGCCGACGATGACCCGCGTGCTGACGATCTATGGCATCAGATCCTGCGACACGATGAAGAAGGCCCGGGCCTGGCTCGACGCGCGCGGCCTCGCCCATGACTTTCACGACTACAAGGCCAAAGGCATCGACCGCGATCGCCTGGCAGCCTGGGTCGAACAGGTGGGCTGGGAGTCCCTGCTCAACCGCGCCGGCACCACCTTCCGCAAGCTGCCCGAGGCGGAGAAGCAAGACCTCGACACCGGCAAGGCCATCGCCCTCATGCTGGCCCAGCCCTCGATGATCAAGCGGCCGGTGCTGGACGTGGACGGCAGGCTGCTGGTCGGGTTCAAGCCCGAGGTCTACGAAGCGGCCCTGGGGGCGTAGAGGAAAGCCCGCGAGGAGGCTCGCCTCCTCGCGCTCCACCCTTCCCTGGCAACCGGGGGCGCGGGGGAACTCATTCCCCCGCACTTTCCCCTCCTTACGCCGCCTCGGCCTCGATCACGGGCTCGATGACGAGCCCGCCGTCCTTGACCTCGACATGCGCCGTCTCGCCGTCCTTGAGGCGGCCGTCGAGGATCATGGTGGCGAGCCGGTCCTGCAGGTTCTTCTGGATCACCCGCTTGAGCGGCCGTGCGCCGTAGACCGGGTCGTAGCCCGCATTGCCGAGCCAGGTGCGCGCCTGGTCGGTGAGCGCCAGGTCGATGCGGCGGTCGGTGAGCAGCTTCCTCAGATGGCCGAGCTGGATCTCGACGATCGCCCCCATCTGCGCTCGGCCGAGCCGGTTGAAGAGGATGATCTCGTCCAGCCTGTTCAGGAACTCCGGCCGGAAGCTCGCCCGCACCACCTCCATCACCTCGGACCGCGCGTCCTCGGCCGAGGCACCTTCCGGCAGCGCCGCCAGGTATTCGGAGCCCAGGTTCGAGGTGAGCACGATGATGGTGTTCTTGAAGTCGACCGTGCGGCCCTGGCCGTCGGTCAGCCGGCCGTCGTCGAGCACCTGCAGCAGCACGTTGAACACGTCCGGGTGCGCCTTCTCGATCTCGTCGAAGAGGATCACCTGGTACGGCCGCCGCCGGATCGCCTCGGTCAGCGCCCCGCCCTCGTCATAGCCGACATAGCCCGGAGGTGCGCCGATCAGCCGGCTGACGCTGTGCTTCTCCATGTACTCGGACATGTCGATGCGCACCATCGCCTGCTCGTCGTCGAAGAGGAAGGCGGCCAAGGTCTTGCAGAGCTCGGTCTTGCCGACGCCGGTGGGCCCGAGGAAGAGGAACGAGCCGATCGGCCGGTTCGGGTCCTGCAGCCCCGCCCGCGCCCGGCGCACGGCGTTGCTCACCGCCTGGACGGCGGCATCCTGGCCGACGACCCGCTTCTCGAGCTGCTTCTCCATCTCCAGCAGCTTCTCGCGCTCGCCCTCGAGCATCTTGTCGACCGGCACGCCGGTCCAGCGCGAGACCACCTGGGCGATGTCGCCCTCGGTCACCTCCTCGTGCAGCATCCGCTCCGACTGGGTGCCCTCGGCCTCGGCGATCGCCTTCTCGAGGCCCGGGATCACCGAATAGGTGAGCTCGCCCGCCTTCGTGTAGTCGCCGCGCCGTTGCGCCTCGACGAGGTCGTGCCGCGCCTGGTCGAGCTGCTCCTTCAGCTTGGTGGCACCAGCCAGCTTCTCCTTCTCGCCCTGCCAGCGGGCGGTCAGCGTGCTGCTCTCCTGCTCGAGCTCGCCCAGCTCCTTCTCCAGCTTCCCGAGCCGCTGCCGCGACGGCTCGTCCTGCTCCTTCTTCAGGGCCTCGCGCTCGATCTTGAGCTGCAGGATGCGGCGATCGAGCTCGTCGATCTCCTCGGGCTTGCTGTCGATCGCCATGCGCTTCCTGGCCGCCGCCTCGTCGACGAGGTCGATCGCCTTGTCGGGCAGGAAACGGTCGGCGATGTAGCGGTTGGAGAGCACGGCGGCACCGACGATCGCCGCATCGGTGATGCGCACGCCGTGATGCATCTCGTACTTCTCCTTCAGCCCGCGCAGGATCGAGACCGTGTCCTCGACCGAGGGCTGGGCGACGAAGACCGGCTGGAACCGCCGGGCCAGCGCCGCGTCCTTCTCGATGTGCTTTCTGTACTCGTCGAGCGTGGTCGCACCGACGCAATGCAGCTCGCCCCGCGCCAGGGCCGGCTTCAGCATGTTCGAGGCGTCCATCGCCCCTTCCGCCTTGCCGGCGCCGACCAGCGTGTGCAGCTCGTCGATGAAGAGGACGATCTCGCCCTGGCTGTGGGTGATCTCCTGCAGCACCGCCTTCAGCCGCTCCTCGAACTCGCCCCGGTACTTGGCCCCGGCGATCAGGGCACCGAGGTCCAGCGACAGCAGCCGCCGGTCCTTCAGGCTCTCGGGCACGTCGCCGTTGACGATGCGCAGCGCCAGCCCCTCGGCGATGGCGGTCTTGCCGACGCCGGGCTCGCCGATCAACACGGGGTTGTTCTTGGTCCGCCTGGACAGCACCTGGATGACCCGCCGGATCTCCTCGTCGCGGCCGATCACCGGGTCGAGCTTGCCCTCCCGGGCGATGGCGGTGAGATCGCGCGTGTACTTCTTCAAGGCCTCGTAGCTGTCCTCGGCCGAAGCGCTCTCCGCCTTCCGGCCCTGGCGGACGGCGTCGATGGCGGCATTGAGCCCCTGCGCCGTGGCGCCGGCATCCTTCAGCACCTTGCCGGCATCGGTCGCCGACATGGCGAGGGCCTGCAGCAGCCGCTCGACCGTGACGAAGCTGTCGCCCGCCTTCTTCGCCACCTGCTCGGCGCTCTCGAAAAGCCGGGCAGTCTCCGGCGCCAGGTAGACCTGGCCGGCGCCGCTGCCCTCGACCTTGGGCTGCTTGGCCAGCAGAAGTGCCGTCGCCTGCGCCGCCGCCTTGGGATTGCCGCCGGCCGCCTGGATCAGATTGCTGGCGAGCCCTTCCGGGTCGTCGAGCAGCACCTTGAGGATGTGCTCGGGCAGAAAGCGCTGGTGCCCCTCGCGCAGCGCCAGCCCCTGGGCCGACTGGATGAAGCCGCGGGCGCGCTCGGTATAGTTCTGGAAATCCATCAGTCGATCTTTCCCTTCTCGATCCCTCGTGCGAGCGGATCAGCCACTAGCGACCCCGATGGGCATCGCCGTCTCGTGGAATCTATGTGGGGAGAGGCCCCGGCCGCGCAAGACGGCGCGAGTCAGTCGGCCCGGCCGTCGGCCGTGGAGGGCGCGGGCGCGCCCCGCACCCGCTCGCGCAGGCCCTGCACGAAGACGTAGAGCGGCGGGATGATGATGATGCCGATGAAGGTCGCCGCCAGCATGCCGCCCATGACCACCATGCCGAGCGCCACCCGGCTGGCCGCCCCCGCACCCGTGGCCAGCACCAGGGGCAGGATGCCGAGGATGAAGCTGAACGCGGTCATCAGGACGGCCCGAAAGCGGATCCGCGCCGCATCCGCCGCGGCCTCCTGGATCGGCCGCCCCTCCTCGCGCAATTGCTTGGCGAACTCGACGATCAGGATGGCGTTCTTGCTGGCGAGGCCGATCAGCATGACGAGGCCGATCTGCGTGTAGACATTGTTGTCGAGCCCGACCGCCCAGGTCAGCGCCAGCCCGCCGACCCCGGCGATGGCGACCGAGAGGATGACCGAGAGCGGCACGGTCCAGCTCTCGTACTGCGCCACCAGGAAGAGATAGACGAAGAGCAGCGCCAGAAGCAGGATGATCGCCGCCTCGCCGCCGGCCTGGACCTCCTGGAAGGTGGTGCCGGTCCAGTCGATGGCGAAGCCCTGGGGCAGCGCCGTGGCCTCGACCTCGCGCAACGCGGCGATGCCGTCGCCGGTGCTGCCGACCGGCGTGACATTGACGCTGGCCGAGCGGAAGAGGTTGAAGCGCCGGGTCGCTTCCGGGCCGAGGACCGGCTGCACCGTCAAGACGGCGCCGAGCGGCACCATCTCGCCCGTGGCATTGCGGACATGCAGGGCGGAGATGTCGCCCGGGGTCATGCGGAAGGGCGCCTCGGCCTGCAGGAAGACCCGGTAGGTCCGGCCGAAGAGGTTGAAATCGTTGATGTAGAGCGTGCCGAGATTGGCCTGCAGCGTGGTGAACAGGTCGTTGATCCGCACACCCAGGGTCTCGGCCTTGTCGCGGTCGATGTCGAGGAAGAGCTGGGGCGTCTGCGCCGAGAAGGTCGAGAAGGCGCTGGCGATGTCCGGGTGCTCGTTGGCCCGCAGGATGAAGGCCTGCAACGCCCGGGCGAGCTCGTCGGGCGCGCGGCCGCCGAGATCCTGAAGCTCCATCTCGATCCCGCCCGCCGTGCCGAGGCCCTGGATCGGCGGTGCCGGAAAGGCGAAGACGCTCGCCTGCGGCAGAGCCAGAAGCTGCGGCTGCAGGCGGCGGAGCACGCCCCCGACGCTGCGCTCCCGGCCGGGACGATCGTCCCAGTCCTCGAGAATGGCGATCGCCAGCCCGCCGCTCGAGCGCGGGCCGGCGAGCAGGCTGAACCCGGCGACCGACAGCACATGCGCCACGTCCTCGTCGGCGAGCAGGATCTTCTCCACCTCCGTCAGCGTGGCCTCGGTCCGCCCGAGCGAGGCGGCATCGGGCAGGGAGACGTCGATGAAGAAGGCGCCGTTGTCCTCGTACGGAATGAAGCCGGTCGGCACCACCCTCAGGAGCCAGAAGGTGCCGAGGCCGGCGGCAACGACGACCAGGACGGCAACGAAGGCCCGACGGCCGAGCACCGTGACCACGCGCCCGTAGCCGTTGCGGGTCGTGTCGAGGAAGGCGAAGAACCAGCGCAACGGGCCGCGCGGCGTGCCCGACGGGCGCAGCAGGAGGGCGCACATCGCCGGGCTGAGCGTCAGCGCCACGAGCGAGGAGAGCACGACGGCCACCGAGATGGTCACCGCGAACTGCAGATAGAGCTGGCCGGTGATGCCCGGCAGGAAGGCGGTGGGCACGAAGACGGCGAGCAGCACCAGGGTCGTGGCGACCACCGGCCCCGTCACCTGCACCATCGCCTTGCGCGCCGCGTCGGCCGCTGAGAGCTTCTCGTCGTCGATCAGCCGCTGGGTGTTCTCGACCACGACGATGGCGTCGTCGACGACGATGCCGATCGCCAGGATCAGCCCGAACATCGAGATGGTGTTGATCGACATGCCGGCCGCCAGCAGGACCGCGAACGTGCCGATCAGCGAGACCGGGATGGCCAGGGTCGGCACCAGCGTGGCGCGCCAGTCGCCGAGAAAAAGGAAGGTGACCAGGATGACCAGGCCCAGCGCCTGGAACAGCGTGACCACCACCTCGCGCATGCTGATCCGCACGAAATCGGTGGTGTCGTAGAGAATGGAGTATTCGACATCGTCCGGAAAGCGCTCGGCGAGACGGTCGAGCGCCGCGTAGACGGCGTCGGCGGTGGCCAGCGCATTGGCGCCGGGCGAGAGGTAGATGCCCAGCATGGCGGTCGGCGAGCCGTCGATGAACGCGGCGGCATCGTAGCTCTGCGCACCCAGCTCGATCCGGGCGACATCGCCGAGCCGCACCACCGAGCCGTCCGGGTTGGCGCGCACCAGGATCTGCGCGAACTCGGCCGGATCGGCCAGCCGGCCCCGCGCCTGCAGCGTGTAGGTGAAGGCCCGCCCCTCGTTGCCCGGCGGCGCGCCGATCCGCCCGGCGGCAGCCTGCACGTTCTGCTGGCGGATCGCCGCCGCCACCTCGCCCTCGCTGACCGCGAGCGCGGTCATCACCTGCGGGTCGAGCCAGATCCGCATCGAGTAGTCCTGGCCGCCGAACTGGCTCGCGTCGCCGACGCCGGGCAGGCGGACCATCGCGTCGCGCAGGTTGATCTCCATGTAGTTGGAGAGGAACAGGCGATCGAAGCTGCCCTCGGGCGAGAGCAGGTTGACGACCATCAGCATGCTGGTCGACTGCTTCTTCACCGACACGCCTTGCCCCGTCACCTCGGGCGGCAATTGCGGCGCCGCCAGCGCCACGCGGTTCTGCACGTTGACGGCGGCGATGTCCGGATCGGTGCCGACGGCGAAGGTCACGGCGAGCGAGTAGCCGCCGTCATTGCTGCTGGTCGAGGTCATGTAGAGCATGTCGTCGACGCCGTTGACCTCGGCCTCGATCGGTGCCGCCACGGTCGCCGTCACCACCTCGGCGCTGGCGCCCGGATAGCTCGCCGTCACCTGGACCTGCGGCGGCACGATCTCCGGAAACTCGGCCACCGGCAGCGCCTGCATGGCGATCAGGCCGGCGATCACGATGACCACCGAGATGACCATGGCGAAGCGGGTGTTCCTGATGAAGAAGGCGGAGAGCATCGGATCTCAGCCCTCGCCGGTGTCGGCGGCGCTGGGTGCCACGACCATCCCCTGCCGCACCTTCTGCAGCCCCTCGACGATCACCGTCTGGCCTTCCTCGAGGCCGCCCTCGACGATCCAGCCGGTGTCGACCCGATCGCCGAGCGCCACCCGCGCCTCCCGCACCCGGTTCTCGCTGTCGACGACGAGAACGAACGTGCCGGCCTGGTCCTGCTGCACCGCGACCTGGGGGATGACCAGGGCCTGCGTCGGCTCGGCCGTGCGGATCAGCACCGTGACGAACTGCCCCGGCAGGAGGAGCCCGTCGCCATTGGCGAAGCTCGCCCTAACCGTGATCGTGCTGGTCGTCGGGCTGACCTGCGGGTCGTAGAAGGCGAACGTGCCCGGCTCGTCGAGCACCGAGCCGTCGGCCAGCCGGAGAAACGGCTGGTAGTGGCTCTCCGGCTCGTCCTGCGCCCGGCGCACCGCGAGCAGCGCGCGGTCGGTCACCGGCATCGCGACAAAGATCGGGTCGAGCTGCACCAGCCGGGCCAGGGGACCGCTGTTCGGCCCGACCACCGCCCCCCTGGCGAAGGCCGCCCGGCCGATCCGCCCGGCGAACGGCGCGTGGATCTCGGTGTAGCCGAGCTCCAGCTCGGCCTGGCGAAGCGCAGCGACGGCGGCGTCGCGCGCCGCCCGGGCCTCGTCCTCGGCGGCGGTGGCCTCGTCGAGCCGCGCCTGCGGCTGCGCGTTGCGCCGCACCAGCTCCGCCATCCGCTCGCGCTGCTGCTGGGCGTTCAGAAGCGTCGCCGCCATGCGCTCGACATCGGCGGTGCGCGCCGCCACGGCGATCTCGTAGGGCTCGCGCTCGATCTGGAAGAGCAGCTGGTCCGCCTCGACCGCGGCACCCTCGACGAAATCCCGCTGCACCAGGAAGCCCTTGACCCGCGCCTCGAGATCGACCGCGTTGATCGCCTCGACGCGGGCCACCAGCTCCAGCGTCGGCGTCACGTCGCGGCGCACCGCCGGCGCCACGCCGACGCCCGGCGGCGGTGCTGTGGCGGCATCGCCCGGCGACTCGTCGCAGCCGGCGAGTGCCATGACCGCCAGGATGACCGGAATACCGATGATGCGCCGAAGCAAGGCTCGGGGCCCTTTCGCGTCCGATGACAAGCAGGATGAAGCCAGCCAAGCCCTACCCGGATCATGGGGCCGGGGAAAGCTCCATCGCCCGCCGGCCGATCACGACCCGCGCCCGGCCGGCGAGATCGGCACGCACGCCCACCTCGCCGAGCCCGGCCGATCGGGCGAGATCCGTGACCGCCGGCGCCTGCGCCCAGCCGATCTCGAGAGCGACGAGGCCGCCCGGGCGCAGGGCCGAGGCGGCCGCGCCGACGATCGCCCGGTAGGCATCCAGCCCATCCCGGCCGGCGATCAACGCCGCCTCGGGCTCGTGGCGGGTCTCCGCGTCGCGCGCCTCGCCACTGCCGATATAGGGCGGGTTGGCGACGACCAGATCGAACGGGCCGGCGAGAGCCTGGAGCCAGTCGCCCTGGACGAGCGCCGCCCGCCGCTCCAGCCCGAGCGCCACCCGATTGATCGCCGCATAACGCAGCGCTGCGGGCGAGCGATCGACGCCGATGCCGAAGGCGGCGGGGTAGAGGTCGAGCAGCGTCAAGAGAAGGCAGCCGGAGCCGGTGCCGAGATCGACCAGCCGGAGCGCCGCCCGCCGGTCCGGCAGCGCTTCCAGCACCGCCTCGACGAGCGTCTCGGTCTCCGGCCTCGGCACCAGCACGCCCGGCCCGACCGCGAAATCCCGCCCCCAGAACTCGCGCCTGCCCAGGATGTAGGCCATGGGCTCGCGCGCCGCCCGGCGCACCGCCAGGGCGTGGGCTGCGGGCGTTTCCACAGGCCGGTCCGGCGTCCGGAGCTGGGCCGTCCGATCCAGCCCGGTCGCCGCCTCCACCAGGAGCCGCGCCTCGCCCCGCGCGTTCTCGATGCCGGCCGCCCGCAGCAGGGCTGCCAGCTCGGCGACCAGGCCCTCGACCGTGGTCACGCCAGCTCGGCGAGCCGGGCCGCCTGGTCCTCGGCGATCAGCGCCGAGACCACCTCGTCCAGCGCCTCGCCGGCCATCACCTGGTCGAGCTTGTAGAGGGTGAGGTTGATGCGGTGGTCGGTCACCCGGCCTTGCGGGAAATTGTAGGTGCGGATGCGCTCCGAGCGGTCGCCCGAGCCGACCTGGCCCTTGCGCTCGGCCGACCGTTCCGCCGCCAGCCTGGAGCGCTCCAGCTCGAAGAGCCGGGCCTTGAGGACCTTCAGCGCCTTCGCCCGGTTCTTGTGCTGCGATTTCTCGTCCTGCATGGCGACGGCGATGCCGGTCGGCAGATGGGTGATGCGCACCGCACTCTCGGTCTTGTTGACGTGCTGGCCGCCGGCGCCGGAGGCTCGGTAGACGTCGACCCGAAGCTCGCCCTCGTCGAGCTCGAGATCGACGTCCTCGGCCTCGGGCAGCACCGCCACGGTGGCCGCCGAGGTATGGATGCGCCCGCCCGTCTCGGTCACCGGCACGCGCTGCACCCGATGCACCCCCGCCTCGAACTTGAGCCGGGCGAAGACACCCCGGCCCTGGACTTCCGCCACCAGCTCCTTCACCCCGCCGATCTCGGTCTCGCTCAGGCTGAGAATCTCGGTGCGCCAGCCCTGCGCCTGCGCGTAGCGCTCGTACATCCGCCAGAGGTCGCCGGCGAAGAGTGCGGCCTCGTCGCCACCGGTGCCGGCACGGATCTCGAGGATGGCGCTGGCATCGTCGGCGGCGTCCCGGGGCAGGAGGAGGAGCTGCAGCTCGCGCTCGAGCTCGGACAGGCGACCCTCGAGGCCGGCGAGCTCGTCCTTCGCCATGCCGCGCATCTCGGGCTCGGTTCGGGCATCGTCGAGCATCTCTGTCAGATCCCCGATCTCGGCCTGCACGGCGCGATACCGCTCGATGCCCGAGACGATCGGCTCGAGCTCGGCGAACTCGCGCCCGAGCCCGGCATAGTCGCCGCCGCCCGCCGCCATCAGTGACGCGAGCTCGTCACGCCGGGCGAGTATGGCGTCGAGCTTCACGTCGAGCCCGCCGCCCTGCCTTGTCGTCATGGGACATCGCCAAGAGATGCTGTGTGAAGGCCCGGTTTTCGGCAGATTTGGCCCGGCGTCAATGCCCGGGCACGGCCGCCGGGCTCTCGGCCGCCGACGTCGACGCGTCCGCCGGGCGCCGCAGCCGCGTCGGGCTCAGCTCGCCGGCCCGTTCGAGGATCGGGTAGGCGACCGCCGTCAGATGCGAATGGATGCGCTTGAGGTCGCGGATCACGTCGATATGCAGGCTCGAGGTCTGGAGCGATTGGGGCAGCCGGCGGCCGACCCGCGAGAGATGGCTTTCCGCCGCCGCCGCCTCCATCTCGCGCAGCTCGGTCTTCTCGGCGATCAGCCGGCGCGCCTCGACGAGGTCACCCCGCATGAAGAGGCTGAGCGCCATCTGCATGCTGGCGACGATCCGCGCGTGAAAGCGCTCGATCTCGGCGAAACCCTCGTCGGAGAAACGCACGCCCGCCTTCAGCTTCTTGGTGGCGAGCTCCATCAGATTGCGGTCGATGATGTCGCCGATATGCTCGAAATTGGTGGTGAAGGTCAGGATCTCGAAGCAGCGATGACTCTCCTCCGGCTCGAGCTCGCTCTGGCTCAGCTTCGTCAGATAGAGCTTGATCGCCTCGTGCAGGGCGTCGACCACGTCGTCCTCGGCCTCGATCTTCTTCACCAGCTCCGGCGTCGAGCCGGGCGCGAAGGCGTCGATCGTCTGTCGCAGCATCGCCTCGACGGCGTCGCCCAGCCGGAGCGCCTCGCGCGCCGCGTTGGCGAGCGCCACGCTCGGCTCCTGCAACGCCTCCTTGTCGAGATGGCGCGGCCGGAGCAGCTCGTCGGCAGCGGTGGGCCGGTCGGGCAGGAGCCGGGTCACCAGCCTTGCGACGAGGCCGACCAGCGGCAGCATCAGGATCGCCATCAGCAGGTTGAAGGCGAGATGCAGGTTGAGCACGAGGCCGGTGCCGCTGCCCAGATGGGCGAGGATCAGCGGCGCCAGCCACGGCAATGCCGCGAGCCCGAGCACCGCCCCGCCGCCGCGCATGACGAGATTGCCGAGGGCCGGCCGGCGGCCGGGCGGCGGACTGGCCGAGGTGGCGACAAAGGGGGCGATGGCGCCCCCGGCATTGGCGCCGAGGACCACCGCCAGCGCCATGGCAGGCGGCACCACGCCGACCCCGACCAACCCCGCCACGGTCAGGATCACCGCAATCGAGGAATGCGCCAGCCAGGTCAGGAGCGCCGCCAGGGCCGCCGTGAAAACGATGTCGTCCTCGAGCGCCGTCAGCACGGCGGCCAGCGCCGGCGAGGTGCGCAAGGGCTCGGACGACGCCACCACCAGGCGGAGCGCCAGCATGATCAGCCCGACGCCGATCAGCGCCCGGCCGAGCTGCCGCACGCGCGTCGTTGGGCCGACGACGAAGCAGCCGAAGCCGACGATGATCGAGATGGGCGAGAGCCAGTGGAGGTCGATGGCGAGGAGCTGCGCCACGACCGCCGTGCCGATATCGGCGCCGAGCATCACCGCCAGCGCCGCGGCGAGCGCGATCAGCCCGCGCTCGGCGAAGGCACCGACGATCAGCGCCGTCGCCGTGCTGCTCTGCAACGGCACGGTGACGAGAAACCCGGCACCGAGGGCGCTCAGGCGATTGCCGGCCGCCGCCCGCAGGAGCCTGTGCAGGGACGAGCCCAAGGCCCGCGACACCCCTGTGCGGACCATGCGCACGCCCCAGAGCAGAAGCGCGATGCCGCCCAAGAGCTCGATGAGAAAACCCGTGGCGGTCAACTGGCCAACACCCCGAATATCCGCGTCAGCCTCCGGACTTAGCGCGGTTCGATGGCCACCGTCAAAGTTCTGTCACGAACCTGTCGCGAATTCAGACCGCGAGGTGGCGGACCAGCTCGCTCCGCGGCAGCACCTGCTCCTCGCCGCTGTCGAGATCGCGCAGCTTGACGACGCCGGAAGCCAGCTCGTCGTCGCCGAGCGAGAGCGCGACCCGGGCAGCCGCCCGGTCGGCACGCTTCATGCGCTGGCCCGGCTTGCCCTTGAACGCGAGCTCGACGGCGATCCCGGCCGACCGCAGCTCGGCCGCCAGCAGCCGTGCCGCCTTCTCGGCGGCCGGGCCGATCGGCACGATCGCGACGGGCCGGGCCCGCACCTCTTCGCGGCCGGCGAGCAGCGCCAGCCGCTCGACCCCGGCCGCCCACCCGACCCCGGGCGTCGGCGGCCCGCCGATCTCCTCGACCAGCCCGTCATAGCGGCCGCCGGCGATCACCGCCCCCTGCGCGCCGAGCTGATCGGTCGTGAACTCGAAGGCCGTGTGGGTGTAGTAGTCGAGCCCGCGCACCAGCCGCGGGTTCAGGCGGTAGGCGAGCCCCAGCTCGTCGAGCCCGTCCCGCACCGCCTCGAAGAAATCGCGGCTCGCGTCGTTGAGCGAATCCTCGAGCCGGGGAGCGCCCTCGACAACCTGCCGGTCGCCCTCGTCCTTGCTGTCGAGGATGCGCATCGGGTTGCGGCCGAGGCGCGCCAGGCTGTCCTCCGAGAGCCGGTCGCGATAGCCCTCGAGATAGCGCACCAGCTCCTCGCGATAGGCCTGCCGGCTCGCCGGGTCGCCCAGCGTGTTGAGCTCGAGCGTGACGTGCCCCGCCACCCCCAGCCGCTCGAGGATCATCGCACCCACGGCGATGACCTCGACGTCGCCCTGCGGCTCCGGTGCGCCGATGAGCTCGATGCCGATCTGGTGGAACTGCCGCATGCGGCCTTTCTGCGGCCGCTCGTAGCGGAACATCGGTCCGGCATAGAAGAACTTGAGCGGCAGGCCCTGCAGCAGGCCGTTGGAGATGGCCGCCCGCGCCACGCCCGCGGTGTTCTCGGGGCGGAGCGTCAGGCTCTCGCCGCCCCGATCCTCGAAGGTGTACATCTCCTTCGTCACCACGTCCGAGGTGTCGCCGAGCGTCCGCAGGAAGACCTCGGTGAACTCGAAGACCGGTGTCGCGATCTCCTCGTAGCCGTAGAGCGCCGAGACGGCGCGACCGGTCTCGATGACGTGCCGGTGGCGGCGGATGGTCTCGCCGAAGAGATCGTGCGTGCCGCGTACCGGCCGGGCGGTGGCCATGAATCCTCAACCTTCTGGAACGGAAAACGGGGGTCAGGCAGCCGGCCGCTCGCCGAAGCGCTCCTCGACATAGCGCTCGACCAGGGCCTGGAACTCCTCGGCGATATGCTCGCCGCGCAGCGTCGTGGCCTTCGCCCCGTCGATGAAGACCGGCGCCACCGGGCTCTCGCCGGTGCCGGGAAGGCTGATGCCGATATCGGCGTGCTTGCTCTCGCCGGGCCCGTTGACGATGCAGCCCATCACCGCGACCTTGAGCCCCTCGATCCCGGGATAGCTCGCCCGCCAGACCGGCATCTGCCGGGCCAGATAGGTCTCGATCCTGAGCGCCAGCTCCTGGAAGAACGTGCTGGTCGTGCGCCCGCAGCCCGGGCAGGCGGCCACCTCGGGCGCAAAGCTGCGCAGGCCCAGGGACTGCAGGATCTCCTGGCAGACCCGGACCTCGGTGGTCCGGCTCTCGCCGGGTCGCGGCGTCAGGGAGCAGCGGATGGTGTCGCCGATGCCGTCGGTGAGGAGGACCGAAAGGGCGGCAGCGCTCGCCGCGATCCCCTTCGAGCCCATGCCCGCCTCGGTGAGGCCGAGATGCAGCGCGTAGGTGCTGCGCCGGGCGAGCTCGCGATAGACGGCGATCAGGTCCGGAACGCGGCTCACCTTGGCCGAGATGACGATCCGGTCGGCGCCGAGGCCCATCCGCTCGGCATGTGCCGCGCTCTCGAGGGCGGAGCGGACGAGCGCCTCGCGCAGCACGAAATCGGCGCTCTCGGGCACCGGCGAGCTGGCGTTCTCGTCCATCAGCCGGGCGGCCAGGGCCTGGTCGAGCGAGCCCCAGTTGACGCCGATCCGGACCGGCCGGCCGGCCACCAGCGCCGCCTCGATCATCGCCTCGAACTGCCGGTCGCGCTTGTCGCCGAAGCCGACATTGCCCGGGTTGATCCGGAGCTTGGCAAGGCTCGCGCCCAGCTCCGGCACCGCCGCCAGCAGGCGGTGGCCGTTGTAATGAAAATCGCCGACCAGCGGGACGCTGTGACCCAGGAGATCGAGCCGCTCGCGCAAGCGCGGCACCGCGCGCGCCGCCGGCTCGTCATTGACCGTGACCCGGACGATCTCCGAGCCCGCCTGGGCCAGCTCGATCACCTGTCGGCAGGTGGCGTCGAGGTCCGAGGTGTCGGTGTTGGTCATCGACTGGACGACAACCGGCGCGCCCCCGCCAATGGTGACGGTTCCGACGCGGACAGGCGTGGTCGACCGCCGATGCACCTGGGCCAGGGCCACCATCTCGGTCAGCGCAGCCGGGTCAGGAGGGAATCGGGCGCCAGCGAGACGTCGCGCACCACGGCCCCGCTTCGCCCGAGCGTGCCGACCTTCTCGCCGTCGACCCAGACCTCCAGCCCCCCGGCATTGCCGGTCCAGAGCGCCAGATCGTTGCGGTCGGGAATGACGAAGCGGTCGCCCGGCTCGAGGGTCCGGCTGGTGACGTAGTCGCGGGCCGGGCTCTGCACCTGGATCCAGCTCGCCTCGCGGGCCAGAAGGACGACCCGCCCGTCGCTCCCGGCGCCGTCGGCCGCCCCGGCGCCGAAGAGCGTCCCGCTGGCCGGTGCCGACGCGTCGGCATCCGGCTCGGCGGCGGGAACCTCGAGGGCGGCGAGCAGATCGCCCGCTGTGTCGGGCTCGGCCGGCGCATCGTCCTGCCGGCGGACGGCGGCCGCCCGCTCTGCCTCGGCATCGAGCACGAGATCGGCCAGCGGCCCGGCGGCCGGCGGCTCGGCCGCGGCCGCCTCGGGCACATAGGCCTCGCTCGGCCGCAGGCCGGGCGCGGGCGGCTGACCGTCGGCGCCCGCGACCACAGCGCCGGCAGGCGGCGCCGTGCGGGCAATGACGCCGCTCACCGGCGCGGTCTCCGGTAGCCCCTGCACCGGCTTCGGCGACTCCGGCGGTGCCGGGACCGCCGCCGTCACGGTCGGCTGGGCCGGCGCCGGCCGATCGCCGGCGGTCGGCTCGACCACTCGGGGCGGCGCCTCGGCGTCGTCGAACAGGGTCGCGGCATACTGGCCGATCTCGCCCGGCAGGGCTCTGACCCGCTGCAGCACGTCGCCACCGCCGGCCTGGACGGCGTACCAGCCGCCATAGGCGAGGCCGCCGAGCACGAGGCCGAGGACGACCAGCGACAGGCTCGGCAGGCGGTTCTCGGCCGCCGGCTGGCGGACGTTCAGCTCCTGCTCGGCATCCGCCGCCAGCCCGACCCGGAGGCCATGCACCACCTCGGTGCCGTCGAAGCCCAGGTGATCGGCATAGCTGCGCAGGAAGCCCATCGCATAGGCCCGGCCGGGCATGGCCGAAAGATCGCCCTCCTCGAGCGCGAAGAGATAGGAGGGCTTGATCCTGAGATAGTCGGCGACGTCGTAGAGATCCTCGCCGCGCTGCTGGCGCGCCTCACGCAAATGGCGGCCGACGGCGACGAGCCGCTGGGCGGAAGTATCGATGGCCGGCTCGGGAGAGGGCGCGCGACGGGACACGGTTTGGCAAACGTCCTGAACAGGCGGGCCGAGACGAAGCCTCGAACCCAGAGTTGCACACTGCGGAGCGAGCTCAGCGCTGGGTTACCACCCGAGGCGAGTCCTCCATAGCAAACCACACCGCCACAGCCAAACCCCGATCGGGTCCCAGCCGGCCGGTGCTCAAATCGCGCGAAACGTGTGGTCGGGCAGTGCCACCCCATGATCGTGCGCATAGGCGAGCAGGCGGCGCCTGAGGCTGTGGTCCGGCAGGTCCAGCAAGCCATGGAGGTAGTCGCTCAGCCGGCCCGCATCAAGGGAGCGCAACATCACCTTGACCGGGCCGATCTGGGCCGGGGACAGCGACAGGCGGCGCACGCCGAGGCCGACCAGCGCCATGGCCTCGATCGGCCGGCTGGCCATCTCGCCGCAGACCGCGAGCGGCACGCCGGCTGCCCGGCAGTGCTCGACCAGGCCGCGCAGGAAGCCGAGCGCCGGCGGCGACAGCACGTCGTAGCGGTCGCCGAGCACCTGGGAGCCGCGGTCGCAGGCGAACAGGAACTGCAGGAGGTCGTTGCTGCCGACCGAGAGGAAATCGATCTCGCGCAGGAGCACCGGGAGCTGCCAGTAGAGCGAGGGCACCTCCATCATCGCCCCCACCTCGATCCGCTCCGGCAGCGCCTGGCCGCGCGCCTCGGCCCGACGCCGCTCGAGCTCGAGCAGATGCCTGGCGGCGCGCAGCTCCGCGACCTCGGCGACCATCGGGAACATCACCCGCAGCAGTGGCCGGCCGGCAGCCGCCTCGAGCAGGGCGCGGAGCTGGTGGCGGAGAATGACCGGGCGGTCGAGCGTCAGGCGCAGCGCCCGCCAGCCCATCGCCGGGTTCTCCTCCGCCGGCATGCGGAAATACGGCAGCTGCTTGTCGCTGCCGATATCGAGGGTGCGAAAGCAGACCGGCCGCCCGCCGGCCCGGTCGAGCACCGTCGCGTAGTACTCGGCCTGCACGCGCGGATCGTGGAAATCGGGGCGCGACATGAAGCTGAGCTCGGTGCGGAAGAGCCCGACACCTTCGGCCCCGGTGGTATCGAGCTCGCCGAGGTCGATGAGGAAGCCGGCATTGATCGAAAGCTTCACCGGCATGCCATCGGCGGTGACCGACGGCTCGCCCTTGAGGCTGCCGAACAGGCGCCGGCGCTCCTCGCGCGCCCGCGTCGCATCCTTGAACGCCTCGACCACCTCGTCGGACGGTCGCAGGAAGACCTGCCCATGCTCCGCGTCGAGCGCCAGGAGGTCGCCAGCCTCGATCTGCGCCATGGCCCGGCTGACACGGCCGAGCATCGGCACGTCGAAAGCCCGGGCGACGATCGTCACGTGCGCGGTCGCCGAGCCCTCCTCGAGCACGATGCCGCCGATCTTGCTCTGGTCGTAGTCGACGAGATCGGCGGCCGAGAGGTTGCGGGCGACGATGATCGAGCCGGGCGGCATCATCCCGGCCTCGTGCCGGCTGTCGCGGCCGGCGAGCAGGCGCAGCAGCCGCTCGGCCAGATCCTCGAGATCGAGCAGCCGCTCGCGCAGATAGGCGTCGCTGGCATGGCCGATGCGCAGCTTGGTGTCCTCCTGGACCCGCTTGACCGCGGCCTCGGCGGTCAGGCCGGTCTCGATCGCCTCGCGCATCCGCCGCCGCCAGCCGCCGTCATGCGCGAACATGCGATAGGTCTCGAGCACCTCCCGATGCTCGCCGGCCCCGAGATCGGTGCGCTCCAGCATCGCGTCGAGCGATTCCCTGAGGCTCTCCACCGCGGCCTCGAGCCGCGCCGCCTCGGCCACCGGGTCGTCGGCGAGCAGCCGCGTGATCTCGATCTTCGGCGCATGCAGCCAGGCCGGGCCGATGGCCAGCCCCTCGACCAGCCGGCGCCCTTCCAGCCGGCGTTGCTCGCTGCCGAGGCCCGGCAGGTCGGTGTAGCGGTCCACATCGACCAGGTCGCCCGAGGCCAGCATCTCCGCCAGCACGCTGGCGATGATCTGCAGCGCCTCGACCTCGTCCTCGGCGTATTTCTTGCGCGCCGTGTTCTGCACGACGAGCACGCCCACCACCCGGCCGGTGCGCACCACCGGCACGCCGAGGAAGGAGTTGTAGACGTCCTCGCCGGTCTCCGGAAAGAACCGGAAATTCGGGTGATGCTGGGCGTCGTCCGTGTTGATCAGCGTGCCGGCGGCGGCGATCGTGCCGACCAGCCCCTGGCCGACCGCCATGCGGGTGCGATGCACCGCCTCGCGGGCGAGGCCCTCGGTGGCGAAGAGCTCGAGCATCTCGCCGGCGCGCAGCGCATAGATCGAGCAGACCTCGGCCACCAGGTTGGCGGCGATCAGCGACACGATGCGATCGAGGCGGGCCTGCGGGTCGATCGGCAAGGCGACGACCTCGACCAGCCGCCGCAGGAGCTGCCGCGCCCCGGTCAGCTCGGCGCTGCGCCGCTCGGCCGAGGCCTCCCCGCCGCGCCGGGGGGCCGCCACGGTCAGGCGCCGACGGCCGCGAGCGGCCCCGCGTCGGCCCGCCCCAGAGCGGCCTCGGCCTGGTCGACCAGCTCGGCCATGATCTCCGCCACGGGCTGCTCCGCCTTGACGAAGCCGACCGACTGGCCGGCCATCAGCGAGCCCTCCTCGACATCGCCCTCGACCACCGCCCGGCGCAGGGCCCCGGCCCAGAAATGCTCGATGGCGAGCGACGCCTCCTCGAGGCTCAGCTCGCCCCGCCGGTAGCGGCCGATCACCTCGACCTGGGTCTGGGCGAAGCGGCGCGTGCCGTTGTTGGCGAGCGCCCTGACCGGAATGACCTTGAACTCGGGGTCGACCTGCACCGAGGGCTGGGCGTCACGGGCGGCGGCCCGGATGAAGGCCTTCTTGAATTTGGGGTGGGCGATCGATTCGACCGCGCAGGCGAAGCGCGTGCCCATCTGCACGCCCGAGGCGCCCATGCGCAGGAAGGCCGCGATCGCCTCGCCATGGCCGATGCCGCCGGCGATGAAGACCGGCACCTCGGTCAAGAACGGCAGGATCTCCTGGGCCAGGACCGCGGTCGAGATGGCGCCGATATGCCCGCCCGCCTCCATGCCCTCGATGATCAGCCCGTCGGCGCCGGAGCGCGCCAGCCGCCGGCCGAGCGCCAGCGACGGCGCGAAGCACAGGAGCCGGCTGCCGCCGCCCTTGATCTTGGCGATGGCGGCACCGGGCGGCAGGCCGCCGGCCAGCACGACATGGCCGACCCGCAGGTCCATGCAGACCTCGACCAGCCGGTCGAGCGCCGGGTGCATGACGATCAGGTTGACGCCGAAGGGCCGGTCGGTGAGCGCCTTGGTCGCCGTGATCTCCCGGGCCAGGAGATCGGGCGTCATCGAGCCGCAGGCGAGCACGCCGAAGCCGCCGGCCTCGCCGATCGCCGCCACGAGGTGGCGCTCCGAGACCCAGGTCATGGCCCCTGCCAGGATCGCCGTCTCGGTGCCGAGCAGCCCGGCGCCACGACGCCAGAGCGCCTGCAGCCGCGGGTGGGGCGGCAGATGTGTCAACCGTCAGCTCCCGTCGAGCCCGTAGGCGGTGTGCAGCGCACGCAAGGCGAGCTCGGTATAGGCCTCGTCGATCAGCACGCTCACCTTGATCTCGGAGGTCGAGATCGCCTGGATGTTGATGCCCTTGTCGGCCAGCGTCTGGAACATGGTGTGGGCAATGCCGGCATGGCTGCGCATGCCGACGCCGACCACCGAGACCTTGCTGACGTCGTCGTCGACGAGGATCTCGCCGAAGCCGATGGTCGCCTGGTGCTCCGCCAGCACGGCCTGCGCCCGCTTGAGGTCGCTGCGCGTCACCGTGAAGGTCATGTTGGCGTTGACGCCGTCGCGGCTCACCGACTGGACGATCATGTCGACATTGATGCCGGCCGCGGCGAGCGGCCCGAACACGGCCGCCGCGATCCCCGGCCGGTCGCGCACGCCGAGCACGGTGAGCCGGGCCTCGTCCCGGCTGTAGGCGATGCCGCTGACGACTTGCTGTTCCACGATGTCATCCTCGTCGACGACGAGCGTGCCGGGCTCGTCGCTGAAGCTGGAGAGTACCTGTACCTTCACCTTGTGCGCCATGGCGAGGGCGACCGAGCGGGTCTGCAGCACCTTCGCCCCCTGCGAAGCCAGCTCGAGCATCTCCTCGTAGGTGATGCGGTCGAGCTTCCTCGCCTTCGTCACGATCCGGGGATCGCTCGTGTAGACGCCGTCCACGTCGGTGAAGATGTCGCAGCGATCCGCACCGATCGCCGCCGCCAGGGCGACGGCCGAGGTGTCGGACCCGCCGCGGCCGAGCGTGGCCAGCCGGTCGCCCGGCGCCAGGCCCTGGAACCCGGCGACCACGGCCACCTTGCCGGCCTCGAGCGCCGCCAGGATGGGCGCCTTGTCGATGCCGGTGATCCGCGCCTTGCCGTGCGCCCCGTCGGTCGCCACCCCGGCCTGCCAGCCGGTGAACGAGCGGGCCGGCACGCCGATCGACTGCAGCGCTATCGCCAGGAGCCCGACCGTCACCTGCTCGCCAGAGGAGACGACGACGTCGTACTCGGCCGGGTCGTAGTTGGCCGGATCGAGCCCGTCGACCCAGCCGACGAGCTTGTTGGTCTCGCCGGCCATGGCCGAGAGCACCACGCAGACGCGCTCGCCCGCCCGGACATCGCGGGCCACGCGGCCCGCCACATGGCGAATGCGCTCTAGATCGGCGACCGAGGTGCCGCCATATTTCTGCACGACCAGCGTCAAGGATGTTACTCACTTCGGATGGCGCCCGCGCGGCCAGGAAAACGTCAGGGGCCGTGGCCGGGGCAGCTCGCCGGATGCGCCACCTTCTAGCCAGCAGGAGTCCAATGGGCAAGCAACTGACCGGCATCGCTCGGGATGCGCCTCCGCAGCCCCAGGGTGCTTCCGCTCTCGACCGGGACGAGGTGGCGAAGTTCGAGGCGCTGGCCGAGGAATTCTGGGACCCGTCGGGGCCGATGCGGCCCCTGCACAAGCTCAACCCCCTGCGCATCGCCTATATCCGTGACCACGCGACGCGGCTGCTGGCTCCGGCGGGGGCGGGTGCGGGCGGGCTGCGGCCGCTCGCCGGCCTCAGGCTCGCCGATATCGGCTGCGGGGCCGGGCTGCTGAGCGAGCCCATGGCGCGGCTCGGCGCCGAGGTGACCGGGGTCGACCCGTCGCCGCGCTCGATCGAGATCGCGAGCGCCCACGCCGCCGCCGCCGGCCTCGCCATCGACTACCGGGCGACGAATGTCGAGACGCTGGCCGAAGCCGGCGAGCTCTTCGACGTGGTCCTGGCGATGGAGGTGATCGAGCACACCACCGACCCCGACCTCTTCATCTGCGAGCTCGCCGACATCACCCGCCCGGGCGGGCTCGTCGTGCTCTCGACCCTCAACCGCACCGCCCGCTCGTGGCTCCTCGGCATCGTCGCCGCCGAATACATCCTCGGCTGGCTGCCGCGCGGCACGCACCAGTGGCAGCGTTTCGTGCCGCCCGCCACCCTCGCCCGCCTGCTCCGCCGCCGCGGCCTCCGGGTCATCGACACGCAGGGCGTCGTCTACCGCCCGCACCGCGACGATTTCGTCACCAGCCGGGATCTCTCGGTCAACTACATGATCAGTGCCGTCAAGGACTGAGGGGCACCACCGATGGCGCCTGCAGGACCCGGCCTCTGGGGTGGCGGCGACGCCTACGAGCATTACATGGGTCGCTGGAGCCGGCTCGTCGCCCGGGTCTTCGTGGACTGGGTCGGCGCCCCCGCGGGTGCGCGCTGGATCGACATCGGCTGCGGCACCGGCATTCTGACCACGGCCGTGCTCGATCGCTGCGCGCCGTCTCGCGTCCTCGGCGTCGACAGCAGCCCGGCCTTCCTCGAGGCGGCCCGCTCGCAGGTCCTCGATCCCCGCGCCGCCTTCGAGCCGGGCGACGCCCAGGCGATCCCGGCCGGCGACGCCGCCTTCGACGTCGCGGCCGCCGGGCTCCTGCTCAACTTCGTCCCGGACCCGGGCCGGGCGCTCCGCGAGATGGTCCGGGTCGTCGAGAACGGCGGCCGGGTCGCCCTCTATGTCTGGGACTACCCCGGTCACATGCAGATCATGCGGCACTTCTTCGACGTCGCTACCGCCCTCGATCCCGGGGCACGCGACTTCGACGACGGCGTCAAGGCGCCCTTCTGCCGCCCGGCGCCCCTGGCGGCCCTGCTCGCCGGCGCCGAGCTCGCCATGGTGGAGACGCGGGCCATCGACATCCCGACCGCCTTCGCCGGCTTCGACGATTACTGGACGCCCTTCCTCGGCGGCACCGGCTCCGCACCCCGCTACTGCATGTCCCTGAGCGAAGCTGCACGGGACCGGCTGCGGGAAGCGCTGCGCCAGCGCCTGCCGACCGGCCCCGATGGCGAGATCCTGCTGGCGGCGCGGGCGTGGGCCGCAAGAGGCCGCAAGGTCGATCAGAGCGTCGGCACGGCGGCCGTAGACGAGGAAGGCCCATTGGACTGACTGGGGCGATCGGCGCGCAGCGTAGTTTACCTACGTGAGCACCGATCGTCCGCGGCCTGACGAAGTATACGGCCGCCGTGCCGACGCTCAGCCGTCCAGCTTGGGCAGGTCGGGCAAGGGCAGCACCTCGATGCCCTCCTCGAGCAGCTCCCTGGCCTCCTCCAGCGTCGCCTGCCCGAAGATGTCGCGCGCCTCGGCTTCCTCGTGGTGGATCTTGCGCGCCTCCTCGGCGAAGCGCTTGCCAACATTCTCGAAATGCGCCTCGACATGCGCCTTGAGCCGCCGCATCGCCACGAGCGCCCTGGCCAGCTCGACCTGGCGCGGCGTCAGCGCCGCCGCCGGCATGGCCGGTGCCGCGAACTCGCCCGCGACCGCGACCGCCCCGCCCGCCGGCGGTGCTGCCGCAGGGGCCGGCTGGAGCTCGGGCTCGGCCGACGGCGTGGCGCGCTGCATCACCGCCGGCGCCATGATCGCCTTCTCGATTCCGCCGTCACCGCAGATCGGGCAGGCGAGCGCGGCCGCCTCCTCGCCGAACGCGGCGCTGCTCCTGAACCAGCCCTCGAACTCGTGCCCGGCGCCGCAGCGAAGCGCGTAGCGGATCACCCGGCCGCCCCTTCGAGCAGCGGGTCGAGCCCGCCCGCACGGTCGAGCGCCATGAGGTCGTCGCAGCCGCCGATCCCGCGGCCGTCGATGAAGATCTGCGGGACCGTGCTCCGTCCCCCGGCCCGCTCCACCATCTCCTGCCGCCGCCCGGCCGCCATCAGGACGTTGATCTCGTCGAAGGCGACGCCCTTCTGCTGCAGGAGGCGCTTGGCGCGGATGCAGTACGGGCAAAAGGGCGAGGTGTAGATTTCGACTTTGGCCATCAGCGTCATATAGGCTCGCTCGGGTCGTGCGCTACCCTGGCCAGCGTCAGCACGTCGACCGCCGTGGCCCCGCCGGCGATCAGGCAGGTTGCACAGGCATCGGTGGTGCTGCCGGTCGTCAGCACGTCGTCGACCAGGAGCACCCGCCGGCCATCGACCGCCGCCCGGCCGCGCCGGCCGAGCGCGAAGAGCTCGGGGCGGATATTGGCCCGCCGCGCCTCGGCCCCGAGCTGCTGCTGGGACGGCGTAGCCTCGAGCTTGACCAGGGCGTCGACCAGCACCGGCTTGCCGCTGCGCCGCCCCAGCGCCTGCGCCAGCACCGCCGACTGGTTGTAGCCGCGCTGCAGGAGCCGCCAGCGATGCAGCGGCACCGGCACGATGAGGTCACAATCCCCGAGCAGCTCGGCGCCGGCGCGCGCCATCCAGCGGGCGAAGGTCGTGGCCCCGTCGGTCCGGTCGCCATGCTTGAAGCGCAGGATGAGCTGGCGCGCCACCCCGCCATAGCGCAGCGCCGACCGCGCCCGCGCGTAGACGGGCGAGGCCGCCTGGCAATGCCCGCAGATCGCCGCCTCGGCCGCCACCGGCGGCAGGGGCAGGCCGCAGACCCGGCAGCCGCGGCCGAGCAGGAAGCCGACCGAGGACCAGCAGCCGGCACAGAGCCGCCCCTGCTCCTCGACCAGCTCGCCGCAGGCGAGGCAGCGCGGCGGCAGCAGCAGATCGAGCAGCCGCCGTGCCAGACCCGCCGCCCGGCCGGCCCAAGGCTTCCCAGCCCATCCAGCAGCCTGCATTCCGCCATCCAGCACACGCAATGGTTGAATGATATGCAGCACAATCGCCCGATAGGCAAGCTCGCCCACCTCCCACCGCGGGCGGCCTACGACTGCCGGCTGAACCTGACAACCGTCACCCCATCCTCGTCGAGCAGGTGCAGGAGGCCGGTCGGCTCGACGCGCCAGCGGCGGACCAGCTCGAGGGCGGCGAGGAACCGGCTCTCCTGGTCCATGACCGCCGCGGGGCACGCCATTCGCGTCGCGCCCAGCGCACCGAAGCGGATCTTGTCGCCATCGATCTCGGCATCGCCGAAATAGCGATTGCAGCCGCCGAAGCCGCTGACCCCGCCACCGCTCGTCACCTGCAGCGTGGTCTGCAGGTAGTCCATCGCGCCGCGCGACTGGATGTCCTCGGCGAGCCAGGTCCCGCCCTCGATCCGGTTGTCGCTCCGGATGTCCCCCGCCGTGGCCGGCCCGGCGCCGGCGGCCAGGGCCGCCAGCACCAGACCGGGAAGGAAGAGGCTAGCCGGCGAGCGCACGGATGAGCTCGTTGGTCTCCGCCGCCTTCTCCATGTGCGGCATGTGGCCGACGCCGGCGAAGCGGGTCACCTTGATCGACGCCGGCAGACCCTCGCTGTGCCCGACCGGCAGGACCTGGTCGACCTCGCCCCACAGGATCTGCACCGGCACCTTCAGCCCGGCCAGCCCGTCGCGCAGGCTGCCGGCCTGCTTGCCGCCCGGCATCAGCGCATCGCGCAGCTTCTTCAGCGCCGCGTCGACCCCGTCCAGCCGTTTGAACTTCAGCACGTCCTCGACCATGTCCTTGGAGATCAGCGACGGGTCGCCGACCAGCATCTCGAGGACGGGCCGGAGCTTCTTCGCCCGCTTCTCCTCGATGAAGCCGTTGATGTAGTCCATGTTGATCTCGTCGCCGAGCGCTGCGGGTGCCACCAGCGTGGCGCTCGCCACCCGATCCGGCTGCTCGAGCGCCAGGAGGAGCGCCGTGGCCCCGCCCATCGAATGGCCGACCAGGTGCGCCTTCGCGATGTCCTTGGTGTCCATGAACGCGACCACGGCGGCGGCGAGGCCGCGCAGGCCCATGTCGCCCACGTCCTTGGTCGACCCGCCATGCCCGGGCAGGTCGACGGCATAGGTCTTGTGCCCGGCCGACAGCTCCTCCTGGTTGAACATCCAGTTGTTGAGGTCGCCGCCATAGCCGTGGATGAAGACGATGGGCGCACCCTCGCCGTCGCCCATCTCGAGATAGCGGATGCGGCCGGCCGCGGTGGTCGCGTCCTCCGGCTCCGGGCCGCCGGCGCCGGCGGCATCGAAGACGAAATTGGCCTTGAAGTCTTCGACGAAGGCATCGATCTCGGCATCCGTCACCGATTCCTCGGCGACCACGCCGATCAGGTAGGCGACCGGCACGGTCTCGCCGTCCTTGACCACCAGCCGGCGCAGCGTGCCGCTGATGGGGCTCTCGAACACGTTGGCGATCTTCGACGTCTCGATGTCGACGATCTCCTGCCCCTTGGTGATCTTCGCACCCTCGGCGACATGCCACTGGGCCACCATGCCTTCCTGCATGGCGAGGCCCCATTTCGGCATCACGATCATCTGAATGGCGTCGGACACGGCACCCCCTCCTCGTTCTTGCTCTGCATCTGAAAACAGCAACGCCCGGGCACGGGTTGCGCGCCCGGGCGTGCCTCGGCGGAAAGGCTCAGTGGCCCTTGCCGGCCACCTCGCGCACCGCCGCCTCGATCTTGGCGGCGTTCGGCACATAGAGATCCTCGAGCGCCGGCGAGAAGGGGACCGGGCAATGATAGCCGGTCACCATCTTCACGGGCGCCTTCAGGGCACCGAAGATCTCCTGCGCGCACATGGCGGCGATGTCGGTCGCCATGTTGCAGCGCGGATGCGCCTCGTCGACCACCACGACCCGGCCGGTCTCCTCGCAGGTCTCGAGGATGGTGTCCCGGTCGAGCGGCGACGTCGTGCGCGGGTCGACCACCGTGCACGAGATCCCCGACTTCTCGAGATTGTCGGCCGCCTCGTTGGCGAAGTTCACCATCCGGCCGAAGGCGATGATGGTCACGTCGTCACCCTCGCGGGTGACGTTGGCCTCGCCGAACGGGATGGTGTAGGCCTCGTCCGGCACCTCGGCCTCGTCGTCGTACATGGCCTTGTGCTCGAAGAACATCACCGGGTCGTCGTCGCGGATCGCCGTCGCCAGCAGGCCCTTCGCCTCGTAGGCGTTGGAGGGCAGCGCCACCTTCAGACCCGGGATGTGGGTGAAGAGCGGGTAGAGGCACTGGCTGTGCTGCGACGCCGCCCGGAACCCGGCGCCGTACATGGTGCGGATGGTCAGGGGTGTGACCGCCTTGCCGCCGAACATGTACTTGAACTTGGCCGCCTGGTTGAAGATCTGGTCGAAGCAGACGCCCATGAAGTCCACGAACATCAGCTCCGCCACCGGCCGGAGCCCGGTGGCCGCGGCACCGGCCGCGGCACCGATGAAGGCGCTCTCGGTGATCGGCGTGTCCAGCACCCGGTCGCGGGTGAAGACCGGCATGATCCCCTTGGTGACACCCAACGGGCCACCCCAGGCATCCTGCTCACCCGGGGCACCCATGCCGCCCGAGATGTCCTCGCCCATCAGGATGACGCGGTGGTCGCGCTCCATCTCCTGACGGAGCGCCTCGTTGATCGCTTGACGATAGGTCTTCTTCGGCATGACTGGCGCTCCTCAATAGGCCGAGGTGTAGACGTCGGTGAGCAGGTCGGCCTCGGTCGGCATGGCGCCGGCCTTGGCCTCGGCGAGAACCTGGGCGATCCGCTCGCGGCAGGCCTTGTCCACCGCGTCCATGGCCGGGCCGTCGAGCAGGCCGGCCTCCGAGACCCGGTTGCGGAAGAGCATGATCGCGTCCTTCTCGGCCTTGACCTTCTCGATCTCGCCCGGCGCCTTGTAGCTGATCGCGTCACCCTCGAAGTGGCCGTAGTAGCGGTTCAGCCGCGAGTGGATGAGCGACGGGCCGCCGTCATTGCGGGCCCGCTCGATGGCCTCGCGCGCAGCTTCCCAGACGGCGAAGAAATCGTGCCCGTCGACGTCATAGGACGGCATGCCGAAGCCCTTGGCCCGATCGACCTGGCTGCCCGCCACGGACCACTTCGAGGCCGTCGATTCGGCGTAGCCGTTGTCCTCGACGACGAAGATCGCCGGCAGGTTCCAGACCTTGGCGAGATTGTAGCTCTCGAACGTGGTGCCCTGGTTCGAGGCGCCGTCGCCGACGAACGCGATCGCGACGCCGCCGGTCTTGAGATACTTGGCCGAGAGGGCCGCACCGCAGATCAGCGGCGGGCCACCGCCGACGATGCCGTTGGCCCCCATCATGCCCTTCGACATGTCGGCGATGTGCATCGAGCCGCCCTTGCCGCCGCACAGGCCTTCCTTGCGGCCGAAGATCTCGAACATCATGGCACGCTCGTCGCAGTTCTTGGCGATGCAGTGGCCGTGGCCGCGATGCGTCGAGGCGATGGCGTCGCGGTCGTCGAGATGCATGCACACCCCCACGCCCGAGGCCTCCTCCCCGGCATAAAGATGCACGAAGCCCGGAATGTTGCCGGCCGAGAACTCCTCGTGCACCGCGTCCTCGAACTCGCGGATCATCCGCATCTTGCGATAGGCTTCGAGCAGATCGTCACGACTTAACTGCATGGTCTGTCCTCCCGGTTGGCATGCCCTGAAATTCGCGAGGGAGGCGTGCGCGACGAACCCTGCAGGCCGCGTGCGACACGGTCGCCTCCCCTCGTTCTTCGTCCCTGACGCAAGTCCGGCCGGCGATCGGCCAAGCTCCCAGCGCTACCGCGCACCTCTAGGCCAGCCCCGTCATTTCGACAAGTCGATCAGGATCTTCACCTGGGTCCCGCCCGGATCGAGCAGCGCCTCGAAGCCGGCCGGCACGGCTTCGCCGAGGCCGATCCTTTTGGTCACGATCTTCTTCGCCGGCAGGAGGCCGGACGCGATCAGCCGCATCACCCGGGGCCAGAGATAGGTCGGGTAGCACCAGGAGCCGCGGATATCGATGTCCTTGAAGGTGACCTGGAACCAGTCGAGCGGGTTCTCGTGCGGGTGCAGGCCGGTCTGGACGATGACACCCTGCTTGCGCACCGCATCGAGGCAATCCTTGAGCGCGTGCTCATTGCCGACGCATTCGATCGCGACATCGACGCCGGCCCGGCCGTCGGTGGCGGCGCGCACGACATCGCCCGGCTTCTCCCGCGACGGGTTGATGGTGACCACGTCCGGCAGCATCGCGCGGACGAAGTCGAGCCGCGCGTCATTGACGTCCGAGACGAAGAGCGGCGCGGCTCCCGCCGCCCGGGCGGCGAGCAGCACGAGAGCACCGATCGGCCCCGCACCGGTCACCAGCACGCTGTTGCCGGCTGCCACACGGCCTCGGTCGCAGGCATAGACGGCAACCGCCGTGGGCTCGACCAGCGCCGCCTCCTCGTCGGTCAGCGCATCGGGCACCTTGAAGACGTTGTACTCCTTGACGGCCGCCAACTCGGCCATGCCGCCCCAGCCCCAGCTCAGGCCGACGAGGGCGAGGCTGCCCGAGAGGTGAAAGAGCCCGCGATCGGCATAGTGCTCGCCGGTCCGCGGCATCAGGAGCGGCTGCACCGAAACCCGGTCGCCGGGCGCGACCGACGTGACGCCGGCGCCCACCGCCTCGACCACCCCGCCGAACTCGTGCCCCAGCACCTGCGGCGCCTTGGCGTGGCTGAAAGGGTGCGGCTCGGTCGGGATGAAGATCGGGCCGTAGCTGTACTCGTGGAGATCGGTGCCGCAGATGCCGACGAAACGGTTGCGGATCACCACCTCGTCGTCGGCCGGACGCGCCGGCGGCGCCGCGATGTCGTCGAGGCGAAGATCCTTGGCGGCGTGAAACCTCAGGGCCTGCATAGGACGTCCTCCCGGCAAAAGACTCTACCCACGGTCGTCGCACCCGACATGGCGTCGCTCAGAAATAGGCAAGCCCGGTATCCCGGTCGAAGAGATGCCAGCGCCCGGTGTCGAAGGCCAGCCGGCAGGCATCGCCACGCCGCCCCTGGAAATCCGGCTTGGTCTTGACCAGGAACTTCTCCTGGCCAACGGCAGCGTCGACCAGCATATCACCGCCCAGGGGCTCGGTGAGCAGAATCTGCGCCGCCACCGCGTCGCCACCGTCGCCGGTGACGATCCCGATCTGGTCCGGGCGAATGCCCATCCGCACCTCGGCCCGGTGCGCCGAATCGCGCAGGATCGCCTCCTGCGACCCCGTTACCGGCACGGCGAAGCTCGGGTGCACGGCATGCAGCACGCCGCCCCGGTCCTCGATCAGGCAGTCGACGAAGTTCATCGGCGGCTCGCCGACGAAGCCCGCGACCCATTCGTTCACCGGATGATCGTAGATCTCCTGTGGCGTGCCGAACTGCTGCAGGACGCCTTCGTGCATCACCGCGATCCGGTCGGCCATGGAGAGGGCCTCGAGCTGGTCGTGGGTGACGTAGATCATCGTCGTGCCGAGCTCGCGCTGCATGATCTTGAGCTCGCCGCGCATGTGCGCCCGCAGCTTCGCGTCGAGATGGGCGATCGGCTCGTCGAAGAGGAAGAGCTGCGGCTCGCGGACGATCGCCCGGCCGATCGCGACGCGCTGCTTCTGCCCGCCCGAGAGCTCCTGCGGCTTGCGCTGGAGCAGATGGCCGATCTGCAGGAGCTCCGTCGCCTTCTTGACCTTCTGCTCGATCGTCGCCCGGCTGGCGCCGCGCAGCATCAGCGAGTTGGCGATGTTCTCCCGCACCGTCTTGTGCGGGTAGAGGGCATAGTTCTCGAAGACCATCGCGATGTCGCGATCCTTGGGCGGCAGGTCGTTGATCCGCCGCTCGCCGAAGCGGATGTCGCCGGCCGAGATGTGCTCGAGCCCGGCGAGCATCCGGAGCGTCGACGACTTGCCGCAGCCCGACGGCCCGAGGACCGAGAGGAACTCGCCATCGGCGCATTTCAGGTTGAGATCCTTCACGGCCTCGGTCTTGCCGTAATACTTCCAGACGTGGTCGATCGTTACAGAGGCCATCGAAGCTCTACTCTTTCACAGCGCCCATGGTGAGCCCGGCCACGAGATAGCGGCGGATCAGAAGGCCGAGGAACATCATCGGCAGGGTCGTGACGACCCCGGCCGCCATGATGCTGCCCCACTGGATGTTCTGCGGCTGCACCAGCTCCTTGGTGGCGACGGGCAGGGTCTTGGCCCCGCCCGAGCCGATGATCGAGGCGAAGAGGAAGTCGTTCCAGGCGAAGAGGATGCAGAGGACGAGGAACGCCCCGACGCCGGGCGCCACCAGCGGCAGGATCGACAGGAACGCGCGAAAGCGCGTCGCCCCGTCGCACATCTGCGCCTCCTCGATGGCGTAGGGCACGTTGTCGAAGAAGCCCTTCAGCATCCAGATGGCGAACGGCAGGTTGAAGGTGGTGTAGGCCAGGATCAGGCCGGGGATCGTGCCGACGAGCCCCGCACCCCTGAAGATCGCGTAGAGCGGCACCATCACGGCGACCACGGGTGCCATCCGGGTGCTGATGATCCAGAAGAAGAGATCCTGCTTGCCGCGGAAGTTGATCCGCGAGAGCGAGTAGGCGCACATCGCACCCAGCACCACCGAGATCAGCGCCGAGCCGGCCGACGCCACGATCGAGTTGAAGAGATAGACGCTGAAATTGTGGTCGAGGAACAGGCTCTGGTAATGCTTGACGGTCGGGGTGAAGTCGAAGAACAGCGTGATCCCCGACCAGTCGCCGACCGTCGGCAGCTTGAATGCCTCGAGCAGGTCCTTGAAGGACGAGACGAACATCACGAACAGCGGCAGCACCGTCCAGACGACGTAGATCACGAGGAAGATCGCGACCAGGACATTGACCAGCGAGCGCAGCGGCGAGCGGTAGCGGACGACGTCGGAGGAGGCCATCAGCTGTCCTCCGGCCGGGTCTGCGCCGTCGGGCTCTGGAAGACGCGCACCAGGATCAGGCCGAGCACGATGGTGACGGCGAGCAGCGTGAGCGCGATCGCGGCACCCCGGCCGAGCTTGAAGAACTGGAAGCTGACGTCGAAGAGGTAGGTCGGCAGGATCTTGGTGCTGTCGGCCGGACCACCGCCGGTGAGCACCAGGATGTGGTCGATGAAGCGGAAATTGTCCATGAACCGCAGAAGGATGGCGATCAGCAGGAAGGGATAGATATTGGGCAGGGTGATCTGGAAGAAGTTGCGGATCTCGCCGGCGCCGTCGACCATGTTGGCCTCGAGCTGGTCGCGCGGCACCCGCTTGAGCCCAGCCAGCACGATCAGCGTGATGAGCGGCGTCCACTGCCAGGTGTCGACGATGACGATGCCGAGCATCGCCGTCGAGGGGTCGCCCAGGATCGAACGCTCGCCGAGGATCCCGGCACTCTGCATCAGCCAGTGGTACCAGCCGAAGGTCGAGTTGTAGAGGTAGTACCAGACGAGCCCGGCCACGACCGGCGCCATCATCATCGGCATCAGGAAGATCGTGACCAGGAGCTTCTCGTGGCGCGAGCCGTTGAGGATCACCGCGAGCAGCACGCCGAGCCCGATCTGCAGGACCATGCACATGGCGCTGTACTGCAGCAGCAGCCACCAGCCGTCCTGGAACTTGCGGTCGCGGCCGAGCCGGATCCAGTTGGCGAAGTCGTTCCACTTGTCGGCGGCGGCACCCACGTCGACGTCGTGCAGGCTCATCCAGACGAGCCAGAAGAACGGGTAGAGGGTGATGCAGGCGAGGACGATGATCGCCGGCAGCATCAGGTAGAAGTAGTAGGCGCGCGATGGCGCCGTGTTCAGCCGGGCCGGCGTGTGGCTGATGACCCGGGCACCCTCGCGCATCTCGAGCAGATGCTGCTTGCCGGCAGCGGCCGACGCGCCGCCGCCGATGCCCCGTCCTCCCCCTGCCGTCGTCACCGCCATGCCCGTCCGCCCACCTGGCTCGCCTGCCCGCCGCCTTTTCGGCACCGGGCCGGCGGATCAACCGACCCGCCGGCCCGGCCGCCCGCCAATCGATCGCTCAGTGACCGTGCATGTCGTCGAGCTGCCAGCGAATCTCCTCGCAGGCCTCCTCGGCCGAAGTCTGGCCGGAAATGCAACGCTGCACCTCGGTGGCCAGAATCTTGTGGTACTCGTTCGCCTCCGGGATCTTCGGCCCGAGCACGAAATGCGGGTCGCGGATGCCGTAGTCGTAGACCGGCTCGAAGGTCAGCGCGTTCGGCATGTTGGTCGGCCGCTGCCGCGCCGCCTGGACCTCCGGGATCTCCAGCACGGCCTTGCGGGTCGGCGTGCCGCCGACGCCCTTGAGCACGCTGAACTGCGTGTTCTTCGAGGTCGACCAGATGGCGAAGAGATAGGCCGCGCGCTGCAGCTCCTCCGACGCCCCGGCATTGATGCCGATGCCGCCGATGCCGCAATTGGTGCCGTTGACCGCCTCGCCGCCGTTGACGATCCACTCCTTGGCACCGAGCGGGCAGACGCCGTAGCCGGTCTTGCCGCCGGCCGCCCGGCTGGTGCTCTCGTCCTCGATCGAGGCGGCGAACTCGTGATACTGGACCTGCATCGCGATCTGCCCGGCCTGGTAGACCGTGTTCAGCTCGAGCGTGCCGTTGGCGAGGTTGTCCGGGTGGCTGACATCCGCCTGGTCCTTGAACTTCTGCATGATCAGGACCGACTGCTCGTCGCCCCAGCGCGTCGGGCCGGGCTCGCGGCTGCCGAGCTTGTCGTCGACCCCCTCGAAGTCCGTCCAGCGGCCGTTCGCGAACAGGAGCCGCTGGATGTCGAGCTGCGTCGTCCAGGCGAAGCTGCCCTGATGCTGGGCATAGCCGTACGGGATGTCCTCGCGGCCACCCTCGCGCAGCTTCTTGAAGAAGGCGGCGAAATCCTGGACGTTCTGCCAGGTCGTGTCGGCGTTGAACTCCATCCGGTAGCCGTGCTCGGCCTCGAAGTCCTTGCTGAGCTGCTCGAACAGATCCTGCCGGTAGAAGGTGCAGGCGACCGCGCAGTCATAGGGGAAGGCGACGATCCGCCCCTCGTCGTAATAGACGCCGCAGGCGGTCAGGAAGTTCTCGAACCAGGCATCCTCGCCTGACCCGTCCGGGTCCTGCGGCAGGGTGTCGTCGGCCATGAACTTGGTCAGGTCGACGTAGAAATCGGCGAACGGCGCGCCGATCGGCTTGTCCTGGACGTAGTTGAGATGGAAGTCGGCGCTGCCGCCCCTGAGGTCGATGCCGACCTTCTGCTGCACCACCGGCAGGTCGTCTGTGAGGATCTCCACCTCGATGCCGGTCAGGTCGTAGAACGGCTGGAGGTTCTCACGAATGGCGAAGGAGGGCGGCGTGTTCTCGCTCATGAAGACGAGCTTGGTGCCCTCGAACTGGCGCCACTTGGCCTCCTCCGACGACTGCGCGTAGGCCGGCCGGCGGGTGACGACCGAGTTCAGGCCGACGGCGATCGAGCCGGCGCCGAGTGCCGTGGCGGCACCGCCGCCGAGCTCCAGGAACTTGCGGCGGCCGACCCGCCGGAAGAGCGCATTCTTTGGGGTGTAGAACATGGCGGCCTCCCTGTTGCGGGCAGGGGTCCGGCAGGGGCGCCGATTCGACCGACCGAAGCCGATCGAGAAGGTGCCGCCTCCTCCCCTGTTCCCTGGAGGCACGGAACATCCGTTCCGTGCCGGAACTTTGTTTCATGCACCATTAGGAGGGGTCGCCGACGCCTGTCAATGCCCCCGCCCCCGCCGGCCATCCGGTGCCTGCAGGAACCGAGGGCGGCACCCGGGGCCGGGTCAGCGCGACGACGGGACCACCCGTCGCCAGGCCCCGGCCGTGGCCGTGAAGCCCGTCTCGGACGCCCGCTGCTCCAGTGCCGCGCGTGCCCGCCGCTCGACACAGGCGCGCTCCTCCAGCAGCACCTCGGCGCAGGCGAACCGCGTCGCCGTCTGCAGCACGATGGCGAGGAGCGCGTCCAGCGAGCGGTGCGGCCTGCCGAGCTCCATCCAGCGCAGCCGGTCGACCACGAGCCGCGGCCGGCCGTCCGGCGCCCGGCTGCAGACATGGAAGAAATAGGCCAGGGTCAGACCGGCGAAGCACTGCGCGATGACGATGCCGCTGCCGGCCGACGCGTTGCCGATCCGGTCCTGGGCGTCCCGCCGCCAGTGCGGGGCCTCGGTGCGGTCCGGGTCGACGGCGAGCACCAGCGGCAACACCTCGTCGATGCGATCGTGCTCGAGATCACGCCAATACCAGGGCAGGCCGGCAATCGGCAGCATGTAGGAAGATGCGACGGGCGAAAGCGCGATCATCATCGAAGCGTCGCCCCGGTGTCGAGCCGCCGCATTGACCCATGTCAACGTGAATGCGTAAATGAGCCTCGGCAGGCTCGGTCCCCTCCGCGGTCATACGGCATCGTGACGGGCGGCCGTGGGAAGGATCGCTTCACAATTATGGATCGACAGCAAACCCATTGTTGCGGCGCGCGTGTCGACTGCGCCAATTGCGGCATCCGGCCGATCGCCATCTGCGGCGCCCTGGCGCCGATCGCCCTCGGCAAGCTGGCGGCCATCGCCGGCTCCAGGCGGGTCGACGCCGGCGCGCAGCTCATCCAGGAGGGTGAGCACGCCCAGGACATCTTCACGCTCACCGAGGGGATGCTCAAGATCTACAAGCTGCTGCCGGACGGCCGCCGGCAGATCACCGGCTTCATGATCCCGGGCGACCTCGTCGGCCTCGCCTATGGCGACAGCTATATCTACAGCGCGGAGGCGGTCACCGACATCGTCGCCTGCCGCTTTCGCCGGGGCAGCCTCCTCGCCCTGATGGCCGACCACCCCGAGCTCGAGCACCGCCTGCTCAGCCGCGCCGGCAACGAGCTCGCCGCCGCCCAGGCGCAGATGCTGCTGCTCGGTCGCAAGACCGCGCGCGAGCGCGTCGCGAGCTTCCTGCTCGGCCTCGCCGGGCGGTTGGACCTGGGCCAGGGCGAGCCCATGCCGCTGCCGATGAACCGCGGCGACATCGCCGATTTCCTCGGCCTTACCATCGAGACCGTGAGCCGCACCCTGACGCTGATGCGCAAGGCCGGCCAGATCGCGCTGCCGGACAAGCACTCGGTGACGATCGCCGATCTCGCCAGCCTGCGCGCCGCGTCGGGCGACTGAGAGCCGACTTGAGATACCGCCTCGCCACGGCGCTCGCCCTCGGCCTGCTCGCCGCCTGCACCACGCCCGAGCCGCCGCCACCGCCGCCACCTCCCCCGACACCCGCCCCGCCGCCGGTCATGGAGCCGCCACCGCCGGTCGATCCGGCCACCCGGGTCGACCGCCTCTGCCGCCCCCTGCTGGGCATCGTCGACGCCGAGCCCGCCGGCTTCTCCAGCTTGCGCGGCGCGCCGGCCGGGCCGCGCGCGTGGCAGGGCCGCGCCGTGCCCGACGGCTTCTATACCTGCGAGATCGACGGCCCGACCAACCCCGGCGCGCAATATGTCTGCCGCGGCAATCGCGTCGCCGGTGGCGGGGCGAAGCTCCTCGAGGACGACTTCGACCGCATCGCCAGCGATCTCGACGCCTGCCTCGCCCGCAGCGAATGGTACCCCCGCAACTGGCAGCGCGGCGAGGTGATGCTGTTCGCCGGCGGCGAGCGCCAGCTCGTCTGGCGCGACCTCGCCCCGAACCCACGCCCGGCCATCGCCCTCAAGATCGAGGAGGAGATCGCCACCCGCGTCTACTTCCTCAGGCTCGCCGTCTTTACCCTCTTCTGAGCGGGCGGCTTTCGTCGATTACCTCTGCGGGATCGTCACGACGCCGGGAATGGCGTCGGTGTTCTGCGCCACGGCGATCTGCCAGCCGCCATTCTGCGGGGTCTCGCGGGCGACCAGCAGCAGCACGCCGTCGCGCGGCTGCTCCGGCTCGCCTGTGGGGCCCAGATGGCCCTCGAGATGCCAGTGGACATGCACCGCGACGACGCCCGGTGCCAGCGCCGTGTTCTCGACGGCCTTCACAGCGAGCGTCGAATTCCTGAACATGCTCTCGTGGCTGAAGGCATGTGCCTGCCGGATCTCCTCCCGGCTGCGCCAGAACATGCCGACGACATTGACGAAGCGCGCCGCGTCCTCGAACAGCCCTGCAAGGGCGCCCATGTCGTGGCTATTCCAGGCGTCGGCGAAGCGATCGGCAAGCTCGGTGGGGTCGGATGTCATGGTCGTGTCTTGGCGGCATCGAGGCATCGCCGAGCCGGAATTGGCTCGAGGCGGCTCGGCCAGGACAACACGATGCGCCGACTGGAGGCTCCTGGCAACTGCCCGGGCTTCGGCGCCGTGGCGATCACCCCGCTTGACCCGGCACCTGCCTCCGCTACCATCCGTTCCGGCTGCAATCGCCCGTGGGAGAGTCCGTCTCGGCCATTGGCCGGGCCGGCGCCGAAGGAGCAACCGCCCCGGAAACTCTCAGGCCCCAGGACCGCGAGCGAGTTGGCCCTCTGGAGAGCGGATGCCTCGGCATCCCACCGAAGGGGAAGACGGGAGGCCCCGGCCGCCCGTCTGAATCTCTCAGGTCCAAGACAGAGGGGGCGTCGAGACGGGCGAATCACGCCCATTGCTCGGCGTCCGCTGTCGAAACCTGAACGAGGTCCAGAGCCCGTGCCCGATCCGCAAACCACGCCGCTCGATGCGCTCCATCGCGAGCTCGGGGCCCGCATGGTCGACTTCGCCGGCTGGTCGATGCCGGTCCAGTACCCGACCGGCATCCTCAAGGAGCACGTCTGGACGCGCACCCGGGCCTCGCTCTTCGATGTCTCGCACATGGGCCAGATCAGGATGCCCGGCGCCGATGCCGCGGCCGCCATCGAAAGCCTCGTGCCGGCCGACATCCAGGCCCTGAAGCCCGGCCGCGCCCGCTACACCCAATTCACCACGCTGGACGGCGGCATCATCGACGATCTGATCGTCACCGCCACCGATGACGGGCTCTACCTCGTCGTCAATGCCGGGGGCCGGGACACGGACCTCGCCCATCTTCGCGAGCATCTGCCGGGCCGCGAGATCGAGCTCCTCGCCGACCGTGCCCTTCTCGCCCTGCAGGGCCCGGCCGCCGTCAACGTGCTCGCGAGGCTCGCCCCCGAGGTCGCCGGCCTCCGCTTCATGTCCAGCATCGAGCTCGAGGCCGCCGGCCTCGAGCTGCGCATCTCCCGCTTGGGATACACCGGCGAGGACGGCTTCGAGGTCTCGGTCGCGGCCGGCCACGCGGTCGAGCTCGCCCGCACGCTGCTCGCCGCCGAGGAGGTCCAGCCGGCCGGCCTGGGGGCGCGCGATTCCCTCCGCCTCGAGGCGGGCTTGTGCCTCTACGGCCACGACATCGACCGGACGACCAGCCCGATCGAGGCCGACCTCGCCTGGACGGTCCAGAAGCGGCGCCGGGCCGAGGGCGGCTTCCCCGGTGCGGAGCGCATCCTGGCCGAGCTCAGGGACGGCCCCGCCCGCCGCCTCGTCGGCATCCGCCCCGAAGGCCGTGCCCCCGCCCGCGAGGGTGCCGCCATCCTGGACGGTTCCGGCCAGGCGATCGGCAAGGTCACCAGCGGCGGCTTCGGCCCGACCGTCGATGGCCCCGTCGCCATGGGCTACGTCGCCGGCGCTGCCGCCGAGCCCGGCACACCCTTGCAGCTCGAGGTGCGCGGCAGGAAGCTGCCGGCCCGCGTCGAGGCGCTTCCCTTCGTCCCCCACCGCTACCACCGCTGAAGGAGCTTCAGCCCATGGCCCGCTACTACACCAAGGAGCACGAGTGGCTCGACGTCACCGGCGACGTCGCCACGGTCGGCATCACCGACCACGCCCAGGAGCAGCTCGGCGACGTCGTCTTCGTCGAGCTGCCGAAGGCCGGCACCACCGTCGCCAAGGGTGCGGAGGTCGCCGTGGTCGAGAGCGTCAAGGCGGCGAGCGACATCTACGCCCCCGCCTCCGGCAAGGTGGTCGAGGCCAACACCGCCCTCGAGGACACCCCGGCCGGGGTCAACGAGGATGCCGAGGGTGCCGCCTGGTTCTTCAAGCTCGAGCTTTCCGACAAGAGCGAGCTCGACGGCCTGATGGACGCCGACGCCTACGCCGCCTTCCTCGAAACCATCGCCTGACCGCCCGGAGCACCCGTCCATGGCCGACATCGAGAACAGCGCCACCGTCGATCCGGTGGCCGCGCCCTTCGTCCGCCGGCATGTCGGCCCCGACACAGCCGAGATCGCGGCCATGCTGCAGACCGTCGGCGCCGCCTCACTCGACGATCTGATCGGCGAGACGGTGCCCCGGAAGATCCGCACCACGGACCCGCTCGACCTGCCGCCTGCCCTGACCGAGCACGCCGCCCTCGCCCGCCTCGCCGACCTCGCCGCCAGCAACGATGTCCGCCGCTCGCTCATCGGCATGGGCTACCACGGCACCCACACGCCGCCGGTCCTGCTCAGGAACCTCTTCGAGAACCCGGGCTGGTACACCGCCTACACGCCCTACCAGGCCGAGGTCAGCCAGGGCCGGCTCGAAGCACTCCTCAACTGGCAGCAGGCCGTCGTCGACCTCACCGGCATGGAGCTGGCCAACGCGTCGCTGCTCGACGAGGCGACCGCCGCCGCCGAGGCCATGACGCTCGCCCACCGCTCGACCCGGGGCAAGGGCGACCGCTTCTTCGTCGACGCCGACAGCCATCCCCAGACCCTGGCGGTGCTGCGCACCCGCGCCGAGCCGCTCGGCATCGAGATCGTCGTCGGCGACCCGCTCGCCGACCTCGACGCCGGCAGCGTCTATGGTGCCCTCCTCGCCTATCCGGGCTCGTCGGGCGAGATCCGCGACTTCCGCCCCGCCGTCGAGGCGCTGCATGGCGCCGGCGCCATCGTCGCCGTCGCCAGCGACCTCCTCGCCCTCTGCCTCCTCGAGGCACCCGGTCACTGGGGGGCCGACATCGTCCTCGGATCCGCCCAGCGCTTCGGCGTGCCGATGGGCTATGGCGGCCCGCACGCCGCCTTCTTCGCCACCAAGGACGCCCTCAAGCGCTCGGTCCCCGGCCGGATCATCGGCGTCAGCCAGGACGCGCGCGGCAAGCCGGCGCTCCGCATGGCGCTGCAGACCCGCGAGCAGCACATCCGCCGCGAGAAGGCGACCAGCAACATCTGCACGGCCCAGGTCCTGCTCGCCGTCATGGCCGGCATGTACGCCGTCTGGCACGGGCCAAGGGGCCTGAAGCGGATCGCGAGCCGCGTCCACGACCTGACCCTCGACCTCGCCGCCCGGCTCGACGCCGCCGGCATCGAGCGCACCAACCGCCACTTCTTCGACACCCTCACCCTCGAGGTCCCGGGCAAGGCCAGGAAGCTCCTGGCCGAGGCCGAAAAGGCCGGCTTCAATCTGCGCGCCATCGACGCCGACCACCTCGCCCTCTCGCTCGACGAGACCGTCACCGCCGAAGAGGTCGAGAAGCTCGCGGACATCCTCGGCGGTAAGGCCTCGAATGCGACCGGACCGGGCCTGCCAGAGAAGCTGGCCCGCCAGACCCCCTACCTCGGCCACCCGGTCTTCAGCGCGCATCGCAGCGAGACCCAGATGCTGCGCTACTTGCGCAAGCTCCAGCTCAAGGACCTCGCCCTCGACCGCTCGATGATCCCCTTGGGCTCCTGCACCATGAAGCTCAACGCCGCGGCCGAGATGATCCCGGTGAGCTATCCGGGCTTCGCCGATCTCCACCCCTTCGCGCCCAAGGGCCAGGCAGAGGGCTATGCCCGGCTCTTCGCCGATCTCGAGGCCTGGCTCGCCACCATCACCGGCTTCGATGCCGTCTCGCTCCAGCCCAATGCCGGCAGCCAGGGCGAGTATGCCGGGCTCCTCGTCATCCGCGCCTTCCACCGGGCCCAGGGCCAGGGTCACCGCGACGTCTGCCTGATCCCTTCCTCGGCGCACGGCACCAACCCGGCCAGCGCCGTCATGGCCGGCATGACCGTGGTGGTCGTTGCTTGTGATGATCAAGGCAATGTCGACCTCGCCGACCTCGAGGCCAAGGCCGGGAAGCACGAGGACCGTCTCGCCGCCCTGATGATCACCTACCCATCGACCCACGGCGTCTTCGAGGAGCGGGTCAAGGACGTCTGCGCCACGGTCCACGCCCATGGCGGCCAGGTCTATCTCGACGGCGCCAACCTGAACGCGCTCGTCGGCCTCGTCCGCGTGGCCGAGCTCGGCGCCGATGTCAGCCACATGAACCTGCACAAGACCTTCTGCATACCGCATGGCGGCGGCGGCCCCGGCATGGGGCCGATCGGCGTCAAGGCCCACCTCGCCCCCTACCTCCCGGGCCACCCCGTGACCGGCGAGGGCGGCAAGGAAACCCTCGGCACGGTCTCCGCCGCCGCCTTCGGCTCACCCTCCATCCTGCCCATCACCTGGGCCTACATCGCCATGATGGGGGCGGCCGGGCTGCGCCACGCCACCGAGGTCGCGATCCTCAACGCCAACTACATCGTGGCCCGGCTCAAGGACCACTTCCCCATCGTCTATGCCGGCCGCAACGGCCGCGTCGCGCACGAGTGCATCATCGACTTCCGCGACATCAAGCAGGAAACCGGCATCACCGCCGAGGATGTCGCCAAGCGCCTCGTCGACTACGGCTTCCACGCGCCCACCATGTCCTGGCCCGTGGCCGAGACGATGATGATCGAGCCGACCGAAAGCGAGGCCAGGGCCGAGATCGACCGCTTCTGCGACGCCATGATCCAGATCCGCGGGGAGATCCGCCAGATCGAGACCGGCGAGGCCGACCGTGCCGACAACCCCCTGAAGCGCGCCCCGCACACCGCCGACCTCCTGATGGCCGACTGGACCCGCCCCTACAGCCGCGAGACCGCCTTCACGCCGCTCGGCGGCGATCCCGCCGACAAGTACTGGCCCCCCGTCGCCCGCGTCGACAACGTCTACGGCGACCGCCATCTGGTCTGCACCTGCCCGCCGATCGAAGCCTACGCCGAGGCGGCCGAGTAGGGGGTCGAAGGCCGTCAGAGGCCGAAAAGCGCCGCCACGCCGAGGACGACGACGGCGAAGGTGTGGATGGGATAGCGCGCCGCGAGGCCGAGAAGGGCCGCGACCCCGCCGAGGCCCGATCGCCCGGCGCGGTCGCGCAGCTTCGCCAGCACGAGCCAGATGGCGAGCCCGAAGGCGGCCAGCGCCGCCGAGCCGAGCAGGGAAAGCCCGATCGTCTCCACCGGGCAGAACGAGCCCCAGGTGACCACGCACTGATCGAAGGTGCCGCGCGCCCTGACCGCGCCAGCGGGCGTCGCGCCGACAGCCAGGAGAACGAGCGCCAGCGGCACGGCCGGCAGGAAACGCTGGAGCAAGGGGCGGTCCCTCCACTGAGCGGGCCCGGACCTCGGCGCCTGCTCGGTGCACTCTCCCCGATCGGCAGGATGTCCGCTTCCAGCGAGCGTCAGGAAGCGCGCGTCGGTACCGCCGTTTCTGCCACAGGGTTAACCATGCTTAACCCTGCCCTCGGCCCCGCCCGGCAGCTCCACCACGAACACGGCACCGCCGCCCTCGGGCGTCTCGTGCCTGACATCGCCGCCGTGCCGGCGGGCGATCTGGCGGACCAGCGCCAGGCCGAGGCCCCAGCCGCCGGCGTCCTCGCCGTGGCCCTTCGGCCGGTAGAAGGGCTCGAAGACCCGCTCCGCCTCGCCCGCCGGCACGCCCGGGCCATGGTCGCGAACGGCGAGCCGCGCGCCGCCGTCGGCCGTGGGCCGGACCGTGACCTCGACCGGGGGGCGCCCGTGTCGTACCGCGTTCTGCAGGAGGTTCCGCACCAGCCGGCGCAGGAGCCGCTCCTCGCCCACAACGGTGACCGGCGTCCCCTCGACCGCCGCCTCGACCCTGGCCGCCTCCTCGGCCGCCAGCGCCAGTAGGTCGACCGGCTCGGCCCGCTCCGGCAGCGCCGCGTGGTCGAGCCGGCTGGTCAGCAGGATCTCCTCGACCAGCGCCTCGAGCTCGGCGAGGCTCTGGACGATCTCCCGCCTTGCCGCCTCGGCTGTGCCACCATCGCCCATGTCGATCGCCAGCCGCAGCCGGGCCAGCGGCGAGCGCAGCTCGTGGCTGGCATTGGCGAGCAGGGCGCGGTGCGCGCCGATCAGCCGCTCGACCGTCTCGGCCGCCCGGTCGAAGCTCCTCGCCACCGCCGCCACCTCGTCCCGGCCGGCGAGGCCGACGCGGGTCTCCAGCGCCCCCTCGCCCCAGGCCTCGACGCCCTGCCGCAGCCGCTCGAGCCGCCGCGTCAGGTGGCGGACCACCGGATAGGCGCCGAGCGCCAGGGTCGATGCCACGACGATGACGGCGAGGAAGGGTCCGCCATCGCGCCGCCGCCAGGGGCCGTCGAGCCGCACCAGCACGGCCCGGCCATCGTCCAGCGCGAAGTCCATCACCCGCGGCCGCCAGCCGGCGCGGAGGTCCGCAGAGCCCGCCAGGAGCGCGCCATCGGCGCCGCGCAGCGCCAGCTCGGCGCCGAGCGCCGCCGCCAGACGCTCGACCTCGGCATCGCCGCTGCCCGGCGGCAGCATGGCCGCGAAGAACCGGGCACCGCGATCCGGCCAGCCTTCGAAATCGTCGCCGCCGGCGAGGTGCACGAGAGCCCCCATCGCCAGCGCCACCATGGCGAGGCAGGCGACCAGCGTCAGGTAGATCTTCCAGAAGAGGCTGAAGGCCAGCCTGGACCGCAACCTGTGTCCCAGCCCCCTCAAGCCTCGTCGTCCTGCGCTCTTGCAAAGACATAGCCGGCGCCGCGCACCGTCAGGATGCGCCGGGGCCGCTTCGGGTCGTCCTCGATGGCGGCCCGGATGCGCGAGATGTGGACGTCGATCGACCGGTCGAAGGCCTCGCCGTCCGTCCCCTTCACCAGCTCCATGAGCTGGTCGCGCGACAGCACCCGGCCGGGGTGCCGGGCCAGCGCCAGCAGCAAATCGAGCTGGTAGCTGGTGAGCGACCGCTCCTCGCCGTCGACCCGCGCCCGGCGCGAGCCCGGGTCGACCTCGAGCCGGCCGAAGCGCAGGCTCGCTTCCGCCTCGCCCCGGCCGCGCCGCAGGATCGCCCTGAGCCGTGCCAGGAGCTCGCGCGGGTTGAAGGGCTTCGGCAGATAGTCGTCGGCACCGAGCTCGAGCCCGACGATGCGGTCCGTCTCGTCGCCCCGCGCCGTGAGCATGAGAACCGGCACGGTGGAGACCCGCCGCAGCCGCCGGCAGACCTCGAAGCCGTCGAGATCCGGCAGCATCACGTCGAGCACCACCACGTCCGGCGCCCGCCGCGCCAGCTCGGCGAGGCCGGCCGAGCCCGTCGCGGCGGTGCGGACCGCATAGCCCGCCCGGGTCAGGTAGTCGCGGAGCATGGCGGCGAGCCTGAGGTCGTCGTCGACGATCAGCACCTCGCCCGCCATGCCGGACATCGGCGCCGTGCCGCCGGTCAGTCCAGGCCGCGCCGGCCGCGGCGCTCCTCGAGCCGTGCCGCCAGCGCCGCCCGCTGCGCCGGGTCGAGCACCTCGGCCGCCTCCAGCAGAGCCGCCACGGCGCGCTTCGAGGCGTCGTCCAGCATCGCCATCCGCGAGCTGCGCAGCTCCTCCACCGCTGCCTTGTCGATCACCGGCTCCACCAGGAGCGCCGCCAGCTCGCCCCGCGCCCCGCGCAGCGCCTCCATCATCGGCGCCAGCTCGTCATGCGTCGCCTCGGCAATCGCCGTGATCCGGGCCTGCTGCTCCGGCCTCGCGTCCACCGCATCGAGCGCGCGCGTCAGCCGCCACTCGGCGAAGTCGCGCATGCCGCCATGATGCCAGCCGCCATGCCAGCCGCTGCCCGTGGCGGCCACGACGCCGGCTCCGACACCCACCGCGACCACCAGCACGGCACCGCCGATCAGGATGCGGTGGCCCCAGCGCGTCGGCGCCCGGTGCTGCCCGCCCCCGGCTTGCCCGGTCCCGTTCGTGTCCTTGCCGTCAGTCATCGGTCATTCTCCGCAAACGCACGGCCCCACCGACCGCGTTGCAGGCAAGCTGGCCCCCCACCATGTCGGCCATGCCGGCCGCGTGTAAAGAATTGTGAAGCGCCTGCCGGCATGCGCGTTCGCGCCCCCCTTTCGCACCACCCGGCTGTCACTCGGGCCTCTGCAAGTGGCCCGGCTGCCGTTCTCACCGACTTTTCCAGAAATCCACCCGCCAGCCCTTGACAGGCCAGCCCGGAACGGTCTCTCACACCTCAACCCGACCGGACCGCGCGCACCCGATGGATATCTATCTCCCCGTCGCCGAGATGTCGGTGAACCTCTTCCTCATCCTCGGCCTCGGCGGGATGGTGGGATTCCTCTCGGGCGTCTTCGGCGTCGGCGGCGGCTTCATCATGACCCCGCTCCTGATCTTCATCGGCATCCCGCCGGCCGTCGCCGTCGGCTCGGGCGCCTCGCAGATCCTCGCATCCTCGACCTCGGGGGCGATCGCCCACACCCGCCGGCGCACCGTCGACTTCCGCATGGGCTGGGTGCTCATCGCCGGCGGTGCCGTCGGCTCCGGCCTCGGCATCCTGCTCTTCCGCTGGCTGCGCGCCACGGGCCAGATCGACGTCGTCATCGCGCTCGCCTACGTCCTCTTCCTCGGCGTCATCGGTGCCTTGATGTTCGCCGAGAGCGCCCGCACCCTCTTCCGCACCCGCAAGTCCAGCCCCGCCACCCGTCGCCGCAAGCTGCACCAGCACCACTGGCTGCACGGCCTGCCCATGAAGATGCGCTTCAATCAGTCGCGGCTCTATATCAGCGTGCTCACCCCGCTCGCCGTCGGCGCCGGCGTCGGCGTCCTCGTCGCCATCATGGGTGTCGGCGGCGGCTTCATCATGGTCCCCGCCATGATCTACCTGATCGGCATGCCGACCAGCGTCGTCATCGGCACCTCGCTCTTCCAGATCGCCTTCGTCACCGCGATCACCAGCTTCCTCCACGCCTACACCAACCAGGCCGTCGACATCGTCCTGGCCCTCCTGCTCATCGCCGGCGGCGTCATCGGCGTCCAGTTCGGCTCGCGCGCCGGCGCGGTCCTCAAGGGCGAGCAGCTCCGCATCCTGCTCGCGATCCTCGTCCTCGCCGTCGCCCTGAAGATGGCCTGGGACCTCGTCGCCACCCCCGCCGACGTCTTCTCCATCGCCCGCTGAGCGACGCATGGCGAAAGGCACGCCAGCCGTCCAGGCGCTGACGCGCGCAAAGATCGCGTTCACCCTGCACGAGTACGATTTCGTCGCCACACCGGGCGCCATCGGGCTCCAGGCGGCCCTGGCCATGGGCGTCGCCCCCGAGCGGGTCCAAAAGACGCTGATGGCGGTGGTCGACGAGCAGGAGCTCGTCGTGGCCGTCATCGCCGTCGACCGCGAGCTCGACCTCAAGGCCCTGGCGAAGGCCGCGGGCGGCAAGCGGGCCGCCATGGCGGAGGTGGCCCGGGCCGAGCGGGCGACCGGCTACGTCAAGGGCGGCATCAGCCCCTTCGGCCAGAAGAAGCGCCACCGCACCTTTCTCGACGCCACGGCGCTGGCGCTGCCCACCATCATCGTCAATGGCGGCCGGCGCGGCCTCCAGATCGAGCTGGCGCCCGCGGATCTTCTGGCAGCCACCGCCGGCACGGCCACGGCGCTCGCCCGCGTCATCTAGCGACCTCGTCTTTTGCCGCCGGTCGTGATCTGATTCCCCCGTTCAGGCTTCGATGATGCGCGCGGGGATGCACCAATGAGTGACACGAAGCTCGCTCTCGCCGCCGATTTTCCACCGGCCGACCCGGCGGCATGGCGAGAGCTGGTCGAGAAGACCCTGAAGGGCGCGGACTTCGCCGCGACCCTGGTCTCCCGCACCGACGACGGGATCGAGGTCCAGCCGCTCTACACCACTAGCGCGGCCCGGCCCGGCCTGCCCGGCAGCCCGCCCCACCTGCGCGGTGCGACCGCCGCCGGCCACGTCGCCGGCGGGTGGGACATCCGCCAGCTCCACGATCACCCGGACCCGGCTTTGGCCAACCGTGCCATCCTCGAGGACCTCGAGCAGGGCGTCACCTCGATCGTGCTGCGGCTGGATGCGGCCTTCGCGCAGGGCGAGGACGAGCCGGACGGCATCCTCGCCCGGAACGCCGACGGGCTCGACCGGGTGCTCGACGGGGTCATGCTCGACCTCGCACCGGTCCAGCTCATGGCGCCCGGCCACACCGTCCCGGCCGCCCGAGCGCTGCTCGAGCTCCTGCGCCGGCGCGACCATGCGCCAGATACCGTCACCGCCGATCTCGGGCTCGATCCCATGGGTGCCGTCGCCCTCGGCCGTGCCGATCCGACGGACGCCCTGCCACCGGCCTTCGACCTGGTCCGGCAGGTGGCGGGCGAATGGCGCAAGCTCGACCTTCTTCGGGTCGACGGCGAGCTCTACCATGCGGCGGGCGCCAGCGAGGCCCAGGAGCTGGCGGCCGCCATCGCCACCGGCATCCAGTACCTGCGCGAAGGCGAGGCGGTCGGCTTGGAGCCGGCAAGCCTCGCCCGGCGGCTCGGCTTCACCCTCGCCGCCGATGCCGATCTCTTCCTCACCATCGCCAAGTGCCGGGCCGCACGGCGGCTCTGGCCCCGGGTGATGACCGCCTGCGGCGCCGATGACGTGCCGATGCGGCTCGATCTGCGCACCGCCAGCCGGATGCTGACCCGCCGCGATCCCTGGGTGAACATGCTGCGGACCACGGTCGCCTGCCTCGCCGGCGTGGCCGGCGGGGCCGAGGCCATCACCGTCGCCCCCTTCGATGCCGCCCTCGGCGAGCCCGGCAGGCTCGGCCGGCGCATCGCCCGCAACGTCCAGCTCGTCCTGATGGAGGAGTGCAACCTCCACCGCGTCATCGACCCGGCCGGCGGCAGCCCCTATGTCGAGACGCTGAGCCTTGCGCTCGCCGAGCGGGCCTGGCCGCTCGTCCAGGCGATCGAGGGCGAGGGCGGCATGCTGGCGAGCCTCCGCCAGGGCATCGTCCAGGACAGCATCGCCGCGACCTGCCTCGCCCGCCTCGACGACCTCGCCCACCGCCGCCGGGCGATCACCGGTGTGAGCAGCTTCCCCGATCTCGACGAGCAGACGCTGCCGCCCGCCGAGCCGGATCTCGGCCCCCTCCTCGAGCAGGCGGCCGCCTCCCTGCCGCCACGCACGAAGCCGGCCGCAACCGTGGCCGCCCTCACCCCCATGCGCCTCGCCGAGGGCTTCGAGCGACTGCGCGACCTCGGCGACCTCGCCCTGATCGAGCACGGGCAGCGGCCCCGCGTCTTCGTCGCCGCCATGGGCCCGCTCGCCCGGCACGGCGCGGAGGCGAGCTTCGTTCGCAACGCCCTGGCCGCCGGCGGCATCGAGGCGATTGTCAGCCCGCCGCTCGAGGACAGCGACGCGGCAGCGTCTGCCTTCGCCGAAAGCGGCACGACCATCGCCTGCCTCTGCGGCATCGACCGGACGAAACCGGCCACCGCCGGGCCCATCGCCCGGGCGCTTCTCGATGGCGGGGCGATCGCGGTCTATGCCGCCGGGCGGCCCGATCCGGCGCTGAGGGCCGAGGGCATCGACGGCTTCGTGCACACGGGTGCCAATATCCTGGGCCTCCTCGAGGACCTCCACTCCCTGGCGCTGGGAGAAGCTGCATGACCCGGGTTCCCGACTTCACCCGGCTGCCGCTCGACGACGGACCGGTGACCGCGCGCGGCGACTGGGCGTCCGCCTTCCTTGCCGAGACCGGGCAGACACCCGAAGCCCTCGCCTGGGCCACGCCGGAGGAGATCGACGTCCGCCCGCTCTACGGCCCGGACGACCTCGCCCAGGTCGACCACCTCGACGGCCTGCCCGGCCTGCCCCCCTTCGTGCGCGGCCCCTACCCCACCATGTATGTCGGCCAGCCCTGGACCATCCGCCAGTATGCGGGGTTCTCCACGGCCGAGGAATCCAACGCCTTCTACCGGCGGAACCTCGCCGCCGGCCAGAAGGGCCTCTCCATCGCCTTCGACCTCGCCACCCATCGTGGCTACGACAGCGACCACCCCAGGGTGGCGGGCGATGTCGGCATGGCCGGCGTCGCGATCGATTCGATCCTCGACATGCGCCAGCTCTTCCACGGCATCCCGCTCGACCGGATGAGCGTGTCGATGACCATGAACGGCGCCGTCCTGCCCGTCCTCGCCCTCTACATCCTCGCCGGCGAGGAGCAGGGCGTGGCGCCGGAAAAGCTCGCCGGGACCATCCAGAACGACATCCTCAAGGAGTTCATGGTCCGCAACACCTACATCTTCCCGCCCAAGCCCTCGATGCGGATCATCTCCGACATCTTCCGCTTCACCGCCGAGCGCATGCCGAAGTTCAACTCGATCAGCATCTCCGGCTATCACATGCAGGAGGCCGGGGCGACGGCCGACCTCGAGCTCGCCTACACCCTGGCGGACGGGGTCGAGTACCTGCGCACCGGCGAGGCCGCCGGCCTCGACATCGACCGCTTCGCGCCCCGGCTCAGCTTCTTCTGGGCCATCGGCATGGGCTACTTCATGGAGGTGGCGAAGCTCCGGGCCGCCCGCCTCCTCTGGGCGAAGCTGGTGCGCCCCTTCGAGCCCAGGGACCCGCGCTCGCTCTCGCTCCGCACCCACTGCCAGACCTCGGGCTGGTCCCTGACTGCGCAGGACGTCATGAACAATGTCGTCCGCACCTGTGTCGAGGCGCTGGCCGCCACGCATGGCGGCACCCAGTCGCTGCACACCAACGCCTTCGACGAGGCGCTGGCGCTGCCGTCCGAGTTCTCGGCCCGGATCGCCCGCAACACCCAGCTCTTCATCCAGGACGAGACCGGCATCCGCCGGACGGTCGATCCCTGGGGCGGCAGCTACTTCATCGAGCGTCTGACCCACGATCTCGCCGCCCGTGCCTGGGGCCATATCGAGGAGGTCGAGCAGGCCGGCGGCATGGCGAAGGCCATCGAGCAGGGCATCCCCAAGCTCAGGATCGAGGAGGCGGCGGCCCGCACCCAGGCCCGAATCGACAGCGGCCGGCAGACCGTGGTCGGCGTCAACAAGTACCGGCCGGGCGAGCCCGAGCATGTCGACGTGCTCAAGGTCGACAACCGGGCGGTGCGCGCCAGCCAGATCGCGAAGCTGGAGCAGCTCCGCAAGGGCCGCGACGAGCCGGCGCTGCGCCGCGCCCTCGATGCGCTCACCCGCTCGGCCGGCACCGGCGAGGGCAACCTCCTGGCGCTGGCCGTCGACGCCGCCCGGGCCAGCGCCACGGTCGGCGAGATCACGAGTGCCCTCGAGGAGGTCTGGGGCCGCCACGTCGCCGAGATCCGCTCGATCACCGGCGTCTACGGCAGGGAGGTGGGGGCGATGGACAGTGTCCGGGCATGCCGCGAGCGGGTCAGGGCCTTCGCCGAGGCCGAAGGTCGCCGGCCGCGCATCCTGATCGCCAAGATGGGCCAGGACGGCCACGACCGCGGCCAGAAGGTGATCGCCTCGGCCTTCGCCGATCTCGGCTTCGACGTCGATATCGGCCCGCTCTTCCAGACCCCGGCCGAGGCGGCCCGCCAGGCAGTCGAGAACGACGTCCACGTGATCGGCGCCAGCTCCCTCGCCGCCGGCCACCTGACCCTCGTGCCGGAGCTGCGGGCCGAGCTCGAGAAGGAGGGCCGGGGCGACATCATGATCGTCGTCGGCGGGGTCGTGCCGCCGCAGGACCACGCGGCCCTGAAGGAGGCCGGGGCCAGGGCCATCTTCCCGCCCGGCACGGTGATCGCCGAGGCCGCCATCGACCTGCTCGACAAGCTCGCTGCCGAGCTCGGCCACGCCTCGGCGGCCGAGTAACCGCTTCCCTTGGCTGCTTCGCCCGAGCTCCAGGACTACGTCGCCGGCATCGAGGCCGGCGACCGGGCCATGCTGGCGCGCGCCATCACCCTGGTCGAGAGCCGCCGGCCGGCGCACCGGGCGATGGCCAGGGAGCTCCTCGCCGCCATCCTGCCCGCCGCCGACCCGGTCCACTCGAAAGCGCGGCGCATCGGCATCACCGGTGTTCCCGGCGTCGGCAAGAGCACCTTCATCGACGCCTTCGGCACCATGCTCACTCGAAGGGGCCACCGGGTGGCGGTGCTCGCCGTCGACCCCTCCTCGTCACGCAGCGGCGGGTCGATCCTCGGCGACAAGACGCGCATGGCCCGGCTCGCCGTCGATCCGGGGAGCTTCATCCGCCCCTCGCCCTCCTCCGGGGCCATGGGCGGGGTGGCGCGGATGACCCGCGAGACCATGCTGCTCTGCGAGGCCGCCGGCTTCGACGTGGTGCTGGTCGAGACGGTGGGGGTCGGCCAGTCCGAGATCGTCGTCGCCGGGATGGTCGATTTCTTCCTCGTCCTGATGCTGCCCGGCGCCGGCGACGAGCTGCAGGGCATCAAGAAGGGCGTGCTCGAGCTCGCCGACCTCATCGCCGTCAACAAGGCCGACGGCGACAACCGGCTGCGGGCCGAGCAGGCGGCCGTCCACTATCGCCGAGCGCTCTCGATCCTCGAGCCCGTGAACCCTGCCTGGCGACCGCCGGTGCAGCTCGTCAGCGCCATCGAGGAGACCGGGCTCGACGACCTCTGGAGCGCCATCGAGCGGCATCGGGCCATCCTCGAAGCCGAAGGCGGCCTCGCCGCCAGGCGCGGCGACCAGCAGGTGCGCTGGCTCTGGTCGCTGCTGGAGGCACGGATCGAGGACCGGCTGCGCCAGGAGCTGGCGGACGAGCTGCCGGGGCTCGAGGCGGCGGTCGGCAAGGGCGAGCTCGCCCCCGGCGAAGCCGTCGACCGGCTCATGGCGCGGCTTTTCGCGGGCTCCTAGAACCCGACCCCGATACCGCCGCCCACGCCGCCGCCACTGCCGGCACCGACGCCGATGCTGAACATGTTGCCGAACCAGCCGAAGCCGTAGTTCTCCTCGTAGTCGTCGGGCACGACCCGCCCGGTGAGCTGCCAGATCAGCCGCTCCGGGTCGGTGTTCCCGGTCATCTCGACGCTGGCGACCGAGACCGCGCGCTCGCCGTCGCAGAAGGCGGCCTGGACCCGGCTCGGCGTGGTCGAGGCGAAGGCGGCATCGCCGCAGATGGCGGGGCCCGTCGGGTCGAAGCGGAAGTCGAAGCGCCGCGCCGCCGTGCCCTTGGTCGTGGTTTCCACCCGGAGCCCGGTGACGCCGCGCTCGACCGCGGCGAGGAGCGACGGCTCGCTCAAGGGCGGGTTGCCCGTCCAGGTGACGAGCACCGGCCCCTCGGCCGCGGTGTCGACCAAGAGCTGGCGCGCCTCGAGCACGCTGGAGCCGGGCTCGAGCGACGGCCGCGGCCCCGCAGCGCACCCGGCGACCAGGGCCAGCACGCCGGCGAGGGCACCCTTGGCGGGGAGCGAAGCGACAAAGCGCGGCCTGCGGTACATCGGGGATTCACCTTCGACGGTCGAACGACGGGGCACGTTAACACCTCGCTAGGCGGTTGCCGCTATCCTGATGCGTGGAAGTGGCGTCGGCAATGGTGCTCGCACAGGGTGCGGGGGCTTCGGCCGGCGTTTTCCGTCTGTCCATGACAAGAAGGTCCGCCCGCATGTTCGACACTCCCGCCGTGCGCATCGGCGTCGTCGGCACTGGCTTCGTCGCCCGCCATTTCTGCCTCGAGCTGCAGCACAGGAAGCCCTACCGGCTGGCCCGGGTGCTGACCCGCCGCCCGCTCGCCGGCACGACCGAGTTCCCCTTCCAGGATGCGCTGACCAACTCGCTCGTGGAGCTGATCGACCATTCGGACATCATCTTCGAGTGCACCGGCGACGTGCTGCATGCGACGCTGACGATCGAGGCGGCGCTCGCCGCCGGCAAGCCCGTGCTCACCCTCAATCCCGAGTTCCACGTCACCACGGGCTCCTGGTTCGCCGACCAGGGCTATCTGACCGAGGCCGAGGGCGACCAGCCGGGCTGCCAGGCCTCGCTCTGGGAGGAGGCGGTCGCCATGGGCTTCGAGCCCCTCGTCCTCGGCAACATGAAGGGCTTCCTCAACCGCTTCCCGGTGCCGGAGGAGATGGCCTTCTGGGCCGAGAAGCAGGGCATCAGCACGACCATGGTGACCTCCTTCACCGACGGCACCAAGCTGCAGGTCGAGCAGGCGCTGGTCGGCAATTTCTTCGGCGCCGGCATCGCGCAGGACGAGCTGATCGGGCCCGAGACCGACGACCTGAAGGAGGCCTCGACCATTCTCGGCGACGCGGCGCGCCGGCTCGGCCGGCCGATCGCCGACTACGTCCTGAGCCGCAAGCTGCCGCACGGCGTCTTCATCGTGGCGGCGCACGAGGCCGAGCAGCAGGACGCCCTTCGCTACCTGAAGATGGGCGAGGGCCCCTACTACACGATCATCCGCAACAACATCTTCGTCCATCTCGAGGTGTTCCGCACGCTCGACCGGATGGTGCGCCGGCGCGAGCCCCTGCTGCACAACACGACCCATCCGACGATCGGCGTGGCCGCCGTCGCCAAGCGCGACCTCGCCCCGGGCGAGGCGATCGAGCGCGGCTGCGGCAGCTTCGACATGCGCGGCATCTGCGTGCGCCTCGCCGAGCACGAGCGGCATCTGCCGATCGGCCTCGCCGAGGGGGTCCGGATCGTCCGCCCGATACAGAAGGATCAGGTGATCAGCCTCGACGACGTCGAGCTGCCGGCCTCGCGCGCCCTCGACATCTGGCAGAAGATCGAGGAGCGCGTGCTCGGCAGGCCGCCCGGCCGGAAGGACGCGCGGGCCGCCTGAGCCGGCCGTTCCACCAGGGTTGACGCGCGGTCGTTCCCGGGTGCGTCATCGCTAACGACTGTTAACCGCCGCCGCCCCGCATCCTCTACCCTCCTTCGGGTCACGAGCGATGCGGGACGGCGATGCGGATCTTCTGGACGATGGCGCTGACGCTCGGCACGCTCGTCGCCTGCAGCAGCGAGCCCGAGACCGTCACGGTCTACTGCTACGAGACGCTCGCCGATTCCGCCTGCTATTTCGAGCCCGACCCCGGCCACGGCAACCGCCTGCTGGCCGTCATGGAGGTGAAGCTGACCCCGGAGGTCAGGCTCCGCGCCGGCTTCTGACGCCTCGTTTGGGGAGTTGCGTCGGACCTCGGGATCGGCGAAGGAACGCGCCCATGCGCGAGCGTCTCGAACCCTCACTCAATCGCCGGCTCTTCCTCGCCGGTGCCACCTCTTTGGCGGTTACGCCGCGCATGGGCGCGGCCGAGGCCGGCATCGAGCCGCGGGAATTCGGCGTCGCCGCGCTCGGCCGGCCGCTGCCCTACATCGCCTACGCCACGGCGGGTGCCGGGCCCGGCGCACCCATCGTCTACCTGCTGCACGGCCATGGCGGCAGCGAGTGGTCCTGGGTGCGGGCCGGTGCCGCGCTGGAGACGGCGGAAGCGCTGGTCGCCACGGGCGAGCTGCCGCCCTTGCATCTCGTCCTGCCCGGGGTCGGCAATAGCTGGTATGTCGACAGCGACCGCCACGGGCCCGTCGCCACCACGCTGCTCGACGGGCTGATGCCGGCGCTCGAAGCCGAGCTCGCCGTCGACCCCGACCGGCGCGGCCTGATCGGCCTCTCGATGGGCGGCTTCGGCACCCTGCATCTGGGCCTGCGCGAGCCGGAGCGCTTTCGTTTCCTCGGCGCCCTGAGCCCCGCCGTCTTCGAGCCCGACGCCGCCTTTCCGGACATCCAGCTCGGCCTTTTCGCCGGGGCCTTCGGCGAGCCCTTCGACCCCTCGCTCTTCGCCGCCGCCGATCCCTTCAACCGCATTCCGCTGGCCGCCGCCGCTCCCCGTCCGCCCGACTTCTACCTCGCCACCGGCGCCGACGACTATTTCGGCCTGGAGATCGGCACCTTCGCCTTCTATCGCGCCCTCGAGGAAGCCGGTGTCGCGGCCCAGGTGCGCATCCTCGACGGCCGGCACGACTGGGCTTTCTGGCGCGACCAGCTCCCCGCGACGCTGCGTCGCTTCGCGGCCGCGATCGCCGCCTGAGCCCGCCACAGGGGATCGGTTCTCAGTCGCCGTGGCTCCGGGCCGCGCCGAGCAGCAGGTCCTTCGCCCGGTTGATCTGGGCCGCCAAAAAATTGCTGCCGCCACTGTCGGGGTGCACCTTGGTCATCAGCCGCCGATGCGCCTCCTTGATCTCGTCCGGCCCGGCACCCTTCTGCAGGCCGAGAATGTCGAGCGCCTGCTGCTCGTCCATGCCCGCACCACCGGCCGCGGCCGGCCCTTCCTGCGCGGCCTCGCGCCAGTCGGGGAAGCGGCGGTCGAGATAGGCCTCGAGCAGGCTGCTGCTCTGCGGATCGGTGCGGCCCGCCTCGGCCAAAAGCTCGAGCAGCTCACCCAGCCCGAGATCGCCCAGCTCGCTTCCGGCGAAGCGACCCTGCCGCACGGCCCCGTCGACCTCGCCGGTCGCCCGGTCGAGCCGCATCTGCAGGAGGTCGGTGCGGATCTCCACCGGATCCCCGGCCGGCCCGCTTTGCATCGGGTCGGCGCCGCCGCGATGGCGGCGGATCGCCCGGATCGCCGTCCACAGGCCGGCCATGATGAGAAAGGCGAGGCCGAAGCGGCCGGCCAGCAGCAGGCCGATGCCGACGAGGCCGCCGATCGCCACCGTGGCGATCCGGGCGGCCTGCGCCACGTCCCGCGGATTGGCGCGCGTGAACCACTGGCTGCCCAGCAGGAGCAGGCCAAGGACCAGAAGCCCGAAAAGGAAATAGGGCATGCGGCCTGTGAGCCTAGCGAATCTGGCGCTCGAGCAGGGCGACCGGGCCGCCCTCCCGCTTCGAGAGATCGACGAGCGCCTTGCGCCCGCCCGCCGCATAGGCCGCGACCGCGCGGAGCAGGGCGCGAAGCTCGGCCGGTGCCGAGGCATCGAAGCGACAGGCCGCACCGCCGGTCAGCCGCGCGATCTCCTGGAAGGCATAGGCCGCCTCCCGGTCGTTGCCCTCGTGGAAGACGAAGGCCTTCACACCCAGGAGCCCGAGCCGGCCGGCGAGATCGCCCAGCGTGTCGACCGATTCCTCGCAAGAATCACCGATGAAGATCAAGGCGTGGACCCGCCGCTTCTCCGTCTCGTTGATGGCGTGGCGCAGGATCCGGTGGATCTGCGTGCGGCCGGCGCGGCAGCCGACGCGGACCATGAGCTTGATCAGCTCGCCGGCCTGGCCGACCCAGCGGCTCGCCTTGCACTCGTCGTAGCCGCGATAGAAGGCGAGCTGCACGTCGAGGCCGCCGAGCCGGTCCGCCTCGAGGAACATGTCGCCCTGCACCGAGCAGGCCTGGTCCCAGGTCGGGCGCCTGGAGGCCGTGGCATCGAGCGCGAAGATCAGCCGCCCGCGGCCGACCGCGTCGGCCGGCGCCGGGGCGCGCCGCATCTCCTCGACGAAGGCGCTGACCGCGTCGGGCGCGCGGTCGGTGATGTCCCTGCGATTGGCCATGGCTCATATGTTGGCCGGCCGGCCCGGGATTCCAGTGGTTCGGGCCAGTGGCCCGGGCCCGATGCCGCCGCTCAGTACGTGGCGCGACCGCCCGAGAGGTCGAAAACCGCACCGGTCGTGAACGAGTTCTCGGCCGAGACGATCCAGGCGACCATCGCCGCCGCCTCCTCGACCATGAGAAAGCGCCCCCGCGGGATCTTCGAGAGCATGTAGTCGATATGCTGCTGGCTGATCTGGTCGAAGATGCGCGTCCTGGCGGCCGCCGGGGTGATGCAGTTGACCGCGATGTCGTACTCGGCGAGCTCCTTGCCGAGCGACTTGGTGAGCGCGATCACCGCCGCCTTGGCGGCGCTGTAGGGGCCGGCATTGGGGTTGCCCTCCTTGCCCGCGATCGAGGCGGTCGAGCAGATGCGGCCGTAGTTCTGGGCGATCATCGAGGGCACCACCGCCTTCATGCAGTTGAAGACGCCGGTGATGTCGATGTCGATCACCTGCTGCCAGGCGTCGTTCGGGTACTCCCAGAGCTTGAAGGAAGGCCCGGCGATGCCGGCATTGCAGACCAGGATGTCGATCCCGCCAAGCTCTTTCGTGGTCGCCTCGACCGCCCGCTCGACCGAGGCGAAGTCGGTGACGTCCACCGTCACCGCCTGCACGGTGCCCTGCCCGCCGAGCTCCTTCGCCGTGGCCGCCGTGAGGTCGCTGTCCATGTCCCAGAGCGCCACGCTCGCCTCGGAGGCCAGGAGCCGCTCGGCGATGGCCCGGCCGATGCCCTGGGCACCGCCGGTGACGACCGCCCGTCGGCCGGCGAGATCGATCTTGTTCACGTCCGTTCTCCCCTCGATGAATGCCCGTCTCGATAGACGGTTTGCCGCGGCTGCGGTAGTCACGGCGGCACGCTTGGAGGAACCCGGATGCTCGCCGCCCTGCCGCTGCTCGTCTTCGTCGTCGGCGTCTACCACCTGATCGTGCTCTTCGGCATCGCCGGCCTCGGCGGCATCGCCAGCGTCGTCCTGTCGCTGCCGCTGGTCTCCGGCGCCACGCTCGAGCTCACCATGGGCGACCTCCTGGTGCTCGCCGGCCTCGTGCTGCTCTATATCGAGATCTTCAAGGCGACCCGCACCAGCACGGCGTCGATCGTCGACCACCTGCTCTCCATGGCGCTCTTCGTCGTCTGCCTCGTCGAGGTCATCGTCCTGCCCGGCTTCGGCACCGCCACCTTCGTCATCCTGACCCTGATGACCGCCATCGACGTCGTCGCCGGCTTCACGGTGACCATCAGCGGCGCCCGGCGCGACATCGGCCTCGAGGACGGCATCCGCCGCTAGGAGCCTGTCCGGGCGAGCTTCGGGCGCAAGAATCGGAGCGTCCGCCGCCCGGGCCTGGGGCATGCCCAGCGCATAGCTGCAACGGAGTGATGCCATGGCGGGCCAGGGCGGCCGGATGACCCTGCGCGAATGGAGCCTGCTCGGGCTCCTCGCGGTGCTCTGGGGCGGCTCGTTCGTCTTCGCGGAGATCGGCCTGCGCGAGCTGGCGCCGCCCTGGCTCGTGCTGTCGCGGCTCGCCTTCGCGGCGCTCGCCCTGCAGCTCGTGATGCGGCTCGCCGGCACGACGATCGCGATGAGCCCAGCCCTCTTCGGCCGCTTCCTCGTCATGGGCTGCCTCAACAATGTCGTGCCGTTCTCGCTGATCGTCTGGAGCCAGACGGCGATCGAGGGCAGCCTGGCGGCGATCCTGAATGCCACCACGCCCTTCTGGATGGTGCTGCTCGCCCATTTCCTGACCGCCGACGAGCGGGCGACGCCGCAGAAATTCACCGGCATCGCCATCGGCTGGGGCGGGGTCGTGGTGATGCTCGGCCCGGGCCTGCTCGCCGGGCTCGGCCAGGACCTCCTGCCGCAGCTCGCCGTCATCCTGGCGACGCTCTTCTATGCCTTCAGCGGGCTCTACGCCCGCCGCCTCAGGGACGTGCCGCCGGTCGCCGGCGCCGCCTGGCAGCTCACCGCCAGCACCACCGTCATGGCGCCGCTCGTGCTGCTCACCCAGCCCTTCCCCGCGCTCCAGACCCTCGCCCCCCTGACCTGGGCGGCCGTCCTCGCTTTGGCGCTGGCCAGCACCGCCTTCGCCTATGTGCTCTTCTTCCGCATCCTGCGCACGGCCGGACCCACCAACCTGATGCTCGTCACCCTGCTCATCCCGGTCACCGCCGTGATCCTCGGCGGCCTCGTCCTGGGCGAGCGCCTGAGCGGCGAGCAGGTGCTCGGCATGGCGCTGATCCTCGCCGGGCTCGCGGTGATCGACGGCCGCGTCCTGCGACCGATCGGGGCGCTCCTCGGCCGCTGACACACCCGCCGGCCTTGCCAGCCGGCCGCCCATGCACAATTTTGCTCGCCAGCACGCAGGGAGACGGCCGCATGGCGGAAGACCGACGGGGACTCGAGCACACCAGCACCAGCGACGAGGCGGTAGGCCTCTTCGACCGGGCGGTCGACCACTATCTCGAATACCGGCTGGACACCCCCGACCTGCTGAAGCAGGCGAAGGAAGCCGACCCCGCCTTCGTCATGCCGCACATCCTCAAGGCGTCGATGCTCCGCCTCATGGGCTCCAACAGCGTCGAGGCGGCGATCGCCACCGAGGTCGCGGCGCTCGATGCGCTCGACGTCGCCCGCAACCCCCGCGAGGCGCTGCACGAGACCGCGCTCCGCCACTGGCTCAAGGGCGACCTCACCGCCGCCACCCGGGCCTGGGAGGCCATCGTGGTCGAATGGCCCTTCGATCTCGTGGCGCTGCGGCACCTGCATTTCCAGTCCTTCTGGCTCGGCGAGCAGCAGGCCATGCGCAACGCCGTGGCCGGCGCCCTGCCGGCCTGGTCGCCCGAGCTCCCCGGCTACGGCTTCGTCCAGGGCATGCTCGCCTTCGGGATGGAGGAGGCCGGCGACTATGCCCGCGCCGAGGCCGTGGGCCGGGACGCGGTGGAGCGCAACCCGGACGACCTCTGGGCCATCCACGCCGTGGCGCACGTCATGGAGATGCAGGGCCGGCTCCAGGACGGCCGCACCTGGCTCGACTACCCGGCCGACCGCTGGGCGGATCGCGGCCCGGTCAAGAACCATGTCTGGTGGCATGCCGCCCTCTTCGCCGTCGAGAGCGGCGATTTCGACGCGGCGCTGGCGCTCTACGACACGCATGTCGCACCCGGCGAGCGGCGCATCTCGACCGACATGATGAACGCCCCCTCGCTCCTCGCCCGCCTCGAGCTGGCGGGCCAAAATGTCGGCGACCGCTGGGATGAGCTCGCCCTCTGGGCCGAGGGCTGGGTCGACGACCACGTCATCGCCTTCACCGACTCGCACACCATGATCCCGCTGGCCCGCACCGGGCGCAACGAGGCCGCCGACCGGCTGCTCGCCTCGCTCGAGCGCTTCGCCCAGGAGCCCAGGAACGACGCGGCCCGGCGGGCCGAGCCCTTCCTCCTGCCGCTGGCTCGCGGCATCCGCGCCTTCTACGACGGCCGCCCGGGCGAGACCGTCGAGCTCCTGCAGCCGATCCGCGACCGGCTCCAGCCGATCGGCGGCAGCCACGCCCAGCGCGACATCTTCCACCAGCTCCTGCTGGAAGCCGCGATCCGGGACGGCCGCTGGCCGCTCGCCCGCGCCCTCGCCAGCGAGCGGATCACGCTCCGGCCCACCAGCCATCTCAACTGGCTGAAGCTCGCCGAGCTCTTCGAGGCGGCCGGCGACCCCGACGCCAGCAAGCGCGCCCGCGACGAGGCGGCGGCCCGGCTCGCGGCCTAGCGGCTAGAGCGCCTTCCCCGTAACCGTAGACGAGGAAGGCCCCCAACCCTGATGGGGCGATCGGCGCGCAGCGTGGTCCATCTACGTGAGCACCGATCGTCCGCAGCCTGACGAAGTATACGGTTACGAGGAAGGCGCGCTAGAAAAGCCCGTCGATCAGCCCGTCGCTGTCGATCCTGATCTGGTGCGCCGCCGGCTTTCGCGGCAGGCCCGGCATGGTCATGATCTCGCCACAGACGACGACCAGGAACTCGGCCCCGCCGGAGAGCCTGACCTCGCGGATCGGCACGACATGGCCCGAAGGCGCCCCCTTCAGGTTGGGGTCGGTGGAGAAGCTGTACTGGGTCTTCGCCACGCAGATCGGAAACCGCCCGTAGCCGCCCTCGTCGAGCTCCCGGAAGCGGGCGCGCACCGCCTTGTCGGCGATGATGTCGGCCGCCCCGTAGATCTCGGTGGCGATGGTTCGCATCTTGGTCCAGAGCGGCATCTCGTCCGGATAGAGCGGACGAAAGCCCGGCCGGTCCGCCGCCTCGGGCGCATCGCAGAGCGCCGCCACATGGTGCGCCAGCGCCTCGGTGCCGGCACCGCCATGCGCCCAGTGCGAGCAGACGAAGGCCTCGACGCCGAGCTCGTCCTTGGCGAACGCACGGATCAGCTCGTGCTCGGCCGCGGTGTCGCTGACGAACTGGTTGATGGCGACGACGGCCCGCACGCCGAACTTGCCGATATTGTGGACGTGGCGCGCGAGGTTGGCCAGGCCGTGGCGGAGGGCTTCCAGGTTCTCCCGTCCGAGATCCTCCTTGGCGACACCGCCGTGCATCTTCAGGGCACGGACCGTGGCGACGACCACCGCGACCGCCGGCGTCAGCCCGGCCTTGCGGCACTTGATGTCGAAGAACTTCTCGGCGCCGAGATCGGCGCCGAAGCCGGCCTCGGTGACGACGAAGTCGGCGAGCCTGAGGGCGGTGCGGGTGGCGATCGCCGAGTTGCAGCCATGCGCGATATTGGCGAAGGGACCGCCATGCACGAAGGCCGGATTGCCCTCTAGCGTCTGCACCAGATTGGGCATGAACGCATCCTTGAGCAGCACGGTCATGGCACCCGGCGCCTCGAGCTCGGCGGCGGTGACGGGCCGCCGCTCGCGGGTCTGCGCCACCACCATCCGGCCGAGCCGTGCCTCGAGGTCGGCGAGGTCGCGGGCGAGGCAGAAGACCGCCATCACCTCCGACGCCACGGTGATGTCGAAGCCGTCCTCGCGCGGAAACCCGTTGGCGACCCCGCCGAGGCTGGAGACGATGGAGCGGAGCGAGCGGTCGTTCATGTCGATCGCCCGCCGGAGTGCGATGCGCCGCTCGTCGATGGCCAGCTCGTTGCCCCAGTAGACGTGATTGTCCAGCAGCGCCGCCAGAAGGTTGTGCGCCGAGCCGATGGCATGGAAGTCGCCGGTGAAGTGCAGGTTGATCTGCTCCATCGGCACGACCTGGGCATAGCCACCGCCGGCCGCCCCGCCCTTCATCCCGAAGCAGGGCCCGAGCGAGGGCTCGCGCAGGCAGATCATGGCCTGCCTGCCGATCCGGTTGAGCCCGTCGCCGAGGCCCACCGTGGTCGTCGTCTTGCCCTCCCCGGCCGGCGTCGGGCTGATCGCGGTGACCAGGACCAGCTTCCCTTCGGGCCGGTCCCGGATGCCGTCGATCCAGCCGAGGTCGACCTTGCCGATGTGCCGGCCGAAGGCGTGGATGGCGGCCTCGGGAATGCCGAGGGACGCGGCGACGTCCTGGATGGGGCGCATGGCGGCTGCCCGTGCAATGGCGATGTCGCTCGGGGCCTCTGCCATGTTCTGCCTCTCCCTGATAAAAACGCTGTTGACGATGCGCGCAGACAACTGCGCCGGCATCCGGCTGGCTAGTGTTGGACGCGTCACGCAATTGCACGAGCGCGGCGACACCTGCATTGGTCCTGCCTACATTCGGCCGGTAGCCGCCGCAACTTCGCCGTCGCCCTGCGCGCAAGGGCACAGTGAACCTCTCAACCTCAAGCTGATCAAATGAAAAGCTTGAAAATCATCGGTTCATTGCGCAGCATGCCGCCGGCGGATCCGCGATCAGCAATAAAGCCCTCTGGCGAGAGACCGTATTGCCAACCACCACCGAGCGACACTGCCTTCCACCGAGGCCGGACCGCCTGGCCGTCAACGCGATGCCACCACGGCACGACTGAACATTGAGTGCTGGATGGCGGCGATGCAGCGCAAGGGCAGCGACGGGATCGAGACCCACCGCAATCGCGGCGGTCGCTGGCGTGGGGCCACGCAGGGTCCGCTGCTGATCGGCTTCGGCACGCTCAACGCCCTGGCCTCGCTCGGCCTCTATCTCGGCCAGGGGCTGCTCGTGCCCCTGCTGCCCTGCCTCGCCCTCTCGCTCGCCGCGATCGGCATCGGTGGCTGGCAGCATCGCCGAGCGGCCGGAAAGCACGCCTCGCCCGGCGCTCTCGACCTCTTGGTGCGGCCCGGTGCGGCCACCGGCCCGCAGCCCTCCACACCCCTGGTCCCGCTCTACCGCCAGCCCGCCGCGCATCGCCGGCGCCGGGTGCTGGACCTCCTGACCGACCTGCCGGGCCGCGACTCGGTCGCCGTCTCCCTCCGCCGGGCGATCGAGGAAGCCGGCGACAGCGAGCAGCGGATAGCGCTCGTCGCCTTCGACATCGACCGCATGAAGGACATCAACGGCGTGCACGGCTATGCCGTGGGCGACCAGCTCCTGCGCATCGTGGCAAGGCGGCTCGAGGGCATCGCGCGCGACGGCGTCTTCCGCCTCGACGGCGATCGCTTCGTCCTCCTGCGCCGCGGGCTCGCCGGCGTCGCCGACGCCGAGCTCTGCGCCGTCGCCGCCCTCGATCGTCTCGGCCGGGCCGTTCGCCTCGGCGCCGGCGAGAAGCACGAGATGACCCCCTCGGCGAGCGTCGGCATCGCCCTCTATCCGGACCACGGCCACGATTTCGAGGCGCTGCTGCGCTGCGCCGAGATGGCCGTCGACGATGCCAAGCGCGCCGGCGGGCGCCGCTGCCGGGTCTTCGACCGCGGCATGGTCGCGGCCATGCAGTTCCGCAACGAGATCGAGCGGGACCTCGCCGAGGCCATCGAGGAGGGTGCCCTCAATCTGCATTACCAGCCGCAGCTCGACCTCGCCATGGGGAGGATCACCAGCGTCGAGGCGCTCATGCGCTGGACCCACCCGACCCGGGGCGTGATCCCGCCCACCACCTTCATCCCGATCGCCGAGGCGTCGGGCCTGATCAAGCCCATGGGCACCTGGCTGATCCACGAGGCCTGCCGCACGGCGCGCCGCTGGCAGGACATGGGCCTCGAGATCGGCATGGCGATCAACATCTCCGCGGCCCAGCTACGCCAGCAGGACCTGCCGGAGATCGTCACCCGCGCCCTCGTCGAGAACGGCCTGAGCCCCGACCGGCTGGAGCTCGAGCTGACCGAGAGCCTGTTCGTCGATCCCTCGGAGCTGATGATGCGCCGCTCGCTCGATCGCCTCGCCGAGATGGGCATCCGCCTCGCCATCGACGATTTCGGCACGGGCTACTCGTCGCTCGCCTATCTCAAGCGGCTGCCGGTGCAGAAGATCAAGATCGACAAGTCGTTCACCCAGGGCATCGGCCGCGAGGAGGTCGACGAGGCCCTGGTCCGGGTGATCATCCACCTCGCCCGCACCTTCGGCAAGCTGGTGCTCGCCGAAGGCGTCGAGACCGAGGCGCAGCACCACTTCCTCGCCGACGAGGGCTGCGACGCGGCGCAGGGCTATCTCTTCGCCAAGCCGATGCCCCTCGCCCTCTGCACCGAGCATCTGCTCGCCCAGGCGGACCGGCACCCGATGCCCCGCACGGCGCGTGCCGGGGTCGGCTGACCACGAGATCTGGCCGGAGCGCGCGAAACCCGGCAGGATAGCCACGCGGCCGGCCTTGGCCGCACCAGCCGGGAGCGAGCGGAATGGCGGCCTGGATCGAGATGCTGCCCCTCGAGGGTGCCGAGGGCGACCTCGCCCTGGCCTACGCCGCGGCCCGCACGCCGCATGGCACGGTCGACAACGTGATGCGCGCCCATTCGCTCCGGCCGCACACCATGCTCGGCCACATGGCGCTCTACAAGAGCGTGCTGCATCACCCGGCGAACACGCTGCCGCTCTGGTTCCTCGAGGTGGTCGCCGCGGTCGTCAGCCACGCCAATGCCTGCGCCTATTCCTACGGCCACCACTGGACCAACGCGCGCCGCCTGATCGCCGATCCGCCGCGCGCCACGGCGATCGAGGCGGCGATCAAGGCGCGCCGGCTGGCCGACGCCTTCGCCGGCAGGGAGCTCGCGCTTCTGGCCTACGCGGAGCGGCTCACGGTCGACGTTGCCGGCATCGACGAGGCCACGTTCCGGGCCTGCGTCGACGCCGGCGCCAGCCATGGCGAGATCCTCGAGGTCAACCAGGTCACCGCCTATTTCAACTACTCCAACCGCCTCTTGAACGGCCTCGGCGTCACCACGGAAGGCGACCGGCTCGGCTACTACGACGAGTGAGAGCGTGTGAAGGAATGCAGGGCCATGCTGTATTTCGGCTTGGACTTGGCGCCTGGCCGCGATTTTGGTGCGCCAGCGGGAGAGGGCTGGAGGCGGTGGGAGGTTGAGGGCCGCGGCGGCCCGCTGTTCAGGCGATGAGCTCGCCGGGCTGGAGCAGCCGCAGGGCGATGCGCAGGTTGTGGGCGAGCGCCTGCCACAGGGCGACGGCGCGCACCTTTTTCAGCCCCCGCACCAGGAATTGCCGCAGGCCACGATTGCGGACCTGGGCGTTGACGCATTCGATGGTGGCGGCTCGGTCCCTAGATCGCCTGGCGGCCTCGCCTCCATCCGTGGCGCCACCAGGACGGCACGGTATCCCCCTTCATCCGGTCGCGCGCGCGTCGCGCGTACGGCGGGCGAGGGTCACACCCCGGCCGTCCAGCCGGTCGATGGCCGCCAGGTTGACGAAGCCGCCATCGGCCAGCATCTCGCGCGGCAGCTTGCCGAAGGCTCGGCGATCTGGTCGGCCATCGGCTCCAGGTTGGTCGCCGCCGCTGTTGTCACCGCCACGCCGACGATCAGGCGATGCTCGGTCTCGGCGGCGAGCTGGACGTTGAAGGCGGGCCGAAAGCCGCCGTCGGCCATCTTCATCACCCGTGCCTCCGGATCGGTGGTCGAGACCCGCGCCCTGTCCTTCTTTGTCGCCGGGCGGCCTGACGGCCGGCAGTCGCCAGCGCCGCCGCCACTCCCGCGCCGCGCACCGCCGTTCTGCGCCCGCCGGCGGCCCGACGCGCTGCGGGTGCGCCAGCCGGCCTTCAGCGCCCGCACGCCGCCGCCTGCCGACGGCAGTTCTCGCTCTCCGCCGCCGGAACGAAGCCGCTCGCCGAGGCCCGCACCTTCATCCCGTCCTGGCCAGCTGATCCAGTCGCACCAGCCCTGAGCAGCACCGCCACGCTGGCCGTCACGTCTTGTCGAGCGCCGCATGAGCCGTGCGGAAGTCGCTCAGGATTTGTGGTTGTCGACACCCGCCGCACAGCCAGCGATAGGCGACGTGGCTGCGCACCGGCCAGCCGGCGCCCACCCGTCGATGGTCGCGAACAGCCACAGCGACCAAATGCCGGATCGGCCGGCGGATGCCCCACATGGCCTGCCACCGCCTTGATCCCCGCCAGCAGATCCGAGATGTCCAGACCCTCGACGAACCGCCACACCAGCCGCGCCGGATGACCCGCCGAAAGCAAATCATCCAGACTGCACACCCGAAGCTCGACCTGTGACCGCTCCGCTTTCCTCAACCGGGGCGCACCGACAGGCACCTTCCCCGGCGCCGCCGCCGCCGGCAGATCATCGAAAAGACCCTCCTCCATACCCCCCCTCTCAGATCGCTGCGGCTATTCTATCGAAAAGGCGCAGGACATTCATTCACAGGCTCTGAGCCCCGGCCGGCGCCAGCCCGTTTGGCGCCAGAATGACCTCCGGCGCCGGCTCGGCCCTCGCCTCCTCCACCAGCCAGTCGATGAAGGCGCAGACCGCCGGCCGCTCGAGCACCCGCTCGACGCCGACGATGTGATAGGCGAGCCCCGTGGCGAGCGCCGGGCCGAACGGCACGACGAGCCGCCCGCCCCGGATGTCGCCGGCGACCAGCGGGCTGCGGCCGAGTGCTACCCCGACGCCCTCGACCGCCGCGTCGATCACCATGTTGGACTGGCCGAAGCGCCGGTTGTGCGCGGGCTCGAGGCCGCCCAGGCCGACCGCCGCCAGCCAGCGCGCCCAGCCCACGCCGACCCCCTCGCCGGTCGGCAGGTCGTCGTGCAGCAGCGTCATGGCAGCGAGATCGGCCGGCTCGCGGAGCTGGCGGGCCAGCCTGGGGGCGCAGGCCGGCGCCATGCGCTCGCCCAGCAGCAGGGTCGAGCCGAGGCCCGGATAGCTGCCGCTGCCGTAGCGGATGGCGAGGTCGGCCTCGCCCGCCACCAGCTCGCTGCGCCGGCCGCTCGCCATCACGTCGACCTCGATCGCCGGGTGCCGCTCGTCGAAGCGGACCAGCCGCGGGAAGAGCCACTTGACGACGAAGCCGGGCAGCGCGCTGACCACCACCCGGTCGGCCCGGCGCTCGCGGCGCAGCGCGTCGAAGGCGTGGTGGATGCGGCCGAGCCCGCCGATCACCGCCTCGGCGAGGCGCTCGCCCTCGGCCGTGGCGACCACGCCGCGGCCGCGCCGCTCGAAGAGCGGGCAGCCGAGCCTGAGCTCCAGCTCCTTGATCTGGTGGCTGACCGCACTCTGCGTCCGGCCGAGCTCGTCCGCCGCCGCCGTGAAGCTGCCGAGCCGGACCGCGGCCTCGAGGACCCGGAGCGTGGCGAGCGGCGGCAGATCGGCGTAGCGCATGACGACCCATGAGCAGAACTCATACCACGAATGAATTACGGCATATTGATCGGCCGGTCCAGAAGAGCGAGACTTGCACCGTCCCGGCCCTCGGCACAAGCATACCGGAAGCTCCACCATGGCCTATGCGTCAGCCCGCACGGTCGACGTGGCCTCGCTGCCCGTCATCGACCTCGACCCACTCATGAGCGGCACCGTCACAGGGCTGGAGCGGACGGCCGCCGCCCTGACCGATGCCGCGGAGCGTGTCGGCTTCTTCTACGTCACCAATCACGGCGTGCCGGCCTCCCTGATCGAGGAGGCCGCGGCGGTCTCGCGCCGCTTCTTCGATTCCCCCCGCGAGGCCAAGGCGACGGTGGCGGTCCAGGGCCGGCATCGCGGCTGGCTCGATCCCGGCGAGGCGGTGATGGAGGGTGCCCGGCGCCCCGACCTGAAGGAGAGCTTCATCTGGGGCATCGAGGTCGAGCCGGACGACCCGGCGCTGGCCACCAACCCCCTCCTCGCCCCCAATCGCTGGCCCGCCTTCCTGCCCGCGCTGCAGCCGACGCTCGGGGCCTATCTCGACGCCGCCCATGCCTGCGGCTGGCAGCTGCTCCGCGCCTTCGCCCATGCGCTGGGCGTGCCGCCGGGCCACTTCATCGCCCATATCGACAAGCCGGTGAGCCGGGGTGGCACGATCTACTACCCGCCGCAGCCGGCGACCGCCGGCGCCGACCAGTTCGGCGTGGCGCCACACACCGATTTCGGCTGCCTCACCCTGCTCTGGCAGGACATGGTGGGCGGGCTGCAGGTCCAGGCCCATGACGGGGGCTGGGTGGCGGCGCCGCCCCTGGCCGACTGCTTCGTCGTCAATGTCGGCGACCTCCTGGCCCGCTGGACCAACGACCGCTTCCGCTCGACGCCGCACCGGGTGGTCAACACCTCCGGCCGCTCGCGCCAGTCCATCGCCGTCTTCGTCGACCCGAACGCCGAGCAGGAGGTCGTGCCGGTCTGCGCCGAAGGCGAGCCCGCCCGCTACCCGCCGGTCACGGTCGGCGAGCATATCGAGCGCCGCTACAACGCCTCCTTCGCCTATCGGCAGCGCCAGGCCCAGGCCCAGGCGCAGGCGCAATCATGACCGGCCGCGCCACCCTCCTCGACCCCGCCTGGCGCTATGTCGAGAAGCCCGAGATGGCGCAGTTCCGCGCCGCCGACTGGCAGGTGCTGGAGCCGCAGAAGCGCGTCTACTACCAGCACTCGCGCGCGGATCACGTGCTGCGCCTGCTGCGCACCCTCGAGGCCGACCCGAGCTGGGGCTACGAGATCAACATCTTCGAGCACTGCCTGCAGTCGGCGACCATGCTGCTCAGGGACGGCCACGACGAGGAGACCGTCGTCGTCGGCCTGCTGCACGATATCGGCTTCACCATCTGCCCGGAGACGCACGGCGCCTTCGCCGGAGCGCTCCTCGCCCCCTATGTCGACCCCAGGCATGTCTGGATGCTCGAGCGGCACGGCATCTTCCAGCTCCACCACTGCCACGAGCACCCGGACGCCGACCCGCACGAGCGCGAGCGCTGGCGCGGCCACCCGCATTTCGAGTGGGCCGCCGAGTATGTCGAGCGCTACGACCAGAACGCCATCGACCCGGCCGTCGGCTGGGCGCCGCTCGCCACCTTCGAGCCCATGGTCCGCCGCGTCTTCGCCGCGCCGCGCTACCGCGTTACCCCGCCCTGAGGTCGGGAACTAGGCCCGTTTTACGAGGCCGACGCCGAACAGCAGGATGAGCGCCCCCAGCACCGCCGTGACGAGCTGGCCGAAGAACCCGCCGAGATCGATGCCGACCGCCCCCAGCACGTAGCCGCCGAGCACGGCGCCGACCACGCCCACCACCATGTTGCCGATCAGCCCGAAGCCGCCGCCCTGGATGAGCTTGCCGGCGATCCAGCCGGCGAGGATGCCGATCAGGAGAAAGAGCACGATACCCAAGGCCAGGGCCTCCATCTGCGTTGCCGGCCGAGCCTCGCCGCTCGCATGCCGCCGGTCAAGCCGGGACGCCCATGAGCCGAAGCGTGGCGAGCGCCATGACCCGCATCGACGCCACCAGATCCTCGATCACCACGAACTCGTCCGGCTGGTGCGCCAGGTCGAGAATGCCGGGCCCGTAGGCGACGCAGTCGTCGAGGTGCCCGATCCGGGCGATGTGCTTCTGGTCATAGGTGCCGGGCGAGGCGACGAACGCCGCCGGCCGGCCGAGCACCGCCTCGATCGCCATGGCCACCGCCTGCGGCACCGGGGCGGTGGGCTCGGTCATGATGGGGGCCACGTGCATGAGCTCGCGCAGGCCATAGGCGAAGCCCGGCCGCTCGGCAGCCAGCCGGTCGAGCAAGGCGCGGATCTCGCCCTCGACCTCCTCGATGCGCTCCTCGATCAGATAGCGCCGGTCGATGGTCAGCCGGCAGCGATCCGCCACGCAGGGGCTGGGCAGCCCGCCCTTCTCCGGCGCCGTGCCGGCCCGAATCGCATTGAGGTTGAGGGTCGAGGCCCGTGCCCCGTCCGGCACCACCGGCATGGCGGTGCGCCGTTCGCCGAGCCTGGGATAGAGCTCGGTCTCCAGCGCCTGGATGAAGGCCCCCATGTGGCGGATGGCGCAGTCGCCGAGAAAGGGCATCGAGCCATGCGCGATCCGCCCACGGGTCTCGATCTCCGCCCACCACACCCCACGGTGGCCGATGCACACCCGATCGACGTTGAGAGGCTCGGGAATGATCACGTGATCGACCCGGGGCTTCGAGAAATAGCCGAGCCCCGCCAGGTGGGCGACACCGCCGAAGCCGCCCGATTCCTCGTCCACCGTGCCCGAGATCTCGATCGCACCCCTGAGCGGCAGCCCCGAGGCCAAGAGCGCCTCGACCGCCACCACCGCCGCCGCCAGCCCGCCCTTCATGTCGCAGGTGCCGCGCCCGTGGATCCGCCCGTCCCGGACCTCCCCGGCGAACGGGTCGACCGTCCAGCCCTGCCCCACCTCGACCACGTCGAGATGGCCGTTGAAATGGATGGTCGGCCCCGGTCGGCCGGTTTCATGGCGGCCGACGACGTTGGTCCGGGGATAAAGGTCGCTGTCGCCCGGCGCCCCCTCGCTCCGGATGTAGGCGATCTCGAAGCCGCTGGCGGCGAGCCGCCGCCCGAGGAATTCCGCGCAGGGCGTGTAGGCCTCGCCCGGCGGGTTGATGGTGGGAAAGGCCACGAGCTCCCGGGTCAGCTCGACCACGGCACCTTCGCGCTCGCCGAGCGCCCGCTCCAGCTTTTCGTCCATGCCAGCCCCCGTTATGAGGAGGGAGCGTCGGGTGTCGAGGCGGCCCTGTCAATCGCGGCAGGGTCAACGACCGGAGGGAGGCTCACCATGACCCATGCCGAGAAGGTTGCAGCCAATCGCCTGGAAGGCGGCCGGCTCGACGGCCTCGCCATCGGCGAGGACGAGGGCTACGCCGTCCAGCAGGCCGCCAACGCCGCCCTCGCCAAAAGGCTCGGCGAAGTCGCCGGCCACAAGATCGGCGCCACCGCCGAAGGCATGCGGAAGCTCCTCAACGTCCCCGGCCCCATCGCCGGCGACGTCTTCGCCTCGACCGTGCACCAGAAGCGCGCCACCCTCCGTCTCGCCGACTTCGTCCATCCAGGCATCGAGACCGAGATCGCCGTCCGCATCGCCCGCGACCTCACGCCCGCCGAGGCCCCCTGGACGAAGGAGCGCATCGCCGCCGCGGTCGCCGCCGTCCTGCCGGCCATCGAGATCGTCGACAACCGCTACGTCGATTTCAAGGAGGCCGGTGCCGGCACCATCATCGCCGACAACGCCTTCAACGCCGGCAGCATCCTCGGCCGCGAAACCACCGACTGGCAGCACCTCCCCCTCGACCGCCTCACCGCCCGCACCCTGATCGACGGCAAGGAAGTCGGCACCGGCCTCTCCGACGAGCTCCTCGGCCACCCGCTCAACGCCCTCGTCTGGCTCGCCGACCGCTACGCCGGCCTCGGCTGGACCCTGAAAGCCGGCCGCTTCGTCAGCCTCGGCACCATCACCCCCGTCCAGTGGATCACGGGCCCCTGCGAGGTGCAGATCGAGGTCGAGGGGCTGGGGGGTGTGGAGGTGGTGTTCGGCTAGTCGAGTTTACCGCGACGACGGCAACTCTCCCTTGTGGCCCGGTTAAAACGCCCCAAGTAAGAAGTAGGTCGTCTTACCCAAGGTCATCATGCGCACAACCGAAGTCACGGCGCGGGTCAGCACGAAGGCGCAGCTCGTGCTTCCGAAGCGCATCCGCGAAAAACTCGGCATCAATCCCGGCGATCTCGTTCGCTTCGTCGAGCGGGATGGCGCGGTCGTGATCGAGCGGCTGGAGCGCGAGCCTGCGGAGGATCCGTTCGCGTTGTTCGACGAGTGGTCGTCGGCAGCCGATGCCGAGGCCTATGGCGATCTTTGAGCCGTTCGACGTGGTGGCCGTGCCGTTTCCGTATGTCGAGCGGCCGGTCACGCAGCGGCGACCGGCTGTCGTGCTGGCACTGCCGCCCAGCGACAATCGGCACCCACTGCTCTGGGTCATGATGATCACCAGTGCCGCCAATCGACATTGGCCCGGCGACATCCCGATTGTCGACATCGATACAGCCGGCCTGTCGCGCCCCTCGTTGATCCGATCGGCCAAGATTGCCGTCATCGAGCAAATTGGCATCGAGAGAAAGGGCCGTCTGGCAGATGAGGATGCGGCCGGTCTGCGGCGAGCCTTGCGGACACTGATGAGCCCCCTTCTCGGTACAAGCCCATGACCCCACCCAACCGCGCCTCCGCCGAGACCCGCGCCGTGCAGGCGCTGCACGAGATCGAGGCCGCCACCGGGGCCGTCGTGCCCGCCATCCAGCCCTCCTCGACCTTCGCCCGCGACGCCGACTACGCGCTCCGCGACGGCTTCGTCTACAGCCGCGACACCTGCCCGACCGTGCGCCACGCGGAGCGCATCGTCGCCAGCCTCGAGGACGGGGCCGCGGCCCTCCTCTTCGGCTCCGGGCTCGCCGCCTGCGCCACGCTTTTCGAGACCGTGCCGGCGGGCAAGAGGATCGCGGCACCCCGCATCATGTATCACGGCGTCCAGGACTGGCTGGTGCGGCTGCGGGACCGGCACGGCATCGGCCTCGACTTCTTCGACGCCGCCGACCCGGCGAGCCTCGCCGCCGGCGTGCATCCCGGCGAGACGGCGCTCCTCTGGCTCGAGACGCCGGTCAACCCGAGCTGGGACGTGATCGACATCGAGGCGGCCGCCGCCATCGGCCACGCGGCCGGCGCCCTCGTCGCCGTCGACGGCACCTGCGCCTCGCCGGTGACGACCCAGGCGCTGAACCTGGGTGCCGACATCGTCTTCCACTCCGCCACCAAGTACCTGAACGGCCACAGCGACCTCACCGCCGGCGTGCTGGTCACGAAGGTCCAGGACGAAAGCTGGCGCGAGCTCACCTGGCTGCGCTCGAAGCTCGGCGGCGTGCTCGGCGCCTTCGAGGCCTGGCTGCTCATTCGCGGCATGCGCACGCTCTATCTCCGCTTCGAGCGCGCCTCGGCCAGTGCCCTCGCCATCGCCCGGCACCTGGAGGGCCACCCGGCCATCGAGCGCGTGCTCTACCCGGGCCTCGAAAGCCATGCCCAGCACGCCATCGCCAGGCGCCAGATGACCCGGGGCTTCGGCGGCATGCTCTCGATCCTCGTCCATGGCGGCCCCGAGGCGGCCAAGCGCATCGCGTCGGCGACCCGCCTCTTCCTCCCCGCCACGTCCTTGGGTGGCGTCGAGAGCCTGATCGAGCACAGGAAGGCCGTCGAGGGCCCCAACAGCATCGTCCCGGGCAACCTGCTTCGCCTCTCGGTCGGCATCGAGGACGTGGGCGACCTCATCGCCGACCTGGACGCCGCCCTCGGGACAGCAAGGTGAGGATGCCGGCGACGAAGCCGCGCTCGAAGAAGAGCACGCTCAGCACCAGCAGGGCGGCGAGCGCCAGGAGCCAGTAGGCGCCGAGCAGGCCCGCCAGCACCGTCTCGGTCCAGCTCAACAGCAGGGCGCCGAAAAACGCCGCCAGCAGCATCTCGCGGCCGCCGAGGGCGGTCCAGATCAGGACCTCGGCCGAGAGGCCGAAGCCGATCAGCTTGGGCGAGACGAAGCCGAACTGGCTGGCGAAGAGGGCGCCGGCGAGCCCGGCGATGGCGGCCGAAAGGGCGAAGCCGTGCCGCTTGATGGCGGCCACGTCGTAGCCGAGAAATCCGAGCCGGTCCTCGTTCTCGCGCACCGCCGTCATGGCGAGCCCGCGGGAGGACGCGAGCAGCATCTCGAGCCCGAGGAAGACGGCGAAGGCCACGCCCAGCATCACCCAGTAGGTCGGCAGCGGATCGAGCAGCGCCGGCCCGCCGCCGTCGAGGCCGAGGGCCAGAGGCGGCACCCCGATCAGCCCGTTCAGCCCGCCGAGCCAGGCCGTGCCCTGGGTCAGCCGCTCGGCGAGCACGGCGAGGGCCAGCATGGTGATGCCGAAATAGGCCCCCCTCAGCCCCCGCCCGTGAAAGAGGAAGAAGCCCAGCAACTGTGCTGTCGCCCAGGGGACGAGGCAGGCGAGGGCGAGGCCGAGCCAGGAGGAGGGGAAGGCCTCGAGCCCCGGCAGGCGGCCCATGGTGGCGAGCGCCATGGCATAGGCGCCAAGCCCGAAGAAGAGGGCGTGGCCGAACGAGAGGAGCCCGAGCCGGCCCCAGGCCAAAGCGAGGCTCATGGCGAAAAGGCCATAGGTCAGGAACTGGGCGAGCTGCAGGGTCTGCCACTCGCCGATGAAGAGCGGCAGCAGCGTGAGGCCGAGCCAGACGAGGCCCTGGACGAGCCTCTTTCGGCTCATCGCCGCCGCCGGAACTGGCCGACGAGGCCGTTCGGCAGGAGCCGGATGACGAGGATGGCGAGGCCGAGAACCACGAGCTCGGCCACGGCCGGCGAGGCGACGCGCGCCACCAAGCTCTGGCTGCCGCCGACCACCACCCCGCCCGTGACCACGCCCATGAGCTCGCCCGCCCCGCCGGTCAGGATGGCGAGGAAGGCCGGGATGAGAAAGCCCAGCCCCATCTGCGGATCGACGCTCAAGAGCGGCGCCATGACCACGCCCGCGAGCCCTGCGAGCGCTGCGCCAAAAGCGAAGGTCAGCCGATCGAGGCCGCGGCTGTCGATGCCCATGGCCTCTGCCGTCGCGCGGTCGGCGATGGTGGCCCTGGCCGCGAGCCCCAGCCGCGTGCGGTGGAAGAGCCAGAAGCAGAAGAGGATGACGGCCAGGGACACGCCCATGATGAACAGGCGATAGGCGGGGAAGGGCTGGCCCAGGATGTCGAGCCGGAGATCGAAGGGTGCCGCCACCACCCTGCTCTGCGGCCCGAACCACAGGATCACCGTCTGCCTGATCAGCAGCGAAAGCCCCCAGGTGGCGAGGATGCTGTCGAGCACGCGCCCGTAGAGGTGGCGGATGACCAGCACCTCGAGCAGCAGCCCCACCAGCCCGACAACGAGCGGCCCCAGCACCAGCGCCAGCCAGAACGAGCCGCCCAGGCCCTGGACCACGAGCAGCGCATAGGCGCCGAGCAGGAAGAGCTCGCCATGCGCCATGTTGATGATGCGCATCATGCCGAAGACGACCATCAGCCCCATGGCGACGAGGATGATGGCGAGCACGAAGTTCGCCGCATCGAGCAAGGCGAGGACGAGGTCGGCCCCCATGGCCGTCAGATCGAGAGCCGGGCTTCGAGCGCCGGCAGCGCGTCCGCCAGCCCCGCCGCCTCGACCACGAGCTCGATCCGCCCCTTCTCCATCACCAGCACCCGGTCGGCGAGCCCCAGGGCCAGATCGAGGTTCTGCTCGACCAGCAGGAGCCCGATCCCGTCCTGCCGCGCAATGACGGCCAGCGTCACCGCCAGCCGATCGACCAGCGAGGGCTGGATGCCCTCGGTCGGCTCGTCGAGCAGCAGCAGCCGCGGCCGGCCGACCAGGGCCCGGGCAATGGCGAGCTGCTGCTGCTCGCCGCCCGAGAGGGTCGAAGCGTCCTGCCGCCGCCGCTCGGCGAGGACCGGAAAGCGCTCCATCAGGCCATCGTCGAGCCGCGCACCATGACCGAGCCCGCCAATGGCGAGGTTCTCCTCGACGCTGAAGCCGGCGAAGATGCTGCGGCCCTGCGGCACCCAGCCGATCCCGGCCCGCGCGATCCGGTGCGCCGCAAGCCCGGCGAGCTCCTGCCCATCGAGACGGACGCTGCCGGCCGCGGCCGGCAAAAGCCCCATCAGCGCCTTCAGCGTCGTCGTCTTGCCGGTGCCGTTCCGCCCCAAAAGGCAGGTGATCCCGCCCGCCTCGACGTCGAGATCCACACCGTCGAGGATGCGGGCACCGCCATAGCCGGCGACGAGGCCCCTGACCTCGAAGAGCGCCGCCATCAGGCGCGCTTGCCGAGATAGAGCTCGCGCACCAGGGGATCCCGGCCGACCTCCGCATAGCTGCCGGTCGCCACCACCCGGCCCTGCAGCATGACGGCGACCGCCACATCGAGCTCGCGCACGAAGGCCATGTCGTGCTCGATGACGATGGCGGCGACCCCGTCTTTGTCGTTGAGCTCGCGGAGCAGCGCTGCCGTCCGCCGCGTCTCCGCCCGGGTCATGCCGGCGGTCGGCTCGTCCAGCAGGAGGAGCCTCGGCCGGAGCGCCAGCAGCATGGCGATCTCGAGCCATTGCCGCTGGCCATGCGAAAGCCGGCCGGCCGGTGTTTCGGCATGCTCACCGAGCCCGACCCGGGCCAGCAGCGCCGCCGCATCGACCGGGCCGTGGGCCGCCGGCGAGGCCGCCGCCAGCGCCAGATGCTCGGCCACGGTAAGCGCGGCGAACAGTCCCGGCGTCTGGAGCTTGCGGGCGATGCCGAGCCGGGCGCGCCCGGCCGGCCCCTCACCCTCGAGCCGCCGATCGGCGAAGTCGATCCGACCGGCATCCGCCGCCGTCTCGCCGCTCAGCACGCGAAAGAACGTCGTCTTGCCGCAGCCATTGGGTCCCAGGAGACAGAGCAGCCCACCCTCGTCGAGCGAGAGCGAGAGCCCGGCCAGCGCCTGCACGCCGCCGAAGCGCTTCTCCAGCCCTTCGACGGCAAGCAGCGTCATGCGCTCAGAGCCTGTTTGAGAAGTTTTCATGATGTTTCATGAGGCTGGCAGTGAGCAGATGCGAGGAGTTGATCGGCCGTCGATGCGGCGCATCGTCGGTCGATCAACGACGAAGCAGGTGCCGCTGCCAGCCTCACCTACGGTCGACTTGCGATCGGCTCCGACTTTGTCGCCGAGCTTGCCCGATGCCCCGGCATCGACCGCGCTCGGCTTCGCGCCGGTGGTCGATCGCAAGTCGATGAAACACCGTGAAAACTTCTCAAACAGGCTCTCAGTTGCAGCCGGCTTCGGGTGCGATCCGGCCGAGCCGGTCGACCACCTCGAGCCCGTCGCCCACCGTGTGGGCGAGGAGCATCTCCATGGTCACGTGATGGTCCTCGGCACCGATGGAGAGGAGGCCCGTCGGCGTCTCGATCTCGAGCCCCTCGAGCCCGTCGACCAGCGCCTCGGCGTCGATCGTCTCCGCCCCTTCGAGCGCCTCTGCCACCGCGATCACCGCGTTGTAGTGGGTCATGGTGTAGTGCGAGGCGACGACGTCCGGCCCCGCCATCTCGGCGAGCCTCCCTGTGAAGTACTGCACCCCTTCCGACGGATCGGCCGCGGCGAAGGGCACGGTCACCCACATGTCCTGCGCCTTGCCCTCGCCGAACGCCCCCAGATAATCCTCGGAGAATCCCAAAAAGCCGACGGTCACGTCCTCCAGGAGGCCGAAATCCTCCGCCTGGCGGATGAAGGTGATGCCGTCGGCGCCGGGCAGGGCGAAGAGCAGCACGTCCGCCCCGCTCTCCTCGATCCGGCGGACCACCGGCGCGAACTCGGTGACCCCCCAGGGCGTGAACTCGGTGCCGACCACCTCGCCGCCCGCCTCGGCGACCAGCGTGGCCGCGGTCTCGAACATCTTCTGCGGCCAGACATAATCGGCGCCGAACATGAAGAACTTCCTGCCGCGATTCTGGGCCAGATACGGCACCAGCTCGGCCAGCTCCTGGTTCGGCACCGAGTTGAAGGCGAAGACGTAGCGCGAGCAGGCCCCGCCCTCGTAATTGGTCGCATAGAGCAGCGGCACCTTGGCCCGCTCCATGGTCGGCAGCATGGCGTCGCGGGCGTTCGAGGTGATCGGCCCCAGCACGGCGATCACCCCGTCGCCCCGGGTGAGCTTGGTGGCGCGCTCGACCGAGGTCCTTGGATCCGTCTGGTTGTCCTCGTAGATCACCTCGACCGGCCGGCCCTGGATGCCGCCCCCGTCGTTGATCTCCTTGACCGCGAGGTCGATGCCGAGCCGCGCCTGCCCGCCGAAGAGCTCGAGCCCGCCCGAGAAGGGCAGCACGGCGCCGAGCTTGACCGGCGCCTCCTGGCCCGAGGCAACGCCGCCGAGAAGCCCTGCCGCCAGTCCCGCCGCCAGCATCAGACCGCCACGCATCGTCCCTCTCCCCAATAGGAATGCGGGAGCATAGGAAGATCGGGCCGTCGCTGTAAACGACCTCTCAGCCGACCAGGGTGAAGAGCAGGCCGAGGACCAGGGCACCCGTCACCGAGAAGCCGAGATAGGCCAGGAACACGGGCGGCCTCGCCAGCGCCCAGACGGCGATGGCGGCCGGCAGCGAGGTGACGCCGCCGGCGATCAAAAACGCCATGCCGGCCCCCGGCGCCATGCCCTGGTCGATCAAGCCGCCGATCAGCGGCAGGGCGGCATAGCCGTTGAGGTAGGCCGGCACCCCCACCAGCACCGCCAGGAAGACGGGGCCGATGCCCTCGCCGCCCAGCGTCGAGGCGACCAGCTCGGCCGGGACCCAGGCCAGCATCAGGCTCTCGAGCAAAAACGCGAGCGTCAGCCACTTGCCGAGGAAGAGCGTCGTGTCCAAGGCACTCCGGCCGAAGGTCAGCCGGCGCGCCGGCTCGTCCCAGAACCGCCAGTGCACCGGCTTGGGCGTGCGCACCCGCCCGCCGCCGCAGCCGCCATTGCCCACTTCCGGCCGCAGGGGCTCGGCGAAGGCACCGTTCCTGACCAGCAGCGCCATGCCGAAGCCGCCGAAGAGGCCCATCGCGATCGCCGCGAAGGTCTTGTAGAGGGCGAAGTCGAGGCCGAGCGTGCCGGTGGTCAGCGCGAACATCGAGGGGTCCATGAGCGGCGAGGCGAGCCAGAAGGCCATGACCGCCGGCAGCGGCACGCCCATGGCCAGGAGAGCCGCGATCAACGGGATGACGCCGCAGGAGCAGAAGGGCGAGAGCGCACCCGTCAGGCTCGCCGCCAGGATCATCGGCGCCAGCCGGCCGCTGAAGGCACGCGCGATCAGGTTGTCCGCCCCCGAGGCGCGGGCATAGGCGGCGAGCGCCACCGAGGCGAGGAGGAAGGGTGCCACGCCGAGGAGGCTTTCCAGCGTGAAGCCGAGGCTCGCCTTCGCCTGCCCCGGTAGGAAGATCGCCAATGCGGCGAAGATCAGGAGAAGCGCCAGCAAGGCCGGATCCGGCGTGCGGGCGGCCCGGCCGAGCCGGGCAACGAGGGCCGTCATCTCGGTGGCTCCTTTGCCGATCCACGCGCCGCGTCCACGCAGCATTCGCGCTCGAGGAAGCCGAGCGTGGCATGCATCACCGCATAGTTGGCCCGACAGATCAGCGTCGTGCCCTGCCGTTCCTGGCTCACCAGCTCGACCGCGATCAGCTTGTGCAGATGGTGCGACAGGGTCGAGCGCGGCACGCCGGTCCTGGCCTGCACCTCGCCGACCGCCAGCCCCTCCTCCCCCGCTCGCACGAGCTGGCGGTAGACCTCGAGCCGGGTCGGGTTGCCCAGCGCTTCGAGCCGGGCCGCGATGTGTTCGAGCTGCATGCCACCAATCTGGGATCGGCCGCCCGCCGTGTCAAACGGTATTTCCAGAAATATGGTTATAAGCTCTTTCGCCGGCGGCTCAAGGAATCAGCCGGTCGGCGCGCAGCAGGGCGAAGAGGTCGAGGAAGGAATCCTCGGTCGCGCGATAGCCGGCGAAGCCGCGTTTGCGGCTGTTCGCCATGTCGGTCATCACCTCGAGCGGCCGGCCGAGGTCGAGATCGGTGTGCCAGGGCGAGGCCAGCCGGTCGAGCTCGGACTCGACCAGCCCGTGCTTCGCTGCGATCTCGCGCCAGAGCGGGCCGCAATCCGCCATCTGCGCCTCCAGCGGGTGGACCGTGCCGTCGAAGCCCTGCGCCTCGATGCCGAACCAGCCGGCCAGGCGCGGCCAGAGCCAGGACCAGCGGAAGACATCGCCATTGACGATGTTGAACGCCTCGTTCCTGGCCGCCGGGGTGGTCGCGGCCCAGACGAGCTGCTCGGCCAGCACCCTTGCATCGGTGACGTCCGAGAGCCCCCGCCACTGCGCCTGCGACCCCGGCCACTGGAAGGGCCGGCCGGTCGCCTTGCAGATGCTGGCGAAGACGGCGAGCGTGGTGCCGAGGTTCATGGCGTTGCCGACCGCCTTGCCGATCACCGTGTGCGGCCGGTGGACGCTCCAGGCGAACCCGTCGCGCGCCGCCGCCGCGAGGACCTCGTCCTCCTGGGCATAGTAGAAGTTCTGCAGCTTCAGCCGCGGCTGGGCCTCGCGCAGCGGCGTCTCCGGCAGGGTGCCGCTCTTCGCATAGGCCTCGAACGGGCCGAGATAGTGCTTGAGCCCGGTGACCAGCGCCACGTGCCGCACCGTCGCCTTCGGCGACAGGGCGTCGAGCAGGTTCTTGACCATCGCCCCGTTCACCCGGCAGTTCTCCGCCTCCGTCGCCTGCCGCAGCCAGGTGGCGAGAAAGACATGCGCAGGCGCCACGTCGGCCAGCGCTGCGGCGAGCGAGGCAGGTTCCAGGAGATCGGCCGCGACCGGCAAGAGCCCCTCGATCTCGCTCTTCGGGTTGCGGGCGAGGCCATGCACCGTCCAGCCCTCGGCGATCAGCCGCCGCGCCACGGCGCTGCCGATGATGCCCGTGGCGCCCACGACCAGAGCCGTTCCCCGCATCGCCCGTTCCTCCTTCGTCCCGATATCACTGCATTTCGTCTAGGCCAGCCGGGCTTGCGGCGCACGGTCTATTGTGGGAGGGCCGGGTTGTTGAGACCTACAGCCCGGAGGCGTGGCGTTGCAGAGGAAGAATGGCGAGAAGCCGAACATCGTGCTGATCGAGGCCGATCAGATGACCGGGCTGGTGCTGCCCATCTACGACCCGAAGGCGCAGGCGATCACGCCGCATCTGACGGCCCTCGCCGAGCCAGGACTGCTCTTCGAGAACGCCTACTGCAACTCGCCGCTCTGCACGCCGTCGCGCGCCTCGATGTTCAGCGGCACGAGGACCACCACCAACGAGGTCTGGGGCAACGGCTCGGAGCTGACCGCCGACACGCCCACCATGATGCACTTCCTGAAAAGCGCCGGCTACCGGACGGTCTGCTCGGGCAAGACGCATTTCGTCGGCCCGGACCAGCTGCACGGCTTCGACTGCCGGCTCACGACCGACATGTACCCGGCCAATTTCGGCTGGTCGATCGACTGGAAGCCCGAGGTCGACTACCGGCCCGGCACCTCGGTCACCCGGCTCGACGTGCCGCCCGTCGTCCGCACCACCAACCAGATCCTCTATGACGAGGAGGTCCAGTTCCGCGCCATCGAGTTCCTCCGCTACGAGGCGCTGGAGCCGAAGGAGGACCCCTTCTTCCTCCACGTCTCCTTCACCCAGCCGCACGACCCCTACCAGACCGAGCCCAGGTTCTGGGACCTCTACGACGACATCGACATCGCCCCGCCCGCCATGCCGGCGGAGGCCGACGCGGACGCCCACCCGGTCACGCGCTGGCTCAAGATCCACCACGGCATCGACCGGTTCCCGCCCTCGCCCGAGATGGTGATCGCGGCGCGGCGCGCCTACTACGCCATGATCACCCAGATCGACGCCTATGTCGGCGAGATCGTCGCCCGGCTGAAGCAGCTCGGCCTCTACGACGACACCATCATCGTCTTCACGAGCGACCACGGCGACATGATGGGCGAGCGCGGCATGTGGTTCAAACGCACCTTCTACGAGCAGTCGGCCAAGGTGCCGCTGATCATCCACAACCCGAAGCGCTACGCCCCGAGGCGCGTCGGCGAGGTGGTCTCGCTCGCCGATCTCTGCCCGACCGTCGCCGAGATCGCCGGGGCGAAGGCGGAATCGGACCGCTTCGGCAGCCGGGACAGCCAGAGCTTCGCGCCGCTCCTCGAAGGCCCCATGCCCGGCTGGAAGGACCAGGCGATCATCGAGTATTTCGGCCCCGGCGTGGAGGAGCCCTGGCTCGCGATCCGCAAGGGGCCCCTCAAATACGTCCACACCCGCAACCACAGCCCCCTGCTCTTCGACGTCGCCGCCGACCCCGGCGAGACCACCGACCTCATGGGCGAGCGCGCGGACGAGGCGGCGAAGCTGCACCACCTGCTCCTCGAGGGAATCGACCTCGACGAGCGGACCGCGACCGCCATCGCCAGCAAGCAGACGCGCGTCTTCCTGCACAAGGTGATGGCCGGCAGCCCCGGCTATCGCTGGGACCACCAGCCCGAGTTCGACGCGGCCGAGCGGTACGTGCGCGGCCCGAACGTGCCGATCTACGCCTGATTCAGGCGATCACGTTGCCGTCGGCGATGATCTGGTCGAGTGCTGGCAGCTTGGGCCCGAGCCCCGGCTCGCCGAAGGCCAGATAGGTCGAGCCGGCCAGGCCCTGCGGGTCCAGGGCCGCCGCGATGTCGAAGGGCTCGCCGACCAGGAGGTCGTCGAAGCCGTCGCCGTCCACATCGCCGCCGCCGGCCACCGTGAAGCCCAGATGCCCGTCGATCCGCCAGCCGCCGAGGATGCCGCCGGTGTCGTCGATCAGGCTGGCGAGGTCGAGCTCGGCGCCAAAGGTCTCGCGGCCGAAGATGACGAAAGCCTCGCCGCCGCCCTCCGCACCCAGCCGGTCGGCGTAGCGCGCACCCACGAGCAGGTCGTCGAAGCCGTCGCCATCCACGTCGCCGACGCCGGCCACCGACCGGCCGAAGCCGTCGCCATTGGCCGGCCCCCGCATGGCGAAGCCGTTGGTGCCGTCGAGGTCGCCGAGGCTGAAGCGGGCGGGGAAGCCCTGGTCGGTGCCGAAGATCACGTAGGCCGCCCCATCCGGCCCGAGGTCCGGCCGCGGTGCCGCATAGGCGCCGATGACGATGTCGCCGAAGCCGTCGCCGTTGAGATCGCCGGCCCCGGCGAGGCCGAACCCGGCAAAGCCGTTCTCGTAGACGCCCTCGATGATGAAGCCGTCGCTGCCGTCGAGATCGCCCGGATCGAGGCTCGCCGCGCGTGCCCCGGCCTGGCCGAAGACGACATAGGCCTCGCCCGCCTTGGCGAGCCCGTTCGGGCTCGCGTCCTGGCCGCTGATGGCGACATCGTCGAGGCCGTCGCCGTTGACGTCGCCGAGCATGGCGACGCTGCGGCCCGACTGGTCGAACATGGCGCGACCCTCGACGCGAAACCCGCCCTCGCCGTCGAGCGACGCGAGCTCGACCCGCTCGCCGAGCCCGCCCGCCTGGCCGCGCACCACATAGCTCAGCCCGCCATTGTAGCTCGCATACTCGGCCTCGCCGAGCCGGGCGCCGATGACGATGTCGGCGAAGCCGTCGCCGTCGATGTCGCCGCCCCCGGCGACGCTGATCCCGGTCTCGTCGCCCGCGGCCGTGCCGGCCAGCACCGTCGGCCGCAATGCCGCCGCCTGGTCGGCCGCGGCGAGGTCGATCACCGGGCTGCCGTCGAGCACCGCCCCGTAGAGCAGCACCGCCTCCCCGGCCCCGTCGCCGCTGGCACCAGGGCCCGGCGCACCCGCGACGAGGTCGGCGAGCCCGTCGCCATCCACGTCACCGGCCCCGGCGACCGCCCAGCCGAACCGGCCGCCGGCCTCCGCACCCAGGATCGCCACGCCATTGGTGCCGTCGAAGCTCGCGACCGGGACGATCGGCGGGATGGCGGCGTCCGTGCCGAAGAAGAGATAGACGGCCCCGGCACCCTCGCGCACCACCCCGTCGGCGCCCGTGACGTCGGCATGGGGTGCCCCGATGGCGATGTCGGCGAAGCCGTCGCCGTTGAAGTCGCCGATGATCGAGGCCGCGTGCCCTGCCCGGTCGCCGGCGCCGATCCCGTCGAAGCGCACGAGGCGGGCCGTCTCCGATTCCGGCTCGGGCGGAGGTTCCACCGGGGCCGGCAGGCTCTCGACCTTGAGGGTCAGGTCATCGAAGTCGAAATCGCGCAGGTCCTCGAAGGCGATCCAGGCTTCGCCCGGCGCGTCGCCCCAGGCCGAGACGGTGCGCTCCAGGCCACCCTTGTTGAGCGAGTTGCCGAGCGCGTCGCCGGGATCGCCGTCCGTCGTGTGGAAGACGTTCCCGCCGAGCTTCTGGCCGCTCACCGTGTCGACCAGGGTCAGATGGTTGGCCGCGGTGAAGCTGCCGCCGAGCGAGCCGTCGCGGTTGTCGACGAAGGCGAGGCCATCGCTCTCCAGCCGGTCGAGCGCGTTCTTGGTGCCACCATCGGCGATCAGGAAGAGCCCGAAGCGCGTGCCGGCGGCGAAGTCGTCGACGCCGTAGACCTCGCTCATCAGGATCTCGCTGCCGAGCGCCGCCCCCTTGGTGTCGGTGACGACGATCCTGGGGTCGACGAAGCTGCCGTCATCGGCGATCCGGTAGACGCCCACCGAGTTGCGATAGCCGGCGAGCTGGTCGACCAGCGTCAGCCTTAAATCGCCGCCCGCCGCCAGGGTCAGCATCGACGCGTCGGTGCCGTTGATCAGATTCGGTTCGAGGGCCGCACGGTCGGTGCGCGCGGGCAGCGGGTCGAGCATCGGGGCACCTCGGGTGAAATTTTTCTACCCAAGGTAGATAAATGCTCGACTACCTCCTGTAAACAGCGAAAGTTCTCCTCTCAGCCGCGCGGTTGCATCTCCGTCGCGAAGCGCCGCCACTTCTCGATGTATCTGGCCGTGCCCCAGCGCATGCGCTCCGCCTGCTCGGGCCGCACCTCGCCCTTGATCTTGCCCGGCATGCCCATGACGAGGCTGTTGTCCGGAATCTCCTTGTTCTCCGCGATCAGCGCCTTGGCCCCGATCAGGCAGTTCCGGCCGATCCTCGCCCCGTTCAGGATCACCGCCCCGATGCCGATGAGCGAGCCCTCGCCGATGGTGCAGCCGTGCAGCATCGCCATGTGCCCGATCGTGACCTCCGGCCCGATGACGAGCGGATAGCCCGGGTCGGTGTGCAGCACGCAGCCATCCTGCACATTGCTCCCCCGCCCGACCGTGATCAGCTCGTTGTCCCCCCTGAGCACCGCCCCGAACCAAACGCTCGCATCCGTCTCCAGCCGAACCTTGCCGACCAGCACCGCATTGGGGGCGATCCAGTGCTCCGCATCCGCGGTCTCGAGCTCGTGTGGTCCAAGCGCGTAGTGCATTTCTTTTCCTTTCGTCCTGCGAAGTTGGCGAATCCTGGGTGTCCCGTTAGCATCGCAGGGAACACGCGGCGAGGCAGATCGATGACGGTACCGGATTTTCAGACACTGATGCTGCCGGTGCTGCAGGCGGTGGCGTCCGAAGAGACCATGACATCGGTGGAGCTGCGCGAGCGGGTCGCGGCGGCAGTAGGTCTCTCAGCGGAAGACCTGGCCGAAATGCTGCCCAGCGGCCGCCAGTCCACTTTCGCCAACCGCGTGGCTTGGGCGAACATCTTCCTGCAGCGCGCGCGTCTCCTTGAGCCCGTAAGACGAGGCACCTACCGATCGACCGCGCGGGGCCACGAGGTTCTCCGCAAGAACCCACCACGTATCGACATGAAATTCCTCGAGCAGTTTCCCGAGTATCTGGAATGGCGTCGCAACGAGCGGCAGGTGGAGGGAGAGGAACAGACTGCAGCTACGATAACGAATACGATCACACCGCCACAGGAGACGATCGAGCTTGCTGTCCAGGCTCTCGACCAGGACCTTCGCACAGCTCTGCTCGCCCGCATTCTGCAACTCAGCCCCGAAGCCTTCGAGAGGCTGATCCTCGATCTCCTGGTGGCCATGGGCTATGGCGGCGGCCGGGCAGAAATGGCTCGGCAGACACAGCGAAGCAACGACGACGGCATCGACGGCGTGATCAAGGAGGACGCCCTCGGGCTCGATCTCGTGCTGATTCAGGCCAAGCGCTACACCCCACCCAATGCCGTCGGTCGGCCGGAGATGCAGGGCTTCGTCGGCAGTCTCGCCGGCAACGGTACGTCAAAAGCCATCTTCGTCACGACCTCGACGTTCACCTCGGGCGCCCGCGACTTTATTGCCCGCATTCCCAATCGGGTGATTCTCATCGACGGCGAAGAGCTGGCGCGCCTGATGATCGACTACAATGTCGGCGTGCGCGTGACGCAGACCTTCGCCATCAAGGACATCGACGAGAATGCGTTCGAGGAGGGCTGAAACCCCTGCTCCATCGGCGGCATTGGGCGAAGCCGCGGCGTACTGCATGAAGTATCGCGACGTCGAAAAGCTGCTGACCGCCCACGGCTTCGAGCTGATCCGCCAGCAGGGCAGCCATCGCCACTTTCAGGGATTCGTCGACGGCAAGCGATGCATCGTGACCCTGGCCTGACCACGCGCGCAACGACGACATATTGCCCAAGACGCTGGCCTCGATCATCCGGCAGTCCGGCCTGCCGAAGCGCCTCTTCGAATGATCAGGCGGGAGTCGGCATCGCCATCGTGAACTGGTGCTTCAGCTCGCCGTTGCCCCGTGCCCGAAGAGCCGACCAGAAGGCTTCGATGGCGAAGCGCAGGCGCGTCCGGAACGGGACCGACCTGTTGAGGAACGCGGACCGTTCGTCCTCGGGCAGCTCGCCCACCGTCTCCAGATACAAAGAAACCGCCTCCCGCAGCAGGGACGACACCTCCTCGAAGGATCGACCCTGCACGGCGATGTCGAGGTCGAGGCAAATGGCCTCCCAGGCACCCTCGTGGCCCGACGCATAGCAATACAGCGCTCGCTCCTGCCGCACCTCGGTCAACGCATCGTCCTCTCGCACGAGCCTATCGACACGGTAAAGTAAGCGACCTGCAGCACCTTGTCAGCCCCTGCCTGTCGGCGCGAGTTCATCCGCTGATCCAGGCGAAGCCGCACCAGCCGACCATCGCCGGAACCCGAAGCCGCCGGCGCCGTTGGAGCGGTGAACCAGTGGAGGAAGGCCGATGACCCTGCGCTTCGAGCAGATCCTCGCCGAGGGCATTGCCCAGACGTCCTACCTCGTCGGTGACGACGCCGAGGGCACGGCGGCCGTGGTCGATCCGCGGCCGGACGCGGAGATCTATCTCGACCTGGCACGCCACTTCGGCCTCACCATCACCCACGTCCTCGAGACCCACATCCACGCGGACTTCATGAGCGGCGCGCGCGAGCTGGTCGATCGCCTCGGCGGCAGCGCCGAGCTCTGCGTCAGCGAGGAGGGCGGCGCCGAGTACGACTTCCCGCACCGCCGCCTTCGCCCCGGCGAGCGCCTGCCCTTCGGTGCGGTCGAGCTGGAGGTGGTCGCCACGCCGGGACACACGCCGGAGCACGTCTCCTTCCTCCTGCGCGAGCGCGGCCGCGAGCAGCCCTGGGGCATCCTCAGCGGCGATTCCTTCTTCGTCGATTCGGTCGGCCGCCCGGATCTCCTCGGTGACGAGCAGACCGAGGAGCTGACCCGCGCCCTCTTCCGCACGCTGCACGAGGTCTACCGGCCGCTGCCTGACGGCACGATCGTCTATCCCTGCCACGGCGCCGGCTCCGAATGCGGCCCCGCCATCGGCGATCGCACCTCCACCACCATCGGCTTCGAGCGGCAGCACAACACCTACTTCGCCATCGACGATTACGAGGAGTTCCGCCAGGCGATGCAGGCGGACGCGCCGCCGGTGCCGACCCACTATCCCCGCCTGAAAAAGGTCAACGCCGCCGGCCCCGCCGTGCTCGGCAACCTGCCGCGCGTGCCGGCGCTCGGCCCCGGCGCGTTCGCTGCCGCCGCCCGCGGCGGCCGGCTCGTCGACACCCGGGACATGCTCGCCTTCGGCGGCGGCCATATCGCCGGCGCCATCAACATCGGCGGCCGCCCCGACCTCTCGGTCTGGGCCGGCTGGCTCCTCGACCCGGACCAGCCCCTCTTCATCGTGCTCGACGACGACACCAGCCTCGCCCGGATCGTCACCCTGCTCTGGCGCGTCGGCTTCACCCGCTTCGGCGGCTATCTCGCCGGCGGCATGGCGGCATGGCAGGAGGCGGGCCAGCCGCTCCGGCATCTCCCGCAGCTCACCGTCCACGAGCTCTGCGAGAACCCGGACCTGCTGCCGCTCGACGTCCGCAAGGAGGACGAGTGGGAGGGCGGGCATGTGCCCGGCGCCCGGCATCTCTTTCTCGGCGAGCTGCCCGACCGGATGCAGGAGCTCGATCGGGACCAGCCTATCGCCACCTACTGCGCCAGCGGCTTCCGGGCCAGCATTGCCGCCAGCCTTCTGGCAGCTTCGGGCTTCGACGTCCGCAATGTCCCGGGGAGCTGGAAGGCGTGGCGCGCAGCGGGCTTCGATGTCGCGAAGGAATGAGGAGAAAGGCAATGGACGAGGTCATTCGACTGAACGCGGACTATGCCGTCGCCAGCTCGGAGCCGGCACGGCGGACGTTCGACCGCATCGCGGCCGAAGGGTTCCGTTCGGTCGTGAGCTTCCAGACCCGGGAGGAGGAGCAGAAGCTGCCGATCGAGGACGAACGTCAGGCGGCCGCGCAGGCGGGCCTCGCCTTCCTGCATCAGCCGGTCTCGGGCGATTCCCTCGATGACGAGACCGTCGACCGGTTCCGCGACGCCCTCGGCGGCTTGCCGAAGCCCGTCCTCTTGCATTGCAGCAGCGGCAAGCGCGCAGGGGCCATGACCATGATGCACCTGGCGAGCGAGATGGGACTCTCCGGAGACGAGGCGCTGGAGAAGGCCGCATCCATGGGCTTCGAATGCGACAACCCGAAGCTGGAGGCCTTCGTCAGGGACTACGTCGATCGCCACCAGCGCCGGTCATCCGCTACTCCATCGGCGGCAGCGACCGCAGATAGGCGATGATCGCCGCCATGTCGGGCTCGCTGATGCCCTTGTAGTAGGCGAAGGCCATGGGCGGCATGAGCGGCCGGTCGTCGCGGCTGACACCCTCGCGGATGGCCCGCGCGATCTCGGCGTCGGACCAGTCGCCGAGCCCCGTGGGCGTGATGTTGGCGGCGACCGAGACGCCCCAGGGGCCGGGGAACTCGAAGCCACCGGCACCCAGCCGGTGCTCGAAGTCCGGATGGCCGTGCTCGCCCATCGGCGTGTGGCACTCGACGCAGTGGCCGACCGGCCCGGCGAGATAGGCACCGTAGGCCACTTGGTCGGACGGGTCGGGCGCCGGCACCGAGGCGATCGGGTCGGTCCAGGCGGGCGGCAGGGGGATGTTGTAGACCGAGGGCTCGGTCTCGTTGACCACCGGCGGCACGGTCCTGAGATAGGCGACGATCGCCATCAGGTCGTCGTCGGCGATGCCGTGATAGAGCGGATAGGGCATGGGCGGGCCGATCAGGCTGCCGTCGGGGCGCACACCCTCGCGGATCGCCCGCGCGATCTCCACGTCGCTCCAGGCGCCGATGCCGGTCTCGGGATCGGGTGTAATGTTCGCCGGAACGGCCCGGAAGACATCCATGTCGATCACCATGCCACCGGCCAGATGGCGGCTCGTGTCCGGACCTTCCGGCCCCATCGGCGTATGGCAGTTGCCGCAAGCGCCGATGACCTCGACCAGATAGCGGCCGCGCTCGACCTGGGCATCGGCCAAGGCGGTCGACGCGACGCCGAAAATCGACATCGCAGCCAGGGCCGCAATCCTGAAATTGCACGCAATCGATGACATCGCTGGTCATTCTCCGGACCGCCCCGGACCGGCTGGCTACGGCCGGGGGCTTGTTGTTGCTCCAGGCGCCGCCCGGCCTCCCCGGCGCGACCCCGCGGCAAGCTGCGTCGGCTGGCCGCAGGTCGTCAAGCCCCCGCGTCAGGCCGCCCGGCCGACGCCATGAAGGACCGCCGGCGTTTCCAGTGGTGTGGTTCGATCACGCTGCCGCGTGGCTGTCGGCCACAGCCCGGCGCACCGCCGCCAGCGCCTCCGCCAGGAGCTCCGGATGGGTCGAGGCATGCTCGATCTCCCAGGCCCAGGGCTCGCCATCCGGCGCGTAGTGGATCACCAGATCATCACCGGCATCCGTGCCACCCACGCGGCCGATATCGCCCTCCGTTCCGGGCCATGGCCGCAACGTCACCAGGAGTGTGTCGGTCTCGGCATCATAGACGACGGGATTGTCGGTCATGGTACGAAGTCCCTGTCGATGAAGGCGTTGTGCACGGTCTCCCCGTCCGCCAGGACGATCACTCTTATCCACCGGTTCAACGTTGGAGACCACCCCCAGAGCCGCATGCGCCCATCTGGCTGCTCCAAGGTATGATGTGGTGCATCGACGATCGAGGCGATTTCAGCCAGCGGAATGACCCGCCTGTCCGGTCGAAGTCGCGTGGCCTCGAAATAGCCGGTTCGCCAGAAGGGCGGCGGCGCCAGCCTCACTGATGCGCGGCCGACGCCCTGAAGAACCGCTTGATCCACTCCGCCACGCGTGGGCCGTCTGGCGCCACACCGGCGTCGCCGCCACCGTCCCGCAAGGCCGCCAGCGCCGGATCGGCGCGCTCCTCCGGGATGCGGCTGCCGCGACGCATCTCGATCAGCTCGCGCTCGAAGGCGTTGTCGTACTCGGGATGCGCCTGAAAGGAGATGGCGTGGTCGCCGTAGGCGAGCGCCGCGATCGGGCAGAAATCCGAGCTCGCGACCAGCCGCGCCCCCGGCGGCATGTCGAGAACCTGGTCCTGGTGCATGGCGTTCAGGGTGAAGGCGTCCCCGGCTTCCGCCATCCAGCCCGGCCGCTCCAGGATGTCGTAGCGGTGCGGCCCGACACCCCAACCGGCTGCCGCCTTCTCGACCCGGGCACCCAAGGCGCTCGCCAGCACCTGATGGCCGAAGCAGATGCCGACGACGGGCACTCGGGCGGCGAGGGCGTCCCGGAGGAACCCCTCGAGCCGCCTGATCCAGGGCTCGGGGTCGTAGGCGCCGAAGCGCGAGCCGGTGACCAGCCAGCCCTCCATCTCGTCGACCCGCTCCGGGAAGACATCGTCCAGGACGGGATAGGAGGTGCAGGCGAAATCCGGCCCGAGCAGCCGCTCGAACATCTCCGGATAGCTGCCGTGCCGGTTCAGCGCCTCGGGCGGCCGCCCGGTCTCGAGAATGCCGATCCTCGAGGGTGATCTTTCGTCCATGCCGCTCAGATCTCCGCCGCGATCGCCTTGCCGAGCGCCTCGGTCGTCGCCTTGCCGCCCATGTCCGGGGTGAGCAAATCGGGGCGCAGCAGCACGCGCTCGATCGCGGCGACGATGGCATCCGCCGCCGCCTGGTGGCCCATGAACTCGAGCATCATCGCGGCCGACCAGATCTGGCCGATCGGGTTGGCGATGCCCTGGCCGGCGATGTCCGGTGCGGAGCCGTGCACCGGCTCGAACATCGAGGGGAACCGCCGCTCGGGGTCGATATTGGCCGAAGGTGCGATGCCGATCGTGCCGGTCACGGCGGGCCCGAGGTCGGAGAGGATGTCGCCGAAGAGGTTGGAGCCGACCACCACGTCGAACCAGTCCGGATGGCGGACGAAATGCGCTGTCAGGATGTCGATGTGGAACTTGTCGGTCCGGATCTCCGGATAGTCCTCGGCCACGGCGGCGAAGCGCTCGTCCCAGTAGGGCATGGTGTGGATGATGCCGTTCGACTTGGTCGCCGAGGTCAGATGCCGCTTCGGCCGGGTCATCGCCAGCTCGAAGGCGTAGCGGACGATGCGGTCGACGCCGTGGCGGGTGAAGATGCTCTCCTGCACCGCCATCTCCTGCGGCAGCCCGGCATAGAGCCGCCCGCCGATCTCCGAGTACTCGCCCTCGACGTTCTCGCGCACGATGAGGAAGTCGATGTCGCCGGGCTTCCGGTCGGCGAGCGGGCACTTCACCCCCTCGAAGAGCCGCACCGGCCGCAGGTTGACATACTGGTCGAAGCGCCGGCGGATCGGGATCAGCAGGCCCCAGAGCGAGACGTGGTCCGGCACGGTTGGCCAGCCGACGGCACCGAGGAAGATGGCGTCGTGGCCGGCGATGCTGTCGAGCCCGTCCTCCGGCATGAAGCGGCCGGTCCGGGCATAGCGGTCCGAGCTCCAGTCCAGCTCGTCGAAGTCGAAGGCGAGATCGAAGCGGCCCGCGACCTTGTCGAGCACGCGCAGGCCCTCCGGCACCACCTCCTTGCCGATCCCGTCGCCCGCGATCACCGCGATCCTGCTGCCCGCCATCCTCGCCTCTCCCATCCTCGCACCAACGCCGCCGGCCCGGCCTTCCGCTCGCCGACCGCCCGTCTATAGTCCGCCCGCCGGCGAACGACAAAGGGCGGCATCAGGAGCCGATCAGCAGCGTCATGCACAACCCCTTCGCCACGATCGCCGCCCGCGATCCCCGCCGCCTCTGGCTGGCCGGGCTCGGCGTCAACATGATGCGCTGGCTCGAGCTTCTGGCCTACGGCGTGCTGGCGCTGCAGCTCACGGGCTCCGCCTTGTGGGTCGCCACCATGACCATTGCCCGGCTCCTGCCGCTGCTCACCGGGGCCGTCGTCACCGCGGCCATCTCCGGTCATTCGCGCAAGACCGTGGTGACCACCGTCGTCGCGCTGCTCGTGGTCACCGACATCGTGCTCCTCGGCCTCGCCCTGACCGGCCGGCTCGCCCTCTGGCAGCTCCTGATCGCCGCCGTCATGGGCGGCATCGCCTGGACCATCGAGACCCCGGTCCGCCGCACCATGCTCGCCGACGCGGTCGGCCTCGAGCGGGTCTCGGCGGCGATGGGCCTCGAGGTGGTGGGCGTCCAGCTCACCCGCATCATGGGCCCGGCGATCGGCGGCATCCTCCTCGACATGGGCGGCATCGCCAGCGTCTTCGCCATGGGCATCGTCGTCCACGGCCTCTGCACCTGGATGATGCTGAGCCAGCCGCCCGACCGGCCGACCACGGCACCCGCGAACCTCGCCGGGCTCGCCCGCAACCTCGCCGAGGGCTTCACCTATGTGCGCCGGCACCGCCTCCTGACCGGGGCGGTCATGCTCACCGTGGTCTTCAACTTCTTCGGCTTTCCCTATGTCGCCCTCGCCCCGGTGATCGGCGAGCGGGTGCTCCACCTCGGCCCCACCGGGATCGGCCTGCTCCTCGCCAGCGACGCCGTGGGGGCGCTGATCGCGGCCTTCATCCTGACCGAGCGGAGCCGGCCCGAGCTCTCGGGGCGGATCTACAGCCTCGGCGCCTCGCTCTATCTCATGGCCACCCTCGTCTTCGGCCTCACCAGCTCGATCGGCGTGGCCTTCACCGTGCTCTTCATCGGCGGCTTCGGCATGGCCGGCTTCAATGCCATGCAGATCAGCCTGCCGCTCCAGGCCACCCCGGCCCCCATCCGCGTGCGCGTCCTCGGCATCGTCACCTTCGCCATCGGCGCCGCCCCCTTCGGCTTCCTCCACGCCGGCCTGCTCGCCGAATGGCTGGGCGCCGTCAACGCCCAGCGCCTGATCGCCGCCGAGGGACTCGCCGCCGCCGCCCTGGTCCTCTGGTTCTGGCCCGAATTGCTGAAGCGCGAGCCGCCGCGACCCCTGCCGGACTGAGCACGACCGGCTACGGCTCGATCCGGCGCAGCACGGCGATGACGATGACGGCCAGCACGGTCGCCATGGCGGCGAGGCCGAGCAGCCCCTGCCCGGCGGCGATGCCGATCGCCCCGGCCATCCAGAGCCCGCCGCCGGTGGTCAGCCCCCGCACCCGGTCCTTCTCGCGGAAGATCGAGCCGGCGGCGAGGAAGGCCACGCCGGCGGTGATCGCCTCGAGCAGACGCAGCGGGTCGGCGGTCGGCCGCTCCTCGAGCGAGCGCACCCAGGCGAACATCTCGAAGGCCATGATGGTCAAAAGCGCCGCGGCCAGACCCACCAGCATGTGGGTCCGCAGACCCGCAGCCCGGCCGACCAGCTCGCGCTCGAAGCCGAGGCAGCCGCAGAGCGCCAGCGCCACGACGAGCCGCAGGAGCGCCTCCCCGGGGGCGATGCTGGCGGTCCAGAGCTGGGAAACCCAGGGGGCAATCTCCATCGGTCCTCGGCGCGATCGCTCTGTGCGGCACCCGCGGCGGGCGAAGTCGGGCCTCGCTTCGGTGCCGGGGTCCGCTCGGTGCATCTTCAACCGTCCGGAACGGTGACCCGTTCCATCCGCCGACAGCCGCGAACATTAAATCCACCCGACCGTGGAACCGGGCGCCCGGGTCGGGATTGGCAGGGTGGATGCCCGAACAGAGCCTGGCATCCCCGCCGCTCGCGTGGCGGCGGTCGTGTTCGGAAGGAAAGGAGGAGACCATGCGGAGCAAGCTCTTGACCGCGAGCCTCGTCGCCCTTGCCGCCGGCCAGCTCTGGGCGCAGCCGAGCGCCGCGGAAACCGCCAAGGAGCAAACGGCCAAGAACGAGCAAGCGGTCGACATCACCGTCGTGCCCCTCGGCAACTGGCGCTACGACGATCTCTACGCCGGCGCCTGGAGCGCCGACCGGATGCTCGACGAGTTCGCCGTCTACGGCGAGGAAGGCGAGGACATCGGCAGCATCGAGAACCTGATCATCGGCGACGATGGCCAGGTGCTCGCCATCATCGCCCAGGTCGGCGGCTTCTGGGACATCGGCGACACCCACGTCTCGGTGCCTTTCGATCAGGTGGAGCTGGCGCCGGGCGAGGCCCGGATTCCGCTGACCGAGGACAATGCCGACGACTACTCCATCTTCGGCGACGCCGGCTTCTACTACGAGGAGACCGCGCAGAACGTGAACCTGGTGGACGACGACCTCGAGACGCCAGCCGGCATCCTGAAAGCGACGGACCTGATCGGCGATTACGCCTACCTCTCCGGCAATTTGAGGTACGGCTACGTCAGCGACCTCCTCATTCGCGACGGCAAGGTCGCGTCGGTCGTCGTCAACGCCGCCGGCTATGGCACACCCGGCTACTATGCCTATCCCTACACGATCCATGGCTGGGGCCGGGGGGTGAACGGCTGGCGTTACGACCTGCCCTACACCGAGGACGACGTGGCCGGCATGGACACGTTCGATTACGATCAGATGAAGTACAACATGGGCGGCTCCGCCTCCGGCGAAGGCTGAGAGCGCGAAGCCGTTCTCTACCCCGAAGGACGGGCGGGGGGCGCGCCATGCGCGCCCCTTTTTTCGCCCTGCCACGACGGTTCTGCTCGGGGCGCCGCACCGCGGCCGGGCCTGCCACCCCCGCCGCCCTGCCGCCGTCCCCTCTGGTCCATCACGTCTGCCATCACGAATGCTTATGGCACCCGCGGCAGAGGGGCCGCGCCGGGGCACCGGCGCGCCCGCCGGCGTCCCCGAACGCCCGGGTTGTCGCGGATTCCGCGACAGCGAGTCCGGGAATGTCGCGCATATTGCGACATAAGCGATCGTGATGTCGCGGATTCCGCGACAGTCGGCCCGGGATGTCGCGTATTTCGCGACAGGCACCGACGAACGAACCCGCGGATTCGACGATCGAACCCGGCAAAACGACGATCGAACCCGAGGATTCGACGAACGAACCCGGCCTTCCGCGAACGAACCCGGCATCAGATAACTCGTTGCAACATCGAGCTTATTCGTCGCGAACGGGCCGCGGCCCGGCGCCGGGCGGACCCGGGAATCGAATTATGCCCAACGAACCGGGGCGGCGCTTGCCCCGGACAGCGAAATAGGCTATAAGTCCTATGATCAGGCGGGGCTCAGCCGCAGGAAGCGCCGGATCAGCATGGACGCCGCGATGGCGAGGCCGAGCGCCAGGGCGAGCCAGACGCCCCGACCCTCGAGCGGGGTGGCGAGCCCGAGCAGGCCCGCCGTGGGGAAGGCGATGCCCCAGTAGCCGATGGCGGCGATGACCAGCGGCACGCGGGTGTCCTGCAGGCCGCGCAAGGCATGGGCGGCGGTCACCTGCAGGCCGTCGGCGATCTGGAAGACGGCGGCGATGGCGAGATAGGCCGTGGCGAAGGCGAGCACCCTGGGCGCGTCGGGGCCGCCATCGAGGAAGGGGCGGATGAGCGGGCCCGGCAGCAGCCAGAAGGCGAGCGCCGTGCAGGTCATGAAGCCCGTGGCCAGCGCCATGCCGGCGAGGCCCGCGTTGCGGACGGCGCCGGGCTCGTCCCGGCCATGCGCCAGGGCCACCCGGACCGTCACCGCCTGACCGATGCCGAGCGGCACCATGAAGGCGATCGAGGCGAGCTGGAGGGCGATCTGGTGGGCGGCGAGCTGCAGCGTGCCGACATAGCCCATGATCTGGGCGGAGCCGGCGAAGACGCCGACCTCGAGGAGGATGAAGAGGCCGATGGGGATGCCGATCCGGTGGATGGCCCGAAAAGTCGCCCAGTCCGGGCGCCAGAGCCGCCCCAGCACATGGTGGCGGCGGAAGGGGTGCCTGGTCGCGACGATGAGCGCCATGACACAGGCGAGCACGAGGTTGGTCAGCGACGAGCCGATGCCCGCACCCATGACCTCGAGCCGGGGCAGGCCGAATTCGCCGAAGATCAGGCCATAGTTGAAGAGCGCGTTGAGCGGGATGGCGGCCAGCGTGACGACGAGGACCGTGCGGGTGCGCTCGAGGGCGGTGGCGTAGCAGCGGAGCACGTTCCAGACGAGGATGGCGACGAGGCCGGGCGCCACGCCGCGCATGTAGCGCTCCGCCTCGTGGCTGAGCGCCGCGTCCTGGCCGATGGCGACGAAGGCGCTGCCGATCCACCAGAGCGCCGGCAGGGCCAGGAGGCTGAACGGCACCGCCGCCCACAAGCCCTGGCGGACGACCCGGCGCATCTCGCGCACCTGCCGGCGGGCGAGCGCCGCGGCGGCGAGCGGCGTGACCGCCGTGCCGATGCCGATGCCGAGCAGCATGACCGGGTGGAACGCGCTCAGCGCCAGGGCCGTGGCCGCCAGCGCCTCGGGGCCGAGCCAGCCGAGCATCAGGAGATCGGTGGTCATGATGGCGATCTGGCCGATCGAGGCGATCACCAGAGGCAGGGCGATGCGCGCCAGCGCCGCCACCTCCCGGCGAAAGAGGCGGCCCCTGGACATGGAAGCGGCACGCGGCAGCGTGACCCGGGGCGAGGAGCGCATCGCTCGACCTGATACGGCTGGGAATGGAAGCATGGACGCGGAACCGCTCGTGATTAGCCTTTCGGACATCCGCCGTCGAGCGCTGGCGGCCCCCGAGCGCTGGCGGTCCGGGCGGAGTTCTGCGAAACTCGCAGGCCTGACAGACAAGGCGGGCGGCGGCCGGCTTCGAGGCCGGCGCCCGCGCTCGGGAGCAGCCTCATCATGACCGACGCAGCACTCACCGTCCGGCTGAACGCGCAGGACAACGTCGTCGTCGCCCGCCGGGCGATCGGCGAGCGCACCACCCTCGACGCCGAGAAGGTGACCACGACCGCGAAGATCCCGGCCGGCCACAAGATCGCGACCAGCCGGATCGCCAATGGCGAGCCGGTGCGCAAGTACGACCAGATCATCGGCTTCGCCAGCGCCGACATCCTGCCGGGCGACCATGTCCATGTGCACAACTGCCTGATGGGCGAGTTCGACCGCGACTACGCCATCGGCAGCCGGGCCAAGCCGGTCAAGATGGTGCCCGAGGCCGAGCGCGACACCTTCCAGGGCTTCGTCCGCAAGAACGGCAAGGTCGGCACCCGCAACTATATCGGCGTGCTCTCCTCGGTGAACTGCTCGGCCTCGGTCTGCCGCTTCCTCCAGCAGAATTTCCCCAAGGAGGTGCTGGCGCGGTACCCGAACGTCGACGGGATCGTGGCGCTGACCCACTCCACCGGCTGCGGCATGGCCGACCGGGGCGAGGGCTTCGCCGCCCTGCAGCGCACCCTCTGGGGCTATGCGCGGCACCCGAACTTCGCCGGCATCCTGATGATCGGCCTGGGCTGCGAGGTGAACCAGATCGACTTCCTGCTCGAGGCCTACCAGATCGAGCGCGGGCCGTTCTTCCAGACCATGACCATGCAGGACACCGGCGGCACGCGGAAGACCGTCGAGCGGGCGACGGCGATCATCACCGGGATGCTGCCGCACGCCAACGAGTTCGGCCGGCAGAAGGTCTCGGCCTCGGAGCTCACCGTGGCGCTGCAATGCGGCGGATCGGACGCCTATTCGGGCATCACCGCCAACCCGGCGCTCGGCTACGCCACCGACCTCCTCGTGGCGCAGGGCGGCACCGGCATCCTCGCCGAGACGCCCGAGATCTACGGTGCCGAGCATCTTTTGACCCAGCGCGCCGTGAGCGAGGAGGTGGGCAGGAAGCTGATCGAGCGGATCAGGTGGTGGGAGGAGTACACGTCCTCCAATGGCGGCGAGATGAACAACAACCCCTCCCCCGGCAACAAGGCGGGCGGGCTCACCACCATCCTCGAGAAGTCGCTGGGCGCTGCCGCCAAGGGCGGCACCACCAACCTCGCCGGCGTGCTCCGCTATGCGGAGATGGCGACCACGCGCGGCTTCCTCTTCATGGACAGCCCCGGCTACGACCCCTGCTCGGTCACCGGCCAGGTGGCCTCGGGCTCCAACATCGTGGCCTTCACGACAGGCCGCGGCTCCTGCTTCGGCTTCAAGCCGGCGCCGTCGATCAAGCTCGCCACCAACTCCGCCATGTTCGAGCGCATGGAGGAGGACATGGACATCAATTGCGGCGACATCCTGAGCGGTGGTGCCACCATCGAGAGCAAGGGCCGCGAGATTCTCGACCTGCTGCTGCGGGTGGCCTCGGGCGAGCAGTCGAAGTCGGAAGCGCTCGGCATCGGCGACCACGAGTTCATTCCATGGCAGATCGGCGCGGTCATGTGACCACGCCGGGGGGCAGATCGGCGGATCGGAGCTGATCCGCCGTGGACTCGGCGCGCGTCGAGCGCAAGCTGACGACCATCCTCGTCGCCGACGCGGTCGGCTACAGCCGGGCCATGGCGGCCGACGAGGCGGCGGCGCTCACCGCACTCCGGGCAGCGCGCGCCGTCTTCGCCCGGCTGATCGAGCGGCACCGGGGGCGCATCTTCAGCAAGGCCGGCGACGGGCTCCTGGCCGAGTTCCCGTCGGTGGTCGAGGCCGTGCAATGCGCCATCGAGGTGCAGCGCGAGCTCGCCGGCCGCCACGCTGCCCCCGGCGCCACCCAGTTCCGCATCGGCGTTCATCTCGGCGACGTCATGGTGGACGGCGACGATCTCTTCGGCGACGGCGTCAACCTGGCGGCCCGGCTCGAGGGCATGGCCGAGCCCGGCGGGGTGCTGATCTCGCAGCCGGTCTACGACCAGGTGCACGCCAAGCTCGAGGTCGGCTTCGACTACCTCGGCCCGCAGCGGCCGAAGAACCTGGGCGCCGAGGTGCCGGTCTACCGGGTGGCGTTGGACGGCACCCCGCGAAGCGGCCCGCACTGGGGCGAACATCGCCATCGGGCCGGGGCAGCGACGCCGCCGCCCAATGGGCCCGCGGTCGGGCCGGCGGAGGGCGGCGGCTGGCCCCGCATTCGCCGCCATGCGCAGCTCCTGGGTGTCGTCTGGCTCGGCCTCGTGGCGATCGACGTCTTCACCGGTGCCGGCGCCTGGGCGCATTGGCCGGGCATCGCCATGCTGATGCTGCTCGGCCTCGAGGCGGCACCCCTGCTCACGCGAAGCTGGTTCGACGCGACCTATGCGCGCCTCGCGATCATCACCGCCGGGCTCGCCCTCATCAACCTCGCCACCTGGTCCGGCACGCTCTGGGTCGGCTGGCCGGCCCTCGGGCTCATCGTCTTCGAGGTCCTCCGCCGCCTCAGGCGGCGGAGCTGACTCGCCGCCAACAACAGCGCCCCCCATGGCGAATCACTCTCGTTGACGGACGACCCGCATGCTACAAGCCCGGGCTGCGCGACGATGCGCAGGCGAGGAGAGTTGCCATGGCCAAGGGCCAGAAACGCAGCAACCGTGAGATCAAGAAGCCGAAGGCCGACAAGAAGACGGCATCGGTGGCGCCGGCCGGCAAGGTCACGACGGTGATGAGCCAGGCCAAGCCCGGCGCGGCACCGGCCAAGAAGGGCTGAGAGCGTGTGAAGGAATGCAGGGCCATGCTGTATTTCGGCTTGGACTTGGCGCCTGGCCGCGATTTTGGTGCGCCAGCGGGAGAGGGCTGGAGGCGGTGGGAGGTTGAGGGCCGCGGCGGCCCGCTGTTCAGGCGATGAGCTCGCCGGGCTGGAGCAGCCGCAGGGCGATGCGCAGGTTGTGGGCGAGCGCCTGCCACAGGGCGACGGCGCGCACCTTTTTCAGCCCCCGCACCAGGAATTGCCGCAGGCCACGATTGCGGACCTGGGCGTTGACGCATTCGATGGTGGCGGCTCGGTCCCTGTAGATCGCCTTGGCGGCCTCGCCCTCCATCCGTTGGCGCCACGCCAGGACGGCATCGGTATCCCCCTTCATCCGGTCGGTCGGGGCGCGCGCCGTGTCGCGCGGGGTCATCGGCGGGGCGTAGAGGGTCACACCCCGGCCGTCCAGCCGGTCGATGGCCGCCAGGTTGACGAAGCCGCCATCGGCCAGCATCTCGCGCGGCAGCTTGCCGAAGCGCTCGGCGATCTGGTCGGCCATCGGCTCCAGGTGGGGCTGGTCGCCGCCGCTGTTGGTCACCGCCACGCCGACGATCAGGCGATGCTCGGTCTCGGCGGCGAGCTGGACGTTGAAGGCGGGCCGAAAGCCGCCGTCGGCCATCTTCATCACCCGTGCCTCCGGATCGGTGGTCGAGACCCGCGCCTTGTCCTTCTTTGTCGCCGGGCGCCTGGCCTCGACGGCCGGCAGCTCGGCCAGCGCCGCCGCCACCCGCTCCTCGCGCTCGCGCACCGCCCGTTCCTGCGCCGCCCGCCGGCGGCCCGACGCCGCCGCCGGGTCGGCCGCCAGCTCGGCCTTCAGCGCCCGCACCCGCTCCGCCGCCTGCCGACGGCAGTTCTCCAAGCTCTCCCGCCGCCGGAACGAAGCCGCTCCCGCCGAGGCCCGCACCTTCATCCCGTCCTGGGCCAGCCGATCCAGTCGCACCAGCCCCTTGTGCAGCAGCACCGCCACGCTGGCCGTCAGCGTCTTGTCGAGCCAGGCCGCATGAGCCGTGCGGAAGTCGCTCAGGGATTTGTGGTTGGTCGACACCCCGCCGCACAGCCAGCGATAGGCGACGTGGCTGCCGCACAACTCGGCCAGCCGCCGGGCGCTGCCCACCCCGTCGATGGTCGCGAACAGCCACAGCGCCACCAAAATGCGCGGATCGGCCGGCGGATGCCCCACATGGCCTGCCACCGCCTTGATCCCCGCCAGCAGATCCGAGATGTCCAGACCCTCGACGAACCGCCACACCAGCCGCGCCGGATGACCCGCCGAAAGCAAATCATCCAGACTGCACACCCGAAGCTCGACCTGTGACCGCTCCGCTTTCCTCAACCGGGGCGCACCGACAGGCACCTTCCCCGGCGCCGCCGCCGCCGGCAGATCATCGAAAAGACCCTCCTCCATACCCCCCCTCTCAGATCGCTGCGGCTATTCTATCGAAAAGGCGCAGGACATTCATTCACAGGCTCTGAGCCTGCCGCCAGAGCGGCGCGCCCTCGTCCTCAGTGCGAGGCGCCGCCGTCGACAGCGAAGGCTTGGCCGGTGACGTGGGCGGCCGTCGCGAGGTAGACGGTCATGTCGGCCATGTCCGCCTCGGTCTGCGGCACGCCCTGCGGGGTGAACGCCTCGACCGAGCGTCGGTAGGAGTCCGCCTCGCTTTCGCCGGGCTGGGCGAAGGTCTGGCTTAAAAGGGTCCACATCTGCGTGCCGACGATGCCGGGGCAGAGGCAGTTCACGGTGATCCCTTCCTTCGCGACCTCCTTCGAGAGGGAGATGGAGAAGCCGATCACCGCCCATTTCGACGCGCAATAGTGGGTGAGCAGAGGCACGCCCAGCTTGCCCGCGATCGAGGCGATGTTGATGATCCTCCCGCCATCGCCCTGGCGGCGCATCTCCGCCACGACCGCCTGGTTGGTCAGGAACGTCCCCTTGGCGTTGACGTCCATGATGCTGTCCCAGTCCGCCTCGGTGACGTCCTCGATGGGCTTGGCGGTGATGACGCCGGCGCCGTTGACCAGCACGTCGATGCGGCCGAAAGCGTCGATGGTGGCCCTCGTCATCGCTGCCACCTGGGCAGGGTCGGTGACATCCGCCTCGATCGCCAGGGCTCGATCGCCGAGGCCGGCGGCGGTCGACTTGGCGGCCGTGAAACCGCCCATGTTGCGGCCGTGGTATTGGTTGGCGGCATCGCGGGCCTGGTCGAGGCCGGCCAGGGCCACATGCATGCCGAGGCTGTGAAAGCGCTCGGCGATGCCCTTGCCGATGCCAGTGCCGCCGCCCGTGACGAGTGCCACCTTGCCTTTGAGATCGGCCATGTCCTTCCTCCCAGAGAGCTTCCGTTGCAGGATGCAGGCCGCCGTTTGTTCGAGCAACCGGAATCGATGGCGGGTCAACCGGCGGCCCAGATCAGGACCGCCGTCACCGTGACCACCGAGAACGCGTGGGTGGCCAGCACCAGCGACGAGGCACGGGTGGCGTAGATGCCGTAGCGCTCGGCCAGGACGAAGACCGACGCACCGGTCGGCAGGCTGGCCGTGACAATGGTGGCGACAGCGAGCTCCGGGCGAAGCGGCAGCAGCCAGAGCACGGTCACGGCCATGATGGCCGGGTGGACGACGAGCTTGATCGTGCCGAGGGTCAGGATCTCGGCGCGGGCGCTCGCTATCGGTGCTCCGACCAGCGAGGCGCCCAGCGCGAAGAGCGCGCAGGGTGCGGCGGCAGCGCCGAGCAGCCCGGCGAAGTTGCCGATCGGGGTCGGGAGGTCGAGGCCGGTCAGGGTCCAGGCGAAGCCGGCGAAGACGGCGAGCACCAGCGGGTTCTTCAGGAGGTTTCGGCCAACCGTGCGCAACGTCGCGAGCCGGTCCCCGCCGTGCCCCGTCCGGGCTTCAAGGAACATGATCAGGATGGGTGCCGTGATCAGGTTGTCGAAGGTCAGCGCCAGCACGGCCGGCAGCGCCGCGTCCGGGCCGAGCGCCGTCATCAGCAGCGGGACGCCCATATAGCCTGAATTGGTCCAGATGCCGCCGGCACCGGCGACGGCGGCCTCGGCCAGCGGCAGGCCGAAGCGCCAGCGGGCGAGGGCAGAGGTAGCGATCCACAAGCTGAAGGCGACGCCGTAGAAGGCGGCGAAGAAGCGCCAGTCGAACAGCTCGGCCACGGGCGTCGTCCCGACCTTGGCGAAGAGCAGCGCCGGCAGGGCGAAATGGAAGACGAAGGCGTTGAGGCCCTGGACCGCCGTCGGGCCGACGAGCTTCCTCGCCAGCGCCGCGTACCCGCAGAAGATCAGCGCGAAGAACGGCAGCGCCACATCGAAGAGCGCGGCCATGCCGGGCCTTCAGAGCAGCTCGTGGAGGAACGGCAGAAGCGGCTTGTCGGCTTCGGGCATCGGCAGGTCGAAGAGCGCGCCGGGCCGCAGCCAGCGGATCTTCTGGCCCTCGCGTGGTTCGGGCTCGCCCTCCCACACCCGGCACACATAGAGCGGCATGAGCAGATGGAAGTCCGGGTAGGCGTGGCTGGCAAACGTCAGCGGGGCGAGGCAGGCGGCCCGGGTGACGATGCCGAGCTCCTCGTGGAGCTCGCGGATCAGGCAGGCTTCCGGGGTCTCGCCGGGCTCGAGCTTGCCGCCGGGGAATTCCCAGAGCCCCGCCATGCTCTTCCGCGCCGGCCGGGTCGCGACGAGCACGCGATGGTCCTCGTCGATCAGCGCCACGGCGGCGACGAGGACGATCGGCAGCGCCCGGGGCGCAGCACCGGTCGGCTGGGTCACCCTCCTCAGCTCCGATAGTCGGCGTTGATGTCGATGTAGCCGTGCGTCAGGTCGCAGGTCCAGACGGTGGCCCGCCCAGGGCCGTCACCGACCGTGATGTCGATGATGATCTCCGAGCCAGCCAGATGCGCCGCCACCGGCGCCTCGTCGAGATCGGGGACTGCGGCACCGTTCAGGGCGACGTCGTGCCCGCCGAAGGCGACGCCCAGCCGCGCCGGGTCGATGGTCTCGCCGGCCTTGCCCACGGCCATGACGATCCGCCCCCAATTGGCGTCCGCTCCGGCGATCGCGGTCTTGACCAGAGGCGAGTTGGCGACGACGAGGCCGATGCGCCGGGCCGCCGCGTCGTCGAGGGCGCCCTTGACGCCGATCTCGATGAACTTCTGGGCCCCCTCGCCGTCGCGCACGACCTGCTGCGCCAGCTCGATCATCACGGCATCGAGGGCCCGGACGAAATCGGCGAGGCCGGAATCGTCGGCGCTCCGGGGCGGGGCGTTGCCGGCCCGACCGGTGGCGAAGAGCAGGAGCGTGTCCGAGGTCGAGGTGTCGCCGTCCACCGTCGTCGCGTTGAAGGAGCGGTCGGCGGCCCGGTTCAGAAGCGTCTGCAGGACCGGGGCCGGCAGCGCGGCATCGGTCACGGCGAAGGCCAGCATGGTCGCCATGTCGGGGGCGATCATCCCCGAGCCCTTGGCGATGCCGGTCAGGGTCACCGTCTTGCCGCCGATGCTGGCCGTGGCCGAAGCCCATTTGGCGAAGGTGTCGGTCGTCATGATGGCGCGCGCCGCCGCGTCGACACCATCTGCCCGCAGCCCGGCCACCAGCGCCGGCACCGCCGCCTCGATCTTCTCGACGGCGAGGCGCTCGCCGATCACACCGGTGGAGGCGACGAGGACCTCCTCTGCCGCGCAATCGAGGGCGGCCTGCACCGCCGCCACCTCGCGGGCCACCGCCGCATCGCCCTCGGCACCCCGGCAGACATTGGCGTTGCCGGCATTGACGATGACCGCCCGCGCCCGCCCCCCCTGCTCCAGGCCCCGAGCGAGCGCCTCACGGCACCAGAGGACCGGATGGCCGGCGGTCAGCGAGCGGGTGAAGACGCCGGCCGCCGTGCTGCCCGGTTCGAGCTCGATCAGGAGGAGATCGGGCCGCCCGGTGTAACGGATGCCGGCCGCCAGCGTGGCGAAACGAGCGCCGGCGACGGCAACCGGCGGCACCGGCGTCCGTGGAGCGAGCGGCGAGGGCTGGCGGGGCTTCGGCATGGGCAGTGCCTGCAGACGGTAGGTGTTGGCGATGCCGGGGAGCCGCGCGGGCGGTCTACTCGCGCGGCGTGCCGTCGATATTGAAGCGCTCCACCTCGGCACCCTCGCGAACCTCGGCGAGCAGGTCCTCCACCGCGGTCCGGGCCAGCTCGGCCCGCAGCTCGGGCGCGGTCTCCTCGAAGGTCGGGTTGGTCGTCTCCTTCGCCTCGACCAGGATGACGTGGTAGCCGAACTGCGTCTGCACCGGCTCCTTGCTGTAGCTGCCGGGCTCGAGCGCGAAAGCGGCGGCCTCGAACTCCGGCACCATGGCGCCCCGACGGAAGCTGCCGAGCTCACCGCCGCGCGCGGCGGCAGGGTCGGTCGAGCGCTCCATGGCGAGCTGGGTGAAATCCGCCCCGCCATCGAGCTCGGCGATCACTGCCTTCGCCTCCTCCTCGGTCTCGACCAGGATGTGCCTCGCGGTCACCTCCTCGATAGCGAAATCGGGCTGGCTGGCGCGCTCCTCGTAGGCCGCCTTCAGCGCCGCGTCGTCGGTGGCGGCAACGACCGCCCGCTCGATCAGCGTCTGGCGCAGGACATCCGCCCGGGCTCGCGCGATTGCCGCCTCGACGTCGGCGTCACTGGCGAGGTTCTCGGCCTCGGCGGCCTCGAGGAGGAGCTGGCCGTCGATGAGCCGGTCGAGCAGCGGGTCGTAGATGGCCTCGATCGGCATCTGCCGGAACTGCTCGGGCAACTCCTGATAGCTCTGCTCGAGGTCGGTCCGGTGAAATTCGGTGTCGCCGACCTTGGCGACAACCGGATCCTCCTGGGCCGAGGCCGCGCTGGCCGTGCCGAGGACGAGCAAGAGGGCGAGGCCGAAACGCAACAGACGGGTCATGAGGGAAACTTTCGACTGGGACTTGGGGATGTGAATCGGCGCGCATAGAGCCACAAACCTCGAAGAGCGGCAAGCCGGCCGCATGTCGACCTTAACCGGAACTTAATGAAGCCCTCGTAGTTTCCACCTTGCCGCGAAGGTCGCGTGGCATGCCGCCGCGCGGGCCTTGCGACGGGGCTTCGGCGCTGGCTAGAAGGGCCTTGGCGTTTGCGACTCCGGCTCGAAGGTGGCATGTGGGCTTCGTTTCGGCGCCGGCCCGTGGAGATCTCTGGACCTGCGCCGTGAGGGGAACGGATGACGCTCATCAGGAAAGTGGTTTTCCCGGTTGCCGGTCTCGGCACGCGGATGCTGCCCGCGACCAAGGTGCTGCCCAAGGAGATGCTGCCGGTCGTCGACAAGCCGATCATCCAGTACGCGGTGGAGGAGGCGGCGGCCGCCGGTTGCGAAACCTTCATCTTCGTCACCGGTCGCGGCAAGACCATCATCGAGGATCATTTCGATCGTGCGGTCGAGCTCTTCGAGGCGCTGGCGGCCAAGGGCAAGGACGATGTGCTGGGCGGGCTCTCCTCCGACGTGCCGAAGCCCGGGACCGTGATCGCGACCCGCCAGCAGGAAGCGAGGGGTCTGGGCCACGCCGTCTGGTGCGCGCGCCAGCTGATCGGCGACGAGCCCTTCGGCGTCATGCTGGTCGACGACCTGATCCATGCCGAGACACCCTGCATGGCGCAGATGGCCCGCGCGCACGCGGAAACCGGCGGCAACCTGGTCGCCGTCATGGAGGTGCCGCAGGAGCATACCGCCCGCTACGGCATCGTCGATCCTGGGCGGGAGGACGGCCCCCTGGTCGAGGTCAAGGGGCTGGTCGAGAAGCCGGCACCCGAGGCGGCGCCGTCGCGCTATGCGGTCATCGGCCGCTACATCCTCGATTCGGCCGTGTTCGGTCATCTCGATCGCCACGAGGTCGGCGCCGGTGGCGAGATCCAGCTCACCGACGCCATGGAGAAGCTGATCGGCAGCCAGCCTTTCTTCGGCTATCGCTTCGCCGGCCGACGGTTCGATTGCGGCGACAAGCTCGGCTATCTCGAGGCGATCGTCGCCACCGCCCTGGCCCGGCCGGACCTCGGGGCTGACTTCGCCGCCGTTCTCGATCAATACCGCTGAGCCGCTTATTCCGCCCGGCTCGGCCCATGGAGTTGTGAAATGCGTATCGCGATGATCGGTACCGGCTATGTCGGTCTCGTTTCGGGCGCCTGCTTCGCCGAGTTCGGGCTCGACGTGGTCTGCGTCGACAAGGACGAGCGCAAGATCGCGATGCTCGAGGAAGGGCGGATTCCGATCTTCGAGCCGGGCCTCGACACGCTCGTCGCGCGCCACAAGGAAGCCGGCCGGCTGAGCTTCACCACCGACCTCAAGGCGGCGGTGCGACAGAGCGAGGCGGTGTTCATCGCCGTCGGCACGCCGACCCGGCGAGGCGACGGTCATGCCGACCTGACCTATGTCTTCGCCGCCGCCGAGGAGATCGCCGAAGCGCTCGAGGGGCCGACGGTGGTGGTCACCAAGTCGACCGTGCCGGTCGGCACCGGCCGTCGGCTGCAGCGGCTGTTCCGCGCCAAGCGGCCGGATCTCGCGATCGACGTCGCCTCCAATCCCGAGTTCCTGCGCGAGGGCTCGGCGATCGAGGACTTCCTCCGGCCGGACCGGGTGGTCTGCGGGGTCGAGAGCGAACGCGCGCACGACGCGCTGGCCAATGCCTACCGGCCGCTCAACCTGATCGAGACGCCGATCATGTTCACCACGCTCGAGACGGCCGAGCTGGTCAAGTACGCGACCAACAGCTTCCTCGCCACCAAGATCACCTTCATCAACGAGATGGCCGATCTCTGCGAGAAGGTCGGCGCCGACGTGCAGCAGGTCGCCAAGGGCATGGGGCTGGATGGGCGGATCGGGCGCAAGTTCCTCCATTCGGGACCCGGCTATGGCGGCTCCTGCTTCCCCAAGGACACCCTGGCGCTGCTGCGCAGCGGCGAGCAGTACGACAGCCCGCTGCGCATCGTCGAGACGGTGGTGAGCGTCAACGAGGGGCGCAAGCGGCGCATGGTCCGCAAGATCGTCGATGCCTGTGGCGGCTCCGTCGCCGGCAAGACGATCGGCGTCCTGGGCGTCACCTTCAAGCCCAACACCGACGACATGCGCGACAGCCCGAGCCTCGTGATCCTGCCGGCGCTGCGCGCCGAGGGGGCGAAGGTCCAGGCCTTCGATCCGGAAGGCATGCGCGAGGCCGAGGCGCTCCTCCCCGAGGTCGAGTGGTGCGCCGGGCCCTACGACGCCGCCCGGCAGGCCGATGCGCTGGTCATCCTGACCGAATGGAACGTCTTCCGCGGGCTCGATCTCGGCCGGCTGCACGACGAGATGCGCCGGCCCGTGCTGGTCGATCTGCGCAACATCTTCGACCCGCTGCAGGTCACCCAGGCCGGCTTCGCCTATACCGGCATCGGCCGGGCCACGACGCCTGCCGCCTGAGCCGATCACCAGCCGAGGGAATCCAGCCATCTTGCCCAAGAGCCACCGCTTCGATCCGACCGTCCTGCGCGAGTACGATATCCGCGGCATCGTCGGCGACACGCTCCACGCCGCCGATGCGCGGGCGATCGGCCGCAGCTTCGGCAGCATGGTCCGCCGCGGTGGCGGGCGGCGCGTGGCGGTCGGCCGCGACGGGCGGCTGAGCTCGCCCGAGCTCGCGGCGGCGCTGGTCGAGGGCCTCGCCGCCGCCGGCGTCGACGTGGTCGACATCGGCATGGGGCCGACGCCGATGCTCTACTTCGCCGTGCACCACCTCGGCACCGATGGCGGCATCCAGGTGACCGGCTCGCACAACCCGCCGGACTACAACGGCTTCAAGATGATGCTGGGCAAGGCCTCGTTCTTCGGCGAGCGCATCCAGGCCCTGGGCGCCCTGGCGGCGGCAGGTGACTTCGAAAGCGGGGCCGGCAGGATCGAGACGGCGGACGTCGAGGCTGCCTATGTCGAGCGGCTGCTCCGGGACTATCGGGGCGGGCGGGCGATCGATGTCGTCTGGGATGCCGGCAACGGGGCGGCGGGGCCGATCATGGAGGCCCTGGCGGCGCGCCTGCCGGGGCGGCACGGATGCCTCTTCGCCGAGGTGGACGGGCGCTTTCCGAACCATCACCCCGACCCGACCGTGGCCGAGAACCTCGTCGACCTGATCGGCAAGGTGCGGGCGGGCGGGTTCGAGATCGGCATCGGCTTCGACGGGGACGGCGACCGGATCGGCGTGGTCGACGGGCAGGGGCGGATCATCGCCGGCGACCAGATCCTGCAGATCCTGGCGGCGGACCTGCTCGAGCGGCGGCCGGGGTCGGTGATCATCGCCGACGTCAAGGCGAGCCAGGCGCTCTTCGACGACATCGCCAAAAGGGGCGGCAAGCCCCTGATGTGGAAGACCGGGCATTCGCTGATCAAGAGCAAGATGGTCGAGACCGGGGCACCGCTGGCGGGCGAGATGAGCGGCCACATCTTCTACGCGGACGGGTTCTACGGCCACGACGACGCGCTCTACGTGGCGCTCCGGCTGCTCGACATCCTGGCCCGGGGCGAGCGGACGCTGGCCGAGGTCCGAAATGCCATGCCCAACCTCTTCAACACGCCGGAGCTGCGCTTCGACTGCCCGGAGGAGCGGAAGTTCCAGGCGATCGAGACGGTCCGGGCGCAGCTCAAGGCGGCGGGGGCGGAGGTCGACGCGACCGACGGGGTGCGGGTCCGGCAGGGCGATGGCTGGTGGCTGCTGCGGGCCTCGAACACCCAGGCGGTGCTGGTCGGCCGGGCCGAGGCGCTCTCCGAGGCGGGGCTCGCCGCCTGCAAGGCGGCGCTGGTCGAGGCGCTGGCCGGCGCCGGGCTCGAGGTGACGATCGCGGGCTGATCGGGCGGCCAGCCGGCCGGGCCAGGCCACTTGCGCCGGGCCCAGGCAGGCCGGGTCGGACGGGTCGAGCCTGGCGGGTCGGGTGCTCGACGACGGCGGCGGCCGCGGTGCCGCGGCTCGGATCGTTGTAGGATTTATAGCCTATTTCTGCGCGTTCCGCAAGCCCGATCCGGGCTGGCGGGTTGGTTCGGCAATTTCGGCTTTCCGGCAGCAGCGGCAGGGGCCGCCGGTCGGTCGAAGGGGGCGAAAACCCTTTTCATGCAAAGGGTTGAACGCTGCCGGGTTCGTTGGCAGGGGCTCGGGTTCGTTCGTCGAATCGCCGGGTTCGATCGTCGATTCCTCGGGTTCGATCGTCGATTCCGTGGGTTCCTTCGTCGATCCGGCGGGTTCGTTCGCATCCGCATGTCGCGGATTCCGCGACATGCGGCGAGGAATGTTGCAGAATCCGCGACAGCCGGGCCGCGAATGTCGCGGTATACGCGACAACCCGAGCGAAAACGTTGCAGATTCCGCGACAACCCGAGCGAAAACGTTGCAGATTCCGCGACAACCCGAGCCGAGTAGCGGGGAAACATGCTGGCGAGAGCTGACGGGTCAGGGCAGCCGAACGGCCGAAGCTCATGCCGCGGTCTTCCGCCCAGCTAGCGGAAAGAAGGGGAACCGCGCCGGAGCGCGGTTCCCGCATCTGATGCGCAAGGAGGATTTGGACGCCGGGAGCCGATGAGGTAGGCTATATGTCAACCGTCAATTGACGTTTGACGGGGCAAGCCGCCCTCGGTACGCTGGCGGGAGAATCAACAGGGAGGCTTGCGTCCGTGGCCCCCGTGAAAAGGATCAGGATGGCTTCTCCCGCTCATCCCGGCAGCTTCGTCCGGGCCGAGATCGTCGAGGCCCACGGCCTTTCGGTGACGGACACAGCAAAGGCTTTGGGCATCACGAGGGCGGCTCTGTCGGCCTTCATCAACGAACACACCGCGCTGTCGCCGGACATGGCGCTGCGCATCGAGAAGGCGTTCGGCGTGTCGATGGATACGCTCATGCGCATGCAGAACAGCTACGACATCGCGCAGGCCCGCCAGCGTGAGCATGAAATCGAGGTGCCGCCATTCAAGGGCACGCCGAAAAGACCGCAGCAGTCGCTGCCATAGGAAAATTCAAGGACATGGCACCGCCACCCAGTAGTCGCGGCGAAATCCTCGCCCGCAAGCTTCCGGAAATCGGCCTTATGCCGACCGCGTTCCCATGAATCTAACGAAGTCTAGAAAGCGCGTCGCGGATCACGGGGAGGTTTTCACTCCGCCCTGGCTGGTCGAAAAGATGCTCGATCTCGTCAAGGGCGAGACCGAGCGCATTGATTCCCGCTTTTTGGAGCCAGCCTGCGGCAGCGGGAATTTTCTGGCCCCGATCCTGCAACGCAAGCTGGCCGCCGTCGAAGCGAAGTTCGGCAAGTCCGCCTTCGAGAAGCGGCACTACGGGCTGCTCGCGCTGATGTGCTGCTACGGCATCGAACTGCTGCCGGACAATATCGCTGAATGCCGGGCGAATATGCTCGAAGTTTTTGCAGATTACCTCAGGCTCGAGCCAGGCGAGGAGTTTTACCGGGCAGGGTCTCATGTGCTGTCGGTCAACCTGATCCACGGCGATGCCATGACTATGCGCGAGGACGGCGGCGCGCCTATCACGGTTGTCGAATGGGGCTACCGCGGCAAGGGCCTATTTCAAAGACGCGACTTCCGGCTTGACGTGCTCGTCGGCATGTCGGGTTTTGCAGAAAAAGGGTCTTTGTTCTCGCGCCTCGGCAAACATGAAATATTCACCCCTATCCGATACTATCCACCTGCGAGGGTTGGCGATTTGGCTGGCTTCGACGATGAAACGCAATCGTGGGGCGGGTAATGAATGAACAGGCGGGATTTACGCTGCGGGGGCGAAATCCCGATGTATTGAGCTGCATCGCCAATCTATCCAACGATGAAGTCTTTACGCCGCCGGAATTTGCCAACCGGATGCTGGACACGCTCGCGGAAGCTTGGGCCGCCAACAATGGTGGCGCGAATATCTGGGCCGATAGCGCGGTCACGTTCCTTGACCCTTGCACCAAATCCGGCGTTTTCCTGCGGGAGATCGCCACGCGGCTAATCGCCGGGCTGGCGGAGGAAATTCCGGACCTGCAAGCACGTGTGAACCATATACTGACCCGACAGGTGTTCGGCATCGGCATCACTACGTTGACCAGCTTGCTGGCGCGGCGGAGCCTCTATTGCTCGAAACACGCCAACGGCAAACATTCCGTGGCGAAGGGTTTTGCCGGGGATGAGGGCAATATCTGGTTCGAACGCACCGAGCATATTTGGCACAATGGAAAATGCACATTTTGCGGTGCAAGCAAGGGAACTCTGGATCGGGGCCAAGGGCTGGAATCTCATGCCTATACCTTCATTCACACCAACGACGTTAAAGCGCGCCTTAGCGAGCTTTTCGGAGGCGAAATGCAGTTTGACGCGATCATCGGCAACCCGCCCTATCAGTTAGACGATGGCGGTTTCGGCACCAGCGCCGCGCCGATTTATCAGATTTTCGTGGAACAGGCGCTGGCGCTGACGCCAAAATACGCGGTGTTCGTTACCCCATCACGCTGGATGACTGGCGGCAAGGGATTGGACAAGTTCCGTAGGCAGATGCTGACCGATAAGCACCTGCGGGCTATCGTCGATTACCCCAAGCTCTACGAGGCCTTTCCGGGAGTGAAAATCCGGGGCGGCATATCCTATTTCCTGTGGGACGGCGGTTACCAGGGGCCGTGTCAGTTTCAGACGATTTGGGATGGGCAACCGACCGGACCAGCGGTTGCACGATACCTCGATGTTTACGATGTCCTGGTGCGGCGGAATGAGGCGGTGCCAATCCTCGAAAAAGTCAGGGCAAGAGGTGAACCGACCCTCGATGCGCGTGTGACAAGCCGTAAACCGTTCGGCTTCCCAACGAATTTTCACGGTAGACCGAATAAGGTGGGCCTCAAAGATCCGATCAAGCTGTTCGGCTCACAAAAAATCAGTTGGATTGAACGCTCTGCTATCACCACGAACTCTCACTGGATCGACGAGTGGAAGGTGCTGATGACCGCCGTTCAAGGCACCAGCGCGGCGGTTGAAACCAAATTTCTCAGCAAGCCGATTATTGCAGAACCGGGGACGGCCTGCACGGAAACATATCTAGTCGCAGGACATCTCGACAACGAAGCGGCGGCGAGAAACTTCGCAGGATATTTGCGCACACGATTCGTTCGTTTTTTGGTATCATTACGAAAGGCGACGCAGCACGCGACGCGCGATGTTTATGCCTTCGTGCCGGACCTGCCGCTCGACCAGGCGTGGTCGGATGGGAACCTCTATCAGCGATACGGGCTGACGGCGGAGGAAACTGCTTTCATCGAGTCCCAAGTGGCCGCTCATGCAGATGCTCGGGTGGACTAGGTGGCATCGGACGACGCCACCGATGAACAAGCCCACAATCGAGGAAGTCCTTACCCCGAAGCCGGAGGCGCGCCCGCGCATCTATGCCTATGCCATAGCCGCCGATACGCATGACGGGCTGCTGAAAGTCGGCCAGACCACGCGCGACGTAAAGCAGCGGGTGGCCGAACAGCTCAAAACCGCTGCCATCACCAACTACACCATCGAGCTGGACGAAAGCGCCGAACGCAATGACGGCGGCATCATCACCGATCACGCCGTCCGCGACGCATTGAAACGCAAAGGCTTTCTCAATCCGCAGCTCGAATGGATGAAGTGCACGGCCGCCGACGTGAAGACCGTGCTGTCCGAACTGCGTAGCGGCCAGCAATTCACCGGCACGCATCACGAAAGTTTCCCGCCACGTGACGAGCAGGCGCGGGCGGTGGAGCAGACCTATGCCTATTATCAATCCCGCTGGCAGGAGGACGCCGCCGCCGTACCGCGTTTTCTCTGGAACGCGAAAATGCGTTTCGGCAAGACCTTCACCACCTACCAGCTTGTCAGGAAGCTGGACGCCAAGCGGGTGCTGGTTCTGACCTTCAAGCCCGCTGTCGAGGACGCATGGCAGACCGACCTCGAATCGCATGTGGATTTCGACGGCTGGCAGTATCTCTCCCGCAATTCCGGCTGCGACCCCAGCCAGATCGACAACGACAAGCCGGTAGTCTATTTCGGCTCGTTCCAGGACCTGCTGGGACGCGACAAGGTCGGGAACATCAAAGCCAGAAACGAATGGCTCCATACCATCAACTGGGATCTGGTGGTGTTCGATGAATACCATTTCGGCGCATGGCGGGAGACGGCGAAGGAGCTTTTCGAAGGCGAGGATGCGGCTGTCGCCAAGAAGGAAACCAGTCTCGAATATGCCACCGATCTGGAAGAGGTGAACGAAGACCTTGGCGTGCTTTCAGAGAGCGAAGCCGGGTTTCTGCCGATCACCACGCGCGCCTATCTCTATCTCTCCGGGACGCCCTTCAAGGCCCTCGCGACGGGCGAGTTCATCGAGGAACAGATCTTCAACTGGACCTATACCGACGAACAGCGCGCCAAGGCCGCCTTTGCTGCGCAGAAACCGGGCAAGCGCAACCCCTATGGCGCGCTGCCGCAAATGCGGCTGCTGACCTACCAGATGCCCGACGAGCTGCTGGCGATCGCCAGCGCCGGGGAGTTCGACGAATTCGACCTGAATGCCTTTTTCGCCGCCACCGGCACAGGCGGCACGGCGGTATTCAAGCACAAGACCGACGTGCAGAAGTGGCTCGACATCATCCGGGGCGGCTATGCCCCGCAAACGGTTGAGAGCCTGAAAACAGGCACGCGGCCGCCGTTCCCCTATTCGGACGTGCGGCTCTTGCCATATCTGCAGCATTCGTTCTGGTTCCTGCCCAATGTCGCCGCCTGTCATGCAATGGCGAACCTGCTGGCGGAGAAGCACAATACCTTCTGGCGCGATTACAGGGTGATCGTGGCGGCGGGAACGTCGGCGGGGATCGGACTCGATGCTTTGCCTCCGGTGCGTCAGGCGGTCGGCAGCGGCTTCGACACCAAGACCATCACGCTGTCATGCGGCAAGCTGACCACCGGCGTGACTGTGGCGCAATGGTCCTCGATCTTGATGCTGCGCAACCTCAAGTCACCGGAAACCTATTTTCAGGCCGCGTTTCGGGTGCAGTCGCCGTGGTCGATCAAGAACCCCCACGGCGACAATCCGAACGAGGAAGAAATCCTCAAGCCCGTCTGCTTCGTGTTCGACTTCGCGCTGACGCGCGCGCTGCGGCAGTTGTCCGAATACGGCATCGGGCTTTCACCGGGCGAGGCGAACCCGGAGAATGCCGTGCGCGAGCTCGTGTCGTTCCTGCCGGTGCTGGCCTATGACGGCGCGAACATGACGCAGATCGACGCGGGCGGCATCCTCGACATTGCGATGGCCGGAACATCCGCCACGCTGCTCGCCCGCAAATGGGAATCCGCGCTGCTGGTGAACGTGGACAACGACACGCTGCGGCGCGTGCTGGATAGTCCCGAGGCGATGGCCGCCGTCGAACGCATCGAGGGATGGCGTGCACTTGGCGACAACATCATCGAGACCATCATCAACAAGAGTGACAAGGTCAAGGAACTCAAGAACAAGGCAAAGGGCGGCGAGCTTACGCCAAGCGAGAAGAAAGAGCTGACGGACGAGGAAAAGGAATACAAATCTAAACGCAAGCTCGTGCAGGAAAGGTCAAGTCCGAGAACTGCTGGAAATTCGGTTTTGAGGGGTCGCGACTGAGTGGTTTTCCTCGAGGCCGCTTTCGGCCTTGTAATCGTGGTCGAGCTCCTTGCGCAGGGCGTCCAACTGCCGCCGCTCGAAGGTCGTGATCTTGATGGCTCGCCAACGCTCGGCAGCGCGGATCATCGCGCCGAACATGAGCTTCAGCACCGGCTTCTCGCCGAAGGCGTTGGGGATGATCTTCAGACGCCGCCGCTCCTCGACGAACAGCCGCTCGAGGAGGTTGGTGGTGCGAATCGCCCGACGATGCGTGATCGGCAGCCGCAGATGGGCGATGCAGGCCTCGAAGTCGTCCCGAAAGCAGGCGACCGCACCGGGCAGCTCGGCCTCGTGGTCGTTGACGACGCCCTCGGCCAAGTCGCGTGCGATCGCCCGGCTGGGGGCCTGGTAGACGGCCTGCGCCCTGGCCTTGAACTCTGGCCATTGGTCCTCGGGAACCTTGGCCGCGAGATTGCGCATGCGATGGGCCAGGCAGCGCTGGCGGGCCGAGCGTGGGAAGCAGGTCTCGATCGCCTTGATGATGCCGGGTGCACCGTCACTGACGACCAGAAGCGGATCGCCGAGCCCGCGTGCACGCAAATCCTGGAAGAAGGCCACGACAGTCTCGGCATCCTCTTTCGACCCCGCCATCAAGCCCAAGAGAACCTTCTTGCCGTCCGTGGCGATGCCCCAAGCGGCGAGCACCGGCTCGCGCTTCTGCCCCGGCCGGATGCGCTCGGCAATGCCGTCGACGAAGAGGTAGATGATCTCGTGCTCGCCGAGATCACGCCGGCAGAACTCCTGATAGTCGGCCCATAGCCGCGCGCCGATCTCCGAGACTGCCGTCTTCGACAGCAACAGCCGGCCGCTCTCGTCCTTGAAGGCCTCCTCGATGTCTCGCACCGACAAGCCGCGCGCCAGGAGCTCGATGGCCAGGTCTTCCAAGGCCTCGGTGCGACCCTTGAGATGCTGACGGATCTCGGATCGAAACGGCTCCTCACTGTCGGCGATCTGCGGTGCAGAAAACGAGATTATCCCCTCGGCCGTCTTCAACCGACCCTCGCGCACGCCGTTGCGATAGCCTCGGTCAGCATCGCCGCCGCGCTCGTAGTAGTCCCGCCCCAGCGCATCCCGGCTCTCCTCCTCGAGCGCCTCCTCGATGATCAGCCGGGCCGCCAGCTCGACCAGCTCAGATCTGCCGGCGGACGACGACAGCCGTCCCTCGATCAGCTCCGAAAGGTTTTGCCGGGTGCGCATCGATGCCGGTAGCCTCTTCGCCATGGGGGTGCCTCCTCGCTGCCGCCGGCGGCTACCGGCGGTGGGTTCTCGACGCTCAGCGACGATGTACCCCCAACCCATTTTCCAGCAAATTTAGGACTTCACCTGCAGGAAAAGCTCATCAAATTTGCAACGCGCATTCCTGCCTTCATGTACCTGACGGATTTCCGCGAGAACACGCTCCAGGACGTTATCACCAAGCTGGAACCGGACCTGTTCCATGCCGTCACCGGCTTGACGGTGGCAGACTTCCACCTGCTGGTACGCCTCAAGGTGTTCAATACGGAGCGGATGAACGAAGCCGTCTTTGCCTTTCGCCGGTATGAGGATGCCTCGCTGCGCTACACGGGCATCGAAAGCCACGAGGGGCTGACTCACTACGGCCTGTACGACACCGTCGTAGCCCGAGAGTAGCGGCGAGTTGCTTCATGCGTCCTAAAGTGATCGGGGCCGGTGTCGCCACCGGCCCCGATCACGTGTTCATCGCGCTCCGCGGCCGTTACCTCGGCGGCAACCAACAAAAAATCCGGTGGGGTGCGGGGAGGATCATCCTCACCGCCTTCTTGTCTGCTAAAAACTCCCTAAAATTTTACGAAACTCAAGATCAATTACCGGACAAAATCGAAACGATACTTGCTCCGTTGGGTCACTTTACAGTTGATGACAGGGTGTCGCTCTTCTATAAACAGTTTCGTGTTCATGGGTTTCTCCTGTGACACCCGACTTGAGGCGTTTCCTCCCTATTGAGCTGGGCCGCGGTGAGAACCGCGGCCCTCTTTTTTTGCGCGAATCCGGTCTTGCGCGGGGCGGGGCGGGCTGGGCTTCAGCCGTCCGGGTCGTGTCCCGGGCGGGTCGCGTCCCGGCCGAGGACGGCGAGGCAGTCGCCGCGGCCGATCAGGCCCGGGTGGTGGCGGGCGTAGAGGAGGCCGTCCATGGGGGCCGTGAATGTTCGGGCGGGCACGCCGGTGTCCTCGATGGCGTGGATGCGGGCGAGGGGGGTGCCGCTTCGCACCTCGGCGCCGAGCGGCACGAGCGGCTCGAGGATGCCGGCGGTGTCGCTGACGACGAAGCCTGCGTTCGGGGCGGCCATGAGGCGGCTCGGCCGGGGCAGGTCGAGCCGGCCCGGGACGAGGCCGAAATGGACGAGGAGGTTTTGCAGGCCGCGCTCGGCGATGGCGACGCGCTCGGGCGTGGTGCCGCCGCCGCCGCCGAGCTCGGTGGAGAGGAAGAGCTTGCCCAGGCGCTCGACGTGGAGGTCGAGCATGCCTTCCATGTCGAGCTCGTCGAGGAGGAGGGTGAGGGGGGCGCCGAAGGCCCGGGCGGCTTCCATGGTGCGCTGCATGTGGTCCGGCACGGGGAGGTCGTGGAGGACGACGCTCGGCACGAAGTCGAGGCTCTTGCCGCCGGCGTGGAGGTCGACGACGACGTCGGCGCGGGCGACCAGCTCGCGGAGCACGAAGTCGGCGATCATCTCGGTGACCGTGCCGACGCGTCGGCCCGGGAAGACGCGGTTCATGTTGCCCTGGTCGATGGGCGAGGCGCGGCTGCCGGCGAGCACGGCCGGGTGGTTGAGGGAGGGGAGGATGGTGACGGCGCCGGCGAGGTTTTCGGCGCCGAGCGTTTCGGCGAGCTTGAGGAGCGCGATGATGCCCTCGTACTCGTCGCCGTGATTGCCGGCGAGGAGGAGGAGGTGGGGCCCCTGGCCGCCGCGCAGCACGGTGATCGGGGGGCGGACGGCGCCCCAGGCGGAGCGGTCGCGGCTCCAGGGCACGTGCAGGTGGCCCTGGCGCTTGCCCGGGGCGTCGAGGTCGATGGTGGGGCTGATGCGCGAGGCGGCGTCGCTCACGTCCGTTGTCCTGGCGTCCTCAGGCGGGGGCGAGGAGCGTGAGCGCCTCGGCGTGGAGCGCGGGGGTGGCGGCGGCGAGCACGTCGCCTTTCGAGTCGAGGCCGAGCGGGTTGCCGGCCCAGTCGGTGATGGCGCCGCCGGCTTCCTCGATCAGGGTGACCAGGGCCAGGTGGTCGTAGGGCTGGAGGTCGGTCTCGATCATGAGGTCGAGGTGGCCGGCGGCGAGGAGGGCGTAGACATAGGCGTCGTAGCCCTGGCGCTGGAGGCGGCCCTTGTGCTGCAGGCGCTGGAAGCGGGCGGCCTCGGCGGGGTCGGCGGGGGCGTGGCCGGCGAGGTAGACGGCGGCGTTGGCGAGCTCGGTGCAGCCGCTGGTGCGGATGGGCTGGCCGTTGAACCAGGCGCCCCGGCCGCGGGCTGCGTGGTAGCGCTCGGCGATGGCCGGGGTGTCGACGACGCCGACCACCGGGCGGCCCTGGTCGAGGACGGCGATGAGGTTGTTGAAGAGCGGGAAGCCGGTGATGAAGGACCTGGTGCCGTCGATCGGGTCGAGGACCCAGACGAAGCGGTGGTCGAGGCGTTCCTGGCCGTGCTCCTCGCCGAGGATGCCGTGGCCGGGGACGCGCTCGGCGAGGAGGGCGCGCATGACGGCCTCGGTCTCGCGGTCGGCGATGGTGACGGGCGAGTCGTCGGCCTTGGCGATGATCTCGAGGGGCTGGCGGAAGTAGCGGAGCGGGACCGGGCGGGCCGCCTCGCTGACGGCTATGGCGATGTCGAGGAGCTCGTCCGGGGTCATGGCGCTCACCGTGTTTGTTCAGTCGCCGAGCACGCGCAGGCCGAGATGCTCGCGCAGCGGCTCGTAGTCGCGGTCGTTGTGCAGCAGCCACCAGCCCTTGTCGATGCAGCGCGTGGCGATCAGCAGGGCGATGGTCTTGCGGACGGTGACGCCGAGCCGGCGGAGCCGGCGATAGTGGGCGGCGGCCTCCTTGGCGATCCGGATGTCGACGATCGCCACCTGGTCGAAGCGACCGAGGAGATCGGCCGCCACCGCCGCCTCGCGCTCGTCCTGGAAGCCCTGCAGCACCTCGACCAGGACGAGGTCGCCCGCCAGAACGTCGTCCTGCCGCAGGATCTCCCGGAGCAGCAGGGCGCCGGACGTGTCGAGCCCGCGAAAGAAATCGATCCAGACGCTGCTGTCGACGAGGATCAATCGAAGGCCCGCCCCTTGCGGGACTCGTCCAGGTTGCCCTCCCAGGAGGGCAGCTTGCCGAAATAGTCGGCCACCTCCCGCTGTCGGGCCCGCCTAACCAGCTCTTCCAGCGCCGCCTCGACGATCGCCTTCTTGCTGGCGAGGCCGGTGATGCGCCGGGCCTCCTCGATCAGCTTCTCGTCGATGTCGATATTGGTGCGCATGTCATGACCCGATGTGCAGAATGATGACACTTCTTACACCATCGGCGTGCAGGTCTCAATTGGTGTCGAGCGGCGGCGGGCCCCACCGCGGGCTTGCCGCGTCGGCCGTCCCTCTCTACCGTCGCAGCGGCAACCGCGAGCGCCGCACGACATGACCCAGGCCGCCCCGACCGAGACCGCCGCCCTGCTGGCGGAGAACGTCCACAAGCGCTTCGGCAATTTCGAGGTGCTGAAGGGCATCTCGCTGACCGCGCGGGCCGAGGACGTCATCTCGATCATCGGCGCCTCGGGCTCGGGCAAGAGCACGTTCCTGCGCTGCATCAACTTCCTCGAGACGCCGGACAGCGGCCGGATCGTCGTCGGCGGCGAGGAGATCCGGGTCCGCGCCGGCCGGCGCGGCCTGCCCGTGGTCAGCGACCAGGCGGCGCTCGGCCGGATCCGCGCCCGGCTCGGCATGGTGTTCCAGGGCTTCAATCTCTGGTCGCACATGACCGTTTTGCAGAATGTGATGGAGGGCCCGGTCACGGTGCTGCGCGAGCCCAAAGGCGAGGTCAGGGACCGGGCCATGGATCTCCTCGCCAAGGTCGGCATCGCCGAGAAGCACGACGCCTATCCGGTCGAGCTCTCCGGCGGCCAGCAGCAGCGGGTGGCCATTGCCCGTGCCTTGTGCATGCAGCCGCAGGTGCTGCTCTTCGACGAGCCGACCTCGGCCCTCGACCCGGAGCTGGTCGGCGAGGTCCTGAAGGTCATGCGCGACCTCGCCGCCGAGGGCCGCACGATGGTCGTCGTCACCCACGAGATGGGCTTCGCCCGCGAGGTCTCGAGCCGGGTGATGTTCCTGGCCGATGGCCGGGTCGAGGAGGAGAGCTCCCCGGCCGAGCTCTTCGGCAACCCGCGCTCCGAGCGCTGCCGGCGCTTTCTTGCCAGTGTCCTCTAGATCCGGAGAATCCAACCGATGAAGCCCTCGCCATTGCTCGCCCTCGTCGCCGGTGTGCTCTTCGCCGGCAGTGCCGCGGCCCAGGACTGGAGCACCATCCGCATCGCCACCGAGGGCGCCTACGCGCCCTGGAACTTCACCAACGCGGCGGGCCAGCTCGATGGCTTCGATGTCGATCTGGCGAACGAGCTCTGCGCCCGCATGGGGGCCCAGTGCGAGATCGTCGCCCAGGCCTGGGACGGCATCATCCCCGCCCTCCAGGCCGGCCGCTACGACGCGATCATGGCGGGCATGTCGATCACCGACGCGCGCATGGAGGTGATCGACTTCACGCGCTCCTACGCGACGACGCCGGCGATCTTCGTGGCGCCGAAGGACAGCGACTTCGCCGCTGCCGGCCTGCCCGAGACCCGCGTCGACATGACGGAGATCTCGGCCGAGGAGCAGGCGCTGCTCGACCAGGTGAAGGGGCTGCTCGACGGCCTGACGGTCGGCGTGCAGACCGCGACCATCCACGAGAACTTCCTGCGCGAGCACATGGGCGACATCGACATCCGCACCTATGACAGCCAGGAGAACCTCGACCTGGACCTGCAGGCCGGGCGCATCGACGTGGCGCTGGCCGACCAGAGCGGCTGGCAGCCCTTGCTCGAGGGCGAGCTCGGCGAGGACTTCACGCGGGTCGGCCCGGGCTTCGCCCGCGGCATCTTCGGCCGCGGCGTGGGTGTCGGCATCCGCAAGGAGGACGCGGCGCTGAAGGACAAATTCAATGCCGCCATCCAGTCGGCGCTGGACGACGGCACGGTGAGCGAGCTGGCGATCAAGTGGTTCGGCTTCGACAGCGCCACCACGGACTGAGCGGCGAGCGGGCCGGGGCTCGTGGACCTGACGCTCCTCGCCTGGGGGGACGCCGGCTGGGGCGACCAGATGGCGCTGGGCGCCCTCGTCACCCTGGCCGTCGCCATCTGCGCCTATGCGCTCGGCATCGTCGTCGGCGCCGGCCTCGCCGCGATGAAGCTCTCGGGCCTGCCGCCGCTCCGCTGGATCGCCCAGGCCTACACGACGGTCATCCGCGGCATTCCCGAGCTTCTCGTGATCTACCTCGTCTTCTTCGGCGGCGGGGCGGCGCTTCGGGCCATCGCCAGCGGCATGTTCGGCTACGAGGGCTATGTCGACCTGCCGATCTTCCTCACCGGCACGATATGCATCGGCGCCAGCGCCGGCGCCTACTCGGCCGAGGTGATCCGGGGCGCCGTGCTGGTCGTGCCGAAGGGCCAGATCGAGGCGGCGATCGCCGTCGGCATGACCAGGCGGCAGCGCTTCTGGCGGGTGCTGGTGCCGCAGGTCGCACGCTACGCGCTGCCGGGCCTCGGCAATATCTGGCAGTTCACGCTCAAGGACACGTCCTTGATCTCGGTGATCGGGCTCGTCGAGATCATGCGCCAGGCGGCGATCGCGGCGGGCTCGACCAAGGAGCCCTTCACCTTCTACGTCGTCGCCGCCCTGCTCTATCTGGGCCTCACCTCGCTCTCCAATCGCGGCTTCCTCAGGGCCGAGAGCTGGGCCAATCGAGGCGTCAGGCGCGCCTGATGGCCGAGATTTGATGGCCGACACTTGATGGACTGGGCCCAGCTCGCCGATGTCGCGACCCGCCTCGCCGGCGGCCTGCCGACGACGCTGCTGCTGGTCGGCCAGTCGCTGCTCATCGGCTTCGTGCTGGCCGTGCTCGTGGCGCTGATGCGGGTGAGCCCGAACCCGCTCCTGAGCGCCCCAGCCTACGGCTTCGTCTATGTCTTTCGCAGCACGCCGCTGCTCGTCCAGCTCTTCCTGATCTATTACGGCTCGGGCCAGTTCCGCCCGTTCTTCCAGGATGTCGGGCTCTGGTTCCTCTTCCGCGATGCCTGGTTCTGCGCCATCCTGGCGCTGACCCTCAACACCGGCGCCTACACGAGCGAGATCATCCGGGGCGGCATCCAGTCGGTGCCGCACGGCCAGCTCGAGGCCGGCCGGGCCGTCGGCATGAGCCCGGCCCAGCTCTTTCGCCGCATCACCTTCCCCGTCGCCATCCGCCAGGCCCTGCCGGCCTATGGCAACGAGGTGATCTTGATGGTCAAGGCGAGCTCGCTGGCCTCGACCATCACCATCCTCGAGATCACCGGCATCGCCAAGACGATCATCGCCCAGACCTTCCGCCCGGTGGAGGTCTTCATCGTCGCCGGTGCGCTCTATCTCGCCATCAACTTCGTCGCCACCCAGGCGATCCTCTACGCCGAGCGACGGCTGTCGCCGGCCTCGGCCGCCGACCGTGCCAAGGCGGCCGAGCGCCGCCAGAAGGCGATGCTGGCGCGCTGAACGACAACGATCCGGGTCGGGTCAGATCCGCCCGTCATAGGCGTCCTCGGCGATCGGGCAGGCGATGAGGGTGAAGCAGTCGGCGCCGAGCGCCGCTTCGAGGGCGGCGGCGAGGCTTTTCCGGTCGGCGGCCACCACGCCGTGGCCGCCGAGGCCCGCCGCGAGCTGGACGGCGTCGAAGGCGCCCACGGCGACGCCCTGCCGGGTGAGCTGGCGCTCGCGCTGCTTGACCTCGATCAGGGCGAGCGAGTGGTCGACGAAGCAGATGACGATGATGGGCAGGCCCTGCTCGACGGCGGTGGCGAGCTCGCCCAGCACCATGAGCAGGCCGCCATCGCCGGTGAAGACGACGACCGGCCGGTCGGGCTCGGCGATCTTGGCGCCGATGGCGAGCGGCAGGCCGCAGCCCATGGTGCAGAGCCCGTTCGAATGGAGGAGGGTGCGGGGCGCGTAGGCCGGCCAGACCTGGCTCAGGAGGATGCGGTGGGCGCCGACATCGGCGGCCGCCACCGTGTCGCGCGGCAGCACCCGGCGGGCGACCTCGCAGATCGCGGCGGGGCCCCATGCCTCGTCGCTGCGGAAGAGGGCGAGCACCTGGTCCCGCACGGCGCCAACCGCCGCCGGCGTCCAGGTCGAGGCGGAACGCACCTCCTGGCCCAGGGCGTCGAGCCCGGCACCGATATCGCAGACGAAGCCGATCCCCGCCTGGTGCAGATAGTGATCGTTGGCGACGGCGTCGAAGGCGATCACCCGCTTCTGGGTGGTGTCCCAGGGATGCTGCCAGTCGCGGCGCATCTCGACCGCGTCGTAGCCGGCGAGCACGACGAGGTCGGCCTTCTCGATCTCGGCCTCGAGCTGGCGGTCGGCCACCGGCGAGAGGGCCGCGGCGGCGAGGGCGAAATCGTGGTCCTCGGGCAGCAGGCCCTTGGCCTTGTAGGTCTGGATGACGGGTGCCCGCTGGGTCAGGGCGAAACGGGCGAGCGCTGCTCCGGCATCGTGCTGGACGGCATCGAAGCCGGCGATGACGAGTGGCCGCCTCGCCTCGGCGAGCCAGGTGCGCGCCTCGTCGAGCACCGGGCCGGCGGCCGGGGCCACGGGTGCTGTCGGGGCGCGGCGGATGGGCGTGGTCGCGGCTGCCGGCGCGTCGGCCACTGAGATCGGCACCTCGATCAGCACCGGGCCGGGCCGCGGGTCGCCGGCCAGCGCCAGGGCCCGCTCGGTGACGAGGTCGGCGGCGGTCGCGGTCAGGGTGAAGGCGCCCTTGATGGCGGGCTCGAGGAGCTTTTTGTGATCGATGATCTGGTGGTTGTAGGCGAGCTGCTCGTCGGCATCGACGGCGCCCACGAGGACGATCAGCGGCACCCGGTCGAGCCGCGCGTTGGCGACGACGTTGACGGCGTTGCTGATGCCGGGCCCGACCGTGGCCACCAGCACGGGCGGCGTGCCGGTGCGCTGCCAGACCGCTTCGGCCATGAAGCCCGCCGCCGTCTCGTGCTTGGTGGTGACGAAGGTGATGCCGGCGGCGGCCAGCGCGTCGATCAGGGTGAGGATCTCGCCGCCCGGAATGCCGAAGGCGAAGCGGCAGCCGGCCTCGGCGAGGCGCCGGGCGAGCAGGTCGGCGGCGCGGTTGCGAATCGGGCTGGCGGGCATGGCGGGAATTTCCTCGGGCAAGGGTGACCGGCGAGCGCTCGCACGCCGGTCACGGGTCGTCAACCGGCGGCGGCGGGCCCGTTCCGATGGCCGAGGAAGAAGTCGAGCATGGCGCGGCTGGCATCGGGGCCGCGCGGATCGGTGTAGCTGCCAGCCGCATTGCCGCCGGACCAGGCATGGCCGAGGCCGTGCACCTGCCAGTGCTCGGCGAGGGTCTGGCCGGCCTGATCCAGGTGCCGGGTGCGGGTCCAGGCGTGGCCGTTGGGCACGCGTCCGCGCTCGACCGTGGTCTCCAGCGTTCCGACGGCCTGGCGGATCACAGCGGCACCATTGCCCGGATGCACCGTGGCGTCGCGGTCGCCATGCACGACGATGACCGGCATCTTCCGGCCGCCGACCGACGCGGGCCGACCGGCGGCGGGCTCGCGCATCGCCTGAAAGGCGGAGGCGACATCGCGCGCAGCCCCGTGGGCGAGGCCGGAATGGACGCCGAAGGCGGCGTAGACATCGGGATAGGTCGCGGCCAGGACAGCGGCTTCCGCACCGCCGGCCGAGAGCCCGGCGACATAGACCCGGCCGGCATCGACGCTGTGGTCGCGCATCACCTCGCGGGTGATGCCGGCGATGATCGAGGGCTCGCCCCGGGCGCGCTCCTGGTCGGTCGGCTGGAACCAGTTCCAGCAGCGCTGCGGGTTGGCCGTCTGGCACTGGCCGGGCCAGGCGACGATGAGGCCGGCCCCGGCGGCGAGCCGGTTCATGGCCGTGCCGGCGGCGAAATCGTCCGGATTCTGCGTGCAGCCGTGCAGCATGACCAAAAGCGGCCGCTGCTCGTTGGCGGCCGCGGCCGGAACGAAGAGCCGGTAATCGCGCCGCCCGAAAGGATTGGCGTGACTGCGGGCCAGCCATTGCTCGCCACCGGGCGAGGCTTCGGGCAGCGGCTCGGCCCGGAGGTCGAGGGTCGGCCCCTGCCAGCCGTCCGCCGGCGGTGCCGTGGCGGCGCCGCCCAGCGCACCCTGCAGCAGGGCCGTTGCCTCGGCCAGCCGGCCGGCACGGGTCAGCCGGGTGGCTTCGGCCATGCGGCCGGAGTCGATCATGTTCATGATTGGGGCTTTCGCGGGAGCTGGGGGATCAGTGCATGCGGTCCTGCAGTGCAGCCTTGACCGCCGGCGTGGCGTTGAGGGCACCGAGGACGGTGACGGAGGCGATGGTGGCGCGGGCCAGCTCGGGCGTGACGTCGCTGGCGATGGTGGCAAGGCCGAGCACGTTGATGTGGAGCATCTCGCCGGCGGCCCGCATGGCCTCGAGGTCGGCGCGGCTGTAGCGCCTGAGGCCGAGGTCGAGCCCCTGGCGGCCGACCGACCGGTCGACCGCCTCGGCATGCCGGTCGAGCTGGTTGCGGATGGCCGTGCGGATGAAGTCGCTACGGTTGGCGTAGAAGCCCTCCTGCACCAGGAGGTCGATCCGGCCGAGATCGACATAGCCGAGATTGAGCGTGATCTTCTCGCTGTCGGGCGTCCGGGGTGAGCGTTCGGCGGGCGTTTCAACCATCCTTTTACCATCCATAAACCATCCGTGTGGATGGTAGATGGTGCAGGGCCGCTCGTCGTCAAGCCCTGACGGGTCGGAGATCCCTGAAGAAGCGCTGCACGTCGACCAGGTGGCAGAGCTCGGTGCCGGGGGTGAGGACGGTGGCGGTGCCGGCGGCGACGCCGAGGGCGAAGGCGCGCTCGACGCTCTCCCCGCTGGCGAGGCCCCAGGTCATGCCGGCGACGAAGCTGTCGCCGGCGCCGACCGCGCTCCTCGCCTCGACCTCGGGAGTGCCGAGCCGCCAGATCCCGTCCGGCGTGGCGAGGAGCGCACCCTCGTGGCCCATGGTCACGGCGAGCAGCTCGGTGCTGCCCGACGCAACCAGCTCGGTGGCGGCCGCCGCCAGCTCGGCCGGGTCGCCGAGATCCCGCCCCAGGAGCCGGGCGAACTCGCTCCGGTTCGGCTTGACCAGATGCACGCCGGCGCCGAGGGCGGCGGCCAGCGCCGGCCCGGAGGTGTCGACGACGAGCCTGGCGCGACGCTTCTTCACCACCTCGGCGAGCCGGGCGTAGAGATCGTCCGGCACGCCGCGCGGCAGGCTGCCGCTGGCGACGAGGTAGTCGAAGTCGAGCAGCTCGACGAAGGCGAGGGCGGCCTGCCATTCGCTTTCGGCGAGCATCGGGCCCTCCGGCGTGAAGCGGTATTCCTGGCCCGAGCGCCGCTCGAAGACCACATGGCTCACCCGGGTCGGCTCGGCGGTGGCGATGCGGTGCGCCATGACGCCGGCATCGCGCACCAGCTCGTCGAGCACGTCGCCCGACCGGCCGCCGGCGGCATAGACCGCGAAGCTCTGGCCGCCGAGCTCGTTGACGACCCGCGCCACGTTGATGCCGCCGCCGCCGGGATCGAGCCGGTCGTTGGTCGTGCGCAGCTTGTTGACCGGGCGCACCTCCTCGGTGGCGCAGGAGGCGTCGACCGCCGGATTGAGGGTCAGGGTGACGATCCGCTTCGGCATTGGCATTGCGCCCTTTATTCGCTTGGTCATGCGCCCCATCTTAGGCCTGAGGCGGCCGGCGCCAAGGCACGGTTGCGCCTAGCCGGCCGGCCAGGCAAGAGGCAACGGCCACGGGCCGCCATCGTCGCATACAGGGGAGAAGCCTGATGACACTCGCAATCGGTGCCACGGCACCGGACTTCACCGCCGAGACCACCGAGGGACGCATCAATTTCCACGAGTGGGCCGGCGACAGCTGGGTCGTGCTCTTCTCGCATCCCAAGGACTTCACCCCGGTCTGCACCACCGAGCTCGGCACCATGGCGAGGATCAAGCCCGAGTTCGACAAGCGCGGCGTCAAGATCATCGGCCTCAGCGTCGACCCCGTGGACGACCATGTCCGCTGGTCGAAGGACATCGAGGAGACGATGGGCGCGGCCCCCAACTACCCGATGATCGGCGATCAGGACCTCGCCGTGGCGAAGCTCTACGGCATGCTGCCCGAGGGCGCCGGCGACACCGCCAAGGGCCGCACCGCCGCCGACAACGCGACCGTTCGGAACGTCTATGTCGTGGGGCCGGACAAGAAGGTGAAGCTCGTGCTCTCCTATCCGATGAGCACCGGCCGCAACTTCGACGAGATCCTGCGCATCGTCGATTCATTGCAGCTCACCGCCAGGCACCAGGTGGCGACGCCGGCCAACTGGAACCAGGGCGACGACGTCATCATCGTGCCCTCGGTGTCCGACGAGGCGGCCAAGGCCAAGTTCCCGGACGGCTGGAAGGCCCTCAAGCCCTACATGCGGGTGGTGGCGCAGCCCAAGGGCTGAACGCGGCCCCGAGCACCGTGGTCCGTCCAGCCACGGGCCACGGTGCGTTGCGCCAAAGCGCGGGCGCCTCAGCGGGTCGGGACGGGCGTCTCGCCGCGGTAGTCGTAGAAGCCGCGCTTGACCTTGCGGCCGAGCCAGCCGGCCTCGACATATTTCACCATGAGCGGGCAGGGACGGTACTTGCTGTCGGCGAGCCCGTCATAAAGCACCTGCATGACGGCGAGGCAGGTATCGAGGCCGATGAAGTCGGCGAGCTCGAGGGGGCCCATCGGGTGGTTGGCGCCGAGCTTCATGGCGGTGTCGATGCTCTCGACCGTGCCGACACCCTCGTAGAGCGTGTAGACCGCCTCGTTGATCATCGGCAGCAGGATGCGGTTGACGATGAAGGCCGGGAAGTCCTCGGCGGTGACCGGCGTCTTGCCGAGCCGCTCGCACAGGCCGCGGATGGAGCGGTAGGTGTCCTCGGCCGTGGCGATGCCGCGGATCACCTCGACCAGCTTCATCGCCGGCACCGGGTTCATGAAGTGCATGCCGATGAAGCGCTCGGGCCGGTCAGTGGCGGCGGCGAGGCGGGTGATCGAGATCGACGAGGTGTTGGAGGCGACGATCGCGTCCGCCTTGAGATGCGGCACCAGCCCCTTGAAGATCTTCTTCTTCAGCTCCTCGTTCTCGGTGGCGGCCTCGACCACGAGGTCGCAACCGCCGAGATCGGCCATATCCGTGCTGGTCGACACGCGGTTGAGCGCCGCGTCACGGTCGGCGGCCTCGATCGTGCCCTTCTGCACCTGCCGGTCGAGCAGCCGGCCCATCAGCTCCATGGCCGCCTCGAGCTGCTCGCGTCGGACGTCCACGAGCACCACGTCGATGCCCGCCTGGGCCGCGACCTGGGCGATGCCGCCGCCCATCTGGCCGGCGCCGATCACGCCGATCCGCTGGACCTCGGGCAGAGGCGGGTAGTCCTTCTCGGTGTAGACGTTCATTCAGACGCTCCTGGGGCGACGCCGCTCAACCCTTGGCCTGCCGCAGCGCCTCGGTGAGCTCGGGCACGAGCTTGAAGAGGTCGCCGACGATCGCGTAGTCCGCGACCTGGAAGATCGGCGCTTCCTCGTCCTTGTTGATGGCGACGATGACCTTGCTGTCCTTCATGCCGGCGAGATGCTGGATCGCACCGGAGATGCCGACGGCGATGTAGAGGTCCGGCGCCACGATCTTGCCGGTCTGGCCGACCTGCCAGTCATTGGGGGCGTAGCCGGCATCGACGGCGGCGCGGCTGGCGCCGACGGCAGCACCCAGCGTGTCGGCCAGCGCCTCGACGATGGAGAAGTTCTCGGCCGAGCCGATGCCGCGACCGCCGGAGACGACGACCCGGGCGGAGGTGAGGTCGGGCCTGGCGCTCGACTGCACCTCGCGGCCGACGAAACGGGCGAGGCCGGCCGGGTCGACCGCCGCCACGGTGGTGATCTCCGCGCTGCCGCCCTCGGCCGGTGCTGCCTCGAAGGTGGTGGTGCGCACCGTGATGACCCGTTTCTCGTCCTTGCTCTCGACCGTGGTGAGCGCGTTGCCGGCATAGACGTAGCGGCGGAAGGTCGAGGGCGAGACGACCTCGACGATGTCGCTGAGCTGGGCCGTGTCGAGCAATGCTGCCACGCGCGGCAGGAGGTTGCGGCTGAAGGTGGTCGAGGCGGCGAGGACGTAGTCGTAGTCCGCCGCCATGGCGACGACGAGCGGCGTCAGGTCCTCGGCCACGGGGTTGGCATAGGCGCTGTGCTCGACCCGGATCACCTTCTCGATGCCGGCGATCTTGGCTGCGGCCTCGGCCACGGCACCGCACTCGGCGCCGGCGACCAGCACGTGCATGGGGCCGGGCAGGGCAGCGGCGGCGGTCACCGCGTGCAGCACCGCGGGGTCGAGGGTCTGGTTGTCGTGCTGGGCGAGGATCAGAACGGCCATCAGATCACTCCCGCCTCGGTCTTCAGCTTGGCGACCAGCTCCGCCACATCGGCGACCCGGACGCCGGCCTGCCGCTTCGGCGGCTCCTCGAACTTCGTGTAGACCAGCCGGGGGGCGACATCGACGCCGAGCTCCTCGGCGGTGATCGTGTCGATCGGCTTCTTCTTCGCCTTCATGATGTTGGGCAGGGAGGCGTAGCGCGGCTCGTTGAGGCGCAGGTCCACCGTGATGATCGCCGGCAGCTTCACCTCGATCGTCTCGATGCCCTCGTCCACCTCGCGGCCGCAGATCGCCTTGCCGTCCTTGACCTCGAGCTTCGAGACGAAGGTCGCCTGGGCCCAGCCGAGCAATGCTGCGAGCATCTGGCCGGTCTGGTTGCTGTCGTCGTCGATCGCCTGCTTGCCGAGGAGGATGAGCCCCGGCGCCTCGCGCTCGGCGATCACCTTCAGGCACTTGGCGACGGCCAGCGGCTGCAGCGACGCGTCGGCGGGCACGTGGATCGCCCGGTCCGCCCCCATGGCGAGTGCGGTGCGCAGGGTCTCCTGGCATTTCTGCTCGCCCAGCGAGACCGCGACCACCTCCTCGGCGATGCCCTTCTCGCGCAGGCGGATCGCCTCCTCGTTGGCGATCTCGTCGAACGGGTTCATCGACATCTTGACGTTGGCCGTCTCGACCCCGCTCTGGTCGGACTTGACCCTGATCTTGACGTTGTAGTCGACCACCCGCTTGACGGGCACGAGCACCTTCATGTCCGCAACCTCTGCTCAACGATCGCGCAGTGTTCGATCGCGCGGCCCGTTTATTGTGCACTGCAATAGGGACAGATATGCGCCGGCCGGCGCCTTGTCAACGAACCAACACCTCGCCCGGCACCAACACCCGGCCCCCAGGTGTGGTCAGCGGTTCGCCCCGGGCTGCCAGAGCACGTCGAGCCGCCCCTTGTCGTTGAGGTGGCGGGACATGACGAAGAAGTGGTCGGAGAGCCGGTTGAGGTAGCGCAGCGCCAGGGCATTGACGGGCTCCTGCTCGAGCAGCGCGCTCACCAGCCGCTCGGCCCGGCGGCAGACCGTGCGGGCGAGGTGGAGATGGGCGGCGGCCGGCGTGCCGCCCGGCAGCACGAACGAGGTGAGCGGCGCCAGCGCCTCGTTCATGGCGTCGATCTCCTGCTCGAGCCGCAGGACCTGGCTCTCCTGGATGCGCAGCGTCGTGGCATCGGCGGCATCCGCGCCGGGCCGGCAGAGATCGGCGCCGAGGTCGAAGAGATCGTTCTGGATCCGGCGCAGCATCGCCTCGGCCCCGGCGTCGCCGCCGGCATGCAGGCGCACCAGCCCGACCGTGGCGTTGACCTCGTCGACCGTGCCGTAGGCCTGCACGCGCAGGTCGTGCTTGGCGACCCGGGCACCGTCGCCGAGCGACGTCTGCCCGCGGTCGCCGCCGCGCGTGTAGATCTTCGTCAGGAGGACCATGACCAGGTTCCGGCTGAGGTGGGTGCTCGGGGTGTCAATGCGCGAGGAACAGGATGGCCAGGATCGCCAGCGCCACGAACTGCAGGCCGACCCGGGCGCGCATCAGCTTGTTGCCGTATTTCTCGTTGAAGGCCCCGCCCCTGAGAAAGCCGGTCACACCGACGATCAGCACACCTAGGGTCGCGAGCATGGCGGCGAAGAGGAGATAGTGGAGCGGGGTCATGTGACAACCGATGCGATGCTATACGATGGTGATCGGGCCAGCCACCGGGCCAGCCCGGCGCAACAAGATCATTCCAGGCGCCCGCGCGCAAGCCCCGGCCTCCATACTTGCCGGCGACGACGCGCTCGGGCATGCCTCAACTAGTTCGAGGGAGGGCCAGCGTGAAGACCATCGCCAGCGTCGGCGAGTGCATGATCGAGCTCAGCGAGGCCGGCCAGGGCCTGATGCGCCGGGGCTTCGGCGGCGACACGCTGAACACCGCCGTCTATCTCCGCCGCGAGCTGGCGCCGGCCGAGGCCCGCGTCGCCTATGTCACGGGCCTGGGCGACGACCCTTACAGCGACGAGCTCCTGGCCGGCTGGCAGGCGGAGGGCGTCGACACCAGCGAGGTTGCCCGGCTGCAGGGCCGGCTGCCCGGCCTCTACGCCATCCGCACGGATGCCAATGGCGAGCGCAGCTTCGCCTACTGGCGCAGCGAGGCGGCCGCCCGCTCGGTCTTCGCCGGCAGCGAGGGCAGCGCGCGCCTCGAGCGGCTCGGCAATTACGACCTCGTCTATTTCTCGGGCATCAGCCTCGCCATCCTGCCGGCCGCGGATCGCGACCGGCTGCTGGTGCGGCTCGCCGCCTTGCGGGATGGCGGAAGGCAGATCGCCTTCGACCCCAATTTCCGGCCGCGGCTCTGGCCCGACCTCGACGAGGCGCGGGCGACGATGACCCGGGCCGCCGGCCTCGCCACGATCGTGCTGCCGAGCTTCGCCGACGAGCAGACGCTGTTCGGCGATTCCGAGCCCGGGGCGACCCTCGATCGGCTGCATGCGCTGGGTGCCCTGGAGGTGATCGTCAAGGACGGCGAGGCGCCCATGCATTTCCGCGTCGATGGCGAGAGCTTCGAGGCGCTGCCGGTGCGTGTCGCGGATCCCGTCGATACCACGGGCGCCGGCGATTCCTTCAACGCCGGCTACCTCGCGGCCCGGCTGCGCGGGGCGACGATGCCGCAGGCCGTGGATGCCGGCTCGCGGCTCGCGGCCCGGGTCGTGCGCCATCGCGGCGCCATCATCCCGAAGGATGCACCGCTCTACTAGAGCATTGCCGCGCTGACCGTCGGGCGATGTGGCAGCGGGCCGATCAGGTGATCTGGCCGTGGCACTGCTTGAACTTCTTGCCGGAGCCGCAGGGGCAGGGGGCGTTGCGCGGCACCTTGCCCCAGTCGCCCTCGGCCGCCACGGTCCGAGGCCGCTCGGCGGTGGCGACCCCGCCGCCGTCGCCATTCGGCTGGGCCGGTTGGGCCGACTGCGGTGGCAGGGGCTGCCGCATCGCGCCGCCGGCCGGCGGCACGGTCGCGCCAGCGGCCGCCACACCTGCCTGACCGCCGCCGGCCGGCGGCTGCATGCGGATCTCGAGATGCGCCAGAACCTGGGTGACCGTCTCGCGCAACCGGCCGAGCATGGTCTCGAAGAGGGCGAAGGCCTCGCGCTTGTACTCGTTCAGGGGGTCGCGCTGGCCGTAGCCGCGCAGGTGGATGCCCTGCCGCAAGTGGTCGAGCTGCAGCAGATGCTCCTTCCACAGATGGTCGAGAATCTGCAGGAGCAGGCTCTTCTCGGCCATCCGGATCATCGATTCGCCGTAGTTGGCGACCTTCTGGGCGACCTTCTTCTCGACCAGGGCATCGAGCCGCTCGCGCACCTCGGTCTCGGCGATGCCCTCCTCCTTCAGCCACTCCTCGACAGGTGCGTCGATCGCCAGCACGCGCTTGACGTCGGCGGCGAGGCCGGCGCCGTTCCACTGCTCGGCGTAGGACTTCTCGGGGATGTGCTTGGCTACCAGGTCGTCGAGCACCTCGTGGCGCATGTCGGCGATGGTCTCCGAGACGTCCTCGGCCTGCATCAGCTCGAGCCGCTGCTCGTAGACGACCTTGCGCTGGTCGTTCATGACGTCGTCGAACTTCAGCAGGTTCTTGCGGATCTCGAAGTTGCGCGCCTCGACCTTCTGCTGCGCCTTCTCGAGCGCCTTGTTGATCCAGGGATGGATGATCGCCTCGCCCTCCTTGAGGCCGAGCTTCTGCAGCATCCCGTCCATGCGCTCCGAGCCGAAGATGCGCATCAGGTCGTCGTCGAGCGAGAGGAAGAACTTGGACCGGCCGGGATCGCCCTGGCGGCCCGACCGGCCGCGGAGCTGGTTGTCGATGCGCCGGCTCTCGTGCCGCTCGGTGCCGATCACGTAGAGGCCGCCGGCCGCCTTGACCTTCTCGCCCTCGGCCCTGACCTCGGCCTCGATCGCCCTGGCGCGCTCGGGATCGGGCTCGGCGCCGAGCTCCTGCTGGATCCGCATCTCGGCATTGCCGCCGAGCTGGATGTCGGTGCCGCGCCCGGCCATGTTGGTGGCGATGGTCACCCCGCCGACCCGGCCGGCCTGGGCGATGATGAAGGCTTCCTGCTCGTGATAGCGTGCGTTGAGCACGTGGAAGGGGATCTTCTCCTTCTTGAGCAGGGTCGCCAGCGCCTCCGACTTCTCGATCGAGACGGTGCCGACCAGCACCGGCTGGCCCTTGGCATGCGACGCCAGGATCTCCTTGACGATCGCCTCGTTCTTCTCGCGGCCGGTGCGGTAGACCTCGTCGTCCTCGTCGACCCGGATCATCGACCGGTGGGTCGGGATCTCGATCACCTCGAGCTTGTAGATCTCGGCGAACTCGGCCGCCTCGGTCGCCGCGGTGCCGGTCATGCCGGCGAGCTTCTCGTAGAGGCGGAAGTAGTTCTGGAAGGTGATCGACGCCAGCGTCTGGTTCTCCGGCTGGATCGAGACGCCTTCCTTGGCTTCCAGCGCCTGGTGCAGCCCGCCAGAGTAGCGCCTGCCTTCCATCATGCGGCCGGTGAACTCGTCGACGATGATCACCTTGTCGTCCTTGACCAGGTAGTCGACGTCGCGATTGAAGATCTTGTGCGCCCGCAGCGCCTCCTGCACGTGATGGACGAGCGTGATGTTCTGCGGGTCGTAGAGATCGCCGTCCTTGAGCAGGCCGGCCTCGGTCAGCACCTGGTGCATGCGCTCGGTGCCGGCCTCGGTCAGGGTCACCGTGCGCTGCTTCTCGTCCTGCTCGAAATCATCGGGGCCGAGCTGTGGAATGAGCTGGTTGATGGCGACGTAGAGCTCGGAGCCGCCTTCGGCCGGGCCGGAGATGATGAGCGGGGTGCGCGCCTCGTCGACCAGGATCGAATCGACCTCGTCGACGATGGCGAAGTTGTGCGCCCGCTGCACCATGGTCTCGAGCGAGAGCTTCATGTTGTCGCGCAGGTAGTCGAAGCCGAACTCGTTGTTGGTGCCGTAGGTGATGTCGGCGGCATAGGCGGCACGCCGGTCGGCCTCGCCGATGCCGGGGACGATGCAGCCGACGGTGAGCCCGAGGAACTCGTAGATCTGCCCCATCCAGCGGCTGTCGCGCCGGGCCAGGTAGTCGTTGACGGTGACCAGGTGCACGCCCTTGCCGGGCAGCGCATTGAGGTAGGCCGCGAGCGTCGAGACGAGGGTCTTGCCCTCGCCCGTCTTCATCTCGGCGATGGCACCCTGGTGCAGGAACATGCCGCCCAGGAGCTGCACGTCGAAATGCCGCTGGCCGAGCGTGCGCTTGGCGGCCTCGCGCACCGTGGCGAAGGCCTCGGGGAGGAGCGCGTCGAGCGTCTCGCCGGCGGCCAGCCGGCTGCGGAACTCCTCGGTCTTGGCCCTGATCGCCGCGTCGTCGAGCGCCTCGAAGGCGGGCTCCAGGCCATTGATCTCGTCGACTGTCTTGCGGGCGGACTTGACCAGGCGATCGTTGGTCGTGCCGAAGAGCTTTCGGGCGATGGCGCCGAGCATCACGGTATGTGGCCTCACGGTTTCGGCCGTGCGGAACGGCGGCCCCGCACGGCCATTGCAGCCTGTCAGATAAGGTCGGCCCAGAGGTGTGTCAACGAAACCACAAATGCGGCACGTCGCAAACGGCCCTCAATCGGCGCCGGTGGTCAGCACCTCGATCATCTGCGCCGAGCCGGCGAGCAGCCCGCCGTCGACGACGAGATTGGTGCCGTTGACGAAGCCGGCCTCGTCGGCGGCGAGATAGGCGATGGCCGCGGCGATGTCGTCCGGCTGGCCGACCCGGCCGACCGGGTACCAGCGCGCCAGCTTCTCGAAGACGTCGGGATCGCGCGCGAGGCGCGCCTGCCAGCTCGGGTGATCGGTGTGGATGGTGCCGGGGCTCACCGCGTTGGCGCGAATGCCTCTCGGGCCGTACTCGACCGCGATCTGCCGGGTCAGCGCCAAAAGGCCGGCCTTGGCGGCGCTGTAGGCGGGATTGGCCAAAGCGCTCAGGGCATTGACCGAGGCGACGCTGACGATGGCCCCCCGGCCGCGCTCCGCCATGCCGGGCAGGACGGCCCGGCAGAAATTGTAGGCGGCGCGCAGCGTGACGGCGAACTCGGCATCCCAGCCGTCCGGCTCGGTCGCCTCGAGGGTGCCGCGGCCGGCCATGGCGGCGTTGTTGACCAGCACGTCGAGCGGCCCGAGCGCCTTTTCCGCCTCTCCGACCAAGCGCTCGCCGGCGCCGTCCTCGGCGATGTCGCCGACCAGGGCCACGGCCGTCCGCCCCATGTCGGCGATCTTTCGGGCCACGTCGTGCGCCGGCTCGCTGTCGATATCGAGCACGGCGACGGCCGCACCCTCCTTCGCCAGCCTGAGCGCCGTCGCCCGGCCGATGCCACGCCCGCTGCCGGTGATCAGCACGGTTCGTCCAGCGTAACGGTTCAAAGCTCCTCCTCCCAGGCGGCGAAGGCCGCCCTGACATGCTCCAGGGCGGCGAGCCGCCAGTGGCCGTAATTGTAGAAGTCGAGACCCTCGACCCCGGCCTGCCGCAGGGCGCGGGCCGCGGCCGCGGCCTCGGCGCCGCCGCCGAGATCGGGGTGCGACGGCCTGAGGATGGCAAAGAGCCGGGCCGCGTCGCCGACCCGTCGGCGCACATCGAAGATGTCGGCCGCGACGGCCGCCGCCGAGGGCTCGTAGGCGCAGATCTCGACCGCGTCGCACACCTCGGCCAGCATGGCGAGGTCGCTGCCCTCGTACCAGCTCCGGGCGCTCGGCCGCTGCACCGAGGGGATGATGCGCAGCTCGGTCGCCTTGGGCAGGCGGTCGCGGATCTCGGCGACGAGGTCGGCCACCACCCGGCAGCGCCAGCGCAGATAGGCGGCGAGCTCGCCGTCGGTGACGACGTCGGCGAGCTGCCATTCGCCCGCCCGTGCCGGTGTCGCGGCGATGTCGGCAGCGCACCAGGCCTCGATGTGGGATACCACGCGGCGCTTCAGGCCCGCCGCGTCGATGCCGGCGGCCCTGGCGCCCGCCATGCTCTCGGGCGCGAAGCAGAGGCCGAGCAGGAGGCCGATCCAGGGATCGAGGGGCACGAGAGCGAACTCGTGATGATAGCCGTGCTCGTAGGGCAGCCAGCCCGGCGTCTCCAGCGTCACGGCATCGAGCCCGTAGCGCTCGGCCTGGTCGACGACCATGGTCACCACGTACTCGCGAACGTCGGGATGGGCCGGGTTGAGGCTGTAGAAGAGCCCGTCGCTCACGGCGTTCTGCGCGATCAGCTCCGGATATGCCCGGCCGAGCCGGGAATTGTGGCAGCAGACGGTCCAGCCGACGCGGGCGAGATCGGGGGCCTCGTCGGCCAGGGCGGTCAGCGGGTCGAAATCCTCGAGCATGGGATGCGGCACCGGCTCGACGCGGCCGTAGCGCTCGGGGCGATGGCGGAAATAGATGGTGCCGTCATCGGGGAAGTAGACCTTGCCCGAACGGCCGTGCGGCCGGACGAACTTGCCGGCGTGGTAGGAGGTGGCGAGCGCCACCGAATCGGCGCCGGCGGCCCTGAGCCGGTCGGCCACCGTGGCGACTCCCTCGTCCAGCAGGTCCCAGGCGTAGACGAAGATTCCCTTGCGCGGCATGGCGCCCCCCAGTCGTTAACGGGTGCCAGCCTAGGAGCCTGTCCGAGAAATGGCCACCGCCTGCATCGCTCTCTGGCGGGCGAGGGCAAGGAGCGGCGACGAAGGCGATGCCACAGCATCGGCGAGGCGGCGCCCCGGCAGCCATGGGGCGGGCCTCGCCCGCCGGAGAGCGACCCGAAGGGCGCGCCCTTCCTGGCCTTGGGCCACGTCGACCGGCCCTGACGATGGCCCCGCATCGCGGCGGGCCGGTCTCCTCGCCCAGAGCCAGGAAGGGTGCGTGCAGGCGGTGGCCATTTCTCGGACAGGCTCCTCGCAGCGTCAGTGGCCGGCGGCGAGCCGGTGCACGGGCCACAGGTGGCCGGCATTGCGTCGGCTCGCCGCTTTATCCCCTTGCAACTCCTCGCCGGGTTCAGCAGCCTCGCCGGAAATGGCGTGGGGTCGCGGGAGGCCATCATGACGAACAAGGGGGCGTTTCTCGGCTCGATGATCCTCGGCGCGTCCGTCCTTCTGCCGGCACCCGTGGCCGCGCAGACCGCCAGCGATCTCCGGGCGCTGATCGAGGCCCAGGCCGAGCAGCTGGCGGCCCAGGCCCGGCAGCTCGAGGAGCAGACCCGCCAGCTCGAGGCGATGCGGCAGCGTCTCGATCATCTCGAGGCGGCCGAAGGCACGGCCGAGGTGGCCCAGGTGCCCTTCGAGGGCGAGCCGGCCGAGCCGCCGCCGGCCTTCGAGGTGGTGGCGCCCGAGACCCCACCGGCCCAGACGATGCCCGAGCGCGTCATCACCTCCGGACAACCGGAGATCGAGGTCGCCATCTCCGGCCACATCAACCGCATGATCAACGTCGCCGACGATGGCGACAGCACCAAGACCTACTTCGTCGACAACGGCAACTCGGTCTCGAGGGTCCGCCTGGTCGGCACCGGCCGGATCGACGAGACGCTGTCGATCGGCACGGCGATCGAGCTGGGCATCGCCCCCAACCCCTCCTTCCGCGTCTCGCAGGACAACGAGGACGCCGGCGATTTCACCGACCAGCGCATCGTCCAGGCCTATGTCGACAGCACCCGCTTCGGCCGCCTGGCGCTCGGCAAGGGGCCCATGGCAGCCGACGGCGCCGGTCAGGTGGACCTCTCCGGCACCTCGGTCATCCAGTACTCGGCCATCGCCGACACGGCGGGCGGCCTGCAGTTCGTCAGCGACGGCGACCTCACCGGCATCAGCATCTCCAATGTCTTCAGCAACCTGAACGGGTCGCGCCGCGATCGCATCCGCTACGACACGCCCAGCCTCGCCGGCTTCTCGCTGGCCACCTCGTTCGCCAGCAACCAGCGCTATGACGGTGCGGTCTACTGGGCCGGCCGGAACGACACCTGGGAGGCGACGGCGGCGGCGGCCGTGCAGCAGCCCAACATCGACGATGTCGACGTGCGGCTGGTCAGCTCCGGCTCGATGCTGCATCGGCCGACCGGCCTCAACGCGACGTTCAATGCGGGTCGCGACATCCGCGACGGGCGCGACTACTCGACGCTCTACGGCAAGCTCGGGGTGATCACCGAGCTGGTGTCCCTTGGCCCGACCGCCTTCTCGGTCGACTACGACTGGGCGGACGACCGGCCGATCAACTCGGCCGCGGCCATCACCGCGGACGGCAGCTCGGCCGGCTTCGCCGTCGTCCAGGACTGGACCCGCTTCGGCGCCGAGCTCTATTTCGGGCTGCGCTGGCACAAGGCCGAGCTGCGCGGTGGCGACGATGTGGACGACATCCTCGTCAGCAGCTTCGGCACGCGCGTCCGGTTCTGATGTGGCTATGAGCTTGGTCCTCGTGGCCGGCATCCTGCTGCTCGCCGGCTGCGGCATGGAGCCGTTCGACCCGCCGCGCCCCGACGAGCTGCAGCCGGGGCCGGGCATCCTGACCGGCGAGAGCGGCGAGCTCGTCATCTACCGGCGGGGGCAGGAGGAAGGGCGGCCGGACGGAGCCCCGACCGGCACCCCGGATCCCTGAGCAGACTCGATGTTGCCAAGGCCACGGCCCCGATTATAACTGCTCGAAGGCCAAGAACGACAAACGCCAAGCAAGCTTCGGAGGGACGTTCGACCATGACTGAACGGAAAGAGCACGAGCTGATCCTTCAGGAGCAATGGCGCAGGCGCCTGCTGCGCGGCGAGATCGACCGCCGGCAGTTCCTGTCGCGCACGGTGACCGCCGGGCTCGGCATGGCCGGTGTCGGCGTCGCCGCCAATTTCGGCATGGGTGCCCGGTCGGCGCTCGCCGCCCGCCCCCTGACGCCGACCTTCTACCAGTGGATCCCGGACCTGCACCCGGCCATCCCGGAGGTGAACGCCGGCTTCCCCGACCTCAACTTCCAGATCGCCCCGGTCGAGGGCTTCGGCATCGAGCGCTTCGTCGCCGAGGCCAAGGATCAGAAGAGCACCTGGGACGTCTATGTCGGCATGACGCCGTTCGTCGAGATGACGGCGATGATCGAGGCCGACGTCATCGAGCCCTGGGACAACTATATCCCGAAGGAGGTGATCGACGACATCCTGCCGGCGATCCGCGAGGAGTGCTCGATCGACGGCAAGCTCTACAGCTGGCCGTTCCTGCTCGACGTGATCGGCATGAGCTGGCACGCCGGCATCACCGACCAGGCCGGGCTCGGCGGCATGCCGCCGGAGGACTGGGACGCCTATCTCGCGGCGGCGCAGACCATCGTCGACTCGGGCGCCGCCCCCTATGGCGCCACCTTCGACGCGCATGGCTGGCGCTCGCTCGCCCCCTTCACCCATTCGATGTCGCCCGACGTCTACACGTCCGAGGGCCTCTTCGACTTCACCAGCGACGCCGCCGTCGAGGCGCTGATCCTGATGAAGAACATCATGGCGCTTTCCAATCCCGACATCCTGCTCGCCGGGACGACCGATGGCGGCGTCAACGGCACGCCGGACGAGCTCGCCTTCGCCGCCCAGCGCGTCGGCCTCTACACCAAGTACTTCAATGCGCCCCTGCGCATGGCGCAGTACTGGGACGATCCGGCCATGCTGAGCATGGGCGGCCTGCCGAAGTTCAAGGGCGGCGCCGGCTCCACCGTCTTCTGGACCACGGGCTCGGCCCTCTTCAAGCACGGCGAGAACAAGGAGAAGGCGGCCGAGTACATCCAGGCGCTGACCTACAACCCGCAGATCTGGCAGGATTCCATCGCCGGCACGGCGACCGCGCATCCGGGTCAGCTCCCGCCCTACGCCTCGATCTATGCCGGCTGGAACGCCGACCGGCCGGACTGGCTGCCGCCCTTCGTCGACCTCGTCCGCGGCCAGCTCGACCGGGCGCGGGCCATCCAGAACCACCTCTTCGGCCTGCAGCAGTTCGTCATCGGCAAGCCGATCTGGGAAACCTACCTCACCGGCGAGGAAAGCGACCCGAAGGCGGCGCTCGCCAAGGTCGTCGAGGCCGTGCAGGCGGAAATCAACCGCGGCGGCTAGGGGCGGCAGCGCCGTTCCGGCGATCAGCGCCCGGGGGCGGCGGCACGGGAATTCCGGCCGCCGCTCCGTCTCTCGCTCGACCGAAATGCCCGGGTCCGCCCGCTCGGGGCCTTGCCGGAGGATCGTCCCGACGCCATGAAGCTGACCGCCCGCATGAACGCGCCGAGCCGGCCCCGATCGTCGGAGGAACGCGCCCAATGGGCGCGGGCCAATGTCTGGCTCTTCCTCCTGCCGGCGCTCGTCTTCTTCGTCGGCTACCAGGTCTGGCCCATCATCCGGGTCGTCTGGATCAGCTTCACCGACTACCAGTTCCTCGCCAACGAGCCGGCCAACCTGGTCGGCTTCGCCAACTATGCCGAAGCCCTGACCGATCCCCTGATGTGGGCCGGGCTCGGGCGGGCTGCCCTGTTCACGGCGATGTTCCTGCCGGGCACGATCATCCTGCCGCTGCTCCTCGCCATCCTGGTGGACCGGGTCCGGAACCAGCGGGTCGCCACCGTCTACCGGGTCATCATCCTGATCCCGGCGGTGATCCCGAGCACGCTGATCTTCGTGCTCTGGAAATGGATGTACAATTTCCAGGTCGGGCCCATCAATCACTTCCTGGTGGAGGTGCTGGGTGTGTTCACCATCCAGACCGCCCCCCAGTGGCTCGGCGGCACGGCGCTGACCCTGCCGTCCATCGCCATCATGGAGGTCTGGTGGGGGCTCGGCTACCACACCGTCTTCTTCCTCGCCGGCCTCGCCGCGATCCCCAAGGAGCTGACCGAGGCGGCCCGGGTCGATGGCGCCAACGAGTGGCAGATCTTCTGGAACGTCACCCTGCCGGCCCTGCAGCCGATCATGATGATCCTGATCGTGCTGCGCTTCGGCACGTCGATGGCGGTGATCGACGAGTACCTGATCTTCGGCGGCTTCGACCGCGAATCGCCGACCTACACCTGGACGATCTTCATGTACGACCAGGCGTTCAAGACCGGGCTCTGGCGCCAGGGCTTCGCCGCCGCCATCGGCATGATCGGCGCCGTCTTCATGATGGTCTTCGTCGGCGGCCTCCTCTACCTCTTCCGGCGCAAGGGCTGAAGATCATGGCAACCGCAACCGCCGCCATCCCGATGCAGAGGAACCCGGTGCTGCATCGGGCCGCCGTCATCCGCCACTGCATCATCCTCTTCTTCTGCGCCATCATCATCCTGCCCCTGCTCTGGGTGCTGCTCCTCTCGATCAAGTCGATGCCGGATTCGATGCGCGGCAATCTCTGGCCACGCAATTTCGACTTCACCCATTACGGCTACGTCATCGAGAAGATCGACACGCTGCCGATCAACCTCTTCAACAGCGTCTTCGTCACCGGCTTCACGGTGGTCATCACCTGCTTCTGCGCCGTGCTCGCCGGCTACGCGCTGGTCCACCTCAAGTTCGGCGGCAAGGCCTGGATCATCGCCATGCTGATCGCGTCGCTCTACTTCCCGACGCGCGTCGTCTCGATCATCACCATCTACGGCATCCAGAGCGACCTCGGCCTGATCAACAGCACGGCCGGCCTGATCCTGCCCTACATCACGCTGAGCCTCGCCGTCTCCATCCTGATCATGCGCAGCGTCTTCCAGCTCGTCCCGGGCGAGCTCTTCGATGCGGCCAAGATCGACGGCGCCGGCCCCTGGAAGTGTCTCTGGATGGTCGGCCTGCCGCTGGTCAGGAACGGCCTCGTCGTCATCATCATCGTCAACTTCGTCACCGCCTGGGGCGAGTACCTGCTCTGCTCGACCCTGACCAACGACCAGAGCGCGCGCACCGTGCCGGTCATGCTGGCGCATGCCGCGGGCGGCCTCGGCCAGTGGGCCTGGCCGCGCATCGCCGCCGTCTACGTGATCGTCACCGCCCCCGGCCTCATCGCCTTCGCCTTCGCCCAGAAGCTCTTCTTCAAGGGGTTGATGGAGGGTGGCATCAAGGCCTGAGCGCGGGTCGAGCCAGGCAGTATTCCCTTCATAGGCGGAGCGTTGGCCGATTCCCGATGATGTTGCGGGCGTCGGCGGGGCGGGGTTCACTCCACCATTCCAGCCATCTCGCTGGCGAATATCCGCTGGGGCCGGCGGGGAGATCAGTCTCCCCGCCGGCTTCATGCCGGGCAATCCTGAGCCCGCGGCACCCGCCTCGCAAGCATCACCAACGCTCGAGCTTCTCCCCGGGCGAGCCGCGCGTGCGCCGCCGGCCCGCGTTCGCCATCGAGATCGGGTCACGGTCGGAGAGCGGCCCCGATCGCACTAGTTCTTCTCCACATCCGCGTCGGCCATGCCCGCCTGGACGGTGGCGCCGACGAGTGTCGCGGCTGAATAGAGAATCTCGGCATCGGTCAGCTCGTGCCAGATGATCCGCTCGGCCAGACGCGAGACATCCGCCTCGCCCTCCGCTTCGGCCGCGGCGAACAGCTTGACCAGGGCACCGATGGCCTCCGCCTGCCCCTCGACCAGGAGAGGCAGCTCCGCCTGCAGGCTCTCCAGGCTCGCCAGCGTCGCCTCGGGATCGTCCACCGCCTTGCCCTCGGCGACTTCCTCGGTGAGCCCGAGGAGCGGCAGGGCCACCCTTTCCTCGGCCTCGTTGTGCGCCGCCAGAAGGTCGGCTGCGGCGCGGGCAGCGGTGCCGATCTCGCCCGGTGTCTCGGCGACCTTCTCGAGCTGCGTGAGGAAGTCCGCATGGACCGCGCTCAGCACGTACGGGGTCGTGAAGGGGGCGGCCGATGCCGTCGCGGCGAACGCGGACACGACAGCGGCAATGATGAACGGCGTGCGCATGATCTTCTCCCTTGATTGAAGCGTGGGTGATCCTCGATTTCTCTTCATGGTCCGGGTCTCCTTCGAGCCGATGCGATCAATGTGGAGCCGCCACCTGAAGGCTTGCTGACAGCGGCGCTGTTTTCGCTTCAGCTCGACGTCAGGAAGGCAGGCAGGATTTGGCACGTTCTCAGTCGTCGAGCTCGAGCTCGACGATCGTCAGCGTCGCGGGATCGATCTTGACCTTGATGGCGCGACCGGCCGCATCGCGGCCCTTGATCTCGTAGCAGCCGTCATCGATCTTGATGCGCCGCACGGCCCACCCCTGCGCGTCCGCCATCTGCTGAACCGCCTCGCGCGGCTGCCACTCGGCCATCGGCACCGTGCAGTCGTCGTCGGCCAGCGCCGCCCCGGCCGGCGGGACGGCGAAAAAGGCCAGAATTGCCAGGGTCTTCCTCATGCGCGGGGCTCCGTGTTGCGGCCATCTCGCGCGGAGCATGCACCTTGAAGCTGACGGCAGCCTGAAGCGTCGGCCCGGTGAGCGTCAGCCTCGCGTCAGGCCGGAAAGGTATAAGAAGGCACGCGGAACAATTGGAGCCGAGAGCCATGCGCCTTCTGCTGATCGAGGACGACACGGTCCTCGGCTCCGCCGTGCGCGACCAGATCGCCGGGGACGGCCAATCCGTCGACTGGGTCACCCGGCTGGATGCGGCGGGCGATGCGCTGGCCAGCGCCGCCTACGATCTGATCCTGCTCGATCTCATGCTGCCGGATGGCCGGGGCATCGGCTTTCTCAAGGCGCTGCGCGTCCGGGGAGACGTCACGCCCGTCATCATCCTGACAGCGCTCGATCAGGTATCCGACCGGATCGAAGGCCTGAACGCCGGCGCCGACGACTACCTCGTCAAGCCCTTCGACCTCGCCGAGCTCTCGGCACGGATCGGCTCGGTGGCACGGCGCTACACGGGCAACCCGAACCCGATCATCACCCACGGCGCGCTCGACATCGACCTCGCCGCGCGCAGCATCCGCCGGGCCGGCAGGCCCATCCAGCTCACCGCGCGCGAATGGGCGCTGTTCGAGACGTTCCTCGCACGGCCCGGCCAGCTCCTGTCGAAGGCGCAGCTCGAGGAGAAGCTCTACGCCTTCGATGCCGAGGTCGAGAGCAACACGATCGAGGTGCATGTCAGCCGGCTGCGCAAGAAGCTCGGGGCCGGGGTGATCGAGACCGAGCGTGGCTTGGGCTATCGGCTGGGCACGCCATGAGGTTGCCGCGCAGCCTCCAGGCACGGCTCGGGGTCTCGATCGGCGCTCTCCTGACGCTGCTCTGGATCGCCGCCGCCTCGGTGACGGCGATCGTGCTGCGGCACGAGATGCAGGAGGTCTTCGACTCGACCCTGCAGGAAACGGCGCAACGCCTCCTGCCGCTTGCCGTCCTCGACATCGTCGACCGCGAGGCGGATGACGACGCCCAGCGGCTCGCCCAGATCCGCGAGCACGACGAGCACTTCACCTATGTCGTGCGGGACGCAATGGGGCAAATCCTGCTCCAGTCCCACACCGCCGATCCCCTGATCTTTCCCACCTATGACGGCCCCGGCTTCGCCCAGACGGCGACCCACAGATTCTACAGCGAGGAGGCGCTGCGGGGCACCGTCCGGATCACCGTGGCGGAGCCAATGGAGCACCGCGCCGCCATCGCGCGCGACATCCAGATGGGCCTCGGCCTGCCGGTTCTGGTCGTGATCCCCGTGGCGCTCCTGGCGGTCGTTCTCGCCGTGCGGGCGAATCTCGCACCGCTCCGGCGCTTTCGAGAAAGGCTCGAAGCGCGCCATGCCCGCGATCTGTCGCCCGTTCCGGCCAGGGACCTGCCGGCGGAGATCGCCCCGATCGCGGCCACGCTGAGCGGCCTTCTGGACCGGCTGAAGGCCGCTTTCGACGCCGAGCGCAACTTTGCCGCGAATGCCGCCCACGAGCTTCGGACCCCGCTCGCCGGTGCGATCGCCCAGGCCCAGCGCCTGCGGTCGGAAACCGCCGACCCGCAGGCCGAACGACGGGCCGGCGAGATCGAGGCGACGCTCAAGCGGCTCACCCGCCTCGCCGAGCGCCTCATGCAGCTCGCCCGGGCGGAAGGCGGCCGGCTGCGGCTGGATCGCAGCTCGGACCTGCGGCTCGTGGCCCGCGTGGTCGTGGACGACATCGACCGAACGCCGACCCGCGACCGCGTCACCCTGACGCTCGCGGGTCGGCCGGTGATGTCGGACCTCGATCCCGACGCCTTCGGCATTCTCTGCCGTAACCTCGTCGACAACGCGCTGCGGCACGGTGCTGCGACGTCTCCCGTCGAGGTGACGTTGAGCGAAAGCGGCCTGCTGACCGTCGCCAACGAGGGGCCCGTCGTGCCAGCCGAGACGCTGAGCCGCCTGACCACCCGCTTCGAGCGCGCCAGCCAGCACACCTCCGGCAGCGGCCTCGGCCTCGCCATCGCCGCCGCGATCGCCGACCGCATCGGCAGCCGGCTCGTGCTCAGATCACCACGGCCAGGCAAATCGTCCGGGTTCGAGGCGGCGGTCACCCTTCCGACATCGGCCTCACCCGCTGCATCGATCGCCGGCGCCGACGCGAAGGGATAGCTCCCTTGTGGACGAGATGGGACTTCCTCTTTCCCCATCGGCGACTTCGGATGGCTCTCGTGTCCCCGCCTCCCTCGAGACAGGCGCCATCCCGCCCGGTCGCGATGCGGCTTTGAGCGGACAGGGGATTGTAGCAGACTGGGCCGAGGCGACGGCATTGGAGGTCCAAGAGCCATGAACGACACGCCAGATGCCGACTGGGACCCGCGCTCGCATCAGGTGCAGTCCGATCAGCGCGCCGCGTATGACGCCATGCGCGAGACGTGCCCGGTCGCCTGGAGCGACTACATGCAATGGTCGCTCTTCCGCAACGCCGACGTCACCCGCGCGGTGCTGGACCACGCGACCTTCAGCAACGCCGTCTCCAACCGCCTGACCGTGCCGAACGGCATGGACCCGCCCGAGCACACCGCCTGGCGTCCCATCGTCGAGAAGTATTTCACGAGAAGCCGCGTCGACGCCTTCGAGCCCGTCTGCCGCGGCATCGCCGCGGCGCTGATCGCCGCCGCGGCGGGCCCGGTCGAGCTGATGGGGGCCATCGCCCATCCGTTCGCGGTTCGCGTGCAGTGCGCCTTCCTCGGCTGGCCGGACGAGCTCGCGGAGCCGCTGCGCCGCTGGGTCGCGCGCAATCACGAGGCCACGCTCGCGCGCGACCACGGTGCCATGACCCGCATCGCCGGCGAGTTCCAGGACCTGATCCGCGACACCATCGCCGCGCGCATCGCCGTCGGGGCGACGCCCGAGACCGACGTCGCCGTGGCGCTCACGCAGGAGACGATCCACGGCCGGCGCCTGAACGAGGACGAGATCACCAGCATCCTGCGCAACTGGACGGTGGGCGAGATCGGCACCATCGCCGCGTCGGTGGGAATCCTGGCCGAATACCTCGCCAGCGATGTCGGCCTGCAGAGCCGGCTGCGTGCCGACCCTTCGCTGGCCGGACCGGCCGCCGACGAGATCCTGCGTCTGCACGGCCCGCTCGTCACCAATCGGCGCGTCACCACATGTCCGGTGGAGATCGGCGGCCGCCGCCTCCCGGCCGGTGCCCGCGTGACCGTCAACTGGGTCGCGGCCAACCGCGATCCCCGGGTCTTCGAGGATCCCGACGTCTTCCGCCTGGATCGCGACCCGAGCGACAACCTGCTCTATGGCGCCGGCATCCACGTCTGCCCCGGCGCACAGCTCGCCCGCATGGAGCTGCGCGTGTTCCTGGAGGAGTTGCTGGCAAGGACCTCAGCGATCGCTCCCCACCGGCCCGCGACGCCGGCGGCCTATCCCGCCAGCGGCTTTCGGACACTGCATCTGCTGATTTCGTAGGGGGCTCGCCCAGAAGCTCTTCTTCAAGGGGCCGATTGAGGGCGGGATCGAGGCCCGAGCGTCAGGCGGCCCGGCGCCTGGTGATGTGGCCGTTCTCGATGTACCAGGCCGCCGTGCGGCGGATGCCTTCCTCGAGCGGGACCTTGGGCGCGTAGCCGAGCACCGTCCGGGCACGCTCGGTCGAGAAGGCGCGGTGCTTGATGAAGAAGGAGGCGCGCCGCCGGTGCAGCGGCGGCTCGATGCCGAGCGGCTTGCAGAACGCCTCGCAGAGCGCCGAGCCGGCCGAGAGCGTCCAGAAGGGCAGGCGCAGCTTCGGCGGCGGCACGTCCAGCGCTTTGGCGATCTCGCCCACCCAGTCGTTCAGCGAGACCCAGCGGTCGCCGGCGATGATGAAGGTGCCGCCCAAGGCTGCCGGATGCGTGCCGCAGAGCAGGATGCCGTCGATCAGGTCGTCGGCGTAGACGAGGTGGTAGAAGGTCTCGCCCGAGCCGAACATGACGAAGCGGCCGTTGTTGACCGACCTGAAGAGCTTGAGGAAGCGCAGGTCGCCCGGCCCGTACATGCCGGCCGGGCGGAAGACCACGCCGGGCAGGCCGGCCTTGAAGGCTTCCTGCGCCTTCATCTCGCCCTCGAGCTTGGTCCTTTGGTAGATGTCGCCCGGATTGAAGGGGCTCGTCTCGGTGCAGGGAAACTCCTGCACGTCGCCATGCACGCCGATGGTCGAGCAGTGGATCGTCCGCTCGACGCCGTGCTTTCGCGCCGCCTCGAGCACGTTGACCGTGCCGCCGACATTGACGTCCTCGTAGTAGCTGTCGGGGTGGCTCGCCGTGCGGAAAACGGCGGCGATGTGGTAGACCTTGGCACAGCCGGCGGCGGCCTTGTCGACCTCCGCCGCATGGCGGATGTCGCCCTGTGCCAGCTCGACGCCCGCCGCCTTCAGGTGGTCGACCCTGGCGCCGTCGCGGACCAGGGCGCGGACCTTGTGGCCGTCCTTGCGCAGGCGCAGCGCCAGATGGCCGCCGGCGAAGCCGGTTGCTCCGGTCACCAGGATCGGCGCGTCGCCGGTCGGCGTTTCAGGCTCCATGGTCGGCGATGTCCTTCGTCGTTTGCGGATGATGCCCGAAAGCCGGACCGTGGCGGGCGAGATCGGCCACCGCTGCGGCCCGCTCGGCCGGCGACCAGCCGAGCTCCTCGGCCATGACGCCGGCAGCGGCATCCAGGCGCGCCCTGTCTAGCCGGCCTCGGGCCACCTCGTCGAGGCGGCGGACGAGCACATCGTCCAGCCGGCAGGCCATCTCGTGCCGGACGACGTGCCGCACGCGGGCGCGGAACACGGTTTCACCGGTGAGCGGGCCTTCGCCGGCATCGTCGAGCACGGCGGCCCAGCCGGCGCCATGGTCGGCGACCAGCCGGTCGATCTCCCGCCCGCCCCCGGGTGCCCGCCTTCGTGCCGCCGCCAGCGCCGCCCCGGCCTCGAAGCCGCGGGCACCGGGCAACTGCTCCTGCCAGCTCCGGCAGGGCACCGCCGGGCGGCCCAGCCTCGCCAGCGCCAGGTCGACGACCGATTCGGCGACCAGCCGGGCGGTCGTGTACTTGACCCCCTGGAGGCTCAGCACGCCCTGGATCCCGTCCGCCGGCCCGTGGTCGATCACGACGCCGCGTCGCGTGCGCGCCACCTCGCTGCCGCGTGCCTCCTTCGCCGCCGGGGTGAGGCCGGCATAGCAGTAGAGCACGTCCTCGCGCGTCAGGGCGGCCGGCGGCCAGGCGTCGTTGATCTCGGCGAGGAAGTCGTCGAGCCAGGGCCCGTCGACGACGAGCTCCGGGGAATCGTCGGCATGCGGCAGATGGCTCGTGCCGATGAGGGTCAGCCCCTGCCAGGGCTGGATGAAGAAGAGCCGGCCGTCGGCCCGCGGCACCAGCGAATCGGAGCGCCGCCGGCTGCTCACCGCCAGCGCGTGCTCGGTCGCGAGCGGGCGCCGCACGACGATGTTCAGGCCGCGCGCGAGGCCGCCGAAGTCGCGCCCGGAGCGGGCCGGCAGACGATCCAGGAGGAGCCCCGCGTGGGGCCCCGCGGCATTGATCGTGAGCTTCGCCCGGATGTCGAATTCCTCGTCGCCGAGCCGGTCCCGGGCCCTCGCACCCGTGACCCGCTCGGGTGTGCCGAGAAAGCCCAGGGCCTCGACATGGTTGGCGACCACGGCACCCTCCGCCGCCGCGTCCATGACGCATTCGAGCAGCAGCCGGTCGGCGTTCAGCATCTGCACGTCGGACCAGATGGCGGCACCGTTCAGATCGCTGCGCGGCAGGCCCGGCAGGAGCGCCATCGCCTCGGCCCGGCCGACCACCCGGCCGCTCGGCACGCGCGGGGCGGCGGGTGCTCCGCCGCGCGACAGGAGCTCGTAGGCGAGGAGCGCCAGGCGCAGCGCCTCGGGGCCGCGCGAGCCGTGGCCGAAGGTCGGCATGACGAAGGCGAGCGGCCGGACCAGATGCGGGGCGATGCCGAGCCAGATCCGCTGCTCGCGCGCGGACTGCCGCAAACGCTGGATGTCGAGCTGCTGCAGGTAGCGCAGCCCGCCATGGATCAGCTTGAAGGAGTTGTGGGAGGTCAGGCCGCCGAAGTCGCCGCGCTCGACCAGCGCCGTCCGCAGCCCGCGCTGCGCCGCGTCGCGGGCGATGCAGGCACCATAGATGCCGCCGCCGATGACCAGCACGTCGAGCTCGGGCCCGGCCAGGCGGCCCGGATCGCGCTTCACGGTGCGATCTCCGCCTTCCTCGCGAAGACCAGGAGATGATGCGCAGAGCCCCGGACCAGCGCCCGCGGGAGGAGGTCGAAGAGGCCGACGAAGCAGGTGTTGAAGAGCCTGCTCTTGAGGCCCTTGTGCACCTTCGTCGCCACCGGGAACCGCTCGTGGACGAGGCGCCGCTCGGCGAAGGGTGCGGCCATGGCCATCAGCTCGTCCGGGCTGAACCAGTGGAACACCGGTGCCTGCAGGTGGTCGATCTCGACCCTGGCGAGCCGATGCATCAGCCGCATCCAGGAATACCGGTTGACCGACATGAGGAGTGCGGTGCCGCCGGGCCGCAGCACCCGATGGATCTCCCGGATCATCGCCGCGGGATCGGGCGTGAAATGCAGGATGGTGTGGCAGTAGACGAAGTCGAAGCTCGCCTCGGGAAAGGTCATGGCCTCGCCGTCCATGACGAGGAACCGGCCGGCGAGCCCGCGCTGCCCGAAATTGCGCTCGCTGAGCTCGATGGCACGGGGGGCGATGTCGATGCCGGTGACCCTGGCACCGCCCTGGGCGAAGCGCGCCGTGTCGTTGCCGAGCCCGCAGCCGACGTCGAGCACGTCCCTGCCCGCCTGGCCGCCATAGTCGATCAGCCGCTCGAGATAGTCGAGCTTCTCGAAGCGATAGGCCTCGGTCTCGGCGAAGAACGCCCGGCTGCCCGGCTCGGCCGTGGCGATCGGCCAGTCGGTGACGTGCTCGTTCCAATAGGCGCGCAGCCGCTCCTTCGCCGCGCTCTCGACGTCGCCGGGCCCGGCGGCCGGCTCCGGTCGACGGATGTCGAGGGCCATCGGCTCAGGTCTGACCTTGCCGGACGACCGAGCCTTGCCCGGCCCAGGCCTTGGCCCCTAGAGCGGCGAGCATCGCGCGCATCTTGCCTTCGTAGACCGGTCGCGAATAGGCGGTCCGATAGAGCTGCCGGGCGTTCGCCGAGAGCCGTGCGCGGAGCGCGTCGTCGGTGAGAGCCCGAACCAGCCCCGCCGCCATCGACGGGGCGTCGGGGTCGACCAGGAGGGCGACCTTGTCGTCGAGCACCTGGGTGTGCGAGAGGATGTTGGTCGCGACCAGGGGAATGCCGCTCGCCAGCTGCTCGTAGATCTTGAGCGGCGTGTTGATCCCGTGGCTGCGTGGCGAGACCAGCACGCTCGCCCGGGCCGCGTAGCGGGCCGCCAGCGCCTGTGGCATCCGCCCGAGGACCAGGGTATGCTCGCCGATTCCGCTGCGGTCGGCCAGGGCACGCATGGCCTCGACCTGTGCCGGGGTCCCGCCGATCAGGACGAGGAAGGCTCTTGGGCAGGTCTCGCGCGCCAGGGCGAAGGCCGCGACCAGCGTGTCCAGCCCCTGATAGACCTCGAAGGTGCCGGCATAGAAGATGCAGGGGCGACCGGCCGGCAGCTCGACCGGGCGCGTGGCCGCCTCGCCGCTCGCCGCCGGCCGGGCCAGCTTCACCGGCTCGAAGATGCTGTTCTCGATCAGGAAATGGCGCTCGGGATCGGGCATCAGCGGCTCGGCGTAGCGGGCGAGCTCGGGGCAGATGGTGATGACGGCATCCGCACCCTCGAGGCAGCTCCGCTCCAGCATCTCGAACATCCCGATCAGCAGCCGTGACGTGGTGAAGCGGTAGTTGCGCAGCTGCTCCGGCAGGCTCGAGTGCATGTCGTAGATCAGCTTGAACTGGAAGATCGGCTTCAGGAAGCGCAGGAAGAAGACCGCCTCCTCGTGCGCGTGCACGATGGCGTAGCGATGGCGGATCAGGCAGCCGATGGACCAGAGCACGACGAAGAAATCGAGCCAGAGCTTCAGCATCGACGGGCCGATCTTGACCGGCCCGAGCCAATGGAAGGCGGGAATGCGAATGATCCGCACGCCCGGAATGGCGACATCCTCGCCCCGGCCATAGGTCAGCACGTCGATGTCCATGCCGAGCTCGGCCATGACCAGCGTGCGGTAGTAGACGCTGAACGGCGTGCCGCGCGGCGTGAAGAAAGGCTGCGGCGCCACGACGAGGACGCGGGTCCTCACGAGCCCGGCATCCGCTTGCGCCACTGCATGCCGACCTGGTTGGCGAGAAAGCGCCAGAGGGGCTGCAGCCGCCCGAAGCCCCGCGGCTGGTCGCGCATCGCGAGCAGCCGCGCCTTGAGCGCCGCGGCGGGCCGGGTCGAATCGAGCGGGCCGTCGAGCACGAACCCGTAGCTGCCGGCGCGATGGGCGTCGCCGGGGAGTGGCAGAGGATCGGAGCCCGGCAGGATCGGTATGCAGCGTCGGCGCGCCAGGGCGAATTGGGCGGGTGCCCCGGCACCGGCGAAGCGGCCGCCATTGTCGCCGAGGAAGACCGTGCCCGGGGTGGCGGTCGCGAGGAACCGGTCGAGGATCCGGCCGCGCCGGCCCCACCATTTGCCGAAGCCCCAGGGCAGCACGGCGAGGCCGCCGGCCGCCTGGCCCATGGCGACCCCGGTCGCCAGATCGACGGATTCGGCAAAGGGACCGGGCGCACCCAGGATCAGGATCTCGAGCCCTTCCCGCGTCACGATCTGGCGACCCGCGACGAGGACGAGCGGCAAGGCGCCCGGCCGCTCGGCGATGAGCGAGACGGCCTCGCCGGTCGGCCGGATCGCCCAGTCACCGACCCGCTCGCAGGCACCGATCCCGGCGAACACGCCCGCCTCGGGCATCTCGCTGAAGAGCAGCACCCCGACCGCCGGCCGCAGCCCGCAAGCGGTTGCGCCCGCGCAGAAATTTCGCGCGGCGTGGTCGAGGAACGCCACCGGCCCGAGGTTGCGATGGCAATGCACATGTGCATCGACAAGGAGTATTCCGTCCCAACTCAACGGCCGAGGCCCCGTCCCTAATCGAGGGTAATACCGACCCCAGTCCCCCGGTCAACCAGCATCCGTGGATTCGGCAGCGCAGCCACAGCGACCTTCCGCCAGCGCTGCACGATGTTACATACTCGGAGGAAAAGTGCCACGCTCACAGGTGTGTCGATGCTGCATCAGGCGAACGGCGGCTCACCCAGATTGAGCACGATCGCCTGGCCCGACAAGGCGTCCGCCCAGGGCGAAGCGAGGTAGACCATCGCCTGGGCGACCTCGATCGGCCGCACATGCCGCCCCATGCCCCGGGCCCCCGCCATGCGGCGAACGAAATCGCTCGGGATGGCGGCGATGAGATCTGTTTCGGTCATGGCGGGCACCACCATGTTGACCTGGATATTCTCCTTCAGGAGCTCGACGGCGAGGCTCCTCGTATAGCCTTCGATGGCGCTCTTCGCCGTGATGTACCGGCTCTGGCCACGCACCGGCTGGCTCGTCGCGATGCTCGAGACGTTGACGATCTTGCCGCCGCCCTGCGCCCGGAACCGGCTGACCGCCTCGCCGCAGCAGGCATGCAGGCCCCTGAGCGAGACGTCGAGCTCGCCCAGATAGTCGGCCCAGCCGAGCTCGCCCCACGCCCGGGGGCGGAAATCCAGGACCGCGTTGTTGACCAGCACGTCGAGCCCGCCGCAGGCCTCGTCGACCGCGGCGAAGAACAGCGCCACCGCCGCCTCGTCGCGAATATCGCAATGGAGCGCCACGGCCTCGCCACCAGCCTCGCCGATCTCGGCGACGATCGCCTCGGCGTCGGCCCTGCCGCGAAAATAATGCACGACGACCCGGGCACCGTGCATGGCGAAGAGCTTGGCGGCGGTCTCGCCGATTCCCCGGCTGGCGCCGACCACGACGACGGTCCGGCCCTCGAGCCCGAGCCCGAGATGGCGGCCCTTGATCTCGCTCGCCGACAGCATGACACGCGGCGCCGGGTTGACCACGGCGCGGACCTCGCCGGTCGCGAGCTCGCGCCCCGCATCGGTCAGGCGGACGGCCACCTGCAGCGTCTCGCTCGCGACCGCGACCTTCGTCACGCGCCCCTCCAGCTCGGCCGGGCGGCCGGGCTCGAGGTCGGCCACGAAGTCGAGGCGAAAGCTCGTGAAGGTGGCACGCCGGCCGGGCAGGCGCATGCCGACCAGGGTCGAGAGGAGGAGCGTCGCCGCGAGGTTCGGGCAGGGCAGCAGCGGCGGGTCGAGCCCGATCAGCCGGGCGAGGCTGGCCAGGGCATCGGCCGAAACGACGCAGTGCAGCGTCTCGACCAGGTCGGCGAGCGCCTCGGCGCCCCGATCGGCTTCGGCCACGGGCTTTGCCAGGAGCGAGGCGGAACCCTTCGGCGGGACGCGCGTTGGCGAAGCACCGGCGACGTAGCTGCCCGTGGCGGTGATCACGGTCAGGCCATCGGCGCGATTGCGCCACGTCGCCTCCCAGGGCACCTCGGGGCCGACCTCCATGTCGGCCGCACGTTCATGGCCCGGCCGGGTGTCGACCGTGAGGCGCAGCTCGTTGCCGAGCGCGATCGGGAGGATGAACTTGCCTTCGAGCCGGCGGAACCTAATTTCCTTTTCTGGATGCGCTTCGGCCAGCCGGCCGAGCAGGGCGAAGGCGAGCATGCCGTGCGCGACTCGCTGCCGATATCGGCTGCGACGGGCGAACCCTGCATCCATGTGCAGCGCGTTGCGGTCGCCGCTCAGCGCGGCGAAAGCCTCGAGCATCGGCTCGGTGACGGTCAGATCGAACGTGCGAGAGGGCAAACGTGGCCTCCGGTGGAGGACGGCCGCAGGCGGTGGCTGTCCCGGCTGCCTAGCGGGTTCCGCGGTCGCCGCCAAGCCCGCGGGCGGCGGGGCCGGCGTGCGGTGGCCCGACCAGGCAGCGTTGCAACAGGGACGCAAGTCCCGGTCATTCGGCGGGAAGTGTACCCAATGGTAGTCGTGAAGGGATCGAGGATCGCGTCCGCGTGGGTGCGTGACCCCGGCCCTCATGACAGGATTCAATCGCGGGCAAAATGCGATGTGACGCTCGATATTGCTTACGACCGGGAGGGAAATGTGGCCAGGGCGGATGCGCGCGGGCAGTCATCCGCACACCAGCCGACAGGTGCTGATGAAGGCCGGGGATTGCCGGCGCTCGTCGTCGGGGTGGTCACGTGCAACAGCGAGGAGATCATCGAGCGGACACTGGCCGCAATCCACGCCCAGGATTACCCGCAGGTCACGGTGCTGGTCGCCGACAATGCCTCGACCGATCGGACCCGGGAGCTGGTCACCGAGCAGTTCCCGGCGGTCGGGCTCATCGCGCTGGCCGAGAACAACGGCCCCAATCCCGCCCGCAACCGCATCGTCGAGCGCGCCGGCGACGGTCTGGCGCTGATTCTCGACGACGACTGCATCCCCACGCCCGGCTGCTTTCAGCGGCTGGTCGAGGCAGCGCTGGCCCGGCCCGAGGCCGCGGCCTTCGGCGCCCGCGTGGTCTACCTGAGCGATCCGCAGCGCATCCAGTTCGACGGCGCGCTCGTTCACTACCTGGGCGAGGCCGTGCAGCTCAATGGCGGCCGGCGGGTCGGCGACGTGGCCGACGCGACGCACGAGGTCACCGGCCTCGGTGCCGGTTGCATGCTGATCCGTGGTGCGGCATGGCGCGAGGTCGGCGGGTTCGACGAATATCTGGTCTTCGGCCGCGAGGACGGCGAGCTGGTGCAGCGCCTGCTGATTGCCGGGCACCGGGCATTTGTCGTGCCGAGCGCCGTGGTGCTCCACGACTACACGCCCCGCGCGCTCTCCGCCGGCTTCTATCAGGTCCGCAACCGCTGGCTGGTCATGCTCGGGCTCTACCGGCTGCGCACACTGCTCCTGCTGGCCCCGGCGCTGCTCGTCCACGAGCTCGCGATGGCTGCCTTTCTCCTGGCGCAGGGCGAGTTCGGCACCTATCTGCGCGCCAATCTGGCCGTGCTGCGCGGCCTCCCGCAGGTGCGCGCGAAACGTCGGCAGGTCGCCGCCTTCCGCCGTGTCCCCGACAGCGCCTTTCTCGGCTGCGGGGCGATCACCGTCCGTGCCGAGCTGCTCGAGCGCCATGGCTGGAGGGCCCGGGTCAAGCGGGCGCTCGACATCTTCTATGCCGGCTACTGGCGCCTGGTGCGCCGATTCGTCTAGAGCGCTTTCACCATGACCGGATACTTCGTCAGGCTGCGGACGATCGGTGCTCACGCAGGTAGACCACGCTGCGCGCCGATCGCCCCGGTCAGTCCAATGGCCCTTCCTCGTCCACGGTCACCGTGAAAGCGCGCCAGGTCAGTGGATGGGGCCACCCGTGAGGCGTCGGTGGACCTTTGCCAGCATGATCCGGCCGAGCGAGCGGCGGCCGGCGCCCGGCAGCCGGTGGATGTAGTCGTTCTTCAGCCGGACGATCCGCAGCGGGTCGTCGCCGGGCCGGTTGATCCGGCGATCCGGCAGCACGCCCCAATAGGCCGCCTCGAAGCCGGCCTCACGGGCCAGCTCGACGGCTGCGGCCGTGCCTTCGGTATAGGGGAAGCAGAGATGGGTGCAGGGCTTGCCGCCGAGCGCCGTTTCGATCAGGGCGCGCGAGCCCGCCAGATCCTCGGCGATGGCGGCCAGCGCCTCGGCCGGGCTCTCCATCCGCCCCCGGCCGTGCGCCGCCTTCGCCGCGTCGTGGACCCGGCGCAGTTGCGCCGCGGCGTCCCGCCTGGCGAAATAGGCCGCCCCACCCTGGCGCCGCACGTGATCGACGCAGGCCGCCACGACCGCGGTCGGCGGATGATAGCGCGGCCGGGCGAGCATGAGCGACGCCGAGGGATAGAGCGGCATCCCGTAGGCACCGGCCGTCCCGGGCCCGGCGACCCGCCATTCCTCCCCGCTCGGCAAGGGCAGGTCGAAGAAGGCGTCCCGCGTCGTCGGGCCGATGAAGCCGCCGGGTGCCGTGTCGATCGGCACGCGATGGTGAAAGCGCGTGTGCGACTGGCAGTCGATAACGCCGGATGCCTGCAGCGCGCGGATCTCGTTCCAGTTCATCAGCGCCGGATCGGCGATCGCGAGGTCGGCCGCGGCGATCCTGCCGGCCCAGACGTCGTCGAGGCTGGCGGCGACGCCCTGCCCATCCTGGACATAGCCCGGGATGAGGAACACGGTGGCCCGGAAGCCGTAGCGCCGCAACAGCGGGAGCCCGTGCGTCCAGACACTCTTGCGACCGTCGTCGATGGTCAGCATGACCGAGCGCTCCGGCGCCGGAGCGAGGCCGGCGAGATGCCGCAACAGGGCGGCGCCGTCGATGGTCCGGTAGCCGTTCTGCCGGAGATGGCGCAGCTGCGCCTCGAACGGCTCGGGCTCGATCGTATGGAACGTGAAGACGGGAACGTCGCCCTTGGGCAGCGCATCGACATCGCGCAGCACGAAGTCGGGATAGCAGCCGCGCAGCGCCTGCCATTCGTGCAGATAGCCGCTGATCGCCCGCCTCAGTCGCCCCGGCATCACCCTTCCCCGACACCCTTCCTGCCGACTGCCTGCCGGAGGGCGTCTCGATGACCAGCACCACCCCTGGCGCCGACCCGCAAACGGGGCTTCGACCGATCTTCGTCGTCGGCGCGGCCCGCTCCGGGACGACGCTCCTGCAGTCGATGATCGATGCCCATCCGGATATAGCACTGGTCGGCGAGCTGCACTTCTTCGATCAGATCCTGCGCCTGCGCGAGACCATCCCCGAGCCCGTCGACCGCCGGGCGATCGAGCCTCTGCGCCAGGGCATTCTCACCTGCCATGCCAGCCGGTTCGTGCCGGACATCGACAGGGCGCTCGATCTCGCCCTGCCCCGCCTCGCCACAGCCCCGAGGCCGACCTACGGCCTGCTCTTCAGGCTGCTGCTCGAGGCGTTCGCGGAGCTGCGCGGCGCCGGGCGCGTCGGCGAGAAGACACCGACCAACGTCCGCTATCTCGCCGAGATCGTCGAGCTCTTTCCGGATGCGCGGGTCGTCCACATCCTGCGCGATCCCAGGGATTCCATCTCCTCCCGGGTCCGCTACCCGTTCTCCTCGCCGTCGGTGATCTTCAACACGCTGCTCTGGAAGATCGAGATGATCTACGCGTTCGACTTCAGGGCGACCGAGAAGGTGGGCGATGGACGGTACCTGGAGGTCCACTACGAGGCGCTCGTCCAGGATACCGAGCAGCAGTTGCGGCGGATCTGCCGGTTCATCGACGTCCACTACGCGGCGAAGATGCTCGCGGGCCATCGGCGGGCCGACCGGGTGGTCAGGGGCGAGCCCTGGAAGGCCGGGGTCGGGGAGCCGGTCAATCGCCGGTCGGTCGACGCCTGGCAGCAGCGTCTGACGCCGGCCCAGGTCGGATTGATCGAGGCCCTGGGTGGTGCCTGCATCGAGCAGAGCGGCTACCAGCGCATCGCCACCGCTGGCCGCCCGAGGCTGGTCGTCGAGGCGCTGCACGATGTGCTGCGCTACGTCCCCTACAAGCTCCGCACGAGCTGGCGGGCCCGGCGCGAGGAGCGGGCCGGCACGACCATCGGCAGCGAATCGTCGAAGATCACCTCGATGCTGTGGCGGGCCCTGCGTTCCTAGCCTTCGCCCTTGGCCGCGACCGGCAAGGGCGGGCCGATGACGCTCGCCAGCAGGCCGAGCACGACGCTCGTGACGATGATCAGCGCATAGGTCACGAAGGACACGGCGAGGGCGGCGCTCGCCGCGACCCCGATGCCGCTGAAGAAGAAGACGAAGGCGCCGTCCTTCAGGCCGAGGCCGAAGAGCGTCAGCGGCAGGAGCGCGATGGTCGTGATGACCGGCATCAGCGTGAGGATCCAGCCGAACCCGACCGGCGTGCCGATCGCGCGAAAGACGAAATAGGCCGAGAGGCAGCGCATCAGCACGAGCAGGACGGCCAGCAGCACGGCCTGCACCACGACCTGCGGGTTGGTGAGCATCGTGCGCATGGCGCCGTGCAGCTCGCCGAGCTTGCGCAGGACGCGGCCGACCACCCCCTTCAGCGGTCCGTGCGCGGCGATGGCATGGAGCACGGTGATGACCAGGTCGAAGAGGCGCTGCGAGGCGACCGCGAGCGCCGCCGCCACGATCGAGCCGGAGATCGCGAGCACCGCCAGGGTGACGCGCGGCGTGAACGGGTGCGCCACCAGGAGGGTGGAGACCGCCAGCGCCAGGAGAGCCACCAGGGCGGCGACGGCGATGTTGATCACCCGATCGGCGACGATCGAGGCGGCGGTGTGGGTCCAGCCGCGCGGGTGGTGGCGCAGCAGCACCGCGCGCAGGGCATCGATCGCCAGCGTGTTGGGGAAGAGGAGCCCGTGATAGTCGGAAAGCAGGAGCGCCCGCTGCACGGTGGCATAGGAGACGGTCTCGCCGCGCCCGCCGAGCAGGACCCACCATTTCACCCCCATCAGCACGCGCGTCGAGACGTAGCAGGCAAGCGAGAGCAGCAGCCAGCCGGGATCGGCGCCGTGCAGGGCGCGCAGGGTGTCGCCGAGATCCACGAAATACACGATCAGGGCGAGGATGCCCAATCCCAGGCCGAGCTTCAGCGCGAAGGAGATCGACCGGTTCACGAGCGCGCCTCGTGGGCCCGGCGTTCCCGGGGCCCGTCGACGGCTACGCGAGCGACCCGCTTCAGGGGGACGGTCACGCCGGCATCTTCATGCGGATGTGCTCCCTTTAGGGCCGGGGCGGGTCGGTGCTGCCGGCGGCGCCCGATCTTGTCGGCTCGTTGTGGCCCCACTATCGATGGGCCACCCGGCAATGGCAAGAGTCCGCCCATGAACCTCGCAACTGCGCTCCGCCGCTTCCTCGTCCCCGCGCCGGTGGTCAGTCTCTACTACTTCGCCAAGTTCGGATGCAAGATCAGCACTCGCGCCGAGGTTGAGGTTTCTCCGAACGTGACGATCGGGCGCGGCACCCAGATCAGCTCCTTCGTCAAGATCAAGGCGAGCAACGGCCCGCTGCAGATCGGCGAGCGGGTGACGATCGCCACGGGCGTCTTCATCGATGCGCACAAGGGCGGGCTCAGCATCGGCGATCACACGATGATCGGCCCCAACAGCGTGCTGGTCGGCGTCAACTACCGCTACGACCGGCTGGACGCGCCGATCCAGACGCAGGGGCTGGTCTCCAAGGGCATCCGGATCGGCAAGGATGTGTGGCTCGGCGCCAATGTGGTGGTCACCGATGGCGCCGTGATCGGCGATCACACGATCGTCGGCCCCGGCTCGGTCGTCACCGGCAGCCTGCCGGACCGGGTGATTGCCAGCGGCGCGCCGGCGAAGGTCGTTTTTCGCCGCCGCTGAATGGGAGCCCGGCACCGCCTTGCCGGTTTCCCCTGATGGCTGCACCCTCGCCGCCGGCGAGGGCGGGCGGCCGGTGGACGCGGGGCATGACTGTCGGAAGATCGGTGGCCGGGTCGGGACGGCGCGGCGGCTGGCGGGATGCGGCGGCGCTCGGCGGTTCGCTGCTGCCGGCAGCGATCGCCGCCCTGACGCTGGCCCGGGTCGGCGGCCTGCCGTGGTTGCCCGGCGTGCTGCTGGTCGGGCTGGTCACCTCGGGCGTGCTGGCCACGTTGCACGCCAACGGCCACCGCCGGCCCTTCGGCCTCGCCAACGGCGTCACGCTTCTGCGTCTCGACCTCGCCGCGTGCCTTCTCGCTGCCGTGTGGGTGGGGCCGGAACCCCTGCCGCTCGGCGCACGGCCGGCATGGGCGGTGTTCGCGCTCGCGGCGCTGGCCCTGGCGCTCGACGGGATCGACGGCTGGCTCGCCCGGCGGCGGGGCGAGGCCAGCGCGTTCGGCGCGCGCTTCGACATGGCCAGCGACACCTTCCTCGCCATTGTCCTTGCGCTCTGCGCCTGGCGGTTCGTCGGGCTCGCCCCCTGGGTGCTGGCCATCGGCCTCCTCCGCCCGGCCTTCGTGACCGCCGGTCTGGCCTGGCCGCGGCTCGCCGCGCCCCTGCCCCCGAGCCGATGGCGTCGGGCGGCCTGCGGCACGGCCCTGCTGCTGCTGGTCATGACCCTGGCGCCGCCACTGGCCCGGGTCGCGCCCTGGCTCGCCGCCGGCAGCCTCCTGATCCTGCTGCACTCCTTCGGCCGCGATATCCGCCGCCTGCTCGACCGGCGGCAAACCGCCTGAGCCACCAATGGCGCCGAGTCCGCGGCGGAAATCGTCCAGCCTGCGTTTTTTTGCCGCGTTGCAGGCTGCCCGCCGTCCGAGGCGGGCCGGAATCCGCCCGGTTTCACGGCATTCGCGGGGCGCTGGGGCCTTCCCGCCCGCCCCGCTTGGCCCGTGGGGCGCGGCCAGCCGGGGCGTACCGGCAGCCCCCTGCGCGCTTTAGACCAGTTTCCGCCGTCATCGACTGCCGCGACACTTGCCTGCAGACGCCGATGGGCCGATCGAAACCTGCACGGCGCAGGTCACCATCTGCCGCAGGCAAAGACGACTAGGAGGCATCATGCATCAGGGATCATCATCCGACGACGCCTATTGGAAGGCCAACCTCAGCCTGATCCGCAATATCCTGATCATCTGGGCGCTGGTCTCGTTCGGCTTCGGCATTCTCTTGCGGCCGCTGCTCTCGGGCATTCCCGTGGGCGGCACCGACCTGGGCTTCTGGTTCGCCCAGCAGGGCTCGATCATCATCTTCATCATCCTGATCTTCTATTACGCCATCAGGATGAATGCGATCGACCGCAAGTTCGGCGCTGAAGAGTGATCGTGGCGGAACGAGGGAAAAGCAGAACATGACCACCCAGACACTCATCTACCTCATAGTCGGTGCCACATTCGCTCTCTATATCGGCATCGCCATCTGGGCCCGCGCCAGCACGACCGGCGAGTTCTACGCCGCCGGCCGGGGCGTCCATCCCGTCATGAACGGCATGGCGACGGCCGCGGACTGGATGTCCGCCGCCTCCTTCATCTCGATGGCCGGCCTGATCGCCTTCGTCGGCTACGACAACTCGACCTACCTGATGGGCTGGACCGGCGGCTACGTGCTGCTCGCCTGCCTGCTCGCGCCGTATTTGCGCAAGTTCGGCAAGTACACCGTGCCCGAGTTCATCGGTGACCGGTTCTACTCGCAGAGCGCGCGCATCATCGCCGTGATCTGCCTGATCGTCGCCTCGGTCACCTACGTCATCGGCCAGATGACCGGCGTCGGCGTCACCTTCGCCCGCTTCCTCCAGGTCGAAGCCTCGACCGGCCTCTACATCGGTGCGGCGATCGTCTTCGCCTATGCCGTGCTCGGCGGCATGAAGGGCATCACCTACACGCAGGTGGCGCAGTACATCGTGCTGATCACCGCCTACACCATCCCGGCGATCTTCATCTCGCTGCAGCTCACGGGCACGGTCCTGCCGCCGCTCGGCCTCTTCTCCGACAGCGTCTCGTCGGGCACGCCGCTGCTCGTCGAGCTCGACGGGCTGATCACCGATCTCGGCTTCGCCTCCTACACCGGGCATCACACCAACACGCTCAACATGGTGCTCTTCACCCTGTCGCTGATGATCGGCACGGCCGGCCTGCCGCATGTCATCATCCGCTTCTTCACCGTGCCGAAGGTGGCGGACGCCCGCTGGTCGGCCGGCTGGGCGCTGGTCTTCATCGCCCTCCTCTACCTGACGGCCCCGGCCGTCGGTGCGATGGCCCGCTTCAACCTGGTCAACACCATCCAGACCGGCGAGGTCGGCACCCCGGAAGGCAACCTCGCCTATGCCGACGTGCCGACCTGGTTCACGACCTGGGAACAGACCGGCCTGATCAAGTGGGAGGACAAGAACGAGGACGGCCGCATCCAGTTCTACAACGACAAGAACACGGCCTTCGAGACCCAGGCCGAGGCATGGGGCTGGCGCGGCAACGAGCTGACCGTCAACGCCGACATTCTCGTGCTCGCCAACCCGGAGATCGCGGCCCTGCCGGGCTGGGTCATCGCCCTCGTCGCCGCCGGCGGTCTCGCCGCCGCCCTCTCGACCGCGGCCGGGCTCCTGCTCGCCATCTCCTCGGCGATCAGCCACGACCTGATCAAGGGGACCATCAACCCCAACATCTCGGAGGGTGGCGAATTGATGGCGGCGCGCGTCTCGATGGCCGCGGCCATCGCGGTGGCGACCTATCTCGGCCTCAACCCCCCGGGCTTCGCGGCCCAGACGGTGGCGCTGGCCTTCGGTCTCGCCGCGGCATCGATCTTCCCCGCCTTGATGATGGGCATCTTCTTCAAGCGCATCAACAATGTGGGCGCCAGCCTCGGCATGCTCGCCGGCCTCTTGTTCACCGTCATCTACATCTTCGTCTACAAGGGCTGGTTCTTCCTGCCGGGCACGTCCCAGTTCCCGGACACGCCCGAATACTGGGTCTTCGGCATCTCGCCGTTGTCGATCGGCGCCATCGGTGCCGTGGTCAACTTCGCGGTCGCCTACTTCGCCTCCCAGGCGACCCAGGAGCCGCCGCAGGAGATCCAGGTGCTCGTCGAGAGCATCCGGGTGCCGCGTGGCGCCGGTGCGGCGATCGATCACTGATCGGCAGCCACTTCGGTTGACGTGATCCGCGGACCCCGCCCATCTGGACGGGGTCCGCATCTTTTTCGGAGACAGCATGACCGGCACGGTCGATATAGGGCAGGGTCTCGGGTCGTTCCTGGCCCAGCACCATCCCTTCGACCTCTTGCCGCCCGAGGCGCTCGACGGGCTGGTGGCGGGCGGCGAGATCGTGACCTTCGGCCAGGGCGACGTGCTCTACGAGAAGGGTGAGCCGGTCACAAGGTTCACGATCGTCCTCGAGGGTGCGATCGACGTCCTCTCGCCCGACGGCGAGCTGCTCAACCGCTTCTCGCCCGGCGAGGGCATCGGCGCGCGCGGCATGCTGAGGGACGGCAGCGGCCCGAACCGCGCCGTCGCGGGCGCCGAAACGCGGGCCCTCGCCTTGCCGAAGGCGTTCTTTCTCGAGCTGCTCGCGACCTATCCCGATTTCGCCCATTTCTTCGAGCGGTTGCGCGACACTGCCGACCGCAAGCCGATCTTTGCCGCCGACACCGCGGATTCGCTGATCACCAACCAGCTCGGCGACATCATGACGAGGTCGCCGGTCAGCGTGGCGCCGACCGCCACCGTCCAGGCAGCGGCGGCGCTGATGCGCGACCGTGGCATCTCCTGCCTGCCGGTGGCCGACGCCAAAGGTCTCGTCGGCCTCCTGACGACCAGCGACATCACCGGCCGCGTGGTTGCGAGGGGCCTTTCGGCCGAGACGCCGGTGGCCGAGGTGATGACCGCCGAGCCCCTGGCCCTGCCGCCCGAGGCGCTCGTCTTCGATGCGCTGCTCCTCATGGGCGAGCGGCATATCGGGCACCTGCCGATCGTCGACAAGGGCGAGCTCGTCGGCATCCTGACCCGCACCAACCTGATCCGCCGCCAGTCGATCTCGGTGGCCTTCCTCATCGGCGACATCAACGAGGCGACCGAGATCGCGCGGCTCGCCACCGTCATCGCCGACGTGCCGGTGTTCCTGGCCCAGCTCGTCGGTGCCGGGGTCGAGGCCTTCAAGGTGGGCCAGCTCGTCACCAGCATCACCGATGCGCTGACCAGGCGGCTCCTCGTCCTCGCCGAGGCGAGGCTCGGGCCGGCGCCCGTGCCCTGGCTCTGGCTCGCCTGCGGCAGCCAGGGCCGGCGCGAGCAGACCGGCTTCTCCGACCAGGACAACTGCCTGATCCTCGACGACGCCTATGCGAGCGAGGCGCACGAGGCCTATTTCGCCGAGCTCGCCCGCTTCGTCTCCGACGGGCTCGATGCCTGCGGCTACTATTATTGCCCGGGCGACATGATGGCGACCAACCCGCGCTGGCGCGTGCCGCTCCGGCGCTGGCGCGAATACTTCCGCGGCTGGATCGCCCAGCCGGACCCGATGGCGCAGATGCTGTCCTCGGTGATGTTCGATCTGAGGCCGATCGCCGGCGAGACGGCGCTCTTCGCCGGGCTGCAGCGCGAGACGCTGGAGGCGGCCCGCAAGAACAGCATCTTCCGCGCGCACATGATCGCCAACTCGCTCAAGCACGCGCCGCCCTTGAGCCTTTTTCAGGGCTTCGCCCTGATCCGCTCGGGCGAGCATCGCAACACCCTCGACCTCAAGCTCAGCGGCGTCGTGCCGATCGTCGATCTCGCCCGGGTCTACGCGCTCGATGGCGGCATCGAGGAGGTCAACACGCGCGAGCGGCTGATCGCGGCGCGCGCGGCGGGCTCGCTCAGCGAGGCCGGCGCCGGCGATCTGGTCGACGCCTACGACCTCATCTCGCGCATCCGCCTCGAGCACCAGGCCCGCCAGGTCCGCGACGGCAACAGGCCCGACAACTTCATGGCGCCGGCCTCGCTCTCGGCGCTCGAGCGGCGCTACCTCAAGGACGCCTTCGGCGTGGTCAAGTCGATGCAGGCGGCGCTCCGCTCGAGGAGCGCATAAGGTGCCTGTCCGATGATCTGGAATTTGATCGGCACCCTCGTCCTCGGCGTTGCCGCGGCCAGCGTGGTCCTCGTCCTGTTCCGCGTGCTCGGGCGGCCGGCACCGCGCTGGCTGCTGCCGGCAGCAGCAGGCATCGCCATGCTCGGCTTCCACATCTGGACGGACTATTCGTGGTTCAGGCGCACCACGGCCGAGCTGCCGGGCCACGTGGTCGTGGCGCAGGGCTATCCCTCGAGCAACCCGCTGCAGCCCTGGACCCTCGTTGTCCCGCGCATCGACCGGTTCAGCGCCGTCGACACCAACCGCATCCGCCACAACCCGGAGGTGCCGGACCTGGCCATGGCGGTGGTCTATCTCGTCGCCCGCTGGAACCCGACCGTCGAGGCGAACCAGCTCTACGATTGCAGGACGCCCCGCCGGGCGGATGTCAGCGCCGACATGGAGGTCGATGCCGAGGGCCGGCCGGTCGACCCGGTCTGGGTGGCGCTGCCACCGGACGACCCGGTCCGGCTCGCGGTCTGCCGGGCGAGCCCGGGCCAATCATGAAAAAACCACCTCCGATCAGGGAACGTCCATCATGGCGGCCAACACGATCCTCGTGGTCGACGACGAGCCGGGCATCCGCCTCTATCTGAAGCGCCTGCTCGGCACCGACGGCTTCACCGTCCAGACCGCCGCCGACGGCGACGAAGCGCTCGCCTCGATCGAGGCAGCACCGCCGGACCTCGTCCTGCTCGACGTCATGGTCGGCGGCCGCGACGGCTACGAGATCTGCGAGGCGATCAAGCGCGATCCGGAGAAGCGCGCGATCAAGGTCTGCATGCTTTCCGCCAAGAGCCGTGCGATCGAGATCGAGAAGGGCATGGCCATGGGTGCCGATGCCTATCTCACCAAGCCCTTCTCGATGGACGAGCTCCGGGCGACCGTGCGCGACCTGCTGGGCCGGGGAAAGGGCGAGCCTTGAGCGAGCGGCCGGGGAGCGAGAGGCCCCGGAGCGAGAGCACCGGTCTCCGGCTCCGCTTCTTCCTCTTCTTCGCGCTGATCGGCATCGGCGGTGCGCTGGCGGTGATCGGCGCCATGGTGCTGCTCGCCCGTCAGGGAGAAGCGCTCAGGCTCGATCATTTCGTGCTCTTTGGCGGCGCCGCCGCGGCGGTCGTGCTCGGCCTCGCCACCTGGGTCTGGCTCAAGTTCGACGAGCGCGTGGCACGGCCGCTGCTGGCCGTCGCCAATCACCTGAGGGCGGCCGCCCACGCCAGGGCCGAGCGGGCGATGCCCGCGGGCACGGCCCGCGATCTCGGCCCGCTCGGCCCGGCGGTCGGCGAGCTGACGGCGGCCATGGCCGAGGCTCGCCGCGAGGTCGACCGGACCATCGCGGAGGCGACCGCGCGGACGGAGGAGCAGCGGCAGCAGCTCGCCACCATCCTGCGCGACCTGCAGCAGGGTGTCGTCATCTGCAACCTCGAGCATCAGGTCCTGCTCTACAACCAGCGGGCGCTGGAGATCCTCCACGTGGCGGGCGATATCGGCCTCGGCCGCTCGTTCTTCGGCGTGGTCACCGCCCAGCCCTTCCGTCACGCGCTGGTGCGCCTCGCCAATCGTTTCAGCAGCGGCCGGCACACCGATCACCCGGACGGCCTCGCCTGCCTCGTCATCGGCGCCACGAAGCTCGGCAACTACACGCTCAAGGGCCGTGTCTCGCTCACTGTCGGCCGCGACCCGGCCGGGCCGGAGGGCGAGCGCGCGGAGCGGCCGGTCGGCTATGTCGTCATCTTCGAGGACGTCACCGACGAGCTCGCCGCCGGCATCTGGCGCGACCGCATGCTGCACGACGTGACCAGCGACATGCGCCAGCGGATCGCCAATCTCGGCATGATCGGCGATCTGCTCACCCTGGGCGAGCCGATCGATGCGGACGAGCTGGCAGCGGCGCGCGAGGCCTTCCTGGCGGACGGCAGGATCCTGGCGGAGCGGCTCGACCGGCTCGACGAGATCTCCTCCGATCTCCTCTCCTCCGCCTGGCCGATGACCCAGGTGCATTCCAAGACCCTGCTCGACCTGATCGTCGACCGCCGCTCGGAAGGCCGCAACCTCGCGGTCGAGACCGGTGGCGACCTCGTCTGGCTGCACTGCGACAGCGCATCGGTGGTCGATCTCGTCGACCGCCTGCTCAACCGGACAGCGGTGCACGCGGGAATCACCACCTTCTCGCTCGCCGTGACGCGCAACGAGCGCCGGGCCTATCTAGACCTCGCCTGGGTCGGGGCACCCGTGCCGGTGCGCGAGCTCGAGGCCTGGCTGGAGGAGCGGCTCGACGAGGGCCTTGGTGCCATCACCGGCCGCGACGTGCTCAACCGTCACAAGACCGACCTCTGGTGCGAGCCCGCGGGCGACGGCGGCGCCCGGCTCCGCCTGCCGCTGACGACGGTGGCGATCGACACCAACCGTTCGCGTGGCGCCGTCCGCCTCGAATCGCGGCCCGAGTTCTACGATTTCGACCTCTTCGGCCGCAGCGTGCCGGCCGATCTCGGCGAGGCGCCGCTCCGCGCCCTCACCTTCGTCGTCTTCGACACCGAGACCACGGGCCTCGAGCCCTCGGGCGGCGACAAGATCGTGCAGCTCGCCGGGGTGCGCATCGTCAACGGCCGGCTGCTCAGGGGCGAGGTCTTCAACAGCCTCGTCCATCCGGGCCGGCCGATCCCCAGCGTCGCCGCCAAGGTGCACGGCATCACCGACGCCATGGTCGCCACGGCCGACCCGATAGGAGCCGTGCTGCCCCGCTTCCATCGCTTCGTCGGCGATGCGGTCCTGGTCGCGCACAACGCCGCCTTCGACATGAAGTTTCTCACGCTCGAGCAGGACGCCACCGGTGTCGTCTTCACCAACCCCGTGCTCGACACCGTGCTCCTGGGTGCCGCCGTCTTCGGCGCCGAGGAGAGCCTGACCCTCGACACCCTCGCCGAGCGGTTCGACATCCGCATCGCCAGCGAGGAGCGCCACACGGCCCTCGGCGACGCGCTGGCCACCGGCCACACCTTGCTCAAGCTCCTCGACCTCCTCGAGGCGGCCGGCGTGCGCACCCTGAAGCAGGCCTTCGAGGCGTCGGAGCAGCAGGCCGCGATCAGACGGGCGCAGGGGAAGTATTGAGGGGGTAGGGCGGCGTCGCGGGCGTTGCCGCGTCTGCGGTCGGTGCAACCGAATCGACCAAGCGCATTCCGCTGGAATTGTCGATAACCGACGAACTATAATTCAACGATAAGTTGATATTCAGCGTGACGAACTGCCCGTTGCCGTCGCTGGCAGCGCTCGAAGTGTCGAGAGGGTCGACCATGAAGGTTTTCGCGACGCGGGTCTGGGGTTTCGACCCGGCCAACTGGCCGGTCATCAACTTCGGCCTGGCAGGCAACCGATCCAAGCTGTTGAACGAATCCGCGGCTGGCGATCGTATCGTCTTCGTCGCAACGCAAAGTCCACCAACAGCCGAATCCGATCGCGGCCGCCTCTTGGGCATGGCCGAAATCGGGCGGGAGCCCGTCGATACCCTCGACGTGTTGAGGCCCGATGTGCCTCGACCCGAGGACTACGACGATGCCGGCAGGTTTCGCTGGCCGAAGGGCCTCTTGATGATTCGCGCATGGGCCTTCGATCCTTCGCCTCTGCTGCGCGACGTGCTGGCGGCACAGCTTCCGTACAACGCCACGCCCCAGGCCGTCATGCTCTCGGAGAGGGACGCGGCGGCCGTGCTCTCGTTGACCAGGAAGGAGATCGCAATACCAGAAAGTCCGGCACAGGAACGAGCCCGGTTGCTGGATGCAGCACTCCGGGCGAACCGTCCGACGACCGGACCGCGGCCTGTCGCCTGGCAAGGCGAGACAAACAGAACCACCGATCAACCTGCCGTCACTTACGCCCTGCGTTTCGGCGACAGCGATATCTGGAAGATCGGCCACGCGGTCGACCTCGAAAAGCGGGTCAAGGAGATCAACTGGCATATCCCCAATGAGATCATTGCTGATGCCTGGGGTCCCGCCCTTCAGCAGAAATGGCCGAACCAGGAATCCGCTTTTGCCATGGAGCAACGGGTTCTCGGTCTTCTGTCCGAAAGAAGAACGAGAGCCGAGCGCCTGCGCTGCCCGAAGTCCGAACTGGAGCGAGCCTGGACAAGAGCCATCGGCATCGGCATCTGACTGGCGCGGTCGCAGTCCTTGGACGGCATGATCTTCCGCCTGCCCTGATCAGTCCTTGCCGGAGCCACCTTCGGCCAGATGCTCGTCGCGGCCGATGTCGCGGCGGCCGACGGCGATCGACTTGAGCACGGCATGGACGGGCCGGCCGGGCTCGAGCGCCAGGACGCGCAGCGAGCGGCGGGTGATCCGGGCGAGGATGAAATCGTCGCCAGAGACCAGCTTGACGTCGACGATCGGCTGGTCGAGCGCGCCGATCTCGACGACCGTGGCCGGCAGGCAGTTGAGGGCGCTGAGCCCGACCGGCGGTGCCGCGGCCAGGATGACGTCGCGGGCGCGGATGCGCACCCGAAGCTGCGTGCCGATCGGTGCCTCGACCAGCGGCACCCAGAGCCGGCCGCCAGTGACCTCGAGCTCGGTCAGCTCGTCGATCGGGTCGTGCGCCAGGATGCGGGCGGCGAGGAGGGCGCCGCCCTCGTGCCGGCCCATGAGCGGGAAGAGGTCGGGGTCGGCCATCAGCGCGGCCGGTGGGCCGCACCGCTCGACGCGGCCATCGGCGAGGACGACGACCGTGGTGGCGAGGCGCGCGATCTCCGGCACCGAGTGGCTGACATAGAGGATCGGCAGGCCGAACGCGTCCCTGAGCCGCTCGATATAGGGCAGGATCTCGGCCTTGCGCGCCTCGTCGAGCGAGGCGAGCGGCTCGTCCATGAGGAGGAGCCTGGGGCTCGCGAGGAGGGCCCGGCCGATCGCCACGCGCTGCTTCTCGCCGCCCGAGAGACTGCCCGGACGGCGCTCCAGGAGGTGACCGATGCCGAGCAGCTCGACCGTGTCGGCGAAGCTGCCGAAGCGGTGTTGGTGACGCTGGAACCAGCGGCCGAAGCCGAGATTCTGGCGCACGCTGAGATGCGGGAAGAGCCGGCCTTCCTGGAAGACATAGCCGATGCGCCGGCGGTGCGGCGGCACCACGATGCCCCGCTGGGTATCGAGCAGCACCTGGCCGTCGACGGTGACCCGGCCCTGCTCGGGGCGCAGCAGCCCGGCCACGGCGTTGACCACCGTCGTCTTGCCGGCGCCGGAGCGGCCGAAGAGCGCGGTGAGGCCGGCGCCGGACCTGAAGGTGGCGTCGATCGTGAAGCCGCCGAGGCGGTGGTTGATGGCGACGTCGATGCTCATCGCTGGGTCTCGCTCATCGGTCGGCGATCCGCCGGGCCACGAGCCGGGCGACGGCCTCCGAGGCGAGCAGCGCCGCCATGGCCACGGCGATCGAGACGGCGGTCAGCCGCAGGGCGCCGGACTCGCCGCCCGGCACCTGGATCAGCGCGTAGATCGCCGACGGGATCGTCTGGGTCTCGCCCGGGATGCTCGAGACGAAGGTGATGGTGGCGCCGAACTCGCCCATCGCCTTGGCGAAGGCGAGGATGGCGCCGGCGATGACGCCGGGCAGGATCAGCGGCAGGGTGATGGTGGCGAAGGTCCAGAGCCGGTTGGCGCCGAGCGTGCCGGCCGCCTGCTCGAGCTTCGGGTCGACGGCCTCGACGGCGAGGCGGATGGCGCGGACCATCAAGGGAAACGCCATGATGGCGCAGGCGAGCACCGCCCCGGTCCAGCGAAAGGCGAGGACGATGCCGAAGGTCTCCTCGAGCAGGCTGCCGATCGGGCCGCGCCGGCCGAACAGCAGGAGCAGCATGTAGCCGGTGACGACGGGCGGCAGGATCAGCGGCAGATGGACGAGGCCATTGAGCAGCTCGCGCCCCCAGAACCGCCTGCGGGCGAGCAGCAGCGCCGTGGCGATGCCGAGCGGCAGGCTGAGCAGCGTCGCCCAGCCGGCGACCCGGATCGAGAGGGCCACGGCCGTCCATTCCTCGGGCGAAAGCTGCAGCAAGGTTCACCTCAATCGAGGACGGAGAAGCCCTGGCGCTCGAACGACCCGCGCGCCGCGGCCGAGCCGAGCCAGGCCAGGAGGTCGACCGCCGCCGACCGGGTGCCCTCGACGGTCAGCGCCACCGGATAGACGATCGGCGGATGGCTGTCCTCGGGGAAGGTGGCGACCACCGTCACGCCGTCCTCGGCCACGGCGTCGGTCGCGTAGACGATGCCGAGCGGCGCTTCGCCGAGCGCCACCAGCGCCAGCGCGGCGCGCACGTTGTCGGTCTGCGCTGTCCGGTCGGCGACGCTGGCCCAGAGGCCCAGTTCTTCGAGCGCCGCCTTCCCGTAGATGCCGGCCGGGACCGCGTCGACCAGGGCCATGGCGAGCCGGCCGTCGCCGAGCCGATGGGCGAGATCGGCGCCGGGTGCGAGGTCCACCGGCGCCACATCCCGGCCGTGCGCCACGAGGACGAGGCGGTTGCCGAGCAGGTCGCGCCGGCTCGCCTCGTCGATCAGCCCCGCCTCGTCGAGATGATCCATCCAGGCGGTGTTCGCCGAGATGAACAGGTCCGCCGGTGCCCCCTGCTCGATCTGCCGGGCGAGGCGGGCGCTGCCGGCATAGGAGATGGACACGGTATTGCCGGTCGCGGCCTGCCAGCCGGCGGCCACCTCGTCGAGCGCGTTCTTGAGGCTCGCGGCCGCGAAGACGGTGACCTCGGCGGCCCGGGCCTGGCCTGTCCCGGCGAGGCCCAGCGCGGCCACGGCGACGATGACGACTGCGCGCTGCACGGCCCGCATGAGACCCCCTCCGCCTGGTTCGAAGCGATATGTTCCGCGATACTTATCGGTGAGGCCAGCCAGCCGACAAGCGCTGTTTTCGTTATTCTTCCGGCGTCCGGTCGCGGCAGAGCGCCTGCAGGCCAGCGAGCTCCGCCTCGACTGCGCGGGCGGAGCGTTCCTCCATGCGCCGGTAGAGGGCGAGCACCTCGGCACCTGCCGGGGTCAGCACGGCGCCGCCCCTGGCGCTGCCGCCCCGGCTGGTCCGGACCAAAGGCTCGCGAAAGCAGCGGTTCATCGTCTCGACCAGGAGCCAGGCGCGCTTGTAGCTCATGCCCATGCGCCGGCCGGCGGCGGCGATCGAGCCGGTCTCGCCGATGCCCTCGAGCAGATCGGCCTTGCCGGGGCCGATCGCGATGTCCGGCTCCAGCACGACGCGCAGGCGCAGGCCGAGGGTGCGGTTGCCGGCTTTCATGGCGAGCAGGCTCTCATCGAAGGGTGGCAGCGAAGGTCATCGGCTCTGGCAGGACCCGGGCGGCGGCGATATGCTCGACCATAGGGGAAGTCGCAACGGACACGAAGAGAGGGACGCCATGAGCCTCGTCATCCAGGGTGGGACAGTCGTCAATGCCGATCAGAGCGAGCGCGCCGACGTCCTGATCGAGGGCGGCACGATCCGGACCGTCGGGCCGGATCTCGACGTGCCGACCGGCGCCGAGGTGATCGACGCCGGCGGGGCCCTGGTCATTCCGGGCGGCATCGACCCGCACACCCACATGCAGATGCCGTTCATGGGCACGGTGGCGATCGAGGACTTCTATTCCGGCACCTGCTCCGGCCTCGCCGGCGGCACCACCATGATCATCGACATGTGCATCCCGTCGCCGCAGCAGAGCCTGACGGCGGCGCTCGACGACTGGAGCGACTGGGCGTCGAAGGCGGTGGCGGACTACGGCTTCCACGTCGCCATCACCTGGTGGTCCGAGCGGGTCGAGCAGCAGATGGCCGAGGTCATCGACCGCGGCGTCAACAGCTTCAAGCACTTCATGGCGTACAAGGGCGCCTTGATGGTCGACGACGAGATCCTCTTCCAGAGCTTCTCGCGCTGCCGCGAGCTCGGCGCCCTGCCGCTCGTCCATGCCGAGAACGGCGAGGCGGTCTTCCGCCTGCAGCAGTCGCTGCTCGCCCAGGGCATCACCGGGCCGGAGGGCCATGCGCTGTCGCGCCCGCCGCATGTCGAGGCCGAGGCCGCGATCCGCGCCATCATGCTGGCCAAGATCACCGGCGTGCCGCTCTACATCGTGCACACCTCCTGCCGCGAGACGGTGGAGGCCATTGCCAGGGCACGGAGCGAGGGGCAGCGCGTCTTCGGCGAGCCCCTGGCGCAGTATCTCTGCCTCGACGACAGCGTCTACCAGAGCCCCGACTGGGCCTATGCCGCTTCGCGGGTGATGAGCCCGCCCTTCCGCTCGAAGGAGCACCAGGACGCGCTCTGGGCCGGCCTCATGAACGGCCAGCTCCAGGTCACGGCGACCGACCACTGCACCTTCCTCGCCGAGCAGAAGGCCAAGGGCCGGGACAACTTCACGATGATCCCGAACGGCACGGGCGGGCTCGAGGAGCGGCTCAAGATCCTCTGGCATTTCGGCGTCAATGCCGGCCGCCTGACGCCCGAGGAGTTCGTCGCCGTGACCTCCACCAACTGCGCGAAAATCTTCAATGTCTACCCGCGCAAGGGAGCGGTGCGCGCCGGCTCGGATGCCGATCTCGTGGTCTGGGATCCGAAGGCGCGCCACACCATCCGGCAGGCGAGCCACCAGTCGAAGCTCGACGTCAACGTCTTCGAGGGCATCGAGGTCGAGGGCTTTCCGGCGATCACCATCGCCAACGGCAAGGTGGTCTGGCGGAACGGCCAGCTCGACGTCACCCGCGGCGCCGGCCGCCATGTGGAGCGGCCGCCAATGTCGCCCGTCATGGCGGCGCAGGCCCGGCGCAACGACCTGACCCGGCCGCACGCCGTGGCCCGCCAGCCGAGCGCCCAACAGACGCCCTGACCAGCAGGCGCCGCAAACGGGCGATTGCCCGGCCGGCGGGGGCGACCGGCGCGAGCCCGCGCCGGTCGTCCGTTGCCCGGGCTCAGAAGGTCAACGTGACATTGACGGTGTCGGTGTAGCTGCCGGCGGCGGCGGCCTGCCCGCCGGGGATGCTGCCATAGACCGGGATGTTGCCGGCACCTGCCTGCAGGAGCTGCACCTGCTGGGCATTGGCGCCGGTGCCCCAGACCTGGGTGCGGCTGGAGTTGCGGTAGAGCTGGTAGCCGAGCGTGCCGCCGGCATTGCTGGCCATGCGTCGGGCCTGGACGTCGCCGCTGGTGCCGCCGTCGAAGTCGATGACGAGCGTGCCTGCGGCGCAGCCGGTGTAGCTGATCTGCCCTTGCCCGTTCAGCGCGCTCTGCTGGCCGCCCGTGTAGGTGCCGAAGTCGAGCGTCGAGCCGCTGATGGCGCAGGCTTCCTGCACGGTGACCATCACCGTGAGGACGTCGGTGTCGGTGTCGGCCAGGGCCGGCACGACGAAGGACGTGGCGAGGGCGGAGGCGAGGACGAGACAGCGCTTGCCGGATGAGGTCATCGAGGGGTCCCTTTTCGTGGCGCCCACTACGGCGCATCGGAAATATCGGAACGGCACCAGTGCCGCCCGAGTTGAGGGAACCCTAGCTTTTCGCCGTTAAGGACGGATTAAGCGCGCGACGTTTTTCCGGCCAATCGCCGAACGCCGGCCAGTGGCCCCGGGCCTATTCCAGGCCGAACAGCCGATTGCGCACGCGGTTGTAGTAGCGCTCGTCGTCGAAAGGCTCGACCGGCAGGTCGAGCCGCGCCACCGTGAGCTCGCCGATGGCGGACTTGAGCTGATAGGTGGCGAGCACCCACTCGCGCCGGGCGCGCACCAGATCGACCTGCGAGACGAACAGCTCGTTCTCGGCGTCGAGCACGTCGAGCACGGTCCGCTGGCCGACCAGGGCTTCCTCCTGGACGCCCTCGAGAGCGATGCCGTTGGCGCGGACCTCCGACTCCAGCGCATCGATCGCGGCACGGGCGGCGATCACCCGCTCCCAGGCCGTCGTCACCGAGCGCTGGACGCCGCGCAGCGTGTTCTCGAGATCGTTGCGCCTGGCGCTCACCAGCTGGCGATTCTGCCGCACTCGCGAATAGTCGGCGCCGCCCTGAAAGAGCGGCACCGAAAGGTTGAGGCCGATCCTCGCATCGTTGCTCGAATCCAGGGCCTGGCTCGGCTGCTGGTCATAGGAGACGTCGCCGGTCAGGGTGAGGCTCGGCAGGATATCGGCGAAGGCGACATCGACATTGTCGCGGGCGGCCCGCAGATTGAAGCTCGCCGTCGTGATGTCCGGATTGGCGGCCGCCAGGGCCTGGGCCTCCGGCTCGCTCGACGGCAGCCTGCCCAAGGGCTGCGGATCGACCAGCACGCCGGGATCGATGCCGATCACGTCCCGATAGGCGGCCGTGGAGGCGGCCAGATCGGCGGTGGCGAGCTCGACGTCGGAGCGCGCGCGGGACAGGCGGGCCTCGGCCTGGGCGACGTCGGTGCGCGCCACCTCACCGACCTCGAACCGGTCGCGGGTGGCCTCGAGCTGCCGCCTGAGGCGCATCTCGTTGGTGCGCGCGAGCTCGAGGACGGCGCGATCGCGCCAGGTCGCCGTGTAGGCATCGACCGAAGCCAGCAGCACGCTCTGCTGGGTCGACAGGAGGAAGGCCCGTTCGGCACGGACCTGGTTCTCGGCCCGGCGGATGCCGGCCTCGATCCCGCCGCCCGCGTAGAGCGGCTGGCGCAGCGACAGGGCGACGCCACGGCCCAGGCGGTTGTCACGCTCGGCAACGTCGGTATCGGAGGTCACACCCTCGACACGACCGTCGAGGAAGAGGCTCGGTCGACCGGCGGCCAGGGCCTGCGGCACCAGCTCGTCCGTCGCCCGCAACTGGTCGCGCCCCGAGGCGAGCCTCGGGTTGTTGAGATAGGCGGCGGTCAGCGCCTCACGGAGATCCTCGCCGCGCGCGGTATCGGCGCCGAGCCCGCCCGCAGCCAGCAGCACGGCGACCAGCACGACACCGCGCAGGGTGCAGCCCGGACTCGCTTGGTTCAAGGCCCGTCTCCCGTTCTCTCCGCAGGTCGTGCCTCTTCCATCGCCAACGGTCCCGGTCGGCATGATGGCGACGACACTCCCGGTGAATCGTAGGCCGATAGTCACAGCGCTGGCAAGACCGCCATTGCCCTGCGCGCTGTCACCCGGCGACATGCAGCCGATTTGTTGGCATCCTGCAACAGCGTCATGGCACAAAGAGCCCGGGAGCCTGTCCGAGCAGCGGACCGATCGGAACCACGTTGCGCAAGATCGTCCACATCGACATGGACGCCTTTTATGCGGCGGTCGAGCAGCGCGACCAGCCGGCGTTGCGCGGCCTGCCGATCGCCGTCGGCGGCGGTCAGACGCGCGGCGTCGTGATGACCGCGAGCTACGAGGCGAGGCGGTTCGGCGTGCGCTCGGCGATGCCGGGCGCGCGGGCGGCCCGGCTCTGTCCCGAGCTCGTGTTCGTGCGCCCGCGCTTCGAGGTCTACAAGGCGGTGAGCCGCCAGATCCGGGCGATCTTCCGGCAGCATGCCACGCTGGTCGAGCCGCTCTCCCTCGACGAGGCCTATCTCGATGTCACCGAGCCACCGAACGGGCCGCTCCCGGCGGTCGCCATCGCGCGGGCGATCAAGGACCAGATCCGCGACGAGACGGGCCTCACCGCCTCGGCCGGCGTCTCCTGCAACAAGTTCCTCGCCAAGCTGGCGTCCGACATGGAGAAGCCCGACGGGCTCTGCCTGATCCGCCCGGCGCAGGTGCTGGATGTGCTGGCCGAGCTGCCGATCGAGCGGTTCTTCGGTGTCGGCCCGGCGACCGCCAGCCGGCTGCGCGCTGCCGGCATCAGGCGGGGCGCGGACCTGCAGGCGCTCGACGAGGCGGCCGCCGTGCACCGCCTCGGCCGCAGCGGCGCGCACTACTGGCGGCTCGCCCAGGGCCGGGACGACCGCCCGGTCGTGCCGGACCGGAGCCGCAAGTCCCTGAGCGTGGAGACCACGTTCGATCAGGACATCGCCGGTGTCACCGAGCTCACAGCGGCGCTCGAGGAGCTGGCCCGGGATCTCGCCGCCCGGCTGGCGCAAAGCGGCTACCAGGCGCTGACGGTGCACCTCAAGATCAAGTACCTCGATTTCAGGATCAGCACCCGGCAGACCACGCTGCGCGAGGCACCACGCTCGGCCGAGTCGCTCGCCGCCGTCGGCCGGCATCTCCTGCTGCGGGCGCCGCTCGCCGCACCGGTCCGGCTGCTCGGGATCGGTGTCGGCGGCGCCACGACCGAGGCGGGCCAGCTCACCCTCGGGCTCGACCCGCAACCTGCCGATCAAGGATAGTCGCAGCTCTGCGCCACCACCTCGATCCGCCCTGGCTCGCGCGAGGCCGTCGCCTGGAATCGCCACTCGCGATCGCCCAGGATGACCGAGTGGACCAGCGGCAGCCGCCCGACGACGCGGCTGAGATCGCCGGCGATGGTCAGAAAGCGCAGGGTGACCGGCTGTCCCGGGTCGTACCAGTCGAGCGGCGACCCGGCCTCGTCCCGCGCCGGCCGCCCGTCGCCGCTCACGGTGATCCGACCGTCGGCGAACGACACCGAATTCTCGAGCGCCGTGCTCACGGGCGTGCGCACCAGGAGCCTCGCGGTCTGGACCCCGCGCTCGCAGGTCTGCTCGCGGCCGGCCTGCTCGATCACGAAGGCCAGGCGCGCGCGGTCGACTCCCGCCCGGACCCGGGCCTGCAGCAGCGCCAGGAGCGGCTTGAACTCCGCCGGCGGGACGTTCGCCGCGTAGTCGAGGCGGAGCGCCTGGAGCTGCGTCTCCAGCCGCCCGGCGCGATCCTCGGCCATGGCCAGCCGCTCGGTGAGCTCGAGATTGCGCGCCGCCGCGGCGGCGAGATCGGCAGCCAGCCGCTCGCCCTCGTGGCTGCTCTGGGAGATCCCTGCCTGGTAGCCGGCGACGGCGAACAGCACCAGAAGCGCGGCGACGATCAGCAGCCGCGCCATGTTCCAGATGAACTGCCGCCGTGCCAGGCGGCGACGACGACCGAGGGTCGAAAGCTGCTTCATTCAGCCGATCAGCTCACCTGGAAACCGCCCGGAGGTTGCTCGCGTCACGCGTCCGACGAACGGGCGGCACTCTCGACCTGCCCCGACTCCGCCCCGGACTCCGCTGCCCGACCCGTCTCGACCAGCGCGCCGATCTCGGGGAAGGCCCGTGCTTGAACCAACTGATAGATTGTCGCGGCCGTTTCTTCAACCGATCGCTTGGTCACGTCGATTTCCGGCCAGCCGTGCCGCGCGAACAGCCGGCGCGCATAGCGCAGCTCCTCGCGCACATGGTCGAGATCGGCGTAGCGGCCACCGAAGCGACTCGTCTCGTCCCCCTCCAGGCCGAGCATCTGCTGGCGGTTGCGACGGATATGCATGAGCTGCTCCGGGTTGATCGTCAGCCCGACGATGAGCGGCCGCTTCAACTGCTCGAGGATCGCGAGCTGCGGCAGATCGAGCACCAGCGGCACGTTGGCCGCCTTGATGCCGCGATGCGCGAGGTAGACGCAGGTCGGCGTCTTCGAGGTCCGGGACACGCCGACCAGCACGACGTCGGCCTCGTCGAGCTCCTCCGGAAACTGGCCATCGTCGTGCCGCATGGTGAAATCCATGGCGGCGATGCGCGAGAAATAGTCGTCGTCCATGGCATGCTGACGACCGATCTGCGGCCGTCCGGCCGAGCCCAGCAGGCCGGTAAGCGCGTTCATCACGGGATCGAGGACCGGCACGCAGGGCACGGCGAAGGCCCGGCAGCGCTCGTGCAGCAGGAAGCGCAGCTCGGGGGAGACCAGGGTGTAGATGACCATGCCCGGCAGGGCCTCGACGATGGTCAGCACCTTCTCGAGCTGGGCCCGGGTCCGCACGAAGAACCAGACATGCTCGACCGGCACGACGTCCTCGAACTGCGAAACCGCGGCGCGCGCCACCGTGGTCACGGTCTCGCCGGTGGAATCGGAGATCAGATGGAGATGCAGGCGCACGGGCTCAGGTTCCTCGCAGGGACAGGGCAACGGAGGAGGCGTGGAGGAAGCTGTGGACAGCGCCCCGGGTTATCCCGAGGCACCGCCAGCGACCCCCGAATGCTCCCCGATCGGCCGCTCGCCGTCCAGTCCCGACTCGCGCCATCGAGGGCCATTCGCGGGCCGGCGGACAAGCCGCTCCGCCCGGTGCTTTTCCAGCACTTCTCCAAGCCTTGCCAAAGGCAGGACCGCGGTCGAAAAAGCCTCGTGCCAGCGCCAGGGACGACGCCGGCGTGGCCCGTTGTCCACAGCCGCCCGGCCGCCCGGCCCAAACGCCCAAATCGTGTTGATCGTTCGTGGATGGCGACTAATCCTCGTTGTCCACGGCCATACTACAACCTCCATCTCCTTATTTCTCTCTTAAGGTTAAGCAAGAGTGACCGAACCCCAGCGTGGATCGAGCGTTGAGCACCGATAGCCCGAAGCGTCTGCTTCGCGTCCTGCGCGGCGAGCCGGTCGATCGGGCACCGGTCTGGCTGATGCGCCAGGCCGGCCGCTATCTGCCAGAGTATCGGGCACTCCGCCGCAAGACGGGCGGCTTTCTCGAGCTGTGCTACGATCCGGTGCTCGCCGAGGAGGTGACGCTCCAGCCGATCAGGCGGTTCGACCTCGATGCCGCCATCCTGTTCTCGGATATCCTCGTCGTGCCCGACGCGCTCGGCGCCGATGTCGGGTTTCACGAGGGCGAGGGACCGCGGCTGACGCCCCTGGCTCATCGCAGTGATCTCGGCCGGCTTTCGACCGAGCGCCTCCACGAGCACCTCGAGCCGGTTTACGAGACGCTGCGCCGGCTGCGCCGCTCGCTGCCCGGCGAGGTGACGCTGATCGGCTTCGCCGGTGCCCCCTGGACCCTTGCCGCCTACATGGTCGAAGGGGGAGGCTCCAAGGACTGGGCCGTGGCCCGCCGGCTCGCCCGGGTCGAGCCACGGCTCTTCGGCGACCTCGTCGATCTCCTGACCAAGGCCGTCATCGCCTTTCTCGAGCGCCAGGTGGCCGCCGGAGCCGAGGTCCTGCAGGTCTTCGACAGCTGGGCCGGGGCGCTGCCGCCGGACGAGCGTGAGCGCTGGGTGACCGCACCCCTGGCACGGATCGTGGCGGAGCTGGGCGAGCGCTGCCCTGGCGTGCCGGTGATCGTCTTCGCGCGTGGTGTCGGCCCGGCGCTGGTCGACCTCGCCGCAGCCATTCGCCCGGCCGGTCTCGGCATCGACACGACGATCGATCCGGCCTGGGCGGCCGCCTCCCTGCCCGGGGAGTTCTGCCTGCAGGGCAATCTCGACCCCATCGCTCTCGTCGCCGGCGGCGACACGATGCGCCGCGCCGCCGATCGCATTTTGGCCGCCTGGCGCGAGCGTTCGTTCATCTTCAATCTCGGGCATGGGGTCGTGCCGGAAACGCCACCCGAGAATGTGCTCGATCTCGTTCGCCACTTGAAATCCGGCAGCGACTGACATTATACTCGATTGCGTGGCGTTCGGCCACGCCACCCCCGAACAATGAGTTGGTCCCCAGCAATTGGCGCACTGACGATTTCCCTTGTCGCGAAATCGGCCTCTCTCTGGCGACCCGCACCTGTGGTGCAGCGCATGGTGAACAGTCCTGGCTGACCTCGCTCTCTGGTTGTTGGCGCTCCATATCATGGCCTTCGCCGCCTGGATGGCGGCGATGTGGTATCTGCCGCGCCTGTTGATCTATCATTGCGATGCGGTGGTAGGCGGTGAGGCATCGGCGACCTTCAAGGTGATGGAGCGGCGCCTGCTGAAGGCGATCGGCACGCCGGCGATGGTTGCCACCTTCATTTTCGGCCTTTGGCTGGCCACCTTGCAGAGCCAGTGGGACCAGGGGTGGCTGCACGCCAAGCTGGCGCTGGTTCTCGGGATAGCCGGCTGCCACGGGCTCATCGCACGGGATGTCAGGCGGTTCGCCGCCGATGAGCGGCCGCGATCGGCCCGCTGGTATCGCGTCTTCAACGAAGTGCCGACCCTGCTGTTCGTGGGCATCGTCGTTCTGGTGGTCTTCCGGCCGTTCTGAGCCGTGGGCCGCAGCGCCAGAAATTCCAGCAAACGCAACAATCGAGATAGAATTGATTCACGACACCGAGGACATGATGGCCGAAACGCCGCGTGACGACGCGAACGACAAGTCGCCCGAGCCGACCACGCCCGGGCAGACCGCGGCGGACACCCCGTCCGGTGCAACGGGCTCCGGCGCAAAAGGGTCCGATAGCGACGGCGACGGTGAGGCGTCACCGCCCGCCGAGGGCGAGAGCGCGCCCCGACCGGCCCGCCGCAAGCGCACTCGGGCGCGGCCGGCTCGCCGTGTCGAGGAAGACCAGCCGCTGCTCGCCGCGATCGAGGAGGGCATGGGCGCCGGCGACAATGCTGAGGGCGACGACACCGACGACGGGGTGATCGGCCTGCCTGCCGAGCTCTTCGGCATGGTCGAGCCGGAGGAATCCGCCCCGCGCCCGGCCCGCGAGATGCGCGAGCCGAGGGAGCCCCGGGAGGCCCGCGAGCCGCGCGAGCGGGACCGGCCCCGGGATCGCGACCGGGGCGACCGCGAGCGGGCGGAGCGGCCCCGGGACCGTGACAGCAACCGGGACCGCGACCACAATCGTGAGCGTGACGGCAATCGCGACCGGGACCGCGAGTTCGGCCGGGAGCGCGAGCGCGACTATCCCGAGGTGCGCTCCGATCTGCCGCCGATCAGCCTGACGGAGCTCAAGCGCCGGCCGGCGGCCGAGCTGCTGCGCTACGCCGAGGAGATCGGCATCGAGAACGCCAGCACGCTGAAGAAGGGCGACCTCGTCTTCGCCGTCCTGAAAGAGCTGGCGATGACCGGCGTGCCGATCACCGGCGACGGCGTGCTGGAGATCCTGCAGGACGGCTTCGGCTTCCTGCGCTCGCCCGACATGAACTATTTCGCCGGTCCCGACGACGTCTATGTGTCGCCCTCGCAGATCCGCCGCTTCGCGCTGCGCACCGGCGACATCGTCGAGGGTCAGGTGAGGGCACCGAAGGAAGGCGAGCGCTACTTCGCCTTGCTGCGTGCCAACACGATCAATCTCGACCCGCCGGAGGTGGCGCGTCACCGCATCCACTTCGAGAACCTCGTCCCCTACTTTCCGACCCGCAAGCTGAACCTCGAGGTGCTCGGCAAGAAGGACGTCAGCACGCGCATTATCGACATCGTCTGCCCGCTGGGCAAAGGGCAGCGCGCCCTGATCGTGGCCCCGCCACGGACCGGCAAGACGGTCTTGATGCAGAACATCGCCACCGCGATCTCGGCCAACCATCCGGAGGTCTACCTCATCGTCCTGCTCATCGACGAGCGGCCGGAGGAGGTGACGGACATGCAGCGGACGGTGAAGGGCGAGGTCGTCAGCTCGACCTTCGACGAGCCGGCGACGCGCCACGTCCAGGTCGCCGAGATGGTGATCGAGAAGGCCAAGCGCCTGGTCGAGCACGGCCGCGACGTGGTCATCCTGCTGGATTCGATCACCCGCCTGGCACGCGCCTACAACACCGTTGTGCCGAGCTCGGGCAAGGTGCTGACGGGTGGTGTCGACGCCAATGCCCTGCAGCGCCCCAAGCGCTTCTTCGGCGCCGCGCGCAACATCGAGGACGCGGGCTCGCTCACCATCATCGCGACGGCCCTGATCGACACCGGCTCGCGCATGGACGAGGTGATCTTCGAGGAGTTCAAGGGCACCGGCAATTCCGAGATCGTCCTCGACCGCCGGGTCGCCGACAAGCGCGTCTTCCCGGCCCTCGACATCAACAAGTCGGGCACGCGGCGCGAGGAGCTCCTGGTCGACAAGGCGACGCTGCAGCGCATGTGGGTGCTGCGCCGCATCCTCAATCCCATGGGGACGACCGATTCGGTGGAGTTCCTCATGGACAAGATGCGCCTCGCCAAGACCAACGACGATTTCTGGGGCACGATGAACTCGTAGCTGCCCCCGCCGGCAGCCCCTTCAGGTCGCCGGCTTCCTGTCCGGGTTGCCGCTGAAGTAGTAGGGCCCCGGATAGCTGCCGAGATGGACGTGGTGAGTCACGAGGCCCTCGGTCTCGGTCCAGCGGTGCAGGTGGAAGCCCGGCGGCTCCAGGTTGAAGCCGGGCTCGCGCCCGTCGAGGCCGAGCACCACCTGGTGCGCCACACCCGGCGTCACGCTCACCGGGACACCCTGCCAGCGATAGAAGATCGGCCGGTGCACATGGCCGCAGACGATCCGCTCGATCGAGCCGGCGTGGCGCCGGATGAGGGCGTCCAGCGCCGGGCTCGACCGGAGCCCGATGCGGTCCATGAAATCGATGCCGGTGGCGGCCGGCGGGTGATGGATCATGATCAGGATCCGCCGCCCGGCGGCCCGCTCGAGCTCGGTCTCGAGCCAGGCCAGCCGCTCGGCGCAAAGCGCCCCGTGACCTTCGCCCTCGACCAGGCTGTCGAGGGCGATCAGGTGAAGCGAGCCGAGTTCGGCCGTGAACTGCCGGTGCGCGTTGCCCTGGCCGACCTCCGCGACGCCGGCGAGTGCGGTGATCCGCTCGCGATGATCGTGATTGCCCGGCACCACATAGACGGGCATCGGCAGCCGGGCGAGCTCCGGGGCGATCTGCGCATAGGCTTCGGCCTCGCCGTCATTGGTGAGGTCGCCCGAGACCAGCACCGCGTCGAGCTTTGGGCTGAAGCCGACGAGCGTGTCGACGGCCGCCCGCAGCAAGGCCAGCGTGTCGACCACGTCGGCGAAGATCACCCCTGGCGGACGGATGTGGAAATCCGAGACCTGGGCGAAGAAGACCGGTCGGCTCATGGCAGGAGCACGGTCTGTCCGGTCGTCTTGCGGCCCTCGAGCGCCCGGTGCGCGTCGGCGGCCTGGGCGAGCGGGAAGCGCTGGTTGACCTCGATCTTCACCGCCCCCGAGCCGACGACATCCACCACATCCCTGGCGGCGGCCTCGAGCTCGGCCCGGGTCGAGGTGTAGCCGGCGATGGTCGGCCTTGTGACGAAGAGCGAGCCCTTGGCGGCGAGGATGCCGAGATTGACTCCCTCCACCGCGCCCGAGGCATTGCCGAAGCTGACCAGGAGGCCGCGGGGCCGAAGGCAGTCGAGCGACATGACGAAGGTGTCCTTGCCGACGCCATCATAGACCACGGGCACGCCCTTGCCGCCGGTCAGCTCCTTGACCCGGCCCGGCACGTCCTCGTCACGGTAGAGGATGACGTGGTCGCAGCCATGCGCCCTGGCGAGGTCGGCCTTCTTCTGGCTGCCTGCCGTGCCGATCACCGTGGCACCCAGATGCTTCGCCCACTGGCAGGCGATCAGCCCGACGCCGCCGGCCGCAGCATGGAAAAGGATCGTGTCGCCCGGCTTCACCACATAGGTCTGGCGCAGCAGATACTGGGCGGTCAGGCCCTTGAGCATCATCGCCGCCGCCGTCTCGTCGGCAATCTTGTCGCCGATGGCGACCACCTTCTCGGCCGGGATCAGCCGCTCGGTGCTGTAGGCGCCGAGCGGGCCCGTGCCATAGGCCACGCGCTGGCCGACCTCGAGGCCGTCGACGCCCTCGCCCACCGCCTCGACGACGCCCGCGGCCTCGAGGCCCGGAACGAAGGGCAGGCCGGCCGGTGGCGGGTAGAGCCCGGAGCGGAAATAGGTGTCGATGAAATTCAGGCCGATCGCCGTGTGCCTGAGCCGGACCTGCCCGGGCCCGGGCGCTCCCACCTCGGCTTCCGCCCGCTCGAGCACCTCGGGCCCGCCGTGCCGCCCGACCTTGATCTGCATCGCCATCGATCGCTCCCTCCGTCTGCTGGCTTCGGAGCTAGGCCGGAACGCGCTCGCGGGCAAGGCCGGCGGCGACCACTCCCGGCTGTTTCTGGCGTCACCCCGGTCTCCTGACCTATAGTCGCGGCGAGTCGGCGTCAGCAGCGGATGGGGAACGGCCTTGAAGTTCAATATCGAGATCGAATGCACGCCGGAGGAGGCACGGCACTTCCTCGGCCTGCCCGAGGTGGCGCCGATGCAGCAGCGGCTGATCGAGGAGATCGAGGCGCAGCTCAAGAAGACCGTGCACGAGATGGACGGCAAGGCGATGCTCGAGCAATGGCTGCCGATCGGGATGAAGGGGGTCGAGCAGTTCCAGTCGATGTGGACCCAGCTCGCCGCCGCGGCAGCCGGGGTCCAGCGCAACCGCAAGCCGAGCGACGAGGGTGGCGCCGACAAGAGCCGCAAGCCCTGAGGACAGGCTGTCGATGAACGAGCGGCGGGCCACGGTCTTTGCACCGGCCACCCCGCCCGGGCGCTCGGCGCTCGGCGTCCTGCGGATTTCCGGCCCGGCCGCGGCGCCGGCGGCCGAGCAGCTGGCCGGCCGGGTCCCGGAGCCACGCCGGGCAACGGTCGCCGAACTGCGCGATCCGGCGAGCGGCGCCCTGCTCGATCGTGCCCTGCTGCTCTTCTTTCCGGCGCCGTCGAGCAGCACGGGCGAGGACGTGCTCGAGATCCAGCATCACGGCGGCGCCGCGGTCGCCCGTTCGCTGGTCGAGGCGCTCGGCGCGATGCCGGAGCTGAGGCCAGCCGAGCCCGGCGAGTTCAGCCGCCGCGCGTTCCTGGCAGGCAAGCTCGACCTCACGGCTGCCGAGGGCCTGGCCGACCTGATCGACGCGACGAGCGCCGCCCAGGCACGGGCAGCGCTCCGCCAGATGGATGGCGCGCTCGGGGCCCTCTATGTGGACTGGCGCGAGCGCCTCCTGCGGGCCCTCGCCCTGCTCGAGGCGGAGATCGACTTCGCCGCGGAGGAGGAGGTTCCGGACAGGCTCTGGGCATTCGTCGAGCCGGATCTCGCGGCCCTTGCGGCCGACCTTCGACGCCATCTGGACGACGGCCGACGGGGTGAGCGCCTGCGGCGCGGCATCGCCATCGCGGTGATCGGCGCCCCCAATGTCGGCAAGTCGAGCCTCGTCAACGCGATCGCCCGGCGGGACGTGGCGATCGTGACACCCTTCGCCGGCACCACGCGCGACGTCATCGAGGTGGCGCTCGATCTGGACAGCCTGCCGGTGACGCTGCTCGACACGGCCGGGCTGCGCGACAGCGACGACCCGATCGAGCTCCAAGGCATCGCCCGGGCCAAGGCCCGGGCGGCGTCCGCCGATCTCAGGCTGCTGGTGGTCGACGATCCTGCCGATCTGCCGGAAGCCGAAGGCAACGATCCGACCACGCTCCGCGTCCTCAACAAGCTCGATCTGTGTCGTCGCCACGATTTGCTGCCAGGGGTCATTGGCGTCTCGGCCACAACCGGCGAGGGGCTGGATGGACTGCTGGCAGCCGTCGCTGCCGTCGCCCGCGACCTGCTGCCGGGCACGGACGAGGTGCTGCTCACCCGCGCCCGGCACCGCACCGCTCTGCACGATGCCCAAAATGCCCTGGAACGGGCGCTGGCGCTCGGTGTCGCGGGCGATCTCGGGCTGCTGGCGGAGGAGGTCCGGCTTGCCGGCCGTGCGCTCGGCCGCATCACCGGCGCTTTCGGTGTCGAGGACATCCTGGATCGGGTGTTCAGCGAGTTCTGCATCGGCAAGTGACGCTGTTTCACGTGAAACAGCGCCGCTGTGGGGCCATCAGCCGGCGGAGGTCCGTTCGGCGTGCCGCCGGGTCGCCACCTCGCGAACCCGGCGGCCGAGCACGCTGTGACTGCCCATCACCTGCTCGAACAGCTCGCGACGCAGGATCAGCAGGCGGCAGAAGCCGATGGCGACCACATCGGCATTGCGGGGTCGCCGGGTCAGCAGCGCCAGCTCGCCGAAGAAGTCGCCCGTCCCGAGCCGCACCGGCTCGGGCTGGACACGCACCTCGACGGCGCCGGTGGCGATGAAGAACATGGCGTCGCCCGGCTCGCCGCGTCGCACGATCCGCTCGCCGGGCAGGGCCAGCCGGGTCTTGAGCTGCCGCGCCAGCTGCTTGATCTCCTTCTCGTCCAGCTTGGCGAAGAGCGGCATGTGCCGGATGAGCTCGGCCGTACGCAGGCCGAGATCGAGGTGTGGCGGGCGCTCGAGGCGGGTGCGGCGCTGCCGCAGCGCCTGGCCCATCATGTGGGCGACCTGCGGCGACAGCAGCCGCTCCTGCTCCATCTGCTCGATCGCGGCATATTCGAGACGAAGAGCCGCGAGCGCCAGATATCGCTTGCCGAACGAGGCCCAGTAGTCGGGGTACTGCAGGCGCATCGCGTCGATCGCCCGCTCGACCTGGTCGAGGCGGGTTTCCAGAAAAAGACCCGCAACCTCGCTGACGCGCTCGCCGAACAGGCCGCGAATGCGCTCGGTATTGAAGGTCATCAGCTCGCTCAGCACGTAGCGCTGCACGATGTCGCGCTCGAGATGCAGGGTCAGCCGACGGGCGAGAGGCGTGTCCCAGCGCAGCCGGCGATGCAGGAACGCGGCAAAGCGGGTTGCCCGGTCGAAACGCACCTGGTCGCGCGCGAGGTAGCGGTAGCCCTCCAGCCCGTCGGCGCGCAGCGCATCGATCAGGGCGCCGACCTGGCGGACCAGCGCCGCATTGGCCGAGCGCGCGATCATGCGCCGGGCGCGCTCCTCGGCATAGAGCTCCGCCTCACGCCGGCTGAGCGTCAGGAGCGCCAGAACCACCTGTCGCCGCTGCATCTCCTCGCCCACCGGCCGGGCGACGGCCGCTGCATCCTGCTGCCGGTAGTCGTTCGCCACCGCCTCGACGCTGGCGGGGTCGAGCATGCGCTCGGCCGCCGCGTCGCGCAGCGTGTCGACGATCTCGCCATGGGTGAGCAGGATGGCTCGCTGCCTGAGGATTTCCTCGAGCGGCGACAGGCGGTCGAGGCCGACCAGGCGGATCAGCCAGCGGAGCGTGGTCGCCTGGACGAAGAGGGTGAACAGCACGTAGCCGGTAGCCAGCACCGCCACCAGATGCTGGACCTCGTCCGGCACCAGCGGGTTCTCGGTGACCGCGAGGGCGAGGGCGAGGGTGATGGCGCCGCGCAGCCCGCCCCACAGCATGACATGCTTGAAGCTGGTCTGGATGCGGCCGGCGAGGCCGATGGCCTCCATCAGCGGCAAGGCGCCGTAGAGGATCATGGCCCGCGAGCCGAGCGCCCCCAGGGTCAGCAGCACCAGCAGCACCGCATCGAACGGGCCGGCGGTTGCCAGCGTCTTCGGGGCCAGCATCGCCGCCAGGACGAAGATGAGGGAGCTGGCCCAGAAGCTGAGCTGCGCCCAGATGGCGATGAGCGAGCGCCAGTCGGCCCGCGACAGGCCGGCGCGGCCCTGGGCACCGAAGACGATGCCGGCGGCCACGACGGCGACCACGCCGGAGATGCCGAACTGCAGCTCGGCAATGGCATAGGTGAGATAGGCGACGGCGACGCTGAGCGTGATCTCGGCCGGCCCCGCCTCGTCGAGCCGGGTCAGCAGCAGCCCGGCCAGCCGGCCGACGACGAGGCCGAACACGGCTCCGCCGGCCATGCTGACGACGAAGTCGCCGACGATTGTCTCGAACGATGGGGCAGCCAGCCCGACCACCAGCGCCAGCAGGCTGGTGGTGAGGGCGATGGCAGCGGCATCGTTGAGCAGGCTCTCGCCCTCGACGAGGCTCACCAGCCGCCGGGGTGCGCCGACTTCCTGGAAGACGTTGATGACGGCGATCGGATCCGTGGTGGCGATGATCGCCCCGACCAGGAGGCAGCTCGCGAGCGTGACGGTCGAGACGCTCCAGATGGCGAGCCCGGCGATCAGGGTCGTCGCAAGGACCGCCACCACCGCGAGGAGGATGACCGGGCCGATATCCTCGAGCAGGGCGCGACTGTCGAGCTCCATGGCACTGTGAAAGAGGATCAGCGGGAGGAACACCCAGAGGAAGACCGCCGAGCCGACCTCGAGCTCGCTGATCGCCGCCACCAGGTCGAGCACGTCGGAATCGATGAGCATCTCCTCGAACCGGGCGGCAAACCCGGTCAGCAGCCCGAGGCAGCAGCCCAGAATCGCGAGCAGGACGGTGTACGGCAGGCGCAGCCGCTCGGCCAATGGCGGCAAAGGTGCGATCAGTGCCAGAAGCACGCCGAAGCCGAGGATGACGCCACCGATTCCGCTCATGCGCCGCAGAAAGCACGTCTCGGCCGCCGCCGTCCAGCCGTCGCCGGGCCTCGCTTGACGCTGCCGGCTCGCCGGCGCACATAGCCGGCCATGGAGAGCCACGACGTCATTGTCATCGGCGGCGGCCATGCGGGGGCCGAAGCGGCGGCGGCGAGCGCCCGGATGGGTGCCCGCACGCTGCTGCTCACCCAGAAGCTGGCAACCATCGGGGCGATGTCCTGCAACCCGGCCATCGGCGGGCTCGGGCGCGGCCATCTGGTGCGCGAGATCGACGCCCTCGACGGCCTGATGGGCCGCGCCATCGATGCGGGCGGCATCCAGTTCCGCGTCCTCAACCGCCGCAAGGGGCCAGCCGTGCAGGGCCCGCGCGCCCAGGCCGACCGCCGGCTCTATGTCCGGGCGGTCCAGGACCTCCTCGCCGCGCAGGCCGGGCTCGTCCTCGCCGAGGGCGAGGCGGCGGGCCTGCTTCGCCATGGCACAAGGGTCACCGGCGTGGTGACGGCCGAAGGCCGTGAGCTGCGGGCCGGGGCAGTGGTGCTGACCACCGGCACGTTCCTGCGCGGCGAGATCCATCTCGGGACCGAGCGCTGGCCCGCCGGGCGGGTGGGGGACCAGCCGGCGGTGGCCCTGGCGCGGGACCTCGAGGCAGCGGGTGTCCGGCTCGGCCGGCTGAAGACCGGCACGCCGCCCCGGCTCGATGGTCGCACCATCGACTGGGCGGCGCTGGCCCGGCAGCCCGGCGACGAGCCGCCCCGCCCCTTCTCGTTCCTCACGACGCGGATCACCAACCCGCAGATCGCCTGCCACGTCACCCGGACGACCGAGGCGAGCCACGACCTGATCCGCGCCCATCTGCACGAGGCGCCGCTCTTCTCCGGCCAGATCGCGGCCACCGGCGTGCGCTACTGCCCGTCGATCGAGGACAAGGTGGTGCGCTTCGCCGAGCGCACCGGCCATCAGGTCTTCCTGGAGCCGGAAGGCCTCGACGACCACACGGTCTACCCCAACGGCATCTCCACCTCGCTGCCGCGGGCCGTGCAGGAGGCGCTCGTCCGGACCATTCCGGGGCTCGGCCGGGCGGTGATCACCCAGCCCGGCTATGCCATCGAATACGATCACGTCGATCCGCGGGAGCTCGACCCGACGCTCGAGCTCAGGGCCCTTCCCGGCCTCTTCCTCGCCGGCCAGATCAACGGCACGACCGGCTACGAGGAGGCGGCGGCGCAGGGCATCATGGCCGGCGCCAACGCGGCCCTCAGGGCATCAGGCCGCCGGCCGGACGCCGTGCTCGACCGGGCGGAGGCCTATATCGGCGTGCTGGTCGACGATCTCACGACCCAGGGCATCACCGAGCCCTATCGCATGTTCACGAGCCGCGCCGAGTACCGGCTTATGCTCCGCGCCGACAACGCCGATCGCCGGCTGACCGAGCGTGGCACCGGGCTGGGCCTCGTCGGCACCGCGCGCCATGCGCGACTTCTGGACAAGCTGGACAAGCTGACCCGGGCCGAGGCGCTGCTCGATGACCACCGGCTGACACCGCCGGAGGCTGCGACGTACGGCATCAGGGTGAACCATGACGGGGCGACCCGCACCGCGCGGCAGCTCCTGGCTTCGCCGGAAGTCGATATTGCCCGGCTGGCGACCATCTGGCCCGAGCTCGGCGACATCGCCGCCGAGATAGCCGAGCAGATCGAGATCGGTGAGCGCTATGCGCCCTATCTGAAGCGTCAGGTGGCGGACATCGCGGATTTTCGTCGCGAGGAGTCGCTGGATCTGCCGCCCGAGGTCGACTTCGCCGCACTGGCCGGGCTCAGCGGCGAGCTGCGCGCGCTGCTGAGCCGCGTCCGGCCGACCACGCTCGGGGCCGCCGCCCGCCTGCCGGGCATGACCCCGGCAGCCCTCACGCTTCTCTACCGGCACGTCCGACGTGCGGCGTGAGGCGCCGCTCGATGCGGCGGGCTTCGCGGCGCAGGTGCCTGTTTCACGTGAAACAGTGGAGCGCCTGACGCTCTATCTCGAGCTGCTGCGCCAGTGGCAAAAGGCGATCAACCTCGTCGGCGCCTCGACTCTCGACGATGCCTGGCGTCGGCACATCCTCGATTCCGCCCAGCTCTTCCGGCATCTGCCAGCGGGTTGCGCCACGCTGGCGGACCTCGGCAGCGGCGCCGGGCTGCCCGGCCTCGTGCTCGCCGCCATGGGCGTGCCGGAGGTGCATCTCGTCGAATCCGATCGGCGCAAGGCGCAGTTCCTGCGCGAGGCGGCGCGGCGCATGGGCCTCGCCGGCGTCACCGTGCATCCCGTGCGGATCGAGACCCTGTCGCTCGCCGTCGACGTGGTGACGGCGCGGGCACTAGCCCCGCTGGTCCAGCTCGTGCCTCTGGCCCGGCCGCTGCTGCGGGCGGGCGGGCGGCTGGTGCTGCTGAAGGGCCGCGGCGTCGACGCGGAATTGACCGCGCTCGGCGAAGTGGGGACAATGCGGGTCGAGCTTCATCCGAGCCTCGCCGACCCGGAAGGTCGCGTGCTCGTCCTCCAAGAGGTGGCGTCATCAGCGCCCTGAGCCAGATGTCCGCCCCGCCACGCCAGACGGCAGCCCCCGCCCGGTCCTCGGTCCTGTGCGGCCGGATCCTCGCCATCGCCAACCAGAAGGGCGGCGTCGGCAAGACCACGACGGCGATCAATCTCGGCACGGCGCTGGCCGCCGCCGGCAAGCGCATCCTGGTCATCGACTTCGACCCGCAGGGCAATGCCAGCACCGGTTTCGGCATCGATCGCGAGGCGCGGCGGGTCACCGCCTACGAGGTGGTGCTCGGCCAGGCCCGCCTCGCCGACGCGATCCTGCCGACCATGGTGCCGGGGCTGGACATCGTCCCGGCGACGGTCGACCTCTCGGCCGCCGAGGTCGAGCTGGTCGGCGATGCGCGCCGCAATTTCCGGCTGCGGGATGCCTTCGCCAACTTCATCAAGCCCTACGATCACATCCTGATCGACTGCCCGCCCTCGCTCGGCATCCTCACGGTCAACGCGCTCGCCGCGGCGCATGCCGTCATGGTGCCGCTGCAATGCGAGTTCTTCGCTCTCGAGGGCCTGTCGATGCTGCTGCGGACCATCGAGCGCATCCGCCAGTCGCTCAACCCGATGCTGCAGATCCACGGCATCGTGCTCACCATGTTCGACCGCCGCAACAACCTTTCCGAGCAGGTGGCCACCGACGTGCGCAGCTTTCTCGGCGACCGGGTCTACCAGACCGTCATCCCGCGCAATGTCCGCATTTCCGAAGCCCCGAGCCACGGCCAGCCGGTGCTCTACTACGACGTCAAGTCGAGCGGTGCGAAAGCCTATGCCCATCTCGCCGGCGAGATGCTCCGACGCGACCAGGCCATCGCCGTCTTCGGCTGACCGACCCCAACTGCCCAAGAAGGATTCCCACCGGATGCAGCAGGACAATCCCAAGAAGCGCGGGCTCGGCATGGGCCTTTCGGCGCTGCTCGGCAACGACGCCCCGGACCCGAGCCTGCGACCGCTGGCCCAGTCCGTGCCGATCGAGTTCCTGAGCGCTTCGCCGCTGCAACCCCGCCGGCATTTCGCCGATGACGAGCTCGAAGCGCTGGCGGCGAGCCTGCAGGCCTATGGCGTGCTGCAGCCTTTGCTCGTCCGGCCGCGACCGGGGTCGGCGCCGGGCTACGAGATCGTCGCCGGCGAGCGCCGCTGGCGGGCGGCCCAGCGGGCCGGGCTGCACGAGCTGCCGGTCGTGGTGCGCGAGCTCGCCGACCGCGACGTGCTCGAGATCGCCCTGGTCGAGAACCTGCAGCGCGAGGACCTGACACCGATCGAGGAGGCCAGGGCCTACCAGCGTCTGATCGACGAGTTCGGCCGGACCCAGGAGGAGATCGCCCGGGAGATCGGCCGTAGTCGGCCGCACATCGCCAACACGCTGCGCCTTTTGAAGCTGCCGGAGCCCGTGCGCCGCATGCTGGAGGACGGGCGCCTCACGGCCGGCCATGCCCGCGCCCTGCTGGCCGCCGACGACCCGGTGGCGCTGGCCCAGGCGGTGGTCGAGCGCGGTCTCAACGTCCGCGACACCGAGGCGGTGGTGCAGACCGGCAAGCTGGTCCAGCGTCAGGCGAGGGGGGCCATCGAGCGCGATCCCGATCTCGAGGCTTTCGAGAGCCGGCTCGCCAGCACGCTCGGCCTCGCCTGTCGCCTGCAGCCCAAGGCCAAGGGCGGCACCCTCACCATCCGCTACTCGAGCCTCGACCAGCTCGACCGCCTCGCCTCGCGCCTGCTGGCGACTGATTGAAAGTTATCCACTAGAATTTGTGCCAGGCAGGTTGACCACGAGCATATCTTGTGGCCTTATCGCGTCGGGGTGAAACAAGGAAAGAGTTCATTCCCTGATCCGGTCCTCCAGGGTCCCACCGTCTCTGCCCAGACGGGCTGCAGGCACCGATCAATCGGAACGTCCCGCTGCTCGACGGACAAGCCGAGCCAATCGGCACCCGTCCCTCTCCCGATTGACGCCGCCCCCGCCCGGGGGCGGCGTTCGTTCGTCCAGCCGCCTCGAGGTCGCTGCCACGCGCTGGACAGCGACCGCCCCGCGACATAGGTTCCGGCTCGCCATTCAAGGGGGACGGGAAACATGCGTGAGAATCGGCTGCGGCAGCTCTGGGATGCCGGCGAGAAGACGGTCAATGCCTGGCTCGGCATTCCAAACAGCTTCAGCGCCGAGATCATGGCCCAGCAAGGCTTCGAGAGCGTGACCATCGACATGCAGCACGGGCTGGTGGACTACCCGGCGTCGATCGGCATGCTGCAGGCGATCTCGACGACCGACGCGGTGCCGCTCGTCCGCGTCCCCTGGAACGAGCCCGGCATCATCATGAAGTCCCTCGATGCCGGCGCCTACGGCATCATCTGCCCGATGATCAACAGCAAGGCGGAGGCCGAGGCCTTCGTCTCGTCGGTCCGCTACCCGCCATTGGGCAGCCGCAGCTTCGGGCCGATCCGGGCGACGATGTATGCCGGCGCCGACTACTACAAGCATGCCAACAACACCGTCCTCACCCTCGCCATGATCGAGACCACCGACGCGATGGCGGCGCTCGAGGACATCCTCGCCGTGCCCGGCCTCGACGGCATCTATGTCGGGCCCGCCGATCTCTCCATCTCGATGGGCCACGCGCCCAGGATGGACCAGGAAGACCAGCCCGTGGTCGACGCCATCCAGAAGATCATCGACACGACCAAGCGGCACAAGAAGTACGCTGGCATCCATTGCGGCTCGGTGAGCTACATCAAGAAGATGTGGGGCATCGGCTTCGACTACGCCACGCTGCTCTCGGATGCGCGCATGCTGGCGATGAAGGCCGGCGAGCTGCTGCCCGAGCTGCAGGCGAAGAGCAGCGGCGGCAAGGGCGTCGGCTACTGATGCCATGGCGGATGTCCTCGTCATCGGCACCATTCGGCCCGAAGGGCTGGCGGTTCTCGAAGGTCGTGCGGACATCCGCCTGACGAAGCTCGCCGAGACCGATCGTGCCGGCCTGCTGGAGGCGGCCGGTCGAGCATCGGCCATCCTCGTCCGGACCTCGCGGGTCGACCGTGCGGTCATCGAGGCGGCGCCGGGGCTGAAGGTCGTCTCGCGACACGGCGTCGGCTACGACAATGTCGATCTCGAGGCGCTGAACGAGCGGCGCATCCCGCTCGCCATCGCCGCCAACGCCAACAAGGTCTCGGTCGCCGAGCACGCGCTCTTCATGATGCTGGCGCTGGCGAAGCAGGGCGTCGCCCACGACACCGCCGTGCGTGGCGGCGAGTGGGCGATCCGCAACCGTTTCGCCGCCGTCGATCTCGCCGGCCGCACGCTCTTGCTTCTGGGCTTCGGGCGGATCGGCGGGGAGGTGGCGGTCCGCGCCCGCGCCTTCGGCATGACGGTCGAGGTCTTCGATCCCTATGTCGACGATCGAAGTCTCGCCGAGTGCGGCTGCCGCCGCGCCACCGAGCTCGAGTCGGCGCTGCGGGAGGCCGACGTGGTCAGCCTGCACCTGCCGCTGAGCGCTGCCACCCGTCACATCATCGACGCTGCGAAGCTGGCACTGATGCGCCCGACGGCCCTGCTGATCAATACCGCCCGTGGCGGGCTCATCGACGAGCCGGCCCTGGCCCGGGCGCTCACCGAGGGACGCCTCGGCGGGGCCGGGATCGACGTCTTCGAGGACGAGCCGCCCGACCCTGCGAACCCGCTGCTCGCCGCACCCCGGGCCCTGCTCAGCCCGCACAGCGCCGGTGTGACCGGCGAATCCATGGTGCGCATGGCGACCGAGGCGGCGACCAACATCCTCGATGTGCTCGGCGGCCGGCTCGATCCCGCCGTCATCGTCAACCACGCAATCGTCGCCGGATCACAGCCATGAGCGAGCCCGCCCCCATCCGTGTCGGCCTGATCGGCAGCGGCTTCATGGGGCGCAGCCATGCCATCGCCATGCGTACGGCCCAGGCGGTCTTCGGGCTCGAGCGGCCGCTGGTGCCGACCGTCCTCGCCGACGTCGACGCGGCCACGGCAAAGCACGCCGGTGCGGCCCTCGCCATCGACCGGACGACCGGCGACTGGCGGTCGCTCGTCGACGATGCCGAGATCGATCTCATCGACATCACCACGCCGAACACGCTGCACGAGCCCATGGCGATGGCCGCCATCGGGGCGGGCAAGCCCGTCTATTGCGAGAAGCCGCTGGCCCCCGACGCCGCCACGGCCTGCCGCATGGCGCTGGCCGCCGAGGCGGCGGGCGTGCCGACCTTCGTCGGCTTCAACTACCTCAAGAACCCGCTCGTCCAGACGGCCCGGGCCATGGTCGAAAGCGGCGAGATCGGCGAGGTCTGGGGCTTCCGCGGCATCCACGCCGAGGACTACATGACCGACCCGGCGGCACCCTGGACCTGGCGCCTCGATCCGCGCGGCGGGGCCGGCGCGGTCGCCGATCTCGGCAGCCACATCATCTCGCTCGCCCGCCATGTCGTCGGCCCCATCACCGATCTCTCCGCCGATCTCTCGACCAAGATCAGGGAGCGGACGACCGCTGCCGGCGAGCGCCGGCCAGTCCAGGTGGACGACGAGGCGCGGGCATTGATCCGCTTCGCCGGCGGCGCCACGGGCACGCTCGAGGCCTCCTGGCTCGCCACCGGCCGCAAGATGTACCTCGCCTTCGAGCTGACGGGCTCGAAGGGCTCGATCCTGCTCAACATGGAGCGGATGAACGAGCTGCGTCTCTTTGTTCGTGGCGGGGTTGCCGGCCGCGAGGGGTATGTCGAGATCCCGGCCGGCCCGGCGCATCCCGATTACGCGCCCTTCTGCCCCGCACCCGGGCACCAGCTCGGCTTCAACGAGATCAAGGCGATCGAGGTCAAGGCGATCGCGCTGGCCCTCGCCGGCGGGGCCGCATTCCAGCCGGATTTCCGCGAGGCGGCGATGATCCAGGCGACGGTCGACACCATCCTCCGCTCCGCCCGGGAACGCCGCTGGGTGGCTGTGGACGAGGTGCTGCCGAAGGGTTTCGTCGCAGGGTGAGCCCGGACCAGCTCTTCGGCCTCGTTGCCATGACCGCGCTGCTGATCTGGCTCGGCCGGGGCTTTCTCCCACACCGCCACCACAAGACGATGGAGCGCCTCGCGATGGCGCTGATCGGCGGCGGCATCCTCGTGGCCCTCGCCTTCACCGTCCTGCACTTCTCGAGCTAGCCGATGGCCGGCACCCCGAAAAGCCAGGGATGCGGGGCCACAAGGAGCGCGTAGAGGAGGAGCGCCGCACCCAGCCGCGCCCAGCCGATCTCGGCCCAGACGAAGCGCTGGCGACCCTCGACGATGGCGGCGAAGGGCAGGAACGACGTGCATTGCAGGAACACGCCCCAGCCCGGTGCGTTCTCCCTGGACCGTCGCTGGTCGAGGGAGACAGCACCGCCGAGCGCCAGCACGACGAAGGCGCCGAAGAACACGACCGAGGCCGTGTCCGGATTGGCGAGGAGATGACTGGCCGCCCAGAGGGCGATGCCCCACATCAGGGGATGGCGGGTCACCCGCAGCATGCCGCGCGCCGGCTGCGGCGCGTCGGGATCGGGCGCCTGGCCGACGGCTGTCGGGTTGGGCTGCGAGAGGGCCGTGACCAGGAGCAGGAGGGCGATCGGCATGACCAGGGCGGGCAGGCCGGCGAGCCAGGGGGCGCCGAACGAGAGTGGCGCCGTGGGGGCGCGGCCATAGGCGATGATGAGCCAGACCAGGGCCACGACCGAGACGAGGGAGAAGAGCAGGCGGTACAGCCGCTCGCCTACGCGCTCGATGAGCTCGGCGCGCAGCGGCGTTGCGGCGATGCCGATATGCGTTCCGACGAAGAAGAGGGCGGCCACGACGATGTCGTTCATTGAACCTGCTCTCGGGAACCTGCTCGCGGGCGGGCGGGGCGATCCGGCGACCGTTCCCCGGCGTATCACCAGATGGGCTACCACTTGCGCCGACAAAGGAAAACCGCATGCGCCTCGTCCTCGCCGTTTCAGTGCTCGCCGTGTGGCTGCTGGCCCTCTCGCCCCTGACCGGATCCGCCTCCCGGGCTGCCGACGCGCTCGCTTACCGGTTCACCTCGATCGAGGGCGAGCCCTTGCCGCTCGACCGGTATCGCGGGCGGCCGTTGCTGGTGGTCAATACCGCCTCCTTCTGCGGCTACACCGACCAATATGCCGAGCTGCAGGAGATCTGGGAGCGCTACGGCGATCGCGGCCTCGTCGTGCTGGGCGTGCCCTCCGACGACTTCAACCAGGAGCTGGACAGCGATGCGGCGGTCAAGGAATTCTGCGAGGTCGAGTTCGGGGTCACCTTTCCACTGACGACGGTGAGCCACGTGCGCGGTCCGGCGAGCCACCCGCTCTTCGCGCATTTCCGTGACGTGCTGGGCGACGGTGCCGGGCCGAGCTGGAACTTCAACAAGTACCTGATCGCGCCGACCGGCGAGGTCGTCGCCGCCTGGCCCGCGCGGACGCGGCCCGGCGGTCCGGAGATCACCGGTGCCATCGAGCGTTTTCTGCCCGCCTCTTGAGTTGCCGGCCCGCGGGTCCTAAGAGCCGCCCACAATGCCTGCGGGGTCGAGGATGAGCGGACGGCGCCTGCCATGGCCGAGCTGGCGCGGCCTGCGCCTCGGCTCGGGCCTCGTGCTGATGGCCTTCGTCACCACGCACCTGCTCAACCACGCCTTCGGCCTCGTGTCGTTCGAGGCGATGGACCCGGCGCGCGAATGGCTCGGCTTCTGGCATCGCGCGGAAATCTGGCCGATCCTGCTCGCGGCCTTCATCTTGCACATCCTGGCCGCCCTCTGGTCGCTCTACGAGCGCCGCGGCCTGCGAATGGCCCCGTGGCAGTACCTCCAGATCGCCTCGGGCTTGCTGATCCCGCTCTTCCTCGCCCTGCACTACATTGGCAGTCGGGGCATCTTCGAGACTCTCGGAATTCCCATCGGCTACGAGTTCGAGCTCTTCGTCATCTGGCCGGCCTATGCCTGGCAGCAGTCGATCCTGCTCGTCCTCGTCTGGCTGCACGGCTGCATCGGCGTGCATTACTGGCTCCGGCTGCACGGCTGGTATCGGCGGATCGCCGGCCCGCTGCTCGCCTTGGCCGTGCTCGTGCCGACCCTCTCGCTCGCCGGCTTCATCAGCGCGTCCCGCGAATTCCACACGAGGGCGGCGGCCGAGCCGCAATGGCTCGCGGCCCTCGCCAGAGCCGAGCGCTGGCCTGCGGACCCGGCGGAGCTGGCCTTCGTCTACCAGGGCGAGAAGCTGATCATCGGCGTCTTTCTGGCTCTCGTCCTTCTGGCGCTCGTCGCGCGCTCCGCCCGGGCCTTCTGGCGCGAGCGGCGCAACAGCTTCGCCGTCACCTATGCCGGTGGGCGACGGGTGCGAGCCCAGCGCGGCGCCAGCCTGCTCGAGGTCAGCCGGCTCGCCGGCATCCCGCACGCCTCGGTCTGCGGCGGGCGAGGCCGCTGCTCCACCTGCAGGGTGCGGATTACAGCCGGCGGCGACGCCCTGCCGCCGCCGGCCCCGGCGGAGGAGCGCGTGCTGCAGCGCCTGGGTGCGGCACCCGAGGTGCGCCTCGCCTGTCAGACCCGGCCCAAAGGCGACGTGTCGCTGGCGCTCCTGATGCCGGCCGAGGCGACGTCGCGCGAGGCGCTCCGGCCGATGAACCCCGGCCATGGCATCGAGCGCGAGATCGCCGTGCTCTTCGCCGATCTCCGCGGCTTCACGCGGCTCAGCGAGGGCCGCCTGCCGTTCGACGTGGTCCACCTGCTCAATCGCTACTTCAAGACCATGGGGGCGGCGATCGACGATGCCGGCGGGCATGTCGACAAGTTCATCGGCGACGGGATCATGGCGCTCTTCGGCCTCGACACCGATGCGGAGACCGCCGCCCGCCAGGCGCTCAGGGCGGCCCGGGCGATGGGTGCGGCCCTGGACGGTCTCAACCAGGAATTCCGGACCGAGCTGCCGCAGCCGCTGCGCATGGTGGTCGGCCTGCATCTCGGCACCACCATCGTCGGCGAGCTCGGCTATGGCCGGAGCACGAGCCTCACCGCGATCGGCGATGCCGTCAACGTGGCGAGCCGCCTCGAAGGGGTCGCCAAGGAGCAGGACATGGCCTTCGTCATCTCGGCCGACCTGCTGAATCGGGCCGGCGTCGCGGCCGATGCGGCGTTGCTGCGGGACGTCACGCTGCGCGGCCGGGCCGAGCCCCTGCATGTAGTGCTGTTCGCCACCCCGGTTGAGCTCCCTGACCTGCCCGCCGCCACGTCGCCGCGCTCGCTGGTGGCGCGCCTCTTCAGCCGTCCGTCGCCAGCTCCTGCCGGATGAGCCGGGCCAGGGTCTGGAGCTGCTCCGGGCGCGGGAACGTGCGGCGCCAGACGAGGACGAGCTGCCGCGAGCAATCGGCGCCCGCCAGGGGCTCCGCCACCACCGCCCCGGCGCCGGAGCCCGGGCCGGCGAACCGGCCGCGCGTGGCGAGCTCCGGCAGCACGGCCAGGCCGTAGTCGAGGGCCACCATCTGGCGCAGCGTCTCGACGCTGCTCGCCTGCACCCGGAGCACCGGCTGCAGGCCGAGGCGGCGGCAGACGAGCACCGTCTGGTCCTTCAGGCAGTGGCCATCCTCCAGCATCAGGACCGGCGCGCCGGCCAGGGCCGCGGCCCGGTCGGGACCGGCGAGAGCTGCCGCCTGCGCCGGCGACGCGGTCAGCATGAACCGCTCGCGCAGGAGGTCGGCGCGGTCGAGGCCGGGCTCGTCGATCGGCTCGGAGACGATCGCCGCGTCCAGCTCGTTGGCGTGCAGCAGCGCCAGCAGCCGGGCGGTCATCGCCTCGCGCAGATGCGCCTCGAGCCTGGGATAGGTGGCCTGGATCACCGGCAGGATGCGCGGCAGGATGTAGGGCCCGGCGGTCGGGATGACGCCGAGCCGCAGCATGCCGACGAACCCCGCGGCCCCGCGGGCCGCGAGCTCGCGCATCTGCCGCACCTCCTCCTGCACATGGCGGGCGCGGGCGACGATCGCCGCCCCGATGGCCGTGGTCAGGGCGCCGCGCGGGCTGCGCTCGAAGAGGGCGGTGCCGAGCTCCGCCTCGAGCTTCTTCACCTGCATGCTCAGGGTCGGCTGGCTCACCCGGCAGCGGTCGGCGGCGAGGCCGAAATGGCCCGTGTCGGCCACCGCGACCAGGTAGTCGAGGTCCCTGAGATTCATGCGACCGATGGTCTCCATCTATCGCGATGATCAATACAATCGATTGGCTCGATGGGAAACCCCATGCTAGAAGCTCTCCAGTCTGGCCGCCGCCCATGTTGTCGCGGCCAAGGGACATTGCGTCCGAACGCCGCCGTATCCATAGGCAAGCGCAACAACAGGGCAGAGTGGGGGAGCCGATGAGCGACCGACCGATTCTCACGACAACGGCCGGCAATCCGATTGCCGACAACCAGAACAGCCTGACCGCCGGGGCGCGCGGCCCCGTGCTGATGCAGGACTACCAGCTCATCGAGAAGCTGGCGCACCAGAACCGCGAGCGAATCCCGGAGCGGCCGGTCCACGCCAAGGGCTGGGGGGCGCACGGCACGCTGACGATCACCCACGACATCACCAAGTACACGCGCGCCGCACCCTTCGCGAAGGCCGGCAAGCAGACACCGATGATCGCCCGCTTCTCGACGGTCGCCGGCGAGCTGGGTGCCGCCGACGCCGAGCGCGACGTGCGCGGCTTCGCCCTCAAGTTCTACACCGAGGAGGGCAACTGGGACCTCGTCGGCAACAACACGCCGGTGTTCTTCGTCCGCGATCCCTACAAGTTCCCCGACTTCATCCACACCCAGAAGCGGCACCCGCGGACCAATCTCCGCTCGCCGACGGCGATGTGGGACTTCTGGTCCTTGAGCCCCGAGAGCCTGCATCAGGTGACCATCCTGATGTCCGACCGCGGCCTGCCGACCGATGTCCGGCACATCAACGGCTACGGCTCGCACACCTACAGCTTCATCAACGCGCAGAACGAGCGGTTCTGGGTGAAGTTCCATTTCAAGACGATGCAGGGCCACCGGCACTGGACCAATGCCGAGGCGGCCGAGGTCATCGGCCGGACCCGCGAATCGACCCAGGAGGACCTCTACGCCGCCATCGAGAAGGGCGACTTCCCGAAGTGGAAGGTCCAGGTCCAGATCATGCCCGAGACCGACGCCGAGAAGACGCCCTACAACCCCTTCGATCTCACCAAGGTGTGGCCGCACGGCGACTATCCGCCGATCGACGTCGGCGTGCTCGAGCTGAACCGCAACCCGGACAACTACTTCGCGGAGATCGAGCAGGCGGCGTTCGCGCCGTCCAACATCATCCCCGGCATCGGCTTCTCGCCGGACAAGATGCTGCAGGCGCGGATCTTCTCCTATGCCGACGCGCATCGCTACCGGCTCGGCACGCACTACGAGGCGCTGCCGGTCAACCACGCGAAATGCCCGGTCCATCACTACCACAAGGACGGGCCGATGCGGTTCTTCGACAACAACACGAAGAACCCGGATGCCTATTACGAGCCGAACTCGTTCAACGGCCCGGCCCAGGCGCCGAGCTATGCCGAGCCGCCGCTCAGGATCTCGGGCGATGCCGACCGCTACGACCACCGTGCCGGCAATGACGACTACAAGCAGCCGGGCGACCTCTTCCGGCTGATGAACGCCGAGCAGCAGGGGCGGCTCTGCCAGAACATCGCCGAAGCGATGGGCGGCGTGCCGGAGAACATCGTCCAGCGCCAGCTCGCCCACTTCTACAAGGCCGACCCGGCCTATGGCGATGGCGTCGCCAAGGCGCTCGGCGTCACCTTCAAGCCTTCCACCATGGCCGCCGAGTAACTCGGCTGCGGTGAAACGGAGAAGCCCCCGGCACCTTCGGTGCCGGGGGCTTTCTCATATGTGCCGAAGCCCGTTCAGATCGCTCCCTGGCCCATCTGCTCGGCGATGTAGTCGGCTTGACGAATCGCGAGTGCGACGATCGTCAGGGTCGGGTTCTCGGCAGCGCCGGTGGTGAAGACGCTGCCGTCGGAGACGAAAAGATTGTCGATATCGTGGCTCTGCCCGAAGGCGTTGACGACGCCGTCGGCCGGCTTCTCGCTCATCCGGTTGGTGCCGAGATTGTGGGTCGAGGGGTAGGGCGGCACCTCGTAGATGTCGGTTGCCCCCGCCGCCTCGTAAACGGCCCGCCCCTGCCGGAAGGCGTGCTCGCGCATGGCGATGTCGTTGACGTGATCGTCGAAATGCACGTTGGGGACCGGCAGCCCATGCTGGTCCTTCATGGTCGCGTGCAGGGTCACGGCGTTGCTCGACTGCGGCATGTCCTCGCCGACGATCCACAGCCCGGCCATGTTGGCGTACTGGTCCATCTTGCGGGTGAACGATGCGCCCCAGGCACCAGGGTCGAGGAAGGCCGCCATGAAGGGCACGCCGAGCGACAGCGTCTCGAGCTCGTAGCCGCCGGCGAAACCGCGCTCTGGCCGATTTTCCGCCTCGTCCTGGATGATCCCGGCCATGATCGTGCCACGATACATGTGCACCGGCTGCCCGAACGCGGCATAGACCGAGCCCGTGGTGTGCCGCATGTAGTTCCTGCCGACCTCGCCCGAGCTGTTGGCGAGCCCGTCCGGGAACATCGAGGAGGCGGAGTTCAGGAGCAGCCGCGGGCTCTCGATCGAGTTGCCGGCGACGCAGACGGCGCGGGCCGCCTGGCGCTGCTGGTTGCCGTCGGCGTCGGCATAGATCACGCCCGTGACCTTGCCGCTCGCATCGTGCTCGATCTGCAGGACGAACGCCTGGCTCCGCAGCTCGCAGTGGCCGGTATCGATGGCGGCCGGTATCTCCGTGTAGAGGGTCGACCACTTGGCTCCCATCTTGCAGCCCTGGAAGCAGAAGCCGAGCTGGTGGCAGGCGTTGCGGTCGTGGCGCGGCTCGCTGTTGATCGCCATTCGTCCGGTGTGGACCTTCTGGTAGCCGAGGCGCGTGGCGCCGTTCCACATGACCTTGAAGTTGTTGTTGCCGGGCAGGCCGGGAATGCCGTGGGTGCGGGTCACACCCATCTTGTCCTCGGCCTTGTCGTAGTATGGCTCGAGATCGGCGAGCGAGAGCGGCCAGTCGAGCAGCGTAGCGCCGGCGATCTCGCCGTAGGTCGTCCTGGCCTTGAATTCGTGCTCACGGATGCGCAGCGAGGCGCCGGCCCAGTGCGTCGTCGTTCCGCCTACCGTCTTGCAGATCCAGGTCGGCAGGCCGGCGAAGTCGCGGGCGACCCGCCAGGTGCCGGACGTGGTTCGCGGGTCCAGCCAGGCGAGCTGCGCAAAGCTCGCCCATTCGTCGTTGACGAAGCTCTCGATGCTCTGCTCCTTGCCGGCCTCGAGCAGCACGACGTCGATGCCCTTCTGCGCGAGCTCGTTGGCCAGCGTGCCACCGCCGGCGCCGGAGCCGATGACGACGACGACACTGTCGTCGGAGAGATCATAGGTCGTCATGGCTGGGCTCCTTCTCCGTACGCGACCGGGGGGCTGGCTTCGGCGTCGGGCTCGATCAGCCAGCCCGCGTCCTGGAAGCCGCGCCAGACGTAGCCGCCCTGCTCGAACGACGCGCCCTCGTAGCCGAAGTGCCGCCAGACCAGGGGGTTGTTGTAGAAGTGGAAGACCACGGCACCCCGCACCTTCTGGAAGAACGGGTCTGCCTGCATCAGGGTCAGAACCTCCGTCTGGCTGCCCGGCGAGAGCGCCGCGAAGGGCACGCCGAGCGCCGCGTCCAGGCGGCCGACGCCCTCGCTGATGAGCGTGGCGGTCGCCGGGTCACCGGCGGCCTCGGAGTCCAGGGCCTCGACGACCACCGCATAGTACATGTCGCCCAGCGCATCGTGCGGATAGAGGGCCCGGCACATGCGCAGCAGCGTCTCGGCCGTGGGCGCGTCGAGCCGATCGAGGGCCATCGCCCAGGAGCGCTCCGCGTCGGTGAACATCACCGTGCCCGAGGCGCCGAACACCAGCATCGCCTGGCCGGTTCGCGCGAGGAACCGCCGGCGGTCGAGGATCATCTTGGTCATTGGCTGCTTGCTCCCTGATCACGAATCGTTCAGCGGTAGCGTCCGTGCCGCTGCAGGACCTCGATCCGATACCCGTCCGGGTCGGTGAGGAAGAAGAAGCGGGCCATCAGCCCGCCGTCGCGATCGAACGCGACGATCTTGCCAGGCTCGAGGCCCAGGCCCGCGCAGCGCTCGTGCTCGGCATCGAGATCGTCGACGCAGAAGGCGACATGGCCGTAGCCGTCGCCCAGCGCGTAGGGTGCCGTCCGATCCTTGTTCAGGGTCAGCTCGATCTCGAAGTCGGCCTCGGCGTTGCGCAGATAGACGAGCGTGAAGGTCTCGAAATCGAAGCGGTCGGCGACCGTCAGCCCCAAGGCTTTCCCGTAGAACGCGATCGAGCGATCGAGCTCGAGCACCCGCACCATCATGTGAATGGCCTTGGGCATCTTCTCTCCCCTGTCGTTTCGAGCGATTCTAGAGCGCTCGTCCGCCAGAGGGTATTATTCGGCTACTACAAGCCCGGCGCGCGCCTCCCCGCAGGCGCCCAGATGCACCGTGCACACGACCCGCAGGAGCGACGTGAAGTTGCCGACGGTGCCGCGCAGCTCCAGCACCTCGTCATAGAGCGTGGTCACGAAGCGGGGCGTGCTCATGCCCTGCCCGGCCGCCATGGTGTCGATGATCTCCCAGAACCGTGCCTCGAGCCGGATCGAGGTCACCTGGCCATGCAGTCGGACCGAGCGGGTGACCGGCTCGTAAGCCTCCGGCGGAACACTTGCGTAGATATGGCACATCCCCCGCCTCCCGCAGCCCTCGGCCGGTGTCCTACCTTCTTACGTCCGCAGGTCGGCCCCTGATTCCTCCATGAGTGGCGCAGAGTAGGCTGAGACTGCCGAAGCATGCAATCTTCTGGGTAATCAGGAGGGGCGCCTTGCCCGTCGGCGCCGATGTCGCCATGCTTCCCCGCGATCATTGGAAAGTGGCGGCCATGTACTGGAGAATGCTGGCTGGGGTAGCACGCCGGGCGTGTCGCAATACGTGCCACCTCCGGCTTCTGCCGGTGCTCAGCCTCCTGGTGCTGCTCCTCGTCGCGTCTACGATGCCGGCCAAGGCCCAGCCGGCCGCCGACGCCGACAGCGCCGCCATCGTCGCGGCCCTGGAGACGCCGGATGGCGACCTCTCGCCCGAGGCGGCGGCAGCTCTCGTCGCTCGGCTCAGCGACCGGGAGGTGCGCTCGCTGCTGCTCGAGCGGCTGGCCGCCACCGGGGCGGCCGGCGAAGCCGGCGCCGGCAGCCCGGCCGGGATGATCGGCTCGCTCACCGACCGGTCGTCCCTGGTGCGCGAGCGGCTGGGCGAGCTGCTCGGCGCCGTCGAGGACGTGCCCGCCGCCATCGCCACCGCCTGGCACCGGTTCCACGACGGCCGGTCGACCGGCGCCATGCTGGCCCTTGCCGCCGGCGTCGCGATATCCCTGCTCGCGGCCGCGCTGGCGGAGGCCCTGACCCGCCGTCGCCTGGCCCGCACCCGCGCCCGGCTGGTCGGCTCGGAAGCCCGGACCCAGGACCTGCTCAACCGCAGCCTGCATCTGCTCGGGATGCTGGCGCTCGATCTTCTCGGCCTCCTGGTCTTCGCCGTCGTCGCCATGGTCGTGCTGCTCGCGGTCACCGAATCGCACGGGCCGACCCGCTCCGCCGTCCTCGGCTTCCTGGGGGCGCTCGTCGCCTTCCGGCTGGTCGTGACCCTCTCGCACTTCCTCCTGAATCCGGGCAACAAGCGGCACCGGATGAACGACCTCGCCGATGCCGACGCCAGCTTCCTGCATCGCTGGATGAAGGTGATCGCGGCGATCGGCACGTTCGGCTTCGTCGGCTGCGCGCTGGTGGCGCTGCTCGGCGAGCCGGGCGCGGAGCACGATCTCCTGCTGAACGCCACGGGCGCCCTCCTGGTCGCCTCGGTGATCTATGCCGTCCTCAAGGGACGGCGGGCGCTGACCAACTCGATCCTCGTCTTCGATGTCTCGAGCCCGATGCGCCGGGTGCTGGCCGAGATGACGCCGACGCTCACGGCGATCACCGTGTTCCTGATCTTCGTGCTCTACACCGTGTCCAGCCTGCTCGGCGTCATGCTGCCGCCGGCGGCCGGCCTCCTCACCATCGCGATCCTCGTGCTCGTCCCCTATGTCGATGCCGTGCTCGAGCGCAGCGCCGTCTACCGCCGCCGCTATGGCGGCGAGGCCGCCGATGCCGGCGGCACCGTCGCCACGGTGATCATCCGGGGTGCGCGCCTTCTGCTCTGGATCGCCAGCTTCCTGGTGCTCGCCGAGGTCTGGTCGGTCGACCTGCGCGCTGCCGCCACCGCCGGCGTCGGGGACCGGATCAGCGATGCGCTGGTCGATATCGGCTTCGCCTGGTTCGCGGCCTATCTGGGCTGGGAATTCGCCCGGATCGCCATCGACCGGCGCATTGCCAGCGAAGCCGCCCCGACGACACCGGGCGAGCACGGCGACGAGGGCGGCACCGGCGCCAGCCGCCTCGCCACGCTCCTGCCGCTGGCCAAGCGCGCCATCCAGATCACCATCGGCGTGATCACCGTGATGATCACGCTCTCCGCGCTCGGCGTCGATATCGGGCCCTTGCTCGCCGGCGCCGGCGTGGTCGGCATCGCGGTCGGCTTCGGCGCCCAGACGCTGGTGCGCGACGTGGTCTCCGGCGCCTTCTTTCTGCTCGATGACGCGTTTCGGGTCGGCGAGTATGTCGACGTCGGCAGCGTCAAGGGCACGGTCGAGAAGATCTCGGTCCGCTCCTTCCGCCTGCGCCACCATCGGGGTGCCCTGCATACGGTGCCGTTCGGCGAGATCCGCCAGCTCACCAACTACAGCCGCGACTGGGTCATCATGAAGCTGGAGTTCCGGGTACCGTTCGACACCGACCCGGATCGGGTGCGCAAGATCTTCAAGCAGATCGGCCAGGACCTGCTCGCCAACCCGGAGCTCGGCCCCGATTTCATCGAGCCGTTCAAGTCGCAGGGCGTCTTCACGCTCGACGACAGCGCGCTCGTCATCCGCGGCAAGTTCATGGCCAAGCCGGGCAAGCAGTTCGTCGCCCGGCGCGAGATCTACAACGCCGTGCAGCGCGCCTTCGCCGCCGCCGGCATCCGCTTCGCCGATCGCCGGGTCACGGTGCAGGTGGCCGACGGCGAGGGAATGACGACGGAGGAGCGCCAACGCGTCGCCCAGGCGGCCGCCAGCGCCCTGCAGCCACCCGCCGCCGCCGCGGCGAGCGGCTCCTGAACCTCAGCCGCGCCCCGCGCTCGGCACGCTGCCGGCCCGACGCACGCCCCGGCTGACCGGCGTGGGACCGCGCGACCCCAAACCGCTCGATGTGGATCCGCCCTCCATCGCCAGCAGCCGGCGCACCCGCTCTTCGGTCGCGGGATGGGTGCGGAAGAGGTTGTCGATGCCGCCCTTGATCAGCGGGTTGATGATGAACATGTGGGCACTCGCCGGGTTGTGCTCGGCCGTCTGCATGACGCGGCCCCGGGCGAGCTGCTCGATCTTCAAAAGTGCCCCGGCGAGCCAGCGGGGATGGCCGCAGATCGCCGCGCCGTCGCGGTCGGCGGAGTACTCCCGCGTGCGCGATATCGCCATCTGCACGAGGCCGGCCGCCATGGGGGCGAGGATCATGATGAGGATCATCGCGATCGGGTTGGGCCGGTTCTCGCCCCGCCCGGCGCCGAACAGCATGGCGAAGTTGGCGAGGAAGCCGATGGCCCCGGCAATGGTCGCGGCCACCGTCATGGTCAGCGTGTCGCGGTTCTTGATGTGCGCCAGCTCGTGCGCCATCACCCCGGCCAGCTCCTCGCGGCTCAGGCTGCGCAGCAGGCCGGTGGTCGCCGCCACGGCCGCATGGTCCGGGCTCCGCCCGGTGGCGAAGGCATTGGGCTGGTCGGTCTCGATCACGTAGACCTGCGGCATCGGCAGCCCCGCCCGCTTCGCCAGGCCTTCGACCACACCGTAGTACTCCGGTGCGGAGGCGCGCGTCACGACCCGCGCATTGTGCATGCGCAGCACCATGCTGGCCGAGTTCCAGTAGGCGAAGAAGTTCATCCCCAGCGCCAGCAGCAGGGCGATCAGGAGCCCGCCCTCGCCGCCGAGGACGAAGCCCACGGCGAGGAAGAGCCCGGTCATCGCCGCGAGCAGGATGCCGGTGCGCAATGCGTTCATCGTCGGTCGTCCGAGCCAGTCCCAACCGTCCTTGAAATGGGACCGGCGGCGCGCCCTGCAAGCATGCCCCGTGCTGCGGCACTTGTGAGACGTGACCCAAGCGCGTTATCTGGCATGCGGTGAGCGTCCTGCCGGCGGCCGGACGAGCAACCCAAACGGGGGAAGGCGACCGACATGACATCGACGAGCCAGCCGCAGCGGCATGCTTCGACACCGGCCGACGACCTGCTCGGCGACGACGACCTCATGGATGCCGACGAGCCGGTGATCCCGCGCAGCATCGTCGATTCGCACGAGCCGGTGACCAGCGAGGAGGCGCTCGAGCTGCACCGGCGCGGCCGGCCCGGCAAGATCGAGGTCACGCCGACCAAGCCGCTCGCCACCTCGCGCGATCTCTCCCTCGCCTACAGCCCGGGCGTCGCGGCACCCTGCCTCGCCATCCAGGCCGACCCGGTTCGGGCCTACGAGTACACCGCCAAGGGCAACCTCGTGGCGGTCATCTCGAACGGCACGGCGGTGCTCGGTCTCGGCAATCTGGGGGCCTTGGGCTCGAAGCCGGTGATGGAGGGCAAGGCCGTCCTCTTCAAGCGTTTCGCCGACATCGACGGCATCGACCTCGAGGTCGACACCGAGGAGGTCGATGCCTTCGTCGACTGCGTCAAGCTGCTCGGCCCCACCTTCGGCGGCATCAACCTCGAGGACATCAAGGCGCCGGAATGCTTCGTCATCGAGCAGCGCCTGCGCGAGCTCATGGATATCCCGGTCTTCCACGACGACCAGCACGGCACCGCGATCATCGCCGCCGCCGGGCTGATCAACGCGCTCGATCTCACCGGCCGCTCGATCGCCACCGCCCGCATGGTGGTCAATGGGGCCGGCTCCGCCGGCATCGCCTGCGCCGAGCTGATCAAGGCGATGGGCATGCCGCACGAGAATGTCACCATCTGCGACACCAAGGGGGTGATCTACCAGGGTCGTACCGAAGGCATGAACCAGTGGAAGTCGGCGCACGCGGTGCCGACCGAGGCCCGCACCCTCGCCGACGCCATGGCAGGCGCCGACATCGTCATGGGCCTCTCGGCCAAGGGTGCCTTCACGAACGAGATGATCGCCTCGATGGCGCCGAACCCGATCATCTTCGCCATGGCCAACCCGGACCCCGAGATCACGCCCGAGGACGCGAAGGCCATCCGCGACGACGTGATCATCGCGACGGGCCGCAGCGACTACCCCAACCAGGTGAACAACGTCCTGGGCTTCCCCTACATCTTCAGGGGCGCTCTCGACGTCCGGGCCTCGACCATCAACGACGCCATGAAGATCGCCGCCGCCTACGCCATCGCCGCCCTCGCCCGCGAGGAGGTGCCGGAGGAGGTGACCGCCGCCTATCGCGGCCGGCGGCTGCGATATGGCCCGGACTACATGATCCCGACCCCGTTCGATCCGAGGCTGATCACCCACGTGCCGGCGGCGGTCGCCAAGGCGGCGGTCGAGAGCGGCGTCGCCATGAAGCCGATCGTCGATTTCGAGCGCTACCGCCACGAGCTGCGCTCGCGCCTCGACCCGACGGCGAGCCGCATGCAGCTCATCATCGACCGGGTGCGTGCCCACCCCAAGCGCATCGTCTTCGCCGAGGGCGAGGAGGAAAAGGCGATCAGCGCCGCCCTCGCCTGGCGCAATGGCGGCCTCGGCCTGCCGATCCTGGTCGGCCGCGAGGAGCGGATCAGGGACACCGCCAAGGGCATGGGCCAGAGCAGCCTCGACGGCATCGAGATCCACAATGCCCGGCTCAGCCCGCACAACCGCCTCTATGCGGATTTCCTCTACGAGCGCAACCAGCGCAACGGCCTCCTGTTCCGCGACTGCCAGCGGCTGGTCAACCAGGACCGCAACGTCTTCGGCGCCTGCCTCGTCGCCTGCGGCCATGCCGACGCCATGGTGACGGGCCTGACCCGCCGCTACAACACGGTGATCAAGGACATCCGCCTCGTCATCAACCCGCTGCCGAGGAAGCGGATGTTCGGCGTGACCATCATCATCGCCCGGGGGCGCACCGTCTTCATCGCCGACACCACGGTGCACGAGCTGCCCGATCCCGAGGTCTGCGCCGACATCGCCATCCAGACGGCCGAGGTGGCGGAGAAGATGGGCTTCACGCCCAGGGTCGCCTTCCTCTCCTTCGCCACCTTCGGCAACCCCCGGATCAGCAAGGCGGCCAGGGTGCGCGACTCGGTCCGCGCCCTCGACGAGCGGCAGGTCGACTTCGAGTATGACGGCGAGATGACCGCCGACGTCGCCCTCGATCCGGAGCTCATGGCGCTCTACCCCTTCTGCCGCCTCAGCGGCCCCGCCAACGTGCTGATCATGCCGGCCCTGCACACCGCCCACATCTCGGCGAAGCTCCTGCAGCAGCTCGGCGGCGGCACGGTGATCGGCCCGCTCCTGATCGGCCTCGAGAAGCCCGTGCAGATCGTGCCGATGAACGCCAGCGTCTCCGACATCCTCAACGTCGCCGCGCTCGCCGCCCACGATGCCCAGGCGATCGAGGCGGAAGCGGCCGCCGGCTGAGCGCCCGCCATGCCGAACATCGTCGCCGTCACGCCCGGCTTCCACCGCATCCCCCTGCCGGTGGTGCTGTCCGACAGCACGCATGGGCTGATGAGCGCCTTCGAGCTGATCACTGTCCGCATCACCGACGCCGAAGGGGCGGAGGGGGTGGGCTACACCTACACGGTCGGCCGCAATGGCGGGGCGATCATGGACACGCTCGCCCGCGAGATCGAGGAGCTCGTAATCGGCGACGACGCCGACCGCATCGAGGCGCTCTGGCAGAAGCTCTGGTGGGCGCTGCACTATGGCGGAAGGGGGGGACCCACCGTCCTCGCCCTCTCGGCCTTCGACATGGCGCTCTGGGACCTGAAGGCCCGGCGCGCCGGCCTGCCCTTGTGGAAGCTGCTCGGCGGCCACGACCCGCGCGTCACCTGCTATGCCGGCGGCATCGATCTCGACCTCCCGCTCGACGCCCTCCTGGCCCAGACCGACGGCAATCTCAGCCGTGGCTTTCGCGCCATCAAGATGAAGGTCGGCCGGCCGAAGCTCTCGGAGGACACGGCCCGCATCGCCGCCATGCGCGAGCATCTGGGCGACGGCCTCCCGCTCATGGTCGACGCCAACATGAAATGGACCGCCGACCAGGCGATCCGCGCCGCCCGCGCCTTCCAGCCCTTCGATCTCACCTGGCTCGAGGAGCCGCTCCAGCCCGACGACATGGCCGGCCACGCCCGCGTCGTCCGCGAGGGCGGGGTGCCCATCGCCACCGGCGAGAACCTGCGAACCTTGTGGGACTTCCGCCACCTCATCGCGTCCGGCGGCGTCACCTTCCCCGAGCCCGACGTCACCAATTGCGGCGGCATCACCCCCTTCATGAAGATCGCCCACCTCGCCGAGGCCTTCAACCTCCCCGTCACCAGCCACGGCGCCCACGACGTCACTGTCCACCTCCTGGCGGCCTGCCCGAACGGTCAGTTCCTCGAAGCCCACGGCTTCGGCCTCGAGCGCTATATCGAGCACCCCTTGGTGCTCGAGGACGGCAAGGCGGTGGCACCCGACCGGCCGGGTCATGGCATCGTCTTCGACTGGGCCGGCCTCGCCAGGCTTGCCGCCTGAGCGCCGCCGTTTCCTGCTCATGGCGCTCGCCGCAGCGCCGATGGCCGCCTGCACCGGCGACCGCGCACCCCCCGAGCTGCCACCCGACGCCATCACCGGCCCGGTCTTCCCGATCGACCAGCCGAGTGCTCTGGCCATCGCCAGGGCAGCGCTCGAAACCCGCATCCGCCCCGACCTGATCGAGGCGATGGAGCACCCCTGGCCCGGCTGGCGCGGCTGGCTGCGCTTCGTCATCGGCCTCGACTCCCTCACCCTCTTCATCGTCCCCGGGCAGGGCCTGGACACCGCCGGCAACACCGTCCAGGGCCACGCCTTCGCCGCCTGGTACGACGGCAGCTACGACCCGGGCGGCCGTGCCGTGGCGCGGGAGGTGCTTGACCACGCAGCCGCGGCGGCCGGGCGCCCACTGGCACCATTGCCGGAGCGATAGGGGCAGATGTCGAGCACCCGGGCCGCGCCGCGACGAACATCTGCCTCGGCCAGATCGGGCGCCTCATCCAGCATTTGCTGAAGCACGAATACTCTCCGGCCGAGGCTCCCCGTCGCCAGTGGCAGCTCAGCGTCCACGACGCCCGCCGCGAGCTGCACCGCCAGCTTACCCCGACAATCCGCCGCGTCGTCGAAACCGAGCTGCCCGAGCTAAGCTCGCCTTCCAGGGACACGTACCATATTCGCGTTTCCCCCTACCCCAGCCTTTACCCGGCCAAACAACGGAGGGGGTCGGTGGAGAGACTGTATAGGCCGGAGACATGGGTGACAGCCGTGCGAGGACATGGGTGACACTTTCGACCTGACGCGGTCGGGAGGTTTCGCATGGCTTGGCGATCGGTGGACGAGATGTCTCTGCGTATGGAATTCGTGACATTGGCGAGGCACGGGGATGCCAACCGGGCGGCGCTCTGCCGTCGGTTCGGGGTGAGCCGGAAGACCGGCTACAAGTGGCTGGCCCGGTTCGATGCAGCGGGCGAGGCCGGGCTGGATGTCCGCGAGCTTCCGGTCGCCACGAGATGGCGGTAGCGCGCGCTCGCGCGTCACGGGTGGCGTGGCGTAGCGAGGCCCTTGCGGACGAGATCGGCGATCACGACGTCGGGGACCGTCTCGGCGGTGCCGCCGCGCGGGGCGGTAAGCTCGGCCACCACGCGGTCGCGGTCGGTGACCAGGACGCGCTCGCCCGATGCCGCGAGCCGGACATACTCGGAGAGACGGTTCTTCAGCTCGCGGAGGCCGACGGCGTACATCGTTTCAATGTGGCCGCGTGTGGCTGCAGGAGCAAGCTCCTCGTCATCATCAACGCCATGCTCAGGGACGGAACGCCATGGGGCAGCGTAAGCAGCTTGACAGACCAAGACAGTCGCTGACCCCTTTATCCCAAAAAGAACAGAGGGGCCGGCGGTGAGGCCGCGCCTTGCCGCTTTTTCTTTGCTGTCCCTGCCCCCTCACCGCCGGATGAGCCCGGCGCGGCTGCCGGCGATGAGGGTGGCGATGTCCATGAGGACGGAGGGGAGGCCGAGGCCGCCGTGGCAGGCGAGGTACTGGGGGGTCCAGGTGGGGTCGAACTTCTGCTTGAAGGCTCTGAGGCCGGCGAAGTTGTAGAACTCGTCGCCGCGCCGGTAGACGAGGGTGCCGACGCGGTTCCAGGTGGAGGCGAGCGGGTGGTCGGCGAGGCCTGCCAAAGGTGCTGCGCCGAGGCTGAACCACTGGTAGCCGGCCTCCTGGCCGTGGAGCATGATCCGGGCGAAAAGCATGTCCATCAGGCCCTTGGTGACGTCCGGGCGGTAGCGCATGAGGTCGACCGAGAGCTCGTGCCTGTCGGCGCCGTGGAGGAGGTTGGCGAAGGCGACGACCCTGCCCCCTTGCCGCAGCACGGCGCAGTCGAACTCGGCCAGGTAGCGTTCGTCGAAGCGGCCGAGGGAGAAGCCCTTCTCGTGGCCGGCCTTGATGGCGAGCCAGGCGTCGGAGACGGTCTTCAGCTCGGGCAGGAGTTCCGGCACGTCGGCTTTCGGCACGATGTCGAAGGTGATGCGCTCGCGTTCGGCGCGGCGGAGCGCCTGGCGGAAGTCCTGGCGCCTCTTGCCGGCGAGGGAGAAGTTGCGAAGATTCACGGCCGCCACCTCGCCGGTCTTGAGGATGGCGAGGCCGAGGTCGAGATAGAGCGGCAGGAGGTCCGGCGAGAGGGCATAGAAGACGGGGCGGCCGGCCGCACGGTCGGCGAGCTCAGCGAGGCGCCAGACCAGCTCGCGCCCGGCTTCGGGATTGCCCACGGGATCACCGAACGCCACCCAGCTCCGCCCGGCGACGGCGTACATCAAGAAGGCATCGCCGTCGTCCGAGACGAGGAAGCGCTTGTCGCCGAGCAGCGCGAGCTGCGGCTGCGTGTCTGGGCAGGCGTCGAGCAGGCGGCGAACGGCGTCCGGAATGGGCTCAGATGCCGCCGGGAGCGGGGCAGGGCGGCGGAGCAGGGCGTCGAGGGCGAGGGCCGCCGCCGCCACGGCGAGCAGCAGGCTCACGCGGAGGAAACGGGGGGCGTCGCCGTCCCAGGCGAAATCCCACCACAGATCCTCGCGGTACTCGACGTGACGAAAGGCGAGGAAGCCGACCAGCGTCAGGGCCACGAGGGTCACCAGCACGAGCGCCAGCCAGCCGGGGGTCGGCCGGAAGCGGCGCCAGTCGCCGCCCCTGTAGAAGGCGTCGCGGTAGAGGACGAGCAGGCCGGCGATCACGGCGAGCAGCAGGGCCTCCTCCCAGTCGAGCCCGCGCAGCAGCGCGAAGACCGCACCGGCGAGCAGGAGAACGATGGAGGCCGCCCGCGCCAGCGCCATGCGGGCGAGGAGGCCGCGCGCCAGGACGATCAGGAGGAGGCCCACGAGGCTCGACGCCATGTGCGAGGCCTCGGCGAAGGGCAAAGGCAGGAGGTGGCCGAGCCGGTCGAGCCGGCTGCCTTCCGCCGGCAGGTTGCCGGTCAGCAGCAGCACGATTCCGCCCATGAAGACGAGGCCCGCGGCCAAGGGCGGGACCAGCGGCCGGCCGACGCGCAGCGCCTTGCCGGCGACCGGGGCGAGCCCGCGCCGTCCCTCGAAGAGGGCGAGCGTCAGCCCGGCCAGGGCGAGCGGCAGGAGGTAGTAGAGGACGCGGAAGACGACGAGGGCGGCGATGACGTCGGGGTTGGTGCCGGCGCCGAGGCCGACCAGCACCGTGGCCTCCAGCACGCCGAGCCCGCCCGGCACATGGCTCGCCGCCCCGGCGACGATGGCGGTGAGGAAGACGAGGAGGAAGACCGCGTAGCCGGGCTGGACGTCGGCCGGCAGCAGCACGTAGAGGGCGGCGGCGGCGCAGCCGACATCGACCACGCCGAGCCCGATCCGCGCCAGCATGCCGGCCGCACCCGGCAGGACCAGGCGCCAGCCGAAGAGGGCAAGCGTGCGGGGGTTGCGGCCGAGCCACAGGACCATGCCGGCGATCACGGCGAGGATCACCGCACCGAGCACCCGGTCGAGCCGGGGGTCGAGCCTGTCGAGAAGCGGCACGCCGACCGGATCGATCAGCATGGCGGCACCCAGCAGGGTGGCGACGCCGAGCCAGAAGGCGACCAGCGCGTTGCCGACGATGTGCCCGACCTGGGCCATGTCGAGCCCGGCCCCGGCATAGAGCCGGTAGCGGATCGGCACGCCGGTCAGGACGTGGAAGCCGACCGCGTTGGCGACGGCGAAGCTCGCCGCCCCGGCGAACGCGGCGATCGCCTTGGGCACCCGGCCGGGGGCCACCTGCTCGGCGCCCAGCACGTCGTAGAGCGACATGGCGAGGAAGCTCGTGGCGGTGAGGAGCAGGCCGAGCAGGATCGAGCGGAGCGGCGTGGCGGCGAGCGCCGCCTCGATGTCGGCCAGATGGACCTCGGCCGAGACCCGATGGATGACATAGGCGGCCAGGGCCACGACCGCCACGCCGACCAGGGGGGCGAGGTGCGGCAAATGCCAGCGCGATCCCGGCTTCGCGCCAGCCTCGCCGGCAGCGGTGGCCATGCTAGCCTTGGGGCATCACGTCGAGCCGGCAGACGATGCCGGCGAGCCGCTCGTCCGGGGCGGGATAGCGCTGCAGCACGAGGGGGTCGTGGCCCGGCACGATATGCGCCGGGCTGGCTGCCAGCTTCCGCAGGCGATCATAGCCGCGCAGCGTCGCCTCGACGTCGTGGGTGATGATGAAGGGCTTGCCCTGCTCGACGTTCTCGTAGAAATGCGCGGTGTCCGAGGCGAGCACCACGGGACCCCGCTCGGTCTGGACGCGCACGCACTGGATGCCCTTGGAGTGCCCGCCCAGGCGATGCACCGTCACCCCCGGCGCCACCTCGGCGTCGCCGTCGTGGAAGACCACCCGGCCGGAATAGACGTTGCGCACCATCTCGCAGACATGCTCGACGCTGAACGGCATCCGCAGCGCCGGGTAGCACATGCAGGCCCCCGTCACGTAGGCCATCTCCGCCTCCTGCAGGTGGAAGCGGGCGGCCGGGAAGTCGCCGAGCGTGCCGGCATGGTCGTGGTGCAGGTGGGTGACGATCACGTCCTCGACGGTGAGCGTGTCGACGCCCACCAGCGCCAGCCCTTCGCGCGGCAGGCGTTCCAACCGGCGACCGCGATGCGCGGCCTCCGCGTGGTCGAAGCCGGTGTCGACGACGATCGTCCGAGCCTCGTTCCTGACCACCCAGACATAGTAGTCGAGCGGCATGGGTGCCGTCTCGTGCGGGTCCAGCCCCATGAAGTTCTCGCGCCGGGTGCGCGCCGCGACGGTCCCGTAGCGCACCGCGAAGACCTCGTAGCGTTCCTCCGTCATCCCTGCCTCCCGACTGCCGATGCTCACGCGCCAGGAGTTGATATCACCGGCGCGCCGTCCGCGCAGCCTCCACCCGCCATCGACAGCCGCGGACCCGCCGGCTATGCAGCCGCGACCACTGCCCGAGCCCGCCCCCCAAGCTGCCAGGGGTGCCCGCGGGAGGAGCCCGCTTGCCGCCGCAGCCCGATCTCTCGGCCCGGACCGGATCCGCAGGCGGCCCGCCGCCCGAGATCGGCTTTCGCGATGCCTTCCGCCAGCTCCGCGTCCTTTTCGGCGCGCTCCGCCGCTCGCCCTATCGGCGTGCCTGCTTCCTCCTGACGTTCGGCCTCGTCGCCGTCATCTGCCTCAACATGCTGGGCCAGATCCGCCTGAACGCCTGGCAGGGCGATTTCTTCGACGCCCTCGAGCAGCGCCTGCCGGGAGCACTCCTCGACCAGACACTGATCTTCTTCGCCATCGTCCTGGTGCTGCTCCTCTTCGTCGTCGCCGAGACCTGGTTCCGCGAGCTGCTCGAGGTGCGCCTGCGCGAATGGCTGACCCGCGACCTGCTCGACCAGTGGGTCACCGGCCGCCGCCCCTGGCTCCTCGGCTTCCAGGGCGACATCGCGAGGAACCCCGACCAGCGCCTGCAGGCCGATGCCCGCCAGCTCACCGAGCTCACCATCACGCTCGGCATCGGCCTGCTCCGCTCGACCCTCCTGCTCGCGGGCTTCCTCGGTGTGCTCTGGACGCTCTCCGCCGGCGCCGTCTTCCGGCTGGGCGAAAGCGAGCTGCACATTCCCGGCTACCTCGTCTGGTGCGCCCTCGCCTATGCCGTCAGCGGCTCGTGGCTCACCTGGCGCGTCGGCCGGCCGATGATCGGCCTCAACGCCGAGCGCTACGCCCGCGAGGCCGAGCTCCGTTTCGCCCTGGTCCGCATCAGCGAGAACGCCGAGGCGATAGCACTCCACGACGGTGCGGCAGGCGAGCGCCGCCTGCTCGACCAGCCGGTCGACGCGGTGGTGGCCATCACCCGCCGCCTCGCCTATGCGCTGGCGCGCCTCACCTGGATCACCTCGGGCTATGGCTGGCTCGGCCTCATCGTCCCGGTTCTCGCGGCGGCACCGGGCTATTTCCAGGGCCAGCTCTCCTTCGGCGGGCTGATGATGACCGTCGGCGCCTTCAACCAGGTGCAGGCGGCGCTCCGCTGGTTCGTGGACTATTTCCCGGCGATCGCCGACTGGCGCGCCACCCTCTTTCGCGTCGTCGCCCTGCGCGAGATCCTGCCCGGCCTCGACACGCTCGCCGAGGGCGAAGGCCGCATCACCTATGTCGAGCACACCGAGCCCCGCATCACCCTCGCCGACCTCCGCGTCGCCCTGCCCGGCAGCGAGGTGGTGCTGGCGGAGCCCCTGGTCGAGCTGGCACCCGGCGAGCGCCTGCTGCTCACCGGCCCCAAGGGCGTGGGCAAGAGCGCTGTCTTCCACGCGCTCGCCGGCCTCTGGCCCTGGGGCTCCGGCACGGTCCACCTGCCGCCGCGCGACCGGCTCGCCTTCCTCCCGGGCCGCCCCTATCTGCCGCTGGGCTCGCTCCGCGCCGTGCTCGCCTACCCGGCCCTGCCCGATTCGCCCGCGTCGACGGACACCGATCCCGGGGCCGCCCTCGAGCGCACCGGCCTCGCCCGCCTCGTGCCGCTTCTCGACACCGAGCGTCGCTGGGACCAGGAGCTCGGCACCGACGAGCAGCAGCGCCTGGTGGCGGCCCGCCTCCTCCTGCACCGGCCCGCCGCCGTCGTCATGGACGAGCCGATGAGCGCCCTCGACCCCGACCGCCGCGAGCTCCTGGCCGACCTCTTCGCCCACGAGCTCGAAGCCACCACCGTCCTCGCCCTCGGCCCACCTGTGCAGGACCCGTTCTACCACCGACGCATCACCATCGAGCGCCGGCCGGCCGGGTCGGGGACCTGATCGGCGAGCCTCGGCCGAGCCCCGCCGCCTGCAGCGCCTCGACCAGCCGTTCCCGGTCGGCGGGAAGGCGGCGCTGCCGGTTTCTCGGCCCGGCGGCCGCTCAGATGCCCGAGCCGACGGTGCGCACCCCGCCGTCGTCGCCGGCGCCGTGGATTTCCAGCCATTCCTTGTCGATGTCGGGCAGCTCCTTGTCCTCGATTGCGGCCTCGAAGGCCATCAGGCGCTTGTGGATGGAGAGCAGCTCGACGATCGTCGTCCAGGAATTGACGAGATACTGGAACGAGTTGGAGACCTGGTTGAAGGCGGTCAGGATCTGCTGCAGCACGCCGAAGGTGAAGCCGACGGCGGCGCCGGCGACGATGGTCGGGATGAGCAGGATGTAGACGAAGATGTTGTCGGCCTGCAGGTAGAGCGAGCGGAAGACGTTGAAGTACATGTAGTGGAAGTAGAGGCGGAAATAGTTCTGCCGCACGTAGCCGAAGAGCTCGTGCACGGTCATCGGCTGGGCGCGGTCGGCCTGGTCCTCGCCGTGCACCAGCTCCTTGCGGTAGGCCGCCTCGACCCGCTGGTTGCGGAACTCGAGGCCCGGCAGGCGGATGCCGACAAGGGCGAGCAGGCCGGTGCCGAAGAGCGACCAGACGAGGGCGGCGACGAAGAGCGGCGCCGGGATGGCGCCGACCAGCGGCAGCTCCTCGACGTATTTCGAGAGCTCCCACAAGACCGGCAGGAAGGCGATGAGCGTCATCACCGCGTCGATCGCCGAGACGCCCAGGCCCTCCATGATGCCGGCGAAGCGCATCGTGTCCTCCTGGACGCGCTGCGAGGCACCCTCGATGTGCCGCAGGCGCTGCCAGCGGGCCATGTAGTAGTCGTTCATCGCGGTCCGCCAGCGGAAGATCCAGTGGCTGACGAAGAAGCGCGAGAGAACGAAGATGAAGATGGAGAGAAAGGCGATCTGGGCGAAGATGCCGAGCAGCGCGAAGAGGTCGGCCTGGGTGACGGTCGAATTCTCGCCCAGCGCCTGCTGGACGTCGTCGAAGAACGGCCGGCGCCAGTTGTTGACGGCGACGGAGATCTGCACGCCGAAATAGGTGATGAAGAGGATCAGCGCCGAGCCCAGGATCGACCAGCGCTGCCAGGGATGCGGGTCGAAGCGGAACCAGAAGGCGGCGAAGAGGGCCACGACGATGGCATAGTAGATGTAGAACCAGAGGAACTCGGGCGTGACGAAATAGCCGAGCCCGAGCACCGTCTCGGTCCCCTCGGGCGTGGTCCCGAGGCCGATCAGGGCGCCCCAGCCGTCAGCACCACCGTACCACAGCGCCGTTGCCACCGCCGACCAGAGGACGACGGAGAGGAAGAACAGCTTCGGCTGGGGAAAGAAAGACGTGAACAAGGGGCAACCGCCTTTCAGGCTGGTTCGCGCGGGAGGCTCTTTTCAGCCGGGAGGCCGGACCGCGGCAAGTGACAGTGCTGTCATCGCCTGTCCAGCTTGATCGCCGATGATCAGAGCATGCTCGGCAGGACGCGGTCGGGGGGGCGGTGGCCGTCGGCGAAGGTCTTGATGTTGATGATGACCTTCTCGCCCATGTCGCGCCGGCCCTCGAGCGTGGCCGAGCCCATGTGCGGCAGCAGCACGACGTTCTCGAGCTGGCGGAGCCGCGGGTTGATCGCCGGCTCGTGCTCGAAGACGTCGAGCCCGGCGCCGGCAATGTCGCCGTCGCGCAGCATGCGGGTGAGCGCCGCCTCGTCGATCACCTCGCCGCGGCTGGTGTTGACGACGATGGCTTCCCGGCGGAGCAGCTTGAGCCGGCGGGCGTTGAGCAGATGGAAGGTGGCCGGGGTGTGCGGGCAGTTGACCGAGACGATGTCGACCCTGGCCAGCATCTGGTCGAGGCTTTCCCAGTAGGTGGCCTCGAGCTCGGATTCGACGCTTTCGTGGACACGGCGGCGGTTGTGGTAGTGGACGGCGAGGCCGAAGCCTTGCGCCCGCCGGGCGACGGCCGAGCCGATCCGGCCCATGCCGAGGATGCCGATGCGCTTGCCGTGGATGCGGTGGCCGAGCATCGAGGTGGGCGACCAGCCGCCCCATTCGCCGGAGCGGGCGAGGCGCTCGCCCTCGACCAGCCGGCGCGACACGGCGAGGATCAGCGCCATGGTCATGTCGGCGGTGTCCTCGGTCAGCACGCCGGGCGTGTTGGTCACGGTGATGCCGCGCTTGTAGGCGGCCTCGACGTCGATATTGTCGACGCCGGTGCCGTAATTGGCGATCAGCTTGAGCTGCTCGCCGGCATGCGCGAGGAGGGCCGCGTCGATCCGGTCGGTGACGGTCGGCACCAGCACCTCGCAGGCCTTGACCGCCTCGACCAGCTCTGCCCGGGTCATGGCTGTGTCGCTGTCATTGAGGCGGGCGTCGAAGAGCTCCATCATCCGTGTCTCGACGACGTCCGGCAGCTTGCGGGTGACCACCACCAGGGGCCGCTTGCGGGGCATTCCTCGATCTCCTGTCCTGGCGCCGGCCCGAAACGGCCCGGCGCACGGCCGCTCGAACCGGCTCCTAGCAGAAAGCCCGACCGCTCACAAACGCCTGCTCCGTGGCCACTTTTCACTTTGCGCTTGGATCGGCGGGCCCGGCCTTCCTATAGAGTGGGCTCATAGAGGGCGGGCAGCCGGCGTGCGCATGCGCTTCGAGGTCGACGCCGGCTCCGAGAATCCCTGCCCGAAGTGGTGCGTTGCCTTGTTCTCCCCCTTCGCCCGTCGTCTGCTCGCCGCCCTGCTCCTGACCCTCGCCCTCGCCGCCGGCGCGGGGCCGGCAGCGGCCCAGTCGACCGGCCTGCCCCTGCCGCGCTTCGTCTCCCTCGCCGCCAGCGAGACCAACGTCCGTACCGGGCCGGCCGAGACCTTCCCCATTCGCTGGGTCTTCACGCAGCGCGGCATTCCGGTGCAGATCGTGGAGGAATCGTTCGACTGGCGGCGGATCGTCGACCACGAGGGCGAGACCGGCTGGATCCATGCGAGCCTGCTCTCCAGCCGGCGCACGGTGCTGGTCACCGGCGACGTGCGGCCGCTCCGCCGCACGCCGCGCAGCGATGCGCGGGTCGTGCTCCTGGCCGAGCCCATGGTGATCGGCGACCTCCTGAGCTGCGAGGGCGCCTGGTGCCTGGTCGAGATCGACGGCCGGCGCGGTTGGCTCGAGCGCGGCCAGTTCTACGGCGTGGCGGAGACCGAAACCGTCGACTGATCCAGGGCTGCCACGGCACCGGCCTTGCCGTTGCCCGCCCGGCTGCCGTAGCAAGGGCTGGAAATTCGCCTCGAGGGGAGTTCGGAGCATGCCTGCCAAGGGAATCTACGCCGCCGTCGTGACTCCGGTCGAGCCGGGCGGCGCCATCAGCGTCGAGCGCTATTGCCGGCATGCCCGCTGGCTGCTGCGCCAGGGCTGCACCGGGCTCGGGGTGTTCGGCACCACGTCGGAGACGCAGGCCTTCTCGGTCGCCGAGCGGCAGGCCGGGCTCGAGGCCTATGTCGCGGCCGGCCTGCCGGTCGAGCGGATGATCCTCGGCATCGGCTGCTGCGCCAGGAGCGACACGCTGGCGCTGGCCAGGCATGCGCTCGGTCTCGGCGTCACCAACCTCCTGATGCTGCCGCCCTTCTTCTACAAGAACAACAGCGACGAGGGTCTCTATCGGGCGTTCGCCGAGGTGATCGACGCCCTGGCCGAGCCGCGCCTCGCCTTGCTGCTCTATCATTTCCCGCAGATGTCGGGCGTGCCGGTGACCCATCCGGTGATCGAGCGGCTGCTGAAACGCTATCCCGACACGCTCGAGGGGATCAAGGACAGCTCCGGCGACTGGGAGCACACGGCGAGCCTGATCAGCAACTTCCCCGAGCTCACCATCTACTCGGGCGCCGACGGCCATCTCGTGCGCAATCTCGAGGCCGGCGGGGCCGGCACCTTCTCGGCGGCAGCCAATCTCGCGGCCGGGCCCAGCGCCAGGGTCTTCAAGGCGTTCAATGACGGTGACCGGTCGGCCGCCGAGGCCGGCATGAAGCTGGTGAGCGACGTCCGCAACCTGCTCACCAGCTACCCGCTGGTGCCGGGCATCAAGCATGTCATCGCCGATGGCCAGCACGACGAGGTGTGGCGGATCGTGCGGCCGCCCATGGTCGAGCTCGACGGCGCCAAGGGCGAGGCCCTGGTCGCGGCCCTCGACGAGGCCGGCTATGTCTACGACCCCGAGCTCTACAGCGTCGCCGGGGCCTGATCCGGGAGCGCCCATGGACCCCGCCGATCGCGCGACCCTGGTCGAGAACGCGCAAGCGATCCTGCGGGAGAACGACCGCGGCGGCTACACCGTGCCGACCCGGGGTCTCTATCCGTTCCAGTGGAACTGGGATTCGTGCCTGACGGCGCTCGGCCTCGGCCATCAGGACGAGGACCGCGCCTGGCGCGAGATCGAGACGCTCCTCGCCCACCAGTGGCCGGACGGGATGGTGCCGCACATCGTCTTCCACGTGCCGGACGAGGGCTATTTCCCCGGCCCGGAGATCTGGCGCACCAATCGTCCGGTGCCGACCTCGGGCATCACCCAGCCCGCCGTCGCCGGCTTCGCCGTGCGCCGCCTCTTCGAGCGGGCGCGCGATCCGGCCATGGCGGCGGAACGGGCCCGGCCGCTGCTGGCCGCGATCGACCGCTGGCATCAGTGGTTCTTCGCCCATCGCGACCCGGCCGGCGAGGGGCTGGTCGCCATCATCCACCCCTGGGAATCCGGCCGCGACAACTCGATCGACTGGGACGAGGCCCTGGCGCGGGTGCCGACCGACGGCATCGAGCCCTACACCCGCCGCGACCTGCAGCATGCGGATGCCGCGCATCGGCCGACCAACGCGGAGTACGACCGCTTCGTCTGGCTCCTCGAGCGCTTTCGCGGCCTCGGCTGGGACAATGCGCGGCTGCACGACGACTCGCCCTTCCAGGTGGTCGATCCCGGCTTCAACGCCATCCTGATCCGCTCCTGCCGCGATCTCGCGGTCCTGGCGGAGCGGCTCGGCGATGCCAAGCTGGCCGCCCGCAACCACGCTTTCGCCGAGCACGGCCTCGTGGCCATGGCGGGCCTCTGGAGCGTGACCGATGGCCAGTACCTGGCGCGCGACCGGACGACGGGCCGGCTGGTCGGGAGCCGCTCCGTCGGCGGCCTGCTCGCGGCCTTCGCCCCGATCCCGCAGGATCGCGCCCGGGCGCTCGGGCACCGCATCGAGACGCTGGCCGGCCGCAGCCGCCATCTCGTGCCGAGCCACGATCCGGCCGATCCCCGCTTCGATGCCAAGCGCTACTGGCGCGGCCCCGTCTGGCTGATCGTCAACTACATGATCGCCGACGGGCTGGCCGCTGCGGGCGAAGCCGCCATCGCCGCGCGCATCCGGGCCGACAGCATCGATCTCATCACGCGAAGCGGCTTCGCCGAATATTACGACCCGCTCACCGGCGAGCCCTGCGGCGGCGACCGGTTCACCTGGACCGCCGCCATGGTGCTGGAATTCCTCGAGACGAGCGGCGAGCAGGCAGGAGAACCAGGATGAAGCGCTCGCGCGTCAACGCCATCATCGTCGAGGCGGACGCCATGATCCGCCACCACGGCTTCGTCCTGCCGCCCTTCGCCAACTGGACACCGGATGAGCTGAAAGCCCGGCGGGAGACGGCACGCCATGTCATCGACGCCCGCTGCGGCTGGGACATCACCGATTTCGGCACGGGCCGGTTCGACGAGGTGGGCCTGGCCGTCTTCACCCTGCGCAACGGCCGGCTCGCCGACCTCCAGCGCGGTCGTGGCATGTGCTATGCCGAGAAGCTTCTCGTTCTGAGGCAAGGGCAGCGCTGCCCGAGCCACACCCATTTCATCAAGGCCGAGGACATCATCAACCGCGGCGGTGCGACGCTCGTGGTCGAGCTCTTCGGCTCGGACGAGCAGGGCGGCTTCGCCGCGGACCGGGGCGGCACCGTGCACCGCGACGGCATCCGCCACGACTATGCGCCGGGCGAGCGCCTCGAGCTGGCGCCCGGCCAGAGCGTGACGCTGGCACCCGGCGACTGGCACGCGCTCTGGACGAAGGGCGGCGACGTCCTGATCGGCGAGGTCTCGACCGTCAACGACGACGAGACCGACAACATCTTCCGCGAGCCCGTCGGCCGCTTCGCCGAGATCGAGGAGGACGAGCCGCCGGCCCGGCTGCTGGTCAGCGACTACCGGACCTGGCTGGCCTGAGCCTGCTCAGCCCCGCCCCCTTCAACCCCAAAGCGCCTGCGGCGGCGGCTGCATCATCGCCCCGTCGTAGGTGATCGCGTGCTCGCGATCGCGGGCGAGCAGCAGGGGCGCGTCGAGGTCGACGAAGCGGGCGCGGCCGGCGAGCACGAAAGCCGGCGCCATGGCGAGCGAGGTCGCCATCATGCAGCCGAGCATCAGGCGGAAGCCGCGCGCCTCGGCCGCGTCGGCGAGGGCCAGGGCCGCGGTCAGCCCGCCGGCCTTGTCGAGCTTGATGTTGATGAAGTCGTAGAGGGGGGCCAGCGCGTCGAGATCCTCGATGCCGTGCCCGCTCTCGTCGGCGCAGAGCGGCACCGGCCGGGCGAGGCCCTCGAGCGCCCGGTCGCGCTCGGCGTGCAGCGGCTGCTCGATCAGCTCGACGCCCATGGCGGCGAGCTCAGGCATCCAGGCCACCACCATCTCCTGCGACCAGGCCTCGTTGGCATCGACGATCAGCCGCGTCTCCGGCACGGCAGCACGCACCGCCCGCACCCGCTCGAGATCGTCCGAGCCGCCGAGCTTGAGCTTGAGCAGCGGCCGGCTGACGGCCTTGGCCTCGGCCGCCATGGCGGCCGGCGAGTCGAGGCCGATCGTGTAGGTGACGAGCACAGGCGCCGGCGCCGGCAGGCCGAGGAGGTCATGCACCGGGCGGCCAGCGAGCTTCGCCTCGAGGTCCCACAAGGCGCAGTCGAGGGCGTTCCTGGCCGCGCCGGCCGGCATCGCCTCGAGCAGGGCCGCGCACCCCTCGCCCGCCTCGATCAGCCCGGCCCGGGCGCGGATGTCCTCGACGACACCGTCGGTGGTCTCGCCGTAGCGGGGATAGGGCCGGCACTCGCCGCGCCCCGCATGCTCGCCCTCGGTGATGGTCGCCGTGACCAGCTCGAGCTCGGTGACGCTGCTGCGCGAGATGGTGAAGGGCTTGACCAGGGGAAAGCGCTCCACCGCGATGTCCAGCCGCCTCTTGGTCACGACAGGGCGTCCACCAGCCGGGCGACGCCGGTGCGGAAGGCGTCGACCGTGGGCAGGCCGAGCTGCTGCTCGACCTCGGCCATGTAGTCGCGCGCGGCGGCCTCGTTGAGCGCTGCCGTGTTGATGCTGACGCCGAGGGCCTGGACATCGGGATTGGTCAGCCGGGCGGCCTCGAGGTTGCGCTCGAGGCATTCCTTCAGGCCCGGCAGCTTCTGGTGCGGCAGGCCGCGCATGTGGGTGCGGGTCGGCTCGTGGCAGAGGACCAGGAGATCGGGCTGCGCACCGTGCAGCAGGCCGAGGCTGACGCCGGCGAAGGAAGGGTGGAAGAGGGAGCCCTGGCCCTCGACGAGGTCCCAGTGATCGGGGTCGTTGGCCGGGCAGAGCCACTCGACGGCACCCGAGATGAAGTCGGCGACGACGGCGTCGATCGAGACCCCCTCGCCGGTGATCAGGATGCCGGTCTGGCCGGTGGCGCGGAAGTCGGCCTGCATGCCGCGCTCCCGCATCTCCCGCTCGAGGGCGAGCGTCGTGTACATCTTGCCGCAGGAGCAGTCGGTGCCGACGGCGAGGATGCGCTTGCCGGCCCGCTTCGTGCCCTTGCCCGTCGCGAAGGTGCGGGTCGGGTGGCGGACATCGTGCAGGCGTGCGCCCTTCCGCCTGGCGGCGTCAGCGATCTCCGGCACGTCGCCGAGGCGCACGTGCAGGCCGGAGGCGACGTCCATGCCGGCCTCGATCGCCTCGACGATGTTGGCGACCCAGTGCGGCGGCAGCACGCCGCCGGCATTGGCGACGCCGACGAGGAAGGTGCGCACGCCAGCCTTGGCACCGGCGTCGATCGAGAGCTCGGGCAGGCCGAGATCGGCCTTGCAGCCCGGCAGGCGGAGCTGGCCGGCGCAGGCTTCCGGGCGCCAGTGCACGACGCCCTGGGCGGTCTTGGCGGCGAGCTGGTCGGGGACGTCGCCGAGGAAGAGGAGATAGGGGGTTTCGATCACGGGCTGGCCTCGCGCCGCAGGAGTGCATGGCGAGGAAGGTAGCAGCCGATCGGAAGCGAGGCGAGACGGCCCGTGCGAGCCGTCCCGCGCGCCAATGTCTCAGACGACATGCTCCGCCGGGGGGACCAGATTGGCCACCTGCTCGCCGCCGCAGCCGCACCCCTCCGGCCCCGGCATGCCACCCTCGGGTGCCGCGACCTGGACGGTCACCCGCGCCGTGTCCAGCCCGCCCCGGTCGTCGGCGATCGTGTAGCTGAAGCCCGCCTCGCCGACGAAGCCCTCGTCGGGGCGGAAATAGAGCTCGCCGTCCTGGCCGAGCCAGACCGTGCCGTTCTCGGCCCGCTGGACCGAGACGATGCGGAGCGCGTCGCCGTCGGCATCGAAGTCGTCGCCGGTGAGGTTGGACTGCTGCACGACCTTGAGCGTGTCCATCCGGACCGTGAGGTTGTCGTCGGTGGCGACCGGCGCATGGTTGCCGGGCTCGCCCTTCTGCCAGCCCTTTTCGTGGACGTGGACATCGACGCGTGCCGTGTCGATGCCGCCCCGATCATCGGTGATCGTGTAGCTGAAGCCGGCCTCGCCGACGAAGCCCTGGTCGGGCTGGAAATAGAGCTTGCCGCCCTGGCCGATCCAGACCTCGCCGTGCTGCGCGTTCTGCACCGAGACGAGGCGGAGCGCGTCGCCATCGGCGTCGAAATCGTCGTTGACCAGGTTCGAGGGCTCGATGACCTTGAGCGTGTTCATGGTGGTGTTGACGTTGTCGTCGGTGGCATGCGGGTCCGTATTGGCGCGCACGTCGAGCCGGACCTCGGCGGTCGAGAGGCCGCCCTTGCCGTCGCTGATGGTGTAGCTGAAGCCGGCCTCGCCGCTGTAGTCGTGGGTCGGCGTGAAATAGAGAAAGCCGTCGGCGCCCAGCCGCACCGTGCCGTTTTCGGCGCCCTGCACCGAGACGAGGCTGAGCGGGTCGCCATCCGGGTCGTGGTCGTTGGCGAGGAGGTCGCCGAGCGCGATCTTGCGAACCAGGTTCTCGCCGGCCGTGAAGCTGTCGTCGCAGGCCACGGGTGCGCGGTTGGCCTGCGGATCGCCCGGGCCCCCGCCCCCGTCGCCACCGGAATCGCCGCCAGGCTCGCCCGCACCCCGGCCGGATGCGTCGTTGCCGTAGTGTCCCGAGAACGGAACGTTGGTGACCAGCCCATGGTCGAGCGCCGTCGGCCCCAGGGCGCCCGTCGGGTCCAGCCCGTCGCCGATATCGCCCTGGTCGTAGGTCGTGAAGCCGGCGCCACCGCCAGCGGGTGGCCGCGTGCCGCCATTGGCCGGACCGGCGCCGGGCTCGACCGCCTCGGCCGGCGATGTCGTCTCGATGCCGGCTGCCGCCGCTTCGGGTGCCGCCTCTGCCTCGGGCGGGGCGTCGGCACCGCGTGGCGTCGCCTCGGCCGCGGCCTCCTCCTGCACCATCGCTTCGGCCACGGCCAGCGGCAGCGGGTTGGCCGCGGCGGCCGTTCCCGCCTCGCCGGAAGCTGCGGCGAGCCGTGTGCGGTCGTCGCCTTCGGGCCTGGCGACGGGCGCGGCAATGTCGATCGGCGAGGGCACCGGGGCGGGAGCCGGCTGGGCGGCGGCGACCATGATCTGCTCTCCTCGAGGCATCAGGCTGGCGACCTGCGCTCGAAGATTACGGCAGACGGGAAGGCCCGGGGTTAACGCGGCTGGCTAACCGAAGCTTCAGCATACCGGAGTCGCACCGGGCCATTAACGCTGCCTACTCGGCCGGTGCCGCAGCAGCGCCCTTCACCATCGCAGGCGTCGCCGCCCGGCGCTGCTGGCGCACCAGGACCAGCGCCATCAAGGGTGGGATGAGCAGGAGGGTCAGCACGGCCGAGAGCGAGAGGCCGCCGACGACGACGGAGCCGAGGCCGCGATAGAGCTCGGAGCCGGCGCCGGGGAAGAGGACGAGCGGCAGCATGCCCATGACCGAGGTCATGGTGGACATGAAGATCGGGCGGAGCCGGTTGCGCACCGCCTCGGCAATCGCGTCGAGCGGTGCGCGGCCGTGCTCGCGCAGCTCGAAGAGGGTCTGGTGGACCAGGAGGATGGCGTTGTTGACGACGATGCCGACGAGGATGACGAAGCCGAGCAGCGTCAGCATGTCGAGCGGCTGGAAGGTGTAGAGGTTGAGGACGAAGAGCCCGGCAACGCCACCGGCGGCGGCGAGCGGCACGGAGAAGAGGATCACGAGCGGGTAGATGAAGCTCTCGAAGAGCACCGCCATGACCAGGTAGACGATGACCACGGCGAGCGCCAGGTCGAGCACCATGGCGTCGAAGGTCTGGGTGAGCTGGTCGGCGGTGCCGGAGAGGCGGAGCTGCACGCCGGGCGGCAGGCCCTGCTGCTCGAGCGGCGCCACCACCTCGTTCTGCAGGATGTCGAGCGCCACCTCGAGCGGCAGGGAGGGGGCGGGGCTGACCTTCAGGGTCACCGTGCGCTGCCGCTCGACATGGCGGATCTCGGTCGGCCCCGCCGTCACCTCGATCCGGGCGAGCGAGCCGGCCGGCAGGATATGGCCCTCGGCGGTGACGATCGGCAGCGCGTCGATGCCCTGGGTGCGCTCGGCATTGCCCTCGGGGCCCTTGAGCGTCAGGTCGATCTGGTCGCCGTCGACCGAGATCTCGTCGACCCTGAGGCCGTCGTTGAAGGCGTCGACGCTGAGCGCGAAGTTGCGCGCCGAGACGCCGGCATCGGCGAGCCTGAGGCGGTCGGGGATCAGGCGGACCTCGGGGGCACCCAGCTCGAGGCCGGGGTCGGGGCGGAACTGGTGGCCCTGCTCGCGCGGCAGGAGGCCGGCGATCATCCCGGTGGCGCGCTGGGCGATGGCGAGCACGGTCTCGAGGTCGGGGCCGGAGATGTCGAAGTCGATGGTCCGCCCGCCGCCGATGCCGCCGCCGAAGATCGAGGGCTGGCTGAAGAAGCCGAAGGTGCCCGGCTCGCGGAAGACGGGTGCTGTCAGCGGTCCGATCAGCGCCCCGGCGCGCTCCATGTCGGCCGAGCTGCCGCCGACGAACATGTTGCCGCGGAAGGCGACGAAGAAGAACTCCTCGAGCTTGGGGATGCCGTCGGCGGTGGGCTCGGGGCCGGTCTCGCTGGCCCAGAGGCCGCGCAGCGCGCCCTCGATGTCGGTGGCGATGTCCGTCATCGTCTCGAGATTGTAGCCGGGCGGCGGCAGGACGATGCCGAAGACGAGGTTCTGGTTGCCCTGCGGCAGATATTCGAGCTTCGGCAGGTTGGCCCAGGCGAGGTAGCCGGTGACCAGGGTCACGCTGGCGACGACGGCGAGCGAGAGCGGCACCGAGGCGCAGATGCGCCGGGTCGTCCAGAGGACAGCCCGGACGAAGAGACCGGCGAGGTCGTCGACCACCGGGATGCGGCGCATGACGAGGCTGCCGTCGGCGCCGCCGAGCAGGCGCTTCGACATGGCCGGGATGAGGGTGATGGCGACCAGCAGCGAGAGCAGCACGGCGACCGAGATGGCAACCGCGATGTCGCGGAAGAGCTGGCCGACCTCGAGCTTCATGGTGAGGATCGGGATGAACACCATGACGGTGGTGAGCGCCGAGACGAGGATCGCACCCCAGACCTGGGCGGCACCCTGATAGGCAGCCTCGGCCGGCGACTTGCCCTCCTGGCGCAGGCGATAGATGTTCTCGAGCACGACGATCGCTGCGTCGACCACCATGCCGACGGCAAAGGCGATGCCGGCGAGCGAGACGACGTTGATCGAGCGCCCCATGGCGGCCATGGCGACGAAGCTGGCGATGACCGAGACGGGAATGGCGACCGAGACGATCAGCGTGGCGCCGAACGAGCGCAGGAAGAGCAGGAGCACGAGGGCGGCGAGCGTGCCGCCGACATAGATGTTCTGGGTGACGAGGTCGATCGAGCTGTTGATGTAGACGGTCTCGTCGTAGACCTGCCGCAGTTGCAGGCCGGCATTGGGCATGGCTCCGGCGTTGAGCTCCTCGACCGCGGCGTGGATGCCCTTCATGGTCTCGATGACGTTGGAGCCGGTCTCGCGGATCGCCCGGCCGACCAGCGCCTCCTCGCCGAGGACACGGATGGTCGCCACGGTCTCGCTGTAGCCGAAGCGGACCTCCGCGATGTCGGCCACGGTGATACGCGCGAGGCGGCCGGTCAGCGGGTCCGCGATCGACCGCAGCACCACCGTCTCGACCGCCTCCGGCGTGGTGAGCTCGCCCTCGGTGCGGACCACGTAGCGGCGCTTGCCCTCGGCCACGTCGCCGGCGCTGAGCGAGATGCCGGCGCTTCTCAGCGTGTCGACGACGTCGGGCACGGTGAGCCCGTAGCGGGCGAGGTTCTCCGGCCGGACGATGACCTGCAGCTCGCGCTCCGCCCCGCCGAAGACGTCCACCCGGGCGACGCCCGCCACCCGCTGCAGGCGATCCTGGAAGGTGTCCTCGGCGTAGGGGCCGAAGCTCTCGATCGGCCGGTCGTTGCCCTCGACCCGGGTCATCACGAACCAGGCGATGGCGCTGTCGTCGTCGCTCGAGGTCGAGATCGAAGGCTCGTCGGCCTCGGCCGGGTAGCTCGGCACCCGCTGCAGCCGGTTGGCGACGAGCAGCAGGGCGCGGTCCATGTCGGTGTCGAGGCTGAACTCGAGGGTGATGGTCGCCTGGCCGTCCTCGGACTTGCTCTCGATCCGCTCCAGCCCCTCGAGGCCCTTGAAGACCTCCTCCTGCTCGTTGACGATCTCGCGCTCGACCTCGGCCGGCGCCGCGCCCGGCCAGCTCGTGGTGATCGAGATCACCGGCTTCACCACGTCCGGGGCGAGCTGGATCGGGATGGTGGTGAGGGCCACGTAGCCGAACATCACGGCCATGAGCACGGCCGCGATGACCGCGATCGGGCGGTCGATGGCGAGGCGGATCAGGTTCAACCCGGCTAGCCCTTCTGGTCCTTGCCGGCATCGCCGTTCGCCGGCGACCCGTACGCGACCGTCTGGCCGGGGCGCAGGCGCTCGTTGCCGCGCGTGACGACCAGGTCACCCGGGGCCAGGCCTTCCAGCACCTCGAAGCGGTTGCCGATGGCGGCACCGAGCACTACCGCTCGCGGCTGTACCACGTCGTCGTCGCCGACCACGTAGACCTGCCGTGTGCCGAGATTGATCGTCACGGCGTCCTTGTGGACGCTGACCACATCGCGGGGCGCCCCCACCGGGATGTCCACGGTGACGCTCTGGCCGATGGCCCGGGCGGCCTCGAGCCCGCCGTTCACCGAGGTGAAGCGCACGGCCCGGGTGCGGGTGAGCGGGTTCTCCATGGGCACGATCGCCCGGAGCACCGCGTCGTGCCGCCCGCCGGCGTGGCCGGCGCCAGCGATCGAGAAGGCGATGGGCGTGCCGGGCTCCAGCTCGAAGAGCCGCTCCGCCGGCACGTCGGCCTCGACCTCGAGGGCGCTGTCGTCGACCAGGGTCACCACCGGGTCGCCGACCCGCACATGCGCACCGGCGCTGACGTGCTTCTGGACCACCACGCTCGGATAGGGTGCGCGGATCTCGGCATCCGCCAGATCGGCATTGCGGTAGTCGAGCGTGACCCGGGCCTGCTCGAGGCGCGCCGCGGCGGCCTCGATCCGGCTCTGGGCGACATGGACCTCCTTGATCTTGTCGTCGAGCCGGGCACGCGAGAAGGCGGCCGAGCCCTGCAGCGCCACCAGCCGGTCGCGCTCCTGCTCGAGCAGCTCCACCTCGCGGCGGGCGGCCGCGAGGTCGGCCTCGGTGGCGGCGAGCTCGGCGGCGGCGAGGGCCGAATCGAGCTGCAGCCGCTTCCTGTCGAGCACGGCGATGAGATCACCCGTGGCGAGGCGGTCGCCGACCGCGACCCCGATCTCGGCCACCGGCCCCTCGACCCGGGATGCGACCGGGCCTTCCTGGCGGGTGACGATCCGCCCCAGCACCGGCACGGTCTGCACCAGTGGCTCGGTGATCACCGCGTCGACCTGCACCATCGCCGCCTGCTGGCCCTGCTGGCCCTGCTGGGCCGAGGCCGTGCCGCCGGCGAGGCCGAGCATCAGCCCAAGCGCCAGCGCCCGACGAAGCACCCTGCCGACAAGTCCCGACCCGACATCCTGCATCACCCGCACCCCCCTCGCCGACCATGCCGGCGCGGCCACCTCTATCGATCCGATATATGTCCCTCGGATCACTTAGTGCTGCAGGGGGCAACTGTCGATGGGCAATCGCGCAGCGGGCCTATCGCGCAGCGGACCCGATGCGGTATATTCGACCGATGCGGCCGGCTCCCGACGAGATTCTGCTCGAGATCACCAGGCTGGGCTCGGTCCAGCGCGTTTCCGCGATCGATCCTTCGAGCCTCGTCGAGGTCGTGTTCCAGGCGCCGCTGACCGCCGACCATCGCGCCATCGAGCTTCTGGCGCGCCAGAAGCTGGCTTACCGGCTGTCCCGCGGGGCGGCTCCGGCACCCACGCCACGCCACGGCGGCGGCACCATCGTGTAGGCCGATCGCCCGCCCCGGCTTGCGACAGGGGTGGATCGCCGCTAAACGCCGGTATCCCGTCGCTTTTCGGGCGGGGCATCAATGGTGGGCGGGCATGGCGGCAGGCGGCAAGGCCGGCGAGAACCTTCTCGACATCGTCGACGTCTACAAGACGTTCGGCGGCGTGCGCGCCGTCCAGGGCTGCACCTTCGGCCTCGTCCGTGGCAGCATCACCGGGCTGATCGGGCCGAACGGCGCCGGCAAGACCACGCTCTTCAACATGATCGCCGGCGCCTTCCCGCCGACGGCCGGCGGCATTCATTTCCAGGGCGAGGACGTCACCGGCCTGCCGGCGCACCGGCTCTTCCACAAGGGCATCGTCCGCACCTTCCAGATTCCGCACGAGTTCGGCCGGATGACCTGCCTCGAGAACCTGATGCTGGTGCCGCCCGGTCAGAGCGGCGAGCGGCTCTGGGGCGCCTGGCTCGGCTGGGGCCGGGTGCGCGACGAGGAGACGGCGATCCGCCGCAAGGCGCTCGACGTGCTCGACTTCCTCAAGATGTCGCATCTCAGGGACAAGCTCGCGAGCGACGTCTCGGGCGGGCAGAAGAAGCTGCTCGAGCTCGGTCGGACGATGATGACCAAGGCGACGCTGGTGCTGCTCGACGAGCCCGGGGCCGGCGTCAACCGCACGCTGCTCGCCGAGATCGCCCATGCCATCCGCACGCTGAACGAGGAGCGCGGCTACACCTTCTGCATCATCGAGCACGACATGGGCTTCATCGCCGAGCTCTGCGACCCGGTGATCTGCATGGCCGAGGGCCGGGTGCTCTGCGCTGGCACGATGGCCGAGGTGCGGCGCGATCCCCGGGTGCTGGAGGCCTATCTCGGTGCTGCGGGAGAAGCCGCTTGAGCCTGCTCGCCGTGACCGGGCTCAGGGGCGGCTACGGCGACGTCGACATCCTGCACGGTGTCTCGCTCGCCGTGGAGCCGGGCCAGATCGTGGTGATCGTCGGCCCCAATGGCGCCGGCAAGTCGACGGCGCTCAAGGCCGTCTTCGGGCTGGTCAGGATCCGTGGCGGCAGCATCGTCTTCGCCGACCGTGACCTCACCGGCCGCCGGCCCGACCAGATCGTCGAGGCCGGCATCTCCTTCGTGCCGCAGACCGAGAACGTCTTTCCGACCCTGACCGTCGAGGAGAACCTCGACATGGGGGCATATCTCCGCAGGGACGACATCCGCCCGCAGCGCGAGCGCGTCTACGAGCTCTTCCCGCCTTTGCGCGAGAAGCGGCGGCAGGCGGCCGGCACCCTCTCCGGCGGGCAGCGGCAGATGGTGGCGATGGGCCGGGCCCTCATGCTCGACCCGAAGCTCCTCCTGGTCGACGAGCCGACGGCCGGGCTCTCGCCGCTCT
>JACKIN010000004.1 GCA_020638495.1 Geminicoccaceae bacterium | reverse complement strand
CCTGGAAGAGGCGCGAGGACATGCCGCCGCCGAGGGCGGTCTGGAAGACCTGGAGCGGGATGAAGTCGGGGTCGGTGTAGGCGAAGGCCTCGAGGCCGAGGCAGAGGTGGACCTGCTCGAGGTCGCGGCCGGAGAGCCACTCGCTGCCGGTGTAGCTGGCGGGTGCCGGGACGGGCTTGGGGCTCTTCGCCAGATCACCGAATTTCTCGGTGGCGAGGGCGACGATGGCGTCGTGCTCGACCTTGCCGGAGGCGGCGACGATCAGCGCCTCGGGGCCGTAGTGGCTGTCGATGAAGGTCTGGAGCGCGTCGCGCGGCAGGGTCTCGATGATCGCCTCGGAGCCCAGGATCGAGCGGCCGATCGGCTGGTTCGGGAAGGCCGCCTCCTGGAACTGGTCGAAGACGAGGTCGGAGGGGGTGTCCTGGGTCTCGCCGATCTCCTGCAGGATGACGTGGCGCTCCTTCTCGTACTCCTCGGCATCGAAGGTCGAGTGGCGGAGGATGTCGGTCAGGATGTCGGCGGCGAGCGGCACGTCCTCGGCGAGGATGCGGGCGTAGTAGGCGGTGTGCTCGCGGCCCGTATAGGCGTTGAGCGAGCCGCCGACGTCCTCGATCTCCTCGGCGATCGCCTTGGCGGTGCGGGTGGCGGTGCCCTTGAAGGCCATGTGCTCCAGCATGTGGGCGACGCCGTTGACCTCGGGCGCCTCGTAGCGGGCGCCGGCATCGACCCAGATGCCGAAGCTCGCGGTCTCGACCCGGGGCATGGTCTCGGTGACGACGCGGATGCCGTTCGAAAGCGTGGTGATCTGCATGTTTTCTCTGGTTCGCTTCAGGCGGTGGGGCCGGCCCAGGCGCGGAGATGCGCCTGCAGGGCGGCCAGATCGTTCGGCAGGGTGGTGAAGCGCTCATGGGCCTGCAGCATGGCGGCGAGCGGCTCCGGCAAAGGCGCCGCCTCGCCGGTGGCCCGGGTCATGGCTTCCGGGAACTTCGCCGGATGGGCTGTGGCGAGGGTGACGAGCGGCGTCCCTGGCGGGCAGAGGTCGCGGCCGGCGCGGATGCCGACGGCGGTGTGCGGATCGACGAGCTGGCCGGTGGCGGCGCGGACCTCGGCGATGGTGGCGGCCGTCGTCGCCTCGTCGACCCGGGCACCGGCGAACAGGCGGCGGGCGGCGGCGAGGCGGTTCTCGTCGAGCTCGAGCGCTCCGTCGCGGGCGAAGTCGGCCATGAGCTGCGCCACGGCGGCGCCGTCGCGGTCGAGGAGCTCGAAGAGCAGGCGCTCGAAGTTGGAGGCCACCTGGATGTCCATGGACGGGCTCATGGTGGCGGCGACCTCGCCCCTGGCATAGCGGCCGGAGGAGAGGAAGCGGGCGAGGATGTCGTTGGTGTTGGTGGCGACGATCAGCCTCGCCACCGGCAGGCCGATCCGGCTGGCCACGTAGCCGGCATAGACGTCGCCGAAATTGCCGGTCGGCACGGCGAAGGCCAAGGGCCGGGCGAGGCCGCCGAGGCGGAGCGCGGAATAGACGTAGTAGCCGGCCTGGGCCACGACGCGGGCCCAGTTGATCGAGTTGACCGCGGCGAGCTTGAGGTCGCCGCGGAACGCCTGGTCGTTGAACATGTCCTTGAGGCGGTTCTGGCAGTCGTCGAACGTGCCCTGGACGGCGATGATCTCGACATTGGCCGCCGATGCCGTGGTCATCTGGCGCTGCTGGACGGGCGAGATGCGGCCTTCGGGGAAGAGGATGGCGACCCGGATGCGCTCCAGCCCGGCGAAGGCGCGCACGGCGGCCGCACCGGTGTCGCCCGAGGTGGCGCCGACGATGGTGATGCTCTCCCCTCGCCGCTTCAGGACCGCCTCGAACATGCGGCCGAGAAGCTGCATGGCGAAGTCCTTGAAGGCGAAGGTCGGGCCGTGGAAGAGCTCGAGCAGCCACTCGTCGTGGTCGAGCTGGACCAAGGGGGCCGTGGCGGGGTGGCGGAAGGCGGCATAGGCGTCCCGGGCCATGGCTTCGAGCTCGGCCGCGTCGAAGCAGCCGGTGGTGAAGGGTGCCAGGAGCCGGGCAACGGTCTCCGGATAGGAGAGGCCCGCCAGCGCCTGCAGGTCGACCGCGGGCCAGGTCTCGGGGACGAAGAGCCCGCCGTCCTCGGCGAGGCCGCGCAGCAGCACGTCCTCGAAGCTCCGGCCGTGGCTGCCGCCGCGCGTGCTGGTGTAGGTGGTCATGCGTCCCCTGCCCCGCCGCCATTGTAGAAGGCCTGCGTGCCCTTGGCGGCGATGGCCGCGCACAGCCGCTCGAGGGCCAGGAGATAGGCGCCCTGCCGCAAGCCGCAAGCATGGCGCTCGGCACGCTCGACGACGGCGTCGGTGCTGGTGCGCAGACGCTCCGCCAGGCGCTCGGCCACGGTCCCGGCGGCCCAGTAGTCCCCGGTCCGGTTCTGCACCCACTCGAAGTAGGAGACGATCACGCCGCCGGCATTGGCGAGGATGTCGGGGACGACATCGATGCGACACTCCTCGAGCACCGCGTCGGCGGCCGGCTGCACGGGGCCGTTGGCGATCTCCAGGATGGCCTTGCAGCGAAGCTTCCGGGCGAGGTCGGCATCGATCACGCCGCCCAGAGCCGCGGGCACCAGGAGATCGCATTCGGTGGTCAGCAGGGCATCGCGATCGAGTGCGCCGGCGAAGCCTTCGACCGAGCCGGTCTCGTTCTTGTGGCTGGCCAGCGCGTCCAGATCGAGCCCACCCGGGTCGTGCGCGGCACCGCTGCTGTCGGAGACGGCGGTGACGCGATAGCCGGCCTCGGCCGCGCGACGGGCGAAGACGCGCGCGGCGTTGCCGAAGCCCTGGACGGCGATGCTCGCCCCCTGCCCGAGGCCGAGACGGTCGGCGAGGCGCTCCAGGCACAGGAACGCGCCGTCGCCGGTCGCGGTGTCGCGGCCGAGCGAGCCGCCGAGCTGGCGCGGCTTGCCGGTGATGGCGGCCGGCATCGGCCGGCGCTCGAGGGCGGTGATCTCGTCGGTCATCCAGGCGATGACGATGCCGCCCGTGTACATGTCGGGCGCCGGGATATCGCGGTCCTCGTCGATCATCTCGGCGAAGGCGCGGACGTAGGCGCGCGCCACGCCCTCGAGCTCGCGCGGGCTCAGGCCCTTGGCGTCGACCGCGACCCCGCCCTTCGCGCCGCCGAACGGCAGATCGACCACCGCCGTCTTGATGGTCATCCAGAAGGCCAGCGCCATCACCTCGTCGATGCCGACGCTGGGATGGAAGCGGATGCCGCCCTTGGTCGGGCCGCGCACCTCGTTGTAGCGGCAGCGAAAGCCCTTGAGCACGCGGATCGAGCCGTCGTCGAGGCGGATCGGCAGGCTGGCGCACAGGGTCTCGTCCGGGTAGCGCAGCCGCTCGACGACCTCGGCGGTCACGCCGAGCGTCGCCGCGGCGGAATCCAGCCGCGCCTTGGCGTCATGGAACATTCGTGGCCTCGTTCTGCTGGCGGCCGGCGCTCAGAGCGCCCGCACGGCCGCGGCGATCGCCCGGCCGAGGGTGGCGTGCGCCGCCTCGTCGTAGTGGATCCCGTCGATCGGGCTTACCTCGATATGGTCGCCGGCGTCGAGAAAGCCCGTGCCGAGAAATTCGGCGGAGCGGCGGAGCCAGGGACCGACCTCCAGCGACTTCGCCCTGCCGCCGGCGAAGATCTCGGCGAGGCAGCCGGCCTCCTCGATCGGCGGCGGGGCGATGATCAGGATCTTTGGCACGGTCCGGCCGGGGGCGGTGCAGAGCTGGCGGGTGGTCAGGACGAGGAGCTCGATCGAGCGGGCGATGTCGGCCGCACAGACCGAGTGGCGCACCTTCAGATCGTTGGTGCCGAGCTTGATGGTCATGAGGTCGATGGGCGAATGGCTGGCGAGCAGCATCGGCAGGGCGGCCAGCCCGTTCATGTGCGCACCCTCGATCGGGTCCGCATGGACCGTGGTGCGGCCGGGCAGGCCCTCCTCGATGACGCGGTAGTCGGGGCCGAGCTCGGCGGCGAGGACACCGGGCCAGCGCCGGGTGGGGCCGAGGCGGCGAATGTCGCCCGGGCCGGTCAGCGGCAGGGTGCCGTGGGTGTTGGAATCGCCGAAGCAGAGAATGGTGGGCACGGGGGTCGGGTCCTTCGGGCGGCGGGAGAAAGAGCGGCGCGCCTGTCGATAGCCCCGATCGAGGGTGCGGGACAAGCGGCGGCTGGCCGCCTGCCCCGCAGCCAGGCTCCTAGTCCGTCGCCTTCTCCACGGCGTCGCCGGCGTCCTCGGCGGCGTCGCCGACCGCATCGGCGGCGTCCTCGGCGGTGTCCTCGATGGCGTCGCCGGCGCTTTCGGCGGCATCGCCGGCCTGGTCGACGGCATTGTCCACGGCTGCCCCGGCCTCGCTGCCGGCCTCCTCCGCCGGGCCGTCGTCGCAGGCCGTCACGGTCAGGGCCAGGAGGCCGAAGGTGACGGCCATCGCCAGTCGGCGCCAGGACACCGTCTGCCCGGCTGCGCCCGCCTCGGTTACCGACATGCCAATCCTCCAAATTGATCAAAGACACTACATGAACGATCAGCCGCGACTCTTGTTCCGCCCGCCGGCGAGATTCCTCGATGCCGAGGCTGCCCCTACTACGTATGCGTTGACGTATTCCTTGCTCTTCCCTAGCAGATGGGGATCAGGGGCGCGACGACTCGGGCACCCTTGCGGTTCGAGCAATCTGGGCAATCTGGGAGGATGGACATGCACATCGCACGCGCAGGCGCGATCGCCATGGCGCTCGGCATCGGCGGGCTGGTCGCCGGAACGGCCATGGCCCAGTCGGCCAAGCTCGGGCATCTCGCGCCGACGGACGATCCGCGCCACGAGGTCCTCACCGCCTTCGCCGAGACCGTGGCCGCGGCGACCGGCGACGCCGTCACCATCGAGATCTTCCCCAACTCGACGCTCGGCAGCGAGCGCGAGCTCTTCGAGCAGGTCCAGGCGGGCATCACGGAGTTTGCGCTCGTCGGCTCGATCGTCGCCAATTTCTACCCGCCCTGGTCGATCATCGACATGCCGTTCATGTGGCGCGACAGCGCCCATCTCCAGGCCTTCGTCACGAGCGAATGGGCCGAGCAGTGGTCGGCCGACATGGCGGACGAGCTCGGCGTCGAGATGCTGGCCTTCCTCGAGCGCAACCCGCGCATCCTGACCTCGGCGACCAAGCCGGTGCACGCGGTCGAGGACCTGGAGGGCATGAAGGTGCGGGTGCCCAACATCAACGTCTACACCGACACCTGGCGCGCGTTCGGGGTCGAGCCGGTGCCGATGCCGGCGGCGGACTTCTACCTCGCACTCCGGCTCGGCACGATCGACGCCATGGAGAACCCGGTGGAGGTCATGTATCACTGGAAGATCTACGAGGTGTCGAAGCACCTGACCCTGACCAACCACATGCGCGCCGGCTTCTTCCTCATTGCCAGCCGGCAGTTCATGGACGGCCTGGAGCCGGCGCAGCAGGAGGCGATCCGTGCCGCCGCCCTGGAGGCGCAGGTGCTGATGGCCGAAAAGAATGCCCAGGGCGCTGCCGAGCTTTTCGACAAGCTCCGGGCCGAGGGCATGGAGATCGACGAGAACCCCGATCTCTCCGGCTTCATCGCCGCCTCGGAAGGCGTGCACGAGACCTACATGGACCAGTTCGGCCGTGACGCCTACGAGGCGGCGCGCGCCATGGGCCAATAGGCCCTCGAGGAGGGCACGGGCGATGGACCGGCTGATCACCATCGGTGCGCGGCTCGGTGCCCTCCTGCGCTGGCTGGTGGCGTTCGCCTTCGCCGTCATGGTGGCGGCGGCGATTGCCCAGGTGATCTCCCGCTACGTCTTCAATCGGCCCCTGGGCTGGACCGAGGAGCTGGCGCGGCTGGTCATGCTCTGGTGGACCTTCGTCGCCGTCGGGCTGCTCGCCAGCTCCCGCAAGCTGATGACCCTGGATGCCCTGCTCTACGTCCTGCCGGGACGGGGCGTGCATGCCGTGCGCGCGGCGGCGCATCTGGTGGCGGCGGTGGCCGCCCTCTGGCTGACCTGGCTCGGCGCAAGGCTGGTGCTGCTCGCCGGACGGCAGGTGACGCCGGCGCTCGACCTGCCCTACGGCTGGGTCTATCTCAGCCTGCCGGTCGGGCTCGGCATCGCCGGCGTCGCCTTCGTCGTCCATGCCCTGGTCGATCTCGGCCATCTCAGGCGCGACACGCCCGTGGTGCGGCCCGGCATCGGGGCCGACATCTGATGGCCTGGTTCGCCTTCCTCATGGTGATGCTGCTGGGCGCGGTGCCGATCGGCTTCGCCCTGGTCGCCACGGGTCTCGGCTACCTCCAGGTGACGGGCCGAGTCGATGCGCTGATCGCGGCACAGCGCGTGGCCACGGGCATCGACAGCTTCGCGCTGATGGCGATCCCCTTCTTCCTGCTCGCCGCCGAGCTGATGAACCGGACCGGCATCACCGACCGGATCTTCCACTTCGCCAACTGCCTGCTCGGCCGGGTGGCGGGCGGGCTCGGCTATGTCAACGTGCTCGCCAGCATGATGTTCGCGTCCATGTCGGGCTCGGCCGTGGCCGACGCCGCCGGGCTCGGGCGGATCGAGATCCGGGCGATGACCCAGGCCGGCTACGACCGGCCCTTCGCCGCGGCCATCACCGCAGCCTCGACGGTCATCGCCCCGATCATTCCGCCCTCGATCTCGCTGGTCATCTACGGTGTGACGGCCGGCGCCTCGATCGGCGCCCTCTTCATCGCCGGCCTCCTCCCCGGCATCCTGCTCGGCCTGGCGCTGATGGTGGTCGTCTACATCTTCGCCCGGCGCCGCGGCTACCGGGCCGAGAAGCCGGCGAGCGCCAGAGAGACCCTCTGCGCCGCGGCCGATGCCTTCCTGCCGCTCATGACCCCGGTGATCATCGTCGGCGGCATCTGGACCGGCGTCTTCACGCCGACCGAGGCGGGTGCCTTCGCCGTCCTCTACGCGCTGCTGCTGGGCCTCGTCGTCTACCGCTCGATCGGCATCGGCGACCTCTTCCAGGTGCTCTACGAGAGTGCCCTGTCATCGGCCAACATCCTCTTCATCATCGCCGTCTCGGCGCTGATATCCTGGCTCCTGACGGTCGAGCAGGTGCCGCTCAGGCTGGCCGCGACCATCATCGACTGGTCGCCGCACCCGATCGTCTTCCTCCTGCTGCTCAACGGCATCCTCTTGGTGCTCGGCTGCTTCATGGCGTCGGCGCCGATCATCATCATGCTGACACCCATCGTGCTGCCCTCGGCGGTCGCCATGGGCATCGATCCGGTGCATCTGGGCGTGGTCATGGTGCTCAACCTGATGATCGGGCTGATCACCCCGCCGATCGGGCTCTGCCTCTTCGCGGTGAGCGAGGTCGCCGGCATCTCGCCCTTCGCCCTGGTGCGGGCGCTCCTGCCCTTTTTCGTGCCGCTCTTTTTCGTGCTGCTGCTGATCACCTTCGTGCCCTGGACCGTGCTCGTCCTGCCGAAGCTCCTGGGCTTCATGGGCTAGCGCGCGTAGCGCTCGCCCACATGCGCGAGGAAGGCCTCGGTGCCGAGCTCGGCGCCGGTGGCTTCCTGGATCAGCCCCTGCAGCGGCAGGCTCGAGGCTTTCTCGTGGACGTGGGTGCGCAGCCAGGCGAGGAGGGGCTCGAAGTCGCCTCGGGCGATGTGGGCCAGGAGGTCGGGGATGGCGGCTTCGGCGGCCCGGAAGAGCTGGGCGGCGAGGAGGGCGCCCAGGGTGTAGTTGGGAAAGTAGCCGAAGGCGCCGACCGGCCAGTGGATGTCCTGCAGGCAGCCCTGGCGGTCGTCGGGGGGCCTGATGCCGAGGAGCTCCTGCATGCCGTCGTTCCACGCCGCCGGGAGGTCGTGGAGGTCGAGGTCGCCGGTGACGAGCGCCTTCTCGAGGCGGTAGCGGAGCACGATGTGGAGCGGGTAGGTGAGCTCGTCGGCGTCGACGCGGATGAGGCCTTTCTGGACCGTGCGGTAGTGGCGGATGAGGTTGTCGGGCGCCAGGGCCGGCTGCTGGCCGAAGGTTTCGGCGAGGCGGGCGGCGAGGAAGCCCAGGAAGGCGGGCGAGCGGCAGGCCTGCATCTCGATCAGGAGCGACTGGCTCTCGTGGATCGCCATGCCGTGCGCCTCGCCGACCGGCTGGTGGCGCCAGGGCTCGGGCAGGCCGGCCTCGTAGAGGGCGTGGCCGGTCTCGTGCATGACCCCCATGATGGCCGAGACGATCTCGGCCTCGTCGTAGCGGGTGGTGATGCGGATGTCGGTGGGGGTGCCGCCGCAGAAGGGGTGCGTGCTCTCGTCGAGCCGGCCATGGTCGAAGTCGAAGCCGAGCCTCGCCATCAGCTCCTTCGCGAGCTGCTTCTGCAGGGCCACGGGGAACGGGCCCTCGGGCTCGAGCGCCCTGCCCTGTCGCGCAAGCGCGTCGTCGATCAGGCCGGGCAGGCGCTCCTGGAGCGGGGCGAAGAGGCGGTCGATGGTGGCCTCGTCGAGGCCCGGCTGGAAGCCGTCGAGGAGGGCGGGATAGGGCTCGAGGCCGAGCTTCGCGCCCTGCAGGGATGCCGCCTCGCGGGTCAGGCGCAGGACCTCCTCGAGCTTTGGCCGAAGGGCGGCGTAGTCGCTGGCGGCCCGGGCCTCGCGCCAGGTCATCTCGCAGGCATTGGTGGCCCGGGCCGTGGCCTCGACCAGCTCCTGCGGCAGGGCGGTGGCGCGGTCGAAGCGGCGGCGGACGAGGGCGAGATTGGCGCCCTGCCAGGCATCGAGCGGCTCGGCCGCGGCGGCCTCGATCAGGTCCCCGGTCTGCGGTGCCGTGAGGATCTCGTGGACGAGGCCGCCCAGCGCCGCGAGCTGCTCGCCGCGCGCGGCGTTGCCGCCCTTGGGCATCATCACCGCCTGGTCCCAGTTGAGAACCGCGGCGGCCCCGCCGAGGTCAGCGAGACGCTTGAAGCGGCGCTCGAGGGTCACGTAGGCCGACATGCGGCGGCTCCCTGGTTGGCGCGTCTGTGGGGGTGAGCAGGACGGTGGCGAGAGCCGCCGCGATGCCGGTGAAGAGGAGCACGCCCACGGCCTGGTGCGCCACGGCGAGGCTGGTCGGGACGAGATGGACGATGACCAGCGCACCGAGGCCGATCTGGGCCAGCACCAGGAGCGTGACGATGGCGGCGAGGCCGCGCAGGATCGGGTTGTCGCCCCTGAAGGCCAGGACGAGGAAGGCGAGGATGCCGAGCCCGGTCGAGGCGGCGAGGACGCGGTGGAGGAAGTGGATGCGGATCTGGGGATCGCCCAGGTCCGGCAGCCAGCCGCCGGTGCAGGCCGGCCACTCGTAGCAGGCGAGCGAGGCGCCGCTTTTCGCGGTCATGGCGGCGGTGATCATGGTGGCGATCACGAGGGCCCAGAGGCAGAAGAGGAACGGCCGCCAGAAGGCCGGCTCGGGGGCGGCGAAGGCCGTGGCCGGCAGGAGGCGCAGCGTGAAGAGGACGAGGAGCGAGAGCAGCAGGAGCGCGTTGCCGAGATGCAGCGCCACGGACCAGGGGCTGTTGGCATCGAGCACGGTGAGGCCGCCGAGCTTGGCCTGGATCAAGAGGACGAGCAGGATGCCGAGGGCGAGGCGCCAGCCGGCCCGATCGGCGTGACGCCTGAAGAACGCGATGACGGCGAGGACGAGGATCAGCGGCCCGAGGAAGACGCCGGCGATCAGCCGGTGGGTCCATTCGAGCATGACCTGGCCGTAGGTGTAGCCGACCTCGCCGAGGGCGGCGAAGGCGCCGGGGGTCAGCACCCACTCGCCGTAGCAGGTCGGCCAGTCCGGGCAGGAGAGCCCGGAATTGGTCGAGCGCACCCAGCCGCCCAGGATGATCAGGCAGTAGGTCAGGACGACGCTGACGAGCGCCAGCGGGCGCAGGGCTCTCATAAATTGTGCTCCTTGCCGCGGGCGAGGCCGAAGGCGAGATAGACGGCGACGAGCGCCAGTCCCAGCCCGTACCAGGTGATGGCGTAGCCCAGGTGGTTGTTGGTCAGCCCCAGCACCGGCCGGTCGGCGATGGGTGGCGTGGTCTCGGCGCCGGACGGGCTGCGGCCCAGGGTCAGCGGCGCCAGTTCCGGCAGGTCGAGCGTGCTCGCGAGCGCTGCCGTGTCGAGCCAGTACCAGCGCCGCTCGGCCGGGCGGTTCTCGGGTCGGAAATTCGGTCTGGCGGCCTGGTGGTCGGCGCGCAGGATGCCGGTGATCTCGACCTCGTCAGGCTGGCCGGGCGCATCCAGCGCCGCCTCGATGGGCTCGGGAATCCAGCCCATGTCGACGAGGAGCGGTGCGCCCTCGCGGCGCTGCAGCGGCACCATCAGGCGGGCGCCGGGCTGGCCGCCCCGCTGGCTGGTGCCGTAGGCGAAGGCGCGCTCGTGCAGCAGCGTGCCGGTGGCGGTCACCGGCCTGAGGTCGAGGGCGAGCATGGCGGCGGGGTCGGCCGGCAAGGGCACGGGCGCGGCGGCGAGGCCCGCCTCGGTCCGGCTGATGAGATCGAGCTTCCAGGCGAGGCGCTGGACCTGCCAGGTGCCGAGCAGCATGAGCACGGCGAAGGCCGCGAGGGTGGTCAGCGTGAGCGGCCAGCCGGGCCGAAAGCGGCGGCCTCTGATATCCGGCATGCGGCTCAACCGTCGGCGTGGAAGTCGGTCCGGCGATGCCGGTACTGAAGCGCGATCAGCAGGCCCTTGAGGGGTCGCAGCAGGCCGAGGCAGAGGACGACGGCGAGCGGCAGCCAGACCGCCATGTGCAGCCAGAGCGGCCAGGCATGCTTCACCTCGACGACGAGGGCGGCGCCGACGACGAGCCCGCCTGCGATCATGATGATGAAGGCGACCGGGCCGTCGCCGCTGTCCTGGCCGCCGAGCGCCGTGCCGCAGCACCGGCAGCTCGGCACGACCTCGAGGAAGCCGGCGAACAGGCGGCCCCGGCCGCAGGCCGGGCAGCGGCCGAGGAGACCGGTCGTGATCGGCGACGGCTCGCCCGTCACCCGTTCACCGGGACGCTCACTGGATGCCGGGCCAGGTCCAGAACAGGCTGCCGCCCCACCAGTAGACGCAGACGAAGAGGAAGAGCCAGACGACGTCGACGAAATGCCAGTACCAGGCGGCCGCCTCGAAGCCGACATGCCGGTCCTTGTTCAGCCGGCCGCGATAGGCGCGCACCGTGCAGACGAGCAGGAAGGTGGCGCCGACGAAGACGTGGAAGCCGTGGAAGCCGGTGGCCATGTAGAAGGCCGAGCCGAAGATCCCCTTGTCGATGGTCATGCCGAGATGCACGAGGTGGATGTACTCGTAGACCTGCAGGCTGAGGAAGAGGATGCCGAGCGCCACGGTCAGCGTCAGCGCCTTCTTGGTCGTCTCGTTGTCGCCGTGCACCAGGCCGTGATGCGCCCAGGTGACCGTGCAGCCGGAGAGCAGCAGGATCATCGTGTTGAGGAAGGGGATCTCGAAGGCCGGGATGGGCTCGATCCCTTCCGGTGGCCAGGACGTTGGGAATATCTCCGGCGGGACCAGCGCCCCCCAGAAGAAGGCCCAGAAGAAGGCGAAGAAGAAGAGCACCTCCGACGCGATGAAGAGCACCATGCCGATGCGCAGCATCGAGGCGACCTTCTCGCTGTAGTCGCCGGCATAGGCCTCCTTCAGCACGTCGCGGAACCAGAGGAACATGGTGGCGAGGACGCCGGCGAAGCCGAGCAGCGCCAGGTAGCCGCCGGCGCCCGAGCCGTGCATCCACATCACGCCGCCGGCGGTGAGCGCCAGGGCGGCGCCGCTGCCGGCGAGCGGCCAGGGGCTCGGGTCGACGAGGTAGTAGTCGTGCTTCGGCCCGGCGTGCGCCGCGTGGGCACCGGCGTGAGTGGCTTCGGCCATGGTCGGATGGTCCCCCGTTGTCAGCTAGGCTCGTCGCTCGGCGCATGGAGGTGCGCCGCGGTCTCGGCCGCGAGCGTCTCGGTCGCCTCTTCGTCGATGAAGAACGTATAAGAAAGGGTGATCTGGCGCACGTCCCGCGTCTCCGGATCCGTCAGGATCGCCGGGTCGACGAAGAACGAGACCGGCATGTCGACGCGCTCGCCCGGCTGCAGGGTCTGCTCGTCGAAGCAGAAGCAGGCGATCTTGGCGAAATAGGCGCCGACCTTGAAGGGCGTCACATTGTAGACGGCGCGGCCGACGATCGGCCGGTCGGCGTGGTTGGCGGCCTCGTAGAAGACGAGCCGGTTCTCGCCGGGCAGCACCTCGACCGAGCGCTGGGCCGGCCGAAAGGACCAGGGCAGCCCCGGCTCGTGATCGGCGTTGAAGCTCACCTCGATGGGCGGTCCCGAGACGATCTCGGGCAGCGTCTCGGCGGTCTGGGTGGTGCCGCCATAGCCGGTGACCCGGCAGAAGAGGTCGTAGAGCGGCACCGACGCCGCGGTCAGCCCCAGCATGCAGAGGATGATGCCGAAGCCGAAGAGTGCGGTGCGGCGGTTCTTCCGCGCGTCCATCGCTCAGCCCCCGCCCATCTTCACCATGGCGACCCAGTAGATGAGCACGACCAGCCCCAGGAGGAGGAAGGCCACCGCGAGGTTCTTGGCGCGCAGGCGGCGGCGCTGCTCGTCACCCTTGGTCATGCGCTCAGCCAGGGCTGGGCCACGTGGTCGAGGACCAGGGCCAGGAAGAGGCCGAAGAGGTAGACGATCGAGAACTTGAAGAGGCGCATCGCCTGGCGGTCACTGGCGGTCCGCACGAGCCGCCAGGCGCCGAGCACGAACCCGGCGGAGAGGAGGGCGGCGGTGGCGAGGTAGAGCCAGCCGGCGGTGCCGAGGAGGCTCGGCAGCAGGCTGATGGCGGCGAGCAGGAGGCTGTAGCCCAGGATGTGCCGGCGGGTCGTGGCGGCCCCGGCGACGACCGGCAGCATCGGCACGCCGACATTGGCGTAGTCCTTCTGCCGGTAGAGGGCCAGCGCCCAGAAGTGCGGCGGCGTCCAGAAGAAGATGAGCAGGAAGAGGAGGACCGGCATGAGCTCGATCCGGCCGGTGACCGCGACCCAGCCGATCATCGGCGGAAAGGCGCCGGCCGCCCCGCCGATGACGATGTTCTGTGGCGTGCGGCGCTTCAGCCAGAGCGTGTAGACGACGACGTAGAAGGCGATGGTGAGCGCCAGGAGCCCGCCGGCCAGCCAGTTGAGCGCGAGGCCCATCACCGTGACCGAGCCGATGGCGAGCGTCAGGCCGGTGGCCAGGGCGTCGGCCGGCGCGATCCGGCCGCTGGCGGTCGGCCGGAGCCGGGTGCGGACCATCACCCGGTCGATATCGGTGTCGTAGGCGTTGTTGATGGCGGCAGACGCACCGGCGCCGACAGCGATGCAGAGGATGGCCACGAAGGCGAGCAGCGGATGCAGGCTGCCCGGGGCGATGAAGAGGCCGACGCCGCCCGTGAAGACGACGAGCTGCATCACGTTCGGCTTGAGCAGCCGCCAGTAATCGAGGAACTCGGACTGCCCGGCCGCGTGGCCGGGCAGCGTGTCGAGCCGTGTCTGGTGGAAAGCCCGCGCCATCTCTGCCTCAGCGGACCTGCGGCAGCTCTTCGAAGGTGTGGAACGGCGGCGGCGAGCTCACCGTCCACTCCAGCGTCGTCGCCCCCTCGCCCCAGGGGTTGTCGGCGCATTCGGCCTTGGAGGTGAAGGTCCGGTAGAGGACGAGCATGAAGTAGAGGGCGCTGGCGCCGGCGATGAAGGCGCCGATCGAGCTGATCATGTTCCAGCCGGAGAAGGCGTCGGGATAGTCCGGAATGCGGCGCGGCATGCCGGCGAGGCCGAGGAAGTGCTGCGGGAAGAAGGCGAGGTTGACGCCGACGAACGTGAGCCAGAAGTGGATCTTGCCCATGTGCTCCGGGTACTGGTGGCCGGACATCTTGCCGATCCAGTAGTAGAAGCCGGCGAAGATGCCGAAGACGGCGCCGAGGCTCAGGACGTAGTGGAAGTGGGCGACGACGTAGTAGGTGTCGTGCAGCACCGCGTCCACGCCGGCATTGGCGAGAACCACGCCGGTGACCCCGCCGATGACGAAGAGGAAGATGAAGCCGATGGCGAACAGCATCGGCGTCTCGAGGCGGATCGAGCCGCCCCACATGGTGGCGATCCAGGAGAAGACCTTGATCCCGGTCGGCACGGCGATGACCAGCGTGGCCGCGGTGAAGTAGGCTTTCGCGTCGACGCCCATGCCCACGGTGAACATGTGGTGCGCCCAGACGATGAAGCCGACCACGCCGATCGCGACCATGGCATAGGCCATGCCGAGATAGCCGAAGATGGGCTTCTTCGCGAAGGTCGAGACGACGTGGCTGATGATGCCGAAGGCCGGCAGGATCATGATGTAGACTTCGGGATGGCCGAAGAACCAGAAGAGGTGCTGGAACAGCACCGGGTCGCCGCCGCCTGCGGGATTGAAGAAGTGGGTGCCGAAGTTGCGGTCGGTGAGCAGCATGGTCACGGCGCCGGCGAGCACCGGCACGGCGAGCAGCAGCAGGAACGCGGTGACCAGGATGGACCAGGCGAAGAGCGGCATCTTGTGCATGGTCATGCCGGGCGCGCGCATGTTGAAGATCGTGGTGATGAAGTTGATCGCACCCAGGAGCGAGCTGGCGCCGGCCAGATGGATGGCGAAGATGCCCATGTCGACCGCCGCGGTCGGATGGCCGAGCATCGACGAGAGCGGCGGGTACAACGTCCAGCCGCCGCCGAAGCCGCCGTCGATCATGGTCGAGAAGAAGAGCAGGATGAACGCCGGCACCAGGAGCCAGAAGCTGATGTTGTTCATCCTGGGGAAGGCCATGTCCGGCGCGCCGATCATCAGCGGCACCATCCAGTTGCCGAAGCCGCCGATCAGCGCCGGCATGACGAAGAAGAAGATCATGATCAGGCCGTGGGCGGTCACCAGGACGTTGAAGAGCTGGTGGTCGCCGCCCAGCACCTGATCCCCCGGGACCATCAGCTCGGCGCGGAAGACCATCGACATCAGCATGCCGACGATGCCGGCGCAGAAGGCGAAGGTCAGATAGAGGGTGCCGATGTCCTTGTGATTGGTCGAGTAGAGCCAACGCCGCCATCCGGTGGGCGTGTGGTCGTCATGGGCATGGGCGGATGCGTAGGCCATTCTTCAACTCTCCGCGGAAATTCGATCGACCGGGGCCGCGAGGGGCCCCGCTTGCAGCTCAGCGATTGGCGACATGCACGGGCTCGGCATCGACCTTGGCGAAACGGGTCTGTGCTTCCGCCACCCAGGCCTCGTAGGCCTCGGGCGTCACCGCCTCGATGGTGATCGGCATGAAGCCGTGGTTGACGCCGCACAGCTCCGAGCACTGGCCGTAATAGGTGCCGGGCTCGTCGATGTGCAGCCAGAGCTCGTTCAGCCGGCCGGGCACGGCGTCGACCTTGACGCCGAGCGACGGCATCGCCCACGAGTGCAGCACGTCCGCCGCGGTGACCTGCAGCCTGACATTGGTGGCGACCGGCAGCACGATGCGCTCGCTGGTCTCGAGCAGCCGCAACATGCCGGGCTCCAGCTCGTCGTCGGTAAGCATGAACGCGTCGAAGGTGAAGTTGCCGTTATCGGGGTACTCGTAGGTCCAGTACCACTGCTTGCCGGTCGCCTTCACCGTCAGCTCGGTCTCCGGCAGCACGTCGGCGAAGTAGAGCAGGCGGAAGGACGGGATGGCGATGATCACGAGGATCAGCACCGGCACGGCCGTCCACACGACCTCCAGCAGGGTGTTGTGCGAGCGCCGCGACGGGGTCGGGTGCTTCGACTCCTTGAACTTGACGCAGACGTAGATCAGCAGCGCAAGCACCACGAGGCAGATGATCGTGATGATCCAGAAGAGCAGGCTGTGCAGGCTCGTGACGCGGTCCATGATGGGACCCGCGGATGGCTGGAGCCCCATCTGCCAGGGCTCGGGCTGGGCGGCGAGCGCCAGCCCGCCACCGCCGACGCCGTGAAACAGGAAGAGGGTGCCGACGAGGCACGCGAACAACCAGCGCATGGGGCTCGTTTCCTTGCTTGACCATGAGGGCACCGCCGCAGCCCCGAAGGGGCCCGGCACAGCACCGCCAAACCGTTGGATCGAGGATAGGTGGCGGCATCGCCTCGCGTCAGTGACACGATGTCGCAAAATTCCCTTAACAGCGTGTTGACGAAATCCGCCTGATCGTGATTCGGTGACAGCGGGATGGCGGGGAGGGACGGCATGGCGTTGGGTCGGCAGTCAGAGCGGCAGAGCGAGCTATTGCTGAGCTGGTCAGAGCTGCCACGGTCGCAGGGTCATCCGTTTTATGACCGGCTGGAGGAGATCCTGCGTGCTGCCGGTTTTGACCGGCATGTCGAGACGCTCTGCCAGCCGCATTATTCGTCGGCGGCCCGGGGTCGCAAGTCGCTGCCGCCCGGGCGCTACTTCCGCATGCTGCTGGTGGGCTACTTCGAGGGAATCGACAGTGAGCGGGGGATCGAGTGGCGTTGTGCGGACAGCCTGAGCCTGCGCGAGTTCCTGCTGTTGGCGAGCCGGGAGGGCGTGCCGGATCACTCCTGGCTGTCGCGGACCCGCTCGCGTCTGCCCTTGGAGGTGCATGACGAGGTCTTCGCCTGGGTGCTGCAGCGGCTGGCCGAGCACGGGCTGATCAAGGGCGCGCGGATCGGGGTCGATGCCTCGACCATGGAGGCGCATGCGGCGCTGCGGGCCATCGTTCGCCGGGAGACGGGCGAAGGCTACCGGGAGATGCTGAAGCGGCTCGCAGTCGAGAGCGGCATCGAGACGCCGACCGCGGACGACCTGATCCGGCTCGATCGCAAGAGGCCCGGCAAGAAGCTGTCGAACGAGGACTGGGAGAGCCCGACCGACAGTGATGCCCGCATCGCCCGGATGAAGGACGGCCGCACCAGGCTGGCCTACAAGCCCGAGCATGCCGTCGATCTCGACACCGGCGCCGTTCTCGCTGCTCCCGTCCATCACGCCGACCGCGGCGATGCCAAGACCCTGCCGAAGACGATCGATAAGACCATCCGGAACCTGGCAGCGATCGAACGCGCACCAACGACCGAGGCGCCCGCGGAACTGGTCGCCGACAAGGGCTACCACAGCCGTGATGGCCTGAAAGAACTCCACGACAGCCCCTGGAAAACCCGCATCGCCGAGCCGACACCACCGACCGGCAAGGGTGGCATCCTGCGTTGGCATGGCGACGACCAGGCCAGAAACGCCGTTTACGGCAACCGCCGCCGGCTGCTCTCCGGCGTTGCCAAGCAAGCCTTCAAGCTCAGAACCGAGATTGTCGAGCGCGCCTTCGCGCTGACCCTCGACCGCGGCGGCATGCGCCGAACCTGGCTGCGTGGTCGCGACAACGTCCAAAAACGCTACCTGATCCACATCGCCGGCTACAATCTGGGGTTGATCATGCGGCTTCTCACCGGCTCCGGCACCCCAAGGCGCTGGGCGGGCGCGAATCCATGGCTGTTCTGGCTCTCGATGCCGCTCGATGCCGATCACCGAGCCCTCTGGCTCGCGATCGTCCCCCAGAACGAGCCATCACCGGTCGCGACCGCAGTCTTCGTGATCGGACTCGAGGGTCGCTGAAACTCGCAATTCCGCAACACGCTGTTAAGCTTCGGCACGGCACGGCCGATCCGCGGCCGAGGTCAGCGCCCGGTGACAGGCGAGGAGCATCAGCGACGCGGTCTCGGCCCGCAGGATGGTGGCGCCGAGGCTGACCGGCCGGACGAACGTCAGGGCGCGGAGTGCCGTCCGCTCGTCGGTGGCGAAGCCGCCCTCCGGGCCGACCAGCAATGCCGCCTCGGGATATCGGCGGAGGGTGGGGGCGAGGGCGGCGCCGCCCGCCTCGTCGGCGAGGATGACGCCGGGCTCGCTGGCCGCGTGCACGGCCTCGAGGAGACCCGTCTCCGGCAGCAGCTCCGGCAGGCTCAGCCGCTCGCATTGCTCCGCCGCCTCGATCAGGCGCTGGCGCAGCCGGTCGGGCCTGGCCGCCTCGACCACGGCGTGCCGGCAGCGCACCGGCTGGAGCCGGGCCGCGCCGAGCTCCACCGCCTTCTCCAGGAGCCACTCGAGCCGCGGCTTCTTCAGGAGCGCGAAGAGAAGGGTCGGGCCGGGCTCGGCGGCCGGCGGGCGGAGCTGCGTCTCGACGGCCAGGGTCGCCCGGTGCCGGTCGAGCCGGACGAGGCGCGCCCGCCATTCGCCGGAGCCGGCGTTGAAGACCCGCAAGGTCCGGCCGGCGCGAGCGCGGAGCACCGCCCGCAGGTAGTGGGCCGCCTCGGGCTCGAGATCGAGGCTGGCGCCGGGGCCGAGCGGTGCCTCGAGATGGAGTCGCGTGTCGCGCATTGCTGGGCGCCGCCTTTACCGTGAGGGAGGCGAACGCTAAGTGATCCGGCATGAGTGGACAAGCTGGCGAGCCCGTCGTCCGATTGCCTGACGAGGAATATGGCTGGCTGGTCCGGCTGCCCCGGGGCTGGCGCGACTACGGCCTCCTGGCGCGGCTCGACCGGCCGATCGGCACGTGGCTGCTGTTCATTCCGTGCCTCTGGGGCCTCGCCCTGGCCGGCGGCACGCCGGCCATGCTCTGGGCGCCGCTCATGGCCATCGGCGCCATCGCCATGCGCGGGGCAGGCTGCACGATCAACGACATGGCGGATCGCGACTTCGACCGCCGCGTGGCGCGCACCGCCGGCCGGCCGCTCGCCGCCGGGCGACTGCGCATGAAGCAGGCCATGGCCTTCCTCGCCCTGCAGCTCGCCATCGGCCTCGGCGTGCTCCTCTTCCTGCCGCTGACCGCAGCGCTGATAGCGCTCTGCAGCATGCCCCTGGTCATCGGCTATCCCTTCATGAAGCGGATCACCTACTGGCCACAGGTCTTCTTGGGGCTCACCTTCAACTGGGGCGTGCTGGTCGGCTACGCGGCGAGCATGGGCGGGCTCGGCCTGCCGGCCCTCTTCCTCTATCTCGCCGGCATCGCCTGGACGCTCGGCTACGACACCATCTACGCGCACCAGGACAAGGAGGACGACGCGCTGATCGGGGTGAAATCGACGGCCCTGCTCTTCGGCGAGGCGACGCGCCCCTGGCTCTACGGCTTCTATGCGGCGATGCTCGGCCTGCTCGTGCTTGCCGGCTGGAGCGCCGGGCTCGGCCCGCTCTTCTTCCTCGCCCTCCTGCCCGTGGCCGGGCTGCTCGCCTGGCAGGTGCAGGCGGTCGACCTCGACGATCCCGCCGACTGCCTCGACCGGTTCCGCAGTCATCGCGGCCTCGGGCTCCTCGTCGGCGTGGCGCTGCTGCTCGGCCACTGGCAGCTGCCATGAGCGTCGGGTAGGGCGCTGATGCTCGGACTCGATCGGCTCGGCGGCTTCGTTCGGGACCTGCCGGGCGAGGTGGCGGAGCTCGGCGACCGGCTGGTCGACCGGCATCTCAGGCTGGCGGTGACGGGGCTGCGGCGGAGCGGCAAGACGGTCTTCACGACGGCGCTGGTGCATCACCTGCTCGACGGCCACGACCTCGCCTTCGTCGGCGCCGTGCACGAGGGCCGCTACCGGGGTGCGCGGCTCCTGCCGGTGCGCGGGCCGGCCTTTCCCTATGCCACCTTCCACCGGACCCTGATGGCGGACCGTCCGACCTGGCCCGATGCGACCGACCGGCTGACGGTGCTCAAGCTCGAGCTGCGCTTTCGGACGACCGGCCTCGTCCAGCGCCTGATGGCGCCGAACGGCAGCCTGATCCTCGAGATCATCGACTATCCGGGCGAGTGGCTGCTCGACCTGCCCTTGCTGGAGATGGACTACCCGACCTTCTCGGAGACGGCAGCACAGCGCGACCGGGTCGAGCCGCGGGCCGCGGTCGCCGGCGAGTGGCGGGCGGCCCTGGCCGGGCTCTCGCCGACGACGACGCCGGCGGAGCTGGTCGAAGTCTACCGGCGCTATCTCGGCCGGGTGCAGAACGAGCTCGGCCTCAGTCTCGTCCAGCCCGGCCGGCTGGTCACCGCCGGGGCCGACCCGGCGACCGGCTTCGCACCTTTGCCCGACGCCGCACCCGCCGAGCTGCGGCGCGCCATGGCGGCCCGCTTCGAGACCTACAAGCGGCAGGTGGTGGAGCCCTTCTACACCGACCATTTCAGCCGCTTCGACCGGCAGATCGTGCTGGTCGACCTGTTCCACACCCTCAACCGTGGCCGGGCCCATTTCGCCGACAGCCGCGACGCGCTCGAGACCATCCTCGAGAGCTTCCGCTACGGCACCAACAGCCTGCTCGCCCGGCTCTTCCGGCCGAGCATCGAGAAGCTGCTCTTCGCCGCCAGCAAGGCCGACCACGTGGCCGCCAACCAGCACGCCAACCTCAAGCAGCTGCTCGAGCTGATGATCGCCCCGGCCCGGCGCAAGGCGCGCTTCGCCGGGCTCGAGACGGACGTGCTGGCGCTCGCCGCGCTGCGTGCGACCGACACGGTCAGGACCGAGCATCAGGGCCAGCTTCTCTCCTGCGTGCGCGGCCGGCTGGCCGACGAAGGGCGCGAGACGGTGCTCTTTCCGGGGGAAATCCCGGGCGACCTGCCGGACGACGAGGACTGGCGCTCGGGCCGCTTCCGCTTTCGCGACTTCGAGCCCAGACGCCTGGAGCCCGGGGTCAAGGGGCAGCATCTCCGGCTCGACCAGGCGATCGAGTTCCTCATTGGGGACAAGCTGCGATGAAGGGTGAGCTGCCACCGGTCCGGCCGTTCGAGCTCGACCCCCGGGCCGGGCGGTTCGAGACCGTCGAGGAGACGCCGGAGCTGCCGGCCGAGCTGGCGCCGCCGCCGGTGCCGCCCGCCCGCCCCTTCTGGCGCCGGCCTGGCCTGCTCCTCGTCGGCTCCATCATCGGCCTCGTGCTGCTCCAGGCGATCGACTACGTGACCGGGCTGATCGAGACGACGCCGCTGCTCGGCTGGCCCTTCGCGGTGCTGCTCGCGGTCGTGGTGGTCACGGCGCTCGGCACGCTCTGGAAGGAGGTCTTCGACCTTCGCCGGGTGCGTCGGGCCGAGCGGCTGCGGCTCACCGGCCAGCGGCTCGCCGGCTCCGAGCTGCACGGCGAGGCGGTGGGCTATCTCGACGATCTCGACCAGCAGCTCGGCGAGCGCCACAAGGCGGAGATCAGGGCCGCGAGCGAGCGCGGCCTCGACGACAGCGAGGTGCTCAGCCTCTACGAGCGGCAGGTGCTCGCCCCTCGGGACAAGCGCGCCTACCGGCTGGTGCTGGAGGCGAGCCGCGATATCGGCCTGCTCACGGCGCTGAGCCCGCTCGGCCTGATGGACGGCCTGCTCGTGCTCTGGCGGGCGACGCTGATGATCCGCGGCATCGCCCGCGCCTATGGGCTGGCGCTCGGCTCGGCGGCGGCCTTCAACCTGCTGCGCCGCTGCATCAGGAACGCCGCCATCGCCGGGCTCGCCGACGTGGTCAGCCACGCCGCCGTCGAGCATGTCGGCGCCTCGCTCGCGGCCCTGCTCTCGGCCCGGGCCGGCCAGGGCGCGGGCAATGCGCTGCTCGCCGGCCGGCTGGGGCTGGAGGCGATCCGCCTGACCAGGCCGCTCCCCTTCATCGCCGAGCCGCCGCCGCGCCTCAGCCATGTGCGGGCGGCGATCTTCGAGCCGGGCGGCAAGATCGACCCGGTGCAGACGCGGCCGGAGCGGGGCGAGTGACGGCGCGCCGCAACCCGGCGACGCCTTGACAAGCCCGTGGCGGTCGGTGAACGTTCGAGCATGCGTGCGGGCGTCCGGTCTCTGTCTTTGGTCATCATGTGCCTCTTCATCATGGGCACGATGATGCACGTCGCAGCCGTCGCCATGACCGCGGGCGTCGCGGGCCTGCCGAGCGGCCATGTAGATTCGGCGATGGACGGCGGCTGCCCCGACTGCGCCATGCCGCAGGACGCGATGATGGCCTGCGCCGATGTCTGCGCCGGGCCGCTGACGGCGATCCCAAGCGAAGCCGCCCTCGCGGGGGCTTCAGGCCGTCTGTCGCCATGGCCAAGCGGGAGCGCGCTGCCGCGGGGCCGGCCCGGTCTGCCCGAGCCGCATCCACCGAAGAGCCCCGTCACGAGCTGAACGGGCGGTCGCCTGCCCCGAGCCCCCTCCGACGGCGGCCGGAGGGCCGTCAGGTGCTGCCGTCGACCCCGGCCCTCGCGACCGGGCGCATCCACCGAACGGAGCCTTTCACATGCGCAATCTTCTTTTCGTGGCCGTGCTCGGCCTGGCCGTCGGCTCGACCGCAAATGGCCATGCCGAGGAGCCCAGCCGCAGCGTCGAGCTGATCAAGAGCCCCAGTTGCGGCTGCTGCGCCGCCTACGGCGACTATCTCGAGGCCAGCGGCTTCGAGGTGACGACGCGGCCAGTCGAGGACATCGTCGGGCTGAGCCGGCTGGCCGGCATCCCCGACGACTTCCAGGGCTGCCACCTGGCCATGATCGACGGCTACTTCGTCAGTGGCCATGTGCCGGTCGAGGTGGTCGAGAGGATGCTCGACGAGCGGCCGGCGGTGCGCGGCATCACGCTGCCCGGCATGCCGGCGGGCTCGCCCGGCATGATGGGCGAGCAGCTCGAGCCCTTCCGCGTCTTCGCCATCGGCGCCGGCGGGCCCGAGCTCTACGCCGACGAATGAGACGCGGCATCCTCGTGGCCGGGGCGGTGGCGATTGCCGCCGCCCTCGGCGCCGCAGCCCTCTGGCGCGGGCTCGGGGAGCCGGCCACGAGAAGCGCCGCTTCGCCCGAGATGCTCGCCCTGGGCGCCGCGCTCTATGGCGAGCACTGCGCCTCCTGCCACGGAGTCGAGCTCGAAGGCCAGCCGGACTGGCAGCGCCGACTTTCTTCCGGCCGCCTCCCCGCTCCCCCGCACGACGCCTCCGGCCACACCTGGCACCATGCGGATTCCATCCTGTTCCGCATCGTCAGGGACGGCCCTGCGGCCATCGTCGGTGGTGCCTACGAGAGCGACATGCCGGGCTTCGCCGACCTCATGACCGACGCCGAGATCGAGGCCGTCCTCGCCTTCATCAAGAGCACGTGGCCGGAGCGCGAGCGAGCGGTTCAGGAACAGGCGAGCATCGCCGACGATCCGGCGTGAGCCCGAGGCCAGCCTGCGTCACGCCTTGCCCGGCCGCCCGACCCCGGTCACACTCGCGACTACACCGGATATCGAGTGGAGAGGGTCTTGGGCAAGAAGAAGCACGCGGCGAAGGCAAGCCCGGCGGCGGAGGCAGCCGCGCCCGAGAAGATGAAGCGCAAGGTCTTCGAGCAGGAGCTGCACGAGCTGCAGGTCGAGCTGACCCGGCTGCAGGCCTGGGTCAAGGCGGCGCAGCAGCGGATCATCGTCGTCTTCGAGGGGCGGGACACGGCCGGCAAGGGTGGCGTGATCAGTCGCATCACCGGTCGCGCCAGCCCGCGCGTGTTCAAGCATGTCGCCCTGCCGGCGCCGTCGGACCGCGAGCGGACGCAGATCTACGCCCAGCGCTACATCCAGCATTTCCCGGCGGCCGGCGAGATCATCCTGTTCGACCGCTCGTGGTACAACCGGGCGGGCGTCGAGCGGGTGATGGGGTTCTGCACCGACGAGGAATACGAGCGCTTTCTGGCCCTGACCCCGGCCTTCGAGCGGGAAATGATCGTCAATAGCGGCATCATTCTGCGCAAGTACTTCCTCGACGTCAGCCAGGGCGAGCAGCGGCGGCGTTTCGGGGCGAGGATCAAGGAGCCGCTCAAGCACTGGAAGCTGAGCCCGATGGACACCGAATCGGTGCGCCGCTGGTGGGACTACACCGCCGCCTACCAGCGGATGATCGCGGCCACGCATGCGCCGGAGGCCCCCTGGCACATTGTCCCGGCCGACGACAAGCGCCGCGCCCGGCTCAACCTGATCAGGCACCTCCTGGACAGCATTCCTTACGAGAAGGTCCCGCCGGAGCTGCCGAAGATGCCCAAGGCGCAGTCGCGGCCCAAGGGTGCGCGCGAGGGGCTGGGTGCCGGCGAGCTGGTGCCGGCGCATTACTGACGGCGGACTTGCGCGCCTCTGTCCGACTGCCGATAATGCCGAGTTGGACAATCGCGGGAGGACCGGAATGACGGTGGAACGTGCCATTCTCCTCGTCGTTGGCGTTCTGGTGCTGGTCACGGTGTTGCTGGCTGTCTGGCAAAGCCTCAACTGGCTCTGGGTCACCGGGCTTTTGGGCGCGCATCTGATCCAGGCGAGCTTCACCGGCGTCTGTCCCGTGGTGATGACGTTGAAGCGGATGGGCCTGCCAACCAAGGCCGGCTTCGCGCAGGCCTGACGAAGCCGTCAGCAGTCGCTGTAGCCATTGGGCGGGATGCGGATCTCGACCTCGCCCTGGATGCTGCAGTCGCCGCCGGCATTGTTGGCGAGGCTGTTGCTGGAAAGCTCGACGCTCGTCGGCAGGAGGTGCGTCGCATCCTCCTCGTCGGGCTCGCGGGCGGCGTGGCTCCAGTCGTAGACGAAGATCCCGGGGCCGGCATCGTGCCGGATGGCGTTGCCCGACACCCGGACATCGGCCGAGGCGCGCACGCGGATCCCGGCGCGGCCATTGGCGAAGAGCTCGTTGCGGGTGATGGTGATGTCACGGCTCTCGTAGACGACGATCCCGTCCTTGCCATTGGCGAAGGCGCGGTTGCGGGCAAAGGTCACGTCGTGGCTGCCCTTGTCGATGAAGAGGCCGGCGCCGGCATTGTCGCTGCTCTGGTTCAGGACCACCATCGCATCATGGATCTCGCGGCTGAGGATGATGCCGTGGCTGCGCCGCGTGCCGGTGACGGTGTTCTGGGCAATCAGCATGTCGCGGGTCGCGTCATGCGGGTCGACGCCGTAGACGTGGCTCCGGCTGATCTCGTTCTGGATGACCTCGACCCCCACTGCACCGAAGCTGAAGAAGCCGAAATAGAGGTCCTCGATGGCGTTGGCGACGACGCTGACCCGGGGCCCCCCTTCCGCCGGATCGCGGCCGCCATGGGTGAAGGCCAGACCGAAGGTGGAGGTGCCCTGGTAGCCCAGATGGGCGAGGCGGCTGCGGCGGACCACCGTCCGGTTGTCCTCGAGCCCGGTGATCCAGGGGCGGAACGCCGTGCCGCGGTCGTCGGTCCGGGCCGGCATGTCGGCCTCATCGTTCCAGCCGAGGAGCTCGGAATCGCTGATGAAGAGCCCGCCATGGGCGCTGACCAGGGCGCCGGTTTCCTGCGCCAGGCGCAGCTCGATGCCGTCGATGACGAGGACGGCACCGGCGGCGACGACGAGCGGGGCGGCCAGCCGGCAGCGCCGGCCGTCGCAGGCGAGGAGATCGGGCCGGTCGATCCGGGCCGGCAGCGCCTCGAGCCGATGCCGGCCGGAGCGCAGCACGATGGCGACGCCCTGCCAGCCCGGCAGCGCCTCGAGCTCGTCGAGGAAGCCCCGCCGCAGCGCCGGCTCGTTCGCGGCCTCGGCCAGGGCGACCTCGCCGGCCAGCGGGGCCGGCACCGGCTCGGCGAGGATCTCGTCGGCGAGGGCGGCGATCTCGGCCGGCGTGGGCACCTGGGCCAGGGTGGACGAAGCGAAGGCGAGGAAGGCCAGGGTGGCGAGCGTCGCCCGTCTCAGCAATCGCTGCCTTCCGCCGGCAGGATCGTGACCACGCCCTGCACCACGCAGTCGCCCCTGGCGTTGTCGGCGAAGCGGTTGCCCTTGACGGTCACCTCGGTCGGGCGGATCAGCGCCGCCTCCTCCTCGCTCGGCGGCTTCGTGACCGTGCTCCAGTCCTGCAGGTCGATGCCGGCGCGGGCATTGCCGGTGAGGCCGTTCTCGGAGACGAGGATGCCGTCGGCGGCGCGGATGCGGATGCCGGAACGGCCGTTCTGGGCGATGGCGTTGCGCTGGAGGTCGACCGACCAGCTCTCGTAGAGCACGAGCCCGTCGCGCCCGCTGCGCGCCAGCTCGTTGCCGGCGAGGGTCAGATCGAAGGCGCCCTTGTCGATCTGGATGCCGGCCCCGGCGCTGTCGATGATCCGGTTGGCGAGGACTGCCGTCCGGGTGATGCCGCGGGACAGGAGGAGGCCGTTGCCGTTGTCGGCCATGGCACCGCTGCCGACGATGTCGTTGTCGGCGATCAGGCCGTCGGCGGTGCCGTCGCGGATCGCGATGCCGTGCCGCAGCGAGGCCCTGATCCGGTTGCGCAGGAGCGTCGCCTCGGCGGCACCACGCACCTGCACGCCGTCATACATGCCTTCGATCAGGTTGCCGACGAGCTGCAGCACCGGCCGGGCCGGCGGGTCGTCGCGGCTGGTGACGGTGACGGAGAGGCCCGTCGCACCGTTGCCGTCATAGCCGAGCGCGGCGAGCCGACTGCCGCGGATGACCGTCCGGCTCCGGTCAAAGGCGACGATGAAGGGGCGAAACGCCTCGCCATCCGTGGTTGCCGGTGCGTCGCCGGCCCGTCCCTCGATGGCGGAGAGGCTGATGAAGAGGTCGCCGAAGGCGACGATTGCCGCTCCGGCCCGCTGCTCGAGCTCGACCGTCAGGCCCTCGATGACCAGCACGGCGCCGTGCTCGACGGCCAGCGGTGCCGCCAGTCGGCAGGTGTCGGTCTCGCAGGCGAGCAGCTCGGGGCGATCGAGCTCGGTCGCCACGTCCTCGAGCCGGTAGCGCCCGGCGGCAATGACGATGCCCTGATCCGGCCAGTCCGGCTGGGCCGCCAGATCCTCGAGGAAGCCGCGGTTGAGCCGCCGCTCGTCGGCCGGCCGACCCACCCGGAGCTCGCCCGCCTCCGGCAGTGGCAAGGGCAGCGACTGGATGCCGTCCAGCGCTTCGTTGATGGCGTCGCGCGAGGCCGGCACCGGCGGCGTCGCCAGTGCCGGACCCGCAAGAGCGAGGGCCAGCGCCAGAACCAGAAAGCGCCTCATGCGAGCCGGGCTTCCGCGTCCGCCTGCGGCTGCACCGGCACGGGCAGCTTGTCCAGGATCTCCTTCGGCACGATCTGGCGAAAGCGCGGCAGCTCGATGTCGAAGTCGTGCAGGATGCGCTCGGCGAGAGTGCTCTGGGTCTGCCAGACATGCTCGACCAGGAGGTTCTTGAGCTCCTGCACGTAGTGATCGACCAGGACCGGCTGCATGATCACCATGTCGGGGTTGAGATGCGCCTCGAGCTGGCCCGCGGCGTCCCAGACATAGGCCATGCCGCCCGACATGCCGGCGGCGAAATTGTCGCCGACGGCGCCCAGGATCACCGCCACGCCGCCGGTCATGTACTCGCAGCCATTGTCGCCGCAGCCCTCGACCACGGTCATCGCACCCGAGTTGCGGACGGCGAAGCGCTCGCCGGCGCGACCGGCGGCGAACAGCTTGCCGTCCGTGGCGCCATAGAGGCAGGTATTGCCGATGATGAAGTTCTGGTCGGCGACCAGCGGGCTCGAGACGGTCGGGCGGACGACGATGGTGCCGCCCGAGAGGCCCTTGCCGACATAGTCGTTGGCGTCGCCGAAGACCTCGAGCTTGAGGCCCTGCACCGCCCAGGCGCCGAGCGACTGGCCGGCCGAGCCCCTGAGGCGCACGGTGAGGTGGCCCGGCTGCAGCCCCTTCATGCCGTAGCGGCGGGTGATGTGCGCCGAGAGCCTCGTTCCGACGGCCCGCTGGACGTTGCGCACGTTGTACTGGAGCTGCATCTTCTCGCCGTCCTCGAGGAGGGCGCGCGCGTCCTTCAGCATCTGCGCGTCGAGGCTGTCCGGCACCTCGTTTCGACCCTTCAGCGTGCAGTGACGCGGCAGACCGCCCGGGTCAACCTGGGCGAGAATCGGGTTGAGGTCGAGATCGTCCAGATCCTCGCTGCCGCGGCCCACCTGCTTCAAAAGGTCGCTCCGGCCGACCGCCTCCTCGAGCGAGCGCAGGCCGAGCGAGGCCAGGATCTCGCGCACCTCCTCGGCGATGAAGCTCATCAGGTTCACGACCTTCTCGGGCGTGCCGGTGAACTTGGCGCGAAGATCCTCGCGCTGGGTGCAAACCCCCACGGGGCAGGTGTTGGAGTGGCACTGGCGGACCATGATGCAGCCCATGGCGACCAGCGAGAGCGTGCCGATGCCGAACTCCTCGGCTCCCAGCATGGCGGCGATGACGATGTCGCGACCGGTCTTGAGCCCGCCGTCGGTCCGAAGCGTGACGCGGTGGCGCAGGCGGTTGAGGGTGAGGAGCTGGTTGGTCTCGGAAAGGCCCATCTCCCAGGGGCTGCCGGCATACTTGATCGAGGTCTGCGGGCTCGCACCGGTGCCGCCGACATGGCCCGAGATCAGGATGACGTCGGCCTTGGCCTTGGCCACGCCCGCGGCGATGGTGCCGATGCCGGCCTCCGAGACCAGCTTGACGCAGACCTTGGCGTCGGGGTTGATCTGCTTGAGGTCGTAGATGAGCTGGGCCAGGTCCTCGATCGAGTAGATGTCGTGGTGGGGCGGCGGGCTGATCAGGGTGACGCCCGGCGTGGCGTGGCGCAGCCGTGCTATCTCGACCGTCACCTTGAAGCCCGGGAGCTGGCCGCCCTCGCCCGGCTTCGCCCCCTGCGCCACCTTGATCTCGAGCTCGCGGGCGGCGTTCAGGTACTCGGCGGTGACGCCGAAGCGGCCGGACGCCACCTGCTTGATCGGCGAGTTGGCATTGTCGCCATTGGGCCTCGGCGTGTAGCGCTCGACCCCTTCCCCGCCCTCGCCGGAATCCGACTTCGCCCCGATCCGGTTCATGGCGATGGTCAGCGTCTCGTGCGCCTCGGGTCCGAGCGCACCCAGCGACATGCCGGGGGTGACGAAGCGCTTCCTGATCTCGGTGATGCTCTCCACCTCGTCGAGCGGCACCGGCGTGCGGCCCTGGCGGAAGTCGAGCAGGTCGCGGATCGAGACCGGGTCGCCGGCCTGCACCATGTCGCTGAAGCGCTGGTAGGCGACATAGGAATCGGTCGCCACCGCCTGCTGGAGCTGGTGCACCATGCGCGCCTCGTAGGCGTGCCGCTCGCCGCTGCGCCGGTAGCGGTAGAAGCCGCCGATGGCCAGCGCCGGCTCGGCCTCGGCATAGGCGCGCTCGTGCTGGGCGCGCACCTTGTTCTTGATGGCGGTCAGGCCCATGCCGGAGATGCGGGTGATCAGCCCCGGGAAGTACTCGCGGGCGAGCGAGCGCGAGAGGCCGACCGCCTCGAAATTGCAGCCGCCGCGATAGGAGCTGATGATCGAGATGCCCATCTTGGACATGATCTTGAGCAGGCCCTGGCCGACCGCCTCCTTGTAGCGGTCGAGGCACTCGGCGAGCGTCAGGCCCGGGAAGAGGCCGCGGGCGTGGCGATCGGCGATCGCCGCCTCGGCGAGGTAGGCGTTCACCGTGGTCGCACCCACGCCGATCAGCACGGCGAAGTAATGGACGTCGAGGCATTCGCCGGTGCGCACGGTGAGCGAGCTGAAGGCGCGGAGCCCCTGGCGGACGAGGTGGCTGTGGACGGCGCTGGTGGCGAGGATCATCGGCACCGGCGCCCGTTCCGGGCCGACCGCCTCGTCGGACAGGATGAGCTGCTCGCAGCCGCCCCGGACCGCCTCCTCGGCCTCCTGGCGGATTCGGGCCAGCGCCTCGCGCAGCCGCTCGCCCTTCGCCTTGAAGGTGCAGTCGATGGTCCGGCCATTGGCGCCGAAATAGGCCTCGAGCGCCCGGAAGTCGTCGGTCGTCAGCATCGGCGTCTCGAGCTGCAGGATCCGTGTCTGGCTCGGGTCCTCGTCGAAGATGTTGCCGAGATTGCCGAAGCGGGTCTTGAGGCTCATCACCCGCCATTCGCGCAAGGGGTCGATCGGCGGGTTGGTGACCTGGCTGAACTGCTGGCGGAAGAAATGGTGCAGGCCGCGATAGCCCTTGGAGAGCACGGCCAAGGGCGTGTCGTCGCCCATCGAACCGACCGCCTCCTTGGCATCGAGCACCATGGGCGAGAGGATCAGCTCCATGTCCTCGATGGTCAGCCCGAAGAGCGCCTGGCGTCGCCTGAGCTCCTCCCGCCCGTAATGGACGGGGGCCGGCGGCCGCGCCGCCACAAGATCCTCGAGGAGGCGGATGTTCTCGACCCACTTGCCGTAGGGCCGGTGCGCCGCGAGACGGTCCTTGAGGGCGACGTCGCGGAAGAAGGTGCCGGTGACGAGGTCGACGCCGATCATCTCGCCGGGCCCCACCCGCCCCTTCTCGACGATGTCGACCTCCTTGAGCGGCACCATGCCGGCCTCGGACCCGACCACGAGCAGGCCGTCGCTGGTCCGGCTGTAGCGGAGCGGCCGCAGGCCGTTCCTGTCCATGCCGGCGATCACCCAGCGGCTGTCGGTGGCGACCAGCGCCGCCGGCCCGTCCCAGGGCTCCATGACGCAGTTGCAGTAGCTGAAGAGGTCCTGGTGCGCCTGGGGCATGGCCATCTTGTTCGACCAGGCGGGCGGTACCAGGAGCGTTTTGACCAGCGGCAGCGAGCGGCCGGCGCGGACCAGCGCCTCGGCCACGGCGTCGAGCGAGGCGCTGTCCGAGCTGCCGGCCTGGATGACCGGCTTCAGATCCTCGTTGTGCTCGCCGAAGATGTCGGCGACCATCCGCGTCTCGTGGCTCTTCATCCAGTTGACGTTGCCGCGCAGCGTGTTGATCTCGCCGTTGTGGGCGAGCGTGCGGAACGGCTGGGCCAGCTTCCAGGACGGCCAGGTGTTGGTCGAGTAGCGCTGGTGGAAGACGGCGAAGGACGAGACGAAGCGCTCGTCCTGCAGGTCGGGGTAGAAGGTCGCGAGCTGCTCGGCGAGGAACAGGCCCTTGTAGATGATCGAGCGGCAGCTCAGCGAGCAGATGTAGAAATCGGCGAGGCTCTCGGCCAGCGCCAGCCGCTCGATGCGCCGGCGGATCAGATAGAGGTCGCGCTCGAAGGCCTCGCTGTCGTTCGGGCCGTCGCCGTCGATCGGGTTGCCGATGATGATCTGCTCGATCTCGGGCCGGGTGGCCGCCGCCTTCTCGCCGATCACGCTGGTGTCGACCGGCACCTGGCGCCAGCCGCGGATGACGTAGCCGAAGCGCAGCACCTCGCTCTCGACGATGGTGCGGCAGGCCTCCTGCTGGTGGATGTTGTTGCGGGGCAGGAACACCATGCCGACGGCGACGTGGTGGTCGGCCTCGCGCATGCCGCGGATCTGGCCCTTGTAGAAGTCCTGCGGGATCTGGATGTGGATGCCCGCCCCGTCGCCGGTCTTGCCGTCGGCGTCGACCGCACCCCGGTGCCAGACGGCCTTCAGCGCGTCGATCCCGGCGACCACCACCTCGCGCCGCGGCCGGCCGTCGATGGCGACGACGCAGCCGACGCCGCAGGCGTCGCGCTCGAAGGCCTCGGCCTCGTAGCCGAGCGCCTCGAGCTTCGCCCGCTCGCGCTGGTAGGTGGCGAGCGCCTGCTCGATGCTGGATTGCGACATGGCGGCGACCTTCACGAGGCGAGAGCGAGGGCGGCGGCGCTGTCGGCGCCGGCCCGCTCGCTGGACTGCAGATGGCGATGGATGCCGGCGGCGGCCTCGCGGCCGTCGCGCACCCCCCAGACGACGAGCGAGGCGCCACGGACGATGTCGCCGGCGGCGAACACTCCGGGCAGCGCCGTCATCATCGTCCGCCAGTCGATCTTGACCGTGCCCCAGCGGCTGACCGGCAGCTCGGGCTCGTCGAAGAGCGTCACGAGATCCTCGGGGTCGAAGCCGAGGGCGGCGATGACGAGATCCGCCGGCCGCTCGAAGGTCGAGCCCTCGACCGGCTCCGGCGTCTGCCGGCCGGTGGCGTCAGGGGCACCCAGCCGCATCCGGAAGGCGCGCACGGCGCGCACCTTGCCATCGCCGAGGAAGGCCTCCGGCGCGGCGAGCCAGACGAACTCGACCCCCTCCTCCTCGGCATGGCCGACCTCGCGCGCCGAGCCCGGCATGTTGGCCCGGTCGCGACGATAGAGGCAGCTCACCGACGTCGCCCCCTGGCGGACGGCGGTGCGCACGCAGTCCATGGCGGTGTCGCCACCTCCCACGACGACCACATGCTTGCCACGGGCGTCGAGCGTGCCCGCGTCGAACGCCGGCACGCTGTCGCCGAGGCCCTTGCGGTTGCTGGCGGTGAGGTAGTCGAGGGCGGCGACCACGCCGTCCTGGCCGACACCCGGCGCTGCCAAAGCGCGGGCCTTGTAGACCCCGGTCGCGATCAGCACCGCATCGTGCCGCCGGCGCAGCTCGGCGAAGCCGAGCGCGGCACCGGCCCCGCCGATATCGGCGCCCAGCTCGAAGGCGACCCCCCCCTGGCGCAGCAGCTCGGCGCGGCGCTCGACAATGGGCTTCTCCAGCTTGAAGCCGGGGATGCCGTAGATCAAAAGGCCGCCGACCCGGTCGTAGCGGTCGTAGACGCGCACCTGGTAGCCTTCGCGGCGCAGCTCCTCGGCGGCGGCGAGCCCGGCCGGCCCGGCGCCGATGATGCCGACGCTCTCCGGCCGCTCGTGCAGCGGCCGCACGGGCTGGACCCAGCCCATGTCGAAGGCGGTGTCGGTGATGTGCTTCTCGATGGCACCGATGGTGACCGTGCCGTGGCCGGCCTGCTCGATCACGCAATTGCCCTCGCAGAGCCGGTCCTGCGGGCAGATCCGGCCACAGATCTCGGGCATGTTGTTGGTTGCCGAGGCGAGCTCGTAGGCCTCCTCGAGGCGCCCTTCGGCGGTCAGCCGGAGCCAGTCCGGGATGTTGTTGTGGAGCGGGCAATGCACCTGGCAGAAGGGAATGCCGCACTGCTCGCAACGCGACGCCTGGTCGGCGGCCCGGCGCTCGTCGTAGCGGCCGTAGATCTCGCCGAAATCCTGCGCCCGCTCGTCGGCGGCGCGCTTGTTCGGCATCGCCTGCGGCACGTCGGTGAACTGCATCATCCTGGCGGCCATGAGGCGCCTCCTCCTGCCAATCTCGTCTCGACGCAGACGCGACCCGGTCCATGCCAACCGCCGGCGTGCCCGCTCGGTCGACCACACCGCAGCGCGCCGTCCGGTGGCCCGGCGCACGAAGCAGCTCGCGATGTTCGTAACGGGGCGGGTTATACCACGTTGGACGCATGCGTCCAGCATCCCATCACCATTTCGTCACGTTCTGCGACTGCTTTTCTTGCTTCTTTCGCCGTTCTGGTGCTGCAGTGGTGCCGCGTGGAGTGCTCGACTGGAAACAGGTCGCTTTTCGCGACTACTCCGTCAGGCCGGCCGCAGTCGTGGCTGCTGCCGCTTGAACGGTGCCAGATAGCGCGGCACGACGGTCTCGAGCGGCGTCGGCTCGATGCCGAGGTCGGCGAGCGTCAGCGCTCCCGGGGCGACCACGTTGTCTTTCTGCAGCAGCCTGATCTGGTCGCGCGTCAAGGGTGGGCTCGGCAGGTATTCCAGGAAACGTGCCTGGAAGGCGGCAAGGCGCGCCGGCACCGGCAGCAGCAGCCGGCGCCGATGCAGCGTGGCGAGGAGGTAGCGGAGCAGTTCCTCGAAGCTGGCGATGCGCGGCCCGCCGAGCTCGAAGGTCTTGCCTCGCCCGACGTCGTCCGCGAGGCAGGTCGTGATCGCCTCGACCACATCGCCCACATAGACCGGCTGGAAGCGGGTCCGGCCGCCCTCGATCAGCGGCAGCACCGGCGAGAGCATGCTCATCCGCGCGAAGCGGGTGAAGAACCCGTCGCCCGGGCCGAAGACGATGCTCGGCCGGAGGATGGTGGCCTCGGGGCAGGCCCGGCGCACCGCCGCCTCGCCTTCGCCCTTGCTCCGGGCATAGCGGGCAGCACCGTCCGGGTCGGCGCCGATCGCCGAGAGATGGACGAGGCGACGCGTGCCGGCGGCCTTGGCGGCGGTGGCCACGGTGCCGGCGAAGTCGCGATGGACCTTCAGGAAATCGCCGTCCCGCCGTTCGTGCAGGATGCCGACCAGATTGACCGCGGCCGCGGTGCCATGGACCAGTCGGGCGACGCCCTCCGGGTCGGCACTCGCGGGCAGGATGGCGATCTGGCCGACATCGCCCATCGGCCGGAGGAAGCCCGCCCGGTCCGGGTCGCGGGTCGGCACGCGCAGCGCCGCACCGAGCCCGGCCAGATGCTGGACGAGCTGGCGGCCGATGAAGCCGGTGCCGCCAAAGACCGTGACGACCTGGTTGCGCATGAAGGGAATCCTCCTCGAAGCGGCGTCGCCTGTCGGCGCAGGCGTGTTGTCGGCAATGCCGGCTTCGGATGCAAGATGCGCCGAGCGCGCAGCCCCCGGCAAGGTTGCCGGCGCGCGTTGCACGCCCGGGCGCCGGCGAGCTTGACGCGGCGGCCAAACATTCATAGATGCACCGCCCAAGCCCAGGTGGCGGAACTGGTAGACGCGCTAGCTTCAGGTGCTAGTGACCTTCTGGTCGTGGAGGTTCGAGTCCTCTCCTGGGCACCAACGGCGTTAACGCCACCTTTACCGCGGCCGTTGCATGAGTTGTGACGGCCGCCGGTGCCGCAGTCCTCGCGCGAGGCCCGGACATCGGCCGACCCCCGGATGGCAGGCGATCCCCAGCCGGCGGATGATCAGGGAGCGGTGGTTTTGCTGCGATGAGCGTGACCCTCCATGTGGACGACCTGCCGGACGGGCTCGAGCTCGGGTCGGTGGTAGCCGTCGACACCGAGACCATGGGCCTCCTGCCGCACCGCGACCGGCTCTGCGTGATCCAGCTCTCGGCCGGCGACGGCAACGCCCATCTGGTGCAGCTGACGGGCGGCAAGGCGCCGCGGCTCGGTGCCGTGCTGGCCGATCCGGCGCGGCTCAAGCTCTTCCATTTCGCCCGCTTCGATCTCGCCGTGCTGCGCCATCACCTGGGCATCGACGCACGGCCCCTCTACTGCACCAAGATCGCCTCGCGGCTGGTGCGCACCTACACCGACCGGCACGGCCTCAAGGACCTCTGCCGCGAGCTCCTCGGCATCGACCTCTCGAAGGCCGAGCAGAGCTCGGACTGGGGTGCGCCGGCGCTGAGCGAGGCACAGCAGCGCTACGCGGCGCAGGATGTCCTCCATCTGCACGCGCTGAAGGAGCGTCTCGATCCGATGCTCGAGCGGGAGGGCCGCGCGGCGCTCGCCGCGGCCTGCTTCGATTTCCTGCCGACCCGTGCCGCCCTCGACCTCGCGGGCTGGGCCGACATCGATGTTTTCGCGCATTCCTGAGCGCCGGCCAGGGCGGCGGGCCAGCCGACGGGTGCTGCCCGCCGGCGTGCGGCATCGTGGCCGGGCAGCGCCCCGGGTGGCGATTGACCGGCCGGATGCCGAAGCCCATAGTCCGGCCCAGTCGCCACGATGGCCGGTGCCGCTGGTGCCCGGGCGGAGGCCCGGACGGCGGGATCCGGCCCGGTGGGAGCCTGATCTCTTGGTGATGGGGCGGAACACGAGCCGACACGGCAGCAGAGGAGCCACGGCGTGACCCAGCCGACGGTGCAGAGCGTCCGGCTGCGCGGCGAGAGCGAGACGCACGACGGCCCGGCCGACGCGGAGGCGCTCGACGCCGCGGCGGTGCTCCATGGCCAGGCGGTGCTGCGCACCGAGGCCGCCGCCATCGACCAGCTCGCCCTCGGCCTGGGTGCGCCCTTCGCCGCAGCGGTGGCGCTGATGGCCACGCTCGAGGGCCGGGTGGTCTGCACCGGCATGGGCAAGAGCGGCCATGTCGCCCGCAAGATCGCGGCCACCCTCTCCTCGACCGGTCGGCCCGCGATGTTCGTCCATCCCGGCGAGGCGAGCCACGGCGATCTCGGCATGATCACCACCAAGGACGCGGTGCTCGCCCTCTCCAATTCCGGCGAGACCGCCGAGTTGCGCGATCTCATTTTGTATACGCGGCGTTTCGCCATCCCGCTGATCGCCATGGTCGGCCGGGCGGCGAGCACGCTGGCAACCGAAGCCGAGGTGGCGCTCGTCCTACCGGAGCTGACCGAGGCCTGCCCGCTCGGCCTCGCCCCCACCACCTCCACCACGGCGATGCTGGCGCTCGGCGACGCGCTGGCCGTGGCCCTGCTCGAGCGCGCGGGCTTCACGCCACAGCATTTCGCCGTGTTCCATCCGGGCGGCAAGCTCGGCAGCCAGCTCATGCGGGTCGAGCAGCTGATGCGGGGCGCGGGCGAGCTGCCGCTCGTTGCGACCGACTGCCCGATGAGCGAGGCCCTCGTGGTGATGACCGAGAAATGCCTCGGCTGCGTCGGCGTGGCGGATGACGGCGGAAGGCTCCTCGGCATCGTCACCGACGGCGACATCCGCCGCCGCATGGGCCCCGATCTGCTCGGCCGCCGGGCGGGCGAGCTGATGACGCGGGGGCCCCGGACGATCGCGCCGGATGCCCTCGCCGTCGAGGCGCTGACGATCATGAACCGGCACGCCATCACCGTGCTTTTCGTGCTGCGCGACGAGGTGCCGGTCGGGGCCGTGCATCTGCACGACTGCCTGCGCGCGGGCATCGCCTGATGCCGGCCCGGTTTCGCTGGCTGGACGGACAGTGGCGGGCGGGCTGGCGACGCCTCGCCCTCGCGGGAAGCCTGGCGCTGCTGCCGGCTCTCGCCCATGCCCAGGCAGAAAACGGCCTCGGCGCCCATGACACCAGCCAGCCGATCGAGATCGTCGCCGATCGGCTGACGGTCCAGCAGGCCGACGGGCGCGCCGTGTTCGAGGGCAATGTGGTGGCCGAGCAGGGCGAGCTGGCCCTGAGCGCCGCGCGCCTGATCGTCTACTACCAGCAGGGCCAGAACGACGCGGCGCCGCAGCAGGCGATCCGCCGGATCGAGGTCGAGGGCGACGTGAGCATCGCGTCGCCGAGCGAGACCGCGACCGGTGACAGCGGCTACTACGATGTGGTCGGTGGGGAGATCGTGCTCACCGGCAATGTCGTCCTGACGCGCGAGGCGAACGTCGTCACCGGCGACCGGCTGGAGATCGACGTCGCCCGCCAGCTCGCCACGATGAGCACGACCGATTCGGCGAAGGGCCGGGTGCGGGCGCTGTTCCAGCCGTCGGCCGGTGGCTAGGCGCATGGCGGCCGAGCTCGATGTCCCGCCCCGCTTGCGGCCGTTGGGTGCGCGGGAGAGCGAGCCGCCCGGCGCCGCAGCCGGGGTGATCCACGTCCCCGAGGCGAATGGCGCCGCCCGGGCCCCGGCACGCCTGCCGGCAGGCCGGCTCGAGGCGGTCGGCCTGATGAAGGCCTATGGCGGGCGCGTCGTCCTGCGCGACGTCAGCTTTCGCATCATTCCGGGCGAGGCGGTGGGGCTGCTCGGCCCGAACGGCGCCGGCAAGACCACGAGCTTCTACATGGTGACCGGCCTGGTCGCTGCCGATGGCGGGCGGATCCTGCTCGATTCCGTCGACGTCACCGCCCTGCCGATGCACCGCCGGGCCCGGCTCGGCATCGGCTATCTGCCGCAGGAGGCCTCGATCTTCCGCGGCCTCAGCGTCGCGGACAACATCCGGGCCGTGCTCGAGGTGGCGGTGCCCCAGAAGGCGCTCCGGCATCGCCGGCTCGACGAGCTGCTCGGCGAGTTCGGGCTGACCCATCTGCGCGACGCGCCGGCGAGCACGCTTTCCGGCGGCGAGCGGCGGCGTTGCGAGATCGCGCGGGCCTTGGCCTCCGATCCCCGCTACATCCTGCTCGACGAGCCGCTCGCCGGCATCGATCCCCTGAACGTGGCCGAGATCCGCCAGCTCGTCGGTCATCTCAAGGACCGCGGCATCGGCGTCCTGATCACCGACCACAATGTGCGCGACACGCTCGACATCATCGATCGGGCCTACATTCTCGCCGATGGCGTGGTCATCAAGGAGGGTGCTCCGGCGGAGATCGTCGCCGACCCGGCCGTGCGGCGCGTCTATCTAGGCGACAGCTTCGAGCGATGAGCCACCTCCCAGACCTGTCGGACTGGTGCTGACCCGGCGATGCTGACGACGTCCAAAACCACCGCCGCCCGCCTGTCGATTCGCCTCTCGTCCGCCCGCCGGAGCTGACCGCGTGGCGCTCGGGCTTCGTCTCGATCTCCGGCAAACGCAAAGCCTGGTCCTGACCCCCCAGCTGCAGCAGGCGATTCGCCTTCTGCAGCTCTCGAACCACGAGCTCATCGGCACGCTGCGCAGCGAGACCGAGGAGAACCCGTTCCTCGAGATCGCCGAGACCGCCGCCTCGCCGAAGCAGGCGCCGGCGCCGGTCGCCCAGCCGTCGGCCCGCCCGGAGCGGGACAATGCCGGCGACTGGGACCAGCCGCGCCCGCCCCGCGCCCTCGACCAGCAGCTGCACGGCCCGCGCCGCGACCCCGATGCCGCCGGCCAGGGCTCCTTCGAGGCCCGGCTGAGCGAGCTGCCGTCGCTCCGCGACGAGCTGCGCCGCCAGATCGGCATGCTCACCGCCGACCCGGGGCTGCGTCGGCTGGCCTTCGATCTCTGCGACTGGGTCGACGACGAGGGCTACCTGCGCGAGCCGGACGCGCTGATCGCCGAGCGGACGCATGCGGGGATCGAGCGCGTCGCGGCGGCCCGGGCCCTCCTGCAGCGCTGCGAGCCGACCGGCATCGGCGGCCGCGACCTCGCCGAATGCCTGGCGCTGCAGCTCGCCGAGCGGGACCGGCTCGACCCGGCGATGCGCCGGCTGCTCGACAACCTGCCGCTCCTGGCCCGGGCCGACTGGCCGGCGCTGCAGCGCCTCTGCGGCGTCGACCGGGATGACCTCGAGGAGATGGTGGCCGAGCTCAAGGCGCTCGACCCGCGCCCCGGCCATGCCTTCGCGAGCGAGCCCCAGGTGACGCTACTGCCGGACATCGTGGTCTATCGCACCGGCCCCGATGCCTGGCGGATCGAGCTCAACCCCGAGGCCCTGCCGCGGCTCGTCGTGCACGGCGACTACCATGCCGAGCTGACCCGCTCGGGTCTCGATCTCCGGCAGCGCGAGTTCGTCAACGAGCGTTATCAGAACGCCACCTGGCTGGCCCGGGCGCTCGACCAGCGCTCGCGCACCATCCTCAAGGTGAGCCGGGCCATTTTCGCCCGCCAGCGGGCGTTTCTCGATGACGGCCCGAGGGCGCTCCGGCCGCTCGTCCTGCGCGATATCGCCGCGGCCACCGGGCTGCACGAGAGCACGGTGAGCCGGGCCACCAGCCAGAAATACGTGGCGACGCCGCACGGCACCTTCCCGCTCAAGTATTTCTTCTCGACCGCCATCGCCAGCAATGACGGCGGTGCGGAGCACAGCGCCGAGGTCATCCGCCTGCAGATCAAGCGGCTGATCCACGACGAGGACCCCCAGGCGGTGCTCTCCGACGACCAGATCGTCGGCCGGCTCGAGGGGCTGGGCATCGCCATCGCCCGCCGCACCGTCGCCAAGTATCGGGAATCGCTGGGTATTGCCTCCTCGACCCAGCGTCGCCGCAGCAAGGCTCTGGGTCGATGAGCGGCGTGGCCAACCGCTTCGTCAGGGACCCCGGGGCAAGCCTGTCGCCCTGGTGCCCGCGGCCGATCGGCACCGGGCGAGCCGGGGCAACCCCGGCGACGCAGCCGGGCCGACCGTGCTACAATCCGCGACGGCTCGTGGACGCGGCAAGGGTCTTGCCGATCGGCCGCCGTGCCACTGCCAGCCGTGCCAGCCACCGGCGATCGACCGGCAGATTCCCGAGGCCGCTCCCGAGCGCCAGACAGCCCTTGAAAGCATCGCAATGATCGAGCTCTCCGATTTGCTCCCACCCGGCTCGGTGGTGCTCGGGCTCAAAGCGGGCAGCAAGCGGCAGGTGCTGCGGGTTCTGGCCGAGCGGGTGGCAGCCGACGAGGGCCTAGACCCCGCCAAGGTGCTCGACGCCCTCCTGGAGCGCGAGAAGCTCGGCACCACCGGCATCGGCGACGGTCTCGCCATTCCCCATGCCAAGCTCGACGGCCTCGACCGGCTGGTCGGGATGTTCGCCCGCCTCGATCCGCCGGTTGATTTCGAGGCCCTGGACGACGAGCCGGTCGACCTGCTTTTTCTTCTCCTGGCACCGACCGCTGCCGCGGCCGATCATCTCAAGGCCCTCGCCCGGGTCGCCCGGGTGTTCCGCGACGAGGCGCTCTGCCGGGCGCTGCGCGAGGTCGAGGAGCCGGGGCGCGCCTTCGAGCTCCTGACCGGGCGGCGGCGGCCGCAGGCCGCCTGACGGATGGCGCAAGCACCGATGCCAACTGCCGCTCGCCGCTGCCCGCGGGGGAGCTGTCCGTGCCCGTGGCCATTCCATGCGCGGCAGCCAGGGCGAAGGTCGCGCCATGCGAGCTGATGCGCGTGGTCTGCCCGCCGGCCCGGTGAACGGCCCGGGCATGGCTGTGCTCGAAGGCGAGGACGAGAGCGGCGACGTGATCGTCCACGCCACCGCGATTCGCTGGCAGGAGCACGGCATCCTGCTGCGCGGTCCGTCGGGCGCCGGCAAGAGCGATCTGGCGCTCCGCCTGATCGAGCGCGGGGCGCTGCTGGTCGCGGATGATCTCGTCCGGATCGGGCTCGACGCCGCTGGTCGGTTGATGGCCCGGTCGCCCGGCGAGCCCGGGCTGATCGAGCTGCGCGGCCAGGGCATCTTCCGGCAGCCGGCGCTCGCCCGGACCCGGCTCGATCTGTGCCTCGATCTGGTGGCCGACGCGACCCTCGCCCTGGACCGGCTGCCCGCGCCGGCGACCGCCCTCTATTGCGGCCGCCGCCTGCCGCTCTATCGCCTCGAGCCATTCGCCGCCTCGGCCACGGCCAGGCTCGCCGTGCTGCTCGCCGGGGAGCGGGTCGCTTGAGCACCCCGGCCGGCAGCAGCACCATCAGCCGGCGGCGGCTGGTGATCGTTACCGGCATGGCCGGGGCCGGTCGCACCAGTGCCTTGAAAAGGCTCGAGGATCAGGGCTTCGAGGCGATCGACAACCTGCCGATTCCCCTGATCGAGCGCTTCCTCAGGCTCGAGGAGGGGCTCGAGCGCGACCTGGCCATCGGCATCGACAGCCGCACCCGCGCCTTCGACCCGCGCCGCCTGGTCGAGCTGGTCGAGGGGCTCGCCGACGCCAACCCCGACGTCGCGGTGACGCTCCTCTTCTGCGACTGCGACGACGAGGCGCTGCAGCGCCGCTTCACCGAGACCCGTCGGCGCCATCCGCTCGCGGCCGATCGGCCGGTGCAGGACGGCATCGCCGCCGAGCGGGCGCTCCTCGCCCCTCTTCGGGCGGCCGCCGACGAGGTGATCGACACCACCCAGCTCAGCCTGCCCGAGCTCCACCGCCTCCTCGCCGGGCATTTTCCCCAGGCCGGGGATGCGCCCGGGCTCATGGTGAGCCTCGTCTCCTTCGCCTATCGGCGTGGCCTGCCACGTGAGGCCGATCTCGTGCTCGATGTGCGTTTTCTTCAGAACCCGCATTATGTGGCAGGGCTCAAGCCCTTGACGGGCCTCGACCCAGCTGTCCAGGCGCATATCCGCTCCGACCCCGGCTTCGACACGTTCATGGCACGGCTGGAGGCGTTGGTGATGCCGCTGCTGCCGCGCTATCGGGCCGAGGGCAAGAGCTATCTGACCATTGCCATCGGCTGCACCGGCGGCCAGCACCGGTCGGTTTTCGTGACCGTGCTTCTGGCCGACACTTTGCGTCGGGCGGGATACGAGGTAAGCACCTCGCACCGCGAGCTGGCGGCGCCGGGCGAGGTGCCGGCCACGGCACCCGGCGCTGCGACGCCGGGTGTTGGCACCGGCGTCGCCTTCGGACGCGGCACCGGCGCCTCTGGCGGCGCGTGAGACAGGGCGGCGGGGGACGATGATCGGCTTGGTACTGGTGACGCATGGCCGGCTGGCGGAGGAATTCGCCGCGGCCATGCAGCATGTCGTGGGCCCGCAGTCGCAGATTGCGGCGATCAGCATCGGCGCCGACGACGACATCGAGCAGCGCCGGCAGGACATCGTCGCCGCGGTCGAGGCGATGGATACCGGCAAGGGCGTCATCATCCTCACCGACATGTTCGGCGGCACGCCCTCCAACCTCGCCATCTCGACGCTCGAGCGCCCGGGAGTCGAGGTGATCGCCGGGGTCAACCTGCCGATGCTCATCAAGCTCGCCGGCGTGCGCGACCAGGGCGATCTCGAGTCGGCCGTCGAAGCCGCCCAGGACGCCGGGCGCAAGTACATCAACGTGGCGAGCCGGCTCCTGGCGCCGGGCAAGGCCACGGCGGGTTGAGCGACGCCGTGCCGGATGCATGGCGACAGAGCTGCACCATCGTCAACGCACGCGGCCTGCATGCCCGCGCCGCCGCGAAGCTCGTGCGCCTCGCCGGCGAGCATGACGCCCAGGTGCTGGTCGAGAAGGACGGGATGCAGGTGCCGGCGACTTCCATCCTCGGACTGATGATGCTGGCGGCTGGTCGCGGCTCGACACTGATGCTAGAAGCGCGCGGGCGCGACGCCGAGGCGGCCATCGCCGCCCTTGTCGGCCTGGTGGAGCGCGGCTTCGACGAAAGCGATTGAGCCCGACTGTGGCCATGCCGCGGGACAAAGCTGCGTGTTTCGCTCCGGCGGGCTCGCATTCTCGTGCCATGCCCCCAATTGGGCCTTGGACAGTCACCGGAAAGACCTGAACACATGAGCCAATTCACCGATTTCAAAGTGGCCGATATCGGCCTCGCCGGCTGGGGCCATCGCGAGATCGCGATCGCCGAGAAGGAGATGCCGGGCCTGATGGCGCTGCGCGACGAGTATGGCGACAGCCAGCCGCTCGAGGGCGCGCGCATCGTCGGCTGCCTGCACATGACCATCCAGACCGCGGTGCTGATCCGCACCCTCGTCCATCTGGGGGCGACGGTCCGCTGGTCGTCCTGCAACATCTTCTCGACTCAGGACCATGCCGCGGCGGCCATCGCCGACAGCGGCATCCCGGTCTTCGCCTGGAAGGGCGAGACCGAGGAGGAGTACGAGTGGTGCATCGAGCAGACGATCGAGGGGCCGGACGGCTGGACTCCGAACATGATCCTCGATGACGGCGGCGACCTGACGCTGGTCATGCACGAGAAGCATCCCGACCTGATGAAGGCGGTGAAGGGCATCTCGGAGGAAACGACGACCGGCGTGCTCCGGCTCTACGACATGGCCAGGAAGGGCAAGCTCATGTGCCCGGCCATCAACGTCAACGACAGCGTCACCAAGTCGAAGTTCGACAACAAGTACGGCTGCCGCGAGAGCCTGGTCGACGGCATCCGCCGCGCCACCGACGTGATGATGGCGGGCAAGGTCGCCGTGGTCGCCGGCTACGGCGATGTCGGCAAGGGCTCCGCCGAGAGCCTGCGTCACGCCGGGGCCCGGGTGATGGTCACCGAGATCGACCCGATCTGCGCGCTCCAGGCGGCGATGGACGGCTACGAGGTGGTGACCATGGAGGAGGCGGCGACCCGCGCCGACATCTTCGTCACCGCCACCGGCAACAAGGACATCATCACCCTCGACCACATGCGGGCGATGAAGGACGGGGCCATCGTCTGCAACATCGGCCATTTCGACAACGAGATCCGCGTCGCCGACCTGAAGAACCTCAAGTGGACCGAGATCAAGCCGCAGGTCGACCAGATCGAGTTCCCGGACGGCAAGCAGATCCTGCTCCTGGCCAAGGGCCGGCTGGTCAATCTGGGCTGCGGCACCGGCCATCCGAGCTTCGTCATGAGCGCCTCCTTCACCAACCAGGTGCTGGCGCAGATCGAGCTCTGGACCAACACCGGCCGTTACGAGAACAAGGTCTACGTGCTGCCCAAGCACCTCGACGAGAAGGTGGCGGCCCTGCATCTCGACAAGCTCGGGGTGCAGCTCACCAGGCTCTCGGCCGACCAGGCGGCCTATATCGGCGTGCAGCCGCAGGGCCCGTTCAAGGCCGAGCAGTACCGCTACTGACACCTTTGCCGGGTCTCCGGCACGAGCTCGCCTGCGCGACGCGCGACGCCACCCTGGTGTTCGCGCGTCGGCTGGCGGGCGTGCTCCGCGCCGGCGACACGCTGCTCCTGGAAGGCGACCTCGGCGCCGGCAAGAGCGAGATCGCCCGGGCGATCATCCAGGAGCTGATGGGCGCCGCCGTCGAGGTGCCGTCCCCGACCTACACGCTGGTGCAGCACTACACCGCACCGCAGGGCGGCATCCTGCATGCCGACCTCTACCGGCTGAACGGCGCCGACGAGCTGGTCGAGCTCGGTCTCGACGACGCGCTCGGGCAAGTGCTCTTGCTCGTCGAATGGCCGGAGCGGGCCGGGCCGGGCTGGTTCCCGGCGAGCAGCCTCACGCTCAAGATCGCCATCGGCCAGGGCGAGGCGCGCGTCCTGCAGCTTTGCGGCGACGCCGCCTGGGCGGACCGGCTGGCGCGGCTCATCAACCATAGCTAGAGTTGTGCCCATGGGCAGGCTCCTGAGCATCCCGGCGGAACGGCCGTTCCTCGCGAGCCTCGCGAGGACGCTGCTGCGCGAGCCGGCCGAGCTTCTCGCCGATCATCTGATCCTGCTGCCGTCCAGGCGCGCCTGCCTCGAGCTGCGCGACGTCTTCCTCGAGCTCTCGCCGGCACCGGCACTTCTCCTGCCGCGGCTGCAGCCGGTAGGCGAGGTCGATCTCGGCGACCTGCCGCTGCCGCTCGCCGGCTCCGTTCCGGACCTGCCGCCGCCGATCGACCCGCTGCGCCGCCGCCTGCTGCTCGCCCGGCTGGTCAAGGCCAAGGACCCGATGCCGGACGAGCAGGCGATCCGCCTCGCGACCGCCCTCGCCGAGCTCCTCGACATGGTCCAGACCGAGCAGGCCGATCTCGGCCGGCTCGCGGCCCTTCTGCCGGGCGACCTGGCCGAGCACTGGCAGGAAGTGGTGAAATTCCTCGGTCTGCTCGACGAAGCCTGGCCGACGCTGCTGCAAGCCGAGGGGGCATCCGATCCGGCAGCCTGGCGGAACGCCCGCCTGGAGGCGGCTGCGGCGGCCCTGCTGGCGACGCCGCCGGCGGGTCCGGTGATCGCCGCCGGCATCACCGGCACGGTGCCGGCGGTGGCCGATCTTCTCGCGGCGGTGCTCGAGCTCGATGGCGGCATGGTCGTGCTGCCGGGCTTCGATCCGCTGATCGACGGGGCGAGCTATGAAGCGATCGGCCCGACCCACCCCTATTATCCCTTCCGCCTGCTGCTCGACCGGCTTGGCCGCCGGCCCGGCGACGTGGCGTTTTGGCCCGACCCGGCCCCGGCGCGGGCGGCCCCGGCCCGCACCGCGTTCCTGGCCGAGATCATGCGCCCGGCGGCAACCGCCGAGGCGTGGCAGAACCTGGAGCTGCCCGCTGCGGCGCTAGCAGGGCTCGAGATCGCCGAATGCGACGGGCATGCCGAGGAGGCGCTGCTGGTGGCGCTGAAGCTTCGGGCCGTGCTCGAGCAGCCCGGCCGCCGGGCGGCGCTGGTGACACCGGACCGGCAGCTCGCGAGGCGGGTGGCGGCCGAGCTCGCCCGCTGGCAGATCGAGGTGGACGACAGCGGCGGCGTGCCGCTCGACCAGACCCCGCCCGGCAGCTTCATCCTGCTGACCGCGCACGCCTTTCTCGGCGACGGCGGCCCGGTGCCGTTGCTCTCCGCCCTGAAGCATCCATTGGCCCGAGGAGGGCTCGCCCCGGGGGGGCTCCGCCGTCTTGCCCGCCTGCTCGACCGGAGAGTGCTGCGGGGTGCCCGCCCGGCCGCGGGCATCCGGCCGCTCATCGAGGCCTTGCCCGACGATGTCGATGGCGGGCTCCGCGACTGGCTGGCGGAACTCGCGGCAGCGGCCGATCCCCTGCTGGCGACGGCTGCCGCCGGCGGCCCCTTCCCGGCCCTGATCGAGGCGCATCTGGCCTTCGTCGAATGGCTCGCCGCCGATGCGACCGGCGATGCGCGCGAGCTCTGGGCAAAGGAGACGGGCGAGGCGGCGCGCGATTTCCTGGCCCGGCTGCTGGAGGCGGCCGATGGCGAGGCGGCGCCGGCGCCGAGCGCCTATCCGGCCGTGCTCGCGGTGCTGATGGGGGCCGAGGCGGTGCGCCCCCGAGGCCGCAGCCACGAGCGGCTGATGATCCTCGGCCAGCTCGAGGCGCGGCTGGTCGAGGCCGACACGGTGGTGATCGCCGGGCTCAACGAAGGCACCTGGCCGCGCACCGGCGAGCCGGGGCCCTGGCTCAACCGGCATCTGCGCCAGGCGCTCGGCCTGCCGCCGGTCGAGCTCTCGATCGGCATCGCCGCGCACGACCTCTTCATGGCCGCCTCGGCGCCCGAGGTGCTCTTCACCAGGGCCGCCAAGGATCCGGGCGGGGCGCCCACCGTGGCATCGCGCTGGCTGCAGCGCCTGGATGCCGTGACGAAGGCGGTCGAGCAGCGCCACCTGCTGCAGCCGGCGCTCGACTGGCAGGACTGGCAGCGGCGGCTGGATGCGCCGGAGGGGCCGATCACGCCCTGCCCGCCTCCCGAGCCGCGGCCACCCGCCGCCGCGCGGCCGCGCGAGCTCTGGGTCACCGACATCGAGCGGCTGATGCGCGATCCCTACAGCATCTACGCGCGGCGCATTCTGGGACTGAAGGAGCTCGACCCGCTGGATGCCGACCCGGGTGCCAGCGACTACGGCCAGCTCATCCACGAGGTGCTGCAGCGCTTCGTCCAGCTCCATCCGCAAGCGCTCCCCGCCGATGCCGAGGAGGAGATCGTCAGGATCGGGCTCGAGGCGTTCGCGCGGCTCGCCTCGCGGCCCGAGGTCCGGACCCTCTGGTGGCCGCGCTTTCGCCGGGTCGCCGGCTGGTTCATCGAGCAGGAACGGGCGCGGCGCGGGCGCATCGAGCGCATCCTCGTCGAGACGCGCGGCAGCCTCATCGTCGACGAGGCGGGACGCTACACCATCCGGGCGCGTGCCGACCGGCTCGAGATCGGCCCGGACGGTGCGATCGGCATCGGCGACTACAAGACGGGCAGCATTCCGCGCCCGCCGGACATCGCCCGGGGCCTGAACCCGCAATTGCCGCTCGAGGCGGCGATCGCGCGGGGCGGCGGCTTCGAGGGCGCCAGCAGCCAGGAGGTCGCCGAGATCGCCTATTGGCCGGTCAAGGCGAGCCTCGTGCCGCCCAGGATCGAGGTGCGGGGCTCGGGCGAGGACCTGGGCCTGCAGATCGAGGCGGCGGTCGACGGCGTGCGGCGGCTGTTCGCGGTCTTCGACGATTCGCAGACGCCCTATTTCTCGGTGCCGCGGCCGGAGATCGCACCGGCCTTCAACCCGTACGAGCATCTGGCGCGGATCAAGGAATGGCGGGGTGGCGGTGACTGAGAGCCCGGCCCAGGTCCCCGCCACGCAACAGCGCCCGACCGTGCAGCAGAGCCGGGCGGCCGATCCCGGGCACTCGGTCTGGGTCACGGCCAATGCCGGCACCGGCAAGACCCGGGTGCTGACCAGCCGGGTGCTGCGCCTGCTGCTCGCCGGCAGCGACCCGGAGTCGATCCTCTGCCTCACCTTCACCCGCGCCGCCGCGGCCGAGATGGCGGCCCGGATCGAGGCGCAGCTCGCAGCCTGGGCGATCCAGAAGGACAGCGAGAAGCTCGCGGGGGACCTCGAGACCCTGCTGGGCGAGCCTGCGGACGGCTCCACCATCGACCGGGCGCGCCGGCTCTTCGCCCAGGTGCTCGACCTGCCGAGCGGGCTGTCGATCACGACGATCCATGCGTTCTGCCAGTCGCTGCTCCGCCGCTTTCCGCTGGAGGCGGGCATTGCCCCGCATTTCGAGCTGATCGACGAGCGGACGGCGCGGGAAAGGCAGATCGAGGCCCGGCAGCAGGTGCTGGGAAGCGGGGATGCGAGCCTGCGGCAGGCCATCGAGGAGGTGGCGATCCTGCTCGCCGACGGCTCGCTGACCGAGGCGCTCGGGCAGCTGCTCCAGATGCGCGACCATCTTCTGGCCCTTGCCGACCGGCATGGCGGGCCTGCCGGCGTGATCGACAGGATCTGCGAGAGGCTCGAGGTCGATCCGCGCGATACGCCGGAGGCGGTAGTTGCCCGGGCCTGCCGGCCGGAGGAGGTCGACAGCCATCGCCTGGTGCCGGCTGCCAACGCGCTGATCGGTGGTGCCGCTACCCACGACGCACGCGGCCACACGACCCTTGCCTGGCTGAATTTGTCAGAGAAGGACCGCAATCGCACATTCGAGGACTATTCACGGCATTACCTCAAGAAGGACGGCGAGCCGCTCGCCCGGCTGGGACCGAACACGCTTGATCCGGCGCACTATCGGGCGCTCCTCGCCGAGCAGGCGCGGCTGGTGCGGGTCGGGCAGCGGCTCAAGGCGCTCGAGGTGGCGCGGCGGACGCGGGCGCTCCTGGCCTTGGGCTATGCGGTGATCGAGGCCTACGCCGCGGCCAAGCGGCAGGCGGCGGCGCTCGACTATGACGACCTGATCCAGCGCACGGCAGCCCTCCTCGCCGATCCCGGCCGGCGGGAATGGGTGCGGTTCAAGCTCGATGCGCGTCTCGATCACCTGCTGGTCGACGAGGCCCAGGACACGAGCCCCGCGCAGTGGTCGATCATCGAGCATCTGGTCGAGGAGTTCCATGCCGGCGAGGGCTCGGGGCGGGTCGACCGCACGCTCTTCGTCGTCGGCGACGAGAAGCAGTCGATCTTCAGCTTCCAGGGGGCCGACATCGCCAGCTTCGCCGCCTTGCGCGAGCGGCTCTCGACGAGATTCCGGCAGGCCGGGCGGCCGCTCGACCGGAGCGTGCTCGACCTCTCCTTCCGCTCCGGCCCCGCCATCGTCGAGCTGGTCGAGGCCATGCTCGCCGATCCGGTCGTGCGTTCCGGCGTGCTCGCCGACCCGGGGGCGGCGGTGCAGCACCGGACCTTCCGCCAGAATGCCCTGAGCTCGGTCGAGATCTGGCCGCTCGAGCGGCCGGTCGCGCGGCCACAGCCTGCGGTAGAGGGTTGGGTCCTGCCGACCGAGCGCCATGACACGGACGAGCCGGAGACGCGTCTCGCCCAGCGAATCGCCCGGACCATCGGGGACTGGCTGGACGCCGGCATCGTCCCGGAATCGACCGGCCGAAAGCTGCGGCCGGGCGACATCCTGATCCTCCTGCAGCGCCGCGGTGTGGCCCAGGAGCGGATCCTCAAGGCGCTGAAGGAGCGGGGCATTCCCGTCGCCGGCGCCGATCGGCTGAAGCTCACCGAGGCCATCGCCGTCGAGGACCTGGTGGCCCTCGGCCGGGCACTGCTGCTGCCGGAGGACGATCTCAACCTCGCAGCCCTGCTGAAGAGCCCGCTGGTCGGCCTGGGCGAGGACGATCTCTTCCGCCTCGCCCACGATCGTGACCGCCGCCCGCTCGTCGAGCGCCTGCGGCATCTCGGCGAGGCCGGCGAGGCACCCTTTGCCGCCGCCTGGGAGCGCTTCTCCGGCTGGCTCGCCCGGGCCGACTTCATGCCGCCCTTCGAGCTCTACGCCCGCATCCTCGGGCCGGAGGGCGGGCGGCGGCGGCTGCTGCAGCGGCTCGGGCCGGATGCCGCCGAGCCGATCGAGGCGTTTCTCGCCCAGGCCCTCGCCCATGAGGCCGGCCATCCGGCGTCGCTGCAGGGCTTCATCCACTGGCTCGGGCTGGAGAGCGGCCAGCTCAAGCGCGACCTCGAGCAGCGCGCCGACGCGGTGCGGGTGATGACGGTGCACGGCTCGAAGGGTCTGGAGGCGCCGTTCGTCCTGCTCGCCGATGCCGGCCCCTATGCGCCACCGGCCGGGCGCGACCGGCTGATCGTCGACCCGGATACGGGCCTGCCCATCTGGCGCGCGGCCCAGGCACAGCGCGATCCGGTGAGCGAGGCCATCACGACCGAACGACAAAGGCTCGCCGAGGCCGAGCGCTGGCGGCTGTTCTATGTGGCGATCACCCGCGCCCAGGACCGGCTGGTCGTCGCCGGCTGGGACAGGCAGCGCGAGTGCGAGGCGCCATCCTGGCACGCGGTGCTGAGCCAGGCGCTGCAGGCTATGCCGGACGTCGAGACCAGGGAGCAGGGCGAGCTGCATCTGGTGCGCGGCGTGGCCGGCGCGGGGCCGGCCGAGCCCGCGGCGCCAGCGGTCGCGCCGGCCCCGCTCCCCGACTGGCTCGACCGGCCGCCACCGCCCGAGCCACAGCGGCGCCGCCTCGTGCATCCATCGGCGGAGGAGGTCCTGGCGATGCCGGCGAGCTCGCCCCTGGCCGAACAAGGCAGGGGGGCCAGGGTCTTCGGCACGGCGCTACACCGCCTGCTGCACGAGGTCGCGGCCCTGCCCGATGACGATCGGAGGGACTTTCTCGACCTGCGCCTCGCCACCTGGCCGGGGCTGGAGCCGGATGCCCGGGCCGAGCTGGCGCGTCAGGTGCTGGGCGTGCTCGAGCTCCCCGGGCTGGCGCCGGCCTTCGCGGCCGGAAGCCGCTCCGAGCAGCCGGTCATCGGCCGCGTCGGCGACCTCGTGATCGCCGGACAGATCGACCGCTTCGCCGTGACCTCGGAGGCGGTCTTCCTCGTCGATTTCAAGTCCAACCGCCTGCCGCCGGCAACGGTGGACCAGGTGCCGGTGGCCTATCTGCGCCAGCTCGCGGCCTATGCCGTCCTGCTCGGCCGGCTCTATCCCGGCCGGGCGGTGAAGGCCGCGCTCGTCTGGACCGCGGTGCCGGCCCTGATGCCGGTGCCCACGGCGCTGCTTGCCATCCATGCGCCCGAGCCGGCTTGACGGCATGCGGCACCTGATCCAAGACTCCGCTCCCGCAGCAGTGCCCGCCGGGCACCGACACACAGCGACGGATACGCGCCGATGAGTGTGCACCAGACGAACGATGCCGACTTCAGCACCGACGTCCTCAAGTCGGCGACCCCTGTCGTCGTCGATTTCTGGGCCGAATGGTGCGGCCCCTGCAAGATGATCGCCCCTCATCTCGAGGAGATGGCGAACGAGATGGACGGCAAGGTCAAGGTGGTGAAGGTCAATATCGACGAAAACCCCCTCACCCCCACCAAGTACGGTGTCCGGGGCATCCCGACGCTGATGCTCTTCAAGGACGGCGAGGTGGCGGCGACCAAGGTCGGTGCCGCCCCCAAGACGAAGCTGGTCGAGTGGGTCGAGGAGAGCCTCTGACCACCACGCCATCCTCGGCCGTGGGCGGAACCGGGACAGAACGCGACGACGCGGCGAGCCAGGATCGGCTCGCCGTTTTTCTCGCCGACAACCCCCTGGTCGAGAGCGTCGACGTGATCCTGCCGGACATTGTCGGCATCGCCCGCGGCAAGCGCTTCGACATCGGCGAGCTTCGGGCGGCGCTGCGCGGCGAGGCGCTCTTCTCGAGCACGCTCTACGCGCTGGATACGACCGGTGCCAATGTCGACCGCAGCGGCCTCGTCTGGGAGGAGGGCGATGCCGACCGGCCTATCCGCCTCGACGACGCGACCCTCGCACCGGTGCCCTGGGCGTCCGAGCGTGCGCAGATCCTGGGCGGCCTCGGCGAGGCGGACGGCCAGCCCTTCTTCGCGGATCCGCGGGCCGTGCTCGGCCGGGTGGCCGAGGGCTTCGCGGCGTTCGGCCTGAAGCCGGTCTGCGCCCTCGAGCTGGAGTTCTACCTGCTCGACCTAGCGCTCGACGCGGACGGGCTCGGCCAGTTGCCGACGAGCACGAGGCTCGGCCGCCGGCCGCGCGAGGTGGAGGTCTACTCCTTCGACCGCCTGCGCGAGATCGAGCCCTTCCTCGACCTCGTCGCCGACTACTGCGACGCGCAGGACATCCCGGCCAAGGGGGCGGTCGCCGAGTTCGCGCCGGGGCAGTTCGAGGTCAACCTGCGCCATGTGCACGATCCGGTGCGCGCCGCCGACCATGCGCTGCTGTTCAAGCGCTGCGTCAAGGCGGCAGCGCTGGAGAGCGGGTTTCGCGCCTGCTTCATGGCCAAGCCCTTCCCCGAGACGAGCGGCAGCGGGCTGCACATCCATCTCAGCCTCGAGGACGAGGACGGCCGGAACGTGCTGGCGGACGGCGAGGCGGGCGAGCTGACGCTGCGCCATGCCGTCTGGGGCCTGCAGCAGGCGATGGCGGAATCGATGCTCGTCTTCGCCCCCAACGCCAACAGCTACCGGCGGCTGCAACCGCTCTCCTACGCACCCACCGCACCGAGCTGGGGGATCAACAACCGCACCGTGGCGCTGCGCGTGCCGGCGGGGCCCGCGGCGGCGCGGCGGATCGAGCACCGTGCCCCCGGGGCGGATGCCAATCCCTATCTCGCCACCGCCGCCATGCTCGCCGGCGTGCTGCACGGTCTCGAGCACAAGGGCGATCCGGGGCCGCCCATGACCGGCAATGCCTACGAGAAGGCACGTCGAAGCGTGCCGACCAACTGGGCGGAAGCACTTCTGGCCTTCGAGCGCGGCAGCCTGCTCAAGCGGTTTCTCGGCGAGCGGTTCTGCGCGCTCTATGCCGCCTGCCGGCGGGCCGAGTTCGACCGCTTCGAGGCGCGGCTCACCCCGCTCGACTTCGAGTGGTATCTCTCGGCCGTCTGAGCGCTCAGCCTTTCTGCCTGGCCAGGGCGGCAGCCCGGATCGCCGAGAGCGACTGGCGCGGCGTGATCGCCTCCTGATCCATGACGATCTCGATGAGCGCCGGCCGATCGGCGGCGAGCGCCTGTGCGAACGCCGGGGCGAACGCCTCGGTGCGCTCGACCCGGAGCCCCAGGGCACCGTGGGCCTCGGCGAGCCTGGCGAAATCGGGGTTGGCGAGCTCCGTGCCGTAGACCCGCGTCGGGTACTCGCGTTCCTGGTGCATGCGGATCGTGCCGTACATGCCGTTGTTGAAGACCAGGATGACGATGGCGAGGCGCTGCTGGCAGGCGGTCGCCAGCTCCTGCCCGGTCATCAAAAAGCAGCCGTCGCCGGCGAAGCAGACGACCGGCCGGTCGGGGTGGGCGAGCTTGGCGGCGATCGCCGCCGGCAGGCCGTAGCCCATCGAGCCGGAGGTCGGGGCGAGCTGCGAGCGGAAGGCCCGGTAGCTGTAGAAGCGGTTGCACCAGGCCGAGTAGTTGCCGGCACCGTTGGTGACGATGGCCTCGGCCGGGAGGGTCGCACGCAGCTCGGCCATGATCGCCGGCATCTGCACGTTGCCCGGTATTTCCAGCGGAGCGATGTTCTCGAGATAGGCGGCATGGCCGTCGGCGGTGCCGAGCGCCCAGGTCCGGCTGGCGAGCGGCCCGCGTGCCGCCAGGGCCTCGACGAAAGGCCCGGGGCTCGCCTGGATCAGGAGGTCCGGCTGGTAGACCCGACCGAGCTCCTCCGGCCCGTTGAGCACCTGGATCATGCGCTGCTTCGGTCGTGGCAGGCCGAGCCTGGTGTAGCCGTCGCTCGTCATCTCGCCGAGCCGGGCACCGATGACCAGGAGGAGATCGGCATGGTCGAGCCGCTCGAGCAGCTTCGGGTTGGCGCCGATGCCGATGTCACCGACATAGCAGCGATGCGTGTTGTCGAGGTAGTCCTGGCGGCGGAAGCCGACGGCGGTCGGCAGGTCGTTCGCCTCGACGAACCGGCGCAATGCCGTCACCGCATCCTGGTCCCAGCCGCCGCCGCCGAGGATGACGAGCGGCCGCTCGGCCTCGCCGAGCCAGGTCATGGTCGTCTCGACCGCTGCCGGGTCGGGATGGGCCCGCACCTGCTGCCAGGGCCGGCCGGGCTCGGTCATCACCTCGTCGGTCAGCATGTCCTCGGGCAGGGCCAGGACCACCGGCCCCGGCCGGCCGGTGGTGGCGGTCATGAAGGCGCGGTGCAGATATTCCGGGATCCGCCGCGCATCCTCGATCTCGGCGACCCATTTGGCGATGCCGCCGAACATCTGCCGGTAGTCGACCTCCTGGAAGGCCTCGCGGTCGCGCGCCTCGCGGGCGATCTGGCCGACCAGCAGGATCATCGGTGTCGAATCCTGGCGGGCGATATGGACCCCGGCCGACGCATTGGTGGCACCCGGCCCGCGGGTGACGAAGCAGACGCCCGGCCGCCCGGTGAGCTTGCCATCGGCTTCCGCCATCATCGCGGCACCACCCTCCTGGCGACAGATGACGAAGGCGATGTCGTTGCGGCCATGCAGCGCGTCGAGCGCTGCCAGATAGCTTTCGCCGGGCACGCCGAAGATCCGATCGGTGCCGTGCCGCACCAGCTCGTCGATCAGGATCTCGCCGCCGGAGCGTCTCGTCGTCGTCATCCGTTCCTCCTGTCGGGTCGCGGCCCGTCCCAGCCTCGGCACTTGCCCGTCCGCACGACTTGCCCGGATCGGCCCGCCGCCGCAAGCCTCGGCAGGTGATCCACACCGCTGCCCGGCACAACCGACAGGGCGACCTTCCCCGGCCGGGTTCGCTGATGGGGCGATCAAGCTGCTTTACAATTCGGTAACTTTGACGGCATATCCTCGGGACTATCGACACCATCCACCCGGGTTGCCGGCCAGGATGATGCCGGCAAAGGTGGTCATGACGATGCACGGGCACGACACTCGGGGTCTTCGGCAAGCGGCAAGCACCGCTGTCGCCGGCCTGTGCGCGCCGCTCGCTGACCGGGTTCTCTCGCTGCGGCTTCGACTTACCTGCCCCTGAGCCCGCCCGTTCGAACACGCGTGCGCTCAGGGGTCGAGTTCGAACCGCAACGTCAGCCACGCACGAGAGCCAGCATCATGAGCACCAAGCCGACGAGCAACGACCACGGCACTGGCGTACGCGCCGCCGCCACCGCGGCGGCCGAGGGCGATCGCATCATCATCTTCGACACCACGCTGCGCGACGGCGAGCAGTCGCCCGGCTGCTCGATGACCACGCCCGAGAAGATCCAGGTCGCCGACCTCCTGGAGAGCATGGGAGTCGATGTCATCGAGGCCGGCTTCCCGATCGCCTCGCAGGGTGATTTCGAGGCCGTCCGGGCGATCGCCGGGCGAGTCAAGGAGAGTGTCGTCTGCGGCCTCGCCCGCGCTGCCATCGGCGATATCGACCGGGCCGCCGAGGCGCTGCAGCCGGCGGCGCGAAGCCGCATCCACACCTTCATCGGCACCTCGCCGCTGCACCGCCAGTTCCAGCTGCAGCTGGACCAGGATCAGGTGCACGAGCGTGTCGCCGCCAGCGTCACCCGGGCGCGCTCCTACACGGACGACGTCGAGTGGAGTGCGATGGATGCATCGCGCACCGAGCACGACTTCCTCTTCCGCTGCATCGAGACCGCGATCGAGTGCGGCGCCACGACCATCAACATCCCCGACACGGTGGGCTACGCCTATCCGGAGGAGTTCGCCGACCTGATCCGACTGATCCGGAGCGCCGTGCCCAACATCGACAAGGCGGTTCTCTCGGTCCACTGCCACAACGACCTGGGCCTTGCCGTCGCCAACAGCCTGCGCGCCGTGCAGGCGGGTGCGCGGCAGATCGAGTGCACGATCAACGGCATCGGCGAGCGCGCCGGCAACTGCGCGCTCGAGGAGGTGGTCATGGCGGTCCGGACCCGCCCCGACCAGCTGCCCTACGCGAGCCGCATCGACACCACCAAGATCATGCAGGCCTCGCGGCTGGTCTCGGCGATCACCGGCTTCAACGTGCAGCCGAACAAGGCGATCGTCGGCGCCAACGCCTTCGCCCACGAGAGCGGCATCCACCAGGACGGGATGCTGAAGAATGCCCAGACCTACGAGATCATGCGGCCCGAGGACATCGGCCTCGTCAAGTCGAGCCTGGTGATGGGCAAGCATTCCGGCCGGCACGCCTTCAAGACCAAGCTGAAGGAGCTGGGCTACGAGCTCGGCGACAATGCGCTCGAGGATGCCTTCGCCCGTTTCAAGGCCCTGGCCGACAAGAAGAAGGAGATCTTCGACGAGGACCTGGTGGCGCTGGTCGACGAGGAGATCGCCACGGGCGACCAGACCATCCGCTTCGTCCGCCTGCTCGTCCAGTGCGGCTCGGACATCGCCCCGAAGGCCGAGATGACGCTGTCCATCGACGGTGTCGAGAAGTCGGCGGCGGCGACGGGCGACGGGCCGGTCGATGCGACCTTCAACGCGATCAAGGCTCTCTACCCGCACGACGTGCTGCTGCCGCTCTTCCAGATCCACGCGGTGACCGGCGGCACCGATGCCCAGGCGATCGTCACGGTGCGGCTCGAGGAGGATGGCCGCACGGTCAACGGCCAGTCGGCCGACACCGACACGCTGGTCGCCTCGGCCCGCGCCTACATCGCGGCCCTGAACAAGCTCCTGACCAAGCGTGGTCGTCACGCGCCGGCCGCGCTGTCGGCGTGAGGCTGGCGGGCTTGGCTCGGCTCTCCCTGGGGACCGCGGCGCGCCAGCCCGCCACTCGCCTCCGCGTCAGTATCCCGATCATCGTTGACGGGGGTGCCTCGGCACCCCCGTTGCGTGTTTCGACCCGGGTCGCGTTCCCGCCCCCCGGGTCGGCAGGGGTGCGGCTCGAGCCGTGCCCACCTCCCCCATCGCCGATCACGGAGCGGATCCCGCACCCATGTTCTCGCGCCTTCTCGGTCTCTTCTCAGCCGACCTCGCCATCGATCTCGGCACGGCCAACACGCTCGTTTACATGAAGGGGCGGGGGATCGTCCTGAACGAGCCCTCGGTCGTCGCCATCGCCACCATGAAAGGCCGCAAGCAGGTCCTGGCCGTTGGCCTCGAGGCCAAGGAGATGGTCGGCCGCACGCCCGGCAACATCGAGGCGATCCGCCCCTTGCGCGACGGCGTCATCGCCGATTTCGAGGTCGCCGAGGAGATGATCAAGCACTTCATCCGCAAGGTGAACAACCGGCGCGGCTTCGCCAGCCCCCAGGTCATCATCTGCGTGCCTTCGGGCTCCACCGCGGTCGAGCGGCGTGCCATCCAGGAGGCGGCCGAGGCAGCGGGGGCCCGACGCGTGCACCTGATCGAGGAGCCGATGGCCGCGGCCATCGGGGCCGGCCTGCCGGTCACCGAGCCCACCGGCTCGATGGTCGTCGATATCGGCGGTGGCACCACCGAGGTGGCGATCCTGTCCTTGGGCGGCATCGTCTATGCCCGCTCGATCCGGGTCGGCGGCAACAAGATGGACGAGGCGATCATCAACTATGTGCGGCGCAACCACAGCCTGCTGATCGGCGAGGCCACGGCCGAGAACATCAAGAAGCGGATCGGCTCTGCCTGCCTGCCCGAGGACGGCAATGGCGAGGTCATGGAGATCAAGGGCCGCGACCTGATGAACGGCGTCCCCAAGGAGATCGTCATCAGCCAGCGGCAGATCGCCGAGAGCCTGGCCGAGCCGGTCAACGCCATCATCGAGGCGGTCAAGGTGGCGCTCGAGCACACCGCCCCGGAGCTTTCGGCCGACATCGTCGACAAGGGCATCGTGCTCACCGGCGGCGGCTCGCTGCTCGGCAATCTCGATTTCGTCCTGCGCCACTCGACCGGCCTGCCGGTGAGCCAGGCCGACGAGCCCTTGAACTGCGTGGCGCTCGGCACCGGGCGCTGCCTCGAGGACATGAAGGGGCTCAAGCACGTCCTGCACACGGCCTATTGAGCAGTCGGCCGATGGTGCCGTTAACCCTTTGTTGCCGGTGGGTGACATACCATCCTCAGGCGGCAGATGACCCAACGCTTGGTTGCCACCAGGCGACGTTGCTCGTGCTAGTCTGTCACCCGTCATCGCAGCGTGCGGCAAGACAGTGAAGATCGCCTTCGTCGACCGATTCGTCCAATTCGGGACCGCGTTGCGCGCCGCTGGCGAGCGACCGGTGCTGGTCGCCGTCATCGGGGTCGCGGTGCTGCTCCTGGTGCTCGTCCGGTTCAATGTGCGCGTCATCGAGGTGGTGACCGATGGCATTGCCGATCGCATGGTGCCGGCGGTCGCCCTGGTGCGCGAGCCGATCGCCCTCACCCGCCGGATCGGCGATCAGATCGGCGCGCTCCTCGCCGTGCGCGCCGAGAACGAGCGGCTGCGGGCAGAAAATCGCCGCCTGCTCGAATGGCAGTCTCGCGCGGTGTGGCTGACGGTCGAGAACCGCTCGCTGCGCACCATGCTCGACATGACCACGGCGACCCCCGAGACCGCACTGACGACGGCGCAGATCGTCGCCGATTCCGCCGGCCCGTTCGTCCATACCCGGCTGATCGACGCCGGCCGCGACCACGCCATCGAGGTCGGCATGGCGGTGCTGACGCCGCAGGGCATGGTCGGCCGGATCATCGATGTGGGGGCCCGTTCCGCCCGAGTGCTGCTGCTCACCGATTTCAACTCGAAGTTGCCCGTGATCATCGAACGGTCAGGCGATCAGGCGCTGCTCGCCGGCGACAACACCGCCGAGCCCAAGCTGCAGTTCCTGCCGATGAACCCGCGCTTCGCGATCGGCGACCGGGTCATGACCTCGGGCAAGGGCGGGGTCCTGCCGCCGGGGCTGATGATCGGCGAGATCGCCCGGATCGATGGCGGCCGGGTCGCCGTCAGGACCTTCGTCGAGTGGCCGACGGTCGATTTCGTCTCGGTCCTCCGGCACGCCCCGCTGCCAGCGCCCGAAAGCGACACGGATGGCGGCCTGGAGCCAACCGCGCCCGAGCTCGAGCCGGAGCCGGCGCTGGCCGATCAAGGCGGGGCCGACCTGCGGGGGATCGGCCAGCCGGGGGCGCTTGTCGGGCTGGTCGGCGGATGACGGGCTTCGGCCAGGGCGGCATCGTGGCGAGCGGTCGACCGGGCGATCTGGCCCGCGCCGCCCTCCCCTTCCTCTCGGTCTTCGTGCTGATCTGCGTCGACCTGGCGCCCCTGCCGAGCGCCGCCCCGACAACCATCGCACCGCTGCTCAGCCTCGCCGCGATCTTCTACTGGACGGTGCAGCGCCCGGACCTGCTCGGCAACGGCCTCACCCTCATCCTCACCTTGCTGCTCGATGCCGCTTCCGGCATGCCGCTCGGTCTCACCGCCCTCGCCCTCTTCGCCACGCGGCTGGTGCTGCTGGCCCCGCGCCGATTCCTCTCCAGCCGCTCGTTCGCCGTGCTCTGGGCGTGCTTCTGTCTCGTGGCCATGCTGCTGCTCGGGCTGCGCTGGGTGATCGCCTGCCTCTTCTGGCAGGAGGCCCTGCCGCTGCGTCCGGTGCTGTTCGAAATCCTGCTCACCATCGCCGCCTATCCCCTGGTGAGCCTCGCCCTCGCCTTTCTCCTGCCTGTCCTGCCGAAGCCGAGCCATGCAGCATCACGCGGCTGACCGCACCCGCACCTTCACCCGCCGGGCCCTCGTGGTCGGCGCCGCCCAGGTCGGCCTCTTCGGCCTGCTGGCCGGGCGGCTCTGGCAGCTGCAGGTGGACGACGCCTCACGCTATGCTCTGCTCGCCGAGGAGAACCGGGTCAACCAGCGGCTGATCGTGCCACCACGGGGCCGCATCTTCGATCGCGAGGGTCGCGTGCTGGCGCGCAACGTGCCGAGCTACCGCCTGCGCATCGTCCGCGAGAACACGCCGGATCTGGCCAAAACCCTGCTCGATCTCGCCCGCCTCATTCCTCTCGACCAGGCCCAGATCGACGAGATCCTGAAGACCGCCCGCGCCCAGCGCGCCTTCGTGCCCGTCCTGGTGCGCGAGGGGCTGAGCTGGGACGAGGTCACCACCGTCGCCGTGCACAGCCCGCATCTCCCGGGCGTCGTGCTCGATTCCACCCTGCTGCGCGAATATCCCCACGCCGACGTGCTGGCCCATGTGCTGGGCTATGTCGGGCCGGTCAGCCCCGAGGAGCAGGCCGAGGACCCCGATCCGCTGATGCGGCTGCCCGAGTTCCGCATCGGCAAGAACGGCATCGAGAAGGCGCACGACCATCTGCTGCGCGGCCGGGCCGGCCGCAGCCGGATCGAGGTCAACGCCATCGGCCGCGAGATCCGCGAGCTCGACCGCGACGACGGGATCAGCGGCGCCGACCTCCAGCTCTCGCTCGACGCCGAGCTGCAGCTGTTCTGCTACGAGCGCCTCTCGAGCGAGCTCTCGGCGAGTGCTGTCGTGGTCGATGTCGATACCGGCGCCGTCCTGGCCCTGGCCTCGGTGCCGAGCTACGACCCCGCCGCCTTCACCGGTCGCCTGTCGCACCAGCAATGGAAGGAATGGCGCGACAACCCGCGCACCCCCCTCGTCAACAAGTCGATTCGCGGCCAGTACCCGCCCGGCTCCACCTTCAAGATGATGGTGGCCCTGGCGGCGCTCGAGGCCGGCCTGGTGACGCCCAGCTACGACGTCTTCTGCGGCGGCAGTGTCAGCCTCGGCAATGCGAAGTTCCATTGCTGGAAGAGCCACGGCCGGGTCGCGTTGCACGAGGCGATCGCCCAGTCCTGCGACGTCTATTTCTACGATCTGGCGCGACGGGTCGGTGTCGACGGCATCGCCGCCATGGCGCGGCGCTTCGGTCTGGGTGCGCCGCTCGGGCTCGACCTGCCGGGCGAGCAGCCGGGTCTGGTGCCGACCAGCCAATGGAAGCGCGAGACCCTGGGCGAGCCCTGGCAGAAGGGCGAGACGCTGGTGATCGGCATCGGCCAGGGCTACATGCTGGCCACGCCCTTGCAGCTCGCCATCATGACCGCCCGCCTGTGCAATGGCGGGCGAGCCGTCACGCCCTGGTTCTACCGCGACCCCGCCGCCGAGCCACCGGCGGTCGGCTCGGTCGGCGTGTCCCAGGCTTCCCTCGATCATGTGCTCAAGGGCATGTCCATGGTGGTCAACAGCCAGCGTGGCACGGCCTATCGGCAACGCCTGACACTCGAGGGTGTGCAGATGGCGGGCAAGTCCGGCACCTCGCAGGTGCGGCGGATCACCCGGGCGGAGCGCGCGGCCAATCTGCACAAGCGCAAGGACCGGCCCTGGGAGCATCGCCACCACGCTCTCTTCGTCGCCTTCGCGCCGACCGACCACCCGCGCTATGCGGTCTCGGTGATCGTCGAGCACGGCCAGAGCGGCAGTGGTGCGGCGGCCCCGATCGTCCGGGACATCATGACCAGGGTGCTCGAGATCGGCCCCGGGGTCGCCACCGTGGCGGCCAGCCTGTGAGTGGCCCAATGAAGGTCGGATTCGACTGAGCCATGGCGAGCCGGGTCCGCATCCGCCCGCAGGAGCTGCGCTTCGCCGAGAAGCTGGCGTCGCTGCACTGGCCGTTCGTCGCCCTGCTCCTGCTGATCGGCTGCGTCGGCTATCTCGTCCTCTATTCGGCCGGCGGCGGCAACCACCAGCCCTGGGCCTGGCGCCACGGTGCGCGGCTCGCCTTCGGCCTCGTCGTGATGCTGACCGTGGCGCTGATCGACATCCGCTTCTGGTACCGCTGGGCCTATGTGCTTTATGGCGGTGCCTTCGCCATGCTGGTCGGTGTCGAGATCCTGGGCGAGATCAACAAGGGCGCGCAGCGTTGGGTCGACCTCGGCTTCGTCCAGATCCAGCCCTCGGAGCTGATGAAGATCGGTCTCGTGCTCTGCCTCGCCCGCTATTTCCACAGCGCCTATCTCGACGAGGTCAAGCGGCCGCTCTATCTGCTGCCCCCCTTGGCGATGATCGGCCTGCCGGCGCTCCTCGTCCTCAAGCAGCCGGACCTCGGCACGAGCATCATGCTGCTCGCCGTCGGCGGCTCCCTGCTCTTTCTCGCTGGCGTTCGCCTGTGGAAGTTCGGCCTCGCCATAGCCGCTGTCGCCGCCGCCCTGCCGGTCGCCTGGAGCGGCCTGCACGATTACCAGCGCCAGCGCGTGCTGACCTTTCTCGATCCCGAGACCGACCCGCTCGGCGCCGGCTACCACATCATCCAGAGCAAGATAGCGCTCGGCTCGGGCGGGTTCTGGGGCAAGGGCTATCTGATGGGCAGCCAGGCGCAGCTCAGCTTCCTGCCGGAGAAGCAGACCGATTTCGCCTTCACCATGCTCGCCGAGGAGACCGGCTTCGTCGGCGCGCTCATCGTGCTGCTGCTCTATCTGGCGGTCGTCGGCCTGTCGCTGGCCGTCGCCCTTCGGGCAACCCACCAGTTCGGGCGGTTGCTCGCCATGGGCATCGGCATCAATTTCTTTCTCTATGTGCTCATCAACGTCGCCATGGTGACGGGCCTGATCCCGGTGGTCGGCGTGCCTTTGCCGCTGATCTCCTATGGCGGCACGGCGATGCTCACCACGCTCGTCGGCTTCGGCTTCCTGCTGTCGGTCGACGTGCACCACACCACCAACATCCCGCGCTTTCCGACCGATCTCTGACTGTGCTCTCGGCCGTCACGGGGGAGAAGTGGAGCCTGGTGCGGGCGGAAGGGGTCGAACCTCCGACACCGGCGGTGTAAACGCCGTGCTCTACCGCTGAGCTACGCCCGCACGGGCGCGACCATAGAAACGGTCATGGCCGCGGGCAAGGGGTGGCGGGCAAGGCACGACGACCGTACCTGCCCTCGGCAGCACAAGCTCAATGGAAGGTGCCGCGCGCCGCCGGCTCGTGCGCATTGGCGGCGCTGCCGCATGCGGCGATCCGCGTGACCCCCGCGATCCGCTCCACATCGGGCCGGCGTGCATGGCTGAGCGAAATGGCGGCGGGGAGCGCCACCACGACCTCGCGGCCATTCGGCAGGCCGAGGACGAGCCGCACCTGGGCCCCCTTTTCGCCCTCGCGGAGATGAGGCCTCAGCCGCCCGGCGGCGCCCGCCTCGCTGAGCTCGATCTCGACCAGCTCGCCCCTGCCCGCGGCCACGTCGTCGAGTCGTGTCAGGCGCTGCGCCGCGAACTTGATCTCGTCGCCATCGGCACGGATGTCAGCGGTGATCAGAACGGCGGTGCCGATCTCCAGAAGGTCGCGGGAGCGTTCCAGCACGTCAGCGAACAGCATGACCTCGAACTGCGCCGAAATGTCGGAAACCTGCAGGAAGGCGAAGCGGCTGCGCTCGGTGCGCTTCTCCTTCCGGGCGACGATCACGCCGGCGAGCTCGGCCGTGGCACCGTCGAAGCGGCCGGGCGCCTCCAGCACCTGGGCGGCGGCAACGACGCCGCGCTCGGCGAGCGCCGCGGCGTAGCCATCGAGCGGATGCGCCGAGAGATAGACTCCGAGCACATCGAACTCGTGACCGAGACGCTCACCCAGGGGCCACTCCTCGAGGGTCGCGATGCGGGGCTCGGGCACATCGTCGCCATTGCTGCCGAAGAGCCCCTCCTGGGTGCTCTCCCGGGCCGCCGCCACCGCCCCGGCATGGGCGATCGCCTGCTCGAGCCCGGCCATCAACGTCGCCCGGTTGGCCGCCAACCCGTCCAGCGCGCCGGCCCGCGCGAGCGCCTCGAGCAGGCGACGGTTGAAGCCCTTGCCGGCGAGCCTGGCGGTCAGATCGCAGAGACCCGTGAAAGCGCCTCCAGCCGCGCGCTCGGCGCAGAGCGCCTGCATCGCGGCCTGGCCCACCCCCTTGATCGCGGCGAGCGCGAAGCGTACGCCGCCCCCCGTCCGGCTCCCCGCCGAGCCGTTCGGGGGCGACCCGTCCTCGACCGAGAAAACCGGCAGGGAAGCGTTGACGTGCGGCGGCAGGAGCTCGATGCCGCGCTGGCGCATCTCGTGCCGGTAGGCGGCGAGCTTCTCCTGGTTCGCCATCTCCATGGTCATCACCGCCGCGTAGAACTCGAGCGGGTGGTTCGCCTTGAGATAGGCCGTATGGTAGGCGAGCAGCGCATAGGCGGCGGCATGGCTCTTGTTGAAGCCGTAGGAGGCGAACTTCGCCACCGAATCGAAGATCACGTCGGCCATCCTGCGGCTGATGCCGCGCGCCATTGCCCCGTCGACGAAGGTGGCGCGCTGCGCGTCCATCTCGGCCTTGATCTTCTTGCCCATGGCCCGGCGCAGGAGATCGGCGCCGCCGAGCGTGTAGCCGGCGAGCTGCTTGGCGATCTCCATCACCTGCTCCTGGTAGATGATGACGCCGTTCGTCTCCTTCAGGATCGGCTCGAGCATGGGGTGCAGGTATTCCGCCGTCTCGGCGCCGTGCTTGACGTTGATGTAGCGCGGGATGTTGTCCATCGGGCCCGGCCGGTAGAGCGAGACCATGGCGATGATGTCCTCGAAGCAGTCGGGCTTGAGCTTCCGGAGCGCATCCCGCATGCCGCCGGATTCCAGCTGGAACACACCCGCCGTCTCCGCCCGGCTGAGCAGCGCGTAGGTGGCCGCGTCGTCGAGCGGCAGGGCCGCCAGATCGAGCGCCGTGCCGCGCCGGTTCACGAGATCCTCGGCCATGCGCAGCATGGTCAGCGTGGTGAGGCCGAGGAAGTCGAACTTGACGAGGCCGGCCGTCTCGACGTCCTTCATGTTGAACTGGGTGACGGCGCTGCCGCTCCTGGGATCGCGGGTGAGCGGCACGAGCTCGTCGAGCGGCCGGTCGCCGATCACCACGCCCGCCGCGTGGGTCGAGGCGTGGCGCGGCAGGCCCTCGAGCTCGAGGGCGATCTCGATCATCCGCGCCACGGCCGGATCGCCGTCGCGCGCCTCGGCGAGCCGCGGCTCCATCTCGACCGCCTGCGCCAGCGTCGGCGGGTTGGCCGGGTTGAAAGGCACGAGCTTCGAGATCTTGTCGACGAGGCCGAAAGGGAGCCCGAGCACGCGGCCGACATCGCGCAGCGCCGCCCTCGCCTGCAGCTTCCCGAAGGTGATGATGTGGGCGACCCGGTCGGCACCGTAGCGCCCCTCGACATAGCGGATCACCTCGTCACGGCGGTCCTGGCAGAAATCGATGTCGAAGTCCGGCATCGAGACGCGCTCGGGGTTGAGGAAGCGTTCGAAGAGGAGGCCGAAGCGGAGCGGGTCGAGGTCGGTGATCTCGAGCGACCAGGCGACGACCGAGCCCGCCCCCGAGCCGCGGCCCGGGCCCACCGGGATGCCCTGCTGCTTGGCCCAGCGGATGAAATCCGAGACGATGAGGAAGTAGCCCGGAAACTGCATCTGGATGATGACGTCGAGCTCGTATTCGAGCCGTTCCTGATAGGGTGCCCTGGCCTCGCCCTCGACGCCCAGCCGCTCGAGCCGCCGGGCGAGACCGGTACGGGCCTGGACCCGCAGCTCCTCGACCTCGCCCTGGCCATCGGCGCCGGCGAAAGGTGGCAGGATCGGCTCGCGTGCCGGTGCCAGGGCGGCGCAACGGCGAGCGATGAGCAGCGTGTTCTCGATCGCCTCCGGCAGGTCGGCGAAGAGCGCTGCCATCTCGGCCGCCGTCTTGAAGCGGTAGTCGAGCGAGAACCGGCGGCGGTCCTCGTTGCCCACATGCTGCCCCTCGGCGATGCAGATCAGCGCATCGTGCGCGGCGTGCATGGCCGGATCCAGGAAGAGGCAGTCATTGGTGGCGACGACGGGCAGGTCGCGGTCGAAGGCGAGATCGAGCAGCGTCGGCTCGATCATCGCCTCGGCCTCCTCGCCGTGGCGCTGCAGCTCGACATAGAGACGCCCTGCGAACGCTTCGGCCAGATGGTCGAGCAGGACCAGGGCGGCATCCTTGTCGTCGCGCCGCAGCAGCCGGCCGAGCGGCCCGTCGGCGCCGCCCGTCAGGACGATCAGGCCTTCGCTCCGCCGTGCCAGCTGGTCCGGGGTGAGGCCCTTGTCGCTCCCGGCCTCGAAATGGAGCGTGCTCATCAGCTTCATCAGGCTGCCGTAGCCGGCAGCGTTCTGGGCGAGCACGGGCAGCAGGGCGGGACTGTGCTGTCGCTCTCGGCGGAACGAGCGCTGACCCTCGGCCAGCGCCAGCGGCAGGAGGGCACCGATGATCGGCTGGACGCCGGCGGCGAGGGTCGCGGAGCAGAACGACATCACGCCGTAGAGATTGGCATTGTCGGTGACGGCGACCGCCGGCATGCCGAGTGCCGCGGCCCGCGCGGCCAGCGCCTTGTGGTCGATCGCCCCCTCGAGCAGCGAGTAGGAGGTGCGGACCCGCAGGTGGACGAAGGGGGCATGCGGCATCACGGGCCCTAGATCTGGTGGTGAGGCCCCTGTCCTACCGCAGGATGCTCGAAAAGTGAACCAATTGCGGCGGGCGGGTCAGGCCGGTGTCGTCTGCCGGACGGGCTCTCCGCGGCCGGTCGCCGGCGGCGCCGTCCAGGGGCGAAGGCGGCCGTCGACCAGCTCGAGCGTGCGGTCCATGGCGGCGGCGATGTCCGGGTTGTGCGTGGCGATGAAGCCAGCGGTCCCGGTCTCGCGCACCACCTCGACCAGGAGGTCGAGCACGCGAGCCGAGGTTGCCGGATCGAGATTGCCGGTCGGCTCGTCGGCGAGCAGCAGGCCCGGCCGGTTGGCCAGGGCGCGGGCGATGGCGACCCGCTGCTGCTCGCCGCCGGAGAGCCGGCCCGGGCGATGCCCGAGGCGCTCGCCGAGCCCGAGGCGACCGAGCAGGTCGGCCGCCCGCGCCTTTGCCTGCGCCCGGCTGCGGCCCGCCAGGAGCTGTGGCAGCATGGCGTTCTCGAGGGCGGTGAAATCGGCGAGGAGGTGGTGGAACTGATAGACGAAGCCGATGCGGTTGCGGCGCAGGCCGGTGCGCTCGCGATCGCCGAGCCGGCCGCAGGCCCGGCCGTCGATGGTGACCTCGCCGGCGCTCGGCCGCTCGAGCAGGGCGGCGATGTGGAGCAGCGTCGACTTGCCGGAGCCGGATGGCCCGACCAGGGCGACGAGCTCGCCGGGTGCCAGCGTGAGATCGGCGCCCCTGAGCACCGGCAGGGTGGTCGCTCCCTGGCGAAAGCGCCGTTCGATGCCGCTCAGGACCAGCACCGGCTCACTCATAGCGCAGCGCTTCCACCGGATCGACGCGCGCCGCCCGCCAGGCCGGGTAGAGCGTGGCGAGGAAGGAGAGGCCGAGACCCATCAGCACGACCCGGGTGACGTCGTCGGGATTGATCTCGGCCGGGAGGCGGGAAAGGAAGCGAATTTCCGCCGACCAGAGCTCCGCCCCGGTCAGGCCCTCCAGGAAAAGGCGGATGCTGTCGATGTTGAGGGCGAAGGCTATGCCGAGGCCGAAGCCGATCAGGGTGCCGGCGACGCCGATGCTGGCGCCGGCAAGGAAGAAGATGCGCATCACGGCACCCTGCGTGGCGCCCATGCTGCGCAGGATGGCGATGTCGCGGCCTTTGGACTTCACCAGCATGGTGATGCCGGTGATGATGTTGAAGGCGGCGACGAGGATGATGAGGGTGAGGATCAGGAACATAACGTTGCGCTCGACCTCGAGCGCATTGAAGAAATGCGAGTTGAGCTGCTGCCAGTCGACCAGGCGGCCCTGCCCGGCGACCGTCGCGGTGAGGGTCGGGCGGAGCTGCCGCACCATTTCCGGGTCGTCGACAAGGATCTCCACGGCGGTCACGCGGTCGTCGAGCTGGAAGTAGCGCATCGCGTCGTCGATGCCGATATAGACGAAGCTGTTGTCGTACTCGAACATCCCGACCTCGAAGATGCCGGCGATCTCGAAGCTCTGGATCCGCGGCACGGTGCCGAAGGCGGTGGCGGCCCCCTGCGGCGAGATCAGGCTGACGCGGTCGCCGACGCCGAGGCCCATGCGCTGGCCCATGCGGCTGCCGATCAGGATCGTGCCGCCCTCGTCCAGCCGCGCCAGCGAGCCCTCGACGATGTTGTCGGCGAAGACGGCGCGGCGGGCGAGATCCTCGGCCCGCACACCGCGCACGATGGCGCCGGAGGCGACATTGTTGCCGCTGGCCATCACCTGACCCTCGACATAGGCCATGGCGTCGAGCACGCCGTCGACCGTGCGCAGGCGGGTCACCAGCACGTCGCTGTCGGCGAGGCCCTCGGGCCCGGCGACCACCGTGGCATGACCGTTGACGCCGAGCACGCGGCCGAGCAGCTCCGAGCGGAAGCCGTTCATGACCGCGAGCACGACGATGAGCGTGCCGACGCCGAGTGCTATGCCGACCAGCGCGAAGGCGGCGATCACCGAGATGAAGCCTTCGCCCCGGGTCGGTCGAAGATAGCGCCAGGCGATCAGCCGCTCGGCGCTGCGCATCAGGCGGTGAGCCGCTGGACGAGCGCATCCGGGTCGAGCTCGACGGTCTCGCCGCTGGCGCGCGCCTTGAGCTCGACCTTGCCCTCCTTGGCACCGCGCGGCCCCACTGTCACGGTCCAGGGCAGGCCGATCAGCTCCATCGTGGCGAACTTCGCCCCGGCGCGCTCGTCGCGCTCGTCGAGGAGGACATCGACCCCGGCCCGCTGCAGCCGTTCATGGAGCTCTTCGGCGAGGCCGTGGGAGAGCGCATCGTCCGGCCGCAGATCGACGATGCCGACCTTGAACGGTGCCACGGCCTCGGGCCAGATGATGCCCTTGTCGTCGTGGTTGGCCTCGATGAGCGCACCGACCAGCCGCGACACGCCGATGCCGTAGGAGCCCATGTGCACCGGCTGCGTGGCACCGTCGGGGCCGATCACGGTGGCCCCCATGGGCTCGGAATACTTGGTGCCGAAATAGAAGATGTGGCCGACCTCGATGCCGCGGCCGCTGCGCAGCCGCTCGGCTGGCACCGGGCAGGCGGCCGGGTCGTGCTTGTCGTCGGCGGCGGCATAGAGGGCCTTGAGCTCGGTCACCGAGAGGTCGTCGGCCGAAAAGTCGATGGCCTCGAAGGCCGCATCGAAATGGACCTCGCTCTCGCCGGTCCTGGCGAGAATCTGGAACTCGTGGCTCAAATTGCCGCCGATCGGACCGGTATCGGCCTGCATCGGAATAGCCGTCAGGCCCATCCGGCGGAAGGTGCGCAGGTAGGCCAGGAACATGGCGTCATAGGAAGCCTCCGCACCCGCCGCGTCCAGATCGAAGCTGTAGGCGTCCTTCATCAGGAACTCGCGGCCGCGCATGACGCCGAAGCGCGGGCGAACCTCGTCCCTGAACTTCCACTGGATATGGTAGAGGTTGAGCGGCAGCTGCTTGAAGCTCCGGACGTGCCGGCGGAAGATGTCGGTGACGTTCTCCTCGTTGGTCGGCCCGTAGAGCATGCTGCGATCGTGGCGGTCCCGGATGCGCAGCATCTCCTTGCCATAGTCGTTGTAGCGGCCGCTCTCGATCCAGAGATCGGCCGGCTGGATGGTCGGCATCAGGATGGGGATGGCGCCGGCGCGCTGCATCTCCTGGTGGACGATCGCCTCGACCTTGCGCAGGACGGCGTAGCCGAGCGGCAGCCAGCTGTAGATGCCGGCGGCGAGCTGCTGGACCATGCCCGCACGCAGCATGAGCTGATGGCTCACGATCTGCGCCTCGGCGGGTGTTTCCTTAAGCACGGGCAGGAAATAGCGTGACAGGCGCATGCGCAACTCGTTCGTTCTGCGGAAAGGTGGGGATCAAGCGGAAAGCCGAGCGCCTGATGGCACGCTTTGCCGGCAGGCGCAACGTCCGCGGCGGGCGGCGGAACGGCCTAGCGCGCCAGCACCCCCGTCGGTGCCAGGTAGGCGGCGATGCCGTCCGCCGGCATCGGCCGGGCGAAACGGAAGCCCTGCGCTAGATCGCAGCCGTGCAGCTCGAGAAAAGCCTCCTGCTCGGCGGTCTCGACGCCCTCCGCGACAACGACCATGCCGAGCGTGTGGGCGAGATTGATGATCGTGCAGACGAAGACGGCATCGTCTGCGTTGCGGCCGATGCCGCGCACGAACGAGCGGTCGATCTTCAGCCGATCGACCGGGAAGCTCTTGAGGTGAGCGAGCGAAGCGGCCCCGGTGCCGAAATCGTCCAGCGTGATGGTCACGCCGAGGCCATGCAGCTCGCGCAGGCTCGTCGATATCGCCACGGCGTCGCGGTCGAGCAGGACACCCTCGGTCACCTCGAGCTCCAGCCGTCCCGCCTCGAGCCCGAGCTCGCCGAGCAAGGCTGCCACCTCCGCCGGGAAGCCCGGTGCCCGGAGCTGGGCCGCGGCGAGATTGACCGCGACATGGCCGGCATCCAGGCCGAGATCGTCGCAACGGCGGAGTGCCTCCAGGGCATGGCGCAGCACCAGCCGGCCGAGCGATGCGATGACGCCGACCTCCTCGGCGATCCCGATGAACTCGTCGGGCGCCACGAGCTCGCCGTCGCGTCGCCAGCGGACCAGCGCCTCGAAACCGGCGTGGCAGCCGCTGGCCAGGTGGATCTGCGGCTGCAGCTCGATCTCGAACGCCTTCTCGGCGATGCCTGCCTGCAGCGCCTCGCCGATCGCCTGTCGTCGCTCGATCGCCTCGAGCAGCGCCGGCTCGAAGAAGCAGAAGCGGCCGCGGCCTTTGGCCTTGGCCTGGTAGAGGGCGATGTCGGCATTCTTGAGGAGACGCATCACGTCGGCGCCGTCGCGCGGAAACAGGCTGATGCCGATGCTGCAGCGCGGCTGCAGGAGCTGGCCCTCGAACTCGAGCGGCTCGCCCAGCACGGCGAGCAGCTTGGTCGCGATATCGGCAGCGGCGGCCGGTCCCTGCAGGTCGCGCAGCACCATGGCGAATTCGTCGCCGCCGAGCCGGGCGATCGTGTCGGTATCCCGCAGCACCCGGGTCAGCCGCTCGCCCACTGCCCGCAGCAGCGCATCGCCCGCGTTGTGGCCGAGCCGGTCGTTGACCTCCTTGAAGTGATCGAGATCGAGCATCAGGAGGGCACCCAGGTCGCCTGGTCGGCGACGGTCGGCGAGATCGCCCTGCAGCCGCTCGAACAGCACCCGACGGTTGGCGAGCCCGGTGAGGCCATCGCGCTCGGCGAGCATCCGGATCCGCTGCTCCGCCGCTTTCACCGTGGTCAGGTCCTGAACCAGCGCGAACCAGCGCTCCTCGGCCGCATGCAACACGACGCGATTGAGCAGCACCGGCACGCGGCTCCCGTCGGAACGGACGAGCTCCTGCTCGACCGCGATCATGGTCCCCGTCACCGCCCCGCCACGCCGCTCCTCGACCGGGCGCCCCCCTTGATCGTCGGCCAGCTCCCGCCAGTCGAGCGCACCGGCTTCGAGCTCGGCCCGGTGGCGGCCGAGCATCCGCAGGAACGCGTCGTTGCCCTCCTCGACCAGCCAGCCCCGGCCCGCGGTGATGCCGATCAGTCCGGAGGCGGCGAGCGCCTCCAGCCGGGCATGCGCCTCGCGCAAGGCCACCTCGGCCGCGACCCGGTCCGTGACGTCGCGCGCCGTGCCGCGATAGCCGATCAACCGACCCGCTGAATCGAGCAGCGGATTGCCGCTCACCTCCAGCCAGACTTCGCGGCCCGTGCCGTCGGCGCGCCTGACGAGGCGATCGCGAAACTGTCGCCCGTGGGCGAGGTCGGCCCGGTGCTCCTCGCCGTAACATTCGCGGGCCGGGTCGTCCTCGACCAGCTCCTGCAGCGACTCGCCGATGAGGTCGTCCAGCCGGAGGCCGGACCGCCGCAACTCGCCCATGCCACGAATGAAGCGGTGCGCGGCATCGGTCTCCCAGAGCCAGTCCGAGGCGGTCGCCAGGTAGTCGCGCAGCCTGGCCTCGCTCTCCTGCAGTCGTTGCTCGGTCAGGACCCGGTCGGTGTGGTCGATGGCGAGTCCGACGAAGCCGGTAATCGTGCCATTGGCCTCGACCGGTGCGTAGACCTCCTCGACATGGCGCAGCTCGCCGCCGTGCCGGTAGCAGACGAGCTTGTGCCGGGCTTCGCCCGCGCGGATCCGCTCGATCGCCTCCGGCAGGCTCGCGACGATTGCCGCCGGCAGCCCGAGCTCGGCGAAGGTCTTGCCGATCCCGTCGCCCCATACTTCGCGGTCCCTGGCGTTCTGCAGGATGTGGCGGCCGTCGAGATCGCAGATGAAGAACGGAAACGGCAGCGCGTCGACTGCCGCCCGCAAGCGGGCCTCGCTCTCGGCGAGCCGCCGCTCCGTCTGCACGCGCGCCGTGATGTCGACCGCAAGGCCCACCTGGCCCACGATGACGTCGTCGATGACCAGGGGGGCTATCAGCCGCTCGGCGACGATTTCGCGTTCGCCGATGCACTTGGCACCGGCGAAGCGGAGGGTCTCGCCGGCGAGCACGCGCCGGTGTCGGTCACGCCACTCGTCGATGATCTCGGCTGGCATGCCACTCTGGTCGGCGCGCAGCCCGATGAGGTCGCCATAGGTGGCGCGGTCCTCCGCGTTCTGCAGGACGTAGCGGCCCTCGGCGTCGGTGACCCAGAAGTGGTGCGGGATGCTGTCGATAGCCGCCCGCAGGCGCGCCTCGCCTGCCTCGGCGCGCTCGGTTGCGCGCCTCGCATTTTCCATCGCCGCCGCGAGCCCGGCAAGATCGGCGAGCGCATCCGCGGCGGTGGGCTCGGGCGTCACCCCCGGCGGGCCGAGGCAGCAGAGCATTCGAGAGGCTGCCCCGCCGGGATCGGGTAGCGGGGCCACGACCGCCGAGCCGAAGCCGCATGCGGCGAGCCGGGCGGCGACCTGATCCTCGGGGCGGGCGCTTCCGTGAGCCGCGCCGACGGCCCGGATCAGGCCCCGCTGCCGGCCATCCAGCAGCCTTCGCAGCAGGGGCCCGAGATCGACCCGAGCCTGCTGTCCCGCGTGCGGTTCGCCGACGATCTGCAGGTTGCAGCCTTCGAGGCGCACCAGCAGGGCGACAGGCAACCCGGTGAGCCGCGTGGCAAGTCGCAACAGCGAGGCGCTATCGACTGCCGACATGTCTTAGGGCCTGTCCGAGAAGTTCATGGGGCCTTTCATTGGCTTACGATCGACCGCCGGCGCGGAGCCGAGCGCGGCCCGATGCCGGGACATCGGGCAAGCTCGGCGACAAAGCCGGCGCCGATCGCAAGCCGACCGGAGGTGAGCTTGGCAGCGGCACCTGCTTCGTCGTTGATCGTCCGACGATGCGCTGCATCGACGAACGATCAACTCCTCGCATCTGCTCACTGCCAAGCTCATGAAAGGCCTCATGAACTTCTCGGACAGGCTCTTATTCCCCGCCGCCGCCCCCAGCCGTCAAGCCACGTCATTCCGACCACCATCGCAGTGGATCGAAAGCATAGGCGGCAATTGCCAAGATTTGCCTAATGCGGCAGCCCCGGCGCGGCCTCAGACCATGCCGATCGCGGCCTTGTAGGTCTCTAGCAGCTCCTCCTGCTCGGCGCGGTCGTGCGGCTTCATCTTCCGCAGACGCAAGAGCTGGCGCAGGATCTTGACGTCGAAGCCCTCGCCCTTCGCCTCGCTCAGCACCTCCTTGATCTGCTCTTGAACCTCGCTCTTCTCCTCCTCGAGACGCTCGACCCGCTCGATGAAGCTGCGCAGGCGCTCCGCCGTCACGCCGCCGACATCCGTCATCCGCTCTGCAACTCCGCTGGCTTCGCCGCCACGGTCGCGATCGCGGCAGGCTGAACACGAAACAGAGGGGAGAGAGCCGGAGCGTCCCCGGCTCTCTCCCCTTGGCCTCAATGGCATTGACCGGCAACGGCAGGACCGTCGCGCGGTTGCCTCCCTTTTCCTACCCGGCCGGGACCGTCGCCAGGGCGACCGGCTCGCCGCTCGCGCCGGACAGGAACCGGCGCGACAGAAGGCCGCGTAGCACGCGGCCACGCAGTTCTCCAGTGCTTCGCGCGACAAGAGGCATTCTGCCTCAGTCCTCGAGCAGCCGCCGCGCGATCACCTGCGCCTGGATTTCGGCAGCACCCTCGAAGATGCTGAGGATGCGGGCATCGCAGAGGACGCGGCTGATCGGGTACTCGACGGCGTAGCCGTTGCCGCCGTGGATCTGCAGCGCGTTGTCGGCCGCTGCCCAGGCGACCTGGGCGGCGAGCAGCTTGGCGAGCCCGGCCTCGAGGTCGCAGCGTCGCCCCGCGTCCTTCTCGCGCGCCGCGGAGAAGGTGAGCTGGCGGGCGATCTGGATCTCGACGGCCATCCAGACGAGCTTGCCGGAGACCCGTGGAAACGCGATCAGCGGCTGTCCGAACTGGCGGCGCTCCCTGGCATAGGCGAGGCCTAGCTCGAGCGCAGAGCGGGCGACCCCGACGGCCCTGGCCGCGGTCTGGATCCGAGCCCCCTCGAAGGTCGCCATGAGCTGCTTGAAGCCCTGCCCCTCGACGCCACCCAGCAGGTTGTCGCCGGCGACGCGAAAGCCGTCGAAGGCGAGCGTGTACTCCTTCATGCCGCGATAGCCGAGGACCGGGATCTCGGAGCCGCTAAGGCCGGCAACCGGGAATGGGTCGGCATCGCTGCCACGCGGTTTTTCGGCGAGCAGCATCGAAAGCCCGCGATAGCCCGCCGCGTCAGGGCGAGTGCGACAGAGCACGGTCATGAGATCGGCGCGCGCCGCGTGGGTGATCCAGGTCTTGGCCCCGGTGATCGACCAGCCCTCGCCGTCGCGCACGGCGCGGGTCTTGAGCGAGGCCAGGTCGGAGCCCGTGTCGGGCTCGGTGAAGACCGCGGTCGGGATGATCTCGCCGGAGGCGATCCGCGGCAGGAAGCGGGCCTGCTGCTCGGGCGTGCCGCCGGCGCGGATCAGCTCGCCCGCGATCTCCGAGCGGGTCGGCAGTGAGCCCACGCCGATATAGCCGCGGCTCAGCTCCTCGGTGACGACGCACATCGCCACCTTGCCCATGCCGAGCCCGCCATGCGCCTCCGGCAGCGTCAGGCCGAAGACGCCGAGGGCGGCCAGCTCTCCGATGAGCTCGAGCGGGATCAGCTCGTCGCGCTGGTGCCATGCCTGCGCCTGCGGCACGACCTGCTCGTCGGTGAAGCGCCGGAACTGCTCGCGGGTCATGTCGAGCGTGTCGTCACCGAGCGCCCAGCCGCCGAAATCGCCGTCCTCGATCAGCTCGGCGAGGCGCTGGCGGCGTTGTGCCGTGTTCCCCTTAGCGATCAGGGTCCGGACCGCCGGGTTGCCGGTGAATGCCTGGAGCGCCCTGTCGTCCAGATGCAGGTCGGCGGGGCGCACGACCTCGACCTGGCTCATCGGCAGGCCGCCCGCCATGCGCGCCAGATACTCGCCGAAGGCCGCCTCCAGCATCAGTCGTTCGAGCTCGCCGAGCCCGCCGGCGGCCGCCAGACTTGCCCCCCAGGCGTGCATGGCGTGCAACGCCTGGCGGTAGACCTCGAGCCAGGCGAGCCCATGCGCGGCAAACTGGCCTGCGTCGAGCAAGGCCGGGTCGACCTTGCCGCCCGGTGCCACCCGTGCAGCGACGGCTTCCCGTGCGGCGAGGAGCAGCGCATCGGCGGCGACGAGCGCTTCGACAGTGACGGATTCGGGCTCCCTGGCCACCGGCGCCGCGTGCCGCTCGGAGAGTGCCATCGCCAAGGATCAGCCCTCCATCGCTTCCTCGAGGGTGCGCATGCCCGTCCGCCGGGCATTGACCAGGACCGCCATGTTGCCCGGCTTGTGCTGGTTCTTGAGCATCTTCGTGTGCGCCCTCGGGATGTCTACCCATGCGAACACCTCGCTCATGCAGGGATCGACCTGCCGGGCGAGCACGAACCGGTTGGCGGCCGAGGCCTGCTTGAGGTTGGCGAAGTGGCTGCCCTGCAGGCGCTTCTGCCGCATCCAGAGGTAGCGGGCATCGACGGTCAGCTTGTAGCCGGTGGTGCCGGCGCAGATGACCACCATGCCGCCCCGCTTGCAGACCAGGGCCGAGACCGGGAAGGTCGAGGCGCCGGGGTGCTCGAAGACCATGTCGACATCATTGCCCTTGCCGGTGATCTCCCAGATCGCCTTGCCGAAGCGGCGCGCCTCCTTGACCCACTTGCCGTAGGCCTCGGCGTCCATGGGGTCCGGCATCTCCCCCCAGCACGAGAAGTCCTTGCGGTTGATCGCCCCCCTGGCGCCGAGCGAGAGGACGAAGTCGCGCTTGTCCTCGTCCGAGATGACGGCGATGGCATTGGCACCGGAGGCGGCGATGAGCTGGATCGCCATGGAGCCGAGGCCCCCCGCCCCGCCCCAGACCAGCACGTTGTCGCCGGGCTTGAGGGTGTGCGGCTGGTGGCCGAAGAGCATGCGGTAGGCGGTGGCCAGGACCAGGGTGTAGCAGCCGGCTTCTTCCCAGGTCAGGTGCCGGGGGCGCGGCATGAGCTGGCGCGACTGGACCTTGCAGAACTGGGCGAAGGAGCCGTCCGTGGTCTCGTAGCCCCAGATGCGCTGCGAGGCGGAGTTCATGGGGTCGCCGCCATTGCACTCCTCGTCGTCCCCGTCGTCCTGGTTGCAGTGGATGACGACCTCGTCGCCGACCTGCCAGCGCCTGACCTTGGCGCCGACCGCCCAGACCACCCCGGCGGCATCGGAGCCGGCGATGTGGTAAGGCTGCTTGTGCAGATCGAGGGGCGAGAGCGGCACGCCGAGCGCGGCCCAGACGCCGTTGTAGTTGACGCCGGCGGCCATCACCATGACCAGCACCTCGTCGTCGCCGACCACGGGTGTGGGCACCACCTCCTGCTGCATGGCGGTCAACGGCTCGCCGTGCCGCTCCTTGCGGATCGCCCAGGCGTACATGTTGGCCGGCACATGCCCCAGAGGCGGAATCTCGCCGACCTCGTAGAGATCCTTGCCGGCAGCCGGCGCGGCGGGCGCCGCGGGCGCGGCCGCCGGCGGCGGGGCCTCCGGCTTCAACCGGATCACCTGGGCCGATGCGGGTGCGGCCGGGGCGCTGCCGCCCTGGCGGGCCATCGGCAGCGGCCGTCCGTGCGTGCCGGTCGCCTCGGCCGCGAAGAACTCGCCGGGCGACAGGGCGATGCCCTCGCGGCGGGCGATCTCGAGCAGCTCGGCCTGGCGCCGCGCCGGAATGGCGCCGCGCCGCACCCAGCCGCTGACGGCGGTCTGCCAGATGCCGAGCAGCTCGGCGACCCGCGCTTGCGAGCCGAACTTGCGGATGATGTGATCGACCTGGTTCTTGGGCATGGCTGCAACCCGACTGGTGGTGTTGACTAACGTGTTGGCGACCGGCGGAGAGATGTTGGCCGGTCAGCCTGCACCGTCGCATTGCCACAAGCTGAAGGGCGAGGATCACGCTGTCAACATCATAAATGCTTTGACGGCGCTGCAGCATGGATGTTATCGCTCGCCGCTGTATCTGACGATCGCGTCGTTGGGTGTTTATCGTGTGTTCAAGTGGTTCGGGAGATCCGGCGGGATGGGCGAAACGAGTGGAATCAACACTTTTCGTGATGAGCCGTGGCTGTTCCGCACCTATGCCGGGCACAGCTCGGCCGAGGCGAGCAACGCGCTCTTCCGCACCAACCTGGCGCGCGGCCAGACCGGGCTCTCGGTGGCCTTCGATCTGCCGACCCAGACCGGCTACGACAGCGACGACCCCCTGGCACAAGGCGAGGTCGGCAAGGTCGGCGTGCCGATCACCTCCCTCGACGACATGACGACGCTGTTCGACGGCATCCCGCTCGACCGCATGAACACCTCGATGACCATCAACGCCACCGCACCCTGGCTGCTGGCGCTCTACATCGCCGCGGCGGAGCGCCAGGGCGTCGACCGGGCGGTGCTGCAGGGGACGGTGCAGAACGACATCATCAAGGAATACCTGTCGCGCGGCACCTACATCTTCCCGCCCGCCCCCTCGCTTCGGCTGATCGGCGATGTCGTCGCCTTCACCTGCCGGGACGTGCCGAGATGGAACCCGACCAATGTCTGCTCCTACCACCTGCAGGAGGCCGGGGCGACGCCGGTCCAGGAGCTCGCCTTCGCGCTGGCCACGGCGGTGGCGGTGCTGGATGCCATCCGCGCCGGCGGCCAGGTGCCCGAGGCGGAGTTCCCGAAGGTGGTCGGCCGCATCAGCTTCTTCGTCAATGCCGGTCTGCACTTCGTCACCGAGCTCGCCAAGATGCGCGCCTTCGTCGAGCTCTGGGACGAGATCACCGCCACGCGGTACGGGGTCGAGGATAAGCGGCTGCGGCGTTTCCGCTATGGCGTGCAGGTGAACTCGCTGGGCCTGACCGAGCAGCAGCCCGAGAACAACGTCTATCGGATCCTGCTCGAGACGCTGGCGGTCACGCTGTCGCGCAGGGCCCGTGCCCGGGCGGTGCAGTTGCCGGCCTGGAACGAGGCGCTCGGCCTGCCCCGGCCCTGGGACCAGCAATGGTCGCTGCGCCTGCAGCAGATCCTGGCCCTCGAGACCGACCTTCTGGACCATCCGGACATCTTCGACGGCAGCATCGTGATCGAGGCCAAGGTTCAGGAGCTGATGGCTGAGGCGAAGGCGGAGCTGGCGCGGATCGAGGACATGGGCGGGGCGCTGGCCGCCGTCGACTCCGGCTACATGAAGAGCCGGCTGGTCGAGAGCAGCGCTGCCCGGGTCCAGGCGATCGCCGCCGGCACGCGGCAGGTCGTGGGCGTCAACTGCTACACCGAGACCGCCCCCTCGCCGCTCACCACCGGCGAGGATGGCGGGTTTCTCACCGTCGATCCCGCCACCGAGGCGGCCCAGATCCAACGGCTGCGGGCGCATCGTGCCCGGCGCGACGCCGGGACGGTCGAAGTGGCCCTGGCGGAGCTGGACCGGGCCGCGCGCGAGGGACAGAACGTCATGCCGGCCTCGATCGCCTGCGCGCATGCCGGTGTCACCACGGGTGAATGGGCGACCTGCCTGCGCCGCATCTTCGGCGAGTACCGGGCCCCCACCGGCATCGCCGGCGCCAAGACGGATGGTTTGGACGATGCGCTGGCGCCGGTCCGCGCCCGGGTCGAGGCGTTGGCGAGACGCACCGGCCGCCGGCTGAAGATCCTGGTCGGCAAGCCCGGCCTCGATGGCCATTCAAATGGCGCCGAGCAGATCGCGGTGGCGGCACGGGATTCCGGCATGGACGTGGTCTTCGAGGGTATTCGCCTGTCACCCGCACGGATCGTCGGCACGGCGCTCGAGGAGGCGGTGCATGTGGTCGGGCTCTCGATCCTCTCGGGCTCGCATCTGCAGCTGGTCGAGGAGGTGATGACGCGGATGCGCAAGGCCGGCATCGGCGACATCCCCGTGGTGGTCGGCGGCATCATCCCGCCGGCGGACGCCAAGGCTCTCCTCGCCTGCGGCGTCGCCCGGGTCTACACGCCGAAGGACTTCTCGATCCCCCGGATCATGGCGGACATCGTGGACATTGCAGTCTCCGCCGAATCTCAGGCGGCTTGAAGCGCTAGCTTTGAGTTGTCCGCGACGGGCCCCTGCCGCTGGTCACCGGAATCGAGACCAGCAAGCAAGGGCCTCATCGATCTCGTATACCGGTTGCCGCGCGCCCGATTACATCAACCCCAAGCCCCGCAGGCTCGCCTGGCCGTCGAGCCCGATGATGAAATGATCGTGAACCTGGACATCGAAGATTTCCAGGGCGGCGACAACCTTGCGGGTCAGCTCGATATCGGGGCCAGACGGCGTCGGATCGCCGCTCGGATGATTGTGCACCATGACGATCGCCGAGGCGCCGACCTCGAGACACCGTTTGGCCACCTCTCGAGGATAGAGCGGAACGTGGTCGATGGTGCCGCGTTGCTGCACCTCATCGAGAATCAGCATATTCTTGCGATTGAGGAACAGGACGTGGAACTCTTCGTGTCCAAGGTGTGAAAACCTTGCCATGCAATACCTTAGCACCGCTTCTGATGACGAGATGATAGGTCGGTCGACCACATCGACCTTCAGCAACCGGACTGCGGCGGCATGCACGCACTTCAGCAGCGCGATCGCCATGTAGGTCGCCCGCCGATTCTCGGTGGGGAACTCCATCAAATGTCGCGGATTCGCGTGCACGACCCCGGTCAGGTTGCCGAATCGAGATATCAGCGCCGCCGCCAGCTGACTTTGCCGCTTGGGCCTGGGGCTGGAAACCGCCAGGAAGATCTCGAGCAGCTCGCTGTCCGAAAGGACCTCGAGGCCGCCTTCCAGGAACCGTCGGCGCAATTTTCGCCAGTGCTCCCAATCCTGGGCCTTCTCGCGACCGAGAGCCGCGAGCTTGTCGAACGTGGCCGTCACTGGTGCCTCGGCCAGCTCCGCGTGGCGCGCCCTGTGCGTCGGATAAAAGACCGGGCCGCCATTGGCTTCGTCTGCGAGCGCGTATCGCCCATCGCAAATCGCCAGATCTACGTTCATGTCGTGTCTCCTGGTACCGCCTCGAACCTCTCCGCTCTTGCCGGCGGGCGGTTCTCATTGTCACATGCTACCAATTATGACATGAAATCAACCATTAGTTGAATTCCGTTCGGATTCAATGGCTCCACCCGGCTTCCTCATCCCCGTGCCGCCCGAAACCGCAGGCGGACATAATCGGCTGTCCAGTTGCCGGCGCTGTCGCACAGCGCCGGCTCGAGCAGGCGGACGGCCCGGGCCAGCAGGCCCGCACGCTCGACCGCCGGGGCGTGGCGCAGGAAGGGCTGCGCAAAGGTCTCGAGCCAGCCGGCCATGCCGGTCGGCAAGGGCGTCGGCCGCGGGATCAGCTCGATCGACGAGACGCTGAAACCCTGCCGTTCGAGCCGGGCGGCGTGCTCGTCCGGGCTCGGGAAATACCAGGGCCGCATGGCGAAGGCGTCGATGCCGGCCTCGCCCAGCACGGCGCGCAGGGCGGTGGTGATGGCGGCCACATTGCCCATGCCGCCGAACTCGGCGACGAACCGTCCGCCGGGCCGAAGGGCCCTGGCCACACCGGCGATGACGTCGTCCGGCCGGGTCATCCAGTGCAGCGCCGCATTGGAAAAGACGGCGTCGAACTCGGCTTCGAACGGCAAGGCGTGGCCATCGGCCAGGACCACGTCGAGACCCCTCGCCCGTGCCGCATCGAGCAGCTCTGGCGAGGCATCGCAGCCGACCACCTCGGCGCCGGTCGCCACCAGCTCCGCCGTCAGCGCCCCGTCGCCGCAACCGAGATCGAGAATCCGCTCACCGGCCACGGGTGCCAGGAGCTCGAGCACCGGTCGGCCGAGCGTGGCGACGAAACCGGCATGGTGCCGGTAGCCCGTGGCGCTCCAGCTCTGTCCGGCGGCAGCACGATCCATCATGGCCGAATGCTATGTCTGATCCATAGGGAACCGGCAAGCGGTAGCCACGGCCCACCCCGACATCCAGCTCAATGGAGTCCGATCAAGCTCTGGGCCAGATACAGTGTCTGCCCTGGATGGGGATAAGTCCGTGAGTGTGGGGCTCCGATCGGACTTCCGTGGTGAAGCACTTCAGTCGAACGGAGCTAGTCAGGCATCTTGCGGGACGGACAGCCGGGGACGCAGGGCATTAACCAGCTTGTTTGCGGTACATTCCAACCACGCCAATTGCTCATCCGTACCGCCGAAATCGGTAAGCGGGCGAGCGATACCAATGATGTCGCGCTGCCCCGGTTGACCGACCTTGAAATACAGATCTCGAAGACCCGTTTCCGCACGAAGCGCTTCAGCCTCGGGCGCGAGCTCGGCGCATAGCATGTTGCCTTGCTCGCAGCGCAGAAAGAGCCCTGCTTCCCCCTCCCCCTCACTCCGATAGGCCGTCAGCCAGCGAGCTGGTGGCGGCAGTGGAATTCTTACTGAATTATTTGTTCCATGCCTCGGCGTCGGCTGATCGGGATGCTCGAAACACGCTGTTTCGATGAAACGCTGCCAGAACTCTCTATTGCTCTCTCTGCGGATCCTCGCGCCTTCCGGATCCACAACCTCTTCAATTTCAGTTCTGTCGTCCGACCCGGCGAGATCGACCAACTGAACGGGTATGCCCGCGTCATCCAGAATTAGCCGCTGGCGGATCACCTCCGTCCGCATTGCGACCTGCGGCACCACCAAAGTCCGCCCCCCATCGTCGCACCACAACTGGAGCTCGATCAGCGCGAGTCTCGCCCCCTGTGCGCCGAGATGCTCCGAGATGACTGTCAGATCCTCGCGGATGCCTTCGCCTGCTATGATCAGATGGAAGTCGCCGGCTCGGAGATTGCGCGCCACCGCATCGACAAAGCGCACCTCGTCGGCAGGTTCCGACAGTCCATGGCGGACATGAGTAAACAGGGGATTGTCGTCTTTCGTGCCCAGAACCGCCCTGAGCTGGACGGTGAGATCGGCAAAGGATCGCCGCCGTAGCAGCGCCGCATACTCCAGCAGTTGGGCCACAACTTCACGTCGAGCCTGAGGGTTGCGCCACAATTTGCACTCCACCAGAACGGGACGTCCGTGTGGTGTTACCCCCAATATGTCCAGGAAGACGGACCGTCCGCCCGGCTTGGGCAGCGACAGCTCCCGGCAAATCGGAATTACCTCACCGGCACCTGGCTCGATTCGTTCGAGGGGAATGAGGTGCGGGTGGCGAAAGAGTAGATCCTGGAGCCATCGTTCATCGTGCCCGTTGCCGAGCGGAGCCCTCTTCAGGCGGTTCCCGGCCAGACCATCCGCTTCCAAGAAAACAGCACTCATCCTGTCCTCCGCTGCAACATCGAAGGACGTCATAGCGCTGCGAACAGCCTATAACCATAAGTTAAATTATTATCTTCACAATCCCCTAATTCGCGATTTTTCCGTCGTGTTTCAGGGTCTGCGCGAGATTGTGCGGTGGCTACCGCCGCGCCAACGCCGCGATGCGTAGCCGGAGCGCGTTGAGCTTGATGAAGCCTTCGGCGTCCTTCTGGTCGTAGACGGTGTCGGCCTCGAAGGTGGCGTAGTCCTCGCTGTAGAGGCTCTGCGGCGCCTTGCGGCCGACCACGGCGGCGCTGCCCTTGTAGAGCTTGAGGCGGACCGTGCCGGTCACCGGGCCCTGGCTCTGGTCGATCAGCGCCTGGAGCATCTCGCGCTCGGGGCTGAACCAGTAGCCGTTGTAGATCAGCTCGGCGTAGCGCGGCATCAGCTCGTCCTTGAGGTGGGCGGCACCGCGGTCGAGGGTGATGCTCTCGATGCCGCGATGGGCGGCGAGCAGGATGGTGCCGCCGGGCGTCTCGTAGACGCCACGGCTCTTCATGCCGACATAGCGGTTCTCGACGAGATCGAGCCGGCCGATGCCGTTCGCCCCGGCGAGGTCGTTCAGGCGCCGCAGCAGGTTGGCGGGCGAGAGCGGCTCGCCGTCGACCGAGACGGCGTCGCCCCGCTCGAAGCCGATCTCGACATAGGTCGGCCGCTCGGGCGCCAGCTCGGGGCTGACCGAGCGGGTGAACATCTCCTCGTCCGCCTCGATCCAGGGATCCTCGAGCGCCAGGCCCTCGTAGGAGATGTGCAGGAGGTTGGCATCGGTCGAATAGGGTGGTGTTCCCCGCTTGCCGCGGGGGATCGGAATCTGCCGGCTCTCGGCGTACTGGATCAGCTTGTCGCGGGAGTTCAGGTCCCAGAGCCGCCAGGGCGCGATGACCTTGATGTGCGGGTCGAGCGCATAGCAGCCGAGCTCGAAGCGGACCTGGTCGTTGCCCTTGCCCGTCGCCCCGTGCGCCACGGCGTCGGCACCGACCTCGCGCGCGATCTCGATCAGCCGCTTGGCGATCAGCGGCCGGGCGATCGAGGTGCCGAGGAGATAGGTTCCCTCGTAGACGGTGTTGGCGCGGAACATCGGGAAGACGAAGTCGCGGACGAACTCCTCCTGGAGATCCTCGATATGGATCTCCTTCACCCCCATCATCTCGGCCTTGGCGCGGGCCGGCTCCAGCTCCTCGCCCTGGCCGAGATCGGCGGTGAAGGTGACGACCTCGCAGCGATAGGTGTCCTGCAGCCAGCGCAGGATGACCGAGGTGTCGAGGCCGCCGGAGTAGGCGAGCACCACCTTCTTGGGATTGCCGGTCATGGCCGTTCCTCGATTGGGGGGGCGAAAAGGCTCGAAAGAGGGCGGATGTCAGGCGCGCGTATCGACGGTCGAGCCGCGCCCAGGCGCATCGTCACCGACCGAATCGTTCGCCGTTGCGGTCGCCGTTTGGGGCATCGCCTTGCTGACGCCGACCATGGCCGGGCGCAAGAGCCGATCGGCCAAGACCCAGCCGGTCTGCATCACCTCGGCGACATGGCCGGGCGGCAGATCGGCGGACGGCACCTCGAACATCGCCTGATGGCGGTTGTGATCGAACTTGTCGCCGCGCGCCGGGTCGATGCGGGCCACCTTGTGCTTGTCGAAGGCTGTGAGCAGCGAGCGCTCGGTCAGCTCGACGCCTTCGAGCAGGTTGGCCACGAGCTCGTTCTCCTCACGGGCATTGGCCGGCACGGCGGCGATCGCCCGGCGCATGTTGTCGGCCACGTCCAGGAGATCGCGAGCGAAGCCGGTCATCGCATAGCGGCGCGCCTCCTCCAGCTCGCGCGTGTGCCGGCGCCGAAGGTTCTCGGTATCGGCCAGGGCGCGCAGGAGCTTGTCCTTGAGATCGGCGATCTCGGCTGTGGCATCGCTTTCCTGCCCGGTGGCGGCACCGGTCCCGTCGGGCGCCTCGGCCGCAGCTTCGACGCTGGCCTCGGTTTCCGGCTTGTCGACGTCCTGTTGCATCAGTCCTTCTCGCTGTTGGGGCTGCCCAGGAGGCGGCTGATCACCCGGGCGGTATGGTCGACCATCGGGATGATCCTCGAATAGTTCATGCGGGTCGGGCCGATCACGCCGATCGCCCCGACCACAGATGGCGATTTGCCGGCGGTGTCACCAGCCCGGAAGGGGGCGATGATGGCCGAGCAGCCGCTGTGCGCGAACAGCTCGTTCTCGGCGCCGATGAAGATCTGCACGCCCTTGCCCGCGTCGGAGAGCTCGATCAACTTGACGAAGCTGCGCTTGGTCTCGAGCGCGGTGAACAGGTGGCGGATCCGCTCGAGGTCGACCAGCGTGCTGACATCGTCGAGCAGGTTGGCATGTCCGCGCACAAGGAGCGTGCCGCCATCGGTCGCATCGTCGCCGCCCCAGGTCGCGAGGCCCGAGGCGACGACCTTCTGCGTCAGCTCGTCGAGCTCGCCCTGCCGCTTCTCGATCTCCGCCTGGATTTCCGCCCTGGCCTCGGCGAAAGTGCGCCCGGCGAGTCGCGCCGTCAGGTAGTTGCCCGCCTCGACCAGGGTCGCCGGCGACATGCCGATGGGCACCTCGATCACCCGGTTCTCGACCATGCCACCATCGGATACCGTGACCACCAGTGCCCGGCCGGGGCTGAGCGGCACGAACTCGATGTGCTTGTAGGGTCGCCTGGTCGTGGGTGCGATGACGAGCCCGGCGTAGCGCGAGAGCCCGGAGAGCGTCTCGGTGGCGTCCTCGAGCACCGCCTCGATGCTCCGCCCGGCCACGGCGCATTGCGTCTCGATGCGCTGCCGGTCGTCCTTGGAGAGGCCACCGAGCTCGAGCAGCCCATCGACATAGAGCCTGAGACCCGCATCGGTCGGCAGGCGACCGGCCGAGGTGTGCGGCGCGCAGAGCAGGCCGGCCTCCTCGAGATCGGCCATGACATTGCGGACGGTGGCCGGCGAGAGCTGGTCGTCGAGCCGGCGCGAGACCGTGCGCGAGCCGACCGGCTCGCCGGTCGCCATGTAGGCGTCGACGATCTGGCGGAACACTTCCCGCGAACGTGCGTTGAGCTCGACGATCATCAATGATGTCCGGGTTCGGCCCCAGTGGCCGCAGAGGCGGCCAGCCGCCCCGCCGTCATGTAGGCGGGCGAGGCGGTCGCTGCAACGGGCAGCAGGCGCCGGGTCGCCCGCAGGAGGCCCGGTCGCCCCGGACCAGAAGCAGGCTCAGTACGGGCGGCGCGGCGGCCGTCCGAGATTGTCGCGGCGCGGTCCGCCGCCGGGTCCGCCGGGACCGCGCCCCCCACCCGGGCCGCCTCGGCCACCGAACCCGCCGCCGCCGGCACCGCCGCGGTCCTCGGCGACACGCACGGCCAGGGGCCGGCCGCCCATGTCGTAGCCGTTGAGCTGCTGGATGGCCGCCCCGGCGGCCGCCGGCGTCGCCATCTCGACGAAGCCGAAGCCACGACTCCGGCCGGTTTCCCGGTCGGTCGCGACCTTGGCGGACACCACTTCGCCGTGCTGTCCGAAGAGGTCCTGGAGGTCCTCGGACGTCGTGCTGAAGGGGAAGTTAGCGACAAAGATCTTGCTGCTCATCGAGCCGCTCCTGAATGGAGATACAAGGAGTCCAGGCCAAGCCCTGAGGTAAAGCACGAAGCCCTGACCGCCACCTGATCCACAACGCACGACCGAACGCCGTCGCCACGAAATGGCGACGAGAAGGGTTCGCGACGGCGGGATTTCGTTCGAGCGCGCTCGGAATAAACGCTGCGAATACTGGACGCGGACAAGTTTCGAAAGCGACCTTCAGCACTGACAGACCAGCTAATTATACCCCTGACCGGCGGGCGAAGCGAGCGGAGATTGCACGATCTCGGTCTGTTCCTTCGCTTCCTGCTGGCCGATCGCCGTTTCCTGGACGAGGGCCGCGGCTACCGGGCTCGGCTGCGGCGCATAGATGTGCTGTCCCTGGTCCGCCATGGGCACCGATGCGCGCCGGGTCATCCGGTAGAGCGCGAAGGCGCCGATGCCGAGATGGACGATGGTGAAGAAGGACGCGAAGCCGACCGGGCCCTGCAGGTCCATGGCCGCCGCCGCCAAGGGCGGGCCCAGCACCATGCCGATGCCGACGACGAGGACGAGCGTGCCGCTGGCGCCCACCATGTCCTCGGCGTCGAGATTGTCGTTGGTGTGGGCGATGCAGAGCGCATACATCGGCAGGCACATGCCGCCGTAGAGGAAGAACGCGGCAGCGACGACCGGGAACGTGCCCGTGCCGGCAATGACGACGATGCCGGTGGCGAGCCCGGCGAGGATGGTCGTCCCGGTCACCACCCGGCGCCGGTCGAGCCGGTCCGAGAGCCGGCCGACCGGCCACTGCAGCAGCACGCCGCCGACGATGGCGAGCGCCATGAAGAGCGAGATGCCGGCGACGTCGAGGCCGATCTTGCCGGCGAAGACGGCACCCATGGCGAAGAAGGCGCCCTGGCTGAGGCCGACGCCGAACATGCCGACGAAGCCGAGCGGCGAGCTGCGGTAGAGCCTGATCAGGCCGAAGCTGCGTGCCGCGGCCGTCGCCGGTGCGGGGCTCGCCGTCAGCAGCATGGGCACGACGGCGATGGAGAGCAGGACGGAGACCCCGATGAACAGGCGAAACCCGCCGGGGTCGGCGGCATTGAGCAGGAGCTGGCCGCCGGCCCAGGCGGTGAGCTGGACCAGCATGTAGACCGAGAGCAGGGAGCCGCGGTCCTCGTTGGTGGCCGCCCGGTTGAGCCAGCTTTCGGCGACGACATAGGCGCCGCTCATGCACACACCCGTGAGGAAGCGCAGCACGAACCACGAGATCGGCTCGAGCAGGAGGGCGTGCGCCAGGATCGCCGAGGAGGCAAGTGCGGTGAACGCGGCAAAGACCCGGACATGGCCGACATGGGCAACCAGCCGCGGGGTGACGATGGCGGAGACGAGAAAGCCGATCGAATAGCCCGACATGACAATGCCGGTAACCGAGGTGGGGAAGCCTTCGATGCTGGCCCGCACGCCGAGCAGCGTGTTCTGCAGGCCGTGGCCGAGCATCAGGAGCCCGATGCCGAGCAGCAGCGCCCAGTTGCTTCTGATCGTGAAAAGCATCGCGTTTCGCCCTTGTGATCCCGCCATGCTCTGCTACGCCGATCCGCGTTCCGCCGGCCGGCCCTAGCAGCCTTGCCCGACCAAGGGAAGGTTTGCATCGCTTGGCGAGGCCGGCGCGATCGGAGCGACGAGGAACCTGCCCGGGGGCGGATGGCGGCTGATGCGTCTCGGGATAGATACCGGCGGCACCTGCACCGACGCCGTGCTGCTCGACGAGGCGGAAGGCGTGGTCGCCAGCGCCAAGGCGCTGACCAGCCACCACGACCTCTACCAGGGCATCGCCGCGGCCGTGCGCGCCGTCCTGGCCGCGGCACCCCACGAGGCTCGCGAGCGGATCGGTCTGGTCGGCCTCTCGACCACGCTCGCCACCAATGCGCTGGTCGAGGGCCAGGGCGGGCGGGCCGGGCTGATCATGGTGGGCTTCGGCCCGGAGAGCCTGGCGCGTGGGGGGCTCGGCCAGGCACTCGGCCGGGCGCCTGTCGCCTTTGTCGGCGGCGGCCACGATGCGAGCGCCCAGCCGCGGCAGCCGCTCGACCTCGCCGCCCTCGATGCGGCCATCGGCAAGATGGCGCCGACCGTCGATGCCTTCGCGGTCACCGCCACCTTTGCGGTGCGCAACCCGGCGCATGAGCAGGTGGCCGCCGAGCGGATCATGGCCCTGACCGGCCGGCCGGTCACCGTCTCGAGCGAGCTCACCGCCCGGCTCGACGCGCCGCGCCGGGCGCTCACCACCTTCCTCAATGCCCGGCTTGTGCCACGCATCGGCCGGCTCATCGCGGCCGTCGAGCGGCTGTTGGCCGAGACGGGTATCGCGGCTCCGCTCATGGTGGTGCGCGGCGACGGTGCCTTGATGGCGGCAGAAGTGGCCCGCCGCCGGCCGGTCGAGACCCTCCTCTCCGGCCCCGCCGCCAGCGTGGTGGGCGCCGCCCATCTCTCCGGCCTTCGTCATGCCGTGATCAGCGATGTGGGCGGCACGACCACTGATGTGGCGCTGCTCGATGACGGCCAGCCGCGTCTCGCCCCGGAAGGTGCCCTGGTCGGTGGCTTCAGAACGATGGTCGAGGCGGTGGAGCTGCAGACGAGCGGGCTCGGCGGCGACAGCGAGACCCGTGTCGACGAGGCGGGTCGCCTCGGGCTCGGGCCGCGCCGGCTGGTGCCGCTGGCGCTGCTCGCCGACCAGCACCCGCAGGTGCTCGAGGCGCTCCATGCCCAGGCGGCACGGGCCGCCACTCGGGCCACGGATGCGCGCTTCGCCCTTCGCCAGGACGCGGACGTCGCGCTTTCCGGCCTCTCGCGGAGCCAGCACCGCCTGTTGGACCTGCTCGCCGGCGGCCCCTGCCCGCTCGAGCTGGTGATCGATCGCGAGCATCTGGCCGTGCCGCTGAAGTCGCTCGCCTTGCAGGGCATCGTCAGGCTCGCCGGCTTCACGCCGAGCGATGCGGGCCATGTGCTCGGCCGGCAGTCCGGGTGGTCGATCGAGGCGGCGAGGCTCGGCGCCCAGCTCGAGGCACGCAAGCGAGGCGGAGGCGACACGGTCGAGAGGTTCGCGGCGGCCGTGCTGGAGGCGGCACGCACCGCCAGTGCCCGTGCCGTGGTCGGCGCCGTCTGGGAAGCGACAGGCGGCACTGTCGGGCGTCTCGCGGGGTTCCTGGACGAACCACCGGTCGCCATGGCCCTGGCCGGCGACGAGCCCAGGGCACCGCTCGCCGTCCGCTTCACCATCGACCGACCGCTCGTGGCAGTAGGTGGGCCGGCTGCGGTCTTCTACGAGGGGGTCGCCGAGCGGCTCGGCAGCCGTCTCGTGCTGCCCGCCGGTCACGCGGTCTGCAACGCCATCGGCGCCGTGGTCGGCGAGGTGGCGCGCCGGGTCGAGCTGGTCGCCACGCGCACCGGCGACGACCAGCTCGCCCTGCATCTTGGCGAGGCGGGAACCCTCGTCACCGACCCGGCGTCGGCGCGCACGCTCCTGATCAGCCATGCCGAGGAAGCGGCCATCGCCGCCGCGCGCAGCGCCGGGGCGCAGGATCCGGTCGTCAGCCACGTTTGCGAGGAGCGCCGGGTCGTGCTCGACGGCGGGCTCGAGCTGTTGCTCGAGATCCGGGTTCGGGCGACGGCTCGCGGCCGACCGTCCGCTTCTCAATGGAGCAGGATCGCTCTGGCGATCGAGAAATAGATCACGACGCCCATGATGTCGGCGATCGACGCGATCAGGGGGGCGCTGGCAGTGGCCGGATCGAGCCGGAAGCGGCTCAGGATGAACGGCATCGACATGCCGATCAGGCTGCCCGCCGTGACGATCAGCAGCATCGAGACCGCCACCACCAGCGCCACCTGGTGACCACCCCGAAACCCGGCGATGGTGGAGATCGCAACCGCCATGGTCATGCCGAGCAGGATCGCCACGCCGAGCTCGCGAAAGAACATCCGGCCCCAGTCCTTCATCTCGACATCGCCAGTCGCCAGGGCGCGGACCATCAGCGTCGAGCTCTGCGAGCCAGCATTGCCGCCGCTGCCGATGAGCACCGGCAGGAAGAAAACGAGCACGATATAGGCCGCGATGGTGTCCTCGAAGAAAGCGAGCCCCGCCCCCGAGAGGAGGTTGCCGAAGACCAGCAGCACCAGCCAGTAGATCCGGCTCCGGTAGAGCAGGGCGATGCTGGCGCTGGCGATGCTGTCGGCCATCGAGCCGACGCTGCCGACTTTCTGGAAGTCCTCGGTGGCCTCCGCTTGCAGCACGTCGAGGGCGTCGTCGTGGGTGACGATGCCGACCAGCCGGCCCTCGCCGTCGACCACCGGCAGGGCGATGATGTCGTACTTGGCGATCGACCGGGCCACCTCCTCCTGGTCGTCCTCGACCCCGACGGCACGAGTGGTGCGCTCCATCACCTCCTCGACGGTACGCTGCGGCTGGGCGAGGATCAGGGTCTGCAGCCGCACCGAGCCGATCAACCGGCGCTCGGCATCGACCACATAGGTGCGGTAGATGGTCTCCTTGTCCGGTGCCTCGAGGCGCAGCTTGCCGATGGCCTGAAGCACGGTCAGCCCGGGCGCCAGCGTGGCATAGTCCGAGGTCATGATGGCCCCGGCCGTGCCCTCCTGATGTGCGGCGAGGCGGCGGATGTCCTCGCGCTCGGCCTGGGCGAGGCCCGGCAGCAGCGCCTCCTGCTGCTCGGGGGTCAGGCGGTTGTAGAGGTCGGCACGATCGTCGCCGTTCATTTCGGTGACGATCGCGGCGAGCTCGCCGCGACTCAACACCCGGGCGAGCGCTACCTGGATCTCGGGCGGGAGATAGCCGAAGGTCTCCGCACCATGGCCGAGCGGCAAGGCGAGCAGCGCCACCCGCGCCGCCTCGGGCGCCATTTCCTCGAGCAGCTCGGCGAGATCGGCCGGATGATTCTCGGCCGAGAAGGACACCGGCGCAAGGTGCTCGCCGCCGATCGGATCGTCGTGCATGGTCCCTCATCTCCCGGCAACGCAGCCACACCGCCGGCTGCTGCCAGAAAGAGCGTCCGGCGGCACAATGCTGTTCGAAGATCTGGTGTTCCGGGTGGCAGGCAGGCGAGTTGCGGCGTGGCCACCTCTGCGGGTATGGCAAATCCCGCAGTGGCGATCAAGCCGCGCCCCGCCGCGGCGGGCCAGGTCACCGGGGCCCGGATAAAAGCATGGATCTGCTCAACCTGCTCGTGCTGGCGGTCGTCCAGGGCATCACCGAGTTCCTGCCGATCAGCTCATCGGCGCACCTCATCCTGGTGCCCGTGCTCTTCGGCTGGCCGGACCAGGGGCTGGCGATCGACATCGCCGTGCATGTCGGCACGCTGGCGGCCGTGCTGGTCTATTTCCATCGCGACGTGCTGGATCTGGTGGCCGGGCTCTGGCTGGCGATCCGGCGGCGGCCCGACCACCGCTCGCGGCTCGTCCTGCATCTGGCCGTCGCCACGCTGCCGATCGTCGTCGCGGGGCTGCTGGCCAAGGATCTCGTCGGGACGACCTTCCGGAGCGGCCTGCTCATCGCGGTGACGACGATCGTCTTCGGTATCGTCCTCTGGCTCGCCGATCGCGGCGCCGAGCATCATGACCGCAGCCTCGCCCAGATGACGCTGCGCGATGCCATCGTCATCGGCCTTGCCCAGGTGCTGGCGATCCTGCCCGGCACCAGCCGCTCCGGCATCACCATGACGGCGGGGCTCTTCCTGCGCTTCAGCCGGACCGAGAGTGCCCGCTTCTCGATGCTGCTGGCGATCCCGACGATCGCCGCCGCCGGCCTGCTCGCCACGCTCGACCTGCTGCAGAGCGGCGACGCGACGCTGCAGGCGGACGCGCTCTGGGCAGCGCTCCTCGCCTTCGTAGCCGCCCTCTGCGCCATCTGGGGCCTGATGAGGTGGCTCCAGACCTCGAGCTTCACGCCCTTCGTGATCTACCGGCTGGTGCTCGGCGCGTTCCTGCTCTTCTGGCTGCTGTAGCGGTCAGCCGGCGAGCGAGCGGAGCGTCAGGTCGAAGGCATCGGCCGCCTTGGTCACCATCTCGTCGATCTCCCTTTCGCTGACGATCAGCGGCGGGGAGAGCACCATGCCATCGCGAATCGCACGCATCACGAGGCCGTTGTCGAAGCAGTGCTCGCGGCAGGTGAGCCCGACCTTGCGGGCCGCCGGATAGGGACGGCGCGCCGCCTTGTCCTCGACCAGCTCGACGCAGGCGAGGAGGCCGCAGGTGCGCACCTCGCCGACCAGCGAGTGGTCGGCCAGCGTCATCAGCCGGTCCCGGAAACAGGCGCCGATCGGGCCGGATGCCCGGGTGTCGAGCCCCTCCTCCCGCATGATCCGGATGGTCTCGAGCGCCACTGCCGCCGCCACGGGATGGCCGTGGTAGGTGACGCCGTGCGCGTACTCCGTGCCCGAGGCGGCAAGCACGTCGGCGATCCGGTCGTGGAAGGCCACGGCGGCGATCGGCTGGTAGCCGGAGGAGAGCCCCTTGGCCATCGGGATGATGTCCGGTGCGATGTCGAACGTGGTCGAGCCCCACCAGTTGCCGGTCCGCCCGAAGCCGCAGATCACCTCGTCGGCGACCAGCAGCACATCGTATTGCCGGCAGATGCGCTGCACCTCGGCCCAATAGGTCGATGGCGGGATGATGACGCCGCCGGCACCCTGGATCGGCTCGGCGACGAAGGCCGCCACGTTCTCCGGGCCGATCTCGAGGATCTTCGCCTCGAGCCAGCCGGCGGCCACCTTGCCGAACGCCTCGGGATCGAGATCCCCACCTTCCGCGAACCAATACGGATTGCCGATATGATGGAAGCGCTCCAGCGGCAGGTCGAAGGGGTCGTGCATGAAGCGCATGCCGGTGAGGCTGGCCGAGCCGAGCCCGACGCCATGATAGCCGAGCGTGCGGCTGATGAAGGTCTTCTTCGCCGGCTTGCCCATCAGGTTCCAGTAGTACCAGACGGACTTGATCACCGTGTCGTTCGCCTCCGAGCCGGAGGAGGCGAAGAAGACGCGCTCGAAGCCCTCGGGCAGGATTTCCGCCAGGGCCCGGGCCAGCTCGATCGAGGGCACGGTCGCCGTCTGGAAGAAGGCATTGTAGAACGGCAGCTCCTGCATCTGCTCATAGGCGACCCGCGCCAGCCGCTCGCGGCCGTAGCCGAGATTGACGCACCAGAGCCCGGCCATGCCGTCGAGGATCCGGTTGCCGTTGCTGTCGAAGATGTAGCAGCCCTCGGCATGGGTGATGATCCGGCTGCCCTTGGCCCGAAGCTCGGGAAAGACGGTGAAGGGATGCAGGTGGTGATCGCGGTCGAGGGCCCGCAGGCGGTCGGTATCGGCGCGCGCATCCATTGTCGATATTCCCGGAATGTCAAAGAGTTGGAATCAGACGTTGAGCAGCAGGTGCTCACGTTCCCAGGAGCTGATCACGCTCTGGTAGGCCTCGTGCTCGGCCTGCTTGACGGCGATCAGGACGCGCACGAAGGCCTCGCCGAGCACTTCCTTGAGTTGCGGCGAGCTGTTCAGCTTCTTCAGGCCGTCCGGCAGTTGCTGCGGCAGGGTCTGGGCCAGCCGGTAGGCGCTGCCCTTGATCTGCTCGGTCGGCTGCAGCTCCTCGCTCATGCCGAGCCAGCCGCAGGCCAGCGAGGCGGCGATGGCCAGATAGGGATTGGCGTCGGCCCCGGCCACCCGGTTCTCGACCCGGCGGGCCTTGGGGCCCGATTCCGGCACGCGCAGGCCGACCGTGCGATTCTCCCAGCCCCATTGGACGTTGATGGGTGCGTCGGAATGGCGGCGGAGCCGGCGGTAGGAGTTCACGTTGGGGGCGAAGAGCGGCATGGCCGCCGGCAGGAAGCGCTGCAGCCCGGCAATGTGATTGAGGAAGAGCTCCGAGTAAGGTGCTTCTGTGCCCGCGAAAAGGTTCTCGCCCGTCTCGATCGAGTAGACGCTCTGGTGGATGTGCATCGAGCTGCCGGGCTCGTTCTGCATGGGCTTCGCCATGAAGGTGGCATAGATGCCGTGCTTGAGGGCAGCCTGCCTGAGCGTCCGCTTGAAGAGGAAGGCCTGGTCGGCGAGGGCCAAAGGGTCGCCGTGGTTGAAGTTGATCTCCATCTGCGCCGCACCGGCCTCGTGCGCCAGGGTGTCGATGTCGATCGACTGGGCCTCGCACCAGTCGTAGACGTCCTCGAACACCGGGTCGAACTCGTTGGCCGCCTCGATGCCGTAGGACTGGCGCCCGGTCTCCGGCCGCTTGGAGCGGCCGATCGGCGGCTCGAGGGGATAGTCCGGGTCGGTGTTGATCTTGGTCAGGAAGAATTCGAGCTCGGGCGCCACCACGGGACGCCACCCGCTCTCCGCATAGAGCGCAAGCACCCGCTTCAGCACCTGCCGGGCGGCGATCGCCACGGCCCCCCCGTCATGGTGGACGCCGTCGGCGATCACCTGGGCGGTCGGCTCCTGGTACCAGGGCACCAGCCGGATCGTAGGCGGGTCGGGGCGCAGGCGAATATCCCGGATCACCGGGTCGATCACCTCCTCTTCCGGATAGTCGCCGGTGACCGTCTGGATGAAGATGCTCTCGGGCAGGCGCAGGCCGTCGTCCTGCATCGAGCGGAGGAACTTGTAGCCGGGCAGGATCTTGCCCCGGGCGATGCCGTTGATGTCGGCGACGATGCACTCGACCTCGGTGATGCGGTGCTCTTTAAGCCATGTCTCGAGGTCGCTCATGGGCTGCTCTCGCATTGAGTCGTTGCCGGCAGGCCGCGCCGAAGGCGGCGAAGAGCAGCCGATGCTGGGCAATCTCGGCGACCCGCCATTCCGGGTGCCACTGTACCGCAAGCGCGAACGTCTTGGCAGACGGAACGCTCACCGCCTCGATCGTGCCATCCGGCGCCGTCGCCTCGACCTCGAGGCGGGGGGCGAGCCGGTCAATTCCCTGTCCGTGCAAGGAATTGACCTCGATCTCCTCGACCTCGCCGAGAATCGCCTGGAGCTTGCCACCGGGCCGCAGGCGGACAGCATGTCGCGGGCCGTAGCGGCCTTCATAGGAGAGGGTCTTGTCGGAGCGGTGATCACGGCGCCCCGCCACCTCGTGCAATCGGCCAAAGAGCGTGCCGCCCAGTGCGACGTTCATCTCCTGCATGCCCCGGCAGACGGCCAGGAGCGGCACGCCCTGCTCCAGGCAGGCGCGGATCAGCGGCAGGGTTGTCGCATCCCGGTCGCAATCGGCAGGATCGCCCGGTGGCCGCGGCGGACCACCATACAAGGCCGGATCGAGATTGGAGGGGCTGCCGGTCAGGAACACGCCATCGAGGCGATCGATCAGCGTGTCGACAGGCAGCGCCCGGCCCAGAGCTGGAATCAGCACCGGGAGGCCGCCAGCCCCGTCGATCACCGCCGCCACATACTTGTCGCCGACGCTGTGCGCGGTCGCCATCTCGGTGACCTTCCGACAGGCGGAGACGCCGATCAAAGGCGGGATCGGCGGCAGTGGTGCAGACGACACCAGGCAATCAGCCGCCAGCGGCGCTCTTGCGCCGCGCTTCGTCGGCATCGATCACCCTGCCCCGCGGCTGGTCGCCGATCACCACCTTGCGCGGCTTCATCTGCTCCGGCACCTCGCGCTCGAGATGGATGTCGAGCAGGCCGTTGTTGAGGTCGGCGCCCACCACCTTGATGTGGTCGGCGAGCTGAAAACGGTGCTCGAAGGCCCGCTGGGCGACCCCGCGATGGAGATACTCGACCTCCTTCTCGGGCCGCGCGATCTGACCCTTCACGATCAGCACGTTGTCCTGGACCGTCAGATCGAGATCGCCATGTCCGAAGCCCGCCACCGCCATGGTGATGCGGTAGGCGTCCGGACCCAGCTTGGCGATGTTGTAGGGCGGATAGGAGGTGTCGCGGGCGGCCTCGCGAAAGGCCGTATCGAACAGCTTGTCGAGCTGGTCGAAGCCCACGGACGAACGAAAGAGCGGCGAAAGATCGAAGCTGCGCATGACCAGTCCTCCGAAGTGCGCAAAGGGGGAGCAACCAGACGTTCCTTGCCCGTTGCCTGGCAACCGGGCGGTATCGGCATGCGGCCCCACGAGCGGCGACCGCAGGAAAGACGTGGGCTGTCTGGCCCATACCTTCAAGTGACCATGCCGCGCTGGACGGCGGCTGCCGGACCGCACATATGCAAGGTCATGGATCTCACCCTCGATCAGGCGCTGGCGCTCAAGAGCGGGCTCGTGCTCGCGGCGTTCCTCGCCTTCGCCTTCGCCGAGCGCTGGCGACCGGCGGTTGCGAGCCCGCTGCTGCTGCGGCTCGGCCATGCCACCAAAGCGGCCTGGCGGCGCCTCGCCCGCAATCTCGGTCTCTTCGGGCTCAACGTGCTGATCGCCCCGCTGATCGTCCTGCCGATCACCTGGTGGGCGGCCGACCTTTCGCTCGGCCTGCGCCCCGCCTTCCTCGCCGGCTGGACGGGGCTCCTCGTCGACATCCTGGTCCTCGATCTCTGGATCTACTGGTGGCACCGGGCGAACCATGAGTTGCCGCTGCTCTGGCGCTTTCACCAGGTGCACCACCTGGATGAGCTCCTGGACACCACCAGCGCCGTCCGCTTCCATTTCGGCGAGGTGGTGCTTTCGGCCCTGGCCCGAGCGCTGGTGATCATCCTCCTCGATCTCTCGCTGTTGGCCGTCATCGTCTTCGAGGCGCTGATCCTGACCGGCGCGATCTTCCACCATTCGGCTGCCCGCATCCCGGCCAGGCTCGAGCGGGCGCTCGCCAGCGTGATCGTCACGCCTTCGATCCACTGGGTGCATCACCACGCGATTCGTGCCGACACCGACAGCAATTACGGGACGATCTTCAGCTTCTGGGACAGATTGTTCCGATCAAGGAGCGCGACGGCGCGATTTGCCGGGATGAAGATCGGTGTCGAGCGGATGCGGGACCGGCCGCTGCTCCGCCTCCTCGCCGCACCCTTCGGCGCTCAGCCCGCCGCCTCACCAGAAGCGAAGTCGGCGCCCGAGCCGGCCCGCCGGTAGATCAGGGCGAGCAGACCGCCGCGCGCGGCCATGAAGACCAGCATGGCGGTCCAGAGGCCGGGATTGCCGAAGACGGGGACCAGGGCCAGCGCTGCCCCGGCGAAGATCAGCACCGCCAGAATCATGGCGTTGCGCAGAAGGCGCGTGCGCGTGGCGCCGATGAAGATGCCGTCGAGGAGAAAGGCCCAGACCGCCACGAGCGGCAGGAGTGCCACGAACGGGCGGTAACCGATGGCGCCGTCGCGGACGGCCGGGATGTCGGTGAGGATCTTCACGATCCAGGGGCTGGCGAGCCAGAAGGCGAGGCCGGTGGCGATGGCGAGCGTCGCCGCATTGGCGAGCCCGGCGCGCACGGCGGCCCGGAGAGCCGCCGGGTCCCTCGCCCCCACCGCCCGGGCGACCATGGCCTCGGCGGCGTAGGCGAAGCCATCCAGGCCATAGGAGGCGAGCAGGAAGAAATTGAGAAGGATGGCGTTGATGGCGAGGATCACCGGCCCCTGCCTGGAGCCCAGCGCCATGAAGAGGATGAAGACGAGCTGCAGCACGACGGTTCGCACGAAGAGATCGCCGTTCAGCCGGAACAGCCTGCGGAACGCGGCGGGGGCCAGCACAGCCGAGCGGGACGGCCGGGGGGCGGCGTGCAGGCGCGCCAGATGCAGGTGGATCAGGAAGATGCCGAGCGCCAGCCCGAAAGCCTCGGCGATCACCGTGGCGGCGGCCACGCCGCCGGCACCGAAGCCGAGGCCCCAGACGAACGCGACATCGAGCAGGCCGTTCAGCAGGTTGGTGGCGATCAAGAGGGCCAGGGGAGCCCGGGCGTCCTGCATGCCGAGCAGCCAGCCGAGCACCACGGCATTGGCGAGGGCGAGCGGTGCGCCGAGCAGGCGGACGCGGGCATAGGCGGTGAATTCCGGATCGATCAGTTCGGGCGGGGCGAAGATCAGCCGGCCGGCATCGACCAGGAGCGGCATCACCAGGGCGATGGCGAGGCCGATCACGGCGGCCAGCAGGAAGGCGCGCCAGAGACAGGCGCGCAGCTCCAGCGCGTTGCCGGCGCCAAAGGCCTGGGCGGTGAGCGCCGTCGTGCCCATCCGCAGGAAGCCGAAGGTGAAATAGAGGGTCGAGGCGAGATTGGCGCCGAGCGCCACGCCACCCAGCGCATAGGGCTCGGGCAGCCGGCCGACCACGGCCGTGTCGACCATGCCGAGCAGCGGCACCGAGATGTTCGAGAGGACGAGCGGCCAGGCCAGCCGAAACGATTCCCGATAGGCGCTACCGCTCAAGCAAGGCCTCCCTGCCACAGTCGCGACGTCGCCCTGACGATGCTCGGTATCTTCATCCTTCTGGTCTTCCTGGGCTTTCCGATCGCGTTCACGCTGATGGCGCTCGGCATCGGCTTTGGCTATTACGCCTATTTCGATGCCGGCCGCATGTGGCGGGCGTTCGATCGTCTCGACGATGGCACGGCGCTCGGCACCCAGGTCGCCACCTGGGTGGAGGGCCTCGTCAACAACCGCGTCTTCGATCTCTTCGTCAATTAGACCTACACGGTGATCTCGAACGAGGTTTTGACAGGCTTGTTGTGCCGGCCGATGGCACACCAGCAGCAAGACAGTGCCGCCGCCGCGGTCGTTCCTGGTCAGGCCGCTCGCCACCGTCGGCCGCGACTGGCGAATAGCCGCACGGCCGTCCTGGCGCAGAGCCCCGTCGTCCTCAGATGCAGACTCGTGGCCAGCCTCCGACATCTGTGTTCGCCCGCGAGTACGTGAATCGCGGGAGATGTCCGGTGCGCTGATGATCGATCTGCCGGCGCGCCGTCGTCGCGCCTCCAGGTGATGGACGCGGTCAATGACGGCATCATCGACGCCGCCACACGGTGCCGGTCTACTGGTACGGCGTCGAGTCCGCGTCGTCTTCGGCACCGGTCCGGTGTTCGGCGGCTCGGCCACCACGATGCTGAGCTGGTTCTACCAGGGCGGGCGACTATCGCTCACCCAGGATATCCTCCGCCAACGTCTGGCTTCTGGGCTTTCCGATGCCGGCGCAGCCTTCGGCTGGTTCACCAACGAGGTCAGCACCGTTGCCGACCTGCAGGCCTCAGTACCGGACCGTGGGGCTCGCCGCCGATCTCATGCAGGCGCTCGGCATGTCGGTCGCCCGTTGCCCGCGGCGAGATCGTGCGGCCATGGAGCGCGGCGTCATCGATGCTTGAGTTCAACAACCGTCGTCGGATCTGCGTTTCGCTCGCCGGACGTCGCCAGAACACTACCTGTCCTCGTATCACCAGCATCCGAGGCTTCGAGTTCTGTTCAACCGGATCTCTTCGACGACCTCGATCCCGACCTGCAGGCCTCCTCAAATATGGCGTGGAAGCGGCCTCGACCGCGAACACGGCGCTCGCCATGGACAACTACTCGAGACCTGCAACGCATCCAGAACGACTACGGCGTGAAGGGCATCGCACCTCGAACGCAGATCTGGCCGCCAGCTCGAGGCCTGGGACAAGCTCATCACCGGCTCGAGCAGGACGAGTACGCCAACGGTGATGGAGCCAGCGCGCCTGGGTCGAGCGGTGACCTTAGCTGATGAACTCGCCTGACTACGCGCTCGCTACAACCACTACTTCCCCGCAAGCTGGCAATCTGAAGCCGCGGCACCGATGACGCCGATGCCGTGCCAACGGCGCCGGCGTCATCCCGGAAGGGCGTGCCTTGGTCGGCTTCATCACGTTCGCGGACCGGCTGTCGCTGGTTCGGCAAGGCGTTCTGGCTGGCTCATCATCCTCGACGCTCGGCATGACTTACGAGTCTTCGTCCCTACCAGGAACCGGCTGACGGCGGGGGCTCGACGTCTCCTTCATCATGTCGGCACGCTCTTCATGATGGGCGGCGCCTACACGCTGTCGCGTGGCGGCCATGTGCGCGGCGACTCATCCGCCTCTGGCCGGCACGCGCAGGCGGGCGTCGACCTCGTCCTCTATCTCTTCTTCTTCCCGGCGTCACCGCCCTCGTGCTCTGGCTGGAAATATGCGGCGCGCTCCTGAGCTACACCGAGGTCAGCGTCAACAGCCCGCGGGCATCCCGATCACCAGTTCGTCGGTGATCGTCGCCGCCGGGCATCCTCCTGTTCATCCAGGGGATCGCCCAGGTCTGCCGCTGCATCCTCTGCCTGCGCGAGGGAAGCTGGCGGGCCGCCGCGGAAGACGTGGAGGAAACCGACCAGGCGCTGATGCGCCAGCATGCCCAGAGTGGCTCTTAAAGACGCACCCTAGAACGTCGATCCCTGTCCAGGACGGAGCCTTGAAGTGACCGACCCACAAGTCGCCCTGACGATGCTCGGTATCTTCATCCTTCTGGTCTTCCTGGGCTTCCCGGTCGCGTTTACGCTGATGGCGATGGGCATCATGTTCGGCTATTACGCCTATTTCGATCCCGACCGCATGTGGCGGGCGTTCGATCGTCTCGACGATGGCACGGCGCTCGGCACCCAGGTCGCCACCTGGGTCGAGGGCCTGTTCAACAACCGCATCTTCGACCTGTTCGTCAACCAGACATACTCGGTCATGGACAACGATGTCCTCACGGCCGTGCCGCTGTTCCTGTTCATGGGTTACATCGTCGAGCGCGCCAACATCGTGGCCCGCCTGTTTCATACCCTGAACATCGCCGCACGCCATATCCCCGGGTCCATGGCAGTGGCTGCACTGATCACCTGCACCCTGTTCGCCACGGCCACCGGCATCGTCGGCGCCGTCGTCACGCTGATGGGGCTGTTGGCCTTCCCGGCGATGCTCAAGGCGCGCTACGACACCAGTCTCGCGGCCGGCGTGATCTGCGCCGGTGGCACACTCGGCATCCTGATCCCGCCGTCGATCATGCTGATCGTGTATGCCGCGGCCTCCGGCGTATCGATCGTCAAGCTGTATGCCGGCGCCCTGTTCCCCGGGCTGTTGCTGGCCGGGCTGTACGTGCTCTACGTGATCGTGCGCTCGATGCTGCAGCCGCAGCTGGCGCCGAAGCCGACCAGGAGAGGTGCCGACATACCGATCGTGCAGCCTGTGCTGATGCTGCTCACCTCGTTCTTCCTTTGCTTTCCTCGTCTGGCCGTGCTCGGCGCGATTCTGTTCGGCCTGGCCACGCCGTCCGAGGCGGCTTCGATCCGGCGCGCTCGCGGCCTCGTGCTGCTGGCCTATCGCGCGTGACCTTCGGGCGGCTGCGCGAGGCGTCTATCTCACCGTGCGCACCGGCGATGGTCTGCTGGCTGTTTGTCGGCTCCTTACGTTCTCCCGGTCTTCCTATCTGGGCGGCGCTATCTGACCTTCGTCAGGGCTCGATCTACACCGCGGTTCCTGCTCCTGGCGCAGCTCATCATCTTCCTGCTCGGCTGGCCGCTGGAGTGGTCCGAGATCATCATCATCTTCGTGCCGATCTTTCTGCCGCTGCTCCCGCATTTCGACATCGACCCGCTCTTCTTCGGCATCCTCGTGGCGCTCAATCTCCAGACCAGCTTCCTGACGCCACCCATGGCGATGTCGGCCTACTACCTCAAGGGCATAGCGCCGCCGCATGTGCGGCTCACCCAGATCTTCGCGGGCGTGATGCCGTTCCTGTTCTTGGTCTTCGTCAGCATGGCCCTTGTCTATGTCTTCCCGAAGCTGGTCTTCCATCTTCCCGAGGTGTTCTATGGTCGCTAGGGGGACCGCCAGGAGCCGTGGCGTCGATGACGCGATGCTCGACCTCGGTGCCATCGAGCTGCGCGACCGCCTGGCGCGCGGCGAGTTCAAGGCCGTCGACCTGGCACAGGCGGCGCTGAACCGGATCGCCGTGCTCGAGCCCGAGCTTCGGGCCTGGGCCTGGCTCGACGGCGAGCACGTTCTGGCGCAGGCGCGGGCGCTCGATGCCCATCGTGCCACCGGCCGGCCGATCGGGCCGCTGCATGGCCTGCCGGTCGGGGTCAAGGACATCATCGACACGGCGCGGATCCCGACCGAGAATGGCTGTCCCGTCGACCGGGGCCGGGTGCCCGTGCTCGACGCTTTCGTGGTGGCACGCCTCAAGGCGGCCGGGGCCGTGCTGATGGGCAAGACGGTGTCCACCGAGCTCGCCTATCTGCATCCCGGCCCGACGCGCAATCCGACGAACCCGGCCCACACGCCGGGCGGCTCGTCCTCGGGCTCGGCCGCGGCGGTGGCGGCCGGCATGGTGCCGCTGGCGATCGGGACCCAGACGGGCGGCTCGGTGATCAGGCCCGCCGCCTATTGCGGGATCACCGGCTTCAAGCCCAGCTTCGGCGCCATCCCGCGGACCGGAATCCTCAGCCAGTCGCCGAGTCTGGATACGGTCGGCGTCTTCGCCCGCTCGGTCGAGGACGCGGCCCTCCTCGCCGAGCTGCTGTTCGGCCACGATCCAGCCGATAGCGCCACGCTCCCTGCCCCGCCGCCGAGGCTGCTGTCGACAGCGCTGGCATCGCCACCGGTGACGCCGATGCTGGCCTTCGTCCGCCCCCCCGGGTGGGCGGACGCCGATCCGCAAACCCATGCGGCGATGCGCGAGCTGACCACGGCCCTCGGCGAGCAGTGCTTCGAGGCCACCCTGCCCTCCGTCTTCGACGAGGCACCCCTGATCCGCGAGCGGATCAACTTCGCCGAGATGGCGAAATGCTGCTTTGCTTACGAGCGGCGGGGCCGTGACGTGCTCGGCGAGGAGACGCTGGCGGCGATCGACGCGGGCAAGGCGGTGCTGGCGCGCGACTACCTCGCCGCCCTCGATTGGCCGCACATCCTCAACGCGGCGCTCGGGCCGGTCTTCGATCGCTGCGATGCCATCCTGACGCCGGCGACACCCGGCCCGGCGCCCTCGGGGCTGGGGAGCACCGGCAGCTCCATCTTCAACGGCATCTGGACCCTTTGCGGCACGCCGGCGATCACGCTGCCGCTGCTCGAGGCCGAGAACGGGTTGCCGATGGGCGCGCAGCTGGTCGGTCGGCGCGGCGACGATGCCCGGCTCCTGCGCACCGCGCGATGGCTGGCGACGCAGGCGCTGGGCGCCGCTTATGAAGGAGTCAGCCGATGACGGATCGCCTCATGGCGCTTGCCGCCTTTTTCACCTTGTTCGGCTTTCTCGGCATCCTGATCTGGAATGTGCCGCATTGGGATCTCGTGCTCGTCGTGCTGATCACCCTGCTGCTGGTGGCCTGGGACTTCATCGCCACGCTGGGCAAGCAGCAGAACGGCGGCTGAAGGCGGCTCAGTCCCCGCCGTCCCCTGCCGCGTCGAGGGCCGGGATGCGCTGGACGAGCTGGTCGGCAATGGCCGCCTGCACAGCATCCAGCGGCTGGACCGGCGGCCGGCAGCGGTCGGTCGCGAAGATCCCGGCGGCCAGCCGCACGCGCTTCCAGAAGGCGATGCTGACGCCGATGTCCTGGTTGGAGAAGGCGAGGATCGGCAGGCAGCGCTCGAAGAGGGCCTGCGCCTCGGCCAGCTCGCCTGCGGCCCAGAGGCGCCAGATCCGGCAGTAGGCGGTCAGCACGCCCGAGGGGATGAAGGCGTCGAGGCCCCGCGCCAGCCCGTCGAGCATCTGCATGGCGGCCCAGCCGCCGGAGAGATGCAACCGGTCGCCGAGGGCGTCGCGCACGGCGGTATATTTTGGGCCGGCCGGTGCCGTCTCGATCTTGAGCGCCTCAAAGCCGGGCACCGCTTCGGCTAGGTCGACGATCGTTCCGAGCGCCAGCCCTCCGCCGTGCCAGTCGAGGTCCTGCAGCATCACCGGCGCCACCTCGCCGAGCCGTGCGAGCGCGTCCTGCAGGGCTGGCCCGGCAAGCCCTGCCGGCGGCTGCCAGAGCACCATGTCGGCACCGAGCGCGGCCGCCGAGCGGGCGAGCGCCAGGCTTGTCCCGGGCTCGGCGGCGCTGACCCCGGCCACCACCCGGAGCCGGCCGCGGCAGGCGTCGCCCACCACCTCGAGCAGCCTCTGCCGCTCGTCCGGCCGGAGCGATCCGACCTCGCCCGCGACGGCACTCGCCAGCACGCCCGTGCAGCCGGCCCGGGCGACGTGATCGACGAGTCGGGCGAGGCGAAGCTCGTCGAGCCGGTCATCGGCGGTGAAGGGCGTGTGCAGGCTGGCGACAATACCGGAGAGATCGCGTCGAACGTCGAATGTTGCCCCGGCCGCCATTTCGTCAGGCCGCTGAACCAACGGCGATGAGATTGCGCTCGACCTTGCCGAGATGCGCCCGCATGGCCTCAGCTGCGCCGACGACGTCCCGCTCGCGAATTGCCGCCACAACGGCCTCGTGATCGGCGAGGCTGTGATGGTCTTCCGACGGCCGCTCGGGCTTCGAGCCCTGCCGGCCCCAGACGACGGCGCGACGGACCGCGTTCAGGAGATCGAGGAGGGCAAGGAGCGCGGCATTGCCGGCCGCCTCGGCGACCGCCCGATGCAGCCGGTTGTCCCAGTTCTCGTAGTGACGCCAGGTTTCGACCCGCCGGGCGGCGACGACGCAGAGCTCCATTTCGTCGAGATCGGAGCCTGTCGCGTTGAGCGCTGCTTCACCGGCGAGAACCGGCTCGAGCAGGAGACGGGCGCGCATCACCTCGCGCGGGTTGGTCAGATCGGCGCTGCCGCCGACGGTCGAGAGCCCCTGCACCGGCCGGGCACCGAGAAGGGTACCCTTGCCGACACGCCGCCAGACTGCGCCTTCGGCCTCGAGAACGGCGAGCGACTTGCGCCGCTCGCCGCGCGTCACGCGGAGGGTCTCGCGGAGCGCCCGCCCGGATGGCAACCTCGCGATTTCCGGCAGCCGGTTCTGGGCCAGATGAGCCTCGAGCTGGGTCAACGCGCCCTGTCCCTCGTCCATTTTCCGCCTGCCGCGCTCCACTTGGCCAATATTCTTCTGGGCGAGGTCGACCCCGTCAAGCGGTATGGCGAGTGGACAGAAGACTATTGTCGAAGATCCGGTTAGCCATCGTCGAGGGTGAGCGTGCCGCGCGCTGCCCGCTCGTCGATTTTGCGTTCCACACAAAGACCGGGCAATTGGGAGGCCCGGCAGCGGAGTTACGGATCGAGGGCTCTTGGGACCTCGAGCCGCTGCAGCGCGCGGCAAACATATTCCAAACACAACGCGCGTGGCCGACCTTTCGGGCGGGCGGGGGCAACCCCGCCCGTTTCTCTCCCTGACCCTCTCCGCACGGATCGAGGGCTTGCGCAAGGCAAGCCCGAGGGTCGTCCGACCCCGTCATTGCCGGCGGTCCGCCGATGGGGTTAGATCACCGCCATCGGAAACCGTCGGTGTCGGACACAGGATGAACGAGCGCATTGGCGTCGTGGGCCTCGGCCGCATGGGGCTCGCCATGGCCGAGACCCTCGCCAGGACTGGGTATGACGTCACCGGCCACGACGTCATGGCACCGGCCCGCGAGCGCGCCCGGGCTGCCGGCATCGCGGTCGAGGAGAGGCTCGGCGCGCTGCTCAAAGGTAGTGGGCTGGTCCTCAGTTCCCTGCCGCGCGACGCGGATGTCGAAGCGATCGTCGAGGGACCCGAGGGCCTGCTGGCGCAGGCGCCGGGCCGCCTCCTCGTCGACACCTCGACCGTCGCCCCGCCCACCACCCGCCGGCTGGCGCCGCTGCTCGCCGACCATGGCCACGGCCTCATCGACGCCCCGGTGAGCGGCGGGCCGGCCGGGGCCGCCACGGGCGCCCTCACCTTCATGGTCGGCGGCAGTGCCGCGCACGTGGCGCGTGCCCGCCCCCTCCTCGATGCCCTCGGCAAGGCCGTCGTGCATGTCGGCGACAGCGGTGCGGGCAACCTCGCCAAGCTGGTCAACAACCTCTTCTGCGCCACCCATCTGGTCGGGGTCGGCGAGGCGCTGCGTCTCGCCGAGGCGTTGGCGGTCGATCCGGCCCGGCTGTTCGAGGCGGTCAACGCCGCCTCGGGCCGCAGCGCCGTTTCCGAGGTCAACCTGCCGCGCTGGATCCTCTCCGGCAGCTTCGACAGCGGGTTCACCATGGGCTTGATGAGGAAGGACGTGCGGCTCGCCGCGGCGCTCGCTCCGGCAGCCGGGCTGAGCCTGCCCCTGGCCCGCGCGGTCTGCGAGCTCTGGCAGGCGAGCGCCGCGACCCTGCCCGACGATGCGGACTTCAATCGCATGACCCAGTTCGCCCCGGCCAACGACCATGACTGAGCGCAGCACCAGACGCCTGGCTTCGTTGAAGTCGTTCGCCCTCGATGCCGGGCTCGGCAGCCATGTCGGCGGCGGGCTGGTGGCAGGGCGCGGCGAGACGGTCGAGCTGGTCGATCCCTGCGACGGCGAGACCTGGACGATCTATCCGGATGCCGGCGAGGCGGTGGTCGACCAGGCGATGCAGGCCGCCTCCGGCGCCCTGACGACATGGCAGGCGCTCACCGCCTCGGCCCGGGGCCGGCTCGTGTGGCAGGTGGGCCAGAAGGTCCGCGAGCGCCTGGACGACCTCGCCCAGCTCGAGACATTGACCACCGGCAAGCCGATCCGCGACACCAGGGCCGAGGTGCTCAAGGTCGCGGAGATGTTCGAGTATTACGCCGGCTGGTGCGACAAGCTGCACGGCCAGGTCATCCCCGTGCCCACCAGCCACCTCAACTACACCCGCCGCGAGCCCTTGGGCGTGGTTGTCCAGATCACCCCCTGGAACGCGCCGATCTTCACCGCCGGCTGGCAGATCGCCCCGGCCATCGCCGCCGGCAACGCGGTCGTCATCAAGCCATCGGAGCTGACCCCGGCGAGCACGCTGGCGCTGGCCCGGCTCGCCGAGGAAGCGGGGCTGCCGAAGGGGCTGGTGAATGTCCTGGCGGGGCTCGGCCAGACCACCGGCGAGGCCGCGGTCACCCATGCAGAGACCCGGCTCGTGGTCTTCGTCGGCTCGCCGCGGACCGGTGCGCTGATCGCCGCGGCCGCGGCCCGCAACACCGTGCCGACGATCCTCGAGCTCGGTGGCAAGTCGGCCAACATCGTCTTCGCCGACGCCGATCTCGACCGTGCCGCACTCGGTGCCCAGGCGGCGATCTGGAGCGGGGCCGGCCAGAGCTGCGTCGCGGGCTCGCGGCTGGTCGTCGATCGGCGCGTCCAGGAGCAGCTTCTGGACCGGCTCGCCACGGCCGCCGGCCGCCTCGTCGTCGGTGCGCCAGAGGACGAGGCGACGGCGATCGGGCCGATCCTCTGTGAGCGGCAGTGGCGGACCGTCGACGGCATGGTCGAGGCAGCGCGGCAGGCAGGTGCTCGGGTGCGCGCCGGTGGCGGCCGGCCGGCGCATCTCGCCGAGCGGGGCTGCTACTTCGCGCCGACCCTGATCGACGAGGTGCGGCCGGACATGGCCATCGCCCGGGACGAGGTCTTCGGGCCCGTGCTCACGGTGCTGCCCTTCGACGACGAGGAAGAGGCCATCGCCATCGCCAACGGCACCCGTTTCGGCCTCGCCGGTGCCGTCTGGACGCAGGATGTCGGCCGGGCGCATCGCGTCGCTGCCGCCGTCCGCGCCGGCACGTTCTGGGTCAACGGCTACAAGACGATCAGCGTGATGTCGCCCTTCGGCGGCTTCGGCGCCAGCGGCCATGGCCGCTCCAGCGGCGAGGAAGCGCTCCTCGCCTACACGCAGACCAAGAGTGTCTGGATCGAGACCGCCGCCGAGCCGCCGGCAGGCTTCGGCTACGGCGGCGATTGAGGCGGACTTCGCTCGTTCGGCACTGGACCCTGGGCCGGCTTGGCGGCAATAAGGCCCTCTGGACGTTGTGGAGGGGGAATACGCCATGACTTTTGACCTCGTGCTCAAGGGCGGGCACGTGATCGATCCGGCCCAGGGCATCGACCGGATCACCGACGTCGCCTTCGAGGGCGGCAAGGTCGCCGCCATCGGCGACGGTCTCGACGGCCGGGATGTCCGCCATGTCGATGGCCTGATCGTCACCCCCGGCCTGATCGACCTCCACACCCACGTCTACTGGGGCGGCACCTCGCTCGGCGTCGACGCCGAGGACTTCTGCCGCAGGAGCGGGGTCACCACCGCCGTCGACACGGGTAGCGCCGGCCCCGGCAATTTCCCCGGATTCCGCAAGCATGTGATCGAGCCGAGCCAGACGCGCATCCTGGCATATCTGCACATCTCCTTCGCCGGCATCTACGCCTTCTCGAACACCGTGATGGTCGGCGAGAGCGAGGAGATGCGGATGATGGCGCCGGCCGAGGCGGCCGCCGTGGCGGACGCCAACCGCGATGTCATCGTCGGCATCAAGGTCCGGGTCGGCCGCCACGCTTCCGGCACGTCCGGCGTGGCGCCGCTCGACATGGCGCTGCAGGTGGCGGATGCGGTGGGCATGCCGCTCATGGCGCATATCGACCACCCGCCGCCGACCTATGAGGAGGTGATCGAGCGGCTGCGGCCGGGCGACGTGCTGACCCATGCGTTTCGCCCCTTCCCCAACAGCCCGGTCGACGGCAAGGGCCAGGTCAAGGATCTCGTCTGGCGGGCCCGCGAGAAGGGTGTCATCTTCGATATCGGCCACGGCAAGGGCTCCTTCGCCTACAAGACCGCGCGCGCCATGCTGGAGGGTGGCTTCCGGCCCGACGTCATCTCGTCCGACGTCCATACCCTCTGCATCGACGGCCCGGCCTACGACCAGGTGACGACGATGTCGAAGTTCCTCTGCCTCGGCATGCCGCTCGGCGAGGTGATCGCCGCCTCGACGGTGAATGCGGCCAAGGCCCTGCAGCGCCCCGAGCTCGGCAGCCTGGCGCCGGGCAGCGTCGGCGACGCGACCCTGCTCGAGCTCAAGGACGGCTCGTTCCGTTACGAGGACGTGACCGGCGAGATCATGACCGGCGACCGGCGCATCCTCGCCCGGGGTGCCGTCGTCGGTGGCCGGGTCTTCCATCCGGCCGAGCCCGACGCCTTCCGCGCCAGCGCCAGCCACAGCAGCACGAGGGCCGCCGAATGACCGAGAAGACCGCCGACCAGCGTCTCGCCGAGCTCGGCCTGACCCTGCCGACCGCCCCCACCCCGATCTACACCTACGTGCCGTTCAAGCGCGACGGCTCGACCGTCTACCTCTCGGGCCAGGGCCCGAAGCTGCCGGACGGGACCTACGCCCAGGGCAAGGTCGGCAAGGACGTCACCGTCGAGGAGGCCGCCGAGCACGCCAGGCTCACCGGCCTCTACCTCCTCGCCGTCGCCAAGCTCGCCGCCGGCAGCCTCGACAAGGTGGAGTTCCTCAAGCTCTTCGGCATGGTCAACGCCGTGCCGGACTTCAAGGACCAGCCCACCGTCATCAATGGCTGCTCCAACCTGCTCGTCGACGTGCTCGGCGAGCGCGGCCGCCACGCCCGCTCCGCCATCGGCATGGGCTCGCTGCCCAACGGCATGACCGTCGAGATCGAGGCGGTGATCAAGATCCACGAGTAGGCGGGCCGCTGCCTACTCCACCAGGTGGCAGGCCACCAGCCGGCCGTCGGGCTTGGGCTCGAGGGCCGGCGTCTCGCTGCGGCAGCGGGGAATCGCGAAGGGGCAGCGGGTGTGGAAGGCGCAGCCGCTGGGCGGGTTCATCGGTGACGGGACGTCGCCTTCGAGCACGATGCGCTCGCGTTTGGCGCGCGGGTTCGGCATGGGTGCGGCGGAGATCAGGGCGCGGGAATAGGGGTGCAGCGGATTGGCGAAGAGCGCCTCCCGCGTCGCCAGCTCGACGATCTTGCCGAGATACATGACCGCTATGCGGTGGCCGATATGCTCGACCACGCCGAGGTCGTGGCTGACGAAGAGATAGGAGAGGCCGAACTCCTCCTGCAGATCCATGAGCAGGTTCAGGACCTGCGCCTGTACCGAGACGTCGAGTGCGGAAACGGGTTCGTCGGCGACGATCACCTTGGGCTCGAGCGCCAGGGCCCGGGCGATGCCGAGCCTTTGGCGCTGCCCGCCGGAGAACTCGAAGGGGTAGCGGTTCATCGAATCGCGCCGGAGCCCCACCTTCTCGAACAGCAGCGCCATGCGCTCCTCGCGCTCGGCACGCGAAATGTCGCTGTAGTTCTCGAGCGGCTCGCTGACGATCCGCCCGGCGGTCATGCGCGGGTTGAGCGAGGCGTAGGGGTCCTGGAAGACGATCTGGATGCGCTTGCGGAAGGGCCGCATGGCCTCGGCGTCGAGCTGGCTCACCTCGACGCCGTCGAGCTTGATGGAGCCGGCCGTGGGCTCGATCAGCCGGAGCGCCACCTTGGCGACCGTCGACTTGCCGCAACCCGATTCGCCGACGAGGCAGAGCGTCTCGCCCGGCTGGATGGCGAAGCTCACGCCGTCCACGGCCTTGACCTGGGCCACGGTCCGCTTGAGCAGGCCCTTCTGCACCGGAAAGTGCTTCTTCAGGCCAGAAACTTCGAGAGCGGGAGGTGTCGCGGTCATGCCACGAGCTCCGTCGCCAGCACCCGCTCGGCCTCGTGGCAGGCGGCGATGATGGCCCTCGCCCACCGGGCGGAGCTCCGGCGCCTCGCTCAGGCAGCGCTCGACCGCGCGGGGCAGCGCGGGGCGAAGGCGCAGCCGGTGATCGGCTCGCGCAACGAGGGCACGATGCCCGGGATCTCGGTCAGCCGGCGCTGGCGGCCGCGGCCGCCGAAGCTCGGGATCGAGGTCATGAGCCCGCGCGTGTAGGGATGCGCCGGCCGGTCGAAGAGCTCGATCACCCCGGACTCCTCGATCTTCCGCCCGGCATACATGACGATCACCCGCTGGCAGGTCTCGCCCACACGCCGAGATCGTGGGTGATCAGGATCACCGCAGCGCCATGTGCGCGCCTTGAGCTCGATCATCAGGTTGAGGATCTGCGCCTGGATGGTGACGTCGAGGGCGGTGGTCGGCTCGTCGGCGATGAGCAGCTTCGGGTTGCAGGCGAGCGCCATGGCGATCATCACCCGCTGGCGCATCCCGCCCGAGAACTGGTGCGGGTAGTCGCCGAGCCGCCGCTCGGCATCAGGGAATGCGCACCGATCGAGCATCTCGACGGCGCGCGCGTTGGCCTCCTCGGTGCCGGCACCCTGGTGAATCCGCACCGCCTCGGCGATCTGGTCGCCGATGGTCAGCACCGGGTTGAGGCTGGTCATCGGCTCCTGGAAGATCATGGCGACCCGGTTGCCGCGAATGTCGCGCATCCGGGCCTCGTCGAGCGCCAGGAGATCGGTGCCCTCGAAGCGAACACTGCCGGCGACGGTGCGGGCCAGCCGGTCGGGCAGGAGGCGCATGATCGAGAGGGCGGTCACGCTCTTGCCGCAGCCCGATTCGCCGACGATGCCGACTGTCTCGCCGGCCATGACGTCGAACGACACGCCGCCGACCGCCCGGGTGACGCCGTCGGCGGTGAAGAAATGCGTCTCGAGGTCCCGGACGCTGAGCAGCGGTTGGGTCACGGCGGCCAACTCACATCCGCCGGGCGAGGCGCGGGTCGAGCCGGTCGCGCAGCCCGTCGCCGAGCAGGTTGACGGCCAGCACGACGGTGGCGAGGGCGATGCCTGGGCAGAAGATGGTCCAGGGTGCCACGCTGAGATAGAGCCGGCTCTGGGCGATCATGTTGCCCCAGGTCGGCACGTCAGGCGGCGTGCCGGCGCCGAGGAAGGATAGTGCCGCCTCCACGAGGATGGCCGAGGCGCAGATATAGGTCGACTGCACGATCAACGGGGCGATGGTGTTCGGCAGGATGTGGCGGCGGATGATCCGCAGCGTGCGGGTACCGCTGGCGACGGCTGCCTCGACATAGGGCGCCTCGCGGACGCTGAGCACCACGGCCCGCACCAGCCGGACAACGCGCGGCACTTCCGGAATGGTGATGGCGACGATGACGATGAAGACGCTGGCCTTGGTCAGGGCCACCAGCGCAATCGCCAGCAGGATCGCCGGGATCGCCATGAGCCCGTCCATCAGCCGCATCACGACCGCGTCCACCTTGCGGAAGTAGCCGGCGAGCAGGCCGATCGCGAGGCCGACGACGATCGAGAAGATGGCGACCGAGAGCCCCACCAGGAGCGAGATCCGGGCCCCGTAGACGGTGCGCGCGAAGACGTCGCGACCGAGATGGTCGGTGCCGAACCAGAATTCCGCCGAGGGCGGCTTCAGCCGCTGCGCCGGGGTCATGGAGATCGGATCGCCGGCGAAGTAGGGCGCTGCCACGGCTGTGACCAAGAGCAGGATGAGAATGAGGCCGCCCAGCGCCATGGTCGGGTTGCGTCGCAGGAACCGTGCGAAGGATGGCCGGGCGCGCGGTGGCGGTGCGGTGACGGAAGCGGCCGCCGGAGCAACGGGGGCGCTCAATAGCGGATCCTCGGATCGAGAAAGCTGTAGGAGAGGTCGACCAGCAGGTTGACCAGCACATAGACGCCCGAGAAGAGCAGGATGACGCCTTGAATGATCGGGTAGTCGCGCTTGGCGATGGCATCGACCACCAGCCGGCCAACGCCCGGGATGTTGAAGACGGTCTCGGTGATCACCACCCCGCCGATCAGCAGCGCCACACCGATGCCGATGACCGTGACGATCGGCACGCCGGCGTTCTTGAGCGCGTGCTTGAGCAGCATCGGCCGGGTGGCGACCCCCTTGGCCCGGGCGGTCCGGATATAGTCCTCCGACAGCACCTCGAGCATGGAGGTCCTGGTGATCCGGGCGATCAGCGCCACATAGGCGAGCCCGAGGGCGATGGTCGGCAGGATCAATCGCTGGATCCAGGGGCCGATGCCGTCGGCGATGGGCGCGTAGCCCTGCACCGGCAGCCAGCGGAGATTGATCGAGAAGAGATAGATGAGCAGATAGCCGACGACGAAGACCGGCACCGAGAAGCCGAGCACGGAGAAGCCCATGAGTGCCCGGTCGATCAGCGTGCCGGCCCGCCACGCCGCGAGCACGCCGAACGAGACGGCGATCACCACGGCGAACACGATGGTGGTGAGCGACAGCGAGATGGTCGGCTCGAGCCGTTCGCCGATCAGCTTGGCGACCGGCTCGTTGGAGAAGATCGAGATGCCGAGGTCGCCCTGCAGCACCCCGCCGGACCAGCGGATGAACTGCACCGGCAGGGGGTCGTCGAGCCCCAGCCGCTCGCGCATCTGGGCGATCTGCTCCGGGGTCGCGTTGTCGCCGGCGACGATCGCCGCCGGGTCACCGGGCGAGAGATGCAGGAGCAGAAAGACGAAGACACCGACGATGCCCATGACGAGCACCGTCGAGCCGAGCCGGCGGATGATATAGCCGAGCATCGCTCAGCCGGAGCGGCGCCGCGAGCGGCACCCCTCCTTCGAGCCGGGTCGCTGGATGGCGATCAGGATGCCTTCCGCTCGATGTTCCAGAACGGAATGATCTCCGGGATCTTCAGGATGCCCTCGAGGTTCGAGCGATAGGCCACCGGCGACACCCACTGGCCGAGCCAGACATGCGGCACGAAGTTCCAGGCGTTCTCCTGGATCTGCCGGGCGATCTCCTGCTGCGCCTCGAGCCCCTGGGCGGCCGCCCACTCGTCGCGCAGCTCTTCGTGCTTCTCGTCCGTGGGCCAGCCGAACCAGCCCTTGGTGCCGTTGGCGGCATGGGCGGCGAGTGCGATCGGGTTGTTGGCCGAAGCGGCGCCGGCCCAGGTGATGAAGATGTTCCAGCCGCCATCCTCCGGCGGATCCTGCACCGCGCGCCGGGTCACCACGCCGCCCCAGTCGGAGGTGGCGAGCTCGGCATTCACGCCGATGTCGCGCAGCCGCTGGGCGACGATCTGCGCCGCGTTGTTCATGAAGTCGATGTTGGTCGCGTGCAGCACGATGACCGGCCGGCCATCGTAGCCGGCCTCCTCGAAGAGCTGCTTCGCCCGCTCGGGGTCGGGTGCTGCCGCAAACCACTCCGTGTTGGCGTCGTTCTCCATCGGCGTGCCGCAGGCGAAATTGGAAGGGCACTTCCTGTAGTAGCGCGGGTCGCCGAAGGTCGCCTGCATGAACTCTTCCTGGTCGATCAGGTAGAGCATCGCCTGGCGCGCCTTGACGTTGTCGAACGGCGGGTAGAGGAAATTGAGCCGCATCAGGCCGTAATTGCCGGTGTTGTTCAGCACGTCGATGACAATGTTCGGATCGGCCTCGAGGACGCTCAAGAGATCGATCGGCGGGAGCTCCATGAAATCGATCTCGCCGGCCTGCAGCGCTGCCATGGCGGTCTGCGAGTCGTCGATGTTCTCGAAGATCACGCGATCCACCTTGACGACCTTGCCGCCGGCCATGCCGGAAGCCGGCTCGGAACGCGGCACGTAGTTCGGGTTCTTGTCGTAGACGTACTGCGCACCCTGTCGGGTCTCCTCGCGATTGAAGATGAAGGGCCCGGAGCCGATGTACTCGGTCACCTGCTCCATCGGGTCGGTCATCGCCTCCTGCTCGCGCATGATGTAGAGCAGCGGCGTCGAGGTCTTGGCCATGATGTCGATGACGAGGCCATAGGGCTCGTTCAGCTCGATGGCGAAGGTCTTGTCGTCCCTGGCGACGATGTCCTTGACGCGCAGCATCATGTGCTGGCCGGCACCATCACGCACCGCCCAGCGGCGGATCGAGGCGACCACGTCGGCCGACGTGACCGGCGTGCCGTCGGAGAACGCCAGCCCGTCGCGCAACACGAACTCGTAGGTGAGCTGGTCGTCCGAGACCGTCCACGTGTCGACCATCTGCGGCTGGGGCTTCATGTCCTCGTCCAGCGCGAAGAGCGTGTCGTAGATCATGGCCCCGTGGTAGGCGGTGATGTTGGCCGTGGTCCAGATCGGGTCGAAGGCGCGAAGGTCACCCTGCATGACCGCCTTGATGGTGCCGCCGGACTCCTGCGCCATGGCCCGCTGCCACGGCAGCCCCGTCAATGCCGTGGACGCAGCCGCCGTCGCCATGCTGCCGTGAACGAAAGTCCTGCGTGTGGTTCGCATCGGTGCCGTTCCCTTCCTGGTGCTTGTGGCTGGCCGTACGCTGCCGCATCACGGCCTGTTGCATTCATGATTTCCGAATTTTCGCTCCGGCGAAAGCCCAAAATCCCGATTCGCCGCTTCAGACCAGAAACCGCCCCGGCGGCAGCTCGTCGTGCGGCCAGTGCGGGCGGCTGATCTTGCGATAGGGATAAAGTCGGGAATCGAGCGGCGATGGCCCGAGGCCATCGCAGTAGATGACCTCGCTGGCGATCGGCGCGTAGGCCGCATGGAAGTGGTGCGTCGACTTCACGCCGATATAGCGCTTGCTCGCGAGATCGATCCCCACATCGCTGAAGATCTCGGTGCCGAGCGCCTGGGTCCGGTTGCTGATCAGCGTCACGTCGACGCTGCCGCCGGCCGTCGCGATGCGGATGCCGGCGGCATCGCCGAACGAGACCTTTGCCGTGCCGAAGGACTGCCAGCCGTCCCTTTTCAGGCCGATGAGCGTCACCTCGGCGTCGACCGGTGCCCCGGAGGCGGCAGATGCCTTGCCGCCGAAGCGTAGCGGGAAGGTCGAGCCGATCTCCTTCGTGTGGCAGATGGCGACGGCGAACGGATCCCAGAACGGGCCGATTGCCGCATCGCCGCAGCCGCGCTCCAGCAGCCTGCGGAGGACGTTGGTGTTGTCGGACGCCGCCCCGCCGCCGGCATTGTCGGAGGGATCGGCCACGACGACCGGCCCCGCTTCCGCCGCATAGGCGAGGTCGATCGCCTCGTCGATCGAGCAATGCGGGGGTCGCCAGGTGCCACGCCGGGCCCGCACCTCGTCGCCGAGCTCGAGCGCCAGCGCATCGCCCTTGGCCTTGGCGTCGTCGGTGACGACCAGCACCCGCACCCCCTGGTCGGCCACGTCGCCCTGCGTGAAGCCATGTGCCAGCGAAACCGAGAGCATCTCGGGCCGCGCCTCGTGCACCTTCATCTTGGCCACGAACGAGCGGGCCGGCTCGCGGGTCGTCGGGAAGAGATCATCCATCCGGCAGTCGTAGAGCGACATGACGGGGTGGATCTCGCCCCGGATGGTGCGGGTCACGAGGCTCACCAGCTCCTCCGCCCGCTCGACGAAATCGGTGTGCGGGTACTCCTTGAAGAGGATGATGACGTTGGCGTTCCTGACCCGCTTCTCGGTCAGGTGGCAGTGCGGGTCGAACGCCACGCCGATAACCGCCGCCGGCCCCACGAGCTCGCGGACCCGCTCGATCAGCTCGCCCTCGCAGTCGTCGCAACCCTGCGCCAGCATCGCCCCGTGCAGGCCGAGCAGCACGCCGTCGACCGGCAAGGCCGCCTCGAGCTGGGCCAGGATCTCGTCGCGCATCGATTCGTAATCCGCCTGGACCACCGGGGCCGACGGCTCGGCCCAGAAGCAGGAGCCCTCGATCAGCTCGAAACCCTCTTGCGCCGCGCGGTTGCGCGCCACCCACAAGGAGGCGGTGGAATGGGTCGGCCGGTCGGGGTGCTCGCCCGGCCGGAAATAGACGCACTCCTCGAAGCTCCGCCGGTCGGTGGGAATGGGCGAGAAGGAGTTCGATTCGGTGGCGAGGGAGGCTGTGAAGAGTCGCATGAGCATGGTTCCGGCGCTACGTTGGGTCCAAACTCGCGCGGCTCGGTCGCCGGCGCAAGTCGCGAACGGAAGGAACGGGCATGGAAGTCGAGTGGCGGCACCTGACGGCAGCAGCGCTGAACGAACGCGCCGGGGCCGGCGCCATCGTGCTCCTGCCGGTCGCTTCCACCGAGCAGCACGGCCCCCACATGGCGACCGGCACCGACGCGCTGCTGGTGGCCGAGGTCTGCCGCCGGGTGGCGCTGCGCATCGATGGTGTCGTGGCACCGACGCTCTGGGTCGGGCTCGCCGAGCACCACATGAGCTTCGGCGGCAGCTTCACGCTTCGGCTCTCGACCTACCAGGCGCTGCTTGCCGACCTGCTCGTCTCGATCCGCCGCGCCGGCTTCGGCCGGGTGGTGATCGTCAACGGACATGGCGGCAACATGACCGCCCTCAATGCCATGAGCGCCGAGCTCAGCCTGGGCAGCGGGCTCGAGCTCGCCGTCACCACCTATTTCCTGCTCGCCGAGGCGGCGATGGCACCACATCTCGAGGACCAGCCGGGCGTGCTCCATGCCGGCGAGGCCGAGACCTCGATGATGCTGGCGCTGCGTCCGGAGTCCGTCGACACCGCCCGCCTTGCCGAGGCCACGGGGCCGATGCCGGAGCGGGGCTCGGCCCTGGCGTCACCCTTGCATCGCTGGCGCTCGTTCGCCGAGCTCTCGACCACCGGGGTCATCGGCGATGCCCGCCGCGCCACGGCCCTGAAGGGTGAGCACCTGCTCGAAGCGGCTGCCACGGCTCTCGCCGAGCAGCTCGCCGCCGGTGAGCCCTGGGCTCAAGAACAATAGTCCCACCCGTCCCACGCAACTCTGAGAGTGCCACACATGACTTCCCCGCTCGCCGCCGCCATCGCCCGCCAGTACGGCACGCCGGCCGTGGTCATCGATCTCGACATCGTCGAGCGCAATATCGACCGGCTGCAGCAGGCCTGCGACGTGGCCGGTCTGCGGAACCGGCCGCACATCAAGACCCACAAGTCGCCGGTTCTAGCCGCCCTGCAGCGCGACCGCGGCGCCAGGGGCATCACCTGCCAGAAGCTCGGCGAGGCCGAGGTGATGGCGGCAGCCGGGCTCGACGACATTCTGATCAGCTACAACCTGATCGGCGAGGAGAAGATGCAGCGGCTGGGTCGGCTGCTGCGCACCGGCGTCACGGTGCGCCCGTGCTGCGACAACCCCGTCGCCGCCGACGGCTATGTCGACGCCGCGCGGCTGGCCGGGCGCGAGCTCGAGGTGCTGGTGGAATGCGACACCGGGCGCGAGCGCGCCGGGGTCGAGACGCCGGCCGAGGCGATCGCCCTCGCCCGGCGGATTGCCGGCCATGACGGGCTGCGCTTCGGCGGCCTGCTGCTCTACGCCCCCGAGGACCGGCAGGCCGAAAGCCAAAGGTTCCTGGACGAGGTGAAGGCGGGCCTGCGCGAGAACGGCCTCGAGGCGGGCATCGTCTCGACCGGCGGCACGCCCAATCTCCGCAATCTCGGCCGCATCGAGGGTGCCACCGAGCACCGCTCCGGCACCTCGATCTTCAACGACCGGATGATGATGGCCTGCGGACATGCGACGCTCGAGGACTGCGCGCTCGCCGTCTACGCCACCGTCGTCAGCCGCGCCGGGCCCGATCGCGGCATCCTCGATTCCGGCTCCAAGACGCTCACCAGCGACACCGGCGGCGGGCTCGACGGCCACGGGCTGATCCGCGAATACCCAAAGGCCCGGATCAAGGGCTTCGCCGAGGAGCACGGCATGCTCGACCTCTCCGCCTGCGACCCGAAGCCCGGCATCGGCGAGACCGTCAGCATCATCCCCAACCACGTCTGCGTCGTCGTCAACATGGTGGACGAGCTGGTCACGGTGCGCGGCGGCGAGATCACCGGCACGCTCCCGGTCGCCGCCCGCGGCAAGCTGCGGTAGGGCACCTGCGCAGGGCAATTGGTTAACACCGACGAAACCAATGAGTACGACAGCCGAGCAAGAACCGGGGTACGGCAAGCACTCGTGGGGTAGGCAATGTGTCAGCTCCACCCTTCGGAGCGGCCACGACCCGAGAGGTTGCGATGTCGTCGATGCCGACCGACGTGGTAGGAAAGCTGTTTGCGAAGCTAGCTGACCCGGCGAACCACAGCGCTGCGATCATCGAAGCGGCCCTGAACCTCGCCCATGCCGATGGGCTTTCGAAGGCTGTCGATTTAGACCCATGGCTCGAGCGTTTCGTCGAGGCGAGCATTCGTGAACTCGAGGGACGCTACATGGGGCTTTTTTCATTGTTCTGGACGGACGATGCGATTGGGCGCGAGGAATTCGCACAATATGTCACCTCGTGCTTCGAACCCCCATCGTCCCGCGAGCTGACATGGCCTTGGCCCATTACCGAACCCGGCCCAAGCAAAGGAGGTTCACCCGGCATTTTTGAGCACGAGCACAGCGGCCTGTGGTTGTGCGGCTATCGAACCGGAAAGACGAAGGGACTGCCGGACAATGAACGGAAGCTCTTCCTCGCCTATTTCTTCCGCCAGCCATTGCCACCGATCGTCGCCCAATATCACGATGATGACTATGGAGCACCCGGCACCGAGAAGCGTCTGCGCAAAATGGCAAACCTGATGGCCGCATGCTGCAGAAATTTCAAATCCAGAGATCGCCGGAAATTGCGCGTCGCTATTGCCCACTACGAAGAAGATCTTGAGTTTTTGCGCAGCAATTTTTACCGTCCCGGCATGTTTCCATGGCCACCGATCGAACCGTGAGCCTAGCGTCCGACTGTCGAGTTCAGCCCAGATAGAACTTCTGGATTTCCCCGCCGATGACGACCGTACGGTCGATCGTGTCGGTCAGGAACTCGTGCAGGCCGCGCTGGAAGATGTCGTCGATGCGGCTGTAGCGGAGCCGGGCATGCATCTCGCCGGCGAGTCGGTGCGCCTCGCCGGCGCGGCCACCATGGCGTTGGGCCAGCGTGTCGAGGTTTTCCAGCACCTGCTCGTAGCAGGCGCGGAGCGAGCGCGGCATCTCGGGCCTGAGGATCAGCATCTCGACCACCTGCCAGGGCACGACGCGACCCTTGTAGAGCGCGTGATAGCTGCGCCGGGCCGAGACGGACCTGAGGATCGCCGCCCACTGGTAGTAGTCGAGGCTGCCGCCGACCTGCTCGAAGCTCGGCAGGAGGACGTGGTACTTGACGTCGAGGATTCGGGCCGTGTTGTCGGCCCGCTCGAGGAAGGTGCCGAGCCGGAGGAAGTTGAAGTTCTCGGTCCTGAGCAGCGTGTTGGTGTAGGCGCCGTTGAAGAGCAGCGCCTGGCGCTTCGCCCAGTCGACGAAGGTGCTGAAATTGTCGGAGGAGAAGGTCTCCTCGTCGAACTCGCGGGCTTCGAGATAGGCGCCGTTGATCGCCTCCCAGACGTCGAGCGTCAGGGCGGCGCGCACCGCCCGGGCGTTGTTCCGCGCCTGGACGAGGCAGCTCATGATGCTCGACGGGTTGCGCCGGTCGCGGATGAGAAAATGGAGGACAGCGGCCTCGTCGGAGCGTTCGTGCAGCTCGAAGAACGGCGTCTCGCAGCCGGCAGCGATGAGGGCGGAATGCCACTCGTTGAGGCTGTTGGGGCTCGCCAGCACGGACATGTGCCGGGCCACGTCGAGCAGCCGGGCGACATAGTCCATGCGCTCGACCGAGCGTGCGAGCCAGAAGAGGTTGCTGGCGGTGCGGCTCAACATCGCCTCAGCCCTCCCCCACCGTCTGCCTCGTGACCTGGCTCTGCGACTGGCTCTGGCTCGCGGCCTGCGCCGTCGGCGCCAGCACCCAGGTGTCCTTGGTGCCGCCGCCCTGGGACGAGTTGACCACCAGCGAGCCCTCCTTCAGGGCGACGCGGGTGAGCCCGCCCGGGGCGATCCGCACGGCGTCGCCGCCGAGCAGCACGAAGGGTCGAAGGTCGACGTGGCGGGGGGCGACGCCGTTGGCGACGAAGGTCGGGCAGGTCGAGAGGGCGAGGGTCGGCTGCGCGATGTAGTCGTGCGGCTTCGCCTGGAGCTTGGCGCGGAACTCCTGGATCTCGGCCTTGCTCGCATGCGGTCCGACCAGCATGCCGTAGCCGCCCGAGCCGTGCACCGCCTTGATGACCAGCTCGGCCATGTGGTCGAGCACGTAGGCCAGATCGTCCGCCTCCGCGCAGCGCCAGGTCGGCACGTTGTTCAGGATCGGCGTCTCGCCCAGATAGAAGCGAACCATGTCCGGCACGTAGGTGTAGATCGCCTTGTCGTCGCAGATGCCCGAGCCCACCGCGTTGGCGAGCGTGACATTGCCCCGGCAGTAGGCGTCGAAGAGCCCGGGCACGCCGAGCGCCGACTCGGGGTTGAACGCCAGCGGGTCGAGGAAGGCGTCGTCGATCCGCCGGTAGATGACGTCGACCCGCTTCGGGCCCTCGGTCGTGCGCATCATGACGACGCCGTTCTGGACGACGAGATCCTGCCCCTCGACCAGCTCGACGCCCATCTCGTCGGCGAGGAACGAGTGCTCATAATAGGCGCTGTTGTAGAAGCCGGGGGTCAGGAGCGCGACGACCGGGTCGCCCGGGCAGTTCGGCGGCGCCACGCTCTGCAGGGTGGCGAGCAGCTCCTCGGGGTAGTGCGAGACGGGCTGGATCGCCTGCCGGGCGAAGAGGTCGGGGAAGAGGCGCATCATCACCTCGCGGTTCTCCAGCATGTAGGAGACCCCGGATGGCGTGCGGCAGTTGTCCTCCAGCACGTAGAACTCGTCCGGCCCGGTGCGCACCATGTCGATGCCGGCGATGTGGGTGTAGACGCCGGCCGGCACCTCGACGCCGACCATCTTCCGCTCGAAGCAGGGATTGCCCTCGACCAGCCGCTCGGGCACGGTCCCGGCACGGATGATCTCGCGGCCATGATACATGTCCTGGACGAAGCGGTTGAGCGCCTTGACCCGCTGCTCGAGACCGCTGGCCAGGAGCGCCCACTCGCCGGCGTCGAGCACGCGCGGGATGATGTCGAAGGGGATCAGCCGCTCCGGGTCACCGCCTTCGGTATAGACCGCGAAGGTGATGCCGATCTTGCGAAAGAGCGCCTCGGCCTCCCGCTCCTTGCGGGCCAGAAAGTCGGGCGGGGTCCGACTAAGCCAATCCTCGACCACCGCGTAGGCCGGCCGGCAGCTGGCATCGAGCCCGTGCATCTCGTCGAACATCGCCGTCCCCTCGTCGCGGCACCGCTCTCTGGCGGGGCGGGCCTGCGCCGAACATGGCAAGCCCGTCACCGGGCTGTCAATCTTGCCCAACTTCTGGGCAATTCCGGCGCAATTGGGACCGGGGCACGGGCCTGCCCGTCAGCGCACCAGCCGATAGCCGCCGGGCTCGGTCAACAGTAGCGTGTTCTCGCCGGCGATCGGCTCGATCTTCTGCCGCAGGCGATAGACGTGCGTCTCCAGCGTGTGCGTCGTCACCGCCGCGTTGTAGCCCCAGACCTCGTCGAGCAGCGTGTCGCGGGCCACGGCCCGGTCGCCGACCCGGAAGAGATATTTGAGGATCGCGGTTTCCTTCTCGGTGAGATGGATCTTCTTGTCGGCGGCCGTCACCAGCATCTTCGCCGCGGGCTTGAAGGCATAGGGCCCGATCTGGAAGGTCGCGTCGTCGGACAGCTCGAACTGACGGAGCTGGGCGCGCAGGCGCGCCATCAGCACGCCGAGCCGCACCGGCTTGCCGACATAGTCGTTGGCGCCGCTGTCCAGCCCGAGGATCGTATCGGAATCGCTGTCATGGCCGGTCAGCATGATCACCGGCGCCTTGATCCCGGCCTTGCGGATCAGCCGGCAGAGGTCGCGCCCGTCGGTGTCCGGCAGGCCCACGTCGAGGATCAGGGCGTCGAGCGGATGGGCCTTGGCGAGCTCGAGGCCCTCCTTGCCGGTGCCGGCCTGCAACACCTCGCAGCTCTCGTGCAGGCCGAGCTGCTCGGCGAGCTCGCCGCGGAACGCCTCGTCATCGTCGACGATCAGGATGCGCTTGCCACTGTTCATGTCGCTTCGCCAATCGTGCTGTGGAGCCGCCCTCACCCGCGAGACTACCGACGCCCGTGCGGAAGCGAAAGAGCGCCCGATGGCCGCGCGTCCCTTTGGGCGCTTGTCGCCCGGCCGCCTTGCGGCTATCGCAATCACGCAGCACGTGCGGAAAGGGTTAACCTCTTTCGTACTATGATCGATCCGCGCGGCTCGTTCCCCGCGTGGCGGAATGGCCGCCGTTCCGGCGATCGAGGCGACGACCGACCCTGATGTTCCTCATTCTCTACCTCATGGCCCTGGCGGCCCTCCTGCTGCACGCGCCTCCGGATCTCCTCGATCCGGCCAACCGGCCGTTCTTCGTGGTGATCGGGGTGATCGGGATCTGGCGCTATGGCTGGGGTGCGGTGCACTTCCTTCGGGCCCAGTACTACAAGCGGATCGAGTTCCGCGGCCTGCGCCGGCGCGCCACGGCGCTGCTGCCGGCGCCAGCCGCCGACAGCGCCGACGAAACGCGGGCGGGGCCCGAGGTCTTCATCGTCGTCACCAGCTTCCGCATTCGCGCCGAGACGACCGCGACCGTCTATCGCGGCGCCATCGCCGAGGCCTGCCGGCACGACGGCCCAGCAGTGATTGTGGCCTCGATAGTCGAGATGGCCGACCAGCGCTTCATCAAGCAGCTCTTCTACTCGATGGCGCCGCCCGAGCATGTCCGGCTGATCTTCGTGCGCACAGCCGGTCTGGGCAAGCGGCACGGCCTGGCCGTGGCGCTGCGCGCCGTCGCCCGCAGCCGGCCGGCGAACGACGCGGTCGTGGCCCTGGTCGACGGCGACACCGTCCTGATCCCGGGCACGTTCGAGCGCTGCCTGCCGTTCTTTCGCCTGCTGCCCGAGATCGGCGCCCTGACGACAGACGAGGAGCCCGTCATCCAGAGCGGCGCGCTCCTGCGCCAATGGTACATGCTGCGCTTCGCCCAGCGGCAGCTCCTGATGTGCTCCATGGGCCTGTCGCGCAAGCTGCTCACGCTCACCGGGCGGATGTCCTTCTTTCGCGTGCGGATCGCCATAGATCCGACTTTCATCGCTACCCTGCGCGACGAAAACATCGAGCACTGGCGCCTCGGGCGGATCCCGCTGCTCACCGGCGACGACAAGTCGACCTGGTTCTGGCTCCTGCAGCGCAACTGGGACATGCTCTATGTCCCGGATGTACGCATCCTCACCCTCGAGGATCCGCCGAACGGGCGCTTTCTGATCGCCACCACCCGGCTGATGCGCCGCTGGTTCGGCAACATGCTGCGCGCCAGTGGCCGGGCCATAGCGCTCGGGCCGCGGCGGGTCGGCCTCTTTCCCTGGTGGTGCCTGATCGACCAGCGCGTCTCGATGTGGACGCCGCTGCTGCTGCCCCTCTCGGCGCTGGCGCTCACGCTCGCCACCGGCCCGACCGTGCTCTATGCCTACGCCATCTGGGTCATGACCACGCGCCTCTTGCAGTCGCTGCTGCTGCTCGGCGTGCGCGACCGCATCGGCACGCTCTTCCCGCTGCTCATCCTCTACAGCCAGGTCTACGGCGCCATGGTCAAGACCTGGGTTCTCTTCCATCCGCACCGCCAGAGCTGGACGCGCCAGGGGATCGTCGCACCGGCGCCGGCCGGGATCAGCGGGCGGTTGCAGGCGGCGCTCTCACACTATACCCATGCGCTCGCCATGCTCGCCCTGATCCTCGCCGTGGCGGTCTTCACCGGGCTGATCGAGACACCGTCGCCCAGGACGGTCGCTCTGACCCTTGCCCGCCTCTTCTGAACCCGCCGGTATTCTGGAACGCTCCATGCAGCCACAGGTCGTCCACGAGGCCGAAGTCCACCGCCAGCACGTCCGGCTGAAGATCCCGATCAATGTCGAGATCGACGGCTCGGCCTTCACCGTCGACGACTGGTCGATGGGCGGCTTCGGCATCTTCTCCGAGATGACCTCGCGCCAGCCGGGCGAGCGTTTTCCCGTCAAGCTGATCTTCCCGTTCGAGGACTTCGAGGTCACGCTCCGGCTCGACTGCCAGATGGTCTACATCCTCGAGGAGAGCACGCGCTTCGGCTGCCGGTTCCTCGGCCTGAGCCAGGGTCAGCTCGCCCTCTTCCGCTATCTGGTCGATGCCTATCTCTCCGGCGAGATCGTCAGTGGCGGCGACATCCTGGCCATCGCCGGGCGCGAGAACTCGGCCGCCGTGCGCGAGCGCGGCCTGCCCTACAACCCCTATGCCGAGGCCGAGGGCGTCGGCCGCCGGGTCAAGCAGATCGCCGGCTACACGCTCCTCGGTGTCGCCAGCCTCGGCCTCGCGGCGCTCATCTTCACCGGGGTCCAGGAACGCTTCTTCACGGTGCGGGCGGAGAGCGCCGTGATCGAGACCCCCGTCGTCCGCCTCAGGGCCCCGGATGCCGGCATCGTGACGCCGGCCACCTTGCCCAACATCCTCCAGCCGGGCACGCCGGTCGCCCGCATCGAGACCGCCGACGGGCGCTTCGTGCATCTCGAGAGCCCCTGCGACTGCGTGCTCTACGAGTGGCTCGTCATGCCGGGCCAGTTCACCCAGCAGGGCGAGGACGTGGCCGTGCTGGTCACCGCCAACCAGCCGCTCCTGGTCCGCGCGCAGGTGACGTTCGAGCAGGCGAACCGGCTCGCGGTCGGCGATCTCGCCCTGATCGACGTGCCGGGCCGGTCCGATGGCATGCGTGGCCAGGTCGAGAGCATCGACTTCCGGCCGAGCCTGCGCCGCATCGACGAAACGGTCGGAACGGCCCCGAGCCGCCGCCTCGCCCAGGTCACCATCCGCCCCGACCAGCCCTTCGAGTTCGAGGACCTGGGCTCCATCGTCGGCGTCAGCTTCCCGTGAGGCGCGGCTGCCCGAGCCGGGCAAGGCCGGCGGCGGGGCGTCTCGACCGCCGGTTCGACCACTGACCGGAAAGTCCTGATGCTCAAGCGCCTCGCTGCCTTCCTCGTCGCCGGCTGCCTCCTGCTCGGCAGCGCGCTCGCCGACGAGGAGACGCTGCGCAGCCTGGCGCTGCTGCTCGGCCTCGAGGACGCCTACGGCTTCGCCGAGACGGTCCTGACCCTGCGGCGCGAGGGCGAGCTGCCGGACCACTACGTGACCAAGGGCGAGGCGCGCGACCTCGGCTGGCGGCCGGGCGACGATCTCTGCCGCTCGGCGCCCGGCCGGGTGATCGGCGGCGACCGCTTCGGCAATCGCGAGGGGCGGCTGCCGGACCGGCCGGGCCGGCGCTGGCACGAGGCCGACCTCGACTTCGACTGCGGCCGGCGGGGTGCCCGGCGGCTGGTCTTCTCCAATGACGGCCTGATCTTCGTCACCCTCGACCACTACGAGACCTTCTACGAGATCCCGCCGGAAGCGACGGGCGAGGAGGGCCAGCGATGATCACCGCCCGCCTCGACGGCCGACAGCGGAGCAAGCGGGCGGTGCTGGCGCGTCGCTGGCCAGGGAGCTGGCCTTCCCGCCGCATTTCCGCCCCAATCTCGACGCGCTTTACGATGTCCTGACCACCGACCTCGAGGGGCCGATCAGCATCGACTGGCGGGCCACGGACAACGCCCGGCGCGCCCTCGCCGGCGACTTCGACGCCATCGCCCGCACGCTCGCCGAGGCCGCCGCGGGCGCGCGACGACCTGACGCTCCGCCTGACCACGCCCCTGACGGTCGCCGCCGGTCGCCGCCGGCGCGGGCCGCTGCGGATCGAGCCCGGTCGGACCGGTGAACACGCTGCTTCGACGGATCGGGCTGGCGCCCGCCATCGACCAACCGTGATGGCTTCGGCCGTGGCTGGTATCCGGCGGGGCCAGTCTGGCGGCACCGTACGGCCCGGCACGTCGGGCGCCTCGATTTAGGACGGCCGAATTTCTGTGTCCGGTGCAGAATGCGCGGGACCGGCTCGGGTTCGTTTGCCCGAGCTCGGCGACCGCGATCGTCGGCCCGAGCGTTCTTGTGCAAATGGTTCAAGTTGGGTCCGTTGGTCGCGGGCTTGCTCGTCCGTCGATCTCGGCGGGTTCGTTCGTCCGTTTCCTCGTCGCCGTCGATCCGTGGGTTCGTTGGCTGCGGCATGTTGCGAGGAATCGCGACATTTGGCGAATGTCGCGTCGATGCGCCATCACGATTCCTTATGTCGCGGAATCTGCGACAATTCGGCCGGCGCTGTCGCGAATCTGCGACAGCCCGAGCCGGCATGTCGCATCTGACGCAACAACCCGAGCGATTCAGGAGGTGGAGGGCCACCCGGTGACGGGCTCGACCGGGTCCTCGGGCCGAAGGCATAAGCGTTCGTGATGATGATGGCGAGGTGGACGCGGTCGTGCCCATGGGCGATGCTGCCGATCGAGGCAGCCGAACGGCGAGAGAAACGCCACCTTCTGGCGAGGGGGGAGCCACCATGCTGCAGTTCGACGCCGCAACCGCGCGACTTCTCGATGACGGCTATCTGGGCTCGGATGTCGCGCGCAGGCGCCTCGCGAACCTCGCCGCCCTGGCGCCGGCGCCCGGCGAGCGGATCGCCGACATCGGCTGCGGCACCGGCCTGCTGACCCGCGACCTCGCCCGCGCGGTCGGCGAGACCGGCTGCATCACCGCCATCGATCCGAGCGCGGAGATGCGCGCGGCCTGCGAAGGCGCTGCGCCGCGTGCTCCCATGTGAAGGTGGTCGAGGGTCTGCGGAGGTCCTGCCACTCGACGACGGCAGTGTCGACGGCGCGGTTCAGGCCAGCGAGTAAGTCGACGACATTGGCGCGGCATTGGCGAGACCCACCGCGTCTTGCGGCCGGGCGGGCGGCTGGTCATCGGCGGATGCCCGAAGACCTCCAAACTGGGGGACAGCCACGTCTGGCACGCCGATGATCCGGACCGCATGGGCCGCATGCTGCGCCTCTGGGACCGGCATCTGGTCGAACGCCGTGTCCCGGCCTTGCTGCCGCCTTTGCTCCGGGCGGCCGGCTTCGAGGTCGAGGCGATCGTGCCGGAGCTCTGCCAGGACAACATCTTTCGGGCCGATGGCCTGGCGCGCCTGATGACCCACCTGATCGGCGCATATGTTGGAGAGAACGACCTCGCCGAGCCGCGGGACGTCGGGGCATGGATCGCCGAGCAGCAGCGAATGGCCGAAGAGGGGCGCTTCTTTTTCGCCATCACCCACTATGTCGTGGCGGCACGCAAGAATCCGGGGTGAGTGGCGCGCATCTTTCGATGTGGCGCAGCGAGCGTCCCGTCAGGCCTTGGGGCGGCCGACCACGGCGATCGAGCGTTCGGAAAGAGCGCGGTTGCCGCCGGCGTCGCGGGCCTGGCGGCGGGCCCGGTCGGCGCGGCCGACGAGGCGCTGCAGGGGCTCGCCCGGATGCGAGAGGGCGACGCCGATGGCGACGGTGACGGCCGGGATCGCGGCGCCCGTCTCGCCGCTCTCGAGCGTCAGGTCGGCGATGTCGCGACAGAGGCGCTCGGCCAGGGCGGTGGCGTCGTCGAGCCCGGTGTCGACGAGGACGACGCCGAAGGCGGCACCGTCGAGTCGGCCGATCGTGTCCTGCCGCTTCAAGGCGAGGCCGATGCGCCGCGCCACGGCCCTGAGCATGAGGTCGCCGAGCCGGCGGCCGCACGCCTCGTTGAAGGCGGCGAACCGGTCGAGGTCGACGATCATGTAGACGAGCGGCCGGTCGGCCGCTTCGGCCGCGGCGACGGCGCGCTCGAGCGCGCGCTCGAGCCGCCGCTGCCTGGCGACACCGCTCACCGGATCGACCTCGTCGGCGCCCTCGCTCGCCCCGAGCGCCGCGCGGAGCTGGGTGATCTCGGCGGCGCCCTCGACCACCCGGCGCTGCAGCCGGCCGGCGGCCACGCGCATGCCCTCGGTCTCGCGGGCGAGCTCGGCGACGCGCGCGCGGATCTCCCCGTAGCGGGCATGCACCTCGGCCGAGGCCGCGCTTGCGGCCCCATCCTTCGCTTCGCCCGGCGCCCCCTCCAGCTTCCTGCCGAGCCGGCCGACGCGCTCCGCCCGGGCCGCGGCATCGGCTTCGGCACCGGCGAGATCCGACTCCAGCCGCGCCAGCAGCCGCAGCGCGTTGCGACTCGCCTCGGCGACCAGGAGGGCCGCCTGGTCGGCGCCGAAATAGCGCTCGTGGAGCACGCCGATCAGGCCCGCGTCGAAGGGCTCGCCGCGCGCCTCCAGCTCCTTCAGGCGGCGGGACAGATCCGGCCGCTCGCCCGCCAGATGCCGGTACCAGAGCGTGAACGATTCCGGCGTCGGCCGGATGCCGTGCCGGCGGAGCGCCAGCAGCGTCGCGTCGCCGAGCGGATCGTCGAGCGTTGCCGGTGCTGCCGGGCGCTCGGCGAAGAGCTGCCGCAGGAAGCCCAATCCGCCGGCCGTCTCGGTTCGCCGCGCGTCCACCGCCATCCGCTCTCCATGCTGCACGGATCGGACGACACTGTCAGATGTGGATGAAGAAAGGGTGAAACCCCGCCTTTTCCGCGGACTTATCCACAAGGAATCAGCCGGGCTGAGGGTCGACTGAGGCGCTTGAGTCGAGGCTCAGCCCGTCGCCCGGGGCCGCCCGGTCAGGGCCGCCAGGCCTCGTAGTCGCCGGTCGCATGGTCGCGCTGCCCGCCGCGCTTCTCGTGGCCGGGCGGCAGGTAGGCCCCGACCGTGCCCGACGGGTTGGCGGCGTGCGGCTTCTCCCAGAAGCGCTCCGCCAGCGGCAGCTCGCTCGGTGCCTTCTCGCGGTTCTTGTGCAGCCAGGCGTTCCAGCCGGCCGGCACGGAGCTCGCCTCGAGCTCGCCGTCCCCGGCATAGACCACCCAGCGGCCCTCGTCCCGCCAGTCCGCCGCCCCGGGCCGCCGGTAGTAGACATTGCCGAGCGCGTCCTCGCCGACCCGCTCGCCCCGCCACCGCGTGAAGAGGTGGGTGCCGAGCCGGTTGTCGGTGAGCCACTTGAGGAAGGACACGAGCAGGGTCTCCGCGCCTGGGATGGTCGATCGGGGAAGGCGGGCGCGGCACTGCCGGCCGCCGCCCCCGGGCGCCCTCCTTATGCGCAGCATCGCCCCGGCCGTCCAGCCGCGAAGCGACGCACGGCGCCGACGGTCCCGACCGTGACGGCCGCGCGGTGGACAGCCTGTGGAAGAATCCCGACCAGGATGCCTTGTGGATCATTGCCCCCTGTGGACAAGCCGGGACAAGCACAAGCTGTGGATAAGAGGGGAGCGACAGGCGGATTGAGCGACACTCAGCAGGCTCATCGGGCATCAATCGAACGAACCGGGAACGCGCACGGCCGGCTCTTTCGGACTTGTCCACAGGTTCCTGCAAGGCGTTTTCCGGTGGCGCCGGCGCGCTCGCTGAGTGGCATTGAGCCCGCCCCGCAGTCAGCGGGGCGCTGACCCCCCTCTCGCGGGAAAAGCGAGTTCCTGCCCGTGGCCCGCGCCGGTCCGGCGATGGCAGGGCGGCAACACCAGGGGCGGCCCGGGTGGAAAGGGCGCGAAGAACACAATATCTTGTTGTGGCGCACCGGCGAATTCGTATATCTGGTCAGGCTAGGCTGTGCTGGCCGCCGCTCGAGAGCGGCAGGCAATGGCCGGGGCGGCGAGTTGCAGGCGTGGGCACGGCGGAGCGGCGAGATTTTCGTGGGTCCTAGCCGCCCCCGCCGAGGCTTTCTGTTGTGCTCCGGCGCGGGTGGCTCTAAACTGAGCGTTGAATGATCCTGAGATCAATCGGCGCTGATCGACGAGCCTTCGCGCGGACGGCGGGCGGCTGCAAGCGGGTTTGACGAACGAGACGAGAACATCCTAGTCTCGCAGCGACGAGGAGATCGGTGTCGATGAAGATCGAGCGGGCCTTTACCAAAGCCGGAGCATCGCCCTACGCGGCGATCGCGTTCCGTTCCGCTTCGAGCGAGATCCGCAACCCGGACGGGTCGGTGGTGTTCGCGGCGACGGAGCTCGAGGTGCCGGCCGGCTGGTCGCAGGTCGCCGTCGACGTGCTGGCGCAGAAGTATTTCAGGAAGGCCGGCGTCCCGGCGCGGCTGAAGCCGGTCAGGGAGAAGGGTGTCCCGGCCTGGCTCTGCCGCCGGGTGCCCGACGAGGCGGCGCTGGCCGCCCTGCCCGAGGCCGAGCGCACCACCGGCGAGACCAGCGCCAAGCAGGTCTTCGACCGGCTGGCCGGGGCCTGGACATATTGGGGCTGGAAGGGGCGCTACTTCTCGACCGAGGCGGATGCCAGGGGCTTCTACGACGAGCTGCGCTGCATGCTGGCGCGCCAGTACGCGGCCCCCAACTCGCCGCAGTGGTTCAACACCGGCCTGCACTGGGCCTATGGCATCGACGGCCCGGCGCAGGGGCACTTCTATGTCGACGAGACGACCGGCAAGGTGCACGCCTCGACCTCGGCCTATGAGCGGCCGCAGCCGCATGCCTGCTTCATCCAGTCGATCCAGGACGACCTCGTCAACGAGGGCGGGATCATGGATCTCTGGGTGCGCGAGGCCAGGCTCTTCAAGTACGGCTCCGGCACCGGCACCAATTTCTCGAACCTGCGCGGCGAGGGCGAGCGGCTCTCGGGCGGCGGCCGCTCCTCCGGCCTGATGAGCTTCCTCAAGATCGGCGACCGGGCGGCCGGGGCGATCAAGTCGGGCGGCACCACGCGCCGGGCGGCGAAGATGGTGATCGTCGATGTCGACCATCCGGACATCGAGGCCTTCATCGACTGGAAGGTCATCGAGGAGCAGAAGGTGGCGGCCCTGGTCGCGGGCTCGCGGCTGCTGCAGCGCCATGCCAACGCGATCATGGAGGCCTGCCACGGTGCGGCCGACGTGCCGCAGGACAAGCGCTGCGACCCGCTCGCCAACCCGTTCCTCAAGCGCGCCATCCGCGATGCGCGCCGGGCGCTCCTGCCCGAGGGCTCGATCCAGCAGGCCATTCTTTTGGCCGCGCAGGGCTATACCGCGGTCGAGGTGCCGGTCTACGACGCCGACTGGGACAGCCAGGCCTATCTGACCGTGGCCGGGCAGAACTCGAACAACTCGGTCCGGATCAGCGACGCCTTCTACCAGGCGGTGCAGCAGGACCGCGAATGGCCGCTCACCGCGCGCATCTCGGGCAAGGTGGCGAAGACGGTCCGCGCCAAGGCGCTCTGGGACAAGCTCTGCTTCGCCGCCTGGGCCAGCGCCGACCCCGGCGTGCAGTACGACACCACCATCAACGACTGGCACACCTGCCCGGCCGACGGCCGCATCAATGCATCGAACCCGTGCTCCGAGTACATGTTCCTCGACGACACGGCCTGCAACCTCGCGTCGTTGAACCTGATGCAGTTCAGGGCAGCCGATGGCAGCTTCCTCGTCGACGATTTCGAGCATGCGGTCCGGCTCTGGACGCTGGTGCTCGAGATCTCGGTGATGATGGCCCAGTTCCCGGCGGCCCAGATCGCCGAGCTGAGCTACCGTTTCCGCACGCTCGGCCTCGGCTACGCCAATCTCGGCGGGCTCCTGATGGCGTCCGGCATTCCCTATGACAGCGACGAGGGGCGCGCCTATTGCGGCGCCATCACCGCGCTCATGACCGGTGTGGCCTATCGCGTCTCGGCGGAGCTGGCGGCCGAGCTCGGCGCCTTCCCGGGCTACGCGCCGAACCGCGAGTCGACGCTGCGCGTGCTCAGGAACCATCGCCGCGCCGCGCACGGCGAGGCCCGAGGCTACGAGGACCTGGCCACCCTGCCCGTCCCGCTCGACGCCGGCCACTGCCCGTCCGAGCCTCTGGCCCTGGCCGCGCGCCGGGCCTGGGACGAGGCCGTCGCCATGGCCGAGCAGCATGGCGTCCGCAACGCCCAGGTCTCGGTGATCGCCCCCACGGGCACGATCGGCCTCGTCATGGACTGCGACACCACCGGCATCGAGCCTGACTTCGCGCTCGTCAAGTTCAAGAAGCTGGCGGGCGGCGGGTTCTTCAAGATCATCAACCGCATGGTGCCGCAGGCGCTGGCCACGCTCGGCTACAGCAAAGCGCAGGTCGAGGCGATCACCCGCTACGCCGTGGGCCACGGCACGCTGCAGCACAGCCCCGGCATCGACCACGCGGCACTGCGCGCCAAGGGCTTCACCGACGAGGTGCTGAAGAAGCTCGAGGCGGGCCTGCCGACCACCTTCGACATCCGCTACGCCTTCAACCGCTTCTCGCTCGGCGACGCCTTCTGCCGGGACGTGCTCGGCTTCACCGACGAGCAGCTCGGCGACGTGCGCTTCGACATGCTGCAGTCGCTCGGCTTCAGCCGGGACGCGATCGAGCAGGCCAACGCCTTCTGCTGCGGCACCATGACGATCGAGGGCGCGCCGGAGCTGCGGCCCGAGCATCTGGCGGTCTTCGACTGCGCCAATCCCTGCGGGCGGATCGGCAGGCGCTATCTCTCGGCCTCGAGCCACATCCGCATGATGGCGGCGGCCCAGCCCTTCATCTCGGGGGCGATCTCCAAGACCATCAACATGCCGGCCCGGGCCACGGTCGAGGATTGCCGCGAGGCCTATCTCGAGGGCTGGCGGCTCGGCGTGAAGGCGCTCGCCCTCTACCGCGACGGCTCCAAGCTGAGCCAGCCGCTCTCCTCGATGCTGGCCGACGTCATCGAGGACGAGGCCGAGGACGACTCGGCCGCGCGCTCGCAGGTCGAGCGCATCGTCGAGGTGACGGAGCGGGTGGTCGAGCGCTTCGTCAACGGCCGCAGGAAGCTGCCGTCCAGGCGCAAGGGCTACACGCAGAAGGCCATCGTCGGCGGCCACAAGCTCTACTTGCGGACCGGCGAGTACGCGGACGGGGCGCTCGGCGAGATCTTCGTCGACATGCACAAGGAAGGTGCCGCCTTCCGCTCGCTGATGAACAGCTTCGCCATCTCGGTCTCGATCGGCCTGCAATACGGCGTGCCGCTCGAGGAGTTCGTCGAGGCCTTCTCGTTCACCCGCTTCGATCCCTCCGGCGTCGTCCAGGGCAACGACACGATCAAGATGGCGACCTCGGTGCTCGACTACATCTTCCGCGAGCTGGCCATCTCCTATCTGGAGCGCACCGACCTCGCCAATGTCGATCCGGCCGAATTGCGCCACGACGCCATCGGCGCCGGCACCAAGGAGGGCGACATGGGCGAGAACGTGGCGCAGATCGCGTCCGCCGGCTTCGTGCGCGGCAATCTCCGCCTGCTCGCCGGCGGCGGTGCGGTGATGGAGCCCGCGGCATCGGGCGGCGGCTCGCGCCAGGCCGGGGGCAGCGCCGCCGCGGGATTAACCACACTTTCACGAGACAGCCGCCGCCAGCAGGCGGAAATCGCCCGCCTTCAGGGCTACGAGGGCGACCCCTGCTCGGCTTGCGGCAACTTCACGCTGGTGCGCAACGGCACCTGCCTGAAATGCGACACCTGCGGCAGCACGACTGGCTGCAGCTAGGTCCGCATGGCGTACCCGTGGGCAGCGGGACGTCTCTTTCCTTGTATTCTCCTCAACTACGGCCCCGGGTTCGCCCGGGGCCGCTCTTCTTTGGCGCCGGCGCCCGGGCTTTCCTGTCCATCCGCGACCATGCTCGTCCTGATGCCTGTCGGCCTTCGTCTTCGGCAAGACGGTCTTTCGATGCGAAAGGTGATGGCGGATTCGCGCGACACGCGAGTCGAACGGAGTTGGCGCCGGCCCGCCCGGACGCCGCCGCAGGCCGTGGCGGGCGGGCCTTGGCCCTTGCGCCACAGTCTCCCCCGACGCGCACCCGGCGAGCGGCCTTTCCGGTTGACGTCAACTGTCAGTTGCCCGACATTTTCAGGCGCGACTGGCGCTGTCACGAGGGCGGACCGAGAAACGGAAAGGGCGAAGAAGGCGAGACAATGGGCTGGCGTCCCCGACTTTTGCACAGATCCGACGAGGTCCGACCGTTCATCGAGAAGCAGCTCGCGGCCGGGACCGTCATCTTCTGGGCCGGCGACCCGAGCGACGCCGTCGCCTTGATCATCGATGGCGAGGTCGAGGTGCTGGCGGAGCAGGTCAACGGCCTCGTGCGCATCGGCAAGCACGGCAATGGCGCCTATGTCGGCGACAAGGACGTCCTGGCCGAGCGCCCGCGGCGCTTCACCTTTCGCACGACCCGCCCGACCCGCGTCGAGATGCTGTCCGGCCACCTGTTCATGGAGCGGATGCGGGCCGCCAGGGCCGCAGCCGAGCCGCGCGCCGAGGCGCTGGTCCGCCTCCTGCCCGCCTCCACCCTCAGCGCCGGCCTGCTGCCGGAGGAGGGGCTCTGCCTCACCAGCTTCCCGTTCAGCGTCGGCCGCGAGGGCAGCGACGGGAAAGAGGACGCGGCGAGCGACGCACAGGCCCGCCTGGTCATCGCCGAGAGCCCCCCCTATCGCCTGTCGCGTCGACACTTCACCATCCTGCGCGAGGGCGACATCATCCGGGTGGTCGACCCGGGCAGTCGCCTCGGCACCCTGGTCGATGGCCAGCGGGTCGGCCTCGAGCCCGTGACGCTTGCCGCCGGCAGCACGCACGAGATCATCGCGGGCGGGGCGAGCTCGCCCTACCGCTTCCAGCTTGCGATCGACTGACACGACGCCGAGAATGCATGCGGCGGCCCGTTCGTTGCGGTCAGAGGAGGATTTCGATGTCGGTCGTTCACGAGCTGTCGCGGCGGACGTTGCTGCTCGGCGCCTGCCTCTCCTGGGCGCTGGCCGCCACGCCGGCCGCCGAGGCCGCGACCGGGGCGGAGATCGACGCCAAGGTCGATCTCGCCCTGGCCCAGCTCCTGCGCGAATCCGACACCGCCCGGGCGCTCGCCGACAAGGCGGTCGCGATCCTGGTCTTTCCCGACATCGTCAAGGGCGGCTTCGGCATCGGCGGGCAGTTCGGCGAGGGTGCGCTGCGCCGCAACGGCAAGACCGAGGGCTACTACAACATCGCCGCCGCCTCGTTCGGGCTGCAGATCGGCGCCCAGTCCTTCAGCCAGGCGATCTTCTTCATGACCGAGGAAGCCCTGGCTTATCTCGACAGCTCCAAGGGCTTCGAGATCGGCGCCGATGCCAATGTGGCGCTGGCCAACGAGGGGCTGGGCTACGACGTGACCAGCAGCACCGTGCAGGACCCGATCATCGCCTTCGTCTTCGGCCAGAAGGGCCTCATGGCCGGCCTCACGATCGAGGGTTCGAAGATCACGAAGCTCGCCAGGTAGCCGGCCCGGCCAGGGCGACGGCCACGGAGCCGCGCCTGTCGCTGGTCACGCTCGCCGACGACGGCTCCCTGCAGCTTCCCTGAGACCGTTGGCGGCTGGCCTCGGGCTCAGCCGTCTCGCTTCACGGCGCTCTCGTGCCATTTGCGCAGCAGGAGATGGCTGAGCAGCGTCAGGGCGAGGAAGATCAGGATGCCGGCCATGGAGATCAGGAAGAGGGCGGCGAACATGCGCGGGATGTTCAGCCGGTAGCTGGCCTCGAGGATCCGGTAGGCGAGGCCGGAGCCGGTGCCGGCCGTGCCGGCGGCGAACTCGGCGACGATGGCGCCGATCAGCGCCAGCCCGCCCGCGATCCGCAGCCCGCCGAGGAAGTAGGGCATGGCCGAGGGCAGGCGCAGGAAGCGCAGCATCTGCCAGCGGCTCGCCTTGTAGAGGCGGAAGAGGTCGACGAGGTTGTGGTCGGCGCTGTTCAGCCCGAGCGTGGTGTTGGACAGGATGGGGAAGAACGCGACGATCCAGGCGCAGATCAGAAGGGCGAGGTGCGTGTTCTCGACATAGATCAGGATCAGCGGGGCGATGGCGATGATCGGCGTCACCTGGAGGATCACGGCGAAGGGGAAGAGCGAGAGCTCGATCCAGCGGGACAGCGTGAAGAGCACGGCGAGCCCGACCCCGCCGACGACCGCCACGGCCAGGGCGGAGAAGGTGACCCGCAGCGTGACCAGGAGCGACGGGTAGAGCGTGTGCCAGTCGGCGACCAGGGTGCGGGCCACGAGGACGGGGCCCGGCAGGATGTAGTGCGGCGTGTCGTGCCAGCGGACACCGAGCTCCCACAGGCCCAGGACGACGAGGACGAGGCCGAGCGGCATGGCCCAGCGCAGCACCCGCTCGAGGCGCCGTGGCAACCGGGACGGCCGGTCGCCCGCCGCCATCAGCCCACGGCCTGCTGCAGGGCCGCCGAGGCCTGCCTGCAATAGTGGAGATAGCTCTCGGACAGGCGGAACGCATCGTCGCGCGGATAGGGCTCGGCGATCTCGAACCCGGCGACGATCCGCCCCGGGCGCGCCGACATGACGACGACCCTGGATGCCAGGAAGACCGCCTCGTAGACGCTGTGGGTGACGAAGACGACGGTCCAGCCCTGCCCCTGCCAGAGGTCGAGCAGATCGTGGTTCAGCCGGTGCCGGGTGATCTCGTCGACCGCGGCGAAGGGCTCGTCCATGAGCAGCAGCCTCGGCCGGGTCACCAGCGCCCGGGCGATGGACACGCGCATCCTCATGCCGCCCGAGAGCTCGCGCGGGTAGGCCCCGGCGAAGTCGTCGAGGCCGACCAGGGCGAGGGCCTCTCTGACCGCCTCGCCGGCCCGCCGCCGCCCGCGCCCCTGCAGCCGGAGCGGCAGGTGGACATTGTCGAAGACCGTCGCCCAGGGCATCAGCGTCGGCTCCTGGAAGACGAAGCCGATATCCCCCGCACTGCCGCCGTTCGGCCAGGCCAGCCGGCCGGCGCTCGCCTCGCCGAGCCCGGCGATGAGGCGAAGCGCCGTGCTCTTGCCGCAGCCGGAGGGGCCCAGCATGCAGAGGAGCTCGTGGCGGCCGACATCCAGATCGAGGCCATCCAGCGCGACGGTGCCGTTCGGGAAGGTCTTCGAGACGCCGCGCAGCTCGAGGAGAGCATCCGCCGTGGCACCGCTCGGGGTATCCGCCCTCACCCGCCGGTGAGCTCCCGCCCGAGCGCCAGCCCGACCTGCCGGTTGACGAAGGCGAGCGTGTAGGCACGGCTGAGGTCCAGGTCGGCCGGATAGAGGCCGACCGCCGCCAGGCTGGCGAGGAAGCTCCGCCAGCGCGCATCGGTCATGGCGCCGATCCCGAGGGTGAGCGCATCGCCCGATTCGACGATGCCACGGGCCGTCATCTGCTCGATCGCGTAGGCGATCTGCGCGTCGGTCATGTCGGGGTTGGCGGCCTTGATCAGCGCGTTGCCGGGCGTGGGGTCGCCGTGCAGGTAGCTCACCCAGCCGAGGATCGAGGCATCGACGAAGCGCTGCACGAGGTCCGGGTTCTCCTCGACCAGCCGCCAGCTCGTCTCGATCATGCTGGCATAGCTGTCATAGCCGAAGTCGGCGAGCAGGAGCACCCTGGGCGCGAAGCCGCCCTCGCGGGCGACGGCGAAGGGCTCGGCGGTGAGATAGCCCTGCTGGGCGACCCCCGGATCGGCGATGAACTGCGCCGCATTGAAGGTGTAGGGACGGAGCTGGCCGTCCTCCAGCCCGTAGGTGATCTTGAGCCAGTCCCAGAAGGTCTGCCGGCCGGCGGTGGAGATCAGGATCGGCATGTGCGCGAGGTCGGCCGGGGTCTCGATCCCGCGATCGGGGTGGGCCATCAGGACCAGCGGCGACTTCTGGAAGATCGCGGCCACCGTCACCATCGGCACGTCGGCCGTGAGGTAGTTGAAGGCGTTGGTCATGGACCCCGCCAGGCAGAAATCGATCCGGCCGGCGGCCAGGAGCTGCGGATGATTGACCTGCGGCCCGCCCGGCCGGATGGTCACCTCGAGGCCGTGCGCCTCGTAGAGGCCGGTGGCGAGCGCCTGATAGAAGCCGCCATGCTCGGCCTGCGCCTTCCAGTTGGTGCCCAGGGTGACGGCGTCCAGGGCCAAGGCCGGGGCGGCGAGCAGTGCCGCCAAGGAGAACGACGAAAGGAGCAGGGTCACGGGGCGGAACATGGACGGTTCCAGGCGCAGCGGCGTCGACCCGCTTCATAGGCCATCGGCGGCGTCGAAAGTCGACGCGCGCAACCGCCGCATGGCACGAGCCGGAAAGGCCGGCCACGGCAAGGTGGCAAAGGCTGATGGGGCGAGCGACCGGACTTGAACCGGCGGCCTCCAGGGCCACAACCTGGCGCTCTAACCGACTGAGCTACGCCCGCCATCAGATGGCGGCGTATGTGGCGCAAAGGCCGGGAGGCGTCAAGCATCCGCCGCTCCGGCAGGTTTGCATGTATTTTGGGCAGCTTGCCTGTTATTTGATCTTTCGGCGCCTGCGGGTCGACCGCCCCCGCACGGCGAAGCGCATTCCCACCGGCTGGCACGCTCCGTGCATATCTGTTGGCACCGATACGAGATGCAGGTCGCGAGCCTGCCCGCCGGTGCCCGTGCCGCGCGATCGTCACCGGTCGGGGCGGATGGAGGGCGGCGGTCATGGCTCGCAGCAAGGCGGAAGGAGATCCGAGGGCATGAAGAAGATCGAGGCGATCATCAAGCCGTTCAAGCTCGATGAGGTGAAGGAGGCGCTGCAGGAGGTCGGCCTCAAGGGCATGACCGTGACCGAGGTCAAGGGCTTCGGCCGCCAGAAGGGTCACACCGAGCTCTATCGGGGTGCCGAGTATGTCGTCGACTTCCTGCCGAAGGTGAAGATCGAGCTGGTGGTCGACGATGCGATCGTCGACCGGGCGGTCGAGGCGATCCAGCAATCGGCCAGGACCGACCGTATCGGCGACGGCAAGATCTTCGTCCTGCCGGTCGAGGATGCGGTGCGCATCCGCACCGGCGAGCGCGGCGCCGACGCCGTCTGAGCCACGAGGGGGGGCCGGCGTCGGCGCCGGTCATCGAGCGTATGTGGCCGCCGGCTCGCCGGCCGGCCGCCAACCGGGGCTCCGGGCCAGGAACAGGCCCGGGAATGTGCAACAAGAGGTTCGATCATGACACTGGGATGCAAGTCGGCTGCGGACGTGATGAAGTACGTCAAGGACAACGGCGTGGAGATGATCGATCTCCGGCTGATCGACGTGCCCGGGATCTGGCAGCATATCTCCTATCCGGCGGCGATCTTCGACGAGGGCAACATCGAGGCCGGCCTCGGCTTCGACGGCTCGTCGGTGCGCGGCTTCGCGCAGATCCAGGCTTCCGACATGCTGCTGCGCCCGGATGTCACCACGGCCTTCCTCGACCCCTTCACCAAGCACAAGACGCTGGTGATGATCTGCGCGGTCGCCGATCCGGTCACCGGCGAGCTCTACAGCCGCGACCCGCGCGGCATCGCCATCAAGGCCGAGGAGTATCTCAAGTCCACCGGCATCGGCGACACGGCCTATTTCGGCCCCGAGGCCGAGTTCTTCGTCTTCAGCGACGTGCGCATGGGCCAGGGGGTCAATTACGGCACCTACCAGGTCGACAGCCCCGAGGGTCACTGGAACACGATGACCGACGAGGGCCCCAACCTCGGCTACAAGGTCCCCCCCAAGGGCGGCTACTTCCCCTGCGCGCCGACCGACTCGCTCAATGACCTGCGGGCCGAGATGGCGCTGGTGATGCAATCGATCGGCCTCACCGTCGAATGCCACCACCACGAGGTGGCGACCGCCGGGCAGTGCGAGATCGACATGAGGTTCGATTCGCTCCTGGCCATGGCCGACCACCAGATGAAGTACAAGTACGTGGTCAAGAACGTCGCCAGGGCGGCCGGCATGACCGCGACCTTCATGCCGAAGCCGCTCTATGGCGACAACGGCTCCGGCATGCACTGCCACCAGTCGATCTGGAACGGCTCGACCCCGCTCTTCGCCGACGAGGCCGGCTATGCCGGGCTCTCGGACATGGCCCGCCATTACATCGGCGGGCTCCTCCGCCACGCCCCCTCGATCCTCGCCTTCGCCGCGCCCACGACCAACTCCTATCGCCGCCTGGTGCCGGGCTACGAGGCGCCGGTCAACCTCGCCTGGTCGCTCAGGAACCGCTCGGCCGCCTGCCGCATCCCGATGTACTCCAACAGCCCGAAGGCGAAGCGGGTCGAGTTCCGCTGCCCCGACCCCTCGGCCAACCCGTATCTCGCCTTCGCGGCGATGCTCATGGCCGGCATCGACGGCATCAAGAACAAGATCGACCCGGGCGCGCCCATCGACAAGAACATCTACGATCTGCCGCCCGAGGAAGCGGCCGAGATCCCGAAGGTCCCGGGCCAGCTCGCCGACGCCATCGCGGCGCTCGAGGCCGACCACGAGTACCTGCTCCAGGGTGACGTGTTCACGCCCGACTTCATCGAGAACTACATCGCCCTGAAGCGCGAGACCGAGCTCGACCCGATCCGGCTGCGGCCGCACCCGTACGAGTTCGTCATGTACTACGACTGCTGAAGCTCGCCTGCCGGTGCCCGGATCGGGCGCCGGCGATCTCCTCGTCACGCAACTTCCCCTTGCGGGCGGCTCCCGGGCCGCCCGTCTTCTTTTCAGCCGCCCGGCTGGTCGACCCCGAGCCGCCGCTCCAGCAGCCGGGCGAGGCCGAGCCCGCCCAGCGCCAGCAGCGCCAGGGCCGGGATGACGAGATGCGCCGCCTCGAGCCCGATCCGGTCGGCGAGATCGCCGAGCAGGAAGGGGGCGGTGAGGATCGCCACCCCGACCGCCAGCATGAACCGGGCGCTGGCCGCGACACCCTGCGGCCCGGCCGCCTCGAGCGCCAGGCCGAGCGTGAGCGGATAGAGCAGCGCCGTGCCGAGGCCGAGGACGATGAGCCCCGGCACCGCCAGCAGCGGCCCGCCGCCGGCCCAGTAGAGGGCGAAGCCGGCGAGCGTCACCAGCAGGGCGCCGGCATAGAGGCGGTGCGCCCCGATCCGCCCGACCACGGCGCTGCCGGCGCTCCGCCCGACCAGCATGGCGAGCGCGAAGAGGGCGGCGGTGCTCGCCGCCGTCGCGGGCGACAGGCCGACCACGATCTCGAGGAAGGCGGGCGCCCAGAGGAGGACACTGAACTCGACGGCAACGACGAGGGCGAGCAGCACCCAGTAGACCCAGTAGAGCGGCGGCAGGCGCCCGCGCCGGTCGGCGGCGACAGCGCTCTCGGGAATCCGGGCCGAGCGGCCGACCAGCAGAATCAGGCTGCCGAGCGCCACGCCCATGAGCACGGCGCCGCGCCAGCCGAAGCCCAGGGCGAGCGAGGCGCCCATGCCGAGCGGCGCCATGACGGCGAAGGCGTAGCAGGCGGCACCCAGCTCGGCGAGGGCGCGGTCGCGATGCCGGCCATGGATGTCGGCGAGCATGACCGGCGTCACCGAGGCGATCAGGGCACCGCAGAAGCCGAGGACGAAGCAGGCGGCGATGCTGGCCCAGGCGGCCGGTGCCAGGCACAGGCCGACCGCCGCGAGCGCCGCCCCGAAGCTGCCGAAGGCCAGCCCGCGCGCCCGGCCGAGCCGCCGGATCACCCTCTCGCCCTGGAGCCCGATCAGGATCATGCCGAGGGCGATGGCCGAGGAATGCAGGGCGGCCGCCCGGTAGCCGAGCTCGAGCTCGGCCCTGAGATACGGCAGGATGTTGCCCTGGATGTTGAGGAGATAGGTGAAGAAGCCGAGCAGCAGGTAGCCGTACCACGTCGCCGCGTCGCGCCGCATGGCGGCAGCCGCGAAGGGCGCCACGCCCGCCGATCCGTCCATGTGCTCCTGATCCTTCGAGAGCGACGCCGGGTCGCCGAGGCCTCTCGGATAGGCCGGCGCCCGTCGCGGCGCAAGTCACCCATCGGTATGGCCGCCGTGCTGGAACCCCGCCGGGAGTTGGCGTAATCCGGCACCATCACTCGTCGACACCCGTGGGCAAGGGGCCGCCGTGGCGGAAGAGCGCTGGTACTACAACGATGCCGGCACCTCGGTCGGGCCGTTCACCCGGCAACGGCTGCTGGAGCTCGCGCGGGCCCACCTGATCCTGCCCTCCACGCCGGTCTGGCGGAACGGCATGATCGACTGGGCGCCCATGGCCGAGGCCGTTCACGAGGGCCGGTCGGAGGGCCTCGACCCGCCTCGCCTCGAGCCGCCGGTCGAGCGGGCCTACCCCGAGCCCGTGGAGCCCGACGAGGCGCCGGCTGCCATCAGCGACGAGCGCGGCTGGTCGACCCTGCCGGTGGCGCCCTGGCGGCGCTACGGCGCGCGCGCCATCGACACGTCGATCAACGGCCTGCTCGGCGTCATGCTGCTGGCCTATGCCTGGTACTCGCTCGCCCCCCGCTCAGCCGACGACTTCTTCTCGCTCGTGGAGACCCCGGGCGGCCTCCTGCTCGACCTCGTGCTCACCACCTTCATCGCGGCCATCGTCGGCGGCTTCGTCGTCGGCGCCACGGGCACCTCCATCGGCAAGCTGGTCTTCGGCGTCCGTGTCCTGGATGCGAATCTGCGACCCATCGGCATTCGGCGCGGCCTTGCCCGGGAATTCCACATCTGGTGGGCGGGACTGGCGCTCGGCATTCCCTTGCTCGTCCTCTTCACGCTCCTGGCCGCCTATCGCAGGCTGCAGCGGGACCAGACGACGGCCTGGGACCGGGACACGCATCTCGTGCTGCACCGCCCGAGGGGCACGCTGCAGACCGTGCTCAACGGCGTCGGCATCCTGCTCGTCGTCCTGGTCAACGTCCTGATGCGGGCCCTGGCCGAGGGCTGACGATGCGCATTCCTGCCGATCCCGAGGTGATCGGCAGGGGGCTCGACGAAACTCACGAGGAGCCGATCCATGCCCGAAGAACGAGCACGCTCCCTCACCCTCCTCCTCACGGGCCTCGCCCTGCTCGCCGGCCTTTCCTGGCTCCTGAACGCGCACCAGCCGGAGATCGTCGCGGCGCTTCGCCCGACGACCGGCCTCCTCGCGGCGATGGCGCTGCACATTCTCGCCCTCGTGGTCGTGATGCTGCTCGGCCTGCGGCTGACCGTCCTGCTCTGGCGGCATCCCGTGCGCCGGCGCACCGGCGGCGCTGCCGGCCTGCTCTTTCTGCTCTCCCTTTGCCTCGTCATCTATCAGGCCGCCAATGCGGGGGCCTACCTGCTCGCCTCGCGCGACCTCTATGCGATCACGCTCGCCACCGACGCCAGCCCCGACGCGACGATGCGGCCGCTGCCCTCGGGCAACCTGCTCATCACCGGCACGCTCGGGCCGGGCCTGATGCGCGATTTCCTCGCCGCCGAGGCAGCCTTCGGCCCCTTCGCCGCCGTCGAGATCTCGAGCCCGGGCGGGCTCGTCGTGCATGCCCTCGAGCTCGCGCGCCATGTCGAGCGGCACGGGCTGACGGTCATCGTGCGCGACGAATGCCTGAGCGCCTGCGTGCCCATTGCCCTGGCCTCGCCCCGAGCCTACGCGGAGAAGGATGCGGTCTTCGGCTTTCATCGGGTCTCGACACCGGTCGAGCTGCACTCCGACATGGCGGGCTACACGCTCGAGGTCACCCAGATCGAGATGGCCGATTTCCTGCGCCGCCATCGCGTCCCCGAGAGCCTGCTGGAGGAGGCGGCGAGGCACGGGGCCGACACGCTGCATCTGGTCTCCGCCCGGGACATGGTCGAGATGGGGCTCATCAGCGGCACACTGATGGGGTCGCCGGGCTCGTGACGGCAGCGTTGTCCCGTGGCAGGCCACCGCCCCGCCTGCTAAGCACGGGCCTTCCCCCGGAGAGGACCCGCCGCCCGTGACCGACCCCACCACCGCCGCCACGCTCCTCGCCCATGACGACCTCGCCGCCTTCGACCTCGGCGCCGGCGGGCCGGTGGTGCCGCCGATCTTCCAGACCTCGCTCTTCACCTTCGAGAGCGTGGCCGCCATGGAGGCGGTCTTCGCCGGCGAGCGTCGCCAGGCGATCTACAGCCGGGGCGACAACCCGACGGTCATGGCCTTCGAGGCGAAGCTGGCCGCCCTCGAGGGCACCGCGGCGGCGCGCGGCTTCGCCTCCGGCATGGCGGCGATCAGCAGCACGGTCCTGGCCTTCCTCGAGGCGGGCGACCGCATGGTGGCGGTGCGCCACTGCTACCCGGATGCGTACCGGCTCTTTCGCCGCCTCCTGCCGCGCCTCGGCATCACCGTCGAATTCGTCGACGGGCGGGACCTCGATGCGGTGGCGCGGGCCGTCGAGGGGGCGAAGCTGCTCTACCTCGAGAGCCCGACCAGCGTCGTCTTCGAGACTCACGACGTGGCGGCCCAGGCAGCGCTGGCCAGAGCAGCCGGTGCGGTCAGCGTCATCGACAACAGCTGGGCGACGCCGCTCTTCCAGCAGCCGCACAAGTCAGGCGTCGACCTCGTCCTGCATTCGGCGAGCAAGTACATCTCCGGCCACAGCGACACCGTGGCCGGCGTGGTCTGCGGCGCCCGTGCGCATCTGGACCGCATCAACCGTCTCACCTACCCCTTCCTCGGCGGCAAGCTGGCCCCGTTCGAGGCCTTCCTCCTGCTGCGCGGCCTGCGCACGCTGGAATTGCGGTTGAAGCGCCAGGAGGCGAGCGCGCTACAGGTGGCAAGATGGCTCCGCGAGCGGCCGGAGGTCGCGAAGGTCAACCACCCGGGGCTCGGCAACCGGCAGGGCCTCGCCGGGACCTCGAGCCTCTTCAGCATCGAGCTGGCCGAGAACGTCGACGTCACCCGCTTCTGCGACACACTCCGTCTCTTTCGGCTGGGCGTGAGCTGGGGCGGCCACGAGAGCCTCGTCTTTCCGGCGGCGGTGGGGCTGCGCCAGGCCGGCGAGCACAACAGCCTCGTCGATTTCGGCGTCTCGCCGCGGCTCGTCCGGCTGCATGTCGGCCTCGAGGACCCGGCCGAGCTGATCGCCGACCTGGCGGAAGGGCTCGGCGCCGCCGGGCAGTAGCCGGCGGCGCCCTGCCCTCGCGAGACGTCAGGCCGGGAGGCGGCGGTCGTACTCGTCCTTGAGGCGGGTCCAGCCATCCCAGAAGGGGGCCGGCGCCTTGCCGGAGGCGCGGGCGACCAGGATGTCGAGATGCATGTGCCAGCCGGCGCTGACCTTCAGGAGGGTGTCGCGGTCCGGCAGGCGGCGATGGATTAGGGTGAGCAGCACGTCCCTGCCCTTCGGCTCCAGCTCGATGGCGACGCTGCCGCTCCTGCCCCAGGTGAAGGCGAGCTTGCGCGGTGGATCGAGCTCGGTGATCCGGCTCGCCATGTGATGCTCCTCCGGAAAGCCTTCGGGCCGCGCGCTCGGCGGGTCGTTGAGCTGGTCGTTGCGCCAGGTGAGCGCGAAGGGTGCGCCCACCCGCATCTCCATCTCGCCCGCGGCCAGCCATTTGCGGCGCAGGTCGCTCTCGGTGAGGAAGGCCCAGACCCGCTCGATCGGGCCGGGCAGGAGGCGCTGGATCCTGAGCGTGGTGGGCTCGACCAGGACGCCATGGGGGTCGAGGGTCGAAAGCTCGGTCATCGGTCGTCTCCCTTCGGGGTTTTTTGCGCATCCTCGGCGCGCAGCAGGCGTTCGAGCACGTCGAGGCGATCGGTCCAGAAGCGCTCGTAGAAGGCCAGCCACTCGTGGGCGGTGGCGAGCGGGCCGGGGTCGAGCCGGCAGTGATGGGTGCGGCCTCGCACCTCGCGACGAACCATGCCGGCCTTCTCCAGGACCTTGAGGTGCTTGGACGCCGCCTGGAGCGAGATGGCGAAGGGTGCCGCGAGCTGGCCGACCGTCCGCTCCTCGCCATCGGCGAGCTCGCGCAGCATCCGCCGCCTGGTGGCATCGCCGAGGGCATGGAAGACGGCATCGAGCTGCGCTGCGTGAAGTTCAACCATGTGGTTGAGTATGAGCAAGGGCCGACGAAGAGTCAACCAATCGGTTGAATGCATTTCGTGGCGGCTGGCACCGCAACCCCGCGCTGGACCAAATGCGGGAAATCGCGCACATCTTTCGCCAACCGATCGTGCAAGGGAGGACTTCATGCGCAAGCTGACATTGGCGGCGACAGTGGCACTTCTGACGGGTGCCGGCGGGGCCTCGGCCCAGACGCTGAGCCTGGTCGAGGTGATCACGAGCCCGCCCAGGACCGAGCAATTGCGGGCCATGGTCGACCAGTTCGAGGCGGCCAACCCGGGTGTCACCGTCGAGATCACGTCTTTGCCCTGGGGCCAGGCCTTCGAGCGGCTCGCCACCATGGTGCAGGGCGGGCAGACACCGGACGTGGTGGAGATGCCGGATCGCTGGCTCTCGCTCTATGCCAATGCGGGCCAGCTCGTCGATCTGACGCCTTTTCTCGCCGAGTGGGACGGCACGGCCGAGCTGACCGATGCGACCAAGTCGTTCGGCAGCGTCATCTCGGGCCAGACCCACATGATTCCTTACGGCTTCTATCTGCGGGCCATGTTCTGGAACAAGAAGCTCTTCGCCGAGGCCGGGCTCGACCGCGCACCCGAGACGCTGCAGGAGTTCTACGACTTTTCCGCCAAGATCGCCGAGCTCGACGGCAAGTACGGCTATTGCCTGCGCGGCGGGCCGGGCGCGACCAACGGCTACATCATGATGATGCTGAACTTCCTGGGCGAGAACAAGTACTTCAACGAGGACGGCACCTCGACGCTCGACGACCCCAAGGCGATCGAGGGCCTGCAGTTCATCGTCGACATGTACCAGAACGGCCTGGTGCCCCGGGACAGCGTCAACTGGGGCTTCAACGAGATCGTCGCCGGCTTCTATTCGGGCACCTGCGCCATGCTCGACCAGGACCCGGATGCGCTGATCGCCATCAAGGAGCGGATGCCGGCGGAGGACTTCGCCGTCGCCCCCATGCCGCTCGGCCCGGCCGGCAAGTCCTTTCCCACCATCGGCTATGCCGGCTGGTCGATCTTCGAGGCCTCGGAGCACAAGGACGTCGCCTTCGACCTGATCGCGCATCTGTCGTCGCGCGAGATGAACCTCGAATGGTCGAAATTCGTCGGCGTCATCCCGATCCATGTGGGGGCGGAGCAGGATCCGTTCTTCACCGGGCCGAACTTCGAGGGCTGGTTCGTCGAGATCAACGACGATCGCTGGGAGCCCACCTCGATGCCGACCTATCTCGAGGAGTTCGGCTACTTCGCCGACGTCGTCTCGATCCAGGGCGGCCAGGAGGCGCTGCTCGGCCAGCGCACCGCCGAGGAGGTCGCCACCGAGTGGGCCGACTACCTGACCCCGGCCCAGCAGAAGTGGCTGGCAGCACAGTAGCGGGGCCCATGACGGGGCGGGCCGGCCGGGGCACCGGTCGGCTCGCCCTGGCACTCGAGCCCTGGGTCTATCTCTCGCCGGCGCTCGTGATGCTCGGGCTGGTCATGTTCGTGCCGCTCGTCGTCGGCTTCACCTACGCTTTCCAGGACATTCGCCTGCTCAACCCGCTCGCCGGCGGCTGGGTGGGGCTGAAGAACTTCGAGACCCTGGCCGGCGACAAGAATTTCCGCGTCGCGCTCGTCAACACCGTCTGGTGGACGGTGGGCTCGGTGGCGCTGCAGTTCCTTTTCGGCCTCGGCTTGGCGATGCTGCTCAACCGCGCCTTCTGGGGCAAGCGGCTCGTCCAGGCCGTGGTCTTCCTGCCCTGGGCCGTGCCGACCTTCCTCTCGGGCCTGACCTTCGCCTGGCTGCTCAACCCGGTGATCGGTCCGGTCCCGCACTGGCTCTTCGCCATGGGCATCCTCGAGGAGCCCTACAACATCCTGGGCAACCCCGACCTCGCCATGTGGGGGCCCATTGCCGCCAATGTCTGGTTCGGCGTGCCCTTCTTCGCCATCACCCTGCTCGCCGCCCTGCAGGCCATCCCGAGCGAGATGTACGAATCCGCCGCCATCGACGGCGCCACGGCCTGGCAGGGCTTCGTCCAGGTGACGCTGCCCTATCTGGCGCCGATGATCGCCATCACCGTGCTGCTGCGGACCATCTGGATCGCCAACTTCGCCGATCTCATCATCGTCATGACGAATGGCGGCCCGGCCAACGCCACGCAGATCCTGCCCTCGTACATCTTCACGACCGCCTATCGGAAGCTCGACTTCGGCTATGCTTCGGCCATCGCCATGGCGCTCTTGCTCCTGCTCTTCCTCTATGCCGTGCTGCTCCACCAGATGCGCAAGGTCTTCCGGAGCACGGCATGACGAGCTTCACCCGGCCGCTGCACCACCAGCTCGCCTTGGCCCTCGGCCACCGGCTCGGCATCCTGCTCTATCTTCTCGTCGCCCTCTTCCCGGTCTACTGGCTCATCAAGATCGCGGTGACGCCCGAAGCCCTGCTCTATTCCGAAGGGGTCCGCCTCTGGCCCTCGTCCTTCACCTTCGACAACTTTTCCAAGGTGCTGCTGGCGAGCAATTTTCCGGCCTTCTTCAGGAACTCGGTGATCGTCTCCTTCGGCACCGCCATCGCGGTCACGGCCATCGCCAGCGCTGCCGGCTACGCCTTCTCGCGCTTCGCCTTCAAGGGCCGGGCGGCCATCGTCTTCGTCATGCTGCTGACGCAGATGTTCCCGCTCGTGCTGCTGATCGCGCCGATCTACCGGCTGATGACGCCCCTTGGCCTAACCGACTCCCTGATCGGCCTGATCATTGTCTACACGGCCTTCAACACGCCCTTCGCCACCTTCCTCATGCAGTCCTTCCTCGAGGGCATCCCCAAGGAGCTCGAGGAGGCGGCGATGATCGACGGCTGCACGCGGCCGCAGGCGCTGATCCGGGTCATCCTGCCGCTCACCCTGCCGGGCATGGGGGCGACGCTCGGCTTCGTCTTCACCGCCGCCTGGTCGGAGCTGCTCTTCTGCCTCATGCTGATCAACAGCGAGGCGAAGATGACCTTCCCGGTGGGTCTCCTCTCCTTCGTCTCGAAGTTCTCCGTGGACTGGGGGCAGATGATGGCGGCCGCCGTGCTGGCGCTGATCCCGGCCTGCATCTTCTTCGCCTTCATCCAGCGCTACCTGGTCCAGGGCCTGACCGCCGGCGCGGTCAAGGGCTGAGGGCCGAACGACCGGAATCGATGGCGGCAGGCACGCAGCGACGACACGGCGAGGGGCGAGCCTCGGCATGATCGAGAACCGCCTCGCCCGCCGCGTCTTCATGCAGCGCCACGGCCTGCTCAACCCGCCGGGCCGCAAGCTGGGCAAGGCCGGGCTGCTCGAGGCGATCGACCGGCTGGGCTTCGTCCAGGTGGACAGCATCAACACGGTCGAGCGCGCCCACCACATGATCCTGCTCGGCCGCAGCCAGACCTACCAGCCCCGGCACCTGAAGGCGCTGGTCGAGAAGGACCGTGCGCTCTTCGAGCACTGGACGCATGACGCCTCGATCATCCCCACATCCTTCTATCCCTACTGGCAGCGACACTTCGCCCGCACGACCGAGCGCCTGCGCGGCCGCTGGCAGCGCTGGCACGGTTACGATTTCGACGCGCAGGCCGAGGGCGTGCTGGAGCACATCGCGAGGCACGGCCCCGTGCTCGCCCGCGAGCTGAACGAGCCCGACCCCGACCGGCCGCGCCGCCAGGGATGGTGGGCGTGGCATCCATCCAAGAAGGCGCTCGAATATCTCTGGCGCACCGGCCGGCTCGCCGTCTGTCGGCGGGACGGCTTCCAGAAGGTCTACGATCTCGTCGAGCGGGTCATCCCCGAGGCGCACCGCCATGACGGGATCGACGAGGCGGCGCTGGTCGACTGGGCCTGCCGGGCCGCCCTCGACCGGCTGGGCTTCGCCACCTCGGGCGAGATCGCCGCCTTCTGGGGCATCGTCACGCCGGCCGAGGCCCGAACCTGGTGCGCGGCTGCCGCCCATGGCGCCGTCATCACCTCGATCGAATCGGCCGACGGCTCGGCGCCGAGGAAGGTGCTGGCCGATGCGGCGCTGCTGGATCTCCACAGCGACGATCTCGCACCCCCGCCCCGCATCCGCGTGCTCAGCCCCTTCGACCCCCTGGTCCGTGATCGTGACCGGGCGCTTCGCCTCTTCGACTTCGACTACCGGATCGAGGTCTTCGTGCCCGAGGCCAAGCGGCGGTGGGGCTACTACGTCTTCCCGCTGCTCGAGGGCGACCGCTTCGTCGGCCGCATCGACATGCGGGCCGAGCGCGGCACCGGCACGCTCGCCGTCCGCCGGCTCTGGTGGGAGCCGGGCATCCGCGCGACCCGCGGCCGGCTGGGCCGGCTGGAGGCCGAGCTCGCGCGCGTGGCGCGGTTCGCCGGCTGCGACCGGGTGCGGTTCGACGAGCATCCGGGCGCGAGCTGAGCCCGGGCCTCAGCCCTCGAAGAACCGCGCACTCTTCTCGTCGAGCTCGCGCAGGGCGGCGTCGAGCGTCGCCCGGTCGGCGCCGTTGGTCACGGCGTCGAGGAAGGGCTGGTAGACCTCCTCCGGCACGCCGCTGAAGAGGCCGTCGACGATGGCGCTGTCGACGAGGCGGGCGTTGAGCTCATCGAGCGCGAAGCCGTGGACCGTGGCGAGCACGCCGATATCGACGGCGAGGCGGAAGACGTAGGCGGTCCGTGGGTCGTGCTGCACCAGGATGGCGTTCGCCGTGTCACCGTTGGCCGTCTTCAGGTAGTCGAGCGCGGCCTCGAGGTTGGCCCGCGCGGTGTCGCCGCGCTCTGGCAAGGGCGGGATCGTCAGGCCGAGCGTCTGGGCGAAGCCGGACGCGGCCCGCCAGATGTCGAGCGGCTCGGCTTCGCCCGACAGCATGTAGCGCAGCGTGCCGACGGCGAGCATGCCGCCCAGCTTCCAGGCCTGGCCGCCGGCCGCAGGGTCGCGCGCGTCCGTCGACGGCGACGGACGCTCCGCCCTGATCGCATCGAGCTTCGGCCGCAGCGCCGTCTCGACGAACGCGGCGTCGCGCTTGGTCAGCTCCTCCAGGTCCACCGCTGCCCGCTCGTCCAGGCCGAGGGTCACCAGCACCTCGGTTCGCAGCGCGAGCCGGGCGCGCTCGGTGACGTCGACACCCCCGTCCGCGGCAATGACGGCATCGAGATCGACCAGGGCTGCCGCCGGGTCGCCCAGCTCGACCGCGAGATTCGCCCGGGCGAGGCGGTAGTCTTCCAGGCGCCAGTCGTCTTCCGCCAGTCCCTCGATCGCCGCCGTGTAGTCGTCGCGCGCCTCGGCCGCGTGGCCGAGCGCGCGGTGCCGCTCGGCACGGTGGGCCAGGTTGTCAGATGACGGATCGAGCCCGACCGCGGCCTCGGCGTCCGCCAGGGCTTCCGCCGGGCGGCCCAGCGCGACATGCGCCCCGGAGCGCTGGAGCAGCGCATCCGCCCGCAAGTAGTCGTTGGTCTCGAGCGCCACCCGCCGGTCGGCGTCGGCGAACCGGGCCACATCGTCGCCGAGCTCGGCATGGGCCTCGGCGCGCAAGGCCAGGTATCCCGGGTTGTCGGGCTCGCGGGCCAGGAGGCGGTTGGTGACCTCGAGCGCCGTTTCGGGATCGAGGAAGATCGTCCACCAGTCGTTGCGCGCGAGGGCCAGCCAGGTCGCATCCGCCTCCTCGATCCGGCCGAGTCCGGTGAGCGCCTCGATGCGCGCCCAGTAGACGTCCTCGAGGGTCGAGTTCCAGGCCGTCGTCTGGCCGTGGTCCTCCATTTCCGCCAAAGCGAGGTTGAAGCCGAAGAGGGCGAGGCGGTACTCGCCCGCCGCCAGCATCTCGTAGGCGGTCACCGCCTGCACGTCGTAGGTGTCGGCGGTCTGGGTTCGGCTGGCGTTGAAGGTGATTTCAGCCGTCACGTCGCGGCTGAGCAAAGCGAGCACGCGATCGCGCGCCGTCGCGGCGGCGGCTTCGTCGCCCGGCGCGTGGCTTTCGGCCGATTTCCCGAACCACTGCCAGGCCGCTTCGGGGTTGGGCAGCACGCCCCGGCCGTTCTCGTAGGCGAGGCCGAGGTTGAACTGGGCCCAGGGGTCGCCGGCGAGCGCCGCCCGGCGGAACCATTTGACGGCCTCGCCGTCGTCGGCGCCGGCGATCCGGCGGTCGTAGTGCAGGCGGCCGAGCTCGTTCGCCGCCGGCGCATGGCCCTGCTCGGCCGAGAGTCGGAAGAGCCGGGCGGCCTCGTCGATGTCGACCGCGACGCCGCGGCCATCGAGCAGGTGGCGCGCCAGGTTGTGCTGGCCGAGCCTGTGGCCCTGCGCGGCCGAGCGCCGGAACCAGAGGACCGCCTCGGCATCGTTCCGCGCCACGCCGTGGCCCTGGTCGTAGAGGGCGCCGAGATTGTTCTGGGCCCGGGCATTGCCGAGCTCGGCGATCGGTCGAAAAAGGCGATAGGCGGTGGCGTGGTCGCCGCGGTTGTAGGCGTCGAGGCCCTCGTCGATCGCCGCCTCCTGCGCCGCGGCGATGCTCTCTGGCGTCGGCGCCTCGTCAGCCGCGCCTGCGCCGCCGGTCGAGGCGGCGGCGCCCTCGCGACCGCGGCCCTCGAGGCGCCGGCCGTCGGCCGAGAGGGGCACGGTCTCGGTCAGGCCGTTCTCCCACTCGATGAGCACGCTCCGGTCGTCGGGATCGCAATACCAGTCGCCGGTCAGCACCGGCGGCCCTCCGGCGGCGGTCCGGGCCTCGAGCAGGAAGTCGTCGCGCAGGGTGACCCGGCTGCCATCCGGCCACCACCAGGTGCCGATCAGCCCGTCGCAGGCCGAGGTCGCCCCGGCGAGGCCCGGCAGCAGCAGTGAGCCCGCAAGCGCGATCAAAATTGCCTGATAGCACCTCCTCATGCATCGTTCTCTTGACAAAAGAGTTCAGCAAATCAATCAGATCGGGAGCCGCAACGCCAATTTTTTAAACTGAAAGTTCAAAAGAAGCGCAAGCCATCTCATATTTCAAGCTTTTATACGGCATTATTAACATGAATACTCGATTGCGGCAAGGTGGCGTGGCCGGCGTCGCATCCGTTGTGGCGGAGGTCGCTTCGCGCCACTGGCGACCGGCGGCGGGTGCCTGTAGCCTTCACCGGTGTTGCCGGGGAGGACGGGTGGATGCGGCAGACGGCGCGGGTGGTGGTGATCGGCGGCGGCGTGGTCGGGGCCAGCGTGCTCTATCATCTGGCCCGGGCCGGCTGGACGGACGTGCTGCTGGTCGAGCGCGACGAGCTCACCTCGGGCTCCACCTGGCATGCCGCCGGCGGCATGCACACGCTCAACTCGGACCCGAATGTCGCCAAGCTGCAGGCTTATACGATCGGCCTCTATCGCGAGATCGAGGAACGCTCGGGGCAGTCCTGTGGCGTGCATCTGACCGGTGGGCTGCTGCTCGCCGGCACGCCCGAACGCATGGACTTCCTTAAAGCCGCGCATGCCAAGGGCCGCTATCTCGGCATGGCGACCGAGCTGATCTCGGCCGAGGAGGCGGCGAGGCGCATGCCGCTCCTCGATCCCGCCCATTTCATCGGCGCCCTCTTCGATCCGATGGAGGGCCATGTCGACCCCTATGGCGTGACGCACGCCTACACCAAAGCCGCCCGGGCGCTCGGGGCGGAGGTGGTGTTGCGCAACCGCGTGGTGGAGCTGCGCCAGCGGACGGATGCGACGTGGGATGTGGTGACCGAGTCCGGCACGGTGCATGCCGAGCATGTGGTCAATGCAGCGGGGCTCTGGGCGCGCGAGGTCGGGCGGATGGTCGGGCTGGAGCTGCCGGTGCTCGCCATGGAGCACCAGTACCTGATCACCGAGCCCATGCCGGAGGTGGCGGCGGCGGAAAAGGAGCTGCTGCACGTCATCGACTTCGAGGGCGAGATCTATCTCCGCCAGGAGCAGGGCGGCATGCTCATGGGCACCTACGAGCGGGCGGGGGTGCCCTGGTCGGTCGATTCCACGCCCTGGGACTTCTCGACCCGGCTTTTGCCCGAGGACCTCGATCGCATCGCGCCGTCGCTCGAGGTCGGGTTCCGGCATTTCCCGGCGATCGGCCGGGCCGGCATCAAGAAGGTCGTGAACGGCCCCTTCACCTTCGGCCCGGACGGCAACCCACTGGTCGGGCCGGTCCGGTCATTACGCAACTATTGGTGCGCCTGCGCCGTCATGGCCGGGTTCAGCCAGGGCGGCGGGGTGGGGCTGGCGCTGGCCAACTGGCTGGTGGAGGGCGATCCCGGCTTCGACGTCTGGGCGATGGACGTCGCCCGCTTCGGCCCGTTCGCGACACCGGGCTATACGCAGGCGAAGGTGCGCGAGAACTACAGCCGGCGCTTTCGCATCACCTTCCCGAACGAGGAGCTGGCCGCCGCCCGGCCGTTGCGGACCACGCCGCTCTACGACCTGCTCGTCGCCGAGAATGCCGTCATGGGGGCGAGCTTCGGCCAGGAGCATGCGCTCTGGTTCGCCCCGCCCGGCAGCGAGCCGGTCGAACACATCACCTTCGGGCGCTCGAATGCCTTTCCCGTGGTGGCCGAGGAATGCCGGGCGGTGCGCGAGGCCGTGGGCCTGCTCGAGACCTCCAACTTCGCCAAATATGAAGTCAAGGGCCCGGGTGCCGAGGCCTGGCTCGGCCGCGTCATGGCGGGCCGCCTGCCTGCGCCCGGCCGCATCACCCTCTCGCCCATGCTGAACGAGGCCGGCCGGCTGATCGGCGACTTCACCCTCGCCCGCACCGGCGAAGAGCGTTTTCTCGTCTTCGGCTCGGGCGTTGCGGAGACGTACCATCTGCGCTGGTTCGAGCGGCATCTGCCGCCCTCGGGCGTCGGCCTGCGGTCGGTCACGTCGGAACTCCTGGGCGTGGCCATCGCCGGCCCGAGGAGCCGCGAGCTGCTGGCCGGGCTGACCGGTGCTGATCTCTCCACCGGCAGCTTTCCCTTTCTCGCCTGCAGGAGGATGGAGATCGACCTCGTGCCGGTGCTCGTCGGCCGGCTCAGCTACACGGGCGATCTCGGCTACGAGATCTGGGTCGAGGCGCCCTGTCTGCGGCGCGTGTTCCTGGCGCTGCGCGAGGCGGGCGAAGCCTTCGGCCTTCGTCTCTTCGGGGCGCGGGCGCTGAACAGCCTCAGGCTGGAGAAGGGCTTCGGGAGCTGGGCGCGGGAGTACCGGCCGATCTACGGGCCGAGGGAAGCGGGGCTCGATCGCTTCGTCGACTACACGAGAGGCGGGTTCATCGGCCACGCGGCGGCCGTTGCCGAGAAGGCAGAGCGGCGGCTCATCACGCTCGCCGTCGAGGCGAAGGACGCCGATGTCAGCGGCGACGAGCCCATCTGGCACGATGGGGCCGTGGTCGGCTGGGTCACCTCGGGCGGCTATGCCCATGCCAGCCGGGCCTCGGTGGCGCTGGGCTACGTCCCGGCCGACTTCGCCGAGGCGGAAGCATTCGAGGTGGAGATCCTGGGCGATCGTCGGCCGGCCCGCCGCCTCGCCGCGCCGCTCTTCGACCCAAAAGGGGAGCGAATGCGCGCCTAGGGGAGAGCCAGCTTGCCGAGGCGGACGGGGCGGTCGGCGCCGGTGAAGCCGCCCGTCTGGAGCGGCGGGGCGAAGAGGGCGAGGACGGCGAAGGCGGCGAACGCGATCGCCTCCTTGAAGTCCGGATCGAGCCCGACGCTGGCCGTCGAGGCGACTTCCGTGCCGGGCAGGCGAAGCTCGATCTGGCGCATCAGCGTGGCGTTGTGGACGCCGCCGCCGCTCACCAGCACGCGGTCTACCTTCGTCGTGCGCTCGACATGGGCTCGGACGGTCCGCGCCAGCGCCTCGGCGGAAAGGGCCGTGGCCGTGGCGATCAGCTCGCACCACTCGGCCTCGCTCCGGGGTGCCACCCGGGCCACCAGCTCGTCGACGAAGGCGTCGCCGAACTCCTCGCGGCCGAGCGAGCGCGGCGGTGGTGTGTGCAGGGCGGGCATGGATGCCAGCTCGTCGAGCAGGTTCCGGTCGATCCGCCGGTTGGCGGCGAAGGCGCCGTCGGCGTCGTAGTCCTGCTTTCCGCCGGTCATGCGGCGCACCAGGCCGTCGACGATCATGTTGCCGGGGCCGCAATCCATGGCGACGGGCTCGCCGCCGCCGGCAGGAAGCGCGGTGAAGTTGGCGATGCCGCCGATATTGAGCGCCAGCACGCCCTTGCCCGGCTGGCCGAGGAAGAGGCGGTCGAAGATCGGCACGAGCGGGGCACCGCTGCCGCCCGCCGCCACGTCGGCGCGGCGGAAATCCGCCACGACGGGGCAGTCCAGCGCCTGGGCGAGGCAGGCGGGCTCGCCGATCTGCAGGGTGGTCACCCGGTGCTCGTGATAGGCGGTCTGGCCGTGGCTGCCGACGAGGTCGACCGGCCCGAGCCCGCTCTCGGCGAGGAGGCCCGCGAGCGCTTCCGCCTGGAAGCGGCCGAGCGCCAGGTCGGCCCGGGCGAGCGCCGGCACGCCGGCGTCCTTCGCGGCGAGGAGCGCGGAGCGCAGGTCGGCCGGCAGCTTCAGGGTGCGGCCCAGCACCAGCTCCGGCATGGTGTCGAGGGCCGGGCGAATGCGGCAGAGCGCCACGTCAAGCCCGTCGACCGAGGTGCCGGTCATGAGGCCCGCCACCATGAGCGTCGGCCTGGCGGCCAGGTCCTGCAGCCGGGTGAGCGCGTTCACGCTCAGAAGGCCCCGGGGTAGTTGAGCATGTCGGCCCGGGCCGGCTCGGGCCTGTCCTCGATCTCGTCCTCGTCCAGGGTCGCGAGCACGGCCCGCGCCAGCCCCATGGTGATCGGCCGGCGGGCGCGGAGCGAGGCGCGGTCGAGCTCCCGGACCAGCCGCCGGGCCGCGGCGAAGGAGCGCTCCATGTGGCGGCTGAGATAGGCGATCACACCGGGCGACACGGCGAGCTGGCGGTCCTGGAGCTGCTTGACCAGGAGGGCCGCGAGCAGCGGGTCGTCCGGCTCGTCGATCCGGCAGGACCAGGCCGTGCGCAGCCGCGAGACCAGGTCCGGGAGCTCCAGCCCCCAGTCGGCGAGCGGTCGGCTGGCGGTCAGGAGCAGATGCCCGCCCTGCCCGGCCACCAGGTTGTAGACGTGCAGGAGCGCCCGGTCGTCGCGCACCCGGTCGGCGTCGTCGACGACGCAGGTGCGGCACTCGCCGACGAGGCCGTAGGGTGGGCGCTCCGCCCAGAGGCGGCTGCCGTCGAGCAGGCGGGCGCCGGTGCGCCGCGCCCAGATCCGCGCCAGATGGGTGCGGCCGCTGCCGGCCGGCCCCCAGACGATGAGCGCCGGCGCCGGCCAGGCCGGCCAGTGCAGCACGGCGTCCAGCGCCGCCTCGTTGGCGGGCGAGCGGAGGAAGTCCTCGAGCCGGTCGGCGTCGTCGGTCGGCAGGTCGAGGACGAGCTGGTTGGCGGCGAGCGTGGTCAGCATGAATATCCGAAGATAAAGACGGCCTCAGACACCGGCGGCCTTCGCATGGGCGCCGGCGCGGGCGAACCAGAGGTAGGCGGCGAGCGAGGCGAGCGCCGTCAGCACGACGGCCGAGGCCGCTAGATAGTGCAAGATGCCAAAGGGTACGAGTCCGCCGGTCTCGGCCAGCAGCACCCCGAAGAAGAAGAACTGCGTCATGGTGCAGAGCTTGCCGATCAGCAGGGGCTCGAGCCGGCGGCTGTGGGCCAGGAGCTCCAGCCGGACGACGCCGACCGCGAGCGCCATGTCGCGGCCGACCACCAGCGCCACGAGCCAGAGCGAGGTCCAGCCCAGCGTGCCGGCGATGATGAAGAGGCAGCCCAGCATCAGCTTGTCGACCAGCGGGTCGAGCACGGCACCGAAGGCCGAGGCCGTGCGCAGGAGCTTCGCCACCGCGCCGTCGACCGCGTCGCTCACCGCCGCCACCGAGAAGAGCAGGAGGGCCGCTTCGTGCCTGCCGTCCTCGATCAGCATCCAGATCGGCAGCACCGCGACCAGCCGGGCCAGGGTGATGGCATTGGCGAGCTGCCGCCGGACGGCACCGGCAGCGCCGGCGAGCAGCCGGCGAACGGCGTTCAGCCCGCGTTCCGGCCAGCCGTTCGCTGCAGCCGCCATCGCTCCGCCCCCTGCGACAGGCCCAGCCCGCGCGCCGCCAGGGCGCGCTGCAGCTGGTCGACATTGCCGATATAGTTCAAGACCAGCTCCGCCTCGGCCTGCGAGAACGACATGACGTCGAGCCGCCGGATGGCCGAGACTTCCTCGAGGCCGGAGCGGATCGCCGCCCAGTCCTCGAGCCCGCCGAGCGGTGCTGCCACCTCGAGCTGCGCCAGGCTGTCGAAGGCGACGAGGTTCTCCCTTTTCCATTCCGCCTCGAGCTCGCCCATCACCCGGCGCGCCGCCGCCGCCCAGACCTCTTCCGGCTCGCCTTCCATGGCCACCGTGAGCTGGCTCACCGTCGTCGGCCAACCGGCGGCCCCGCCGAGCTGCAGGTCGATCCGGGTGGGTGCCTCGATCGAATCGGCCGTCGCCGTCACGAGCACGGCGCCGTCGGTGCCGTAGCGCAGGGCCGCCTCGTCGAGCGCCGTCTGCGGATTCGCGGCCAGCGCCTGGCCACCCAGCGTGCGCAGGTCGGTGAGGTCGCCGAGCGGCAGAACGATGTCGAGCAGCGTGTTGCGGCCGGACTCCCGGGCCCAGGCGTCGCGCCAGGCCGAGACGCCGTCGAAGACCGCAAGCCCGCCATCCGCATTCAGGGCCGGCACCACGAGGAGCGGCGGCGGCAGGTCGACGACGATCGGCACGCCCGTGCCTTCGAGGATGTTCTGCACGCCCTCTGCGTCGTAGGTCACCGCCATCTCGGCCACGTAGCGCGTGGCGGCCACGTTCTCCTCCTCCACCTGGTAGGAGGTGACGAGCGAGGTGGCGGTCTCGCTGCCGACCACCGGCAGGCGGCTGTAGTGGCTCGGCAGGGTCAGCCGCTCCAGCAGCTCCCGGAGGCCCGTCACCTGGGCTTCCGTCACCGCGGTCTCGCGGGCGAGGACCGCGTTCTCCGCGGTCACGTCGACGGCGATCCCGTTCACCGTGTAGGGATCGGCCAGGGCCGCCCCGGCAACCGCAGCGATGGTCGCGAGAAGCAGCCCGGGGAGCGCCAAGGGGCGCTTTGCAAGTGCCATGATCTTCCCTAAGTTCCGCCTGCGCATGGAGACGACCGGCGCATCGCGCGTGGTTGCAGAGATAGGGCGCGCCCTGGGCTCGATACAAGAGGAACGGGCAGCTTGACACAAGAGGAACAGGGCGGCGACGCCTATGCCCGGGCCGGGGTCGACATCGCCGCCGGCAACGAGCTGGTCCGGCGCATCGCCCCGCTGGCGGCCGCCACCGCCCGCCCCGGCACGATGGCCGCGCTCGGCGGCTTCGGGGCGGTCTTCGATCTGGCTGCCGCCGATTTCCGCGACCCGCTCCTGGTCGCCGCCACCGACGGAGTCGGCACCAAGCTGCTGATCGCCGAGGCGATGGGCCGGCACGACACGGTCGGCATCGATCTCGTCGCCATGTGCGTCAACGACCTCGTCGTGCAGGGTGCGGAGCCGCTCTTCTTCCTGGATTATCTCGCCACCGGCCGGCTCGAGCTGGAGGCCGCGACCGGGCTTATCGCCGGCATCGCCAAGGGCTGCGCCCTCGCCGGCTGTGCGTTGATCGGTGGCGAGACCGCCGAGATGCCGGGCCATTACCCGCCCGGCCGGTTCGACCTCGCGGGCTTCGCGCTCGGTGCCGTCGAGCGGGCCGAGCTGCTGCCGAAGCCGGTTGCCGCCGGCGACGTCGTCCTCGGCCTCGCCTCCTCGGGGCTGCACAGCAACGGCTTCTCGCTGGTCCGCCGGATCGTCGCCGATGCCGGCCTCGACCTCGACGCCCGCCCGCCCTTCTCCACCGACCAGACCCTGGGCGAGGTGCTGCTCGAGCCGACCCGCATCTACGTGCGGAGCTGCCGCGCAGCGCTCCGGCATGGCGGGGTCAAGGCGCTCGCCCACATCACCGGCGGCGGGCTCATCGAGAACCCGCCGCGCGTCGTGCCGGACGGACTCACCATCCGCCTCGATGCGCACGCCTGGCATCTGCCGGCGGTGATGCGCTGGCTCGCGGGCGCCGGCGAGCTGGAGCCCGGCTCATTGGGGCGAACCTTCAATTGCGGCCTCGGCATGCTGCTCTTCGTCGAGCCCGCCAAGGCCAACGAGCTGCTGGTCCTGCTCGAGGCGCAGGGCGAGACGGTGTGGCGGGTCGGCGGCATCGAGACTGGGGCGTCCGGTCCGGCACGGGTGGTCATCGACGGAATCGAGACGGCATGGGCGCCGCCCGCGTCGCCGTCCTGATCTCGGGCAGCGGTAGCAATCTCGAGGCGCTGATCCGGGCGACCCGGAGCGGGGCTGCGGCCGGCGAGATCGTGCTCGTCATCAGCAACCGGGCCGACGCCTTCGGCCTCGAGCGCGCGCGCCGGCACAGCATCGCCACGGCCGTGATTCCGCACCGCGACCATCCCAGCAGTGCCGCCTTCGAGGCGGCGCTGCACGCGGCTCTGGTCGATGCCGCCATCGACATCGTCTGCCTCGCCGGGTTCATGCGCATCCTCGAGCCGGATTTCGTCGAGAAGTGGCGCGACCGGATGCTGAACATCCACCCGTCCCTGCTGCCGGCCCTGCCCGGCCTGCGGACCCACGCGCGGGCGCTGGCGGCCGGTGCCCTGGTGCATGGCTGCACCGTGCATCTCGTCCGGCCGACCCTCGACGTCGGGCCGATCCTGGTCCAGGGCGTGGTGCCGGTGCTGCCCGGCGACGACGCGGCGACGCTCGCAGCGCGCGTGGTCGGGCTCGAGCACACGTGCTACCCGCTGGCGCTCGACCTCGTCGCCGGCGGGACGGCGGTCGTCGATGGCGAGATCGTCACGGCCCCGCCCGGCCACCGCCGGCTGGTCCTGCACGAGCTTTTCGAGACCAATGGCCAGGCGGCCGGGCCGATCCGGTCGACCGCGCCGGACCGCCCTTGCCCGACACCGTCCTGATCGTCCTCAGACTGGTGGCGCTCGCCGTGCTGGCCGGCGTCGCCTGGCCGGCGCTCCGGATGGCCGCATCGACCGCCTTCCGCAACCGGCTGGGCGCGCATCCGGGCCTGCCGCACCTGATCCTCGCCGCCATCGTCGGCTATGCCGGCGTCGTCCTCGCTCTCGCCATGGCACCGCTGCCGCTGCTCGCCGTCGCCGCTGCGGCAGCGCTCGTCGTGGCGGGTCTCGCCCACTGGCGTGCCAGACCCGATTTCGGCCGACGGCGCGGCCTGCCGCCCGGTTCGCTCGCCGCCACCTCGCTCGCCTTGGTGGAGGACCATCGTCACCTTTTGGACCAGGCCCGCCTGCACGGCCCGGTCTTCAAGATCGGCCGGTTCGGCCAGAAGATCGTCTGCGTCCAGGGGCTGGAACGCTGCAACGCCCTGCTGCGCCGGCATGGCGATGATCTCGTCTCCGGCGGCCTGCCGTTCGACCGGCTGATCCCGGGCGGCTTCATCCGCTACATGCCGCCCGACCGCCATGCCCGCTATCGCCGGCTGCTGGCCGGGGCGCTGACGCCGGAGCTGGTCCGCGCCGGCCGGCCGCTGATGGCCGAGGAGGCGGCGCTGGCGCTCGCCGCCATGGCCGGCCAATCGACCGCCACCGGCATCGACCCCGCACCGCATCTGCTCCGCTACACCACGAGGAGCATGCTCAGGCTCTTTCTCGGCCTCGGCCGGGACGACCCGATGCTCGGGAAGGCGCTCGCCCTCTATCCGGTGATCGCCTCGGCCAATCTTTCGCGGCGGACCCGCAAACGGGTGAGCGCCGCGCTTGCGACGTTGAACGGTCTGTTCGCCGAGGCGATCAGGCGGTCGGCGAGCGGCTCTTCGCCGTCGCTGGCGGCAGGCCTCGTCGCCGCCCGGACGGATGCGCCGGATGACCCGACGCTGCTCGGCAATCTCGTCTACATGATCGAGACCGGCGGCCGCGACACCGCCGACCTGCTGCTCTGGGTCCTGAAGGAGCTCGCCGATCATCCGGACCAGGCGGCTGAGCTCGGGCGAACGGCCGATCCGGGCCTCGCCCGGCGCATCGTGCTCGAGACGCTGCGCCGCGAGCAGAGCGAGTATGTCGTCCGCCGCGTGATGCGGCCGATCACGGTCGAGGGCTACACCGTCCCGGCCGGCTGGCTGCTCCGCTTCTGTGTTCGCGAGAGCCATCGCGATCCTGCGGTCTTCGCCGATCCCGAGCGGTTCGATCCCGACCGATTCCTCGGCGACCCGCCCCGCGCCAATGCCTACGCGCCCTTCGGGCTCGGCGTCCATACCTGCCTCGGCCGCAGCCTCGTCCTTGCCCTGGCGACCGATTTCCTGACGCCGCTCGGCGGCGGCCATGACTGGCGGGTCACGGCCGACGGGCCGCGCGTCTTCGGCAGCTTCCACTGGATGCCGAGCCGTCGCTTTCGCCTGGCGTTCAGTTCCCGCGCGGCCTGAGCGCGGGCCTCAGAAGATGCCCGCCTCCAGCCCGGCGGCCATGAACGTGCCGAGGTCGGTGGCGCGGTCGAGGAAGGTGTCGTCCCATTGGCCGCGGCAGACCACGGGTTCGTGCACGGCCTTCCAGCGCATGCCGCCCGTGATGCTGGCGACCGCCCGGCAGGTGCCGGTGCCGTCCTGGCCGGCGCGGACGAGGAGCGCGTAGGGCAGCGCGTCGGTGGCATCGAGGCAGGGATAGTAGGAGCGATCGAAAAAGTCCTTGAGCGCCCCGCTCATGTAGCCGAGATTCTCGGTCGTCAGCAGCACCAGGGCATCGGCCGCCCGAACATCGTCGGGCCTGGCCTCGAAGGGGCCGAGGTGGGTCACCTCGACACCTTCGATCTCCGGCAGGGTGGCGCCCCGCAGCAGCGCGTCGCGCAGCGCCGCCGTGTTCGGCGACGGCGCGTGGGCGATGACGAGAAGCCGCTTCAGCCGACGATCTCGATGTCGCTGAAGAAGAAGCGGATCTCGATCGCCGCGTTCTCGGCGCTGTCCGAGCCGTGCACCGAGTTGGCCTCGATGTTCTCGGCGAAGTCCTTGCGGATGGTGCCGGCATCGGCCTTGGCCGGGTCGGTGGCGCCCATCACCTGGCGGTTGCGCGCCACCGCATCCTCGCCCTCGAGCACCTGCGCCACCACCGGGCCCGAGGTCATGAAGGCGACGAGGCCGGCGAAGAACGGGCGCTCCTTGTGGACCGCGTAGAACGCCTCGGCCTGGCCCCGGGTGAGCTGCAGCCGCTTCTGGGCGACGATCCTGAGCCCGGCCTCCTCGAAGCGCTGGTTGATGGCCCCCGTCAGGTTGCGGCGGGTGGCGTCGGGCTTGATGATCGAGAGCGTGCGCTCCACGGCCATGGGAGAACTCCTGAAATCTGGGGATGGTCGGAAAAGGCTCGGCCGGCTTCTAGCAGCCGCACCGGCAGTTAGGAAGCCGCGGCGCGCTGCCAGCGGCCGCGTTCGTCCTGCTGCCAATAGACGCGGTCCATGCCCTGCGTCTCGGCCCAGCGCCAGCGCTCGCGCGCCCGGGCCACCGCCTCGGCGTCGCGGCCATCGAAGAGCTCGAGCACCCGCTCGAAGCTCGCCGCGTCCGCCGCCTCCGCACCGTCGATCAGGACGAGCACCGTGGCGCCGTTCGGGGTGTCGGTGCCGGTCGTGAGCCAGATCGGCTGGGCTTGGCCATGGCCGTCCTGGCGCGTGCCGTGCGGCAGGAAGGAGTCGTTGCGGAACGTCCAGAGCAGCCGGTCGAGCTGGTCCAGACGTTCCGCGTCGGCGAGGCGCACCACCACCCGATGGCCGGCCGAGCGGATCTTCTCGAGCAGCCGCGGCAGGGCCGCGTCGAGGCCCGACCGGGTCAGGTGGTAGAAGCCGAGCTCGGTCACCCCTTCGCATCGGCCTCGTAGGCGAGCCGCACCAGCTCGTCGAGCAGGCGCACGCCGAAGCCCGTGGCCCCCTTGGCCGAGAGCGGCTGCTCGCGGCTGCTCCAGGCGACGCCGGCGATGTCGAGATGCGCCCAGGGCAGCCCGCCCACGAACTCCTCGAGGAAGACGGCCCCGGCCGTCGCCCCGGCCTCGCGCCCGCGGCCGACATTCTTGATGTCGGCGATCTGCGACTTGATGTGCTTGGCGTAGGCCTTGCCGAGCGGCAGCCGCCAGAGCCCCTCGCCGACCGCCTCGGCGGCCCTGGCGAGATTGCCGGCGAGCTTCTCGTCATTGGCGAAGAGCCCGGCATTCTCGTGGCCGAGGGCGACGACCACCGCCCCGGTGAGCGTCGCGAGGTCGACCATGGCCGCCGGGTCGAGGCGCTCCTTCGCGTAGTGCAGCACGTCGGCCAGCACGAGCCGGCCCTCGGCGTCGGTGTTGATGATCTCGATGGTCTTGCCCGACATGGCTTCGACCACGTCGCCCGGCCGCTGGGCGGTGCCGGAGGGCATGTTCTCGACCAGGCCGATGATGCCGACCACGTGCGCCCTGGCCTGGCGGCCGGCGATGGCGTGCATGGCGCCGACCACGGCCCCGGCACCCGCCATGTCCCACTTCATCTCCTCCATGCCGCCGGCAGGCTTGATCGAGATCCCGCCCGTGTCGAAGCACACACCCTTGCCGACCAGCACCAGCGGCTCCGCCTGCTCGGCACCGCGCCAGCGCATCACGACGACCCGGGGCTGCCGCACGCTGCCCTGCGCCACGCCCAGGAGGGCGCGCATGCCCAGCTTCTCGAGCTCGGCCTCGCCGAGCACCTCGACCTCGACCCCGAGCTCCTCCAGCTCCCTGCAGCGTTCGGCGAAGCTCTCGGGATAGAGCACGTTGGCCGGCTCCGAGACGAGGTCGCGGGCCAGGGCCACGCCGGCCGCCTGCGCCTCGACCAGCGCCGGCCGGTCGGCGTCGGGCGCTGCGGCAAGGTGGACGGTGAGCCGCCCGAGCCGCTTCGGCTCCTCCTTGTCCGGCGTCTGGTACTTGCGGAAGGCGTAGCTCGCGAGCTTGGCGCCGAGCGCCAGATCGGCCGCGGCCGCGGCCGCATCGGCGCCGAGCTCCAGCCCGTCCAGCGGGGCGAGCGCCGCATCCTCGACGGCCAGCGCCTCCAGCTTGCGCGCGATGCTGGCGCCGAGCTCCTCGCGATCCAGCCGGCTGAGCCCTTCCGGCTTGCCGATCCCGACCAGCAGCAGCCGGTCCAGGTCGAGCCCGCGCGGCAGCACCAGCTCCAGGAACTTGCCGTGCTTCAACCCGCCGGCCCGCTCGAGCGCCTTCCTGATCAGGCCCTTGCTCTTCTTGTCGAGGGACGTTGCCGCAGCGCCGAGGGCCGAGGGGGCGGTGATGCCCACGACCACGGTGCCGCTCGCCGGCCACTCGCCTTCAACGAAGTTCAATTCGATCAACGGTTTCTCTCCTCATGCCCGCGGCGGTGTGGTAGCAGCCCGGGGGATCAGATGGCTTGGCAGGGCGGTGAGCACAAGCGTGCAGGTTGGACGTCATGGTTGAATGGCGAGTGCCCTGGTTCCTGCTCGCCCTGGTTTTCTGGATGTTCGCGCGTGTCGATTCGGCCCTGGCCCGGCCGGCCGGGCTCGACACCACGCCGATCGTGCTCAACGCCGATCTGATCAGCTACTCGACCGCTGAAGGCCGGGTCACCGCCATCGGCAATGTCGAGCTGCACCAGGACGGCCGCACGCTGCTCACCGACCGGATCGCGTATGACATCGAGGCCGGCACGGTCGCGGCGACGGGCAACATCATCCTGATCGAGGCGTCCGGGGATGCGGTGTTCGCCGACGAGCTGATGCTCGACGACCGCCTCACGGCCGGCTTCGTCGACGGCATCGGCGTGCTGCTCGAGGACGGTTCGCGCATCGCCGCGGTCAAGGGGGTGCGCAGCGACGGCCGGACGACGACGCTCGACCGCGCGGTCTACAGCCCATGCGAGGTGTGCGCCGAGAGCGACGAGCCGCTCTGGCAGATCAAGGCCGAGCGCGTCGTCCACGACCAGGCCACCGGAACCATCGCGTACCGCAATGCGAGGCTGGAAGTTGCTGGTGTTCCAGTGCTTTATACGCCTTACTTCTACCACCCCGATCCCTCGGTCGAACGCCGCACCGGCTTCCTGGTGCCCTCGTTCGGCAGCGACAGCGAGCTCGGGTTCACCCTCGAGACGCCGTTCTTCATCGACCTCGCCCCCAATCGCGACCTCACTTTGGTCCCGCTCGTCACCAGCCAGGCGGGCGTCTTCCTGGCCGGCGAGTACCGGGACCTGCAGACCTTCGGGCTGACCGAGCTCGGCGGCGGCATCACCTACACCAACCCCTATCAGCGCCGCAACGCGGACGGCCAGACCGAGCCGGCCAGCGGCAACGAGGTGCGCGGCTTCGTCGAGGGGCGCGGCCGCTACGTGGTCAGCGAGCGCGACCGCGCCGGCTTCGACCTCAACCTCGCGAGCGACAACACCGTTCTCGAGCGCTACAACATCTCCAATGCCGACGTGCTGCAGAACCACGCCTATGTCGAGCGGTTCGACGGGCGCGACTACCTCGCGGCGAACACCTACGGCTTCCAGACGCTGCGCGAGAACGACGACCAGGACGAGATCCCCATCGTCCTGCCACTGGCGGTGAGCAAGCTCTACAGCGGCCGGCTGATCTGGGGCTCGCAGGCCGACTGGAGCTCCAACGTCCTCGGCCTGACCCGCGACGAGGGCCTCGACACCCGCCGCCTCTCGAGCGAGATCGGCTGGCATCTGCCGGGCATCGGCCGGTTCGGCGATGTCTGGTCGCTGCGCCTCTCGACCCGCGGCGACGTCTACAACACCGACGGCGACCCCCAGACCGGCTCCGGCGACGGTGGTGTCAACACCGCGGGCCGGCTGGTGCCGACCGCCAATCTCGACTGGGGTCTGCCGCTGGTCGGCACGACCGGCAGCTGGTCGCATCTGATCGAGCCCCGGGTCTCCTTCAACTACACCCCGGGCAACCTCAACGATTCCGACATCCCCAACGAGGACAGCCAGGTCTTCGAGTTCGACGAGACCAATCTCTTCAAGCCGTCGCGCTTCACCGGCATCGACCGGGTCGAGAGCGGGGCGCGGGTCTCCTACGGCCTCGGCTTCAACTCGCTCGGGCCGGAGGCGTGGCGGCTCAGCGGCCTCGTCGGGCAGAGCCTGCGCAGCGGCCCCGACGGCCTCTACCCGCAGGGCTCGGGCCTCGAGGACCCCCTCTCCGATTTCGTCGGCCGCTTCGACGTGCGGCCCTCGGAGCTGCTCGATCTGGGCTATCGCTTTCGCGCCGACAAGACGACCCTGGCGCTGCGCCGCAGCGACCTCACGGTCGCCTTCGGCCCGCCGCGGCTGCGCTTCGACATCCAGTATCTGCGCCTGACCGAGGAGGTCGAGGAGATCGCGTCGGAGGATCTCAACAGCCGCGAGGAGATCGTCGCCGGCTTCCGCTTCCAGGTGTTCGACAGCCTCGCCATCGGCGCGCGCACGCGGCGCGACCTCAAGGAGGATCGCACGGTGACGAACCAGTACGGACTGGTCTATACGAACCCCTGCCTCGTGCTGGTCGCCGGGCTCGAGCAGAACTTCACGCAGAAGGGCGAGCTCGATGACGAGGTGACGTTCACCGTTCGAATCTCGCTGCGCAGCCTCGGTGATCTCGATGCCGGCACGGACATCTTCTGACCGTCGCCGCGGCACCCACCGCCGGCCCGGCCTCCCCCTGGACACATCCATGCCAAGCCGAACCCTCCTCGCCCTCCTCCTCGCCGCCCTGCTCGGCCTCGCCGCACCGCCGGCGGCAATGGCGCAGGACCAGGCGCCGCAACAACAGCCGGCGGCCCCCCAGTCGGTCCAGCGCATCGCCGCCGTGGTCAATGACGACATCGTCTCGACCCAGGAGCTGCGCGACCGCCTGGCGCTGACCCTGCTCTTCTCGAACCTGCCGGCCGACCCGGAGACCCAGCAGCGTGTGGCGCCCCAGGTCCTGCGCCGCGTGATCGACGAGCAGCTGCAGCTCCAGGAGGCGCGCCGGCGCAACATCCGGGTGCCGCGGCAGGAGGTCGACGGCGCGCTCGCCAATGCCGCCGCCGCCAACAACATGTCGGTCAACCAGCTCTTTGCGTTCCTCACCGAGCAGGGCATCGACCCGCAGGCGCTGCGCCGCCAGATCGAGGCCCAGCTCACCTGGTTTCGAGTGGTCCGCGAGATCTTCGCGGAGAACGTGGTGGTCACCGACCAGCAGGTGGAGCTGGCGCTCGCGGCGAACCAGCAGGGCGGGCAGGCGGAGCTGCTGCTGTCGGAGATCGTGCTGCCGATCTACGACCCGGCCCGCGCCAACGAGGTGCTGGCCGAGGCCGAGGAGCTTCGCGCAGCCATCCGGCAGGGCGGCGATTTCGCCGCCATCGCGCAGCAGGTCTCGGCCTCGCCGAGCGGCGCCGAGGGCGGCGACCTCGGCTGGGTCCGCGTCGATTCGGTGCAGACGGCGCTGCGCCCGCTGCTCTCCGGCCTCGGCGCCGGGCAGATGTCCGACCCGATCGCCACCCCGGCCGGCGTGCAGTTCTTCCTGGTTCGCGATCGCCGGATCACCACCGGTGCGGTGGCGCCGGATGTGCGCGAGCTGGCCCAATTGCTCTTTCCGCTGGCCCCCAACGCGACCGAGGCGGAGACCGCGGAGGTCCTCGCCCGGGCCCGGGCCGCGGCCGAGCAGATCGAGACCTGCGGCGACATCGAGCGGCTGGCGCGCCAGCTCGCCTTGCCCAATTCCGGCAACATCGGCTGGCTGCGCGCCGCCGACCTGCCGGTCGACATGGCGCAGACGATCGCCACGCTGCCCGTCGGCACGCTCAGCCGCCCGGTGCGCGGCGTCAACGGCATCCATCTCCTGATGTCCTGCAAGGACGGCGTCAGCTCGGAGGACGAGGCGCGGCGGGCCCTGCTCCGCCGCACGCTCGAGGAGGAGCAGATCCAGAAGCTGGCGGCCCGCTACCTGCGCGACCTCCGCCAGGAGGCCTTCATCGACGTCCGGATCGGCAACTGACGGCGCCGTCCCCAGGGGTGCTCCCAAGGGCGTCGACGCCCCTCGCCGGGCTGCCGCGCCTCGCCGACGTCATCAAGAACGCCGGCCTCGTCCCCGACAAGCGCCTCGGCCAGCACTTCCTCCTCGATCCGGCGATCCTCGGGCGGATCGCCGCGGCACCGGGCAAGCTCGAAGGCCGGCCGGTGCTCGAGATCGGCCCGGGCCCGGGCGGCCTCAGCCGCGCGCTCCTCGACCGGGGCGCGCGGCTCTGGGCGATCGAGCGCGACCGCCGCTGCACGGCGGCGCTCGCCCCCCTGGTCGAGGCGGCCGCCGGGCGGCTGGTGCTGATCGAGGCCGACGCGCTCGACGTCGACATCGCGGAGCTCGCCCGCGCGCACGCCGTCGACCAGCCCTGGGCGATCGTCGCCAACCTGCCCTACAATATCGGCACGGAGCTGGTGCTGCGCTGGCTGCACCGGCTCGATTGCGTGGCCAGCCTGCATGTCATGCTGCAGAAGGAGGTAGCGCTCCGCCTCGCGGCCGAGCCCGGCAGCGGCGACTATGGCCGCCTCGCCCTCGTCGCCCAATCGCTCTGCCGGGTGCGGCGCTGCTTCGACATCCCGGCCGGCGCCTTCCAGCCGCCGCCCAGGGTCACCTCCAGCCTGGTCGAGCTCATTCCCCTCCCGGCCACCGGGCGACCCTCGGGAGACCGTCTGCGCGCCATCGAGCAGATCGGCAGGGTGGCCTTCGGCCAGCGGCGCAAGATGCTGCGTGCCAGCCTCAAGGGGCTGGTGCCCGACCCCGAGCCCCTGCTCGCCGCCGCCGGCATCGCCGCCGACCGCCGCCCGGAAACCCTGGGTCTCGCCGAGTTCGACCGCCTGGCCGCCGCCTGGCAGACCCTCAGGAAGGCTGGTGGCGGAACTGCTTGACGAACTCGCCGAGGCCCGGCTGGCGCACCCGTCTCAGCCGTTCCGCGGCGATGATCGCCCGGACCGCGCCGACGCTGTTCTCGAAATCCTGGTTGATCAGGACGTAGTCGTACTCCGGCCAGTGGGTCACGTCGTTGGCGATCTGGGCCAGGCGGAACTGCACCTCGGCGTCGCTGTCCTGGGCACGCGTGCGGAGCCGGGCCGCCAGCTCCTCGGTCGAGGGTGGCAGGATGAACACGCCGACCATGTCCTCGCTGACCGCCTCGCGGAGCTGCTGGGCACCCTGCCAGTCGATGTCGAAGAGCACGTCGCGGCCGGCGGCGAGGGCGGCCAGCACGGGCGCCTTCGGCGTGGCGTAGGAATGGCCGTAGACCGTCGCGTGCTCCAGCAGCTCGCCCGCCTCGATCATGGCGGCGAAGCGGTCGGGCGTGATGAAATGGTAGTCGCGGCCATCCACCTCGGCCGGCCGCCGCGGCCGGGTGGTCACCGAGATGGAGAGGTCGAGCTCGCTTTCCTGCGCCAGCACCGCCCGCGAGATGGAGGTCTTGCCGGCGCCGGACGGGGACGACATGACCAGCATCAGGCCGCGCCGGCGGCCGGGTATCAGACGGTCGAGCGCGATCATGCATGCAATCCTGGAGAAGGCCGGCTGGAGAAGCGCTATGGTGTGGGATCCGCGACATGTGCTGATCACCGGTGCAAGTAGCGGCATTGGCGCGGCACTGGCAAGACGGCTGGCGGCACCGGGGCGGCGGCTCACCCTCCTCGGCCGCGATGCGCCGCGCCTCGCGGCGGTCGCCGCCGACTGCGCCGGCGAGGTCGCGACCGCGTGCGTCGAGGTCCAGGACGCCCCGGCCATGGCCGGGGCCATCGAGCGCGCCTGCGCGGCAGCGCCCATCGACCTCCTGATCGCCAATGCCGGCATTTCCGGCGGCGATCCCTCGACCCTCGTGGCGGTCAACGTCCAGGGCGTCGTCAACACGGTCGAGCCGGCCCTGGCGCCCATGCGCGCCAGGGGTGCCGGCCAGATTGCGCTCATGAGCTCGCTCGCCGGCTTCCGCGGCCTCCCGAACGCGCCCGCCTACTGCGCCAGCAAGGCCGCCGTCCGCCTCTATGGCGAGGGCCTGCGCGGCCGGCTCGCCAGGGACGGCATCGGCGTCAGCGTCATCTGCCCGGGCTTCGTCAGGACCCCGCTCACGGCGGCCAACCCCTTCCCGATGCCGTTCCTGATGGAGCCGGCGACCGCCGCCGCCCGGATCGTCCGGGGCCTCGCCCGCAACCGGGCACGGATCGCCTTCCCGCGCCGCCTCTATGCCCTGGCCGTGCTCACCAGCCTGTTGCCGGCAGCCGTGGTCGATGGTCTCTTCACCCGGTTCGCGGCCAAGGAGTGACCGCCATGCAAAGGGCGCCGACGCCCCGCGAGAACGCGGCGGCCTTCGTGGCGACCGCCGAGCTGCGCGCCGCCCTCGAGCGGGCGGCAATGGCCGTGACGCTCGCCCCCGGCGACAGCCTCTTCCTGCAGGGCGACGACGCCGACGCCCTCTATCTGCTCGACCAGGGCGAGATCGCGATCAGCGTGCTGGCGCCGAGCGGCCGCAAGCTCGGGCTCGAGATCATCACCGAGGGCGAGATCTTCGGCGAGATCGGGCTCTTCACCGGCCGGCGGACCGCCAGCGCCACGGCGCTGGGTGTCGTCCGGCTGCGCCAGGTGCGCCGGCCCGATCTCCTGGCGCTGATCCGCCCGGAGCCGGATCTGGCGCTGGAGCTGATCGAGCTGCTCTGCGCCCGGCTGCGGGTCATGAGCGAGCGGCACGAGGATCGCGCCTTCCTGCCGCTCTCGACCCGCCTCGCCCGGCTGCTGCTGCGGCTCCAGCTCAAGATCGGCAAGGCGGACGGCAGCCTGCCGGTGTCGCAGGCCGAGCTGGCCGACTTCACCGGCGCGACGCGGGAAGGCGTCGCCAAGACCCTGGCGATCTGGCGCGGCCAGGGGTGGATAAGGCCCGGGCGCGGCACGCTCCGCATCCTCGACCGGGCGGCGCTGGAAGCCGTGGCGGCAAGCCCGGACGACTAATTCTGCCCCACCGTGTGAACCCGTTCACAGAGCCGCCGGCCGAGCCGGGGCATGGTCACCGTGCCGGCCGGGTCGATCACCCGGGGCCACCCGGCCCGTTGGCTGGACCCTACCAACCGTGGAGGAAGACGATCATGCTCAACCGCCGTCGGTTCGCCCTGCATTTTGCCATGACTGCCGCCCTGGGCCTGACCCCTCTGGCAGCGGCGCCGCTCGCCCGGGCCGAGGAGTCGACCATCCTCCCCGACACGTATCGCGGGTCGCCCCGCAGACGCGGTGGTCGCGGACGGCCCCGCCGCAGCACCGCGGCCGCTGCCGGAACGGCGACGCCCGGGCCGCGGGCCAAGTCCCGCGAGCAGCTGGAGCTTCGGCCCGGCACGGCCCTCACCGCGACCGAGTAGGCCGGCCCGGCGGGGCGGGCGAGCGGCTGCCCTTCAGCCGCCGTCCCGCACGCGCCGCCACTTGGCGACGTTGCGGTTGTGCTCGGCCAGGCTCTTGGCGAAGGCATGGCCGCCGGTGCCGTCGGCGACGAAATAGAGATAGTCGGTCTCGGCCGGGTTCACTGCGGCCGCGAGGGCACCGCGCCCGGGATTGGCGATCGGCCCCGGCGGCAGCCCGGCATGGACATAGGTGTTGTAGGGGTCGTCGACCTCGAGGTCGCGGCGCAGGAGCTGCCGGCCGAGGGGGCCCTCGCCCCTGGTCAGCGCGTAGATCACGGTCGGGTCGGTCTGCAGCAGCATGCCGCGGCGCAGGCGGTTGACGAAGACGCCGGCGACGAGCCCGTACTCGTCCGGCACCGCCGTCTCCTTCTCGATGATCGAGGCGAGGATCAGCGCCTCTTCGGGCGTCTCGATGGGCAGGTCGGCCTGCCGCCCGGCCCAGAGCTCGGCGAGGAGGCGGCTCATGTCGACCTGCATCTGCTCGACGATGGCGATGCGCGTGGTGCCGCGCGGGAAGTGATAGGTCTCGGGCAGCAGCGTGCCCTCGCCCGGCGGCTCCTCGGGCATGGGCCCGGTGAGGACCGGGTCGGCCGCGACCACCGCCAGCGCCTCGCTGGTGGTCAGCCCCTCCGGCACGGTCAGCGCATGCAGGATGACCTGCCCGCTCTCCAGGAGATCGAGCAGCTCCCGGGGACTGACCGCCGCCGGCACCCGGTACTCGCCGGCCCTGAGCTTGCGGTCGCGACCGGTCAGCCGGGCGGCGAGGCGAAAGACCCTGGCATCGTCGATCACCCCGGCGTCCTCGAGCCGCCTGGCGATGGCGGCGAGGCCGCTGCCGCGCTCGAGCTCGATCACCTGCTCCTGGGCGAGCGGGCCGGGCGTCTCCATGTAGCGGCCGAGCAGCCACCAGCCGGCGCCCGCCGCGAGCACGGCGAGCAGCAGGAGGCCGAGGGCGGCGGCAGCGAGGCGGCGCAGCCAGGTCACGGGCGGCGGCTGCTCAGATCGTGTCGGGGTGGGCGAAGACCAGGGTCGCGTTGGTGCCGCCGAAGCCGAAGGAGTTGGAGAGGGCGGCCCGCACCTTCATCTCCTTGGCGGCGTGCGGCACGAGGTCGATGCCTTGGCAGTCGTCCGACGGGTTGTCGAGATTGAGCGTCGGCGGCACCACCCCGTCGCGCATGGCGAGGATCGAGAAGATCGCCTCGGCGCTGCCGGCGGCCCCCAGCAGATGGCCGATCGCCGACTTGGTCGACGACATCTTCACGTTGGCCGCGGCCGGGCCGAAGAGGCGCTTGACGGCGCCGAACTCGAGCTCGTCGCCGAGCGGCGTCGAGGTGCCGTGCGCGTTGACGTAGTCGATGTCGGAGGGCTCCAGCCCGGCCCGGCGAAGCGCATTGCGCATCGAGCGGAAGGCGCCGGCATGCTCGGGTGCCGGGGCGGTGACGTGGTGGGCGTCGCCGGAGACGCCGTAGCCCTTGAGCTCGGCGTAGATCCGAGCCCCGCGCCGCTTCGCGTGCTCGAGCTCCTCGAGCACGACGACGCCGGCCCCCTCGCCCATGACGAAGCCGTCCCGGTCCCGATCCCATGGCCGGGACGCGCGCTCGGGCGTGTCGTTGAAGCCGGTCGAGAGGGCGCGGGCGGCGCAGAACCCGGCGATGCCGAGCCGGCAGATCGCGGCCTCCGCCCCGCCGGCGACCATCACATCCGCGTCGTCGAGGGCGATGAAGCGGGCGGCATCGCCGATCGCGTGCGCTCCGGTCGAGCAGGCGGTGACCGCCGAGTGGTTCGGCCCCTTGAGCCCGTGGCGGATCGAGACCTGGCCGCTGACCAGGTTGATGAGCGATGCCGGGATGAAGAAGGGGCTGACCCGCCGGGGGCCGCTCTTCTCCAGGATCAGCGTCGTCTCGGCGATGGTCTGCAGCCCGCCGATGCCGGAGCCGATCTGCACCCCGGCCCGCTCCTGCTGCTCCTCGGTCTCGGGCCGGTAGCCGCAATCCGCCATCGCCTGGGCGGCGGCGGCGATGCCGAAGACGATGAACGGGTCGTTCTTGCGGAGGTCCTTGGCCTCGACATAGTCGGTGGCGTTGAAGAGGCCGGGCCCCTCGCCACGCGGCACATGGCCCGCCACCTTCGATGGCAGGTCATCGATCTCGAAGCCGGTGGTCCGGCCGATGCCCGACTTGCCGGCCACCAGATTGGCCCATGAGGTCGCGACATCGCCGCCGAGCGGCGAGACGAGCCCGATACCGGTGACGACGACACGACGCATCAGCTCAGCTCCACAACTGCCGGCCGCTGGCCGGCCGGAGCCGGAGCCTCGGGCCGGACCTGCCGCCCGACATTCAGGATGCGTTGGCCTCGATGTAGTTGATCGCGTCCTGGACGGTGGCGATCTTCTCGGCCGCATCGTCCGGGATCTCGCAGCCGAACTCCTCCTCGAAGGCCATGACCAGCTCGACCGTGTCGAGGCTGTCGGCGCCGAGATCGTCGACGAAGCTCGCCGTGTCGGTGACCTTCGCCTCCTCGACACCGAGGTGCTCGATGACGATCTTCTTCACGCGTTCCGCGATGTCGCTCATGTGTGTCCTGCTCCGCATGGCCGGGCCCTGGGCCGTCGGCGTCGCCGAGGTGCCGGGCACCCTCGGACGTTCTGGTTTCACCACCGGTGGTTGGCGCTTCTGCCGGTTTTGGCTCCAGCTGGCAACCGCGCCCGCCCTTTAGCCGACCGGTGCAGCCCTGACTAGGCGAAGCACGGCCGCCCGGTCAATCACCCTGCCGGCGTTGCCGGTTCGACGCGGTGCCCCGCTCAGGGCATCGCCATCCCGCCATTGACGTGCAGGGTCTGCCCCGTGACGTAGGCCGCCTCGTCGCTGGCGAGATAGGCGACCGCGGCCGCGACATCCATGCCCTGGCCGAGCCGCGCCATCGGGATGCGGCCGAGCAGCAGCTCCTTCTGCCTCGCGTCGAGCCCGTCGGTCATCGCCGTCTCGATGAAGCCCGGGGCGACGCAGTTCACGGTGATGTTGCGGCTCGCCACCTCCTGCGCCAGGGCCTTGCTCATGCCGATCAGCCCGGCCTTGGCCGCGGCATAGTTGGTCTGGCCCGGGTTGCCGGTGACGCCGACCACCGAGGTGATGTTGACGATGCGCCCGTGGCGCCGCTTCATCATGCCCTTCAGCGCCGCCCGGGAAAGGCGAAAGGCGGCGCCGAGATTGGTGTCGATCACCGCCTGCCAGTCATCGTCCTTCATCCGCATGGCGAGCTGGTCGCGGGTGATGCCGGCATTGTTGACGAGGATGTCGGCCTCGGCCGCCGCCGCGCCGAGCGCCGCCAGGCCCGCCGGGTCGGCGAGATCGCCGACCAGCACCCCGGCCCGCTCGCCGAGCTCGGCCGCCAGCGCGGCGAGCGGCGCCTCGCGCCGGCCGGCGAGGACGACCTTCGCCCCCTGGGCGTGCAGCGCGCGGGCGATCGCCCCGCCGATGCCGCCCGAGGCGCCGGTCACCAGGGCCGTCCGGCCCGTCAGATCGAACATCGCAGCTCCTTCAGCTCGTCTGCAGCGCCTGGACGAGCCCGTCGAGGTCGTCCGGCCCCTGCACATTGAAGAGCGCCGCCGTCGGCACCGCCCGCCGGGCGAGGCCGGTCAGCACCTTGCCGGCGCCGAGCTCGGCGATCAGCTTCGTGTCGCCCGCGGCGAGTCGCTGCATGGTCTCGCGCCAGCGCACCCGCGCGGTCACCTGGCGGGTCAGGAGACCCGGCAGCAGCGCCGGGTCGCTCACCGGCTCGGCCGTGACATTGGCGATCACCGGCCTTGCCGGCGCCTTGAATGCAGTCTGCCCCAGCGCCTCGGCCAGCCGCTCGGCCGCCGGGCCCATCAGCCGGCAGTGGAAGGGGGCGGAGACCTGGAGCAGCATCGCCCGCTTCGCCCCCTTCTCCTTCGCCAGGGCGCAGGCCGCCTCGACCGCTGTCCGGTCGCCGGAGAGCACGGCCTGGCCATCCGCATTGTCGTTGGCGAGCTCGCAGACCCCGCCGGTCGCGGCCTCGGCGGCGGCGGCCACCTCGAGCGCCGCATCGGGGGCGAGGCCCAAGACGGCCGCCATCGCCCCGTCCCCCGCGGGCACGGCCGCCTGCATCGCCTCGCCGCGGAGCCGGAGCAGCCGTGCTGCCGTGCCGACGTCGAGGGCACCCATGGCGGCCAGGGCCGAATACTCGCCGAGCGAATGCCCGGCCGCCTGGTCGACCATGTCGCCGAGCTTCCTTGCGGCCCGCGCCTCGAGCGCCCGCACCGCGGCGAGCGACGTCGCCATCAGCGCCGGCTGGGCGTTGCGGGTCAGTGTCAGCGCTTCCTCGGGGCCCTCGAAGATCAGCGTCGAGAGCTTCTCGGCCAAGGCCTCGTCGACCTCCTCGAACACCGCCCGGGCGGCCGGCTCGGCATCGAAGAGGGCCCGGCCCATGCCGACGGCCTGCGCCCCCTGTCCCGGAAATACCGCGATCCGCGTCATCATTGCCGACTTGTCGTTGTGAGCAGAAGAGTCCGCCGTCGGTGTCACGCAGGCGCCAGGCTGTCAAGGCAGGCGGACCGGGCACCCGGCGCGATCGCATCAGGCAGCTCTCGATCTGCCAGTGGGCGCGGGCGATCCTGGCGAGGCGGGTGGCGGTGAGCGAGCATGGCCAGGGGCGCCGGCACGGCCTCGATCCCGTTGCTCTTCGTCGACCTTTCTCCGGCCGGGGACCGGCCGCTGCCCGACGCTCCAGGCGCCGACCATGTGCAGGGCCGAGCGCTCGTTCCGCCTGTCGAAGCGGCGCCCGATCGTCTTGCCGGCGACGGCGATGATCCCTTCGGCGTCGATCTGCTCGCCGAATGCCGGCACGAAGCGCTGGCAGCACGTCTCGAAGCCGGGTGGATCGAGCATGCGGAACAGGCGCCGGAAGGTGCCATGGCTCGGAATACCGCCATCCAGCCGCGCGATCGGCAAAATCCCCAGAAGATCGTCCCCTTGCGCATTGCCGCGGCGGGGATGCGCCAGAGCCGCGAAACAGGTGCGAAACCGATCCATCGTCTCCATGTGCGGTTCCCCTGGGTGCGGTTCCCCTGGGTGCGGTTCCCCTGGGTGCGGTTCCCCTGGCTTTGACCGCGCCCGGCCGGGCGTGCTAATCGCCGTTCGGTATCGTCCCGCAATGACGGGCAGTCGGATCCACGAGGGAGGAACAAGATGAGCCTGCGCCTGCTGCTCGCCACGGCCGCGGTGGCCGGATTCGCCGCATCCGCTTCGGCCCAGACCGTGATCGAGGTCGGCTACGCCACCACCACCGATTCCCATTACGGCATGGGCATGACCCGCTTCGGCGAGGTTCTGGAGGATCTCTCCGGCGGCGAGATGACCCTGGTCCAGCACCCGGCAGCGGCGCTCGGCGGCGAGCGCGAGATGATCGAGGCGGTGCAGATCGGCACCCTCGACATGGTCATCACCTCGTCCGGGCCCCTGCCCAATTTCGTCCCCGAGACCCAGGTCCTCGACCTGCCCTTCCTCTTTCGCGACTACGACCACGCGCGGGGCGTGCTCGACGGCGAGATCGGCCAGGAGCTGCTCGCCAAGATCGACGAGGCGGGCTTCAAGGCGCTGGCCTGGACCGAGAACGGCTTTCGCCACATCACCAACTCGCGCCAGCCGGTGAAGACGCCGGCCGATCTCGCCGGGCTGAAGATCCGCACCATGGAGAACCCGATCCACCTCAAGGCGTTCGAGGCGCTGGGTGCCGCACCCACGCCGATGAGCTTCGCCGAGCTCTTCACCGCCCTGCAGCAGGGTGTGGTCGACGCCCAGGAGAACCCGATCGTCGTCATCTCGGTGAGCAACTTCGCCGAGGTGCAGGACTACCTCACCCTCTCCGGCCACCTCTACTCGCCGGCCATCATCCTCATGTCCGATGCGCTCTGGTCGGGCCTCTCCGAGGAAGAGCAGGGCTGGATCATGGAAGCCGCTGCGGCCTCGGTCGAGGTGACACGCGGCCGGGTCAGCGAGCTCGAGGAGAACGGTGTGCAGGGCCTGATCGACAAGGGCATGGAGGTCGTGACCGAGATCGACCGGCCGGCCTTCGAGGCGGCGGTGCAGCCGGCCTACACCGCCTACACCGACCAGTATGGCGACGAGCTGATCGAGCGCATCCGGGCGCAGTAGGCACCGGGGCCGGCCAGCATGGCATCGGCGCGGCCGCCGGCTGGCGGGACGCCCTGGCGGCGCCCCGCCTGGCTCCGCGCGATCCGGGCCGTCGAGCGCGGGCTGACCGAGGCGGCGCTCGCCCTCGCCATGGTGGGCGTGGCGCTGATGGCCAGCTTCACCTGCTACCAGGTCTTCATGCGCTTCGTCCTGGGCCAGCCCTCGACCTGGTCCGAGGTGCTGGTCCGCTCGATCATGATCTGGACGGTCTACCTCGCCGCCGCCGCCGCCTTTCGCGAGGGTGCCATGATCGCGGCCGAGGTCCTGGTGCGCGCCGTGCCGCGCCAGCTCGGCCGGGCTCTCCAGATCTTCGCGGGCGCGCTATCGCTGCTCTTCCTCGTCATCCTGGTCTGGACCGGGATCGACATGGTCATGCGCACCCAGAGCCAGACCCTGGCCGGGCTCGAGATCCCCATCTTCTGGATCTACCTGGCGCTGCCGGTCGGCGGCTGCCTCGCCGCGCTCGCGGTGGTGGTCCGCACCGGCGAGCTGCTGGAGCCCGGGGCCACCATCCACGAGGCGCATCTGGACACGATCGCATGATGCCGGCCGGGGGAAGCCGCCCGTGAACGCCGCCATCATGCTGACGCTGATTGTCCTGATCGCCCTCGGCGTGCCGGTGGCGATCAGCCTCGCCCTCGCCTCGATCATCGGCATCGAGGCCTTCACCCGCCTGCCCCTGATCCTGGTGGCGCAGCGCATGCTGACCGGGATCGACAGCTTTCCCCTGATGGCGGTGCCGCTCTTCATCCTCGCCGGCAACCTGATGGCGGCGGGCGGCATCTCGAGGCGCCTCGTCGACTTCGCCCGGGCCCTGGTCGGCGGCATCCAGGGCGGCCTCGCCGCGTCCTGCGTCGTCACCTGCATGATCTTCGCCGCCGTCTCCGGCTCGTCGGTGGCCACCACCTTCGCCATCGGCGCCATCCTGATCCCGGCCATGGTGCAGCACGGCTACCCGGCGCCCACCGCCGCCGCGGTCCAGGCGGCCAGCGCCGAGCTCGGCGTGCTGATCCCGCCCTCGATCCCGCTCATCCTCTATGGCGTCGCCACCGACACCTCGATCGGCCAGCTCTTCATCGCCGGCTTCGGCCCGGGCATCCTGGTGGCCGGCAGCCTGATCGGCTTCCTCCTCGTCTATTGCCGCGTCAAGGGCTACGGCAACGAGGACGGGGCCGAGCGCGAGGCCCTGGGCCCCGCCGCGGTCGGCGCCTCGGCGGCGCTGATCATGCCGGTCATCGTCGTCGGCGGCATCTATGCCGGCGTCTTCACGCCGACCGAGGCCTCGGGCATCGCCGTCTTCTATTCGCTGGTGGTCGGCGCCTTCGTCTATCGCGAGCTGACCTGGCCGAAGCTCAGGGACGTGCTCCGCGAGACCGCCATCGCCACCGCGGTCGTCATGCTGATCATCGCCGCCGCCTCGCTCTTCTCGTTCCTGCTCTCGCGCACCGGCCTGCCGGCCATGGCGACCACCTGGGTCGAGGCCACCTTCACCTCGCGCTTCACCTTCCTGCTCGCGGTCAACGCCTTCCTCTTCCTCGTCGGCATGTTCATCGAGACCGCCGCCGCCATTCTCGTCCTCGCCCCGATCCTCGTCCCCATCGCCATCGGCTTCGGCGTCGATCCCGTGCATTTCGGGCTGATCATGGTGATCAACCTCGCCATGGGCATGATCACCCCGCCGGTGGGCGTCAATCTCTTCGCCGCCTGCGCCGTCGCCCGCCTGCCGATCGAGCGCATCGTGCCGGCCCTGCTGCCGTTCTTCGCCGTCATCGTCGCCTGCGTGATGGCCGTGACCTACCTGCCCTGGATCTCGCTCGGCCTGCGCGACCTGCTGTACTGACGGGGCCGGCCTCTCCACCCAGGAGCTGGTGCCGGCGCGGTGAGCGACGCCGCCCGGGCCGCGCCGCGTGTCAGAGGAACGACTGCCCGTGCTCCAGCACGAGGTCGCACACCTGCTCGGTCACGGTCTCCTGGAGGCCGGCGCCGCCGAGGCTGAAGGTGTCGCCGCCGCCCGTGTCGAGCAGGCCGCCGAGGCCGGCCTCGTAGCCAGGGTCCTTTTCAGCCTCTTCGGTGCCGCCGAGCTTGCCGAGCAGCGACTGCTGCACCGACGCGGCGTCGCCGCCGCCGAGGTAGTTGTTCTTCACGCAATATTCGAGCACGCCCGCGACATTGGCCGGGCCGGCCTGATCGACCATCGGCAGGCCGAGCCCGCCGCCGCTCTTGCCGAGGAGGCCGGTCAGGTCGTTCAGCGACTGCGCCACCGCAGGCATGGAAGCGAGCTGCGCCAGCATGGCGGCGCTGACCGCGAAGCGGCCGATGCCCCGGCACCAGCCGTGCGTGCACGCGCGGCCGTCGTCGATGCTCTGCCTCAAGATCCCACTCCCGTTGTTCGTGTCGCATCGCCGGACAGCGAAGCGCTCATACCAGACATAGCATCGTGACGCCCCCTGGCCAGCGATTGCCCTCCCCGCCCGAGGCCGCCTGCCGCTCCCTTTTCCGGCTCAGGGCCGTGCGGGCGGCAGGTCAGACCCTGTGGACGTGGCCCGGTGCCCGGCGAGGAGCTGCTCGACGATCGCCAGGAGCTGGCTGTGGCTGAAGGGCTTGGTCAGGAGCGGTGCATCCCGGAAGGGCCGCGGCAGCGCCTCGCGGCCGTAGCCCGTGGCGAAGGCGAAGGGCACGCCCCGCTCGGTCAGCGCCGCCACGATGTCGTCGACCGGCTGGCCGTCCAGATTGGCGTCCACCAGCGCCGCCTCGCAGCCGGGCTCGGCGATCAGCGGAATGGCTCGCGCGGCGCTGGCGACGGGGCCCAGCACCGTGTAGCCCACCGCCCTGAGCTCCTCCTCGATGGCGAGCGCCACCAGCGGCTCGTCCTCGACCACGAGCACGCGCCCCTTGCGGGCAGCAGCCACCGGGCACTCCGGCCGCGGGGCTGGCGGCGGCGACAGGGCCGACGACAGCCGGGCATCGGCCAGGTTGTCGAACGTCTCGGCCAGCGGCAGACGAATGGCGCAGGCGAGGCCGTCGCCGGCGTAGCTGACCCTGGCCTCGCCCCGGTTGGCCTCGAGGCTGCGCTCGATCAGCGTCGAGCCGAAGCCCTTCCTCCCCGGCACCTCCAGCCCCGGCACGCCGCTCTCCCGCCAGGTGAGATGCAGCTCGCGGCCTGCCGCCACGGCGACCTCCCAGGTGATCGACAGCCGGCCTCCGGGCACGGCCAGCGCACCATGCTTGCGCGCGTTGGTGGCGAGCTCGTGCAGCACCAGCGCGAGCTGCACCGCCACCCGGGCATCGAGCACCACCCGGGGCCCCGAGGTGACGATGCGGGCGCCATCGCCACTGCCGAGCAGCACCTGCTCGCGGACGAGATCGCCGAGCGTGGCGCCCCGCATCCCGCCCTGCACCAGAAGGTCGTGGGCCCGGGCGAGCGCCTGGACCCGCCCGTTGAAGGCGGCGACGAAAGCTTCGGGGCTGGTGGTGCTGCGCATCGATTGGCTGGCGATCGCCTGGATGGTCGCCAGCGTGTTCTTGACCCGATGGTTGAGCTCGCTGAAGAGCAGGGCGCGCATCTCCTCGCTGCGCTTGCGCTCGGTGACGTCGCGGGCGACCTTCGAGGCACCGACGATGCTGCCGCTGCTGTCGCGGATCGGGGAGATGGTGAGCGAGATGTGGACCTGGCGGCCGTCCTTCGCCACCCGCACCGTATCGAAATGGTCGATCCGCTCGCCGGCCCGGAGCCGCGCCAGGATCTCGTCCTCCTCCTCCTGCAGATCCGGCGGGATGATCCGCTTGATCGACCGGCCGATCATCTCCTCCTGGGTGTAGCCGAAGATCCGCACGGCGCCCGCGTTCCATGACGTGACGATGCCGTCGAGGGTCTTGCTGACGATGGCATCGTCGGAGGAGGCGACGATCGCCGCCAGGTGCAGCGCCGCGATCTCGGACTGCCGGGTGTCGCCACTGTCGGCCAGCAGCATGACCGCCCCCGTCAGCTTGCCCGAGCCGTCGCGCAGCGGGCCGGCATGGGCCGCGAGCGCCTGCCGGGCGCCATCCTCGCGAACGAGGATCACCGCCCTGCCCGACCAGGCCTGCCCATCGCGGAGCACCACCGCGAGCGGCGTCTCCTCCGGGCGCATGGCCCGGCCGTCCGGCCAGAGAAGATGCCAGGAGCCGTCGTCTATCCGGCTGCCGAGGGCCGGCCGCTCGCCCCAGAGGGTGACCGCCGCTTCGTTCCTGAACGTGACGCGACCCTGCGCGTCGGTGGCATACACCGCCACCGGCAGGGCCTCGAGCAGATCCGTGCCCAGGGTCATGTGCTCGCCATCCGTCCCATCGCCTTCAACCGCTCGAACGACACCGGGTTCCCCCATTCTCTACAGCAAAGGGCAGCCGGTCAGCAGGGGCGAATGCAGAAGGGGGCCGTCCCGCCCTGCTTGACACATGCCATGGCACCATTAAGTTAGTAATCACTCACTTAGCAACTGAACGCCCATGCTGATCCGCAAGCCCGCCGCCACCCGCAAGGCCGAGATCGTCGAGGCGGCCCTTCGCCTCGCCGACGAGCTCGGCCCCGACCGTCTGACGACGGAGGCCATAGCCGGTGCGGTGGGTCTGACGCAGCCCGCCATTTTTCGCCATTTTCCCACCAAGCAGGATCTGTGGGAAGCGGTCGGGGCACGCATCGGCGAGCTGATGGAAGAACGCTGGGCTGCCGTTCCGGCCGACGAAGGCCGGGCGACCGACCGGGTCCGCGCCCTCGTCGCGACGCAACTGGGGCTGATCCAGGCCACGCCGGCCATCCCGGCCATCCTCTTCTCGCGCGAGCTGCACGTGGAGAACCAGGGCCTGCGCCGAGCCTTCCTCGAGCTGATGAGCCGCTTCCACCGGCTGATCGCCGGGCTCCTGGCCCAGGCACGCGACGACGGCGAGCTCTGCCCCGAGCTCGACCCCGACGATCTGGCCGCCCTCGTCATCGGCCTGCCGCCGGGTCTGGCGGTCAGATGGTCGCTCAGCGACCGGGGATTCGACCTGGGCGAGGAAGGCAGGCGGCTGCTGGAGCTGCAGCTTCGCGGCTTCACCAGCGAAGCGACGAGGAGATCGTCTTGAGCAGCCGCCTCGTCCGCCTGCTTCTGGCCCTCCTGGCTCTCGGCGCCACCGCATTGGCGATCTTCCTCTTCGTCTTCATGCGCCCGTTGCCGGTGGAGGTCGCTCGACCCGCGAGCCAGGTGCCGATCGAGGTCTTCGGGCTCGGCACGGTCGAGGCGCGCATTCTCTCGGAGATCGGCTTCGAGGTCGGCGCCGCCCTCGTCGAGCTGAATGCCGATCACGGCGACCGGGTGCGGCAGGGCGACATCCTGGCACGGCTGCATGGCGCCGAGCAGGAGGCCCGGGTCGCCAGGGCCCGGGCGGGTGTGGTCAATGCCGAGGCGGCGGTGCAAAGGATGGACGCCGCGGTCGGCCGGGCCGAGGCGGTGCTGGCCCAGCGGGCGCAGACCAACCGGCGTCGCCGGGAGCTCGTCGCCCGCCAGGCGATCTCGATCGAGACCGCCGAGGAAGCGGAGATGGAGGAAGCGGTCGCCAGGGCCGAGCTGGCCGTGGCGTCGAGCGACGTCGATGTGGCCGAGGCGGCGCTCGATGACGCCCGGGCGCAGCTTCAGATGGAGCAGGTGCTGCTCGAGCATCACGTCCTGAAAGCGCCCTATGACGCGATCGTCGTGGCGCGCCATCGCGAGCTCGGCTACGTCCTCGACCCCGGCGAGCCGCTCTTCACCCTGGTCGCCCCGGAGACCGTCTGGACGCTGGCCTATGTCGACGAGGCGCGGGCCGGCGGTCTCCGCGTCGGCCAGCCGGCCCTCGTGCATCTCCGCTCCCGGCCCCATGAGATGCTGCAGGGCCATGTCACGCGGATCGACATCGAGAGCGATCGGGTGAGCGAGGAGCGCCGGGTCTATGTCGCCTGCGACCAGTGCCCCGAGAGCTTCCATCTCGGCGAGCAGGCCGAGGTCTTCATCACCACGACCGTGCTCGAGTCGGCGCTCCTCGTGCCCGAGATCGCGGTCGAGCACTTCGACGGCACGCGCGGCACGGTCTGGACCGTCGAGGACGGCGTGCTGCACCGGCGCGCGGTCACCTTCGGCGAGCGGACGCTGGATTCCCGCCTCGCCGTCAGCGACGGCCTGCCCGCCGGCGCCGAGGTCGTCAGCACCTTGCGCCCGGGCCTGCGCGAAGGCCGCCGGGCCAGGGTGACGGAGGCCGGGGCACCATGAACCTCGCCTACCGCGACGTCCGCCACAATCTCGGTCGCTTCCTCCTGACCTGCTTCGGGCTCAGCCTGCTGCTCGGCGTCGTCCTTTCGATGATCGGCATCTACCGGGGCCTGGTCGAGGATGCGCTGACGCTGGTCCGCACGCCAGCCGTCGACGTCTGGGTGGTGGAATCCGGCACGCGCGGGCCGTTCGCCGAGGCCTCGCGCATTCCTGGCGACACGCGGGAAGCCATCGCCCGCCTCACCGGGGTAACCGAGGCGGGCAGCGTGACCTACCAGTCCGTCGAGACGCTGCTCATGGGCACCAAGCTCCGGCTCTACGTCGTCGGCTACGAGCCGGGCCGGCCGGGTGGCCCCGACCGGATCACCGCCGGCCGCCCCATCGGCCGCAGCCACTACGAGATGGTGGCCGACCGGCGATCGGGCCTCGCCCTCGGCGACCGCCTGCCCCTCGGCCGCAACACCTTCACCGTGGTCGGCCTGACCGACGGACAGGTCTCGTCCGGCGGCGATCCCGTCGTCTACCTGACGCTCCTGGATTCCCAGAAGCTGCAGTTCGAGCTGGCCCCGCCCGCGGCGCGGCGGGAGCTCGCCCGGGGCGGCGGCCAGGGTGGCACGGACACGATCAACGCCGTCGTCGCCCGGCTCTCGCCGAATGCGTCGCCCGAGAACGCGGCGAATGCCACCAGACGCTGGAAGCATCTGTCGGCGATGACCCAGGACGGGCAGGAGACGATCCTCACCCGCTCGGTGGTCGAGCGGGCGCGCAAGCAGATCGGGCTCTTCACCACCCTCCTCTTGATCGTCTCCGCCGTGATCATCGCGCTCATCCTCTACACCATGACCATGGACAAGATCCGCGAGATCGCCACGCTCAAGCTCATCGGCGCTGCGGACCGCACGATCATCGGCCTGATCCTGCAGCAGGCGCTGGCCATGGGCGCCATCGGCTTCGGCTTCGGCGCCCTGCTGATCACGACGGTCAAGGACTATTTCCCGCGTCGCGTCGTGCTGCAGCCGGAGGACGGCCTGGCGCTCGGGGCCGCCGTGCTCGTCCTCTGCGTGCTCTCGAGCGCCCTCGGCGTGCGGCTGGCGCTCCGGGTCGATCCCGCGAATGCCCTGGGCGGCTGACGATGCAGGCAGCCGCCGGCAACCGCCCGCTCGTCCGGGTGGCGCATGTCTCCAAGCATTTCGGCGCCGGCGAGACGCGCGTCGACGCGCTCCGGGACGTCAGCCTCGAGGTCCAACCGGGCCAGGTGGTGGCGCTGCTCGGCCCGAGCGGCTCGGGCAAGACCACGCTGCTCAACGTGATCGGCTGCATCACCGAGCCGAGCAGCGGCCGCCTCGAGCTGGACGGCGAGGCCGTCTATGACGGACGCTGGCTCAGGGGCGATCTGCGCAAGCTGCGGCTGGAGAAGATCGGCTTCATCTTCCAGTTCCACAATCTGCTGCCTTTCCTCAGCAGCACCGACAACGTGGCGGTGGTGCTCAGCCTCGCCGGGCTGGGCACCGCCGCGGCGCGGCGGCGGGCCGTCGAGCTTCTGGACTATCTCGAGGTCGGCCACCGCCGGGACGCCATGCCCGCCAAGCTCTCCGGCGGCGAGGCGCAGCGCGTCGCCATCGCCCGCGCCCTCGCCAACCGGCCGCGCATCATCCTCGCCGACGAGCCGACCGCGGCGCTCGATTCCGAGCGGGCCAGGATCGTCATGGACCTCCTGCGCAAGCTCGCCACCGAGCAGCAGGCGGCGATCCTGGCGGTGACCCACGACGAGAAGATCTTCGACCGCTTCGACCACATCTTTCACCTGCGCGACGGGCGCCTGGACAATCAGGAGCCATGAGCGGGGCCCGGTCGCGGCATGGCGACCGACAGCCGAAGACCCGACCGACCGTCGCTCAGTTTTTATTTATACCATTTCCAAACAACTTGCTTTCGGAAGTACTCCGAAGTTTTGTACTTGACCTGTCTTATGATTGTCTGCTCTGGACGTCAATGGCCGGGATCGTCAGGCAAAGGCCGCCGGCACAAGGCCGCTCGATGGGCCGCGGGCCGGACAACATCACGCAAGGAGACACTGCCCATGCGCCCCTGTGTATTCATCCACACCAACCACAAGCAATATGTCGGGGCGCTGGTCTCGGCCTACTCGTTCCGGCGCTTCGCCAAGGATCCCGACGCGTTCGACGTGCAGATCATCCACACCAAGGATTTCCCGTTCCTGCGCGAGCACGAGGGCGAGGCGTATCTGCGTGACGGCGTCAAGCGCCACTGGCGCTACGACGACCTGCAGTCGTTCACCACCCTGCGCTTCATGCCGCCTGAGCGCATGGGCTACGAGGGCCGCTCGGTCGTGGTCGATCCGGACGTCTTCGCCGTCGGCGATGTCGGCGAGCTCCTCGCCCGCGACATGGGTGGCAAGGCGATCATCGCCCGAACACGCCCGGGCCCGCGCACGCTCACCGATGGCGGCCGCTACAACAGCAGCGTGATGCTGCTCGACAACGCCAAGCTGCGGCACTGGCGGGTCGAGGAGCAGTTCGAGGCGATGTTCGAGATGCAGCGCGACTATCGCCGCTGGATCACGCTCGGCTACGAGGACAGCGCCACGATCGGCGAGCTGGAGCGCGAGTGGAACGACCTCGACCACCTCGATACCAGGACGAGGATGATCCACAACACCCATCGCAAGACCCAGCCCTGGAAGAGCGGCCTGCCGGTCGACTTCATCCCGGCCGAGCGGTTCCGCCCGTTCCCGCCGATCGCCTGGGCGCTCCGTCTGCGGCGCAAGCTGTTCGGTGACTACGGGCTGCTCGGCACCTACAAGCCGCATCCCGACAGGAACCAGGAGAAGCTCTTCTTCGGCCTCCTGAAGGAGTGCCTGGCCAACGGCCTCGTCACCGAGGAGCTGGTGCGCGAGGAGATGCGCCAGAACCATGTCCGCAAGGACGCGCTCGACGTGATCGCGGCGGCCCCGCCCCTGTCGTCGCTGCCCCTGTCGGCGCTGCCGCGCGCCGCCTGAGCCGGCGGCACCGGCTGGTCGCCCGCGTCACACGGCGCAGGCGGTCACCGGTGCCGCGTCGCCCTTCGGCGTCAGTCGTAGTTGCCGAGCAGGATGCCGATCAGCTCGCGGCCGGCGCCGCCCGCCAGGTTGCCATTGCCGAGCAGGATGCCGAGATTCTCCCGGCCGCTGCCGCCACCCTCGTTGCCGTTGCCGACGAGGACACCGATGTTCTCCCGGCCGCTGCCGTTGCCGGCGTTGCCGTTGCCGACCACGATGCCGACATTCTCCCGGCCGCTGGCGTCGCCGGCATTGCCGTTGGCGACCAGCACGCCGATGCTCTCGCGGCCGCTGAAGTCGCCGGAATTGTCGTTGCCCACGAGGATGCCGACATTGTCCCGGCCGCTGTTCTCGCCGGCATTGCCGTTGCCGCTCATGATCCCGACATTGCCCGTGCCGGCGCCGTCACCGGTGTTGCCGTGGCCGTTGAGCACGCCGGTATTGCCGTCGCCGCTGTTCAACACGCCGACATTGTTGGTGCCGGTGTTCATGATGCCGTAATTGCCGTTCTCGCCCATGTTGATGATGTCGCCGAAGATCGCGACACCCGCCGTCACCCGGTCGAGCGCACGCGCGTCGAGCCTGAGCGGCTCGGCGGTGGCGGTAGCGGTAGCGGCCAGAGCGGTCAGGCAGGCTGAGACGACCAGCATCTTCGACATCATGGACGCTCTCCCGCGAAGGCAATTTCTTTCATTGAATTTCAAGTTAGGGCCGACCCATTGCTCCGTCCACCCCTGCCGGCCTATTGGCGCTCTTGGCGGCGGTGCCCGATCGAACGGCGTCCGAAAGCGAAGCGTGCCGTCGCCGATGGTTAAGCCCCGGGCAATACCGATGTATCGGCCGCAGGCTGGCGCGCGTCGGCAAGGCGGGCATTCATGACATGGTGCGGGCCGCCGATGTCGCCGGAGCCAGCCCATGCGCGAGACAGCCACTCCGAGTCCTTTGTTCCGGCCCCACAGGGCGCACCGGATGGGCATCTGCATCCTCGCCGCCTCGCTCGTGGCCTGCCTCGGTCTCGCCCGCACGGCACCGGCGGAAGCGGGCTTCGCGGAGGGTTACGCGGCCTATGAAAGTGGCGACTACTCGACAGCGTTTCGGGAGTGGCTGCCGTTGGCCCAAACCGGCGACCGAGCCGCACAGTATAACATCGGCCTTTTGTACGATTTCGGCAACGGCGTTCCTCAAGACTACACCGAAGCCGCCAGGTGGTACCGACGCGCAGCCGAGCAGGGCGATGCCACTGCTCAATTCAACCTCGGCCTAATGTACGCTCGTGGCGAAGGCGTGCCCGAAAACGATGCCGAGGCCGTCAAGTGGTACCGACGCGCCGCCGAGCAGGACAACGCCCAGGCTCAGTTCAACCTCGGCAACATGTACAGACGCGGAGAGGGCGTGCCAAGGAATGACGCCGAGGCCGTCAGGTGGTACCGACACGCCGCCGAGCAGGACTACGCCAGCGCTCAGCTCAACCTCGGTTTCATGTACGATTTTGGCGAGGGCGTACCCGAAAACGATGCCGAGGCCGTCAGGTGGTATCGACGCGCCGCCGACAAGGGTAACGCCACGGCTCAGTCCAACCTAGGCACCATGTACCGTCGTGGCGAGGGTGTTCCTAAGAATGCAGCTGAAGCCGTCAGATGGTACCGACGAGCCGCTCAGCAGGGTAGCGCCAGTGCGCAAAACAACCTCGGCGTCATGTACGAAGATGGTCTCGGCGTGCCGGCGGATTGGATGGAAGCGCACTTCTGGTACAACCTCGCGGCGGCGGGATACCCGTCTGGTGGAGACCGCGACCAGGCAGTGCGGAATCGCGACAGGGTCCAGGCACGGCTGAGCCGGGAGCAGATCGCCCGCGCGCAGGCGAGGGCGCGGGCTTGGCGGCCGAAAGCCGAAGATGCGACGAGCGGCGCGATAGAGCCGGTTGGTCAGCATGCCCCTTCGGCAGCCAGCCAAGTGCGTGAGGTGCAGAGCCTGCTCGGGTCGCTCGGCTACGACACGGGACCCGTCGACGGCATCATGGGCCAGAAGACGCGGGCGGCCATACGTGGCTTTCAGGAGGTTGCCGGGCTGAGCGTCGACGGCAACGTGACGGAGGTACTGGTCGCGGCACTACGTTTTGCCCACGCCGTCCAGTCTGCGCCGGCGGCAATCGCACCGGAGCGCGAGCTCGCCGCCACTGGCTCGGGCTTCGCCGTGACCCTGGACGGGCTGGTGCTGACCAACGAGCATGTTGTCACCGGTTGCGGCGAGCTGCGGCTCCGCCCGCCCGAGGGCGGCCTGACGGTGGCGGCCGGGCTGCTCGCCCTCGACCCGACCAACGACCTCGCCCTTCTCCAGGCCCCCGTGAGCTTCGCCGCGAGCGCTGTCTTTCGCGACGGGCGGGGCATCCGGGCGGGCGACGGCGTCGTCGTCGTCGGCCATCCGCTCCGCGGCCTGCTCGCCGACGAGGCTTCCGTCACCACCGGTGCCGTGAGCGCCCTCGCCGGCCTTCGCAACGACGCCCGCTACCTGCAGCTCACCGCGCCCGTGCAGCCGGGCAACAGCGGTGGCCCGCTGGTCGACATGAGCGGCCGGGTGGTCGGCGTCGTCGTCGCCAAGCTCGACGCGATGAAGGTCGCCGATGCCACCGGCGACATCCCGCAGAACGTCAACTTCGCCGTGAAGGCGGCGATCGCCCGGAGCTTCCTCGACGCCAACGACGTCGCCTATGCGTCGGCACCCGCCGAAGGGGCCATGAGCGCCGCCGATGTCGGCGCCGCCGCGAAGGCCATGACCGTGCTGGTGGAGTGCTGGCGCTAGATGTTGAAGTATCGGGCCTGCGGGTGGTGGAGGACGATGGCGCTGGTCGACTGCTCGGGGTGGAGCTGCCAGCCCTCGCTGAGCTCGACCCCGATCCTGGACGAGCCGAGCAGCTCGAGCAGCGGCTCCTGGTCCTTGAGCGTCGGGCAGGCGGGATAGCCGAAGCTGTAGCGGGAGCCGCGATAGCCCTGCTTGAGGACCTGCGCCATCTCGCGCGCGTCCTCGTGGCCGAAGCCGAGCTCGGCCCGGATCTTGGCATGGACGTACTCGGCCAGCGCCTCGGCCAGCTCGACGCCGAGGCCGTGCAGGCGGACATAGTCCTGATAGCGGTCGGCCTTGAACCACTCCCTGGCCACCTCGGCCGCCCGCTGGCCGACGGTCACCACCTGCAGGCCGATGACGTCGCGCTCGTCGCTGTCGATGTCGCGGAAGAAATCGGCGATGCAGAGCCCGCCCGCCTTGGCCTGCCTGGGCAGCGTGAAGCGGCAGAGCTCGGTCGTGCCGGCCTCGTCGAAGAGCACCACGTCGTTGCCCTCGCCCGCCGCCTTCCAGTAGCCGTAGGCGGCCTGCGGCAGGAAGACCTCCTCGGCCTCGGCCTCGGCGACGAGGTCCTGGAGGACCGGGCGCAGCTCCTTCCTGGCCCAGGCGAGGAACTCGGGGAGCGAGCGCCCCTCCTTCTTGTAGCCCCAGTGGAACTGGTAGAGCATGTTGTCGTTGAGGTACGGCAGGAGCGCCCTGACCGGCACGCTCTGGATGATCTGGGATCCCCAGAAGGGCGGCGGCGGCACCGCCACGCCGTTGGCGAGCTGGTCGCGGCGCAGCCTGGTCTCGGCCATGTCGACCGGCCGGGTGAGCGGCATCGAGCCGTCATTGTGCTCGAGCGTGCGCTGCTTCCTGCCCGGCCGCTTCTTCTGCTGCTGCTTTTCCTTGATGTCGGCGAGGTAGCTGTCGAACCCGCCTTTGGCGATGGTGTCCATCAGCTTCAGCCCGTCGAACGCATCGCGGGCATAGGCCACCCTGCCGGAGTCGTAGGCCTTGACGCAGTCCTCCTCGACATAGGCCCGGGTGAGCGCGGCACCGCCCAGGATCACCGGCAGCTCGAGCCCGTCCCGGCCCATCTCCTCGAGGTTCTCGCGCATCACGACGGTCGACTTGACCAAGAGGCCGGACATGCCGATCGCGTCCGCGCGGTGCTCCCTGGCCGCCTCCAGGATGTTGCCCAAGGGCTGCTTGATGCCGAGATTGACGCAGCGATAGCCGTTGTTGGTGAGGATGATGTCGACCAGGTTCTTGCCGATGTCGTGGACGTCGCCCTTGACCGTGGCGAGCACGATCGTCCCCTTCTGCTGGCCGTCGGCCTTCTCCATGAAGGGCTCGAGATAGGCCACCGACTTCTTCATGGTCTCGGCCGACTGCAGCACGAAAGGGAGCTGCATTTTGCCCGCGCCGAAGAGCTCGCCCACGACCTTCATCCCGGCGAGCAGATGCTCGTTGATGATGGTGAGCGGCGGGAACTTCGTCATCGCCTCGTCGAGATCCGCCTCGAGCCCGTCCTTGTCGCCGTCGACGATGCGCTCGGCCAGCCGCTCCTCGACCTTCGCCGCCCGCTGCTTCTTCTCCGACGCCACCGCCTTGCGGTCGGCGAAGAGCGCCATGAACGCCTGCAGCGGGTCGTGGCCCTCCCGCCTGCGGTTGAAGATCAGATCCTCGGCCGCCTCCACCTCGTTCTGGGGGATCTTGTGCAAAGGCAGGATCTTCGACGAATGGACGATGGCCCCGGTCAGCCCGCGCTGCATCGCGTGGTCGAGCATCACCGAGTTGAGCACATGCCGGGCGGGCGGGTTCAGGCCGAAGGAGACGTTCGAGAGCCCGAGGATGATCTGGATCTCGGGGAATTCGGCGCTGATCCGCTCGATCGCCTCGAGCGTCCAGAGTGCGAGCTTCCTGTCGTCCTCGTTGCCGGTGCAGATGGTGAAGGTGAGCGGATCGATCAGCAGGTCCGAGCGCGGCAGGCCGTAGCGGTCGCAGGCGAAGGCGACCAGTCGGCGGCAGACGCGCAGCTTGTCGTCGGCCGTCTTGGCCATGCCGGCCTCGTCGATGGTCAGCGCGATCACCGCCGCCCCGTGCTTCCTGGCCAGCGCCATGCGCTGCTCGGCCGCCTTCTCGCCATCCTCGAAGTTGATCGAGTTCAGCACCCCCTTGCCGCCATAGAGCTCGAGCGCCGTCTCGAGCACCGGCAATTCGGTCGAGTCGAAGACGATGGGCGCGTCCACCTGGCCACGCATCTTCTTCGTCACCTCGGACATCTCGGCGATCTCGTCGCGGCCGACGAAGGCGGTGCAGAGATCGAGCGTGTGCGCCCCTTCCCTTACCTGCTCGCGCCCCATGGCGACGCAGCCGTCCCAGTCGCCGGCCTCCTGGAGCTGGCGAAAGCGCTTCGAGCCATTGGCGTTGCAGCGCTCGCCGATCGAGAGATAGGCGTTCTCCTGGCGCAGCGCCTGGGCCGAGAAGAGCGAGGCGAGCTGCGGCTGCAGCACGGGCCGGCGGGCCAGGGGCACCGGGCGGAAGCCGTCCGGTGCCAGCCCGCGCAGCATGGCGTCGACGGCGCGGATGTGGTCCGGCGTGGTGCCGCAGCAGCCGCCCACCATGTTGACCCCGTCCTCGGTGACGAAGCGCTCGAGCCACCTGGCGAGTTCGTCCGGACCCAGGGGATAGTGCGTGCGGCCGTCCTTCAGCTCGGGCAGGCCGGCATTGGGCTGGACCGAGATCAGCCCGGGCCAGGTCTGGCCGAGCTGGCGGAGATGCTCGGCCATCTCCTTGGGGCCGGTGGCGCAGTTCAGCCCGAGCCCATCGATGCCCATGGCGTCGACGATGGTGATGGCGGCGGCGATGTCGGTGCCGACCAGCATGGTGCCGGTGGTCTCGATGGTCACCTGGACGAGGATCGGCAGATGCCGGTGCTCGGCGGCCAGCGCCGCCTTGACCCCGTTGATCGCCGCCTTGACCTGCAGCGGGTCCTGGCAGGTCTCGATCAGGAGCGCTTCGACCCCGCCGGCGATGAGGCCGGCCGTCTGCAGGGTGATCGCCGCCTCGATCTCGCGATAGGCGACATGGCCGAGGCTCGGCAGCTTGGTGCCGGGGCCGATGGCGCCGACGACGAAGCGCTGCCGCGCATCCGCGCCCAGGCGCTCGATGGACTCCCGCGCCAGAAGGGCCGCCGTCCGGTTGATCTCGAAGGCCCGCTCGGCGAGGTCGAACTCGGCCAGCGTCAAGGGGCTGCCGCCGAAGGTGTTCGTTTCGAGCGCGTCGGCGCCGGCCTCGAGGTAGGCGAGGTGGATCTCGCGGACGAGGTCCGGGCGCGACAGGTTGAGGATCTCGGAGCAGTTCTCCTGCCCCCAGAAATCGCCCTCGACGGTCAGCTCGCGACCCTGGATCTGGGTCCCCATGCCACCGTCGAAGAGGATCACCCGCTCGCGCGCGTGGCTGGCGAAATCGACCATGATGTTCCTTCTATCGGTATTTTGCCGCGGCGCCTTGCGCCGCCGGATCAGGCGGCCAGCGAGAGCGCCGGCCGACCGCCGAGCAGGCGGAAGACGGCGACGCTGAGCTCCGCCCGGTTGAGCGCGTAGAGGTGGAGCTGGCCGAAGCCCTCGGCGACCAGCCGGCGGCACTGCTCGGAGGCGACGGTCGCCGCCACCATCTTGTGCAGGTCGCTGCCGGGCTCGACCCCGTCGAAGAGCTTGACCAGCCAGGCCGGCACGCCGGCGCCGCAGCGCTCGCTGAAGCGCCGGATCTGGGTGAAGTTGTGGATCGGCATGATGCCGGGCACGAAGGGTGTGGCGATGCCGCGCGCCGCCAGCCGGTCGCGAAAGCGCAGGATCTGGTCGGTGTCGAAGCAGTACTGGCTGATCAGCCAGTCCGCCCCCGCATCCACCTTGCGCGCCACGCTGTCGAGGTCGGCATCCGCACTCGCCGCCTCGGGGTGGGTCTCCGGGTAGCAGCCGACGCTGACCTCGAAATCGTGCCGTGCCTTGAGCCCGGCGACCAGATCCGAGGCGTAGCCATAGCCGTCGGCCCGCGGCGCGTAGGGCCCCTCGCTGCCCTTCGGCAGATCGCCGCGTAGCGCCACCACATGGCGGATGCCGGCCTGCCAGTAGTCCTCGGCCACCGCGTCGATCTCGGCCCGGCTGCGGCCGATGCAGGTCATGTGCGCCACGACCGGCCGGCCGGTATGCTCGCGCACCGCCTCGACCACGTTGCGCGTCTCGGTGTTGCCGTTGCCGCCGGCGCCGCTGGTGACCGTGTAGTGCGCCGGCGCCAGCGCCTCGAGCACGTCGATCTCCTCGAGCAGCGCCATGGCCCCGGCGGGCCATTTCGGCGGGAAGAGCTCGATCGACAGGCGCACGTCCGGCAGCTCCGCGGCAAGGGTCCAGCTCGTCGGCGAGCTCTGGGTCTGGATGGTCATCAGGCGGCCCTCTCCGCGGCGGGTTGATCGTCGGTCGTGTCGTCGTGCAAGGCTTCGGCTACCGGCTTCCTGGCGAGCCAGATGCAGACATCGGCACCATCGCCGGCGAGCCGCACCGCGGGCGCCGGCTCGAGGCCGAGCTCGGCGAACCAGTCGGCGAGCTCGCTCTCGGCGAAGCCGAGGCGCCGGTGCCCCTTGTCGGCGCGCAGCCATTCGAGCGCGTGCCGGGCGAGGTCGACGACAACGAGCCGCCCACCCGGCCGCAGCACGCGTGACGCCTCGGCCAGCGCCGCCAGGGGGTCGTCCGCGAAGTGCAGCACCTGGTGCAGGGTCACCGCCGCGACGCTGCCGTCGACCAGCGGCAGCTGGTACATGTCACCATAGCGGACCTGGCAGTTGCGGGCCTCGCGCCGGTCGAGGTTGGCCCGCGCCACCCGGAGCATGTCGTGGCTGAGATCGACCCCGAGGCCGCTGCCGATCTGGCCGGCCAGCACCTGCAGGATCCGGCCGGTGCCGGTGCCGATATCGAGCAGCGAGTCGGCGCGCTCGGCCGCGAAGATCCCGATGAGCTCCTGCTCGACGGCGCCGGCCTCGATGGCGACGTCGCCCTCGCTGTCCCAAAAGGCGGCACGGGCGTCGAAGAAGCGCTCGGCCTGCCGCCGGCGCGAGGCCCGGATCGCCGCCAGCCGCCCGCGATCGAGCTGCAGCAGCGGATCGTCCTCGGGCAGGAGGCGGCAGAGCGAGCGGGCGAGCCGGGCAGGTGCCCCGCTCTGCGCCCGACGATAGAAGACCCAGCTGCCCTCGCGAAACCGCTCGAGCAGGCCGGCCTCGGCCAGAAGCTTGAGATGCCGCGAGATCCGGGGCTGGCTCTGCGCCATCACCTGGACCAGCTCGCTCACCGTCCACTCGCCGTGGCTGCAGACGGCGAGCAGCCGCAGCCGCGAGGGCTCGGCGGCGGCCCTCAGGCCGGCGAGCAGCTCATCGAGCGGCGCGTTTCCCGGCGAGATCGGTCCTGGCGTCATCGGCGTCCGCAGCTTCCGCATGGCGAAAGAAGGATATGCCGATATCTTTATATCGTTGTCCCGGCCTTGGCAAGCCCGACTTCAGTTGCTGGACGCCCCTTCGGGTCAGTGCCGGGCTTCGCTGGCGGGCGCCAGATCGGCCAGGCCCGTCGCGTCCTCCGCATCGAAGAGCCAGGCCAGAAGCGCCCCCTCCACCTCCTTCTTGACCGCCGGCGGATGGCTGTCGAGGGAATCGATCAGGGCCGTGAGCAGGCTCTCGTCCGACGCGCCGAGGGCCTCGGCAAAGCGCTGGAACAGGGGCGAATCGTCCCCCAGCACCGTGGCCAGCCGACGCCTGAGCGAATTGAACGAAACGACGCGAACCGTGCTCATCGATGCTCCTTCGGGTCGGACCGCCAGCGCCACGCGTGGCCCTCTGATCGCCGGTCGCAACCTAGGCCAGGCAACGCCGGCACGACAGCCCGAGCGTCCGGCCCGCATAAGTGACTATGAACATACGTTAAGCATCGCTTAGGTTTTCCGTGCTAGCTAGAGGCCGCTTGAAAACCGGGCGGGGCCCGGATAGACCCCTGCACCGGACCCGGTAGCCAAGCGATCCGGCTGCGGCATCGTCGAGGATAGGCAATGGCTCGTTCCGCAAGCACGGCAGCCCATTGGCGTGCGGCGCTCGCCTGCGTGGCCGTGGCCCTGCTGCTGCTCTCGGCGGCACCGCGGGCCGCGGCGCAGGGCGTGGACGACCCGCTCGAGCCTTTGAACCGGGCGGTCTTCCAGTTCAACCTGATCGTCGACGGCACCATCCTGAAGCCGGTCACCCAGCTCTACGGCTTCGCGGTGCCGGACCCGGCCAAGCGCGGCGTGACCAATTTCCTCGCGAACCTGCGGGCCCCCATCGTCTTCGCCAACCAGCTCCTGCAGGGCGAGCGCGAGCAGGCCGGCATCACCCTCGGGCGATTCATGGTCAACACGACCTTCGGCCTGCTCGGGCTCGTCGACTTCGCCAACTATTTCGGCATCCCGCCGCGCGAGGAAGCCGATTTCGGCCAGACGCTCGGCGTCTACGGCATCGGCGCCGGCCCCTACCTCGTGCTGCCCATCCTCGGCCCCTCGACGGTGCGCGATGCCACCGGCATCGCCGTCGATTCTTTCATTCTGGATCCGACGCTCTATTTCACCGACACGCCGATGCGGCTCGGCCGCTTCGCGATCACCGCCGTCGACACGCGCTACCGCTATGGCCCGTTGATCGACGACCTCCAGGCGAACAGCCTGGACTTCTATGTCGCCGCGCGCAGCGCCTTCCTGCAGAACAGGGAGGCCCAAATCCGGAAGAATGGGGCAGGTCTGGGTGACGAGTATGAAAGCATCTTCGATGAGCCACTCGACTAGCAACGACGTGACAGTGAGGTCCCGGCGGCGGCGCAACCTGCTCGCCACGGCCGTGCTCGGCGCCACCCTGCCGTGGCTGCCCGTCCCCTGGCTGCCGGCCGGGGCCATGGCCGCCGTGCCCGACGCCGAGGCCTTCATCAGCCAGATCGGTGACGAGGTCATGGAGATCCTCACCGATGCGTCCAAGGACAACGCGCAGAAGCTCGCCGATCTGAAGACGATGCTCGATTCCTACACCGACATCGACCTGATCGCCAAGCTGGTGCTCGGGCGCTACTGGAGGACCGCATCGACGGAGGAGCGTGAGACCTATCTGCGGCTTTTCCACGAGCTTTTGATGAAGACGCTGGCCGCGCGTCTCGGTGACTACAACGGCCAGACCTTCGAGATCGTCGGCAGCCAGCAGGTGAGCGAGATCGACAGCACCGTCGCGAGCCGGATCATCCGCGTCGCCGGCAAGCCGCCGCTCAAGGTCGACTGGCGGGTGCGCGAGAAGGACGGCAGCTTCGCCATCATCGACGTGGTCGCCGAGGGGGTGAGCCTCGTCGTCAGCCAGCGCAACGAGGTCGGCAGCATCGTCGAGCGCGAAGGCATGCCCGGCCTGATCGCGGCGATGGAGGAGCGCAGCGGCGCGCTGCTCTGAGCCCGCGGCGAGCGGGCCTTCGCTCCAGCCTCCGGCCGCCGCTCATTCGGCCGCCGCCCGGGTCTGGGCCGCCGGCAGCGCCGGCAGGCGGAAGCGGAAGCAGGCGCCGCCCAGGGGCGCGTCCTCGACCCAGATCCGGCCGCCGAAATGGCTCACGATCTGCTGGCAGATGGTGAGCCCGAGCCCCGTCCCCTTGGGCCGGTCCTTGAGGCTCTCGCTCGCCTGGTGGAACTTCTCGAAGATCGCGTCACGATACTGCAGGCTGACGCCCGGGCCGTTGTCCTCGACGCCGACCACCCAGTCGGCGCCGTCGCGGGTGACGCCGATCCGGGCGATCCCGCCCTTGGCCGGCACGAACTTGAAGGCGTTGCCGAGGAGATTGACCGCCACCTGGACGAGACGGTCGTGGTCGCCGCGGACCAGCGCCGGCTGGTCCGGCACGGCCCCGCGCTCGAGCGTCGCCCCGAGCTCGCTGGCGAGGCCCCTGGTCGCCGCCATGGCCTCGTCGATCACGGCGACGAGGTCGACATCCCGCACATGCCAGTCCATGCTGCCGGATTCGATCTTCGAGAGATCGAGCACGTTGTTGATCAACCGCGTCAGCCGCTCGCTCTCGCGCACCACGATGCCGAGGAACTCCTTGCGCTCCTCGAGCTCGAGATCGGGGTTGTCGATCAGGATCTCCGAGAACGAGCGGATCGAGGTCAAAGGCGTTCTGAGCTCGTGGCTGACCGTCGCGAGGAAATCGTCCTTCATCCGGTCGAGCTGCCTGAGCCGCTCGTTGATCTGCTTGAGCTCCGCCCCGGCCTGCTCGAGCGCCCGCGATCGCTCCTCGAGCTGGTGGCTGTACTCGATCACCTGGCTCGCCTCGTCGAGGATCTCGAGGATGTCGTCCGGCCCGATCACCTCGCCCCGGACCACCGACGCCACCATGGCGCGGGCCGAGGCGGCGCCGATCGCCCGGGCCACATGCCGCTCGACCAGCTGCACGAACTCGGCATCGGCGCGCTCCTCCATCGCCAGCCTGTGCCCGCGGCGATAGGCATCGGTGGCCAGCACGTGCTCGGCCTGCTCGCGCCCGATGAAGCGCAGCAGGAGCTCGTGGAGCTCGGCCACGCGCGTGTCGCCGCGCCAGATCCGGGTGGTGCCCTCGCGCTCGAAGATGTTGACGAAGAGCAGCGCCTGCAGCCGCTGCAGGTTGTCCTGCTGGAAGAGCAGCGAGCCGCCGACCAGGAGCAGCAGGTTGACGGTGATGCTCCAGAAGAGCGCGTGGCTGACCGGCTGCAGCCCGTCGAGCCCGAAGAGCGCCTCGGGCCGCAGCAGGGGTGAGCCGAGGAAGCCGTCCACCAGGATGGCCGGGTCGATCACCCCGGTCTTCGCGAGGGCCGGCACGATGAGGGTCACACCCCAGACGGCGATGCCCGCCGTGAGCCCGGCGAGTGCGCCGACCAGGTTGGCGTCGCGCCAGAAGATGCCGAGCACGAGCGCCGGCACCAGTTGCGCCACCGCCGCGAAGGCGATGAGCCCGATGCCGACCAGCCCGTAGCCGGCACCGACCGCCTGAAAGAAGATGTAGGCGAGCACCAGCAGCAGCAGGATCGAGGCGCGGCGGATGGTGATGACCAGCCGCGAGAGATGCCGTCGCCGGGTGAGCTGCAGCGCCTCGACGCGGAGCAGCACCGGCATCACCACGTCGTTCGAGATCATCGTGCTCAGCGCCACGGTCGAGACGATGATCATGGCGGTCGCGGCACTCAGCCCGCCGATGAAGACGACCAGCGCCAGCCAGGGTGCGGCGGCCTCGAGCGGCAGGAAGAGCACGATCAGGTCGCCGTTCTCGATGCCGCCGAGCCGGCCGGCGAGCGCGATCGGGATGACGAAGATGTTGATCAGCAGGAGATATGTCGGGAAGGCCCAGGTGGCGGTCCGGATGTGCCGCTCGTCGACGTTCTCGATCACCGCCACCTGGAACTGCCTCGGCAGCACGAAGACGACCGAGCCGGCGAGCAGGATCATCAAGAACCAGTCGAAGTAGTTCCAGCCCTCCGGCATCAGCAGGAGATCGCCGTGCCCGGCGGCACGCGTCGCCTGGATGATCGAATCGAAGCCGTCATAGAGGAAGAAGGTGACGAAGATGCCGACGGCGATGAAGGTGGTGAGCTTGACGATGCTCTCGAAGGCGATGGCCAGCACCATGCCCTGGTGGGTCTCGGTCGCATCGATGTGGCGGGTGCCGAAGAGGATGGCGAAGACCGCCATGACGATGGCGATGACGAAGCCGCTGTCGATGCCGAAGGGCAGGATGCCCTCGCCGTCGCCGAGCCCGAGCATCACGTTGGCGCTGGCCGAGAGCGCCTTGAGCTGCAGGGCGATATAGGGGATCCCGGCGATCATCGCGACCGCCGTGGCGATGCCGCCGAGCGCTGTGCTCTTGCCGTAGCGGGCAGCGAGGAAATCGGCGACCGAGGTGATGCTGTAGGTCTTGGCGATCCTGAGGATCTTGTGCAGCACGAAGGGGAAGAGCAACGCCGCCAGCGTCGGCCCGAGATAGGTCGGCAGGAAGGCGATGCCGGCCTCAGAGGCCAGCCCGACCGAGCCGTAGAAGGTCCAGGACGTGCAATAGACCGCCATGCTCAGCGTGTAGACGAGCGGATTGTCGATCAGCTGCCGCCCCTCGTGCGCCCGCCGGTCGCCGTAGCTGGCGATGACGAAGAGCAGCCCGAGATAGGCGGCGGCGGCGGCGACGATGAACCAGGGCGAGAACATCAGGATTTCGCCCGCCACTGCATGACGAGGCAGGCGAGCAGGATGACCAGCGTCCAGCCGAGGAAGAGATAGAGCGGCAGGTAGCCGCCCTCGCCCAGCCCGTCGGCGACGATGGCCAGAGGCGCGTTGAAGAGCAGCAGCGCCAGGATCAGCGTGGCCAGGAGATAGCGCCGGCGGCGGCCGTCGATCATGTCACTTGCTGGCCATCACCGCCTCGATCTGCGCCACCAGCTCGCGGGTCGAGAAGGGCTTGGTCACATAGGCGTCCGCGCCGAGCGCCAGGCCGCGGTCGCGCTCGCTGTCGCGGCCCCTGGCCGTCAGCATGAAGATCGTGGTCGAGGCCCAGGCGGGATCGGCGCGGATCCGCTCGCACACCTCGTAGCCGTCGAACTCGGGCATCATCACGTCGAGCAGCAGGAGATCCGGCGGCGGCCCGGCCAGCGCGTCCAGCGCCTCGCGGCCGTTGCGCGCCACCGTCACCTCGAAGCCCGCCTTCTTCATCAGGAACTCCAGCGACATGACGATGTTGGGCTCGTCGTCGACGATCAGGACACGCCTCGCCACGTTGGAAACCCTCCCCTCGCCGAACCCTGCACGGCCGCCGGCGAAGGCTAGCGCCTGCGACGCCCTTTGCGAAGCCCCGGCCAGTTGCTAGACAGCCGGCAACCCCGCCTCCGGCAGCACACCCTCCATCAAGGACCACCATGGCCTCGTACCAGTATATCTACGTGATGAAGCGGCTCACCAAGATTTTTCCCGGTGGCAAGAAGCTCTTCGAGAACATCACCCTGGCCTTCCTGCCGGGTGCGAAGATCGGCGTGCTCGGCGTCAACGGCTCGGGCAAGTCGAGCCTGTTGAAGATCATGGCAGGGAGGGACCAGGACTTCGCCGGCGAGGCCTGGGCCGCGGACGGGGTGAAGATCGGCTTCCTCGAGCAGGAGCCGCACCTCGACGAGACCAAGGACGTCATGGGCAACGTCATGGACGGCGTCGCCGAAACCAAGGCGCTCCTCGACCGCTTCAACGCCGTCTCCGAAGGCTTCGCCGACCCCGACGCCGACATGGATGCGCTGATGGCCGAGCAGGCCGAGCTGCAGGAGCAGATCGACGCCTGCAACGGCTGGGAGATCGAGCGCACCCTTGAGATCGCCATGGACGCGCTCCGCTGTCCCCCGGGCGACGCCGACGTGAAGACCCTCTCCGGCGGCGAGCGGCGCCGCGTGGCGCTCTGCCGCCTGCTCCTCTCGCAGCCCGACCTGCTGCTCCTCGACGAGCCGACCAACCACCTCGACGCCGAAAGCGTCGCCTGGCTCGAGCGCTTCCTGCACGAGTACCCCGGCACCGTCGTCGCCGTCACCCACGACCGCTACTTCCTCGACAATGTCGCGGGCTGGATCCTCGAGCTCGATCGCGGCAAGGGCATCCCCTACGAGGGCAACTACTCCGGCTGGCTCGAGCAGAAGAGAAAGCGCCTCGCCCAGGAGGAGCGCGAGGAGCAGGCGCGCGAGCGCACCCTCGCCCGCGAGGCCGAATGGATCGCCAGCTCCCCCCGCGCCCGGCAGGCCAAGCAGAAGGCCCGCATCACCGCCTACGAGGACCTGCTCCGCGCCGCCAACGACACCGCCCCCGGCAGCTCCCAGATCATGATCCCGCCCGGCCCCCGCCTCGGCGCCACCGTCATACAATTCGATCAGGTCTCCAAGGGCTTCGGCGACCGTCTGCTCATCGACGACCTCTCCTTCGAGCTGCCGCCGGGCGGCATCGTCGGCGTCATCGGTGCCAACGGTGCGGGCAAGACCACCCTCTTTCGCATGATCATCGGCGACGAGAAGCCCGACAACGGCACCATCAAGATCGGCGATACCGTCCAGCTCGGCTATGTCGACCAGTCCCGCGACAGCCTCGACGGCAAGAAGAGCGTCTTCGACGAGATCTCCGGCGGCACCGACCACCTCGAGTTCGGCAAGCAGGTGATGAACTCCAGGGCCTACGTCGCCTCCTTCAACTTCAAGGGCGGCGACCAGCAGAAGAAGGTCGGCGTCCTCTCCGGCGGCGAACGCAACCGCGTCCACCTGGCCAAGCTGCTCCGCTCCGGCTGCAACGTCCTCATGCTCGACGAGCCCACCAACGACCTCGACGTCGAAACCCTGCGCGCCCTCGAGGACGCGCTGCTCGACTTCGCCGGCTGCGCCATCGTCATCAGCCACGACCGCTGGTTCCTCGACCGCATCGCCACCCACATCCTCGCCTTCGAAGGCGACAGCCACGTCGAATGGTTCGAAGGCAACTTCGAGGACTACGAGAACGACAAGAAAAAGCGCCTCGGCGCCGAAGCCGTCGAGCCCCACCGCCTCAAGTACAAGCCGCTCAAGGTGGCTTGACGGAAGGAAGAAGCCGGGGAGGATGATCCTCCCCGGGCCCTACCAGTTTTTTTCTGGACGGTGTGGGCGGCTAGCCACCGGGCAAAGCTGCTCGACGCCTGCGACACCGCCCGCCGCCAAGTACCACTGCCGAGCATCGCCCCGCCGGAGTCGATGCATGCTGATGGACATCGTCGAAGCCCGTCATTTGGGCCAGCACCGGCTCTTCCTCCGCTTCGAGGACGGCGTCGAAGGCGAAGTCGACATCGCAGGCATCGTCGGCTTCACCGGCATCCTCACCCCGCTCGCCGGCACCGCCTTCTTCGCGAAGGTCGTCGCCGACACCGAAACGGATACCGTCACCTGGCCCAACGGCGCCGACCTCGATCCGGATGTGCTCCACGCGGCGCTCACCGGCGTTCCCGTGGCACACAGCCTGAACCTGGCCGACGCCTCATGAACGACGCAACTGCCGCCTCATGATCAGCGAGGGAGCTGTCCCAAGAAGCGAACGAGGCCTGAAACCTACACTCCCCTCGTCTCACCCAAGGGGGGCAGTCCAAAACTGAGCGCCAGACCTCGGCCCGCAACACGAGCAGCACTCGTCGGGATTGCGCTCGATTTGGCGGGGCGCCAATGGCGGCCGCGATTGATCATTCGCGCCCAACTAAAACCGCGCCTGTGCAAATGCCTGATCAAGCGTTGATGCCGCTTGATTGTCAAAGCATGCAGGTCCAAGGTGTTTCGCCGGCCTGCATGACGCGCCGGCCTATAATGGAATGGTGAGGAGACGACGATGCGGAAGCAGGTTGCGCTCGCCTTGGGCGCACTGGCGCTATTTTCCACGACAAGTGTAAGTGCTCAACCGCTGCCGATGGCGGAGGCGGAGAGTGTCGGCATGTCGAGCGAGCGGCTCGACAGGATCGGCCAAGTGTTTCAGCAGGAGATCGACAGCGGTGCTTTGCCGGGCGCCGTCGTCATGGTCGCCCGTGACGGCAAGCTCGTTTATTCGGCCGTCCTCGGCATGGAGGATCCGCAAGCGGGCGAGCCGATGCAGGAGGATTCGATCTTCCGCCTCTATTCGATGACGAAGCCCTTGGTCTCCGTCGCCGCGATGATCCTGATGGAGGAGGGCAAGCTCCATCTGGCCGAACCCGTCGCGAAGTATCTTCCCGAGTTCGCCGACCTCGAGGTCAGCGTCCCGGCGACGGACGGCGACGGCAAGACGACCTACAGCAATGTGCCCCTGAAGCGCCCGATGACTGTGCAGGACCTTCTCCGACACACCGCGGGCCTCGCCTATGGGGAGCTCACCCGTAATCCGGAGGTGCAGCAGGCTTATGCCGAAGCCGGCGTCTTCAATCCCGGCGGCATGCCTTTCGACGCGCGGGGCGTGGCGCCGGACGAGCAGGTCGCGGGTCTCGGCAGGGCACAGCTCGTGAACCAGCCGGGCGAGGTCTGGCAGTACGGTCTCGCCACGGACGTCCTCGGCCGGGTCATCGAGCGTATTTCGGGCATGGAGCTCGGCGCGTTCCTCGAGGCGCGCTTGTTCGGCCCGCTGAAGATGGACTCGACCGGTTTTTATGTGCCCGAGAACGCCATGGAACGGCTCGCCGAATCCTTCGCGACCAACGCTGCCGGCGCACCGATCGCGCTGATCGACGTCTCGGCGCCGCCCGCCAATGCCTCGGGCGGCGGTGGCGCCGTTTCGACAGCGGGTGATTACCTGCGCTTCAACCAGATGCTGCTCCAGGGCGGTGTGCTGGAAGGCGTGCAGGTGCTGAGCCCGACGAGCGTCAAGCTGATGACCGCCGACCATCTCGGCGAGCGGATCCAAACGCCCCTGACGCCCGGTGAGCCGATGATGGGCGTTCATGGGTACACGTTCGGCCTGGGCTTCATGGTCCGCGAGGAGGACGGGATCGCGGGCGTCCCAGGGTCGCAAGGTGAGTACATGTGGGCCGGCTACGCGGGCACCTTTTTCTGGGTCGATCCCGAGGAAAAGCTCACCGCTGTCCTCATGGCGCAGATGCCCGGACCAACGGCCGCTCATTACCGCCGGCTCGTCAAGCAGCTCGTCTATCAGGCGATCATCGACGCCGGCAAGGACCGTCCGCTCATCCAATAGCGGGGCGTTCGGGAAAGTCGGGGCAAGGAAAGTCGGGACACGGGAAAGTCGGGACACGAACCCGTTTTAACGTTCGGAAAGGTCGGGGACGCGAGACCACGTCCCCGTTCAGATGAAGCGCGCCGGGACCTCACGGCCGACTTTCGAGCGATGTGCCGCCATGGGTGCGATGCCCTGCACGGGTGCAGCGTCGATGCGAAAGGAGGCACCGAGAACCGGAGAAACTCGAGCGGCCTGCGCCTTCAGCGCGGCCTCTCCGGCTTGCCGGGTGCCCCCAGGGCCCGGCGCCGGATGCGGTGCTGCTCGATGACGACGAATTGACCGGCTCCTCGATCACCCAACGCCTGAAGGGCCGCAACGGTGCGGGCAGCGCGCGCGGCCGCCGGCAATCCGGCAAGGGCGACCAGGACGACGCCGTGAAAGGCGTGGCCGAAGCGGATCGTCAGCTCGCCGAAGTCCTTGTCCTCGGTCAGCAGCAGCCGTCCTGCCCCGAAGGCCCGTGCCAGCACATCGGCATCAGCAGCGCCGGGCAACGTTTGCGCGATCCACTCCACGTCGAAGCCGGCGGCGCGCATCGCCGCTACCGTCGATCCGGCGACGCATTCGTCCGCGAGAAGCTTCATCTATTCGGCGGCAATGATGTCCTCGCCGGCGATAAGGTCGGCGGCGAAGGCCTGTGCTGCCCGGATGTCCTCGATGCTGAGGGTAGGGTAGTCGGCGAGGATCTGCGCGTCGCCGTCCCCGGCGCCCAGCCGCCGCAGGATGAGCTCGACCGGAATGCGCGTCCCCTTGACGACAGGCTTGCCCATCATCACCCGGGGATCCGCTACGATACGATCCACCAAGCGCGCTGCCATTCTGCCACTCTCCATGGTCCCCGCCACAATCACCATTCTAGGCCGGCAGGGCACGAATCGAAAGCTTGCCGGTCGCCGAGGTCCCGAAGCGGACGGGGGCAGGAGGACCGCAACCACTCCATCTCCGGCGGAACGCCCCGCGTCTTCGGCCGTTTCCAGACGCACGAGACCAACCAGCCAGGAGACCGGAGCGTGCTGAAATTCATCGGCGGGACCATTGGCGTGATCTTCCTGATCGGCCTCTTGGCCGTGATCGGCCTGTTCGCCCTGATCTTCTGAGCGGCGTCTCGGGGCCGGAAGGGCGGACGCCGTGGCGTGCGCCGGCGCCCCGTGAAAGCAGGCTCTCAGCCTTCCACGTAAACCACGAGGGTCGCCGGTCGAACGCCGTCGTGCTGCATGGCCAGCCAGTGGGCGACGTCGTCGACCTCGTGCGTGGCGATGATCTTTGGCATGCCGCCCTTGCTTGCCTATCATCGCATTCCGCGATCTTCGAGGAGGTGACGCAGCGATGGCCGGTGGCTGGACACGGGACGGGGCGGTTCAGGAGCAGATCGACGATACGGTGAGCGATGCCGTGCGGCTGGCGCGCGAGCGGATGCAGGCCGGCGAGGGTGCTACGCATTGCGACCGCTGCGGCGAGGAGATTCCCGAGGCGCGGCGCCGGGCCCTGCCCCATGCGCGGACCTGCGTGCCCTGCCAGTCGGCGCTGGACGACCGGCCGGGGGCGGCCCTCTACAACCGCCGCGGCAGCAAGGACAGCCAGTTGCGCTAGTCGGGCTCAGGTCCCGAGGGGGCCGGGGGAACCGAGTTCCCCCGGACTTCTCCTGGTTGGCTCAGAGGATGAGCAGCACGATCACGAGGCCCCATAGCGTCAGCAGCGTGTTGCTGGCCGCGTAGAGCACGGTGCAGCCGAGCATCGGCACGTCGGACTTCGCGGTGGCGGGGTCACGGCCCTTGGACTAGCTTCCCTGCGTCCGGGGCCGGCTATCGCCGGCGGCGGGATCGACCTCCCTTTCCAGCACGGATCTTCCCATGGCCAGGCCGAATATCGTCTTCATCATCACCGATCAGCAGCGGCACGACACGATCAAGGCGCTCGGCCACGACCACATGATCACGCCGAACCTCGACCGCATGGTCGAGGAGGGCGTCGCCTTCACGCGGATGTACTGCACGTCGCCCGTCTGCTCGCCCTCGCGCGCCTCGCTCTTCAGCGGGCTCTACCCGCACAGCTCCGGCGTGCTGCGCAACGACGAGCGGTGGCCCTACACCTGGGTCCACCTGCTCGCTGAGGCGGGCTATCGCTGCGTCAATGTCGGCAAGATGCACACCCACCCGTTCGAGGAGCCGTTCGGCTTCCACGAGCGCCATGTCACCGAGAACAAGGACCGGGCGCATCCGGCCCTGCCGTTCTACCTGGACAACTGGGACAAGGCGCTCTGGGCCGCCGGCCATACCAAGCCGTCACGCCAGACCTACTGCCACCGCGCCGACTACAAGGACCGCCTCGGCGCCTTCGTCTGGGAGCTGCCGGAGAAGCTGCACCCCGACGTCTTCGTCGCCCAGAGTGCTGTCCACTGGCTCGAATCCTACAAGGGCGAGGAGCCCTTCTTCCTGCAGGTCGGCATTCCGGGCCCGCATCCGCCCTACGATCCGACCGCGGAGGCGCTGGCCCTCTATGACGGCGTCGCGTTCCCGCAGCCGATCCGCAACTACGACCTCGACAGCCAGCCCACGGCCATGCGCAGGCTGCGCCAGAACCATATCGCGAACGACCACGACGCCGTCGTGCATCTGGCCGACCCGACGCCTGAGCAGATGCAGCGCCAGCGCGCCCATTACGCCGCCAACGTCACCATGATCGACGAGCAGCTCGGCCACCTGAAGGCCGCGCTCGAGGCCCGGGGGGTCCTCGACGACACCGTCATCATCTTCACCTCGGACCACGGCGACAGCCTGAACGACCATGGCCATTCGCAGAAATGGAGCATGTTCGAGAGCTCGGTCCGCGTCCCCTGCGTCATGCACGACCCCAGGCGACAGGATGGCGGCCGGCGCATCGACGACCTGACCTCGCTCTTCGACCTCGGCCCCACGATCCTCGAGCTCGCCGGCGTCGCCCCGCCGGCCTGGATGGAGGCGCGGAGCCTCGTGCCGTATTTCGACCGGGACACCGACCCGGCGCGCGACACGGTCTATGCCGAGCTCGCCGACGACATGATCCAGGAGGACTGCCCGTTCGTCACCATGATCCGCACCGGCAAGTGGAAGCTCGTGCACTACCTGGGATCAAGCGAGGGCCAGCTCTTCGACCTCGAGGCCGACCCGGACGAGGTCGAGAATCTGTGGGACGCGCCGGCGCACCAGGCGACCCGCCAGGAGCTCACCCACCGGATCCTCGAATGGCGGCTGCAGAGCGCCCGGCGGACGCAGAAATTCCTGGTCGAGGGGCTGACGTCCTAGAAGCCTAGCCGAGCCGCTTGCCCAGCCGGCCTGCCAGGTCCTGGATGAACTGGAAGGCGACGCGGCCCGAGCGGCTGCCGCGCGTGGTGGACCATTCGAGGGCCTGGCGCTTGAGCTCGCCGGGCTCGACCTCCAGGCGGAAATGCCCGGCATAGCGGTCGACCATGGCGAGATAGGTCTCCTGGTTGCAGGGATGGAAGCCGAGCCAGAGGCCGAAGCGGTCGGAGAGCGAGACCTTCTCCTCGACCGCCTCGCCGGGGTTGATCGCCGTGCCGCGTTCGTTGTCGATCATCTGCCGGGGCATCAGGTGCCGGCGGTTGGAGGTGGCATAGAAGAGGACGTTCTGCGGCCGCCCCTCGAGCCCGCCTTCGAGCACGGCCTTGAGCGACTTGTAGCTGCTCTCGCCCGCATCGAAGGAGAGGTCGTCGCAAAAGAGCAAAAAACGGTCCGGCTGGCGGGCGAGGTCGTGCAGCAGATGCGGCAGGGAGTCGATGTCCTCGCGGTGGATCTCGATCAGGATGAGGTCGGCCCCTTCCCGCTCGACCAGCCCGTGCACCGCCTTGACCAGGCTCGACTTGCCCATGCCGCGCGCCCCCCAGAGCAGCGCGTTGTTGGCCGGCAGGCCGCGGGCGAAGCGGCGGGTGTTGTCGAGCAGGATCTGCGCCACGTGGTCGATGCCGCAGAGCAGCTCGAAATCGATGCGCGCCACCCGCGGCACCGGCCGGAGCGCCCGGGCCGGGGCATCGAACACATAGGCGCGGGCGGCACCCAGCCCGAGCGAAAGGGCCGGCGGCGGGCTCTGCCGCTCCAGGGCCTCGGCGATCCGGGCGAGCAGGTTCGTGGCGTCGACGTCGGGCATGGCGATCCTCGTGATGAACGCGCCGGAGACTAGAAGCCTGCCCGCGATTTGGCCACGTCTGCTAAGTGCCGGCCGGCGGCCGGGCCTCGGCGCCCCCTGCCATCAGGCCCCGGTCACGCGCCGGCGCCACGATGCCGCCGGAGATGACCAGCTTGATGCCCTCCTCGACGCTCATGTCGAGGTGGATCAGGTCGCGCGCCGGGACGAAGACGAGGAATCCCGAGGTCGGGTTCGGCGTCGTCGGCAGGAAGATGTTGACGAAGTCGCCGTCGAAGCGGCTCTTGATCTCGCCCGAGGTGGGGCCGGTGACGAAACCGATCACCCAGAGCCCCCGCCTCGGCCATTCGAGCAGCACGACCTCGCGGAACGAGCGCGAGGATTGCGCCAGCACCGTCTCGAAGATCTGCTTGAGCGTGCCGTAGATCGAGCGCACGACCGGCATCCGGTCGAGCACCCGCTCGCCGGCGCGCATCAGCGAGCGGCCGACGAAGCCGGCGGCGAACCAGCCGATGAAGATCAGGAGCAGCAGCATCACCAGGAGGCCGAGCCCAGGAATGCCGAACGGCAGGTAGCTGGCCGGGTCGTAGCGGTCGGGAATCAGCCGGCTCGCCGTCCGGTCGAGGAAGTCGAGGATCTGCCAGACGATGAAGAAGGTGATGCTGACCGGTGCGGTGACGACGATGCCGGCGAAGAGATAGGTGCGCAGCCGGGCGAGCAGCGATGGCGACCGCGCCACGCCCTCACCGCCACCCTCGCCCGCCGGCCGCCGCCGGCCGTCCCTGCTGCCCGCCACGGCACTTCCCCGCCATCGCTCTCGATAGGCGCGAGGTTAGCAGCCCGCCCCGCCGCGCGCGACCGTGCCGACCGCCGCAGCGACGCACAGGTCGGCTGGCCATGGTCTTGCATATCATTCAAGGAAAACAGTAATAAAATTTGGATAAAATTTTATCTTCTTTTTTCATAAATATTCAACTAAGGTTTTATTTAAATTCGGTTGACACGCCCAAGACGTCGTCGCTAATTGGATCGCGTTAGTCGGCCATCCATATGCTGTGCATCGCGCACTTCCGACGGCCGATCGGCGAGCGGAGGATCGAGAACGATGAACGTCATCAACAATTCGACCCTGCTGGTGCGGCGCATCAGCGATCTCCAGCGGCGGCGCGACATCCTCGTCGAGCGCCAGGACCAGCTGCGCCGCACCCTGCCGGAGTGGGCCTTCGCGCCCCTGCAGCTCGCCGGCATGTCGTCGGCCGAGATCCGCGGCATGATGCAGGAGATGAGCCGCGTCGAGAGCGATGCCGGGCTCGACGCGATCGAGCGCGAGCTGGAGCAGCTCGACCAGCGCATCGAGGAGCTCGAGAACGACCTGCTCGCCACCCCGGCCCGCTCGCTCGATTCGATCCATGCGGTGCTGGAGCTGGCGCTCGGCCGCGTCCGCGGGCAGACCTCGAAGGACCCGAACGACCTCTTCTACGACTATGGCGACGCCCGGGTGCTGAGCTTCCTCGAGCGGGCCGCCGACGACATGCGCAGCCTCCTGCAGGAAGCCCACCGCGAAGCCGTCTGATCCGGGCCGGCGGACACCGCCGGCTCAGACGGCGAGATAGCGACGCTGCAGCTCCGGCCGGTCGGCGAGCTCGGCCGAGCTGCCCTGCCAGACGCTGCGCCCGTTCTCGATGATCACGTTCGTGTCGGTCAGCTCGAGCAGCCGGCCGAGATGCGGGTCGACCAAGAGGATGGCGATGCCGGTCGCCTTCAGCGCGCGGATGCACTGCCAGATCTCGCGGCGCACCGCCGGTGCGAGCCCCTCGGTCGCCTCGTCGAGCACCAGCAGCCTCGGATTGGTGAGCAGGGCGCGGCCGATCGCCAGCATCTGCTGCTCGCCGCCCGAGAGCGACCCGCCCGGGTTCCGCCGGCGTTCGGCGAGGCGCGGGAAGAGGTCGAGCACCCGTCCCAAGCGCCATTCGCCTGGGCGTGCGGTGGCCACCAGGTTCTCCTCGACGCTGAGGCCGGGAAAAATCTGACGCCCCTCGGGCACCACAGCGATGCCCCGCCGGGCGATGGCGAAGGGCGGCAGCGGGTCGAGGTCCTCCCCCTCGAAACGCACGCTGCCGCCCAGCCTGCGGGTCAGGTTGTAGAGCGAGCGGATCAGCGTCGTCTTGCCCATGCCGTTGCGGCCGAGCAGGCCGACGATCCGCCCCTCCCCGACCTCGAGCGACACGCCGAAGAGCACCTGGGTCGCGCCATAGGCGGCCTCGAGGCCGTGGACCGCCAGCATCAATCCTCGTCCCTGAGATAGGCCCGCTGCACCTCGGGGTCGGCGCGGATCGCCTCGGGCGTGTCGCTCCTGATGAGCCGGCCGGCGACCAGGACGGAGATCCGGTCGGCGAGCTGGAAGACCACGTCCATGTCGTGCTCGACGAGCAGCAGGGCATGGCGCGACTTGAGCGCGGCGAGGCGCCGGGCCAGAGCCGGCCGGTCGTCCGGGGCGAGGCCGGCGAAGGGCTCGTCCATGAGGATCGCCCGCGGTCGGGCGGCCACCACCATGGCGAGCTCGACCAGCCGCTGGCGGCCATGCGCCAGCTCGCCCGCCGGCCGGTGGGCGACGTCGCCGAGGCCGAGCTCGTCGAGCACCGCGAGCTCGGGGTGCCGGGCCTCGCGCCACCAGCCGAAGCTCCGCCCGCCCGCCGCCCGGATGGCGAGGCCGACATGCTCGGCAACCGAGAGCTCGGCAAAAAGTGCCGTCCGCTGGAACGAGCGGGCGAGCCCCGCCCGCGCCCGGCCCGCCGGCCCCCGGCCGTCGAGCGTGCTGCCCGCGAACGCGACCGTGCCGGCATCGGCCGGAATGGCGCCATGCAGGAGGCCGATCAGCGTGCTCTTGCCGGCCCCGTTCGGCCCGATCAGCGCATGGATCTCGCCCGCCACGAGGTCGAGCGACACGCCCTGGACGGCGAAGACGCCGCCATAGGCCTTGGCGAGGCCGCTCGCCTCGAGCAGGGGGCGCTCAGCCACGGCGGAGACCCAGAAGGCCGCTGACGCCGCGGCGCGAGGCCAGCACGATGGCGAGCAAGATGAGGCCGACGAAGAGCTGCCAGTGCTCGGTGAAGGAGACCAGCGTCTCCTCGAGCAGGATCAGCGCCGCGGCCCCCAGGATCGGCCCGGCGACGGTGCCGAGGCCACCCAGGACGCACATCACGATGAGCTCGCCCGAGACCGGCCAGGCGAGGCTCGCCGGGCTGACGAAGCCGGTGAGGTTGGCGAGCAGCGCCCCGGCGAGGGCGGTGACCGCCGCCGAGACCGCGAAGGCGACGAGGCGCAGGCGAAAGACGTCGACGCCCAGCGCCGCGAGCCGCTCCGGGTTCATCCGGCTCGCGCTGAGCGCCCGGCCGAAAGGTGCCGCCATCAGGCGCAGCTTGAGCACGCTCCAGCCACCGAGGATCAGCCAGACGACAATGAAGAAGGCCCGCCGGTCGTCGAGCGAGAGGCCCAGAAGCTCGTTTCGCCCCCACCAGAGCGAGAGTCCGTCCTCGCCGCCATAGCGCTCGGCCGAGACGAAGCCGAAATAGAGCATCTGGGCGAAGGCCAGCGTGATCATGATGAAATAGGCGCCGCCGGTGCGCAGCGAGACGAGGCCGATCAGGAGCCCGGCGATGGCACCCGTGGCCACCGCCAGCGGCCAGGCGACGAGGGCCGCGTTGCTGGCGAAGAGGCCCATGAGCGGCGCCTCCTCGAAGGCGTGCAGCGAGAGGATGCCGACCACATACGCGCCGAGGCCGAGAAAGGCCGCATGGCCGAAGCTGACGAGCCCGCCCACGCCCAGGACGAGGTTGAGCCCCGAGGCGGCGAGGCCGTAGATCGCGATCTTGGTGAGCACGGTCCAGAGATAGCGCTCGCCCGAAAGCTCGACATAGAGCCCGGCGAGCGCCAGGGCGCCCATGACGAGGAGGAGCGGCCAGGCCCGGCTCATCGCCCGAGCAGCCCCTTGGGCCGAAGCGCCAGCACCAGCGCCATCAGGAGGTAGATGCCCATCGAGGCGAGCGCCGGGCCGAGCCCCTCCGCCGTGCCGGCCGGCGCCAGCTCGTGCACCAGGGCCGGAAGGTACGCCCGGCCCAGCGTGTCGCCGACCCCGACCAGCAGGGCACCGATGGCGGCTCCCAGGACCGAGCCGATGCCGCCGATGACGACGACGACGAAGGCGAGGATGAGAATCGCCTCGCCCATGCCGGACTGGATGGCGATGAAGGGCCCGGCGACGATGCCGGCGAGCCCGGCGAGCGCGGCACCTGCTGCGAAGATCAGCCCGTTGAGCCGGCCGATGTCGACGCCCAGGAGCTGGATCATCTCGGGATGCGTGGCCCCGGCCCTGACCCACATGCCGACCCGCGTGCGCATCACGAGCAGCCAGAGCCCGGCCATGACGAGGAGGCCGACCAGGATCACGGCGAGGCGATAGAGCGGATAGGGGACGCCGGGCAGGATCTCCACCGTGCCGGCGAGCCAGCCCGGCGGGTCGAGGGCCAGGGGCTGCCGACCGAAGACGAGGCGCACCGTCTCGTTGGCGATCAGGATCACCGCGAAGGTGGCGAGCACCTGGTCGAGATGCCCCCGGCCCGCCAGCGGACGCACGATCACCCGGTCGAGCACGACGCCGAAGAGCGCGGCGACGGCGACGCCGGCCACCAGCCCGAGCAGGAACGAGCCCGTGGCAGCCACCACGGCAGCGGCCACATACGCCCCCGCCATGAAGAGCGAGCCATGCGCCAGGTTGATGAAGTTCATGACGCCGAACACCAGCGTCAACCCGGCCGCCATCATGAAGAGCGTCATGCCGAGCTGCACGCCGTTCAGAAGCTGTTCGAGAAAGAGCAGCATGCAGCCCGGCCGGTACGGTCGCCGAGGCGCGAGCTACATGGCGCATTCCGCGGCGTAGGCGTCGGCGTGGCCCTCGAGCACCGTGCCGATGATGCGGTTGGTGACGTTGCCGCTGTCGTCGACATAGGCCTCGCGCACGTAGATGTCCTGGATCGGGTGCTGGTTCGGCCCGAAGCGGAAATCGCCGCGCACCGAGACGAAATCGGCGGCCCTGAGCGCCTCGCGGAACGCAGCCTGGTCCGAGACGTCGTCGCCGACCGCGTCCATGGCGCTGAGCAGCAGGTTGGCCGTGTCGAAGCCCTGGCTCGCATAGAGCGTGGGATAGCGGCCATATTTATCCTTGAAGGCGGCGACGAAGGCCTTGTTCGCCTCGTTGTCGAGGTCCGGCGACCATTGCGACGTGTTCTTGATGCCGACCGCCGCGTCGCCCACCGCGTCGAGCAGCGTGTCGTCGAAGGAGAAGGCCGGGCCGAAGAAGGGGATCTCCTGGCTGATCCCGGCCTGCGCCGCCTGCTTGACGAAGTTGATGCCCATGCCGCCCGGGTAGAAGAAGAAGACCGCGTCCGGTCCCGCCGCCCGCAGGTTGGCGAGCTCCGCCGCGTAGTCGGTCTGGCCGAGCTGGGTGTAGACCTCGCCGGCGACATTGCCCTTGTAGAACCGCTTGAAGCCGGTCAGCGCGTCCTTGCCGGCCGGGTAGTTGGGGGCGAGCAGATAGACGTTGTCGAAGCCCTGCCCGGCCACGTAGGCGCCCATCGCGGCGTGCAGGTCGTCGTTCTGCCAGGCGACGTTGAAGTAGTTCTCGTGGCAGCCCTTGCCGGCCAGCGCCGACGGGCCGGCATTGGGCGAGAGATAGATCATCCCGCCCCGGACCAGCTTCGGCACCACCGCCATGGCGACGTTGGAGAAGATGATGCCGGTCATCACCTCCGCCCCGTCGCGCTCGACCATGCGCTCGGCGATCTGCACGCCGTTCTCGGGCTCGAGCCCGTCATCCTCGACCAGCAGCTCGACCCGATCGGTCGCCCCGGCCATCTCCAGCGCCAGGATGAACCCGTCGCGCACGTCCTGGCCGAGATAGCCGCCGCCGGTCGAAAGCGTCGTCACCATGCCGACCTTGACCGGCTCGGCTGCCGCAGCACCCGCCAGCAGGCCGAGTGCCGCAACACCGCCGATCAGCCCATGATTGAACCTCATGCCACCCTCGCTCTTCGTTGCTCTTCGCATTCGCCAGATGCCCCGGCGGTAGCGCGAAGCCGGTGGCAAGGCAAGGCCGGGCCGATCGGCCGCCTCAGGGCACCAGCACCGCGGCACCCGTGAGGGCGCCCCGGCGGAGATCCGCCAGCGCCTCGTTGGCACGCTCGAGCGGGTACGGCGTCACCTCGGTCTCGACCCCGGCTTCCGCGGCCAGCGCCAGGAACTCCTCGCCGTCGCGCCGGGTCAGGTTGGCGACCGAGACGACCCGCCGCTCGCCCCAGAGAATGTCGTAAGGGAAGCTCGGGATGTCGCTCATGTGGATGCCGCCGCAGACCACGACCCCGCCCTTCCTCACCGCCCGGAGCGCCGCCGGGACGAGCGCGCCGACCGGCGCGAAGAGGATGGCGGCGTCGAGCGGCTCGGGCGAAACCTCGTCGGAGCCACCGGCCCAGGCGGCGCCGAGCCGGCGGGCGAAGGCCTGCGCCGCCGCGTCGCCGGGGCTGGTGAAGGCGAGGAAGCGGCGGCCCTGGTGGCGCATGACCTGCGCCAGGATGTGCGCCGCCGCACCGAAGCCATAGATCCCGATCACCCGCGCCTCGCCCGCCATGACCAGCGAGCGGTAGCCGATCAGCCCGGCGCAGAGCAGCGGCGCCAGCTCGGCATCGCCCGGCCCCTCCGGCAGCGGGAAGACATAGGCCGCATCCGCCACGCAGGCCTCGGCGTAGCCGCCGTCGATGGTGTAGCCGGTGAAGCCCGGCGCATCGCACAGGTTCTCGGCACCCCGCCGGCAATAGGGGCAGCACCCGCAGGTGTGGCCGAGCCAGGGCACCCCCACCCGCTGCCCGACCTCGAGCCCGGCGACGCCGCTGCCCAGCGCCGCCACCCGGCCGACGATCTCGTGCCCGGGCACCAGCGGCAGCTTGGGCCGGGTCAGCTCGCCATCGACGACGTGCAGGTCGGTCCGGCAGACCCCGCAGGCGGCAACCTCGATCAGCACCTGCCCGGGGCCCGGCGCCGGCCGCGACAGCCGGCACAACTCCAAAGGCTCGCCGGGCCGCGTCAGGACCATCGCCCGCATCACACGAAACCCCCTTTCCCGGGCAGGTTCATCGAGCCTAGCGGCGAACCTGCGGGCGACCAAGCGCATCGTGCTTGACCCGGCCGCGCGCCGATGCATCTTCGGCCCATGCGCAGCATCGCCGCCCTCGCCCTCTGCCCCCTCCTCTACGGCCTGCCGGCCACGGCGGCGAATCTCGAGGCGGGCTACAGCGTGCGCTGGGCCGGCATCGAGATCGCCCGCTTCGAGGTCGAGCTGCGCACCTCGCCGGCCGACTACCGCCTCGCCTATCGCGCCGAGACCACCGGGGCCCTCGCCTGGGTCTTCGACTTCGCCAGCGACGGCTCGGCCACGGGTCGGCTGACGCCGGAGGGCCCGATCGCCGGGCAGTATCGGGGCCGCAGCGCCAGTGACGACCACACCAGCCAATGGCGGGTCGACTTCACCGCGGATGGTGCCGTCAGCGAGGTGGTCCTGGACGAGGAAAGCCGGGGCGACCGGGAGCCCGTCCCGGCCGAGCTGATGGTGGCGCCCGACCCCTTCACCCTGGCGCTCCAGGGGCTGCTCGAGGCCGCCGCCGGCAAGCGGCTCGAGGGCCGGAGCTTCGACGGCAAGCGCGTCATGGGCTTCACCATGGATTGCGCGCCGGCGCCCGGCCCCGTCCATCCGGCGGCCTTCCCGGCACCGCGCGGCGGGGCGCTCTTCTGCACCGCCGACGGCGAGCTCCTCGCCGGCCGCTCGAAGCGCTGGGGTGATCGAACCGACGAGCACAACGAGGGCCGCCCGCCGGCCCGCCTCTGGCTGGCGCCGGGTGTCGGCGGCCTGCCGCACTGGCCGGTCCGGATCGAGGCGGAAGGCCGCTTCGGCGCCGTCTCCATCGAGCTCGATCACCTGGTCGAGCCGGCGGCCTGAGCCGCCGGCCCGTTCCCCGCCACGTTCCGATTGCGCTTGCTGACCTTCCGGCCCGTGTGGTTCAAGGCCCGGGGGTCGCGACGCGGACGACGCGAGCGGGCCCGGGGAGGCACTGCCGAGAGACCCGATGCAACTGGCCCTCATCGTCCTGCTGCCGTTCGTCGGCGCGCTCCTGCCGCCCTTGCTGATCCGCGCGGGGCGCAACACCTGCGCCACCGCCACCTTCCTCGTCACCCTGACGGCCCTGCTCGTGCTCCTGGTCCAGGCGCCCGCCGTCCTCGGCGGCGAGATCCTGCAGTTCCGTCTCGAGTGGCTGCCGCTGCTCGGCCTCGACGTGAACTTCTTCCTCGACGGCTACGGCTTCCTCTTCGCCGGGCTGATCCTGTTCATCGGCCTTCTGATCATCGTCTATGCGCGGTTCTATCTCTCCCGCGAGGATCCGATGGGCCGCTTCATGGCCTATCTCCTGCTCTTCCAGGGGGCCATGGTCGGCATCGTGCTCTCCGACAACATCCTCCTCCTGCTCATCTTCTGGGAGCTGACCAGCCTCTCCTCGTTCCTCCTGATCGGCTACTGGAACCACCTGCCGGAAGGCCGCCAGGGCGCCCGGATGGCGCTCATCGTCACGGGCTCGGGCGGGCTCTCGATGATCGCCGGCATGCTGCTGCTCGGCCAGATCGCCGGCTCCTACGATCTCACCGTCATCCTGAGCCAGGGTGAGCTCGTCAAGAATTCGCCGCTCTATCTGCCGATGCTGCTGCTCATTCTCGGCGGCGCCTTCACCAAGTCGGCGCAGTTCCCGTTCCACTTCTGGCTGCCGCACGCCATGGCAGCACCCACCCCGGTCAGCGCCTATCTGCACAGCGCCACCATGGTGAAGGCCGGGATCTTCCTCCTCGGCCGCCTCTGGCCGGCGCTGGCCGGCACCGAGGAGTGGTTCTACCTGGTCGCCACGACCGGCCTCGTCACCATGGCCGTCGCCGCCTGGATCGCGCTCTTCAAGGACGACCTCAAGGCGCTGCTCGCCTTCTCCACGGTGAGCCATCTCGGCCTCGTCACCATGCTCTTCGGCTTCGGCACACCCTTCGCCGCCATGGCCGGCGTGCTGCACATCATCAACCACGCCACCTTCAAGTGCGCGCTCTTCATGACCGCCGGGATCGTCGACCACGAGACCCACACGCGCGACATCCGCCGCCTCGGCGGGCTCATGATGCTGATGCCGGTGACCGGCACGATCGCCGTCGTCGCGGCCTTCTCGATGGCCGGCATGCCGCCGCTCAACGGCTTCCTTTCGAAGGAGCTCATGCTGGAGGCCGCGGCCCACACCGACTGGCTCGGCAGCCATCTCGTGGTCGGCATCCTCGCCACGGTGGCGGCCCTCTTCTCGGCGGCCTATTCGTTCCGCTATATCTTCCACGTCTTCATCGGCCGGCAGCGCGACGACTATCCGCACCACCCGCACGACCCGCCCTTCGGCATGTGGGCGCCGCCGGCGATCCTCGTCCTGCTGGTCGTGCTGATCGGCTTCTTCCCAAACACCATCGTGGGGCCGCTGCTCGCCGTCTCGGCGGGTGCGGTGACCGGCGGCCGGCTGCCCGACTACTCGCTGGCGCTCTGGCACGGCATCACCCCGGCCCTCCTCATGAGCCTCGTCGCCACCGTCGGCGGCGCCCTCCTGCTCTGGCAGCACCGGGCCGGGCTGCGCCTGCGCTCGTGCTTCTGGCGGCCCGAGGCCAAGGCGATCTTCGAGGGCCTGATCGAGCTCGTCGTCGCCTGGAGCCGGGCGGGCACCACGGCGCTGCAGAACGGCTCGCTGCAGCGCTATCTCGCCATCACCATCTCGGCCGCCATCGTCATCGGCTACACGGGCTTCCTCGGCAGCTCGCTCGAGCCCGGCACGCGCGCCCCCCTGCACGCCCCCTGGATCGCCGTGAGCACCTGGCTCGTGCTCGTCGTCGCCTGTGTCGCCGTCGTCGTCCTGCACCGGCGCCGGCTCTTCTCGCTGATCGTCGTCGGCGTGCTCGGCCTGATCGTCAGCCTCGCCTTCCTCTACCTCTCGGCACCGGACCTGGCGCTGACGCAGATCTCGGTCGAGGTGGTGACCGTCATCCTCATGCTGCTGGCGCTCAACTTCCTGCCCAAGGAGACGCGGCCGGAAAGCGGGCCGGGCCGCCGCCTGCGCGACGGCATCATCGCCGGCCTCGCCGGGCTCGGCATCGCCGCCGCCATGCATGCAGTGCTGACCCGCGATTTCTCCACGATCTCGGACTATCACCTCGCCAACTCGAAGACCGGCGGCGGTGGCACCAATGTCGTCAACGTCATCCTCGTCGACTTCCGCGGCTTCGACACCTATGGCGAGATCATCGTGCTCGGCATCGCGGCGCTGACCATCTTCGCCCTGCTCGACACGGCCCTGCAGGGCGCCTGCGGCCGCCGCCTGATGGCGTGGCAGGCCGACCAGGCCCGCTCCGCCGACCGGCACCCGATGATGATGGTGGTCGGCACCCGCGCCATGCTGCCGCTGGCGCTGATGGTCGGCGTCTACATCTTCCTGCGCGGCCACAACGAGCCCGGCGGCGGCTTCATCGCCGGGCTGGTCGTCGCCATCGCCCTGCTCATGCAGTACATGGCGAGCGGCTTCGCCTGGGCGCAGGAGCGCGCACGGGTCGACTACCACGCGATGATCGCCACGGGCGTGCTCGCCGCCGGGCTCACCGGCATCGCCGCCTGGTTCTTCGGCTGGCCCTTCCTCAAGAGCACCTACACCTATCTCCACGTGCCGCTCATCGGCGAGGTCGAGGTCGCCTCGGCCATGGGCTTCGACCTCGGCGTCTTCCTCTGCGTCGTCGGCTCGGTGATGCTGGCGCTCGCCAATCTCTCGCGCATCGGCCGGATCGCCGAGCATCTCGAGGTGCCGGAAGGGCCCATGGACGTCGATCCCTCGAAGCTCATCGACCCGGCCGTCGTGCCGGCAGCGAACTAGGAGCCCGTCCATGGAGCTCCTGATCTCCAGCGGAGTCGGTGTCCTGGTCGCTTCCGGCGTCTATCTCGTGCTGAGAGCGCGCACCTTTCCGGTGATCGTCGGCCTCGCCTTGCTCTCCTACGCGGTCAACCTCCTGATCTTCGGCATGGGCCGCCTCGTCATCGACCGCCCGCCCATCCTCAGCCTCCATCTCGACGCCTACACCGACCCCCTGCCGCAGGCGCTGGTGCTCACCGCCATCGTCATCGCCTTCGGCATGACGGCGCTCATCGTCGTCATCATCCTGCGCAGCTTCCTCGAGACCGGCAGCGACCATGTCGACGGCGACGAGGAAGGCCGGCTGACCGAGCTCGATGAGCGGAGCGGCCGTTGAGCAACATCATCGCCCTGCCGATCGTCCTGCCGTCGCTCATGGCCGCCGTCATGGTGCTGGCGATGCGCCACGACCTCGTGCTGCAGCGGATCTTCGGCATCGCCTCGGTCTCGGTCGTCCTCGCGGTCGCCATCTACATCCTGACCCGCGCCGCCAATGGCGAGGTCATGGTCTACGAGCTCGGCGCCTGGCCGGCACCCTTCGGCATCGTGCTGGCGATCGACCGGCTCGCCGCCATGATGCTGCTCCTGACCTCAGTCGTGGCGCTGCTCGTCCTCGTCTATGCCAGCGCCGGCGACGACACCCGCGGCCGCCACTTCCACGCGCTCTTCCAGTTCCAGCTCATGGGGCTCAACGGCGCCTTCCTCACCGGCGACATCTTCAACCTCTTCGTCTTCTTCGAGGTGCTGCTCATCGCCTCCTATGGCCTGATGCTGCACGGCGTCGGCCCGCGCCGGCTCCGGGCCGGCACCCACTACGTCGTCGTCAACCTCGTGGGCTCGACCCTCTTCCTCTTCGCCGTGGCCTTCATCTACGGCGTCACCGGCACGCTCAACATGGCCGACCTCGCGGTCAAGGTGGCGGACGTGCCGGCCGGCGACCAGGCCATCCTGCAGCTCGGCGCCCTCCTCCTCCTGGTCGTCTTCGGCGTCAAGGCGGCCCTGGTGCCCTTGCATTTCTGGCTGCCCGCCACCTATGCCTCGACCTCGCCGCCGGTGGCGGCCCTCTTCGCCATCATGACCAAGGTCGGCGCCTACGCCATCATCCGGGTCTACATCTCGATCTTCGGCGCCGGCGCCGGCGACGCCGCCTGGGTCGCCGCCCCCTGGCTGCTGCCCGCCGCCCTCGTCACGCTCGTGCTCGGCATGGTCGGGGTGCTCGCCGCCCGCTCGCTGCGCTGGATGATCTGCTTCTCGGTCATCGGCTCGATGGGCATGCTCTTTGTCGCCATCGGCATCTTCGACCCCGTCGCCACCGCGGCCGGGCTCTACTACCTGCTGCACTCGACCCTGATCGCCGCCGCCCTCTTCCTGCTGGTCGACCAGATCGCGCTCCGCCGGGGGCAGACCGACGACCGGCTGGAGCTCGCCCCGGTCCCGGCGCAGGGCGACCTCCTGGCCGGCCTCTTCTTCATCGGCGCCATCGCCTTCTGCGGACTGCCGCCGCTCTCGGGCTTCATCGGCAAGCTCCTGATCCTGGACGCCGTGCAGCTCGACCCGCGCTGGCCCTGGATCTGGGCGCTCGTCCTCGCAACCTCGCTGCTCGCCATCACCGCCTTCTCCCGCGCCGGCAGCCTGGTCTTCTGGAAGAGCCGGACCGTGGCGGTCGAGGACCCAAAGGATGCCGAGGCCGAGCCCCCCTCGGGGCCGGCGCCGGCCCGGCCCGTGCCGCTCAGCGTGGTCGCCCTCTTCCTCCTCGGCACCGTCCTGCTCACCGCGTTCGCGGCCCCCATCGGCCGCTATGTCGACGCCACCGCGGCCCAGCTCCACGACCCGGTGGACTACATCGAGGCCGTGCTCGGCGTCGCCACGCTGGCCCCGACGGAGGAGGTGGCGGAATGAAGCTCCATGGCCGCTGGCTGCGACACCCCCTGATCACCCTGGTGCTGGCCGGCTTCTGGCTGCTCCTGATGAACGAGATCACGCTCGGCGGCGTCCTCATGGGCCTTTTCCTCGGCGTCGTGATCCCGCTCTACACCAGCCGGTTCTGGCCCGAGGCGCCGGCGATCCGCCACCTGCCCAGGGTCGTCGAGTACACCCTGATCGTCCTCTGGGACATCGTCGTCGCCAATGTCCAGGTTGCCTGGTGGATCCTCTTCTGGAAGGTCGAGCGGCTGCGGCCTAGCTTCATGACCGTGCCGCTCGACATCTACTCGCCCGAGGCCATCACCATGCTCGCCGGGACCATCACCATGACGCCCGGCACCGTTTCCTGCGACCTCTCGGCGGACGGCCGGGCCCTGCTCGTCCACGGCCTTCACGCGCCCGACGTCGAGGAGACGGTCGCCGGCATCAAGGACCGCTACGAGCGCCGGCTCCGGGAGATCTTCGGATGATCGACCTCGCCCTCCTCTACGGCTTCATCGCCCTGGCGCTGGCGCTGCTCTGCACCGCCTGGCGCCTCTCGTTCGGGCCGACCATGGCGGATCGCATCCTCGCCCTCGACACCATGGTGATCGACACCCTGGCGCTCATCGTGCTCTACGGCATCCACCACGGCCGCTCGGTGCTGTTCGAGGCCGCCATCCTGATCGCCATGGTCGGCTTCATCTCGACCGTGGCCTACTGCCGCTTCATCCTCCGCGGCGACGTGATCGAATAGGCCGGCCATGCTGACCCTCATCGCCGAGATCCTCGTGGCATTGCTGATCGTCATCGGCAGCACCTTCGCGCTCATCGGCTCCTTCGGGCTGATCAAGCTGCCGGACCTCGCCACCCGCCTGCACGGGCCGACCAAGGCCACGACGCTCGGCGTCGGCGCCGTGCTGATCGCGTCCATGATCTACTTCACCGTGCTCGAGGGCGACTTCTCGTTCCACGAGCTGGTCATCACCCTCTTCCTCTTCCTGACCGCGCCGCTGACGGCCAACTTCATCGCCAAGGCCTACCTGCACCGCCACATCCGCCACGACGACCTGCCCTCGACCAACCGCGAGGAAGGCTGGGCGACCTACGACCCGCCGGGCGAGGAAGGCCCCCTCGCCCCGACCCAGAACCCGGTCACCGAGCCACCGGCGAGGACGCCCGCGGGAGGAGCTTGACCAGCGGTCGCAAGCCCCCGCACGACGGGGCGACCGCCCCACCGAGGAGAACCCGATGCGCGACCTCAAAGGCATCTGCGTGCCGATCTGCACCCCCTTCAGGGACGGCGGCGCGGCGTTGGACGTGGCCGCCCTCGAAGCCAATATCGACTCGCTGATCGAATGCGGCGTCCACATCATCGCCGTCAACGGCGGCACCGGCGAATTTCCCTTCCTCGCGGAAGCGGAGAAGCGCCAGATCGCCGAGATCGCCGCGAAGCGCATCGACGGTCGCGTCGGGCTTGTCGTCCAGACGTCGGCCATCCGCACCGAGGACGCGATCGAGAACTCCAGGCACGCCGAGGGCCTGGGCGCCGACGCCGTCCTCGTTCTGCCACCCTATTTCGAGGGCCCGGGCGAGGATGGCGTGCGGTGGCACTACGAGCAGATCGCAAGGGCTATCGAGACGCCGATCATGGCCTACAACATCCCGGTCTTCACCCAGTTCGACATCACGCCCGAGGTCTTCGCCCGCTTCTCGGAAATCGACGGCCTCGCCTACCTCAAGGACAGCACCGCCAATCCGGCCCGCATCGAGCAATTGATCGGGCAGGGCTCGAAGGTCTTCTGCGGCTGCGACTTCCTCAATTTCTACAGCCTGATCAACGGCGCCACCGGGCTGTTCAGCGGATCCGGCAACGCCGTCCCGGCCGAGCTCAGGCGCCTTTGGGACCTCGTCCAGGCCGACAGCCTCGCCGAGGCGGCTGTCCTGTGGAAGAAGCTCCAGCCGCTCAGCCGGCTGCTCTGGACCCTGCCGTTCCATCCGGTCGCCAAGGCCGCGAGCGGGCTGACCGGCCGCCCGGCCGGCCTCTGCCGCAGGCCGGTGCCACCCCTCTCGGCCGACGAGATGAAGCTGGTGGAGAAGGCGGTCGCCGCCCTTGCGACGTGAGAGGCCGGGCAACGGGACGAAGCCCGACTACTGCTACCGCGGCGGGCCTGTCGAGCACGCGGCAGAGACCCGCTGTCAGAGCCAGCGCCTCACGGCCCGAGCCGGTCCGCTCGACGACCGCGATCTCGGTGCTGTCGCCGCGCTCGAGACGTACTGCCGGCAGACAACCCAGTAGCACCAGACCACGCCACATCACCCGATCCTCCGCTCGCCACCTCAATCGGTGTGAAAGACCTCCTCCATCGGCGCCCACCACTCGCCTGCCGCGCGGCTCTCGAGCGGGGCCTGCATGGGGCCGCAGAGCTTCCACCATTCCTGCGTCCTGGCGTTCTCGGCCATGGCCGCCATGTCGGCCTTGAAGTCCGTGCCGTGATATTCCCAGTAGCCGAACATGAGGTTCTCGGGCTCGCGCAGGAAGATCGTGTAGTTTCTTATGTTCGACCTGGCGATCCGCTCCAGCACCTCGGGCCAGACCGCGGCGTGCAGGCGCTTGTACTCCGCCATGTGCTCGGGCTTCAGGCCGATCACGTGCCCCATCCGCTGCATGGTCGCTCTCCCTTCGCTCAGGCCGCCTCGGCGGCGTGGATATGGCCCATGATGGCGGTGCTCATCCGGCCGTAGTCGTGGTCGTTTCGGACCTCGCCCAGGATGCGGAAGCCGCCCATGACGAGGATGCGGTCGGCCAGCGCCACCATCTCCGGCATGTCCGACGAGATCAGCAGGATCGCCTTGCCGGAGGAGGCCAGCTCCCAGAGCAGCTCGTGCAGGTCGGTCTTGGTCTTGATGTCGATTCCGACCGTCGGCTCGTCGACGATCAGGATGTCGCAATCCGCCGCCAGCCACTTGGCCACCGATACCTTCTGCTGGTTGCCGCCCGAGAGGTTGCCGACCTTCTGGCCCATGGAGGGCGTGCGGATGGCGAGCTTCTCGACGAAGGGCCGGCAGGCGGCCCGGGCCCTGCCCTCGCCGAGCCAGCCGAGCCAGCCGGAAAGCCTTCGCCAGATGGTGATGCCGATATTGCGGCCGACATCGTGGATCAGGATCAGCCCCTCGCCCTTGCGATCCTCGCTGACATAGCCGATGCGGTAGCGCTGGAGCGCCGTCGTCGGGTCCGGGACCACCGCCGGCTGGCCCGCCACGGTCACGGTGCCGGCGGTCACGCCGCCGATCCCGACCAGCGCCTTGGCGAGCTCGCTCCGCCCGGCGCCGACCAGCCCGTAGAGGCCCAGGATCTCGCCCCGCCGCAGCTCGAGATCGATGCCCGCATGGCCGAGGCTGGTGGCCACGCCATCGAGGCGGAGCACCACGTCGGCCGCATCGACCGGCTTGTCGCCGAGCTTGGCCGTGCGCTCGTCGCGGCCGATCATGAAGCGCACCACGTCCGCCCGGTCGAGCTCGCCGATCGGCAGGCCGTTGCAGGCGTTCCGGCCATCGCGCAGCACCGTCACCCGGTCGCAGAGCTCGAACACCTCCTCGAGCTTGTGGCTGACGAAAACGATGGCCGCCCCCTGGTCCCGGAGCTGCTTCAGCAGGCCGAAGAGCACCTCGGTCTCGTGCGGCGTGATCGAGGCCGTGGGCTCGTCCATGAGCAGGATCCGTGCCTCGAGCACCAGCGCCTTGGCGATCTCGACGAGCTGCATCTGCGCCACGCTGAGCGAGCGCACCGGCTGGTCCGGCCGGATGGCGAGGCCGAGCCGCTCGATCCAGAGGAGGGCGCGCTCGTTCACCGCCGCATAGTCGACGAAGCCGAACCGCTCGGGCAGGTCCTCCAGCATGATGTTCTCGGCGACGCTCATGCGCGGGATCAGGTTCCGCTCCTGGTGCACGGCGCTGATCCCGGCCTGGATGGCGGCCCGGGCATTCCGGAACCGCACCGGCTCGCCGAAGAGGCGGACCGTGCCGCTGTCGGGCAAATGCACGCCCGTCAGGATCTTGATCAGCGTCGACTTGCCTGCGCCGTTCTCGCCCAGCAGCGCGTGGATCTCGCCGGGCCGAAGGACGAAGTCGACGCCGTCCAGCGCCTTGACGCCGGGAAAGCTCTTGGTCGCCCCCTCGACCGCGAGAACCGGCTCCGTCATGCCGGCGCCAGTCGCCGCTCGCGCCAGCGGTTGAGCCCGACCGCGATCAGGATCAGCCCGCCGAGGAAGAGCTGGACGAAGAAGGGATCGATGCCGAGCAGCACCAGCGCATTGTTGATCAGCGTGACGATGACCACGCCGAGGCAGGTGCCGATGACCGAGATGTGCCCGCCGGCCAGCACGGCACCGCCGATCACCGGGGCGGCGAAGGAGAGGATCAGCCAGTCGTCGCCGATCGTCGGCTGGCCGAGCTGCAGCCGGGCCACGGCGAGCATGCCGGCCATGGCGGCGAGCACGGCCGAGATGACATGCGCGATGACCACGACCCGCCCGACCCGGATGCCGGAAAGCTCGGCGGCATGCCGGTTGGCCCCGAGCGCGAGCATCTGCCGGCCCAGCACCATGCGGTTGAAGAGGAGCCAGATGAGGATGATCGCCACCACCGGCACGATCAGCATGTGCGGCAGGCCCTCGAAGCGCGCATTGCCGAAGGCCTTGACCACGTCGGGCACGCCGTAGAAGGGCTGCGCCTCGGTGATGCCGATATTGAGGCCCTTGAAGATCGAGAGTGTCGCCAGCGTGATGACGAAGGCGCTGATGCCGGTCACATGGGTCATCACCCCGTTGAGGAGGCCGCAAAGCGCCGCGATGGCGAGGCCGAGCAGGATCGCCGCCGGCACCGGCAGCCCCCAGACCTCCATCGACCCGGCAAACGAGATCGCCACCAGCCCGCCTATGGCGCCGACCGAGAGGTTCATCTGGCCGATGGCGATGATCACCATCTGCGCCATGGCGACCAGCGCCCAGAGCGAGAAGCTGATCAGGAGCACGTAGAGATTGAAGGGCGAGAGAAAGGCCGGCTGGAACAGGGCGAGCCCCGTCCCGGCGACCAGGGCCACGACGAAGAGCCCGAACCAGTCGCTGCCCCAGATGCCTTTCAGCATCAGGCAACGCTCCGGCGGCGCTCGGCGATGACGCTGCGCGCGCGGTCGAGCAGCACGGCGGCGAGCAGGATGAGGCCGAGGCACATCTGCACCCAGAACTCGCCGATCTGCAGTTGCAGCAGCCCGTTGGTGATGATCGTCACCATGGCGGCGCCGAGCACGGTGCCCGCGACCGAGACCACCCCGCCGGTCAGGAGCGTGCCGCCGAGCACCGGGGCGAGGAAGGCCGGCAGCAGCCAGCCCATGCCGATATGCCCGGCCATGGACGGCAGGGCCGCGCCATTGCGCGCCGCCAGCATGAGCCCGGCAAGGGCGCCGAGCGCGCCGGAGAGCGCGTGCGCCACGACGATCGTCCGGTTGACGCGCACGCCGGAGAGCTCGGCCGCCTGCGGGTTGGCGCCGGCCGCCAGGATCTCGCGGCCGAGGCTGGTGCGGTTGAAGAAGAGCCAGAGCCCGAGCCCCACGATGAGGGCGAGCGGCAGCATGCCGGAGACGAAGCCGCCATAGCGGAGCTTGCCGAGATCGACGAAGGAGCGCGGCAGCGCGTTGAAGGCCTCGGCCCGGGTGGCCACGATCATCGCCCCGAAGAAGAGCGACATGGTCGCCAGCGTGACGATGAAGCTGTGCACCCCCATCCGCACGGTGAGCTGGCCGTTGATCCACCCCAGGAAGGCGCCGAAGGCGACGGCGAGCGTCATGGAGGGCAGCACCGGCACGCCCGCGACCTGCATCGCCCAGCCGCCCAGCATGACCGAGGCGACGCCGATGGAGCCGACCGCGAGGTTCAGCCCGCCGGTGACGAGCACGACCATCATCGAAAGGCCGATGACCATGTCGATGCCCATCACCCGGCTGAGGGCGAAGAGGTTGAAGGGCGAGGTGAAGCCCGGGTTGACCGTGGCGAAGATCGCCACCAGCACGGCGATCAGGAGCGCCAGGCCGACCTCGTTGGAGGCGAGGAGCCCAAGCGCCCCCCGCCCGCCTCGCCCGGTCGTCGCCGTCGCCAAGGGTCAGTTGCAGACCAGGAAGTCGTCCTTGAAGGTCGCCATGATCTCGTCCGTCACGGCGACCATCGCGGCCTGGTAGTCCTTCACCTGGTCGGCATCGACGAAGGCCGTGCCGCTGTCGATGAAGTGCGCGGTCTGCGCCGTCTGCTGCCAGGGCGCATCCTCCTTCATCGTGCAGCCCTGCCGGATCAGGTCCATGGCGTAGGAGCCGATATAGCCCTGGCCATAGGGGTTCTGCAGCATGGTGCCATCGACGAAGCCGTCCTCGATGGCGCTCAGCACCACCTCGTCATGGTCGATGCCGACCATCCTGATCCGCTTGTCGCCGAGATTGCGCAAGGACGTGGCGGCGACGACCGACGGCACCCAGGCCGTGGTCACGATGCCGTCGACCTCCGAGCCGCGCGCCGCGAGGAAGGCGTTGATCTTCTCGTCCGCCGGCTCCGGCGCGTCGATGTCGGCGATCACCTGGATGATCTCGACCCCGCCACCTGCCTCGGCCACCGCCTGCTCGACCGCCTCGATGCGGAGCTGCGTGTTGGGATCGACGAGGAAGCCGGTGAAGTGGGCGATCCTGCCCGACCCGCCCATCGCCTCGATCAGCTCCTTGGTGCCGAGATAGGCCGAGCGCGCCACGTCCGTGCCGAGGCAGAAGCTCGCCGCCGTCGGGTCGACCGTGCAGCCGGCCAGCGCCGCCGACGGGATGTCGAAGGCCGCCAGCTCCTCGAGCGTGGCATTGGTGCCGTTGGCGTCGCCCGGGAAGACCAGGAACGCGTTGAAGCCCTGCGCCACCAGGCTCTCGATCATCTCGTTCTGCTTGGAGAGCTCCCAGGCCGCCGGCACGCGGTACTCGGCCTCGATGCCGAAATCCGCGGCGGCGGCCGCCGCCGCATTCTCCCAGGCGGCGAAATAGGGGTGCGGCCCCCCCGGCACCAGCGCCACCTTGGTGTCGCTCGCCATGGCCGGCCCGGCGATACCGGCCGCCAGCACCGCGAGCGGCAGCATCCTTGCGACTCTCATGACAATTCTCCCTGAATGACCCGACTGGACCGCATCTATGGCCGAACCGTCCAACGGAGACAACGGCCGTTCCGCGTTTTCGCTCGCCTTCAGTCGATCACCCGCGCCGAGCCCTCGACCGTGACGCGGTCGATCCGCTCCATGTCCCAGGCGATGCCGAGCCCGGGCACCTCCGACGCGAAGGCCTCGCCACCTTCCATCCGCATCCCCTCGGTGGTCAGCTCGTCGAGCTGCGGGATGTATTCGAGCCAGCGCGCATTGGGCACGGCGCAGCAGAGCGCCACGTGCAGCTCCATGAGGAAATGCGGGCAGACCGGGATGTTCAGCGCCTCGGCGGTGTGCGCCACCTTGAGCCAGGGGGTGACGCCGCCGATCCGCCCGACATCGACCTGGACGATCGAGCAGGCCCGCTCGGCCATGTACTGGCCGAAATGCCGGACCGAGTAGATCGATTCGCCGACCGCGATCGGCAGCGACGTGCTCTGGCAGAGCCGGCTGTGGCCGATCATGTCGTCCGACGGCAAAGGCTCCTCGAACCAGCCGACATCGAGAGGCTCCATCGCCCGGGCCCGGCGGATCGCCTCGTCCGGCGTGAAGGCCTGGTTGGCGTCGGTGAAGATCTCGAAGCCCGGCCCCATCGCATCGCGCACCGCCTCGAGCCGGGCGATGTCCTCGCTCACATGCGGCCGGCCGACCTTGACCTTGCAGCCGCGAAAGCCCCGCTCGCGCACCGCCAGCGCGTCCTCGACCAGCGCCTCCGGCTCGACATGCAGCCAGCCGCCCTCGGTCGAGTAGAGCGGGATCGAGGCCCTGGCCCCGCCCGCCAGCACATGCAAGGGCAGCCCGGCCCGCTTGCAGCGCAGATCCCAAAGAGCCGTGTCGATGGCGCAAAGGGCGATCGCCACCACCGCCCCCGGCTGCAGCGCATGCACGGAAAAGCGCAGATCGCGCCAGATCCGCTCGATCTCCTCCGCCTCCCGGCCGATCAGCCGGGGCAGGAGATGATCGGCGAGCAAGGCCACGACCGAGCTGCCACCCTGGCCGATGGTGTAGCTGTAGCCCACCCCCTCCACACCGTCCGCATCGGTCAGCCGGACGAACGGCGTCTCCTGGCTGGTGAACGTTTGGATCGCATCCGTCCGCTTCACCTTGGCCTCGAGGTCCACGAGCCAGACCTCGCCCCGCACCAGCTTCGCCATGTGCCCGTCCTCCCGTTGTCACCTCGCTGAACTGGTTAGCCGCTGGCGAAGGTCAGGGCCAGCCCTCCGCCATGCTTCGCCGACGCCCCGCGATCAGCTATCATGACATGGTTCCAAACGTGAGAAGGCAGATGACCACCGATCTCTACGAGCGCGACACCCACGCCTGGGCCAGGGACCAGGCCGAAGCACTCCGACGGCTGGCCGCCCATCGTCCCGAGCTCACGGCCGAGCTCGATCTCCCCCATCTCGCCATGGAGATCGAGGACATGGGCAAGTCCCTCGCCCGCGAGCTCGTCAGCCGGCTCGCCATTCTCCTCGCCCACCTCGCCAAATGGCACTGGCAACCGGGCGAGCGCAGCCGCAGCTGGCTCACCACCATCGGTCATCAACGTGACGAGATCGCCGCCCTCCTAGAGGACAATCCGAGCCTGCGCCCGAACCTCGATGACGCCATGGCCAAGGCCTGGTCCCGCGCCCGCCGCCAGGCAGCGCGCGAAACCGGCATCGCCCTCACGGTCTTCCCGACCGCTTGTCCGTTCACGCTCGACGACGTGCTCGCGGATGCGTGGTTGCCGGATACGACGGCCGGCTCATAGACGCTTCCATCCTTTCCGGTGCGCATCCTTTGACGCGATCCGGCAGATCCAGGAACGCGGACTAGGCCCCGACACTGACCCGGCCCTTGGGCCCCCTTCGAGGGCGTGATGCGCAGCTCCACGTCCTGGCCGAGATCGCTCAGGGCCTGCAGCAGGCGGTCGGTGGAGAACTTGGTGATCCTGCCGTTCATCAGCGCCGACACGCGGGGCCGGTCCATGCGCATCAGGCTGCCGGCCTGGGCCTGGGTGAAACCCCGATCCTCGATGATCGCGGCCAGCCGACGCATGAGCTCGGCGCGCAGGACGAGGTCGTCGGCATCATCGAGACCGAGCGCGTGAAAGGCGCTCCCCTCGGCGATCGTGACGACCTCCAGCTCTGCCATATCGACTTCTCCCCAAGAGGTGCCGCGGTTCCGCCACCCCTTGTAGCCTGACCAGCCGCAGGCCGCCCCGAATCTCGGCGCAGCCTGCGGCCGGGATGACGAGGTCTAGCCTGCCGCCCGGATGGCGCTCCACACGCGCTCCGGCGTCAGCGGCATGTCGAGATGCGTGATGCCATAAGGCGCCAGCGCGTCGAGCACGGCGTGGACCACGGCGGCGAGGGCCGCGGTGATGCCGGCCTCGCCGCAGCCCTTGGCACCCAGGCGGTTGGTGGTCGCCGGCACGGTGTGGAAGGCGAGCTTGAAGTCCGGCAGATCGTCGGCGCGCGGCAGGGCGTAGTCCATGAAGCTGCCGGTCAGGAGCTGGCCCGAGGCGTCGTAGACGACGTGCTCGGTCAGCGCCTGGCCGATCGCCTGGACCACCCCGCCATGCACCTGGCCCTCGACCAGGAGAGGGTTGACCAGCGTGCCGAAATCGTCGACCGCGCTGTAGCCGACCAGGGTGATCCGCCCGGTCTCCGGGTCGACCTCGACCTCCGCCACGTGGCAGCCGTTCGGGCAGGTCGAGGGCGGGGTGTCGGTCACGAGCTCGACATCCAGGGCACCCTTGGCGTCGATGCCGAGCTGCGCCAGCGTCACCCGCCGGTCGGTGCCGGCGACGCGGAACGAGCCCGCCTCGAAGACGATGTCGGCCTCGGCCGCCTCGAGATGCTCGGAAGCCAGCTTCATGCCCTTCTCGACCACCTGGTCGGCGGCCTCGAGCACCGCCTCGCCGGACGCCATCAGCGAGCGCGAGCCGCCCGTGCCGCCGCCATAGAGGAGCTCGTCGCTGTCGCCCTGCAAAAGATCGATCCGGTCGAAGGGCAGGCCGAGCCGGGTGGCCAGCACCTGGGCGAAGGCCGAGGCATGGCCCTGGCCGTAGTCCAGCGTGCCGGTGACGAGGGTGATCCGTCCGTCCGGGGCGAAGCGGATGCCGCCCATCTCCTTGCCCTGGGGTGCCGTCACCTCGGCATAGGTGCAGTAGCCGAGGCCGCGCTTCAGCCCCCTGGCCTCGCTCGCCTGGCGCCGTGCGGCGAAGCCGGCCGCGTCGGCCACCTCTAGCCCCTGGTCCAGCACGGCCGCGAAATCCCCGCTGTCGCAGACCACGCCCGACGCCATGGTGAAGGGCATGGCCGACGGCGGCACGAAGTTCTGCCGCCGGAGCTCGAGCGGATCGCGCCCGGTCTCGCGGGCGGCCTGCTCGACCAGCCGCTCCATCATGTAGACCGCCTCCGGCCGCCCGGCCCCGCGATAGGCGGTCATCGGCGTGGTGTTGGTCAGGACCAGCTTGACCCGCACCGACATGAGCGGGGTCTTGTAGAGGCTCGGCAGGTTCTTCTGGATGACCCCGGTCGGGATGGCCGGGCCGAAGCCCGCCACATAGGCGCCGGCGCTGCCGAGCCCCTCGACCCGCACGGCGAGGAAATTGCCCTCATCATCCAAGGCGAGCTCGGCATCGAAGACCGAATCGCGGCCGTGATAGTCGGTCGTGAAGCTTTCGCTGCGGTCGTTCACCCACTTGATCGGCCGGCCGAGCTCGCGCGCCGCGTGCATGAGCGGCAGGTGCTCCGGGAAGACCGAGGCCTTCATGCCGAACGAGCCGCCGATATCGTCGGCCAGCACGCGGACCTGCTCGACCGGTGCCTCGACCAGCCCTGCCAGGCTGGCCCGGAGCCCGAACACGTTCTGGCAGCCGGTGCGCACCGTCCAGCGGCCGTCCCGGTAGTCGACCACCGCCCCGCGCGGCTCCATCGGCACGACCATCACCCGGTTGTTGACGATCTTCAGCCTGGTGACGTGCGCCGCACGCTGGAACGCCGCCTCGACCGCCGCCTCGTCGCCAAAGGCGAAGTCGAGCGCCGTGTTCCGCGGCGCCTCCTCGTGCAGCAGGGGGGCGTCCGCGTCGCGCGCCCGCTCCAGCTCGACCAGCACCGGCAAGGGCGAGAATTCCGCCTCGATGCGCTCGGCCGCATCACGCGCCGCCGCCATCGTCTCGGCGATCACCACGGCATAGGGCTGGCCCACATAGCGCACCCGGCCGCGCGCCAGCGAGGGATGCGGCGGGACGATCATCGGGCTGCCATCGGCGCTCTTGAAGGGCAGGCCGCAGGGCAGGTCCGGGTAGCCCTTGGCATCCAGCTCGGCCGTGGTCAGCACCATGACCACGCCCGGTGCGGCGCGCGCCGCCTCGACGTCGAGCTTCTCCAGCATCGCATGGGCATGGCTCGAGCGGACGAAGAGGGCCGTGAGCTGGCCCTCGGGCAGAAAATCGTCGGTGTAGCGCCCATCACCCCGCAACAACCGCGGGTCCTCCTTGCGCGTCACCGACTGGCCGACGCCGAATTTCGGCACGAAACCCGCCAATGGATCCATCTCGTTCATCGTCCCGCTCCCGCTTGCGCCTGCCGCCGGCTCCGGCGCGGCTTACCCTGATTTCCCTGCTGCCGCCACCCCGTGCAGGCCGGGATCCGGCGTTCAGGTGATCCGGTAGCCGAGCACCCGCGGCAGCCAGAGGGCGAGCTCGGGAAAGCCGATGACGAGGCCGAGCGCTGCCGTCATGGCGAGCAGCAGCCAGCCGATCCAGACGAAGGTGCTCTCCATCGGCACCCCGGCGAGGCGCGACGTGACCATCAGGTTGACCGCCACCGGCGGCGTCACCTGGCCCATCGCGATGGTGATGGCCATGACCACGCCGAACCAGACGAAGGACCAGTCGAGGGCGGTGGCGATCGGCACCAGGAGCGGCAAGGTGATGAGATAGATCGAGATGCCGTCGAGCAGCATGCCGGCCACCAGCAGCATGAGCATCACCAGGAGCAGGACGACCAGCTCGTGGCCGCTCACCGCGAGCAGCGCCTCGGCCGCCATGCGGAAGGCACCGAGCGTGGCGCCGGCCCAGGCGAAGATGCCGGCGAACGCGATGATGATCATCAGCACCGCCGAGATCTTGGCGCTCTCGACCAGCACGGCATAGATGTCGGCCCAGCCGAGGCTGCGATAGACCAGCGTGCCGACCAGGAGGCCGTAGGCCACCGCCACCACCGCCGTCTCGGTCGGCGTGAACAGGCCGCTGCGCAGGCCGCCGAGAATGATGACCGGCGCCAGCAGCCCCGGCAGGGCACGCCAGAGGCTCTGCCAAAAGGGCGGCCGGCCGGCCGCACCCGCGCCGACCTCGGCGACGCTGCCGAAGCCGTGCCGCCGGCTGAGCAGCAGCGCCGGCACGCCGATGGCGACACCGACCAAAAGGCCGGGCACCAGACCGGCAGCGAACAGTGCGCGCAGATCGGTGCCGGGCACCAGGACCGCATAGACGATGAGCGCTATCGAGGGCGGGATCAGAATGGCGGTCGAAGCACCCGCCGCGATCACGGCAGCCGAGAAGGGCCTGGGATAGCCCGCCTTGTGCATGGCCGGGATCATCACCGTCGCCACGGCCGCCGCATCCGCCGGCCCCGAGCCCGACATGCCGCCCATGATCAGGCAGACGAGGATGGCGACCACCGCCAGCCCGCCGCGCCGCGGCCCGATGCAGGCCTCGGCGAAGGTGACGAGCCGTGCCGCCACGCCCGAGCGCTCGAACACCATGCCGGTCAGGATGAAGAGCGGCACGGCGATCAGCGGGTACTTGGCGACGGCACTCCAGGTGTTGGTGCCGACCGTGCCGAGCGCCGCCATGTCGAGGCCGACGAGAATGCCCGCCACGCCGCCGGCGCCGAGCGCCACCGCAATCGGCGTGCCGATCGCCAGAAGGGCGAGAAACACCAGCACCAGCAGCAGATTAGCGTCGAGCACCACCACCCCGCCCGAGGTCTCGCCAGCCGCGCCCGAGCACCCGCAGAATGATCGCGACCGCCAGGACCGGCAGCCAGATCGAATAGACCCAGCTCGGATGGCCGAGCCCGGGCGAGGTCTCGCCCCAGTGCCACTCGTCGAACGCCACCTGCCCGCCGAAATAGACGACCAGCGCGAAGAGGGCCGTGGTGACGGCGAGGGTCGCGAGCTCCGCCAGCCACGCCAGGCGCCGGGGCAGACGCTCGAGCAGCCAGGTGATGCGGATGTGCTCGTTCGTCGCGAAGGCCGCCGAGGCGCCGACGAAGGTCATGAAGACGAGGAGAAAGACCGAGTATTCCTCGGTGAAGGCGAAGGAGACGTTGGTCAGGTAGCGGACCACCACGTTGGCGAGCGAGATCAGGCAGATGAGCGCCATCGCCGCCGCCGCCAGCGCCTCCTCGAGCCGGACCGGGACGCGGGGGCCCGGTGTGGCGGCGCCGTGCTCCGCCGGCGCCGGCCGCTCCCCTGCCATCCGCTAGCGCTGCGCCACCGACTCCTCGGCCTGCTTCACGAGATCCGCGCCGACCTTCTCGCGCCACGCCTCGTAGACCGGGCGGGTCGCGTCGACGAAGGCCTGCCGCTCCTCGTCGGTCAGCCGGACGACCGTGACACCATGCCCTTCGATCTCCTCGATCAGGCTCTGGTCTTCATCCGTCAGCCCCCTGCGCGCCACCTCGACGCCATAGGCACCGGCATCGACCGCCGCCGTCGCCACGATCTCCTGGTCCTCGGGCGTGAACGAATCCCAGACCTCCTGGTTGACCGCGAAGATCAGCGGGTCGGCGACGTAGCGCCAGAGCGTCACGTTCGTCTGCCCGAGCTCCCACATCTTCAAGACGTCATAGATGGTGAGCGGGTTCTCCTGGCCGTCAACGGCACCGGTCGAGAGGGCCGGCTGCGCGTCGGCCCAGCTCATCTGCGTCGGGTTGGCGCCGAGGGCGGTGAAGATGTCGTTGTAGATCGGCGAGCCGACGACGCGCATCTTCAGCCCGGCCATGTCGGCCGGCGTGCGGATCGCCACCTTCGAGTTGGTGACCTCGCGAAAGCCGTTCTCGGCCCAGGCCAGCGGCACCACGCCATTCTCCCGGATGCGCTCGAAGATCACCTCGCCGACCGGCCCCTGGGTCAAGGCGTCGAGCGCCGCGTAGTCGGGCATCAAGAACGGCATGGAGAAGATGTTCATCTCGACGATCTGCGGCGACCAGTTGATGGTCGAGCCGACCGCCATGTCGATCAGGCCGCGCCGCAGGGCGGCGAACTCGCGGGTCTGCTCGCCCTGCACGAGCTGGGCGCCCGGATAGATCACGAGCTTGATGCGCCCGTCCGTCCGCTCGCCCACCAGCTCGGCCCAGCGCTCGGCGGCGAGCCCCCAGGGAAAGGGTGCCGGAACCACGGTCGAGACCCGGTACTCGTCCTTGTAGGTCTGCGCCGCCAGCGGCCCCGTGCCCATGAGGGCCAGCAGCAACCCGGCCAGCAGCATGCTCGTCCTGCGCATCATCGCCATCCTCCCCGATGCTCCTCGCTTCATGGCGATCCTTCTGCCACGGGGGCGCCGCACGGGCCAAGCCCCGAGCACCGGTCAGCCCGGCCCTTCTTCCCGGATCGCCTCCTGCCGCTTGGCGTTGCGATGCAGCGTGTAGCTGGCCGAGCCGACCACCAGGAGCGCTCCCAGCACGGTCGCCAGCGACGGCACCTCGGCATAGAGCCAGTAGCCGACGACGCCCATCAGGAGGAGGCGCAGATAGCCGAGCGGCGCCAGGGCGGCGGCCTCGCCCATGCGCAGCGCCGAGGTGAAGAGGAGCTGGCCGACCACCATGACCAGCGACATCATGAAAACCACCTGCAGGCCGGCCAGGGTCACCGGCTGCCAGTACCACCAGGCGAGCGGTGCGGTCAGGGCGAGCACCACGAGACCCTGATAGAAGAGCACGGTGACGGTCGAATCGAGCGTCGAGCCGAGCCGCAGCGAGATCACGGCGAAAGCGCTGAACACGGCACCCAGCAGCGCCACCAGGGCATAATGCTCGATCCCGCCCGAGAACGGGCCGAGCATGACCACCACGCCGAGAAAGCCCACCGCCGTCGCCGACCAGCGTCGCCAGCCGACCGTCTCGCGCAGCAGCAGGGCCGCCAGCGCGGTGACGAACAGCGCCTCGGTCATCTGGATCGCGGTGACATCGGCGAACGGCACGTAGACGAGGGCGGTGAGCCCGCAGAGCATGGAGCCGACGGCGGTGAAGCCGCGCAGCGCATGCAGCCGAAACCCCATGGGATGGCGGATCTGCTCCCGGTTCATCCAGAAGAGCGGCGTCATCAGCAGCATGGTCAGCACCTGCCGCAGGAACACGATGACGATGACCGGCAGGTGCTCGGCGGCGTTGCGCACGAAGACCGCCATGATGGTGAAGGTCGCATAGGCCAGCACGACCAGGAGCGATGCCAGGAGGTCGCGCGGCAGCCGGCGGGCCGCCCCGCCGACCCGCTCGAGCAGCGTGGGCGGCAACAGAACCAAGTCGGCACCAAAAAGACGGGCAGAGCCGGTAAGCAACCAAGAGTTTAGAAGGGTAACGGCCGCGCCGCCAGTCCTCCTTTCGCGTCAGTCAGGCGGTCGTTCAGGCGGTCCGGCGGCGGACCAGCTCGAAGCCGAGATCGACCACGACCGGCCCCTCGAGCCGGCCGGCCTTGCGCTCGAGCAGCAGCCGGGCGGTCTCGCGGCCGATCCGCTCGCCCGGGATCCGCACCGTGGTCAGCGCCAGCCCGGCCTCGCCCGCATAGTCGAAATCGCCGAACCCGGCGACGGCGAGCTCGCCCGGCACCGCGAGGCCGCGCCTGGCCGCCTCGGCGATGGCGCCGAAGGCGAGCGGATCGCTGCCGCAGAAGACGGCATCGCAATCCGGCCAGCGCTCGAGCACGGCGGCGAGACCCCGCGCACCATCCTCGACCGAGCCACCCGACCCGCCGGAGCCGAAGGCCCGAGGCTCCCCGAGCCCGCGTTCCGCCAGCGCCTCCCGGTAGCCCGCATGGCGCCGCAGCCCGCGGAAATCGTCCGGCCCGAGGACGCCGACAAAGGCGATCCGCCGATAGCCGAGATCGGCGAGGAACGCCGTCATCGCCCGCCCGGCGGCGAAGTTGGAGAAGCCCACCGCCATGTCGACCGGCCGCTCCGGAAGCTGCCAGATCTCGACCACCGGCACGCCCAGGCCGCGCGTCGCCCGCTCGAGCAGGCGGCGTGCCGCCGGCGTGTGCTGCCCGGCGCTCAGCACCAGCCCGCCCGGCCGCCGGCCGAGCACCGCGCGCAGGAGCGCCTCCTCGCTCGAAGAGGAATACTCGGTGGTGCCCAGCAGGAGCTCGTGGCCCGCCTCGCGCAGCACGGCGCCGAGCCCGGCGATGGTGGAGGCGAAGATCGAGCCGGCGAGGGTCGAGACGAGCGCCGCCACCAGCCGGCTCTGCCGCGACGCGAGCGCGCCGGCCGCCGCGTCCGGCACATAGCCGAGCTCGGCGATCGCCGCCTCCACCCTGGTCCGGGTCGTCGGCCGCACGCGGCCCGGCTCCTTGAGCACGCGGCTGACCGTCATGGGCGAGACGCCGGCCCGGGCCGCCACCTCGCCCATCGTCGCCCAGCCCTCGCCGTCCCTGCCATTGTCACCGGCCACGCGATCCCCTTGACGCTAGCGATGTTAGCGCTACCATAATGTCGCCAATCCACGGAGGGAAGTGACCATGCAAGGCCCGGGCCTGAGCGAGGGCGACCTCGCCTTCTATCGCGAGAACGGCTACCTGATGATCGAGGACGCCGTCTCGCCCGAGGATCTGGCCGAGCTGCAGGCGGTCGCCCGCGACTTCATCGACCGCTCGCGCCGCGTCGCCGAGAGCAACGACATCTACGACCTCGACGAGGGCCATTCGCCGTCCAACCCGCGCCTGACGCGGATCAAGCTGCCGCACAAGCAGCACCCCGTCTTCGACCGCGTGCTGCGCTCGGACCGCATGAAGAGCTACTTCACGGCGCTCCTCGGCCCCGACGTCGTCCTGCAGACCTCGAAGCTCAACACCAAGGCGCCGGGCGGCGGGGCGGCCGTGGAATGGCACCAGGACTGGGCCTTCTACCCGCACACCAACGACGACATGCTGGCCTTCGGCCTGATGCTCGAGGACGTCGACGAGGCCAACGGCCCGCTCATGGCGATCCCCGGCTCGCACAAGGGGCCGCTCCTGAGCCACCACAACAACGGCGTCTTCGCCGGTGCGGTGAGCCCGGACGACCCGGACTTCCACTTCGACCAGGCGGTCACGCTCACCGGCAAGGCCGGCTCGATGACCGTCCACCACGCCCGCACGCTGCACGGCTCGGCCCCCAACCGCAGCGACCGGGCGCGCCTCATCCTCTTCTACGAGGCCTGCGCCGCCGACGCCTGGCCCTTGCTCGGCGCCGGCTCCTACATCCACCGCCTGCCGCAGCGCGAGATGTGGGCCGACCTCCTGGAGCGCATGGTCTGCGGCGAGCCGGTGCTCGAGCCGCGCATCGAGAAGGTGCCGGTGCGCCTGCCGCTGCCGCCGGCCCCCGACGCCACCTCGATCTTCAAGACCCAGAAATCCGGCGGGGCGCGGAGCGCTTTCGCCGCCTGAGCTTCAGGACTACGCTGGTCGACGAAAAAACAACATGGAGGGAGGCAGGAACCATGCTCGAGACGTTGAAGGGCGCCCTCGCGGGCGCCGCCCTTTTGGCGCTCGCCGCGGCACCGGCCACGGCCGCCACCACCCTCACCTTCGGCGGCTCGGACGCCGTCGGCACCATCCTCGACCGCGGCAACGCCATGTTCGCGGAGCTGGTGACCGAGCGCACCAATGGCGAGGTCACGGTCAACTTCATCTCCGGCGAGCAGCTCGGCACCGACATCGACGTCATCCAGGCGATGATGCAGGGCTCGGTGGCGCTCTATGGCGACGTGGTCGAGTGGTACGGCAACTGGGTGAACGACTTCAACATCATGAGCTGGGGCTTCACCTTCGACGACAACGACCACATGCAGGCCTTCCTCGACAGCGACATCTACGCGGCGCTCGCCGAGAAGCTGCGCGAGGAGCAGGGGCTCCGCATCCTCGCCGCCGCCCCGACCCAGCCCCGCATCCTCTTCGCCACCCGTCCGGTGGCGACGCCGGACGACCTCGCCGGCCTCAAGATGCGCGTGCCGGAGATCCGGGCCTACCTCCTGCTCTGGCAGACGCTGGGCACCGAGCCCTCGCGCCTCGCCTGGGGCGAGATCTATCTCGGCCTCTCGACCGGCACGGTCGAGGCGGCGGAAGGCCCGGTCGCCTCGGCCTATGCCGCCAAGCTGCACCAGGTGGCCACCAACGTCATGCGCACCGACCACCTCGTCTCGACCTACCACGTCACCATCAACGAGGACGTGTTCCAGAGCCTGACGCCGGAGCAGCAGCAGATCATGGTCGACACCGCCCGGGAGGTGACCCAGTGGGGCCGTGCCGAGGCCGAGCGCCAGACCGAGGAGACGGTGGCGCAGATGGCCGCCGAGGGGGCCACGATCCACGAGGTCGACGTCGCCCCGTTCGCCGAGAAGGCGCGCGCCGGCGTCGAGGAGATGGAGAAGGACGGCGTCTGGTCGCCCGGCCTCTGGCAGCAGATCCGCGACATGGCGCCCTGAGGCCGGGTTCGCCCGACTGACGCGAGCCTTGCCTCGATGATCGAGCCCTGCCGGCGCCTGCTCGGGCTGCTCGGCCGGCTCGAGCAGGCGCTGGTCGTGCTCCTGCTCGTCAACATCGTCCTCAACATCCTGGCCCAGGTGATCTCCCGCTACTTCTTCGGCAAGCCGCTCGTCTGGGTCGAGGAGATCGCCACCTACTCCTTCATCTGGGCCACCTTCCTCGGCGCCGCCCTGGCGCTCAAGTACGACCGGCACGTCAAGATCGACACGTTCGTCGCCCGCCTGTCCGAGCGGCAGGGTGCCGTCGCCCGGGCCGTCGTCTTCCTCGTCATCATGGCACTCCTCGCCACCATCCTGCCCTCGCTCGTGAGCGCCATCGAGGTCGAGATGCGCCGCAGCTCCATAGCCCTCCCGGTGCAGATCCCCTCGGGCTGGTTCTTCTCCGTGCCGCTCGCCGTGGGCGTCGTCTCGATGCTGCTGACCGCCGTCTTCAAGGTGCTGGTCGAGCTGCGCTTCGCCCTGGGCGGCGAGCCGCCGCCTTTGATCATGCGGCCCCTGCCCGACGACCACGACGACGACGCCGTCGAGCAGGCGATGCTGGGCGACCGCCTGTGAACGTCTGGATCATGTTCCTGGCCTTCGCCGTGCTGGTCGCCATCGAGGTGCCCATCGCCTTCGCGCTCGCCGCCAGCGCTGTCGTCTGGCTCACCCTCGAGAGCCCGATCCCGCTCACCATCGTCGTCCAGCGCATGGCCTCGGGCCTCGACAGCTTCCCGCTGCTCGCCATCCCGCTCTTCATCCTGGCCGGCTCGCTCATGAACCGGGCCGGCCTCGCCGCCCGCATCTTCGCCTTCGCCCTCTCGCTCTTCGGCCACGTCCGGGGCAGCCTCGCGCATGTCAACGTGGCGGCCTCCATCGTCTTCGCCGGCATGTCCGGCGTCGCCCAGGCCGACGCCGCCGGGCTCGGCACGGTCGAGATCCGCGCCATGCGCAAGGCCGGCTTCGACCCGGCCTTCTCGGCCGCGGTGACCGCCGCCTCCTCGATCATCGGCCCGATCATCCCGCCATCCGTCATCATGGTGATCTACGCAGTCCTGGCGCAGGTCTCGGTCGCCGACCTCTTCCTCGCCGGTATCCTCCCGGGATTCCTGATGGGCGCGCTGCTCATGGCGCTCATCTACTGGCTGGCGCGCACCGGCCGCATCACCGCCCCCACGCTGCCCCGGGCCAGCATCGGCGAGGTGGGCACCACCTTCGTCCGCGCCCTGCCGGCCCTCCTCGCCCCCGTCATCCTCGTGGCGGGCCTCCTCTCGGGAGCGGCCACACCGACCGAGCTCGGCGCCGTCACCGTCGCCTATGCGATGATCGTGGGCTTCGCCCAGCGCGAGCTGACCTTCGAGAAGCTGCACCTCTGCCTCGTCGAGACGGGCATCACCACCGGTGTTCTCGTCTTCATCATCGCCGCCGCCGTGCCGTTCGGCTGGGTGGTCTCGGTCAACAACCTGCCGGCCGCCCTCACCTCGACCCTGCTCGGCATCTCCGACAACCCCTACGTCATCCTCTTCCTCGTCAACCTGCTCCTGCTCGCGGCCGGGCTGGTCATGGAAACCACGGCCATCCTCCTGATCGCGGTCCCGGCCCTCCTGCCGCTCGCTTTGGCGCTGAAGATCGACCTCGTGCATTTCGGCATCATCATGGTGCTGAACCTGCTCATCGGCGCCACCACCCCGCCCTTCGGCGTCATCCTCTTCATCATGATGGACATCGCCAGGATCAGCTTCGCCCAGATGGTCCGGGCCATGCTGCCCTTCTACATCCCGCTCGTGGCCGCCCTCCTCGTCGTCACCTTCTGGCCCGACCTCGTGCTCTTCGTCCCGCGGCTGATCGGCGGCTGAGTCGCAGCCAACGCGTCACGGCGGTCCCAGAGCCGGACATCAGCTCTCTGGACTGACAGTCCATACGGTTCCGGCTGGCTGCCCGTCCGTGGGATGCACTTCCGCACCGGCGCCAATCATCAGATCGGACACGATCTTCGCCGAAAGCCGGTCCACCGCCATGGCGAGCTCCCTGCGAAGCAGGGTCGCGCCGCCGGCTGCCATCTCGAAATAGCCGTGGTCGTCACCCCGGTAGACCCAGGTGCGCTCGTAGATCGGCCGCGCGTGGTCCGGCGCGAAAACCGCGGCGTTCGCCGTCAGGAACAGCGCGGCCATGGGATCGTCACCGCCCCACAACTCGAAATGCGGCGTGCCGACGCGCACACTCAGGACCTGCCCGATCGGCTCCGGCGAAGCCTCGATGCAGGCGGCCGGCACATCCAGGGCCCCGCAATCGAACAAGGTCCGGCCGGCGACGTCTTCGGCAGCCGCGACGAGCCGCTCGCGGAAGTCCCTGTCGAGCCTGGTTTGCTCGACCGCCCGCACGAGACTGTCATGCGCTGCCTGCGCCGCGGCGTCCGGCTCCGCCGTCCCGGCGCCGATCCCGGCACCGACTACCGCACCGACCGGCGCCAGCACGACCCCGGCGACGAACGCCACGCCGGCAAGAACGATCATGGCGCCCCCGAACGCCGCACCGAGGCCGCCCCCCTCATCGGCGGCTTCGCCGGCTCCCTTCAGGAGGCCGACAGCAATGCCCGTGCCTAGGGCGACGCTGGCCATCGCCCCTGTGGCGGCACCGGTCTTGGCTCCGGGGTTGCGATCCAGGACGACAGGCACTTTGTCCGCCGTACCTTCGCAGCTGACCATGAGCGCCCAGTCTCCAGGACATTCAGCGACATCTGCGGGTGTCGGCGGGATCGCCACCACATCGGATCCGCACGCCGCGACCAATACCACGAGCGTGGCACTGCAAAGAAGAACAAGACTGCGTTTCAGCAGGAAAGACATGTACTACAACTCCCCCGATATTTCGGACTGGCAGGATCAGCTAGGGTCAGCATTTTGCTTAGCTGGCATCGGGAGGATTTCCTTGACTTATATCAACGACACATCAACCCCCAAGCCGACGACAGTAGGGTCAGTTCTCCCGTCATTGCCATTCCCGTCGCCGGCACGAACGTGCTAGCGCGATGTGGCGAAGCGCCGGCGCTGGAGATGCCCATGCGACAGTGGACGCCCATCACGGTGGCAATCGCCATCGCCCTGACCGCCACGGCAGCGGCGCGCGGCAGCGAATCGCCGCCCCTCGCCACCCTGGCCCGCCTCGACCCGTCCAGCGTCACCGTCTCCGGCATCTCCTCCGGCGGCTTCTTCGCCCACCAGTTCCACGTCGCCTTCTCGTCGCTCGTCGAGGGCGCCGGCATCATCGCGGGCGGCCCCTATGCCTGCGCCGAGCAGATCCCCTGGGCCCTCGGCTTCAACCCGCTGGCGCGGGTGACCATCGCACTCGGGGTCTGCACCCGCTACGCCCGCGGGGCTTTCGATCCCTTCGACCTGTGGCTGCCGGACGCCCCCGATGCCGAAGAGGCGATCGCCGCCGTGCGGGCCGAGCACGCGGCGGACCGGATCGACGACCCGGCCAACCTCGCCGACGATCGCGTCTGGCTCTTCCTGGGCGACGCCGACGGCATCGTGCCGCTCGCGACCATGCAGGCGCTGGAAGGGGTCTATGCCGGCCTCGGTCTCACCGACCCGGCGCTCGAGTTCGAGCGCAACGCCGAGGCCAACCACGGCCTGCCGATCGAGGAATTCACCGGCACGACCGAGCATACGAAGCTGGGCTGCGGCGATTACGGGCCGCCCTTCCTCATCGACTGCGACTTCGATGCCGCCGAGCGCCTGCTCCGCCATCTCTACCCCGCCGGATTCGCGGAGGAGCCTGGAATACCCGACCCCGACCGCCTCGCGGCCTTCGACCAGAGCGAGTTCTTCGACGCCGACGACCCCAGCGTCAGCCTGGCGGCGACCGGCTTCCTCTACGTCCCCGAGACCTGCCGCGACGACGCGCCGCCGGGCGAGCCCTGCCGGCTGCACGTCGCCTTCCACGGCTGCCAGCAATATGCCGGCCTGATCGGCGACGATTTCTACATGGACGGCGGCTACAACCGCTGGGCCGAGGCCAACCGCATCGTCGTGCTCTACCCCCAGACGACGCCCTGGGAGCGCGCCCTCGACCCCACCGGCCTCACCGCCAACCCCAAGGGCTGCTGGGACTGGTGGGGCTATAGCGGCCCCGACTACTTCCGCCGGGAAGGCCAGCAGATGCAGGCCGTCCATGGCATGATCGAACGGCTCCTGCCGCAGTGAGCGCGGGCGCCCGGGCTCAACCGGACGCCGGAAAGCTGTCCCGCGTGCGATTGGCGAAGGCCACCAGCGACAGCATCACCGGCACCTCGACCAGCACACCGACCACCGTGGCGAGCGCCGCCCCCGACTGCAGCCCGAAGAGGCTGATCGCCACCGCCACCGCCAGCTCGAAGAAGTTCGAGGTGCCGATGAGCGCACAGGGTGCGGCCACGTCGTGCGGCACCCGCCACGCCCAGGCGGCGGCATAGGCGACGAGGAAGATGGCATAGGACTGGATCAAGAGCGGCGCGGCGATCAGGAGGATCAGGAGCGGCTGCGCCAGGATCATCTCGCCCTGGAAGCCGAAGAGCAGGACGACGGTGGCCAAGAGCCCGATCACCGACCATGGCTTGAGCCGGGCGATGAAGCCCTGCACCGCCGCCTCGCCCCGTCGCCCGCCCCCCGCCTTTGCCGACACCCGCCTTCGCGTCAGCACGCCCGCCGCGAGCGGCAGCACGATATAGAGCACGACAGAGAGCAAGAGCGTCTCCCAGGGCACCACGATGTCGGTGACGCCCAGCAGCACCGCCACGATCGGCGCGAAGGCGAAGACCATGACGACGTCGTTCACCGAGACCTGGACCAGCGTGTAGGCGGGGTCGCCCCGGGTGAGCTGCGACCAGACGAAGACCATGGCGGTGCAGGGTGCGGCACCGAGCAGGATCAGCCCGGCGATGTAGCCCTCGGCATCGGCCGGCGGAATGAGGCTGGCGAAGACGTGGCGAAAGAAGAGCACGCCGAGGAACGCCATGGTGAAGGGCTTGATCAGCCAGTTGACGACCAGCGTGATCACCAGCCCCTTCGGCTTGTCGCCGACATGCCGCAAGCTGGCGAAGTCGATGCCGATCATCATGGGATAGACCATGGCCCAGATCAGCACGGCGACGACGAGGTTGACCGACGCCAGCTCGAGCGAGGCGAGGAAGCCGAAGACGCCGGGCAGGAGGTTGCCCAGCAGCAATCCCGTGGCGATGCAGCCCGCCACCCAGAGCGAGAGCCACTTCTCGAACGTCCCGATCCCGGCCGCCGGGGCCGTCTCGATGGTTGCCGCCTCGCTCATGCTGCCGCCTTCACGCCGCGCGATCGCCGCGGCTGCCCCGGCCATATCGGGCACGCCCCAAGGCGGTGCTGCCGCGGGGCGACGGATAGTCGAGCCGCCGGCGGCGATCAAGCCCGTCGCCCGCGCCCCGCCCGCCGGTCGCCAAAGGCCGGGATTTCTCTACACTGCGCGCCAGCCACGCCGTGCCGCAGGAGGGGCCGATGACCGAGACCGAAGCGCCGCCGCGTTCCGACGAGGACATGCTCGACGAGGCGCTGGAGCGCGACGACGGGCCCGCCCTCGAGGCCCTGCTCGCCGAGCAGCCGCCGAGCGAGGCGCTGCGCCTCACGCTCGAGCTGTCGGTCGAGGATCGCAACCGGATGCTCGGCCTGGTCAGCGCCGAGGCGGCCGCCCGGATCGTCGAGGAGGCGCCCGCCGAGCTCGCCGCCGAGATCGTCGAGGAGCTCGACGCCGGGGTCGCCGCCAGCATCGTCGAGGAGCTCGACAGCGACGATCAGGTCGACCTGATCGACGAGCTCGACACCGCGGACGCCGAGGCCATCCTCGCCCGGATGGACCCGGCGGACGCGGCCGACGTCCGCCGCCTCATCCAGTACGACAGCGACACCGCCGGCGGCCTGATGGTGGCCGAGACCTTCGCCTTTCGCGTCGACGAGACGGTCGGCGCCGTCCTGCGCGGCCTCACCGTCGAGGACGAGGATTTCGAGCGCTATCGCGGCCAGCACCCCTATGTCGTCGATGCCGAGGGCCGCCTCCAGGGCGTCGTCTCGCTCCGCACCCTGCTCACCATCCGGCGCGGCACGGTGCTCCGCGACGTCATGGCCAAGGCGATCTCGGTGCCCCCCACCGCCTCCATCGACGAGCTCGAGAACCTCTTCGACGAGCACCCGTTCCTCGGCATCCCCGTCACCGACGCCAGGGGCGTGCTGATCGGCGTCGTCTCGCGCATCGCGATCGCCGAAGCCGTCCAGGAGCGCACCGAATCCGACAGCCTCAAGATGCAGGGCGTCATCGGCGACGAGCTGCGCTCCATGCCGACCTTCGTCCGCGCCCGCCGCCGCCTCGCCTGGCTCAGCGCCAACATCGTCCTCAACATCATCGCCGCCAGCGTCATCTCGGCCTACGAGGAGACGCTGGCCGCCGTCATCGCCATCGCCGTCTTCCTGCCCATGGTCTCCGACATGAGCGGCTGCTCCGGCAACCAGGCCGTCGCCGTCTCGCTCCGCGAGCTGGCCCTGGGCCTCACCCGCCCCACCGACATCGCCCGTGTCTGGCTCAAGGAGATCTCGGTCGGCGTCATGAACGGCCTCGTCCTCGGCCTTCTGATCGGCGTCGTCTGCTGGGTCTGGAAGGGCAATCCCTGGCTCGGCGTGGTCATCGGCACGGCGCTTGCCATCAACACCATGATCGCGGTATCGATCGGCGGCATCGTGCCCCTCGTGCTCAAGCGCTTCGGCACCGACCCGGCCGTCGCCTCCGGGCCGCTGCTCACCACCGTCACCGACATGGCGGGCTTCTTCCTCGTCCTCAGCCTCGCCACCATGATGATGCCGCTTTTGGTCAAATGAGGGCCGGTCCGTGCGGCACCTCCTCCTGATCGCCCTCCTCCTGGCGCTCACCGGCCCGGCCCTCGCGAAAGTAAAGAAGATCTTCAAGACCATCGGCAACGACATGTACGCCGACCCGCTCTACGCCCAGGACTTCATGCAGCCCTTCCAGAGCCACGGCGTCTACGAGGTCGACGACGTCGGCATCGTCATCCGCGGCAAGTTCATGGCCCGCCCCGGCCGCCAGTTCGTGCTCAGGAAGGAAATCTACGACCGAGTCCAGCGCGCGTTCGAGCAGCACGGAATCCAGTTCGCCCGCCGCGAAATCCGCGTCCGCATCGACGGCACATCAGAACAGCACGCCCAAGCCGCCGGAGCCGCAGCCGCCAACGCGGTCCCGGCCGAAGCCCAGACTGCCGGAACGAGCGACGACCGGTAGGGAAGACAGAAAGCATTCGAGGAGGCACACCTCCTCGAGCACCACCGTTTGTTTTTAAATGTTTGTATAACGGGGTCAGGACTCTTTACGCCGCCCCGTCTCGCCGCTAAGTTGCCGGCATGCCTCGCGCACCCCGCACCGATGTCGGCGGTCTGGTCTATCATGTGCTCAATCGCGCCAACGCACGGGCGAGCCTGTTCGACGACGCGGGCGACTACCGCCACTTCACCACCCTCCTCGCCGAGGAGCGCAGTCGCGCGGGCATGCGGCTGCTCGCCTGGTGCCTCATGCCGAACCACTGGCACCTGGTCCTTTGGCCGCGCGCGGATGGCGATCTCGGCCGCTTCGTCCGTCGCCTGACCCAGCGCCACACCCAGGCCCGTCACCGCCATCGCGGCACACTCGGTCAGGGCCACCTCTACCAGGGTCGCTACAAGGCGTTCCTCGTGCAGGGCGACGCGCATCTCCTCACCGTCTGCCGTTATGTCGAGCGCAACCCGTTGCGCGCGGGGCTGGTCGCCTCCGCCCGCGACTGGCCGCACGGCTCGCTGGCGGAGCTGCCCCGCCGGGGGGCGGCGCGCCTGCTCGATCCCTGGCCCCTGCCCCGGCCACCCGGCTGGGCCGCAGCGGTCGACCGGCCCGAGACACCGCTCGAGATCGAGGCGCTGCGCCGCTCGGTGCAGCGCGGCACCCCCTATGGCGAGCCCGCCTGGGTCGCCGCCATGGCCGACCGCTTCACCCTGCGTTCGACCCTCCGCCCCCACGGCAGACCGCCAAGAAGCGCCCTGACGGACGACTCGGCGAATGAATGAGTCCTGGCCCTTTTTGGCTTTTTCGGTTCGGCCGGAGCGGTCTAGTGTTCCCGCTGCAGCTCCCGTTCGATTTCGTGGTCAATTTCCCGTTTCCGCTTCGCGATCCGCGCTAGCAAGGTCGCGGCGTCGGGACAGCCGCGTTCCTTCGCCGCTCGCTCGATGGCGGCATCATCGGCGTGCTTCTCTTTGAAGAGGGCGGCCATTTTGTCGTCCCTCTCCCACCCCGCCTGGAGTTCGCGCGCTTCCTCGTTCCCGACTGTTGAGAGCTTCCAACCCCTGTAGTCGATTTCGTCCTGACGCATCTCGCGCTCGCGACGCTCATTAGCGCGCCGCTCCAACTTGGGCGCGAGCCATCGGTCAAACCGGCCGATGACCCAGGAGGCAACGGCGCCGGCGACCATCCACCCCACCACACCTTGCGGGAAGGCACGACCGGCGGCGAAGAATTGGTCAATACCGTCAATCATGCTGCGTACCTTTCTGACGTCTGTTCAATCGAGGGTAGCGCGATTTGAAAAGCGGTCAGATCTGAAAAGGGGTCAGGACTCTTTAGAGCTGGAGATGACCGCCCCCATCGTCAGCATTCGCCGCCTCCCCCGTCAATACAACGAAGCCCCATGCACCATCGCACGCCGGCGTTCCAGCTCGCGCTGCAGGCCGGCCTCGCCCTTGGCCATGGCCCAGCGGTGGTTCCAGGCGAAGAGCGGCTGGAGGAGCGGTGCGAGGCGGCGAAGCCAGGGCTTCTCGGCCCGCACCCGCCAGTCATAGGTGGCAACCGTCTCGGGCCCCTCCCGCACCAGCGTCCAGGTGCCACGGCCGACGAGATCGCCATGAGCCTCGATCGACGCCCCGCGCGGCCAGTCACGTTCCACCTCGCGAAACTGCCAGCTTAGCATGTAGGGCAGGAAGCCGCGCGTCAGGACGTGGACGACCGGCCCGCCATCCGCCTCCTCGACCCGCACGTCCAGATAGACCTCCGGCCACCAGCGCACGAGATCCATGGGCTCGCGCAGGATGGCGGCCACCTCGTCGGGCGAGCCCCGCACCCGCCATTGGCTGGTCAGATGGTAGTCGTTTGCCATGCGGCCATCCTAGCCGATTCCCGCCCCTCGCAGGAAGCCGCCCGCAACTCCCTCTGGTCCAGCCTGTGGACTTCCGGCAAATCCTGAAAGCCAAAAAAAGTGCCGGTTTCCTGGAGAACTTGCATGCACGTCTTTCGCTCCGACTGGGAGCCAGCACCCCGAGCGGCGCCACCGGGTGCCACGCTGCTCGCCATCGGCGACGTGCACGGCTGCCCGGCCCAGCTCGACGCCATGCTGGCGGTGCTGGCGGAAGTCGTCGACGACGCCCGCCGCCGGGGTCGCCGCGCGGAGCTGGTCATGCTCGGCGACTATGTCGACCGGGGCCCGGACAGCCCGGGCGTGCTACGACGTCTGCCCGACATAGGCCGGCGGCTCGAGCCGGAGGTGCCGGTGCACCTGCTGCTCGGTAATCACGACGAGCTCCTCCTCGATCGTCTCGGGGAGCCGCCAGATCCTGCCGCACTGGGCCACTGGCTCCGGCGGGGCGGCAGCCGGCTGCCCGGCATGACCCCCGCCCCGGACCTGGTCGCTCCCCCGACCGACGAGGAGCAACCGGACCTCGCGACCCTGGCCGCCCTCCTATCCGGGCTCGCCAGCCACCGGGTCATCGGCGACTACGTCTTCGCCCATGCCGGCATCGCCCCGGACCGGCCACTCGCAGCCCAGACCCTCGACGACCTCCTCTGGATCCGCGAGCCCTTCCTCGACGCCACCGACTGGCCCCATGGCTTCGCCGTGGTCCACGGCCACACCCCGCAGGGGCCCGAGGTGCTGCCGCACAGGGTCGGCGTCGACAGCGGCTGCTTCTTCACCGGCGTGCTGACGGCGGTCCAGATCGAGGATCGACGCCTGCGCTTCCACGCCGTCTCCGCCGATCCGGAGCCGCTGGAATTCCGGGAGCTGATCGAGGCCAGCGGCCAACGGCGGCGGTTTGCCGGCCCGACGCCCCTGCCGGGCTCCTGAAGGGCACCGGTTCACCTCATCACGAATGCTTATGCCCGCCCCCCGGTCGAGCTCCCCGACCACCTGGCTCGGGGCACTTTGGACCTGCAACGGGCCCGGGTTGGCGCATCCAATGCAACCAATCGGCTCGGGTTGTCGCGGATTCCGCGACAGCCCGCCCGAAAATGTCGCGATAAACGCGACATAACGATTCGTGATGGCGCGGATTCCGCGACATCGCACAGCCAACGAACCCGCGGAATCGACGAACGAACCCGCGATTTCGACGATCGAACCCACCGAAACGACGATCGAACCCGAGCCCGAGCCAACGAACCCGGCGCCCCTCAACCCGTTGAAAAAACACGCCTCTCGACGATCAGGCACCCATCCGGCCGGCGCCAGCGAACCCACGAACCGGAAAATGCCGATCGAACCCGAAAGCCACCGGCTTCAGGCTTGCGCCTGGACGCAAAATAGGCTATTATTCCTATATCAGTGATGGCCCGCCGGCGCCGTCACACCCCTTCCTCCTCCAGCACCTTCCGCGCCACGCGAAAGCACTCGAGCGCCTGCGGCACGCCGCAATAGATGCCGACGACATGGATGATCGCCCGGATCTCCGCCTTGCTGACGCCATTGTTGAGCGCCCCCCGGCAATGGATCTCCCATTCGCGCATCTTGCCGAGTGCCCCGATCATGGCGAGGTTCATCATCGAGCGGGTCTTCGCGTCGATCGTCTCGTCGCCCCAGCCGAAGCCCCAGGCCCAGGCCGTCATCGCCTCCTGGAACGGCCGCGTGAAGTCGTCCGCCGCGGCGAGGTTCCGCTCCACATAAGCCTCGCCCAGCGTCGCCTTCCGCGCCCGCAACCCCTTCTCGAACAGCTTCTCGTCCATCCTTCTCTCTCCAAATGAGCAGGTCGCCAGAGGGGCCCCAGGATGACCGCAGACGAGGAAGGCAAGGCGAGCGGCGCGCAGCGCAGTCTACCTGCGTGAGCACCGATCGACCGCGGCCTGACGAAGTATGCGGCCATCCTCGGGCCCCTCAGCCGCGGAAGGGGCCGTCGAGGGCTTCCAGCACCCGCTCGTCGCGGTCGTAGATGTCCTCGCGGAACAGCACCTCGCCGTCCTCGACCCAGGCGGTGTAGTAGGTCAGGAGCACCGGCATCGGCTTCGGCAGGTCGACCCGCGTGGTCGTGCCGCTCGCCAGGATCGCCTCCAGCCGGGCATGGCTCCAGGTCGGATCGCCTTCCATCAAGAGATCGGCGAGGACGAAGGGCTGCTCGATCCGCACGCAGCCGGAGCTCAGGTTCCTGGCCGCCCGGTCGAACAGGCTGCGGTCGTTGGTGTCGTGCAGGTAGACGGCGAAGCGGTTGGGGAACATGAACTTGACCCGGCCCAGCGCGTTGCCCGGCCCCGGCGCCTGGACCAGGGTCACGGGCGGCGGGTCGAGCGCCCACCAGTCGACCACGGAGGGGTCGAGGACCTGCCGGTCGCGGTCGAGGACCCGATAGCCGCCCCGCGCCAGATAGCCGGGGTCGGCCCGGATCAACGGCAGCTTGTCCTCGACGAAGATCGTGCGGGGCACGGTCCAGGTGGGGTTGAGCTCCATGTAGCGGATCTCGTCCCGGAAGATCGGCGTGCGGCGGTATTGCTGGCCGACGATCGACCGGGTCCGCCAGACGAGATCGCCGCCCTTGTAGACATAGGTCCGCGCTCCGGCGATGTTGACGAGCACGAAGTCGTCGCCGATGCCGCGCAGCACCCAGCGCGCCCGCTCGAGGCTGAGCCGGAGCTGGTCGATGCGCTCCCCGACCGTCCGGTTCAGCGCCCGGAGCGTCCGCGGCCCGATGGCCCCGTCCGCCTCGAGCCCATGGCGCAGCTGGAACCGCCGCACCGCCGCCACGACGGCCTCGTCATGGAGGTCACCCGCCTCCGGCACGGGCGCGAGGTCGCCCGTGACCACGAGCCGGGCACGCAGGGCCGGCACGCGCGGGTCCGTCATGCCCGGCCGCAGCGTCTCGCCCGGCGGCACCCGGGGCCAGCCGCCGGCAGCCTCGATGGTGCGGTAGCGCTCGAGCGCGTCCTGCAGGGCGAGGTATTGCGGATGCTGCAGCGCCACCCGCCCGACGATCGCGGCGAAGCCCAGCTGGTCGACCAGCACGCTGATCGTCCCCGCGGACTCCCCGGTCACCACCGGCCGGTGGAAGTTCCAGTCCGGATCGAGCCGGGTGGCGTCCACCTTGCCGCGATAGAGGTGGTGCAGCAGCAGGGCGGCAGCATCGGTAGCGACCAGCTCGAAGGCGGCGATGGCGGCGGGATCGCCGCTCCGGGCGGCGTCGAGCAGCGCCGGCAGGCGGTCGCCGTGGAAATCCACGGGCCGGAGCCCGTGCCGCCCGCTCGCGGCGATCGCGGCCAGGAGCTCCTCGCCGGCCACCGTGTCGAGCCAGGCCGGCCGGTCCTGCCGGGCGCCGTAGAAGTCCTGGACGAAGGGCACGGCCTCGATCGCGACGCCGCCGGCCTCACCGTGGCCCGTCGCCCCGAGGGCCGCGACCCGGGCCCCGATCGCCTGCTCGACCTCGCCCGCCGCTGCCGTCCAGGGCAGGGTCGCCGCCACCAGCACCGCCAGCACGACGAGGCGGGCGAGCCACCTCCCCGCCCCTGGCCGGTCCGTGCCCCGGCCGTCCGGCAACGTACTCAGGGACAACGGAAGAGGTTGGCGCCCTGCATCTGGTCGCCCATGGTGGCGACCACGCGGAAGGCATCGGGCTCGATGTCGAACATCAGGCCCCTGGCGAAATAGTAGGAATACTGCCCGGCATGGGCGGCGAGCGCGTCGTCCGCGTCGGTCGCCGGGTCGTCGAAGAAGGCGGGCGAGGCCACCATGTGCAGCATGAGCAGGTCCTCGTCGCGCTGCCAGAAGCCGGCCGCCGTCGGGCTGCCGTGCAGCGTGCCCGAGAACGCGCCGTCGGCGCCGAAGGTGAGCCGTTCGCCCGTCCCGGCGGCGCAGGCCTCGGCCGACCCGACGGCCCAGCTTCCGGGCAGGTAGCCTTCCGGCACCTCGTCCGCGAGGACCCCGCCGGCGATGGCCACGGCACCGATATGCATGCCGAGAACCGCGATCGTGCGACCCCGTGTCGTCATTCCCTTGCTACCCACACTGTGGCCTGCTCGCTTCCTCCGATGCACGGAATCATGGTTCATTTCGCCGACCAACGCTATATGGAATCGGCGCCAGCCGGCGGCCGCCGCGGCGGCCATCGACGACTGGCGGTCGAGAACCGGTGCGGGAGGAACGAAGGTGCACGGCACGATGTCGACGGCGGCCATCGCCGCCCTGATGCTGCTGGCGGTCGCTGCGACACGGCCGGCCCTGGCGCACAACGACTGGGGGCTGCCGCTCATCGGCGGCCTGGTCGGCGGCTATGCGCTGAAGAGCTTCATGGGCGACGGCGGCGGCGGGCACGAGCACGAGCGCAGCGCGCCCGCTGCGGCCCCGCCGGCCCCGGCGGCAGCGCCCGCCGCGGCCCCGGCCGCCGACTCGGCATCCTCGATCGAGCAGAAGCTGAACACGCTCGATCAGCTCGCCGCCAAGGGCTACATCACCAAGGACGAGTACAACGCCCGTCGCCAGGCGCTCCTGAACCAGCTCTGATCGGGCACCGCCGCATGTCGCGCACCGGCCCCCGCACGCGCGGCCTCGGCCGCCTCGTGGCCCTGGGCTTCGCCCTGCTGCTGGCCGCCTGCGCCGAGAGCAGGCCAGTGCCGGAGCCGCCGGCCGGGAGGACTCCCGCGGGCCGCGCCCCCGCCGGCACGGTCGAGCTGCGCGAGGTCCAGGTCGCCCGTCCCGGCAATGCCGGCGGCGGCCGCGGCACCCTCGCCTACCGCGGCCGGACCTACCCCTTCGCCATCGCCGGGCTCGGCGTCGACGGTGGCGATGCCGTCGATGCCGAGGGCGACGTCTACAATCTCCACGACCTCGCCGACTTCTCCGGCACCTACACCGCCGGCCAGTACGGTGCGGTTGTCGGCGACGCCGGCACCGGCGACATTTGGCTCGAGAACGAGAGGAAGGTCATCCTCCATTTGAAGGCCGAGCACGAGGGCCTGAGGCTCGCCGTCGACGGCGCCGCCGTCGACATCCGGCTGAAGAACTGAGCCGGCGGCTCAGGTCGGTGCGGCGGCAGCCAGCTCGTCGAGCAGTGCCCTGGCCTCGACGAGATCGGCCGTGTCGAAGCCTTCGGTGAACCAGCCGTGGACCGGCGCCAGCAGGTCCTGGGCCTTCCCTCGCTCGCCCTGCCCGGCCCAGAGACGGGCGAGGCTGGTTGCGGCACGGAGCTCCAGCGATTTCACCTCCTGACGGCGAGCGAGGTCGAGCGCTTGATGGAAGCATGCCTCGGCGACGGCCGGGGTCCCGCCTGGTGCGGCCAGCAGCAGCTCCCCTTTCAAGCGAAATATCTCCGGCTCCCAAAAGCGCTCGCCGGTCGTCCCGACCAGCTCTTCGGCCGCCTGCAAGGCCTCGAGCCCGGCCTCTGGCGACCCCGCGGCACCGAGCACCTCCGCCAGCAGCGTCAGGTGGAACGACCTCTGAAAGACGGCGCCCGAGGCCCGATAGGCGTCGAGACCGTCCTGCATCTCTTGCAGTCCGGCGGCCCCTTGGCCGCCGGCGGCCAAGGCGGCACCCTGCATGATCCGACCGGCCGCGAGCACCAGCGCGAAGCCGTGCTCGGTCGCCGACCGCATCGCCTCAGCCGCGCGCTCGTCGACGATTGCCCATTCCCGCCGGAAGGCGTGAACGATGGAGTTCCAGTACAGGCCGCGCGACTCGGTATAGGGATGCCTGACCTCCCCGAGCAGCGCCAATGTCTGCCCACCGAGTTCGCGGGCCCGATCCGGATAGCCGAGCAACCAGAGGGACCAGGCCCAGTAGGCATTGGCCGTGGCCCCGACTTCCAGGCCATAGCGAAAGGCGATGGGCCGACGCTCTTCCTGATCGAGCAGGGCGATCGATTGCTCGAAATGCTCGCACGCCAGCGACGGTTGCCCCGCCTGCACCAGGCTGACGCCCAACGCCAGGTGGCCCGCCGCGCGGGCGCCCGAATTCCCGGCCTGCCGCGCCAGCTCCAGGAGCTCGTTGGCGACTTCGATCGACTCCCGGTAGCGCGCGCTCACCAGGTCGAGCAGGTAGACGCCGAACAGCACCGGATAGATGACCTCGGTGTCGCCCACCAGCCGGCACAGCTCGCGCGCGCGATGATAGATCACCGCCGCCGCCGATGAGCCATAGCCCTGGGTCGCCATCACCACCGGGCCGAGCGTGCTCTGGAAGGCGAGCTCCTGCCTCGCCCTCTCCGGCGTCTCCGCCAGGTCCGCCAGCATGGCGAGCCCCTGGTGCAGGTGGGCGATCGCCTCGGGATACGCCGATCGCCCGGCCGCGCGGCGGCCCGCCTCGAGCCAGTACGTCACGGCCCGCTCGGTGACGCCCGCCTCGCTGTAGTGGCGGGCCAAGAGCTCGGGCTGCACCCTGACCACCTCGGGGAACCTGCTCTCCAGCAGCTCGGCAACCTGCTGGTGGTGCTGCTGGCGGGTGCGCCGCAGGAGCGACTGGTAGGCGGCGTCCTGGACGAGCGCATGCTTGAAGATGTACCTGGCGCGTGGCGGACGGCCACGCTGGTAGAGCAGCTCCGACGCCACCAGTTGCCCCAACCCGGCCTGCAGCGCCGTCTCGCCGACCGTGGCGAGGCCGGTGATCATCTCGTAGGCGAACTCGCGCCCCAGCACCGAGCCGAGCTGCGCCAGCTCGCGCACCTGCGGCAGGCGGTCCAGGCGCGCCATCAGCGATTCCTGCAGCGTGTCCGGAATCGCCAGGGACGCCAGCGGCCCGGTGAGCTCGTAGCGCCCGCCGGTGTCGCGCAGGATGTCCGAGGCGAGGATCGTCTTGGTCAGCTCCTCGACATAGAGCGGCACACCGTCGGTCTTGGCGACGATGTGCTCGACCACCTCGGCCGGCAGCGGCCTCGTGCCGGCGAGCCGGTTCACCAGGGCCTCGCTGTGCTGGCGCTCCAGCCGGTTGAGGGTGATCGGGGTGATGTGCGAGCGCGCCGGCCAGGGCGGCACGAACTCGGGCCGGGCGGTCAGCACCATCAGGAGCGACGCGGTCGGCGCCTGCTCGATCAGGAGTTCGAGCAGCTCCAGCGTCGAGGGGTCGGCCCAGTGCAGGTCCTCCCAGAGCTCGAGCAGCGGCTGCTGCTCGGCGGCCTCCAGGGTCATCGCGATGATCGCATCCTGGGTCTGCTGCTTCTGTTGCTGCGGCGTGAGCGTCAGCGGCGGGTAGCGCTCCTCCGGCAGCGGCAGCGACAGCAGCGAGGCAAGCAGTGGCAACGTCTCGCCGAGCGGCTGGTCATAGTGTTCGATCATGGCCTCGAGCTTGGCGACCCGCGCCGCCGGGGCGTCCTCCGGCTGCCAGCCGGCCAGCCGCTTGAAATGCTCGATCACCGGATAGAGCGCGCTGTTGGTGTGATAGGGCGAGCAGCGAAAGGTGACCCGGGGCAGTCCCTCGGCGAGCACCTCGGCGCGCAGCCCGTCGATCAGCACGCTCTTGCCGATCCCGGCCTCGCCGCTGATCAGCACCACCTGGCCGCGGCGCTCGTCCTTGGTGCCCTGCCAGGCCCGGCGCAGCAGCCCGACCTCCTCGTCCCGCCCCACCAGCGTCGGCGGTGGCGCCCCGCTCTCGGTCTCGGCCTCGTCCGCCCGCTCGTCACCGGCATCGCGCAGGCCGGCAACCCCCCAGGCGACGACCAGCCCGGTGATGCCCTTCAGCTCCCGCGCACCCAGGTCCTCGTAAAGAAACGCGTCGCCCGCGATCTCCTTGGTCAGGGCACCGATCACGATGCCGTTGCGGCCGGCCAAGCTCTGCAGCCGTGCGGCGACGTTCGGCGCCTCGCCGATCACCGTCCGCTCCTGCGCCAGCCCCTCGCCGACCACCTCGCCGACCATCACGAGGCCCGTGGCGATGCCGATCCGGACCGCGATCTCGATCCCCTTGGCCCGCCCCGGCCCGGCGTTCAGCCCGCCCATCGCCTCGACGATCGCGAGGCCGGTCCGCACCGCCCGCTCGGCGTTCTTCTCCAGCGATTTCGGATAGCCGAAATAGACCAGGATCCCGTCACCCATGTATTTGGCGACGAAGCCCCCATACGCCTGGATCAGCCCGGTGCAGGTCTCCTGATAGGCGCGGATCACGTCCTGCAGGTCCTCGGGGTCCAGCCTCGCCGACAGCGCCGTCGAATCCGCCAGATCGCAGAACATCACCGTCAACGGCCGCCGCTCGGCGTCACTGACCGTGGCCGCCGGCTGCGACGTCGCCACGGCGGCCGCAACCGGCGCCGATGGCCGGATCGGCGCCAGGCCCGTTGATGCCGTGCCCGAGCTCGCCGCATGGGCCCAGGCCAGCGATTCCCCGCCCTGGTCCGTCGCCACCTTGTGGATCAGGACGAGCTGCCGGCGAAGATCCTCCAGCGCACCATCGTCCAGCCCGAAATCCCGCCTGAGGCGCTGATAAGAGACCGTGTTCTCGGTAACGAGAAGCCACGTCACTCGTGCCAGAACCTTGGCGAACTTCATGATGCCTCACGCCATGCCGGGCACCTTGCCCGGCGTATCGGACAGCTTTTGTTTGCTCATCCGCTTATGCGCCGCGGACCAGCATTTCACTATTGGGATTTGTGGGCCACATGCAGGGCGCGTCACCCGGCTCGGGCGCTGCCCACTGCCCGACATCGCTGACAATGGCCGCAGCGTCGCGGTGAACCATCGGTGCCGGGCCGGCCGATCAGCCGCGGCGGCCCGTCTCGATCAGCCCCGCGGCGGCGGCGGCGGCGGCCATCTCGGCCGAGGTCTCGGCCAGCACGAAGGGCACGTCCGGATGCTGCGCCAGCTCGGCCACCGCCTCGTCCCGGGCGCCGCTCGTGACGTCGCGGATCAGGACGAGGCGCACCCGGCCGGGCCAGCTCCGGATGACGTCGTCGTACATCTCCGGGTCGTGCTGCCCGCTGTCGCCGATCAGCACGACCGGCAGGTCGGGCGAGACGGCCATGAGCTCGTTGATGATCTCGATCTTGTGGTCGTGGTCGCTGCGCACGAAGGGCGGTCGAAAGCGCAGGCCCCATTCGCGCAGGAACAGCACAGGGCGCTCGGGAAAGCGGTGCAGCTTGAAGAACGCCTCGAGCGTCTCGTAGATGACCCATGGGCCGCGCGAGACGTAGAGCAGCGGGTTCTGCTCGTGGCCGCCGGCGCCGTCGCCGAGCTGCCGGTAGAGCTCGGCGACGCCGGCGAAGGCGACCCGGCTCTCGGCACTCCTCATCAGCATGCGCGAGATCATCCGGATCTTGTTGGCGACACCGGTCGCCACGACGGTGTCGTCGAAGTCGCTGATGACCATGAAGCGGGCCGAGGGCGGTGCCACCAGCACCTCGCCGACCGCTTCGGCGATGGCCGGCTTGATGAGCTGGAGATGCACCCTGGCGGTGGCGCGATGCGGCAGGAGCGGCTGCCTGAACCGCATGCGCAGGCTGAAATAGCCGTCGCGGTCGGTGATCAGGCCCTGCCGCTGGCTGTCGACCGTCGCGATCAGCCGGGCACCGCTCACCCCCCGCCGCCGCATTCGCCGGATCACGTTCCACAGGCTGGCGGAATCCGAGAAGTCGCCCGGCCCGTCGCCCTCCGGCTGGTGCATGACGCGGCCCATCATGAAGAGCGCGTCCTTGGACGCGTAGCCGCGAAAGGTGTCGATGACGATAGGGCCCTGGCTGTCCGTGCGGCGCACGGGCTTGGCCAGGAGCCGCAGCAGCTTGCCGGCGGCGGAGCGAAGTCTCGAGATCATGCCGCCGCAATGGCACCAGTCGAGCCCGAAGGGAAGGTGGTCATTGGCCGCCGCCGGGGGCAAGCCTGCTCAATGAACGACCGGCGCCACGACTCCCTCCGGCATGGCCGCCGCCTTCGCACCGTGCCAGCCGGCGCGCCGCAACCCCGACATCAGCGCCTCGACGATCTCGTCCGTCGCCCCATGTATCCGGAAGTTGGTGGCGGGGTCGGCTGCCCAGGCCGGCGAGGCCTCGGCCATTCGCAGGAGCGCCGCGCGCGCCGCTTCCGGCCTGCCGAGATTTGCCTCCGCTACCGCCACAAAAGAGTGCGCCATGGATCCTCCGCTGGCAGCGCCCAGCTGTGCGGTCGCCAGCATCTCGGCATACTCGCCACGCATCATGTGCTCGATAGTGATCAGATGGTAGTACCAGCCCGGCGGGCTGATTGTGCGGTCGATGGCCCGGCGTAGTAAGGCCTCGCCCTCCTCGAACCGGCCTCGGATGGCGAGGCGCCAGCCGAGTTGCGCGAGAGTGTCGGGATCGTGCGGGTTCCGTTCGAGCGCCAGGCGAGCGAGCCGCCAGCCCTCTTCGTAGTTGCCGCGATAGTGATGGATCGCGGAGAGCGATTTCAGGGCCTGCACATTCTCCGGATCGAGGGCGAGAGCTTTCGACGCAGCGGAGAAGGCAAGCGTGTAGGCGCGCTCGGCCGCGTCCGGTGACTTCGCGGCCGGAAAGCGGGCTTCGTCGAGATGGTGCCAGGCGAGCATCGCCCAGGCCTCGGCATAGGCCGGATCACGCCGGACGGCCGCCTCGATGCAGGCGCGCACACCGCCACGCTCGCGCTCGTCAAGGCTTCGTCGGTGCTGGTAGGCTCTGAGCACGCAATAGTAGCTCTCCAGTTCAGTGGGTACGTACGTGCCCACGCGGGCAAGGATATCGTTGCGGACCACGCCGTAAGGTTGCCCGAGTGTCGAGGCGATCTCGCCCGCCAGATCCGCCTGCAATTCGACGAGGTTCATGGTGGTCAGGTCCCGCGCATAAGTCTCGCTCCAGATCACTCGTCCGCTCGCAACATCGACGAGATGCGCGGAAAGACGGAACTGGTCACCGTCGAGGACCATCTCGCCGCTCACCAGATACGATACGTCCTCGGCCACGCGGCGATCGAGATCCGCTGCGTCGCGCTCGTCGTGACCAAGCGGAGCCAAGTAGAGCCGGAAATCAGGGAAGCGCATCAGGTTGCTGACGAGCTCGTTCGTGATCCCATCAGCGAGGATGCCGGTGCTAACCGACCGGTCCGCCGCGAGGAACGGCCTGACCAGCACCGAGGGGAGTCTCGGACTACCGGCTGCTTCTTCGCCGGACTGCCGCGGCTGGTGAATGCCCATGACGATCGCGACCAAGAGCAGCAGTGCGAGGAGGCCGGCGGTCGCCCATCCAAAACGCACATGGAGCTGACCGGAGCGCGTCAACTCGCCCAAAAAAGCTGTCCGCGACATCCCGGACATCGCAGTGGAGGACCCTGTGGTGCCTGCTAGGCCGTCGGCCTCGATCTCCCGTGTATCGAAGCGGGGAAGATATCCTCCTTTCGGAATGGATATAATGAGCTGATCGCAACGGCCGGGTCCGGCGTAGTAGCCGTCCAGATCGCGGCGCAGGCGACGCGCCTCGACACGGACGACTGGGTCGGTCTGCGGGTCGAAATCGTCGTCGCGGTCGAACACGGCTTGCGCAATCGTGAACCCCTTGAGTCGGTCGGCGCGACCGGCAAGCGTCTCTTCTACGACGAAGCGCAGGAACGCGCGCCGCGGTCCGCTCGCCTGAAAGGTCGGCTCTGCCAGGATGCGCCGCAGCTGCTCCCGCACCACGTCGCGCGGCGGCTGTGCGGCGTCGATCGCCTCGTCGATTGTGGCGTGGCTCGTGTATGCGGCCAAAGAAGCTCACCTAAAAAAGGCCGGTCGGCGATTCCAAGTCTTATTCCACACTAGCAGTGCGCCCCGACGATCGAAACCCTTGTTCGATCGAGGTTTGCACCGATCCACGCGTCAGGTGCGAACCTGTTCGCACCTTCATGCCTGCGCCCTCGGATGGGACGCTCTGTCCACTGGCCCCGTCACTTGGCTCGGGGAGGTCGTACAGTGGCGAGCGTCCATCGCTTGTCGCAACGCCATCCGGAGCACGAGCTGGCCATGCGGCGATTCCATCTTTGCGAGACGGAGTTCCGCGCCGTCTGCGACGACCTCAAGGCAGTCCGGCGGGCGCTCGAGCACTGGCGGACGGTCGACCCTCCCTTGCCCGGGAGGATCGCGGAGTGCCAAAGATTGCTGGCGGAGCTCGAGGCCGAGGCCCTCGACTTCCTGAACCCGGGCGAAAGCCGGGAGCCACGCAACGATCGGTCCGGTCGTTGCTGTTGACAGACGCATTCTCAATCGAACGGAGGAAGATCGCATGAACGGTAGTCGACTGCTGGGGGCGGCGATTCCGATCGCGCTCGCAGCCATGCTGGCGGGTCCCATGCCCGCCGCGGCGCAGGATGCCGAAAGGCCCAACATCCTCCTGATCGTCTCCGACGATACGGGCTGGGGCGATCTCGGGCCCTATCTCGGCGGTGAGGGGCGCGGCATGCCGACGCCGAACTTCGATCGCCTCGCCGACGAGGGCATGGTCTTCACCAATTTCTACGGCCAGCCGAGCTGCACGCCCGGCCGCGCCGCCATCCAGACCGGCCGCATCCCCAACCGCAGCGGCATGACCACCGTGGCCTTCCAGGGCCAGGGCGGCGGCCTGCCGGCGGCGGAGTGGACGCTCGGCTCGGTCCTCAAGGAGGCCGGCTACAAGACCTACTTCACCGGCAAGTGGCATCTGGGCGAGGCGGACTACGCGCTGCCCAACGCCCAGGGCTACGACGTGATGAAGTACGCCTTCCTCTATCACCTCAACGCCTACACCTACCCGGATCCGAAATGGCACCTGGCGATGAGCCCGGAGCTGCGCCAGATGTTCGAGAAGATCACCACCGGCGCCCTCTCGGGCAATGCCGGCGAGAAGGCCAAGGAGGTGTGGAAGGTCAATGGCGAGTATGTCGACACACCGGACAAGGGTGTGGTCGGCATTCCCTACCTCGACGCCTATGTCGAGGAGGCCGCGCTCGAGTTCCTCGATGACGCCGCGAAGGACCCTGACACGCCCTTCTTCATCAACGTCAACTTCATGAAGAACCACCAGCCGAACATCCCGCATCCGGATTTCGAGCAGAAATCCATCTCGAAGTCCAAGTACGCGGACTCCGTGGTCGAGCTCGACGCGCGGGTCGGCAACGTGCTGAAGAAGCTCGACGAGCTGGGCCTCGCCGACAACACCGTCGTCTTCTACACGGTCGACAACGGCGCCTGGCAGGACGTCTACCCGGATGCCGGCTACACGCCCTTCCGCGGCACCAAGGGCACCGTACGCGAGGGCGGCAACCGCGTGCCGTCGATGGTCCGCTGGCCGAACCATGTCGCCGGCGGCAGCGTCAGCCACGACATCCTGGGCGGCCTCGATCTGATGGCCACCTTCGCCTCGCTCGCCGGCAGCGAGCTGCCGAAGAACGACCGCGAGAACAAGCCGATCATCTTCGACAGCTACGACATGACCCCGGTCATCACCGGCGCCGGCCCGTCCGACCGCAAGGACTGGTTCTACTTCACCGAGGACGAGCTGAGCCCGGGCGCGGTGCGCGTCGGTCCCTTCAAGTACGTCTTCAATCTCCGGGGCGACGACGGGGCGGAGACGGGCGGCCTCTCGGTCGACACCAATCTGGGCTGGAAGGGTGCCGAGAGCTACGTCGCCACGGTGCCGCAGGTGTTCGATCTCCTGGACGACCCGCAGGAGCGCTACGACATCTTCATGACGACCTTCACCGAGAGCACCTGGGCCGTGGTCCCGGCCAACGAGTCGGTGCAGAAGCTCATGAAGACCTATGTCGAGTACCCGCCGCGCAAGCTGCAGAGCGAGACCTACGCGGGACCGATCACGCTCACCCAGTACCAGCGGTTCAAGTATGTCCGCGATGCGCTGGCCAAGGACGGCTTCAACCTGTCGCTGCCTTCCGGCAACTGACGTTGCTTTAGCGGCACCTGCGGCCTCGGGAACCCCGAAAATGGGTTTCCGGCACCGGGGGTGCCCACGGCCTCGGTAACCCGACAGGACCGCGGCCACTTGGGAGCGTAGATGTCCCGATCGAGACGCATGATCGCCCGGCTAGCGTCGGGTCTGCTGGTGGTTGCCCTAGGCGCTTGCGCCGGCACCACCCGCGATGACGTTCAACCACCCCCGCCCGCAAGCAGCCAGCCGGCCTCGCCACCCGCCGCCGACAAGGATGCGGCGCCGGGCGGGGCCGCGGGCGCCGGTTCGCCGCACGGCAACCTCGCCGCGGTCGGCCAGAAGCTCGCCGATCCGACTTCGGATGTCTGGGCGCTGTTCACCGAATTCGACTGGAACTTCGTCCAGGGGGAGGCGACCTCCGAGTATCGCCATGCGCAAACCATGCTGTTCCAGCCGGTCCTGCCGGTCCCGCTTACTGACGATCTGAAGATGATCACCCGGCCGGTGGTGCCTGTGGCGAGCGTGCCGGTGCCGGATGGGACCGGCGGCGTCGATCGCAAGACCGGCCTCGCCGACATCCAGCTGCCCCTGCTCCTCGTGCCGAAGCAGGGCGTCTCGCTCGGCGGCAACAGCCTGACCTACGGTGCCGGGCCGACCTTCGTCTTTCCCACCGCAACGAGCGACGATCTGGGCAGCGACAGGTGGGAGGCGGGGCCGGCGCTCGTCGGCGTCCTCAAGAACCAGCATTTCACGGGAGGCGCGCTGGCGCAGTATTGGTGGTCGTACGCCGGAGGCAGCCCGTCCACCAGCCACGGCTCCCTCCTCTACTTTTTCTTCTACAGCCTGCCCGACGCCTGGCAGATTGGCTTCAACCCGACCATCACCTACGATCATGAAGCCAGCTCGGGCAACAAGTGGAGCGTGCCGATCGGCCTCACCGTCGCCAAGACCACCCGGATCGGCGGCACGCCGGTCAAGTTCCAGCTCGGCGGCGAGTATTTCGTCGTCAACCAGGACGACTACGGCCCCCGATTCCTGCTGAAGCTCAACATCATCCCGGTGATCCCGGCCCTGATCAAGGAGCCGCTCCTGTGATCCCCGAAGGAAGGAAACAATGATGATAGCCCGAAGAGCGAAACATATTGCCGCTGCCGCCGTCCTGACGCTGCTGGCTGCGTGCTCGACCACCGAGTCGCTCATTCAGCCGGCGGACCCGCTGCCGTCCTGGAACGACGGCGCCACCAAGGAGGCGATCACGACCTTCGTCGAGGCGGTGACCACCGAGGGCGGCCCCGACTATGTCGCCCCCGCCGACCGGATCGCCACCTTCGACAATGACGGCACGCTCTGGCCGTCCCATCCGATGTACACGCAGCTCGTCTTCGCGCTCGACCGCATCAAAGTACTGGCACCGCAGCATCCGGAGTGGAAGACGACCCAGCCCTTCAAGGACGTCCTCGACGGCAACCTGGAAGGGCTCGCCGGATCCGGCGAGAAGGGCATCGCCGAGCTGGTCATGGCGACCCACGCGGGCATGAGCACCGCCGACTTCGAGGCGATCGTCAGCGACTGGTTCACCACGGCGAAGCACCCGCATTTCGACCGTCTCTACACGGACCTCGCCTACCAGCCGATGCTCGAGCTGCTCGACTACCTGCGCGCCAACGAGTTCACGACCTACATCGTCTCGGGCGGCGGCGTGGAGTTCATGCGGCCGATGACCGAGGAGGTCTACGGCATCCCCGCCCAGCAGGTGATCGGCTCCAGCATCGTCACGAAGTTCGAGATGCAGGACGGCAGGCCCGTCCTGATGCGCGAGGCCAAGGTCGACTTCATCGACGACAAGGACGGCAAGCCCGTCGGCATCAACAAGTTCATCGGCAAGCGCCCGATCGCCGCCTTCGGCAACTCGGACGGCGACCGCGAGATGCTGGAATGGACCGCCGGCGGCGACGGTGCGCGCCTGATGATGCTGGTCTTCCACGACGACGCCGAGCGCGAGTTCGCCTATGGCCCGGCGAACGGCCAGCCCGACACCAAGTTCGGCACGTTCTCGCAGGCGCTGATGGACGAGGCGAAGAGCAGCGGCTGGAACGTGATCAGCATGAAGGACGACTGGGGCACCATCTTCGCCGCATCCGAGTGAGTCCCGCCTTGGCCTGCATCAGAGCCCGCTTCGCCGCGCCCGGCCTCGCAGCACTCCTCTGCGCAGCCGGGCCGGTGGCGCCGCGCGCAGCCGATGCCCTCGTCTCCGAGGGATGGCAGGTCCAGCTGACACCCTATTTCTGGGCGCTGGCGATGGATGGCAACACCAGGGTCCGCGGCATCAAGGGCGAGCCCGATGTGTCCTTCGAGGACATCTGGGACAATCTCGACTACGCCGTGATGCTCGAGGGCGAGGTGCGCAAGGGTCGCTTCGGCATGTTCGCCAACGTGATCTACGCCGATCTCGGCGATACGCAGAACGTCGACGGCTTCGACGTCAAGGGCGAAGCCACGGTCTCCTGGGCCGGGTTCGGCGGCTTCTACCGTCTGGGTCCCTGGACCGTGCTGCCCGAAGCCGGGACCCTTGCCCCGAAGGTGGTCGTCGATCCCTATGCCGGTGTCCGCTACACCTACGCGGACGTCACATTGGATGTCCGAAACGGCGGGCCGCAGGGCAGCGACGACCAGGACTGGGTGGATCCGATCGTCGGTGTGCGGACGATCTGGCAGATCGGCTCGAAGTGGAGCGTCACCGCACTCGGCGACATCGGCGGGTTCGGCGTCGGCTCCGACTTCACCTGGCAGGCCGCTGGCATGATCGGCTACAGCTTCGACCTCTTCGGCGACGACAACGCCAGACTCCTCGCCGGCTACCGGGCGCTCTACCAGGACTATTCGTCGGGCAGCGGCGACAACGAGTTCGAGTGGGACATGACCCTGCACGGACCGGTCCTCGGCCTCGCAATCGCGTTCTGAGCGGCAGGAGCTCTTTCACCGCCCCGACACGATCGGATGGCGAGAAAAACCGATGGGCGAACGATCTCGCGCTGTTGACGAGACGGCGATAACAGATTGGCAGTCCTTCTTCGGAGCCGATCCCTGATCGCGCACCATGCTCCCTTTCGCCCCGCTCCGGTTGCCCTTCGTCCCCTCCCGCTTCATACCCTCGTCACCACAGCAACCTCGAGGAATACCGCCATGTCCGACCATCCAGCCATCGCTCCCGGCCGGGTCGCCGTCGTCACCGGGGCGGCGAGCGGGATCGGGCTGGCAGCCGCCGGGCGGTTCGCCGAACGGGGCATGAAGCTCGTGCTGGCGGATGTCGATGGCGCGGCCTTGACCGCCGCTGCCGAGGGCCTGCGGCAACGGACCGGCCGGCCGGCCGACATTCTCGCCGTGCCGACCGATGTCGGCGACCGTGCCGCCGTCGAGGCGCTGAAGGACCGGGCGTACGGGGCTTTCGGCGAGGTGGCGGTGCTCGTGAACAATGCCGGCCGCGAGGGCGGCGGCCAGCTTCTCGGCGATCCGGCGCGCTGGCAGACGATCCTCCAGACCAATCTCTGGGGCGTGGTCAACGGCATCCAGGTCTTCGCCCCGGCCATGATCGCGCAGGGCACCACCGGCGCCATCATCTCGACCGGCTCCAAGCAGGGCATCACCTGCCCGCCCGGCGACACCGCCTACAATGTGAGCAAGGCCGGTGTGAAGGTCGCGACCGAGGCGCTGGCGCACGAGCTGCGCAACACCGAGGGCTGCAAGGTTACCGCTCACCTGCTCATCCCGGGCTTCACCTTCACCGGCTTCACGAAGGTCCGGCACAAGGAGAAGCCGGCCGGCGCCTGGCTGCCGGGGCAGGTCGTCGACGAGCTCCTGGCCGGCATGGCGAGGAACGACTTCTACATCCTCTGCCCCGACAACGACGTCAGCCGCGCGCTCGACGAGAAGAGGATCCTCTGGGCGGCCGGCGACATCGTCCATAACCGCCCGCCGCTCTCGCGCTGGCACCCCGACTACAAGGCGGCGTTCGAGCGCTTCCTCGAGGAATGAGCCTCAGATGCCGGCGTCGCGGCCGTCGAGGGTGAGCAAGGGCAGATAGAGGTCCGGGCGACGGTCGCGGAAGAGGCCCCAGGCGGCGCGGGTGCGGGCCAGCTCGTCGAGATCGAAGGCGGCGGTGACGAGGCCCGGCTCCTGGCCGAGCTCGGCGGTGATCCCGCCCGTGGCATCCGTGATGAACGAGCTGCCATAGAAGGTGATCGCACAGCTCTCGCCGACCTCGCGGCCGATCCGGTTCGAGGCGATCACCGGCATGCAGTTGCTCGCCGCATGGCCCTGCATCGCCCGGCGCCAGTGCTCGCGACTGTCGAGCCGCGGGTCCTGCGGCTCGCTGCCGATCGCGGTCGGGTAGAAGAGCAGCTCGGCCCCCATCACGGCCATGGCCCGCGCGGCCTCGGGAAACCACTGGTCCCAGCAGATGCCGACGCCGATGCAGCCGAATTTGGTCTGCCAGATACGAAATCCGGTGTCGCCAGGCGAGAAGTAGAATTTCTCCTGGTAGCCCGGCCCGTCCGGGATGTGGCTCTTGCGGTAGACCCCCATCACCTTGCCGTCGGCGTCGATCATCGCCAGAGAGTTGAAATAGGCGGCATTGGCCCGCTCGAAGAAGCTGACCGGGAGGACCACGCCGAGCTCGGCGGCGAGCCGGCTCATGCGGGCGAGCAGCGGATGGCCCTCGAACGAATAGGCCAGCGAGAAATGCGCCGGCGACTGGTCCTTGCAGAAATAGACCGACTCGAAGAGCTCCTGCAGCAGCACGATCTGCGCACCCGCGGCGGCGGCCCGGCGCACCAGGCTCTCCGCACCCGCGAGATTGCTCGCGCGGTCCGGCCCACAGGGCATCTGGGTGGCGGCGACGGTCACCTGGCGCATGCTATCTCCCCGTCGGAAGCCGCGGACTATGCCGCCTCGGCTCGGGCTTGGCAAAGAGGAAAACCGCGGCAGTCGGACTCCCGGCTCAGGCCACGGCCGTGCCCCGATAATGCCAGGTAAGGAGCCGCGGGCCTGGGACGAGATCGCCGGTCTCCAGCGTGCCGGGCCGGAAACCGGCTGCGGCCAGGAGGGCGTCCGGCCGCCCGTCGAGCCGGCAGCCGCCCGCACAGCGCCGCCAGAGCGGCGTCAGCCGCGTCTGCCAGCGGGCAGTGCCCGGCGCCGCCGCCAGCCCGTGCTCGACGAAGTGCAGCCGCCCGCCGGGTTTCAGCACCCGACGGACCTCGGCCAGCGCCACCAGCGGATCGGAGATCGAGCAGAGCGCCCAGCTCACCACGGCGCCATCGAAGGTGGCGGCGTCGAAGGGCAGGTGCTCGGCGCTCTGCCGCAGCAGGCGGAGACGAAAGCCGAGCCACGGACTCTGCCGGCCGGCCCGCTCGAGCAGGGCCGCCGAGGGATCGACACCGACGACTTCCTCGACCGCGCGCCCATAGAACGGCAGGTTCAGCCCCGAGCCAATGCCGATCTCCAGAACCCGGCCGAACGTGCCGGCGACCAGCTCCTCGCGCAACGGTCGAAAACGCTCGTCGGCCATGCCACGATGGATCAGCCAGGGCAGAATAAGTCGGTCGTAGAGATTGAGCAGGGCCGTCGCCTTTTCCACCATTCGCGCATCGGCCGGTCGAGCCGGCGCCGGCTTGACCGGCAGTCGCAATGCCTTATCTGCGGCCCGATGAAAAGACGCCAGCTCCTTCCAGGACTCGGGAAGACCCTCGGGCTCGCCGCCCTGCCGCCCTTCCTGACCGCCTGCGCCTCGGTCGGCTCGAGCGACAATCCCTACTACCGGGGGCCGGTCAGCGACCATTTCGACGGCCGGACCTTCTTCAATCCGGGTGGCGCCGCCCCCAAGGGGCTCGGCGACTTCCTCAAATGGAAGCTCGGCGGCGACCGGGCCGAGTGGCCGGCAGCGTATCCGAGCCCATTCCCCGCCGCCGTCCCGGCAGAACGCCTGCCGTCCGAGGCGCTGCGGCTGACCATGGTCGGCCACGCGACGCTCTTGATCCAGACCGGCGGGCTCAACATCCTGACCGACCCGGTCTGGTCCGAGCGCGCCAGCCCCTGGCGCTTCATCGGCCCGAAGCGGGTCAATACGCCCGGCGTCGCCTTCGACCACCTGCCGCCCATCGACATCGTGCTGGTCACCCACAATCACTACGATCATCTCGACGTGGCGACGCTGGCCCTGCTGCAGCAGGCGCACGATCCCTTGGTGCTGACTCCGCTCGGCAACGACACGATCATCGAGGCGGCCGTGCCGGCGATGCGGGTCGAGGCCCGGGACTGGGACCAGAGCCTCAGCCATGGCGCGCTGACTTTTCACCTCGAGCCCTGCCACCACTGGTCGGCCCGCGGCCTCGGCGACCGGCGCATGGCGCTCTGGGCCGCCTTCGTCATCGAGGGCCCGGCCGGCCGGCTCTACCATGTGGGCGACACGGGCTTCGACGATGGCCGCAACTACCGCTCGGCAGAGGCGCGCCACGGGCAGTTCCGGGCGGCGATCCTGCCGGTCGGCGCCTACGAGCCGCGCTGGTTCATGGCGCCGCAGCACCAGAACCCGGAGGAGGCCGTTGCCGGCCTCCTCGATTGCGGCGCCGCCCACGCCGCCGGCATCCACTGGGGCACGTTCCAGCTCACCGACGAGCCCATCGAGGCCCCGCTGCGCGCCCTCGAAGCCGCCCGCGCGGCACAGGGCCTGCCACCCGAGCGCTTCCGCCCGCTGCGCCCGGGGGAGGTCTGGGACGTGCCTGCGGTTACCTGACCTCCGGTCAATGGAAGTTCCGCCCCTTGGGCATGGCGTCCCGGGGATCCGGCACCGCCCGCTTGAACTCGTCGGCGGGGCTCATGGCGCGATCGAGTGAGTCGGTGAAGGCCGCCGGATCGATGCTGTCGCGGGTCAGGACGTGGAGCTCGGGCGTGAGGTCGGTGAGCCGGTCGGCGACGAGGTGGATGACCCGGCCCTCGCGCTGCAGCCGGCCGCTCGCCTCGAGCAGGCGGGTGCGCATGACGATCGCCCGGTAGCGCTCGAAGACCTTGGGCCAGACGATGATGTTGGCGAAGCCCGTCTCGTCCTCGAGCGTGGCGAAGATGACGCCCTTCGCACTGCCCGGGCGCTGGCGGACGATGACGAGGCCGGCGATGGCGACGCGGCGGCCGGGCGGGATCGACCAGAGCTGGCGGGCGGTCGCCAGCCGGCGCGGCCGGAGATGGTCGCGCAGGAGCGCCAGGGGGTGCGCCTTAAGCGACAGGCGGAGGCTCGTGTAGTCCTCGATGACATGCTCGCCGAGGCCCATCTCCGGCAGCTCGGACCAAGGCTCGTCGGCATGCTCCAGCGGCGCCAGGTTGGAGCCGGGGAAGCCGGCGCCGGCCTCCGCTGCGGCGAAGAGCGGCAGCTCGCCGTCCGGCAGCGCCTGCACCGCCCAGAGCGCCTGGCGGCGGTCCATGGCCATGGAGCGGAAGGCGTCGGCCTCGGCGAGGCGGGTCAGCGTGGCGTGGTCGAGCCCGGCGCGGCGCTTGAGCTCGGCCGGGCTGCTATAGGGCTTGAGCCGGGCGGTGACGAGACGCAGGGCCGCCGCCTCGCTTAGCCCCTTGATCTGGCGAAACCCGAGCCGGACGGCGGTCTTCAAGGGCCCCCGCCGGCGGGCCAGCGGCTCGAGCGTGCTGTCCCAGAAGCTCCGGTTGACGTCGACCGGCCGGATCTCGACGCCATGGTCGACGGCATCACGCACCAGCTGCGCCGGGGCGTAGAAGCCCATCGGCTGGCTGTTGAGGATGGCAGCACAGAAGACGTCCGGGTAGTGGCACTTGAGCCAGGCCGAGACGTAGACGAGGAGCGCGAAGCTGGCGGCGTGGCTCTCGGGGAAGCCGTAATAGCCGAAGCCCTCGATCTGCCTGAAGCAGCGCTCGGCGAAGTCGGCGGCGTAGCCCTTCGCGGTCATGCCCTCGATCAGCTTGGCCCGGTAGCGCTCGAGCTGGCCGCGCCGCTTGAAGGTCGCCATGGCCCGCCTGAGCCCGTCGGCCTCTGATGGCGTGAAGCCGGCGGCGACGATGGCGATCCGCATCGCCTGCTCCTGGAAGAGCGGCACCCCCATGGTCTTGCCCAGGACCGCCTCGAGCTCCCCCGAAGGGAACTCGACCGGCTCCCTGCCCTCGCGCCGGCGGAGATAGGGGTGGACCATGTCGCCCTGGATGGGCCCCGGCCGGACGATCGCCACCTCGATGACGAGATCGTAGAAGGTGCGCGGCCTGAGCCTCGGCAGCATCGACATCTGCGCTCGCGATTCGACCTGGAAGACGCCCACCGAATCGGCATCCTGCAGCATCTCGTAGACGGCCGGGTCCTCCGGCGGCACGGCCGGGAGGTCGACCCTGATGCCATAGGACTGGCGCAGGAGATCGAAGGCCTTCCTGATGCAGGTCAGCATGCCGAGGGCGAGCACGTCGATCTTGAGCATGCCGAGAGCGTCGATGTCGTCCTTGTCCCATTCGATCACGGTGCGGTTCGCCATGGCGGCGTTCTCGATCGGCACCAGATCGTGGAGCGGGCTTCTCGCGATGACGAAGCCGCCGACATGCTGCGAGAGATGCCGGGGCGTGTCGATCAGCTCCTCGGCGAGCCGCATGGTCTTGAGAATCAGGGGGTCCTGCGGATCCAGCCCGGCCTCGCTGACGTAATCGAGCCGGAGCCCGTCCCGGCCATACCCCCAGACCGATTTCGAAAGGGCGTCCAGAACGTCGGCCGAGAGCCCCATCACCTTGCCGACCTCGCGCATCGCACTCTTCGCCCGGTAGCGGATGACGGTGGCGGTCAGCGCCGCGTGGTCGCGGCCGTAGCGCTCGTAGATGTGCTGGATAACCTCCTCGCGGCGCTCGTGCTCGAAATCGACGTCGATGTCGGGCGGCTCGTTGCGCTCGGCCGAGATGAAGCGCTCGAAGAGGAGGTCGATCCGGGCCGGGTCGACGGCGGTGATGCCGAGGACGAAGCAGACGGCCGAGTTCGCCGCCGAGCCCCTGCCCTGGCAGAGGATGGCGCGCGAGCGGGCGAAGCTGACGATCTCGTGGACAGTGAGGAAATAGGGCGCATAGGCGAGCTCGGCGATCAGCGCCAGCTCGTGGGCCAGGATGCGCCGGACCTTCTCGGGCACCGGGTCGCCATAGCAGTCGACGGCACCCTCCCAGGTCAGGCGCTCGAGCTCCTGCTGCGGGGTGCGGCCGTCATAGCTCTCCTCGACCGGGTAGTCGTAGGCCAGCTCGTCCATGGAGAAGGTGCAGCGCCGCATGATCTCCAGGCCGCTGGCCAGCGCCTCGGGCCAGTCGGCGAAGAGCCGGGCCATCTCGGCCGCGGGCTTGAGGTGCCGCTCGGCATTGGCGAAGAGCCGGCCACCCGCCCCGGCGATGGTGCAGTGCTCGCGGATGCAGGTGACGACGTCCTGGAGCGGGCGCCGCCCTGGCACATGATAGTGCACGTCGTTGGTGGCGAGCAGGCGCACGCCCGCCGCCCGGGCCATGGAAGCGAGACCGGCGAGGCGATCCCGGTCACCGCCGTCGAGGCGGTGCGTGGCGACGAGGTAGAGCCGGTCGCGCCAGCGCCCGGCCAGCATTTCGAGCGTGGCTTGGTCGGGGTCGATGATGGCGAGGGCCTGGCCCTCGTCATGCGCCATGACGTCGGCGAGGTGGAGCAGGCAGCTGCCCTTGGCCGCCCGCCGCCGGCCGAGCGTCAGGAGCCGCGAGAGGCGGCTGTAGGCCGGCTTGTCCATGGGCCAGGCGAGCAGCGACGGGCCGTCCACGAGGTCGAGCCGCACGCCCGGCAGGAAGCGCAGGCCCAGCTCCTTCGCCTTGACATGCGCCCGCACCAGCCCGGCGAAGCTGTTGCGATCGGTGACGGCAAGGGCGGCGAGCCCCAGCTCATGCGCGCGCTCCACCAGCTCCTCCGGATGCGAGGCGCCCCTGAGGAAGCAGAAATTGCTGGTCACCTGCAGCTCGGCATAGGCGGTCAAGGGCGGGACGCCGCGGCTGAAGGGGCTGGTCGCCTGTGCCCTCGCCTCATCCGAACGTCCCGTGCAGGTGCCAGGTCGGCGGCTCGGCCTCGTCGTAGCGGCCTTCGCGGTAGAGCCAGAGATCCACTCCCCCGGCATCGGTCACCCGGTAGTAGTCGCGCGGCCGAGGGGCGGGGTTGTCGGTGCGCCACCACTCGGGCTCGAGGCGCTCGGGGCCGCTGGCGCAGCGGACCGGCTCGCTCCGGCCGCGGCGACGCAGCAGGAGCGGCGGGCCATCGGGCACCGGGGCCATGGCCTCGATCGACGCCGGGCGAGCGAGCAGACGCAGGGGACGGGGCTGTCCGGCGAGCCAGGCATCGCTGGCGCCCGGCTCGGCACCGACCGGATCGGCGACGCTCTGGGCATGCTCCGGCCAGTGGCTCGCCGCCGGCACCAGCCGGCGGACGGCGGCCGGGCCGAGCCGCGCCTGCAGCTGGTCGACCAGCCGCGCCAGCTCGGCGACGTCCTGGTCCTGCGCCAGGTCGACCTGCCGTGCGGTCAGGGGTGCCGCCTCGGTCACCTCGAGCCGCAGGCTCTCGATGCCGAAGCCGATGTCGAGCCCGTCGAGCTGCAGCTCGAAGAGCTCGAGGAGATGCGCCGTGTCGCGGCTGGGGCGGCCGGTGCGAACGGTCAGCCGGGCCAGCTCGCCATCGACCCGAAAGAGCAGAAGCTCGAGCCGGCGCGCGCCCGCCACCGCCCGCTCGAGCTCGCGACCGAGCCGTTCGAGCAGATCGAGCACGGCGGCCCGGATGTCCTCGGTCCGGCCGATCGGCTCGACCCAGGCGAGCCCGGCAGCGTGGCGGGGCGGCTCGCGCAAGGGGGTGAAGGGTGCTTCCGTCACGCCCATCAGCCGCTCGAGGGCGAGCACCGGCGCCCGGCCGAAGCGCCGCACGAGGGCGCGCTGCGGCAGTGTGCGAAGCTGGCCAACCCGGCGCAGGCCGAGCCGGACGAGGGTGGTCGTGGTTTCCGGCCCGAGACGCAGCGCCTGGACCGGCAGTCGGGCGAGCGCTTCCTTCGCCGCCTCGCCCCTGAGCACGCCCCCATCTCCGTAACGCGCCCAGGCCCAGGCCGCCATGGCACCATCGGCCACCGCCAGGCGATGGCCGAGGCCCAGCCGGTCGAGCCGGCGCGCGATGCGGTCGAGCAGCCTTTGCTCGCCACCGAAGAGATGGGCCGAGCCGGTGATGTCGAGAAGGAGTGCCGCCGTCTCGCTGTCAGGCTCGCCGCCGGGGTCATCGTCGAGGGCAACGGAGGGGGTGTAGCAGAGGCAGGCGGTGGCCAGGCCCTCCAACAGGCGGCGATCCGCCAGAGGTGCTGCCGGGGCCAGCGCCAGCTCGGGCAGGATCGCCCGGGCATCGGCGAGGCGCAGGCCGGGGGCAAGGCCGGCCGCGGCAGCGGCGACATCGACCGCGGTCAGGACCTGGCCGCGAGCACCCGGCGCATGGAGTGCCAAGGGCTCGGGCAGCCGCTCACCCCGCCGCGCGGCGGCGCTGCGCAGCCGGTCGATCGGCAGGTTCACGAACTGCAGCGAAAGACAGCGTCTTCTCATCCCATCCCACCACCCAGCTTGCCGGCACACCCCCCTTGACCCGCCACAAGTCGAGCAGCCAGAGGCGGGCACCGGGATCGTCGCCGAGGAAGGGCACCGCCCGCCAGCGGGTCACCGCGGCCGAGGGGGCGGTATCGGCCCGGCCGAAGCGCAGCAGCAGCCCCGCGGCACCGCCCGCCTCGGCGGCGAGCTGCAGGCGCCGACCGGCGAGCAGGTCGAGCCCTTCGATCTCGGCCACGACGCAGGCCACGGCCGGCGAGCGCAATGCCTCGTGCGCTGCCCAGAGGGTCTCGGTTGCCCGGCGACAGCGGACCAGGATCAGCCGTGCCGGGTCGATGCCGAAGCGGACGAGCCCGGGGGCGTAGAGCGCGCCCTGCCGGGCGGCGAGCGCCGCATCCGCGCACCAGACGAGGGTCCCGGCAGCGCGCAGGAAGCGGCTGGCCAGGGCCGCCGCCAGGCCACTGGCGAGGCCGCCACCGATCTCGTGCAAGGCGGCCCGGGGCAGCCCGCCCCAGGGCAGATGCGCGTCGATGGCGGCGTCGCCGAGACTCGACCGGCGCGCGCCGAACCTCGCCCCGCCACCATCGAGGCTGCGGATGCGCGCCCGCAGGGCGGCGAGGGTCGAGGCGTCGGCCATGAACGGTCCCGGGGCAAATGTTCTTGCTATGTTCTATTTTCGGACATGACCCCGGTCAAGCCGCCATGCCCGCAAGCCGTATTGGTCCTAACCCGCCATCAACCCTCCGGTCGCATCATGCAAGCCATGTTTCGTGTCGTGAGGCAGGCCACTGCCGAATGCCAGAGACCGACTGTTATCCGCCAGTTCCGGCACACCTGGCCACGAACCATGCCCACCCGTGCCCAACCGCCACCGCTGCTCGAGCCATGGCGACACTGCCGACCACACTCGTGCCATCAGGTCCATGCTCGCCACAGCCCGCGCCACGCCCGATAACTGCCCGCCTTGCGGCGGCCCCGATCTCGCCCGATGGGGTCGGACCCACAACGGCCATGCCAGATGGCGCTGCGGTAGTTGCCGGCGCACCTCCTCGACGACCACCGGCACGCTCATGCCGGCGAGCAGCTCGGCGAGGGCGATGTTCTCGGGCTTCAGCTCCTGCTTGCGACTGACGGCGAGCAACTGCTGCGTCAGCTCGGCACCGCGCTCGATCGATTCGCGCATGCGGCCCAGGACCATTCCCCGCCGCTCGAGATCATCAGTACGTTCGATGATGTTGATGCCGGAGGAAATCACCATCAGGAGGTTGTCGAAATCGTGGGCAACGCCGCCGGTGAGCTGGCCCAGGGCCTCCAGCTTCTGCGATTGCCGGAGCATTTCCTCCGCCTCGAGGCGTTCGGCGACCTCGGCTGCCACGCGCTGCTCGAGATTGGCGTTCAGACACTGCAGGTCATGCACGAGGCGTGCGTTGCCGATCGCCGTGGCGGCGTGGCGGGGAATACCGACCAGCAACGCCTCGTGCCCGGGCCGGAACACCCCGACCTCGGCGTGACCGAAAAAGAGACCGTCATCCACCTCCCCCGTCCGCGACACGACCGGCACCGCGAGATAGGAGCGGACGGGCAGGTGGCCTGGGGGCATTCCCGATAGGGGTCCATCGTGCCATAGAGCGATCGACAGGAACGTCGTCCGAGCGAACCGAAAATCGGCGTGTTGCGCGGCAGGGGAAATCTCTCGAATGCCGAGCGCGGCGCACCGGACAGCGGTAGAGCTTGTAGTGCTCGCCGGCTTCGTCGACGACGTTGTAGAAGAACGCGTCGAACTGGGCGCCCGTCAGCTCGACGCCGGCATCGGTCACGGTCTGGACGAGGTTCGCCAGAACTCGACGACGTGGTCGGGACCCCTCATGACGATGATGAAGCCGGGTGCCTGCTCGAACGGCCGACGCTCGCGCTCGCTCTTCGCCGCCAGCCGCTTCTCGGCCATGACCGTGGGTCGTTTCCGAGCAGATGACGAGGATGCCGCCGACGCCGTTCTCTGCCCTCTCGTCGTGGATCGGGCCGACGTGCCACGTGGCGCCACCGCCGGACATCACATGGCGGATCTGCGGGCCAATAATCTCCCCAGATCTCCTCCCAGACCTCGTGACCCGGCCGACCCAGCGACCCGGGGTGTCGCGCGGGTCCGATCGATTGCCGATAGGCGTCGTTGTAGAAGCAGTGGAGCCCCCCACCATTGGAGCTCCCGCGTTGCCGGAGGCCGTGCGGCAACACGCCCCGGCCGCCCGAAGACGCACCAAGCGGCGGTACCGCCAAGCTTCTTTAAGGAGAAGCGGACCCCGGCGGGCCCGCATGGACAGGCGTGGCAGGGGCCGGTGTTGGCTCCCCGGGCCGGACTCGAACCAGCGACACAGCGGTTAACAGCCGCTTGCTCTACCAACTGAGCTACCGGGGAACACGCCGCGCTCTATAGCTGCGCGGCCCTGACGTGCCAAGCCATAATGACGGATGCGTTGGAGGCCCGGGCCGGAATCGAACCGACGTGCAAGGATTTGCAGTCCTCTGCATAACCACTCTGCCACCGGGCCCCACGCTGGCGATCGCCTTCGGACGATGACAACGCAGGAGCGATCTGTTAGACGCCAAGCCGCAAAGCTTCAAGCTGGCATTTGCGAAGGCGTACAGAGAGCGTTCGGTTCCGGGTGTATTTCATGCGCATGCTTCGACAGGGAGCCCTTCACCTCGTCATCCTGGTCGCCATGGCCATCGCCACCTCCGGCACCGCCCGGGCGGTGCAGTGGCTGGGTGCCTACGACTATCCCTTCGTCGACCCGCTGGTCGCCACCGTCGTGCAGACGCCGCACGCCAACTCGATCGAGCTGCCGGAGCTCGTGCGGTTCGAGAATGTCGACATCTACACGGTGCGCGGCCTGGTCGAGCGGCCGGTTCCACCGGTTTACTTCTTCCAGCGCTTCGGCATGGAATTCGGCCTGGTGGAGCAGCCGGGTCCGGCACCCCTGGTCTTCGTGATCGCCGGCACCGGCGGTGGCTTCAATGCCGACATCAACCAGTCGCTGGCGCGCATCCTCTACGCCGCCGGCTTCCATGTCATCGGCCTGCCCAACCCGACCCATCCGAACTTCACCGTCAACGCCTCGACCACCGGCGTGCCGGGTCGTCTCAAGGACGACGCCGTCGACCTTTACCGGGCGATGCAGGCGGCCTACGCGGTGGTCGAGGACCGGATCGAGGTCACCAGCGTCAACCTGACCGGCTACTCGCTCGGCGCCACCTACTCGGCCTTTCTCGCCGAGCTCGATTCGCGCGAGAAAGTATTCAACTTCAACCGGGTGCTGCTGCTCAACCCGGCGGTTTCGGTCTTCGCGTCGGTCGGCCTGGTCGATGGCATGTTGCTGACCGACACACCCGAGGAGCGGAACAACGTCCGCGAATTCATCAACACCGTGCTCACGGCATTCGGGCGCCTCTACCGGGGCGGCGAGCCGGTCGACTTCTCGGGCGATTTCATCTACCGCACCTATACCGAGCTGGACCTCTCGGCGACCGAGATCGAGAAGCTGATCGGCGTCGCCTTCCGCCTGTCCGCCAACACCATGGCTTTCACCAGCGATGTCCTGGCCGAAACCGGCGTGATCGTGCCGAAAGGCACGATCCTGACCGCGACCACGCCGCTGGAACCCTACTACCTGCGCTCGCAGGAGTTCAGCTTCACGCGCTACTTCGAGGAAATCTACACGCCGTACTTCGCCGCCGCGGTGCCGGGCCTCACAGCGGAGCAGATGATCGCCGACGCCGATCTCGCCGCGATCGAGCGCTATCTCGCCAGCGCCAGCAATGTCGGCGTCATCACCAACGCCGACGACCTGATCCTGCGGCCGCAGGACTTCGCCTTCCTCGAGCGGGTGTTCGACGATCGTCTCGTGATCTATCCGATCGGCGGGCACTGCGGCAATTACCGCCAACGCGACGTCGCGGCCCGCATCCAGGACTATTTTCGCGCGGCGGAGCTCGGCCAGTGAGGCCTGGCCGGGCGCTGGCGGGCGCCCTCCTGCTGCTCGCCCTGAGCGCCTGCAGCTCCGGGCCGGCGGAGCAGATCGGTCAGACGGCGGCGAGCCGCAGTGCCAGCGGGCAGACAGCCCTCGATCCGGTGGAACCAGCGGAGGCGGTCGAGGAAGAGCCGCTGCTGACGAGCGTGCCCGACCCCCTGGAGCCGCTGAATCGTGCCATCTATCGCTTCAACTTCGAACTCGACTCGTACGTCCTGCTGCCGATCGTCAACGCCTACCGCTACGTCGTGCCGGAGTTCCTGCGAACCGGTGTCTCCAACTTCTTCAACAACCTGCTCGAGGTCACCAACGCCAATAACGGCCTTCTGCAGGCCCGCCCGGAGATCGCGAGCCGTGCGGTGATCCGCTTCGCCGTCAACTCGACGGTCGGCGTGCTCGGCTTCTTCGATGTCGCGACCAAGCTCGGCGTCACCGAGCGACGCGAGGATTTCGGCCAAACGCTCGGCTGGTGGGGCGTGCCGGCCGGACCATACCTCGTGCTGCCGGTGTTAGGCCCCTCCGGTGCGCGCGACGCCACCGGGCTCGCCGTTGACTACGCCGCCAATGTTTACGTGCCGCCGGGGCGCGAGATCAACGATGCGGTCTTCGTCAATCCAGCCGTGCTGGCGCTCTTCATCGTCAATGCCCGCTATTCGCAGCCCTTCCGCTATTTCAGCACGGGCTCGGCTTTCGATTACGAACTGGTGCGCTTCCTCTACCGTACGCAACGCGAATTCGAGATCCAACGATGAGCAGGGCCTGTCGCTCGATGCTGCTGGCCAGCGGACTGGCGCTGGCCCTCGTGGTCGCCCCCATGGCACCGCGCGCCCAGGACGACACAGGCCCGCTGCGTTTTTCGGCCGGCGGTGTCACCGGCCTCTACTTCGCGCTCTCCAGCTCGTTCTGCCGCCTGCTCTGGCCGGATCTGGCAGAGCGCCTGAAGCGCTGCGACGTGGCGTCCAGCCAAGGTTCCGTGAGCAACTTGCGGCTGGTGCGCGCCGGCGCTGCCGATCTCGGCATCGCCCAGGCGGATCTCGTGCCGCTGGCGGTAGCCGGCACCGAGTCGTTTACGAGGGACGGTCCCAATCCCAACCTCCGTGTCCTGTTCTCGACGGTGCTCGAGAAGCTGACCATTGTCATCGCGCCGAACAGCGGCATCGAATCGCTCGACGACATGCTGGGAAGGTCCGTGGATTTCGGCCCGCCCGGCTCGGGCAGCTTGGCCACAGCCGTGCGCTTTCTCGATGACGTCGGTCACAGTCTAGACGATTTTCACCCCGTCTCGAGCACGACGAGCGCGCTCAATCCGCAGCAGCTCTGCAACGGCGAGATCGACGCCTTCGCCTTCATCGCGGCCCATCCCAATGGGGTCCTGCAGGAAGCAATGGCGACTTGCGGCGCCCGCCTGTTGCCCGGTCGCAGCGAGGTCATGAATGCTTTCACCGAGAAGTTTCCCGAGTACCACCTGACCGAGATCGACGCGGGCCTGTACCCGCAAATCGATTACGACGTCTCCACCTTCGGTGTGCCGGCGATCGTCATCGCCGATGCGCGGCTGCCGGAAGAGGTGGCCTACCGGCTGACCAAAACCGTCTTCGAGAACCTCGAGGCACTTCACCGGCTGCAACTCGCCTTCGTTGATCTAACGGTCGAGGATCTGCTGCGGCCCTGCGCCGGAGCTCCCTATCATCCGGGAGCGCTGCGCTATTTTAGGGAAGCCGGGTATCCGACACCCGTCTGCGAATGAACGAAAGGGCAGCGTCGGGCACGATTGCCCTGCCGCGGCCGGCCGGCTAGAACCCTTCGAGCCGCCACGGGCCGTCGCCGATGCCGCAAGGGCCGACATCGCCGAGCCCGGTGATGGCCGTTGCCAGAAGAGACCAGTCACCAATGATCGATCCCGCTGCCGCCCGCGCCAACATGGTCGAGAACCAGCTTCGCCCGTCCAATGTCGACGACGGGCGAATCCTCGATGCCTTCCTCGGGGTGGCGCGCGAGAGCTTCCTGCCCAAGCGCCTGCGGGCCGTCGCGTACCATGACGAGGATCTCGACCTCGGCAATGGGCGGCACCTGATCGAGCCTCTGGTCCTCGGGCGGATGCTGCAGGTGAGCCGTCCCCGCCCCGACGAGGTGGCGCTCGTCGTCGGTTGCGATACCGGCTATGCGGCGGCGGTCCTCTCGAAGCTGGTGGCCACGGTCTTCCTGCTCGCCCCCGATGCCGAGGCCGCGGCGGCAATCGAGGCCGTGCTCGACGAACTCGACTGCAACAACGTGGTCGTCCAGCCGGGCCGGGCAGCCGACGGCCTGCCGGCCCAGGCGCCGTTCAATCTCATTCTTCTCGCCGGCTCGGTGCCGGCCCTGCCCGCAGCCTTGGTCGCACAGCTCGAAGATCGGGGCCGCATGGTCGGCGTGGTGCAGAAGGGTCGCTTCGGCAAGCTCACGCTGCTCACCCGGGTCGGCGACGCGCATGGCACCACGGCACCCTTCGACGCCTGGCTGCCGCCCGTGGCAGGATTGCAGCCGGCGGAATCCTTCGAGTTCTGACAGATGAATTATGATCCGAATGGTTGAACAAGACCATTCGTTCTAGCGAAACCGGTTAAACCGTGCTAGCGATCGGGCATGCGTCCCAGTCGTGTGACCCGTGCCCGGTTGATCGCCCTGCTGCTGGCCCTCACTCCCGCCAGCGTCTCGGCGGCCGTCACCCTGCCGACGGCGCTGAGCAAGGCCTATCTCGAGAACCCCACGCTCGTCGCCGCCCGTGCCCGGCTGCGCGCTGCCGACGAGGGCGTGCCGATTGCCCGGGCCAGTCGGCGGCCGCAGATCGCCGCGACCACCGGGGCATCGGTCGGCCTGCAGGAATCGAACCGCGGCAGCCGCTCCACCTCGAGCTTTCGCCAGGCGCTCGGCATCGAGCAGCCGCTCTATACCGGTGGCGAGGCGAGCGCCCGGATCGGCCGGGCCGAGACTCTCGTCGAGGCCGAACGGGCAAGGCTCGAGGCGGTCGAGCAGGCGGTCCTGCTGGCCGCGATCGAGGCTTTCACTGCAGTGCTCCAGGCCCAGCGCGTGCTGGAGCTGGCGCTCGGCAACGAGACCCGGCTCGGCCGCCAGCTCGAGGCGGTGCAGCGCCGCTACCGCTTCGGCGAGCTGACCCAGACGGATGTCGCCCAGGCCGAGGCCCGCTATGCCCGGGGCATCGCCGACCGGGAAGCCGCCGCCGGCGAGCTGGAAACGGCCGGCGCCGCCTATCGCAAGGTCATTGGTGATCCGCCCGGGACGCTGGTCGAGCCGGTCATGCCGGCCGATCTTCCCCCGGACGAGCAGGCCGCCCTGGAGCGGATCGCGGACAACCCGAACGTGCGCGCCGCCGACTTCGGCGTCGGCGTGGCGCGCCGCGAGGTGGACGTGGCGCTTTCGGCGCTCAAGCCGCGCCTGAAGCTGCGGGGCGAGGCCAGCTATGTCGACGAGCCGAGCGGTCGCTACGACTGGCAGAGCGACGTCTCGATTGGCGCCGTCCTCTCGATTCCGCTCTATCAGGGCGGCGGTGAGTACGGACGTATACGCCAGACGCGGCAGCTGTTGACAGAGGGGCGCTACACGCTCGAAAGCGCTCGTCGTGACGTTCGCGAGGACATCCAGGCGGCCTGGCAGGATCTGCAGACGGCCCGCGCCCGCGGCCGGTCGCTCGCCCGCCAGGTCGAGTCGGCGGCGCTTGCGCTGGACGGCGTGCGGCAGGAATCGCTGGTGGGTGCCCGGACCGTCCTGGACGTGCTCGACGCCGAGCAAGAGCTGTTCGACGCCGAGGTGGCGGCAGCAGCGGCGGCGCGCGACAGCATCGTCGCTGCCTATCGGCTCAAGGCCGGCATGGGCGAGCTCACCGCCATGGCGCTCGACCTCGACGCCGTTCCCTACGACCCGGATGCCTACTACCAGGAGGTGCGCAGCGCCTGGTTCGGCACCGGCGACAGTGCCGCGGACGACCCGCCGGGGCCGGAGACCGACGACGATCAGGATGGGGCAGTGGCGGACGATGCAGATGCGGAAGGCGAAACGATGGACACGGAGGCGATGCCAGAAGGCGGCTAGGAGCCTGTCCGGGAAAGGGTCCTAGGGTTCAGGCAAAATTCACCATTTGCCCCGCATAAGGGCGGGCGTGTCAGCGACGGCGACAACGGCAGCAGATCGAGTTGAATGGCATGAGCACCGACAAGAACGACCAGGAGCCGTCGATGGAGGAGATCCTCTCCTCGATCCGACGGATCATCGCCGACGACCAGGACGAGGAAGGCGGCGGCGCGAAGCCGGGGGCCGATCCGGCCAAAGCGAAGGCGGCGAAGCCGACCCAGAGCCACGCCGAGGAGGATGTCCTGGATCTCACCCAGGTCGTCGACGCTGGCGAGGCGAAGCCCGCCACGCCGCCGGCGCTCGGGGCCGACGCCAGCGAGCTCGACCTCGAGCTCGAGGAGGACGACGACGACGAGCCCACGCCCGCCGCCGCACCGCCGAAGCCTCCCGCCGCGGCCCCGCGACGCATCGAGGAAGGCCTCGTCTCGGCGCCCACCGCCTCGGCCAGCACGAACGCCTTCGCCCGCCTCGCCAAGGCAGCGGCGAGCAGCGAGCAGCCATCCCGCGGCTTTGGCGACAAGACCGTTGAAGCCTTCCTCACCGACCTCCTGAAGCCCATGCTCAAGGACTGGCTGGACCAGAATCTCGAAGGCGTCGTCGAGCGCGTGGTGGAGCAGGAAGTCAAGAAGCTGGCCCGGCGCGCCGAGCTCATGTGAGCCCCGCTGCGGCCCGGCGCCGGGCGGGCGGGAGCGAGACCGGCGACCCGCGGCGCTCGGGCAGCTCGTTTACCCGGGCGCGCCACCCTGCCGCCTTGTCGCGCCAGACGAGTTCCACTAAACCCCACCTCCATCGGCCCTGGCGGCGCACCATTCGTGCGCCCCGCCGGCCCTTCGGGCCGGCCGTGGCCGCAATCGGGGCCGAGACGGGAAAGGTGGGCTCCAGCCATGCTGGACAAGAGCTTCGACGCGGCCGCTGCCGAGCCGCGCATCTACGCCGCCTGGGAAGAGACCGGCGCCTTCGCGCCACGTGACTCCGAGACGGCCGGTGGCAGGGACGACGGCGGCAAGCCCTTTGTCGTGATGATGCCGCCGCCCAACGTCACCGGCAGCCTGCATATCGGCCATGCACTCGACCAGACCATCCAGGATGCGCTGACCCGCTACCACCGAATGCGCGGCCGGCCGACGCTCTGGCAGCCGGGCACCGACCATGCGGGCATCGCCACCCAGATGATGGTCGAGCGCAAGCTCGCGGCGGAAGGCAGGGATCGGCGCAGCATCGGCCGGGATGCCTTCCTCGCCGAGTGCTGGTCGTGGAAGGAGGCGAGCCATGGCAACATCATCGGCCAGCTCAAGCGGCTCGGCGCCTCGCCCGACTGGAGCCGCGAGCGGTTCACCATGGACGATACGTTGTCGCGAGCCGTCACCCGCGCCTTCGTCCAACTCTTCAAGGAAGGGCTGATCTACAAGGACAAGCGGCTGGTCAACTGGGACGTCCAGCTGCAGACCGCCGTCTCCGACCTCGAGACCCAGCCGGTCGAGGTGGACGGCCATCTCTGGCATCTGGACTACCCGCTGGAGGGCGAGGACGGCCGCGTCATCACCGTCGCGACCACGCGGCCCGAGACCATGCTCGGCGACACCGGCGTCGCCGTCCACCCGGAGGACGAGCGCTACCGGGACCTGATCGGCCGGCACGTCGTCCTCCCCCTGGTCGGCCGTCGCATCCCGATCGTCGCCGATAGCTACTCGGACCCCGAGAAGGGCACGGGCGCCGTGAAGATCACGCCGGCGCACGACTTCAACGATTTCGAGGTCGGCCGCCGCCACGGGCTCGAGACGATCGCCATCCTGGATGCCACCGGCCGGATCAACGACACGGCCCCCGAAGCCTATCGCGGCCTCGACCGCTTCGAAGCGCGCAAGCGCGTCGTCGCCGATATGGAGGCGCAGGGCCGGCTGGCGACAGTCGAGAAGCACCGCCATACCGTGCCGCACGGTGATCGCTCGGGCACACCGCTCGAGCCCTACTTGACCGACCAGTGGTACTGCGACGCCGCCACCCTGGCGAAGCCTGCCATCGAGGCGGTCGAGACCGGCCGGACGGTCTTCGTCCCCGCCCAGTGGCAGAGCACGTATTTCGAGTGGATGCGCAACATCCAGCCCTGGTGCATCAGCCGCCAGCTCTGGTGGGGCCACCGGATCCCCGCCTGGTACGGTCCGGACGGCCACATCATCGTGGCGGAGACCGAGGCCGAGGCCGAGGCGGCGGCGGAACGGCATTATGGCCAAAAGGTCGAGCTCGCCCGTGATCCGGACGTGCTCGACACCTGGTTCTCGTCCGGCCTCTGGCCCTTCTCGACCCTCGGCTGGCCGGAGGAGACGCCCGATCTCGCCCGTTTCTACCCGGGCACGGTGCTCGTCACCGGCTTCGACATCATCTTCTTCTGGGTCGCCCGGATGATGATGCAGGGCCTGCACTTCATGGGCGAGGTGCCCTTCGAGGCGGTCCACATCCATGGCCTCGTCCGTGACGAGAAGGGCCAGAAGATGTCGAAGACCAAGGGCAACGTGGTCGATCCCCTGGGCCTCGTCGACAGCTATGGCGCCGATGCGCTGCGCCTCTCGCTGCTCGCCAGCACGGCGCACGGCCGCGACATCCGCTTCGGGGCGTCGCGCGTCGAGGGCTACCGCAATTTCGTCACCAAGCTCTGGAACGCCGCCCGCTTCGCCGAGCTCAACGGTGCGGTCCTGCGGACCGATTTCCGTCCCGACTCGACGACGCTGACGCTCAACCGCTGGATCGTGGGCGCCGTCGCCAGGGTGACCGAGGCCACCACCGCGGCGGTCGACGCCTACCGCTTCAACGACGCGACGCTCGGCCTCTACCACTTCGTCTGGAACGATTTCTGCGACTGGTACATCGAGCTGGCGAAGCCCCTGCTGCTCGGCGAGGACGAGGCGGCCAGGGCCGAGACGCAGGCGACGCTCGGCTGGGCCCTGGCGCGCATCCTCCATCTCCTCCATCCCTTCGCCCCGTTCGTCACCGAAGCGCTCTGGCGGGACCTCTTCGGTGCACCCGGCGGCATGCTGATCGGCGCCGAGTGGCCCGGCGGCGAGACTGCGGGGTCGGTCGATCCGGCCGCCGGGGCGGAGATCGACTGGCTGATTCGGCTGGTCGGTGCCATCCGCGCCGCGCGCAACGAGGTCAACGTGCCGGCGGGTGCGAAGCTGCAGCTCAGGGTCCAGGGTGCCGGGCCCCAGACGCTGGAGCGGCTCGCCACCCATGGCGAGGCGTTGCGCCGCCTCGCCCGGCTCGCCGCGGTCGAGCCGCAGGCCAGCGGTGCCGCCGCGAAGAGCCTGCAGCTCGTCGTCGACGAGGCAACCTATGTGCTGCCGGTCGGCGAGGTGATCGATCTCGAGGTCGAGCGCCAGCGGCTCGCCCGCGAGGTGGAGAAGCTCCAGGGCGAAGCGAAAAAGCTCGAGGGCAAGCTCGCCAACGAGGCCTTCCTCGCCCGGGCACCCGCGGAAATCGTCGAGGAGCAGCGCGAGCGCCTGGCCGAAACCGAGGCCACGAGCGCCAGGCTCAGGGCCGCCCTCGCCCGCATCGCCTGAGCGTCCAGCCCAGCCAGCCGGAGACCCACCATGCTCGCCTGCTTCGCCCCCAGAGCCGGCGCCGACGCCACGCCCGTCCGGCTCATCGCCGCCGCCGACTACGTCGCCTGGCGGGACGGTACCTCGGAGGCCACCCGAGCCTGGCTAGAGGCCACGGGCTTTCGCCCGAAACGCCATCGTCTCGCGCTCCTGCCCGATGGCGAGGGCGGCATTGCCGAAGCGATCTTCCTCATCGACGGGCCGGGCGGTGCCGCCGATGCCGCGGCCATGGCGGCGACCCTGCCGGCACGCGAGCGGCCTTGGCGCATCGACGATCCCGAGGGCCTGCTCGCCCCCTTCGACCTGCACCATGGCTGGGCGCTCGCCGGCTACCGTTTCGACCGCTACGTCAGCGCGGAGGCCGGGAACGGCGGCAATGGCACCGCTCGCCTCGCCACGAACGATACGGCGACCGCGGAACGGGCCAGCCAGCTCGCACTCTCCGTCTTTCTCGCCCGCGACCTCGTCAACACCCCGGCCAACGATCTCGGCCCCGCCGAGCTCGAGACGGCGATCCGGGAGGTCGCCCGGGAATTCGGCGCCACCTGCACCAGCATCGCGGGCGATGAACTGCTCGCCGCCAACTATCCCATGATCCATGCCGTCGGCCGGGCCAGCAGCCGCCCGCCCCGGCTCGTCGATCTCATCTGGGGTTCGTTGGACGCGCCAAAGCTCACGCTCGTCGGCAAGGGAGTCTGCTTCGATTCGGGCGGGCTCGACATCAAACCCGCCGCGGGCATGCGGCTGATGAAGAAGGACATGGGCGGTGCCGCGGTGATGACCGGCCTCGCCCGCATGATCATGGCGGCCGGCCTCGACGTGCGCCTGCGCCTGCTCGTTCCGGCGGTCGAGAACAGCATCGGCGCCTCCGCGTTCCGCCCGGGCGACGTGCTCTCGACCAGGAAGGGGCTCACGGTCGAGGTCGGCAACACCGACGCCGAGGGGCGGCTCATCCTCGCCGACGCGCTCGCCGAGGCGGACCGCGAGCAGCCGGCTCTCCTGCTCGATGCGGCAACACTGACCGGGGCCGCGCGCGTCGCCGTCGGCACGGATCTGCCAGCCCTCTTCACCCCCGACGAGCGCCTCGCCGCCGAGCTGCTTCAGGCCGGCATCGACGTGGCCGAGCCGCTCTGGCGCCTGCCGCTGCACCCGGGCTACCGCGATCTCTTGAAGAGCCCCGTCGCCGATCTCTCGAGCACCGGCAGCAAGCCCTATGCCGGGGCGATCACCGCCGCCCTCTTCCTCCAGCGTTTCGTCGAGCCGACCACATCCTGGGCGCATCTCGACATCTTCGCCTGGAACGAGGATGCCCGCCCGGGCCGGACCAAGGGCGGCGACGCCACGGCACTCCGCGCCCTCTTCACCCTCATCGAGCGTCGTTACCAGAAGAGCTGAACCCCATGTCGAGCCACGACCGGCCGCCGCCCTCGAACCGCGCCGCCTTTCCCTTCTTTGCCACCATCACCACCCGTTGGGCCGACAACGATGTCTACGGCCACGCCAACAACGTGATCTATTACAGCTATTTCGACACGGCGATCGCCCAGCTCCTGGTCGGCCAGGGAGGGCTGGATCCGGATGCCGGCCCGGTCATCGGCCTCGCCGTCGAGAATGGTTGCCGGTTCCACAGCTCGGTCGGCTTTCCGGACATCGTCCATGCCGGCGTGGGTGTGGCGCGGCTCGGTACCTCCTCGGTCCGCTACCGGATCGGCATCTTCAGGAACGACGAGACCACCGCTGCCGCCGACGGGCATTTCGTCCATGTCTTCGTCGACCGCCTGACCCAGCGACCGACGCCCATCCCGCCCGGCATTCGCACGGTGCTCGAGGCCCACACCATGGACTGATACCGACTGAGCCTCGCTCAACTTGCGGGGGCACGGTTAATGGCGTAGGAAGGCTGGAAGTTCCAAAGAGGATGCCGGCCTTGGGCGAGCGGACGCGGGTGCGGATCAATCTGGCTCAGGCGGAGATCGAGGTCGAGGGCAGCGAGAGCTTCGTCGAGAGCTTCCGCCCGCAACTCGAGGCCCTGCTCGACCGGCTGCCCAGGGAGCCGGCAGCGCCGCCCGCGGCCGACCAAGTGCTGGCCATCCCGCCCGCCGCCAGGGCGAAGACCGAGCTCGGCCCGTTCGGCGAGTTCCTCCACCATCTTCCGGCAAGCGCCACAGAGGTCGATCGCATGCTGGCGGCCGGCTACTACCTGCAGCAACTCTCGGGCGACGACAGCTTCGCCACGGGCGATGCCAACAAGCGGCTCGCCGAGCACGGCATCAAGATCGGCAACCCGTCACAATGCGTGCGCCAGTCGCTTACGGCAAGGCGCGTCTTCGCCGTGGCCCGCGGCCGCTTTCGGGTGTCGCAGACTGGCCGCGCCTATCTCCGGCAGCTCACCAATGGTACAGTACCCGAGTGAGCGCGGACACTTTTGGCGCCGCGCCCGACTTGACGCGTCCGCCGGCCGGCGCTAACCGAAGTTCATGATGAGCATCCGCCAGGTGATTCGAATTAGGCGCCCGGTCTCGAGCTGAGGCCGGGTCTTCGACCTATTTCGTGCCATCACCTGTCGAAAGTCGCCGTCATGTCCACGTTCTGTTTCTCCGTCCAGTCGGACGCCGAGCCCGGCGTGCTGCCCCGCGTGCTCGAGGTCTTCGCGCTTCACGGCTTCGTCCCCGACCAGTGCCATGCCACACGTTGCGGCGATAGCGGCGATGAACTCGTGGTCGACCTGCAGATGCGGGGTCTCGACCACGCCGCTGCAGCGCTCCTGGCCAAGCGGCTCGGTCGCGTGGTCGCCGTGAGCACGGTGCTGTTCTCCGAGAAATGGCAGCAGTGCGCCGCCGCCTGACCGCACTGTTGGCGTCCTTCGGTCTTGCCTTCTGGGGCACCGGGCCGGGCGCCGTCGGTGCCGACGCGGACGGGTGCGCGCCGCTGACCGTCCCCGACGAGCTCGGCCTCGTCTGCCGCACCGACCGCACCGGCCAGGGCGAGATCCTGGTGGTCGAGCCCGAAGGCGGAACCTTCCGGGCGCTCAGCCGGCTGACGCTCCGCGAGCTCGATCCCGAGGTCGACAGGCTCGCCTGGAGTGAGCCCGAGGCTTGGCTCGAGCGGCAGATGGTCGTCGATGTGGGCGCCCTCTCGGCTGCCCTCGACGAGGTCGGCGGCGATCCCGACAGCCCCTTCGGCAGCGAGATGGTCAAGAACGGCATCGCCATGCTGGTCGACGGCCTCGAGGAGCTGAGCCGGCTGCCGCTCTCCGCCTGTGGCGGGGCGGCGACCGAAGAGGAGATCGACTGCCGCTTCGGCATCGAGCCCTTCCTCCTTTTCATGCGCGTCTCGCTCGTCGCCCGGTACGAGGCGCGCTTTGCCTTCAACATCCGCACGTTCAACGAACAGCGGCTCCGCCACTTCACCGCGATCGCCAACTCGTTCGAGGCGAAGAGCCCGGATCCCTGAGCACGTTCCGCCCTCCGCGGGGCGCTCAACCGTCGCGGCCGCCGAACTCCCCGCCCTCGTCCGTCTCGTCGTCGCCTTCGACCGCCGGCACCGCATAGGCGCCGGAGAACCACCGGCCGAGATCGATGTCGCGGCAGCGGGCCGAGCAGAAGGGGCGATAGCGCGGCTCCATCGGCGCACCGCAGAGCGGGCAGCGGCGCTGGCGCCGCTCGCGCGCCGGCCGGTCGGGCGGAGGTGCCATACTCATGGGCCCGCCGCCGTGCGGCCACTGCCGCCACAGGCCGGACAGATCCGGCTCGCCGCCCCGAGCGGGCTGGCACCGCGACGGGCACGGCTGATCTGGACGATGCCCAGCGGCGACATGGGGAAGGTCTGGACCGGCAAAGGATCGCCGCGGAAGGCCCGGCGTACCGCGTCGTCGAGCCGTTGGCGCTGCGCCTTGCCGGCGAGATCGACGAAATCGACGATCAGCGTGCCACCGAGATTGCGCAGCCGCGCCAGCCGACCGATTTCCGCCGCCGCCGCAAGATTGACGTCGAGCGCCGGCCGCCCGCCGCCGTCGACATCGATGGCGACGCAGGCCGCCGTCTCCTGGATCAGGAGGCGCCCGCCGCCATCGAGCGGCACCTCGCCCGAAAGCGCCTCGGCGATCGCCTCGTCGACGCCGGTCAGGGCAAAGGCGGAGGTGCCTGAATCGAGCAGCTCGAGCTCGGGCCGGACGGCCTCGGGCAGGGCCTGCACCAGCCGTCGCGCTTCAGCCTTCAGGGCGTCATCGGCGACTGTAAGCGAGACGGGTGCGAGGTCGAGCGCCCGCCAGAGGAGCCGGGCGAGCGCGCTCGGGCCGGCATCGAGCGGGCCCGACCGTCGCTCCGCCGTGCTGGCAAGCCGGTCTAGCTTCGCCCAGAGGGCGCCGAGCCGGCCGAGATCCTGGGCAAGCGCCGCATCGTCCGCCTCGATGGCGAGCCGGCGGAGCACCAGCCCGCCCGGCAGCTTCGCCTTGTCGAGCAGCCCGGCACCCCTGAGCGCCATGGCCTCGCGGTCGCGGGCGGCAATGCCCCGGCCGAGCTGGATGTCGCTGCCATGCGGCCGGTAAACGAGCCCCGCCGCGGCGAGGCGGATGTCGGTGGTGAGCCGTGCTCCCTTGTCGCCCTCGGCGGCCCGCATGCCCTGGACGACCAGCCATTCGCCGACTTCGACCGTGCGGCCGATCGCAGCGCCCTTGGCGAGCCCCCGGCGATGGCGCGCATCCTTGCCCGCGAGGAAACCGGGCCGGCCGGCGCCATGGTCGAGGAAAGCGCCGTCGACAGCCGGCTCGAGGCCGATCACGCGGGCGAGGAAGAGCCGGTCCTCGACCGCCTCCGGCCCGCCGCCCTGGGCCCAGAGGTCGACGAGCAGGTCGTTCTCGACCACTGCCAGCGCCACGGCGTCCCCCAGCCGGTCGAGGATCAGCTCCACCGTCATGGCGCCTGCCACCCGAGCCCCTCGAGGAGAGCCAGCGTCTCGACCAGCGGCAGGCCCACCACGTTCGCATAGGAGCCATTGATCCACGGCACGAACCGCGCGGCGCGGCCCTGGATCGCATAGCCGCCGGCTTTGCCTTGCCACTCGGCCGAGGCGAGATAGGCCAGGATCTCGGCCTCCGCCAGCCGCCTGAAGCGTACCTGGGTCGTCACGAGACGGCTGACCAGCCGCCCGTCGGGGGTGCGGACGGCGACCCCGCCATGCACCCGGTGGCGGCGGCCGCTTAAGAGCTCGAGGCAGCGTCGGGCGGTCGCCTCGTCCGAGACCTTCGGCAGAATGCGCCGGCCGCAGGCGACCACGGTGTCGGCAGCGAGGACGAAGGCGGGACCGTCGAGCCGGTCGGCCACGGCCGTGGCCTTCTCGACGGCAAGGCGAAGGGCATGCTGGCGCGGTAGCTCGCGCGGGCGCTCACCCTCGTTGATCGCGGGATCCATCACCCGGTCTGGCTCGATGCCGACCTGGCGCAGGAGCTCGAGGCGACGCGGTGACGACGAGGCGAGCACCAGCCCGAGCCTGCTCAAGCGGCAGTACTCGTCTGCGATGTGGGCTGGGCCAGCGGGATGTGCATCGGACTCCTGCTGAAGGAACGGGAAGGGAAGGTCGTCGGGGTGCCAATCGGTCGGTGGCCGGCGCCGTTCATGGGCGCAGGGAGCGCTGTGGTCAAGGACGGCCGGTCCCGGCTCAGAGCCCCGGCCCGCCCGCCACCGGAAACCGCTGGCGCAGCCGTTCGAGCAACATCGAGCGCAATTCGCGATAGGCATCGAGCCGCTGCTCGCGCGTGCCGTCGACGAGGCTCGGGTCAGGCATGTGCCAGAACTCGAGCTCGCAGGAGCTGGTGCGCGTCAGCTCCACCGCCCTGTGCTGCGCCTCAGGCGAGAGCGAGATCACGAGATCGAAGTAGTCGTCGTCGAGCTGGTCGAAGCTGCGCGGCCGGTGGCCCTTGAGGTCGAGCCCGAGCTCGTCGAGCACCGCGACGGCGAAGCCGTCGACCGCGTCGCCTGCCCGCACCCCAGCACTCTGGACGAAGATCCGGCGCCCGTGCAGGTACTTGAGCAGCGCTTCCGCCATCGGCGAGCGAATCTGGTTGTGCGAGCACGCAAAGAGGACGGCACCCGGTAGCTCGCTCATCAGCCGCGCAGATGCAGGACACAGACCAGCGTGAAGAGACGGCGTGCGGTGTTGCTGTCAACCGTGATCCGCTCGCCGAGCGCCTCACGCAGCAGCTCCGCACCTTCGTTGTGCAGGCCGCGCCGGGCCATGTCGATCGCCTCGATGCGGCCGGGCGAGGCCCCGCGAATGGCGCCGAAATAGCTCTCGCAGATCAGGAAGTAGTCCTTGACCACGCGCCGCAGGGGACGGGCCGAGAGTGCGATCTCGATCAACTCACCCCGCGCGTTGGTGACCGCCAGCACCAATGTCGCGTCACGCAGCGATAGGTTGAGCCGATAGGGGCCGCACGCCGCCTCGACCAGCGAGAAGCGATTCTCCTCGAGCAGGTCGAAGATCGCGACATTGCGCTCATGCTCGATCTCGGGGCTCCAGCGGGCGATGCTCCGCTCGTCGAGCTCGATCGCGGCAAGGCGTTCGGCCTCGGGAGCCGCGTCCCCGCTGGCCGCGGAACCGGAGACCTTTGACCCGCTCACCAGCCGCGCGTCCGCTCAGGCCTTGGCGCCAAGCCCGAACTCGTTGGCGAAGTGATCGCAGGGACTGACCCGGCAAGGACGTGGCTTCCCGAAGTCCTCCAGCAGCACATCGATGCAGTCAGTCCTGAGCTGGATCTCGGGTCCGCCCTCGAAGACGAGATCGATGTGGAAGAGCTGCCGCTCGCCCGGCTCCGTCGCAATGGTCAGGAGGGTGAGCTGGCGCTCGAGGTCATCCGGATCGAGATTGCGGTGCTTGACCTGGGCGATGCAATCGAAGCGCAACGCCACGCCGATCTCGGTGAGCCCGGCGCAACTGGTCGGATCGTCCTGCAGCTCGCGCCGGTAGCGGATGAAGGCGGCGATGAACCGCCGCTCCTCCGGGTCGTAAGCCATCTCGCGCAGCGCCACGCGCCCGTCCTGCAGGAGTGCGGCCATGACGGCCAGATCCTCGACGTCCTCCGCCCGCAGGCGCACGCCTTCCCGTTCCTCGACCTCGATCATCCTCGCATGCCCTCGAGCTTGTGCATTCCAGGTGGCCCTGCGCCCGGACCGCCCCTTCATGTGGGATCGAATGCGCTAGTGCAAAGCCCTGTAGAGCGCCGGGTGAGCCGGCCCGCGCCGGCAACCCTCTCCGGTCAGAGTCGCGGCAAGGTTACGCCGCGCTGGCCCTGATACTTGCCGGCGCGGTCGGCATAGGAGATCTCCGGCGGGCCATCGCCCTTGAGGAAGAGGAACTGGCAGATGCCCTCGTTGGCGTAGACCCGGGCGGGCAGCGGTGTCGTATTGGAGATCTCGAGGGTCACGTGCCCCTGCCATTCCGGCTCGAGCGGAGTCACGTTGACGATCATGCCGCAGCGCGCATAGGTCGACTTGCCGAGGCAGATCACCAGGACATCGCGCGGAATGCGGAAATACTCGACCGTGCGGGCGAGCGCGAAGCTGTTGGGTGGGATCGTGCAGGATGGTCCGTTGCGCTCGACGAAGCTCGCATCCGAGAAGTCCTTCGGATCGACGATGGCGTTGTCGACGTTGGTGAAGATCTTGAATTCCGGCGCCACCCGGGCGTCGTAGCCGTAGCTCGAGAGTCCGTAGCTGATGACGCCCTTGCGCTCCTGCCGGTCGAGGAACGGCTCGATCATGCCGGTGCTCTCGGCCATGCGGCGAATCCAGCTGTCGGGCATGATCGACATCGGCGGTCGGTCTCCAAAAGACTCCAGCGCCGGCCCGGCGCGTCGCCCGTTCTTAGAGGCCGAAGCCGCCGCGCTCAACCTGACTTACGACGTCCTCCTGGATCCGGTCCCGCCGGACGTATCGTCCACCGCATCGCCTGAGCCATCGTCGGATCGTGCGGCAGCGGCACCATCCCGTCCGCGCTGCTGCGCCTTGCGCCTGAGGAGATTGGCCCGCAGCGCCGCCGCCGCCCTTGCCTCCCGCTCCTTCTGCCGCCCGGCTCCGGCAGCGGTCACCGCCGGCCGCTCCTCCTCGTCCGCCATCGCATCGTCTCCCGATCCGGAATCGGCCGTTGCGGGCACCACCGCCTCGCTTGCACACCCGCCTCCCGTGTGGCATCTACCACACCGCCGCCGGCCGACCCAGCCGCCAAAGACTGATGGATGGGGTCGTGCGCCCGGATGCTGCTGTAGCTCAGTGGTAGAGCACTCCCTTGGTAAGGGAGAGGTCGTCAGTTCAATCCTGACCAGCAGCACCATTCCTTTTTTCGCCGAACAATTCCTTCGCCCGTTGCCATCAGCCCCCGGCTTTGGCCTTTACATCTCCGCCCCTTGGCCGCCAAGGCCCGGCCCGTACGACCGGACCCGGCGACCCATGCTCGGCAAGCCGCTCATGTCACGCACAGGCCGCTCCTAGACCTCTTCGATCAACTCCTCGATCGCCGCCTCGTCGAGCCTGAGGCGCTCGTACTGATGCAGCAGGTATTGCATCGCTTCGCTGCTGTAGCTGTCGTCCTTGGCTTGGTTCGGCTGGACGCTGCGACCAGCGAGATCGAGCGCCATGCGGATGGTAACGTAGTGCGGCGCCGGCACCCCCGCACGGATGCAGAGGGCCGCGAGATGGCGGCGGTCGTCGTTGTAGGCGAGCCGGCGCACCCGGGCCGGCTCGAGCTTCGCATGCATGCCGAGCGCCAGCTCGAAGGCCGCGACATCGCCGTCGCGCAGGAGCCCGAGCACCGCGTCATGGTCGAGTGCCCCGGCCTCCAGCCGCTCGCGCAGATGGCGCTCGAGCTTGCGGTCGCCATGCTCCTTGGCGGTCAGGCCGATCGATGTGCGCTCGCGCACCGCCTGCATCAGCGCCCGCGCCTGCTCGGGTGGCATTTTCCTCGTCTGGACCAGCTCCCACTCGATCCGGTCGCCGATGGCACCGACCAGCTGCTCGACCAGCTCGAAGGGCAAGGCCGGCCGCCGAACCAGCCGGTCCTGCACCTCCGCATCCTCGGCCCAGTCGGCCATCACCCGGCCGAGCGCCTTGGCCGAGAGCTGGGCACCGGCATTGCCGACCAGGCGCACGACGACCGGCTGCTGGCCGGAATCGACCAGCGCATCCGCGAGAGACTCGGAAATCCTTTCGCGCCCGGCGACGGCAAGCGCGTATTGCATGGCATTGGTGCGGACGATCTCGATGAGCTCGGGGTCCTGGAGAAGGGGGCTCTGCTCGAGGATCGGCCGGGCCACCTCGATCCGGTCACGAGCGAGCTGGCCGACGATCCGGGCCGGCAGCTTGTCGCTGTCGGCGACCGCGACGGCGAGTGCCCGCCGCACCTGCGCCTCGACATCGCCGACCATCAGGCCGAGCAGCGCCGCCACGAGGTCGCGTGGACTGGACTCCACCAGCTCGTCGTAGCTCTCGCCGAACTTCCGGGCGATCAGCGCGCGGTTGGCGGCCGACGGGTCCTCCTGCAGCGCCACGACGTCGCGACCGGTCAGGCGTTCCGCCACCGCCCGACCGCGTTCGGCGATCGCCATCCGGCGCCTGCTGTTACCCTCGCCCGGCGCAGCCGTGGCCAGTTTCTGCGTCATGTCTTCCGCCACGCTACTGTCTTCGCCGCCGACGGTTCCATATCGCCCCGATCGACAGCTTGGCCGATCCGCCCATCCTAGCTATCCCGGGTTAATGAACCGTGTAGCACCCCTCCCCGACCCGGCCGCCAGTGGCAGCGAGGGCTCGCGGCCACAGGTGACCGCTGATATCGGTCGGGGCGTCATTCGCCTGCTGGCCGATCTCGGCATTGCTGCCCTGCCCGAGCTGCCGCTCGCCAACGGGCGAAGGGTCGACGTCATCGGGCTCGGCCGTGACGGCGGCATTCACGTGGTCGAGATCAAGAGTTCGCGCGCCGACTTCATGACCGACTGCAAGTGGCCGGATTATCTGGAGTTCGCCGAGCGGTTCTACTTTGCGGTGGCGGTCGACTTCCCGCTCGACCTGCTGCCCGAGGACGAGGGCCTGATCCTCGCCGACCGCTACGGCGCCGAGCTCGTCCGCCCGGCCCGCCATCGCCCCCTGGCGGCCGCCCGGCGCAAAGCCGTCACGCTGCGCTTCGCCCGCCTCGCGGCGCAGCGCCTCGCCCTGCCCCTGCTCGCCCCGGATGCCGGCCTGCCGCTTCAGCCCGAGCCGCAGGACCCCTCGCCGTAGAGCCATTCGTCGATGAGGAAGCGGGCGATGCTGTCGGGATTGGGCAGCCGGACCGGCCGCTTGTCCGGATCGACCAGCTCGCTGCGATGGACCCAGCGCGCCGCCTCGAGTTCGGCGGGATCGACCACCGGCGGCACCAGGGGTGCGGTGGCGCGAAAGCCCAGCATCAGGGATTGCGGGAACGGCCACGGTTGCGAGCTGCGATAGTGAATGTCGTCGACCACGAGGCCGACCTCCTCCTCGATCTCGCGGCGCACCGTCTGCTCGAGGCTCTCGCCCGCCTCGACGAAGCCGGCGAGCGTCGAGAACATGCCTTCCGGGAAATGGCGGGAGCGGCCGAGCAGGCAGTGCTCGCCATGAGTGACGAGGCAGATCACGGCCGGATCGGTGCGCGGGAAGGTATCGAAGCCGCAGGCGCCACAGTGCCGCGCATGGCCCGCCTGGGTGGTCGTCATCTCGACCCCGCAGGCGCCGCAGAAACGATTGCGCAGGCGCCAGTGCGCCAGTGCCCGCGCAAAGGCGAGAAGCCCCGCCTCGACCGCCGGCAGGCCCGCTGTCGCCTGTCTCAGCTCCAGGTAGGTGCCGCCGGCGACCTCCTCGCCATCGAGGTCGACGGCGAAGACCGGCCGCCCCTCGACGAGGCCGAGCAGGACCGGCGGATCGGGGCGGAACCCGGCAAGGGCCGCGGCATCGACGAAGCAGGCACGCGGTCCCGTTTCGTCCTCGACGAACATGGGCTTCAGCCCATGCATGGGGAGAAACCGTGTGTCGGGGGCCCTGAGGGCGTCGCGCAGCCAAGCCGAATCGAGGCGCCTTGCGGCCGCGCGGTCATAGCCGATCGACGAATAGACGTGGGGTGGCGGGTTGGCCGGTCGCGGCGGCTGCATGCCTCGGTCCTGGGTTTCCTGGCCTCGGGTCCCCCGGACGGGGTCCCTCGCTTTTGGGCAATGCGTGCTTGTGCGCCATCGACGGGCCTTGCGCAACCGCCCAGCAGGCTCGATATCTAAGGCGGAAGGCTGGTCGCGGACGATGCACTCGCCAACCCGGTCAGGTCCGGAAGGAAGCAGCCGTAACGAGCTTCGCATCGGGTCGCGCGCCAGTCTTCCACCGACCCTTAGTCCGCCATGAGCCCCCTTCGTCCACCGGTGCCCGCGCACCGGCCCGAAAGCGCCTTCTCGATGGATCTCTTCGCCGGCTCCGACCAACCGTACAGGGTCCTCGCCCGCACCTATCGGCCGCAGAAGCTGTCGGAGCTGATCGGCCAGGACGCGCTGGTGCGCACGCTGACGAACGCCATGGCCTCGGGCCGGGTCGCCCACGCCTTCCTGCTCTCCGGCATTCGCGGCGTCGGCAAGACAACGACGGCCAGGATCATCGCGCGCGGCCTCAACTGCACCGGGCCGGATGGCCAGGGCGGCCCGACACCCGAGCCCTGCGGCGAATGCAGCTCCTGCCGCTCCCTCGTCGAGGAGCGACCGCTCGATGTGATCGAGATGGACGCGGCGACCCGCACCGGCATCGACGACATCCGCGAGATCGTCGACGCGGTCCGCTACGCACCCACCGCGTCGCGCTACAAGATCTACATCATCGACGAGATCCATATGCTCTCCGAGAAGGCCTTCAACGGCCTTCTCAAGACGCTCGAGGAGCCGCCGCCGCACGCCAAGTTCATCTTCGCCACGACCGAGGTCAGGAAGCTGCCGGTCACCGTGCTGTCGCGCTGCCAGCGCTTCGACCTCAAGCGGGTGGAGACGCCGGTGCTCGAGGCGCATCTGGCGCGGATCACCGAGGCGGAACGGATCGAGGTGGCAGGCGACGCACTTAGGCTCGTCGCCCGGGCCGCCGAAGGCTCGGTGCGCGACGCCCTCTCGCTGCTCGACCAGGCGATCGTGCTCGGCCAGGGCACCGTCGACGCGGCAACGGTGGCCGGAATGCTCGGGCTCGGCGACCGGCTGAAGATGCTCGATCTCTTCGAGCGTGTCATGGGCGGCGACGCCGCGGGTGCCCTGGACAGCTTTCGCGAGCTCTTCGCGCTCGGCGCCGAGCCCGTGGCAGTGCTCGAGGACCTGCTCGAGATCGCGCATTGGGTCAGCTGCCTCGAGGTCGATCGCGACGCCACCTCGATCTTCGCCGGCACGCCGGAGCCGGTGGCCGCCGGCCGGCGCCTCGCCGAGCGGCTCGATCTCGCCGTGCTGGCCCGCGCCTGGCAGGTGCTGCTCAAGGGACTCGACGAGGTGCGGGGCGCGCCACATGCCGCGGCGGCCGCCGAGATGGTCCTCATGCGCCTCGCCGCCATGGGCAGGCTGCCGACCCCAGGCGAGCTTGCACGCCGGCTCGATGGTGCCGAAATCGCGGACGATCGAAAGCCGGCGGCCAGCTCGCCCCCCGTCGCGCCGAGGTCGCCTTTGCCGACGCCGCCTTTGGCACGGGTCGCCCCCCTGCAGCCTTCGCCGCCCGACCAGCGGCGGAATCCCGCACGCGCCTCGCCGCCTGCCGGCCGCCGGCCGGAGCAGTCTGATCGGGGCGCCAGCGAGCCCGTGGACTTCGGCGACCTGGTGCGGCTGCTCAACCGGCACGGCGAGCGGCTGCTCGCCGCCGCCCTGCACCAGGGTGCGCATCTCGTCGCCTTCCAGAAGGACCGCCTCGAGCTGCGCCTCGATCCCCATCTGCCGGGCGATCTCGTCGGCCGCCTGAGCGAGGCGCTGCTGCGGCTCACCGGCCGGCGCTGGCTGATCGCCCTCTCGCAGAGCGCCGGTGCCGCCAGCCTCGCCGACCAGGCGGTGGCAAACCGCGAGCGGCTGATCCGGGAGCTTGCCGAGCACGAGGCGGTGCGCGAGGTGCTGGACGCGTTCCCGGGAGCGCGGATCATCGATATACGAGATCGCATCCCGGCAGACGATCGGACAGATGCCCCGGCGACCGGTGACGAGGCCAGGTATGAAGACAACGAGCATGAGGTCGACCATCGGCCGCTCGACGATGACGAAGCGGACGAGGACGGCGCCTCGGGCCATGACGACAGCCGAATGGAGCGTTGATGAAGAACATCCAGAACATGATGAAGCAGGCGCAGCAGCTGCAGACCAAGATGGCCGACATGCAGGCCAAGCTCGCCGAGGTCGAGATGACCGGCGAGGCCGGCGCCGGCATGGTCAGCGTCACTCTCAACGGCAAGGGCGAGATGCGCCGAATCAAGATCGACAAGTCCCTGGTCGATCCCGAGGATGTCGAGACGCTCGAGGACCTGGTGGTCGCCGCCACCAACAACGCCAAGCAGCGGGTCGAGGAGCATGTCGCGGGCGAGATGAGCAAGGTGGCCGGCGGCCTGCCGCTGCCGCCCGGGATGAAGCTGCCGTTCTGAACGGGGCGGATCGACAGCCATGGCCGCCGCCGACATCGAGCGGTTGATCCGGCTCCTCGGGCGGCTGCCGGGTCTGGGCCCGCGCTCCGCCAGGAAGGCCGGGCTCGCCATGCTGAAGCGGCCGGATGCCCTCCTCAGGCCGCTGCTCGATGCACTTGCCACCTGCCTGGAACGGGTGCGGGTCTGCGAGGTATGCGGCAATCTCGACACCGTCGATCCCTGCAGCGTCTGCCGCGATCCGGAGCGCGACCCGCAGCTTCTCTGTGTCGTCCAGGAGGTCGAGGATCTCTGGGCCATGGAGCGGCTGGTCGGCTTTCGCGGCCACTACCACGTGCTCGGCGGCACGCTCTCGGCGATCGAGGGCCGCAGCCCGGAGACCATCCGCATCGCCGGCCTGCTCGAGCGGGTGGCCGGCGGCCGGGTCAGCGAGGTCGTGCTCGCCCTTGGCGCCACCGTCGACGGGCAGACCACCGCCCATTACCTGCACGAGCGGCTTCGCCCCTTCGCCTGCCGCGTGACGCGGCTCGGCCATGGTCTTCCGGTCGGCGGTGAGCTCAACTATCTGGACGAGGGGACGCTCGAAGCCGCGATGCGTGCCCGCCAGCAGGTCGCCTGAGCCGCCTTCGCTTCCCGATATTCCTGCCTCATCAGAATTCACGCGAGATCATGTCCAGCCTCGAGATCCTCCAACCACCCCACCCCACCCTCAAGACGCCGGCCGCACTGGTCGACGAGATCGATGGCGCCCTGGTACGCCTCATGGCCGACATGCTGGAGACCATGTACGCGGCCCCGGGCATCGGCCTCGCCGCCCCGCAAGTCGGGGTCTCGCGCCGGGTCGTGGTGATCGATACGAGCGAGGAGAAGAACGCCCCGGTCCGCCTGCTCAACCCGACCCTCACCTGGCGCTCCGACACCTTCGACGTCGCCGAGGAGGGCTGCCTCAGCCTGCCCGGCCAGTTCGCCGACGTGAAGCGCCACACGGCCGTGGTGGCGAGCTATCTCGACCCCTCCGGCAAGGAGCGCACGCTCGAGGCCGAGGGCCTGCTCGCCCGCTGCCTGCAGCACGAGATCGACCATCTGGACGGCATCCTGTTCACCGACCATCTCTCAGCGCTCAAGCGCAACATGATCCTGCGCCGCCTCATCAAGCAGCGCCGTGCCCGCGCCTGAGCGCCCGTTGCGTGTCGTCTTCATGGGCACCAGCGCTTTCGCCGTGCCGGCGCTGCGTGCCCTCGCCACCCTGCCGCACGAGTTGCTCGCCGTCTACACCCAGCCGCCCCGGCCGGCCGGACGCGGCCATCACCCGCGGCGAACGGCGGTGCACGAGGCG
>JACKIN010000003.1 GCA_020638495.1 Geminicoccaceae bacterium | reverse complement strand
CCTGCCGTAGTCGTCGAGGCCGGCGACCGCGCAGGTCACGGTCTCGCCCGCGATGCGGTCGGCGAGAAAATTGGTGGCCACGACGCCGCAATGCTGCAGCTCCCTCGGGCCGTCGCAGCGCTGGCCGAGCTCGGGCGCGTCGATGTCGGCGAGCCGCACCACCGTGGTGCCGAGGCGGATGGTGTCGCCGTCGACGACCTCGGCCCGGCCGGTGAGCGTGGTCGCGGCGAGCCCGGCCCCGGGCAGCAAGGCCAGCAGGGCGAGCAGCGACAGTCGATGCCGCCGGGGCGGCGCCATTTCGTTGTTTCCTCCCGCAGCCACGACTTCGCGGCGTCTGGTCGATCACCGGGAGCATAGGCGCCTGGTGACGCGGCGGAAGGGCGTTCGCCGCACGAAGCGGCGCAGGCCATCCCCGGGGGCGCCGAGCCGGTGAGGCTCAGGGCCGCACCAGCCCGTCCGGGATGTGGGCCCTGGCGTAGCGGCCGAAGGCGGTGAGGGTGGCGGGCTCTGGCCTGGGCCAGCCGGTGGCGAGGGCGGAGGGGTCGGACCAGATGGCGTGGGCCCAGGGGCAATGGCCGACGAAGCTGCCGTCGGGGAAGGCGTGGGTCTCGAGCCAGCGGGTGAAGCCGGCGTCGGGGGGCTCGGCCAGGTCGGTCGGCAGGTAGCCCCAGCCGCCGCAGAGGAAGGGGATCTCCTGATCGAGGCCGCCGACGAGGCGGTCGAAATCGGCCCATTCGCCGTCCGCGAACATGTGGAAGGAGGCCAGGAAATTACCGGCCGGATCGTCGATCGGGCGCTCGCGCCAGCGGCTGAAGTCCTTGGCCCAGTGGCCGCCCGAGAGGCTGAGGAGGTTGGTGGCGCCGGTGGCGCGGATGGTCTCGATCACGTCCTGGTAGAGGGGCTGGACGTGGTACCACTGGTCGAGCCGGTCGAAGCGGGTTTCGGGCGGGTTGTAGTGGGCGGTCGGCTCGTCGAAGAGGCTGAAGGCGATGGCGCCCCGGTCGCCGAGGCGGGTCGCGGCGTCCTGCCAGAAGCGGGTCCAGAGCGGGATCGACGAGTCGTTGTAGTTGGTGAAGCGGAACCAGTGGTCGATGTCCTGGGACGCCCCGCCGGGCCAGCCGATGCACCACCAGTTGAGGATCACGAAGAGGCGCTGGCGCTCGCAGGCGTCGAGGATCGGCAGGAGGTGGGCCCAGAAGGCCTCGGGCGAGCGCTCGCGATACTCGGCGGGCGCCACCAGGAGGCGGACGCAATTGGCCCCCCAGAGCCCGGCGATGGTGGCGATCTCGGCGACATGCGGGGCGGGGCCCAGATCGCCGGTGAAGGCGTTGAAGTTGGGGCCGTAGAGATGGACGGGCCGGCCCTGCCAGCGGAGCCCGGCGCCGGCGCGCCGCAGGCCGGGTGCCGCCGCACGCGCCGGCCGACCGGTCGCGAGAAGGCCGGTCGCGGCAGCACTGGCGAGCAACCGGCGGCGGGTCGGGCCGGCGAGGGCTGGGGGGTCAGCCGACAGCGGTGGCCGGCTGGCGCTGCGGTGCCCGCTGGCCATATTTGCGCCAGTAGTAGCCGACGGTCTCGTCGAGCACGTGGTCGAGCGGGCGGTGCGGCTGCCAGGCGAGCCGCTCCTGCTCGGCGCTGATGTCGACAACCCGCCGGTCGCAATCCTCGTAGCCGTCGCCGTAGAACTCCTTCGAGCCGATCTCCTGGATGGGGTGCTCGAGATAGCGGTCGTCGCCGCTGACCCGGGCGAAGGCGCGGCGCACGCCATGGGCGAGGTCGCGCATGCTGACCTCGTTGGCCGGGTTGCCGATGTTGTAGAAGTGGTCGAGCGAGTGCTCGGGGCGGTCGATGATCGCGACCAGGGCGTCGATGGCATCGTGGATCGAGGTGATGGTGCGCATGGCATGGCCGCCGTCGACCAGCAGGATCGGGTCGTCGTTGAGCACGGCGCCGACGAACATGGCGAGCACGCGCGGCTTGCCTTCGCCCTCGATGCCCGGGAGGTAGTCCATGCGCGGCCCGAAGAAGTTGAACGGCCGGACGATGGCGAACCGCAGCCCGGCCTCCTTGTGGTAGGCGTAGACCAGCCGCTCGAGCAGCTGCTTCGCCGTCGCGTAGGTCCAGCGCTGGTTCTGGACCGGCCCCATGATCATCGGCGTCGTCGCCGCATCCAGCACATAGAGCTCGGGGTTGTCGTAAGGCTGGCCCGGCAGGTAGCTCGACAGCGTGCGACCATAGACCTCGCTGGTCGAATAGTGGATCAAAGGCTTCTTGTACTTGGCGGCGAGCTCGACGATCTGATAGCCATCGATGAAGTTGGCATAGATTGTGCGTAGTGGCTCGGTGTTGTATTGTGAGGGATTGCAGATTGCCGCGAGATTGACCACCCAGTCGCAGGCAGCGAGGTCCTTCTCGAACTGGACGAAGGCTTCCGGCCCCTTGAGGAGCCGGCGCCGCAGAGTCAGCCTCGGGTGGTCGAGCAGATGCTCGATCTTGTCCGTCTGCCCGTCCCAGCCGACAATCTCGACCGCCTCGCGCGCGAGCATCCGCTCGAGAAAATGACTGCCGATAAATCCAGCGCAGCCAGGCACAAGCAATTTCATGGTTCGATCCCCGCAGTAGACACCCATCGCTGACATAGAGGGGCAGCCGGGGCGAAGCAAAAGGTTTGCCCGACGACCGGGTCCCCCGTGATCGAGTGTGTCATTGTTGCGTCGCGTCATCTACCTGGGGGCGAATTATTGTGCAATGGCTTCCGCGATCAGCGAAACCGGGGCGATTCTGTCGCCGCCGCGCCACAACCCGTCGGCGACGAGGCCGCGGACGGGTCGTCGGTGTGGCCGACGCTGGCTCGTGCTGTACTGTCCGCATCGGGAGAAACGCGGGAATTCGCAAGACCAGTGGGCCATGTCGAGCCACGTCGGGGTTGGCGGGTCGGCTTCCTCGACAACAGCATGTCAGGTGCAGTCAAAGTTGATCGACATGGATAAAAATGTCCAAAAAGTTGAAAGCGGGGGAGTCGATCAGGACGTTCGATGGCGCGGCGGCGAGGCGGCCCCGACAAACAGGCAACCGGTGATTGTAAGCGAGGACTACCAGTACTTCAAGGAGATCTTCGCGCATCTGAAGGAGCTCGCCGGCCGGCCCGGGCTGCGTCTCGCCCTGGCCGTCGACACGCGCGATGCCGTGGGCGAGGTCGATGCCGACACCGTGGCGATCGTCACCTCCGACGAGAACTGCCAGCTGCCGGTCAATGTCCGGGATGCCGGCCTCATCCTGAAGTGCCACGGCGTCGAGCCCTATCCGATGCCAGCTTCGCCGGTCTTGCCGGCAGCGCTGGTGGAGCGGCTCAGGGTGGCGCGCGAGCGGCGGCGCTGGCGGGCGGACGCGGCGCGGCTCGGGCCGGCCGGGGTGGCGGGCCTGCTGGCCAAGACCGAGCTCGTGCCGATGGGCTACTGCAAGCAGCTCGACCTGCCGCTGGTGCCGTTCGCCGAGCGGCGCCGGGTCTTCTCGTTCCGCGGCTCGGTCGACAACTACCGGGCCGGCCTGCTCTCCCGGCACGCGGTGACCAACTACCCCAAGCGCGTCGCCCGCCAGCGCTTTCTCGCGGCCTTGCGCGAGGTCGCCAGGGAGGCGCCGGCTGACGCCTGCGACCTGCGCATCACCACGGATTTCGACGACAGCCTGAAGGATGCCGGGCGCGACTACTCGACAGCGCTGATGGACAGCCGCTTCTGCCTCTGCCCGCGCGGCACGCGGCTCGAGACCTTCCGCATCTTCGAGGGGCTGCGCTACGGCTGCATCACGGTGACCGAGGCCTTGCCCGACCGCTGGTACCTGCGGGGAGCACCACTGCTTTCGGTCGGTGACTGGCGCGAGCTGCCGGGCCTGATGCGGCGGCTCCTGGCCGATCCGGAGCGCATGGCGGAGCTGCACCATCGCTCGCTCGCCTGGTGGCGCGACATGATTTCGCCCCTGGCCATCGCGCGCCGGGTGCTGCCGCGGCTCGAACGGGGTGGCCCGGCCCGCCACGCCGCCGTCGGGTCGGCGGGAGGGCTCGGCTGATGGTTCTGGCCCTTTTCGTGCTGGCTGCCCTGGCGCTCTTTCTCGGCCTCTACTCCTTCGTCTTCTACGCCCCGAGCCTCGCCCTCCTGCCGGCCCGCCCGGTGGCCCGGCGCGATGTGGCGGACGGTCGGCGGCCACGCATCACCCTGTGCTTCTGCGCCTATCGCGAGGAGCAGGTGGTGCCGCTGAAGCTCCAGAACCTGCGGCTGCTGCGCGAGCGCCACCCGGATCTGGAGATCCTGGCCTATGTCGACGCCTCGCCGGATCGCACGGCCGAGCTGCTCGAGGCGGCGCCGGAGCTCCTGACGGTGATCGTCGGCGAGGAGCGGCGCGGCAAGAGCCACGGCATGAACCGGCTGGTCGCCGCCGCGACCGGCGACATCGTCGTCTTCACCGATGCCAACGTGCTGCTCAAGGACGATGCGCTCGACGTGATCGCCGCGCATTTCGCCGACCCCGAGGTCGGCTGCGTCTGCGGCCGGCTGCTCTATGTCGACGACCACAACCCGGCCGCACACGTGAACTCGCTGATGTGGCGGCTCGAGGAGCGGATCAAGCGGGCCGAGAGCCGGACGGGCTCGGTGATCGGCGCCGACGGCTCGCTCTTCGCCATCCGTCGGGCCCTGCACCGGCCGCCCCCGGCGGACATCATCGACGATTTCTACGTCTCCCTGTCGATCCTGCTCGACGGCCACCGGGTGATCTCCGCACCGGATGCCATCGCCTACGAGAACTCGGTGCACGACCCCTATGAGGAGATGCAGCGCAAGGTTCGCATCGCCTGCCAGGCCTGGAACGTCCACCGCCTGCTCTGGCCGCGGCTCCGCCGGCTGGATGCGGTGCATCTCTACAAATACGTCGCGCACAAGCTGCTCCGCTGGTTCTCGCCCTTCGCCCTGGCGCTGGCCGTGCTGCTCGTCTCGACGGCCCTGCTCCTCGCCTTGCCCCTGACCCTGTTCCTGCAGCTCTTGGTCGCCGGGCCGCTCGCCCTGGCGCTCGGGCTCTGGCTCCGCCTGGGCGCCGCCGAGGCGACGCACAGCACGGTCCTCTCGTTGCTCGGCGTCGGCATCGGCATCACCCGCTCGCTGCGGGGCGAGCGGTTCCAGACCTGGACCCCGGCGACCTCGGCGCGGCAGCGCCTGGAGCGGCCGCGGCTCGTCTATTTCAGCCACGACCGCAACGACGCCAATGTCTGGCAGCGCTGCCAGGATTTCACCGCCCTCGGCTTCGTGCTCACCAATGTGAGCTGGCATCGCGACAAAAACTCGCAGGACGGCGAGCGGCCCTGGCACGAGATCGATCTCGGCCGGACGGTCGATGCCGCCTACTGGCACCGCGCCTGGAGCGTGGTGCGGGGGGCCTTCGGCGTGCTCTGCCACTTCCAGCAGCTCCGGGACGCGGATCTCGTCGTCGCGCGCAATTTCGAGCCGTCCGTCCTCGCCATGCTGGCCCGCCGCCTGTTCAATCGCCGCGTGCCTTTCGCCTATGAGTGTGTCGACATCCACCGTTTCCTCACCAGCCGCTCGGTGCTCGGCGATGCCTGCCGCCTGGCGGAGCGCCGGGTGCTGGCGGCCGCCGACCTCCTGATCGTCAGCTCGCCCGATTTCGCCAGCCGCTACTTCGCGCCCGTGCACGGCTATGACGGCCCGGTCTATCTGCTCGAGAACAAGATGCCGAGCTTCCTCGCCCGGCGCTTCGCCGCCCCGACCATGCTGCGTCGGCCGCATGTCGGCCCGCCCTGGCGGATCGGCTGGTTCGGCATGCTGCGCGACATGGAGAGCCTGGGCCTGCTCCTGCGGCTCGCGGCGATGCGACCGGAGTTGGTCGAGGTCTCGATCCGCGGCTACCCGACCGAGATCACCGAGAACGAGCTCCGGCAGATGGTCGAGCCCTATCCCAACGTCACCTATGGCGGCCCCTACCAGAAGGCGACGGAGCTCCGCTCGATCTACGAGAACGTCGACCTCGTCTGGGCCATCGATCTCTACGATGCCGGGGTCAACTCGGACTGGCTCCTGCCCAACCGTCTCTACGAGGCGGGGTTCTTCGGCCGGCCGGTGATCGCCCGGGCCGAGACGGCGATCGGCCGCTTCGTCGCCGACCTGCAGATGGGCTGCGTGCTCTCGCCGCCCTATGACGTCGCCTGCCTGGATCTGCTCGGCCAGCTCTCTGGCGACCACTACGCCGCGATCGTCCGCTGGATGGAGGAGCTGCCCCGCCAGCGCTTCGTGCTCGACGAGGAGCTGCGCGAGATGACGCAGAACCTGCTCTCGCCACAGGCGGCGGGTGCAGTCGTGGCCGAGCTGCGGAACAGCAACGTTGCCTGATCGGCCCGAGGCGGCCGTGCCGAAAGCCCGGGCCGCCCGGCTCGAGCATATCGACAGCCTGCGCGGCGTCGCCTGCCTCCTCGTCGTCTACATCCACGCGGTGCAGTGGCTCGAGCGCAATGCCTTTCCGATGTCGGGCCCCGAGGCGACGCTGCTGCACGCTTCGATCACCTGGCTCGATCCCGGCAAGGTCGGCGTGCTCGTCTTCTTCGCCATCAGCGGCTATGTCGTGCCCTTCTCGCTGCGCCGCCCGCTCGCCCATCCCTTGCGCGAGTTCGTGGTCAACCGCTTCTTCCGGCTGATGCCGGCCTACTGGTTCTCGCTGGTCGCCGGCGTCCTGATCATCATCTGGTTCGAGCAGCGCCCGACCGATCTCGCCGGCTGGCTCGGCAACCTGGTGCTGGCGCCGCAGCTCTTCGGTCGCGAGCCCCTGCTCGATGTCTACTGGACGCTGCAGGTCGAGCTCGTCTTCTATGTCGCCTGCGCCGGCCTCGCCGTGCTCGGCCTGATCCACCTGCGGCATCTCGCCGGCTGGCTGGCGATGCTCGGCCTCGCCGGCGCCCTGGCCGCGGCGGCGCTCAAGCATTTCCTCCTGATCGACCTGCCGGTCGGCCTCGCCTTGTGGCTCAGCCTGATGTTCTGGGGCTTCGCCGCGCGCGAGGCCGACATCAGCGGCGACCGCCTCGTCGCCCGCCAGGTGCAGCTCCTCTTCTGGGCCTTCCTGCTGGCGCTCGGCCCGATCTGCTATCTCGGCTACCACCGGCTGCCCTCGGTCTATGGCACCTGGCAGAGCTATTTCTGGTCCTACGCGCTGGCCGTGGTGATCTTCTGGGCGTTCGCCATTCGCTGGCCCTGGAGCGCCGGCTGGCTCACCCGGGTCGGGCGGATCAGCTATTCGATCTACCTCCTGCACGTGCTGTGCATCATCGTGCTCGGCGCCTGGCTCGGCCCCTGGCTCGCCGGTCGGGTGCCCGGGCTGGTCTTCATCGGGCTCGTCGGTCTCGCCAGCGTCGCCGTCTCGGCGCCGACCTTCGCCTGGCTGGAGCAGCCGGCGATCAATCTCGGCCGCGAGGTCAACCGGCGCTGGCGCGCCGCCCCGGACGGCCGCCTGCGGCAGCGGCCGCTCCTCTGACCGAGGTGGTCGAGCTCGTGTCCGCAAGCGTGCCGGCCGTCAGCGTTGTCGTGCCCGTCTTCAATTCGGCGCGCTGCCTGCCGGCGGCGATCGCCTCGGTCCAGGCGCAGACCTTCACCGACTGGGAGATCGTCCTGGTCGACGATGCCTCGACCGACACGAGCCCGGCGCTGATCGAGGCGCTGATCGCCAGCGACCCGCGGATCCGGGCGGCCCGTCTGCCGGCGAATGCCGGGCCGGCCGCCGCCCGCAACCGCGGGCTGGAGCTCGCCCGCGGCAACTGGATAGCGCTGCTCGACGCCGACGACGCCTATTTCGCCGACCGCCTGGCGGTGCTGACGGCTCTCGGTGCCAGCACGGGTGCCGATCTGGTCTCGGACAATCTCCTGCTCGCCGATCCGGTGGACGACCGCGAGCGCGGCCTCGCCTGGCCGGCGGCGAGCCTCGCCGAGGCGCCCTGGATCGATGCCGCGAGCTATCTCGCGAGCAATCTCTTCCATCGGCGCGAGGCCGGGTACGGCTTCATGAAGCCGCTCGTCGCCCGCGCGTTCATCGACCGGCACGGGCTGCGCTACGACCCGGCGCTGCGGCTCGGCGAGGATTACGAGTTCTACTGGACCTGCCTGCAGCACGGCGCCCGCTGGCGGGTCCTGGAGACGGCGCATTACCGCTATCACCTGACCCCGGGCTCGGCCACGCGGCGGATCACGCCGGAGCAGATCCAGATCATGCGTGACCGGGCGGAGGCGGCGCTGCGCGCGGCCGGCGACCCGCGCCTCCTGCCGCTGCTGCGCCGCCGGTTGCGCCAGCTTCGGGGCTTCCACCAGCATCACGCGGCGATGCGCGATCTGAAGGCCGGGCGCTTCGCCGCCGGGTTCCGCCGGCTGGTCGGCGAGCCGGCCGTCCTGCCCTTCGTCGTCGACGCGCTGCGCACCGGCCTGCCCAAGCGGCTCGGCCTGCGCGGCCGCCACGACCACGGCTTCTGAGGCCGGGCCGGCGGCCGGCTGTCACGAGCTGTGGTAGTGGTAGCGGGAGTCGTTGCGATAGCGGCTGCTGTAGATCTCGAGCTCGGGGAAGGCGTCGGCGGCCTTCTTGCGGACATCGACATTGTTGATGACGACGCCGAGCTCGAGCCCGGCCCGGGTCGCCCTGATCCGGGCGGCGCCGGCCTCGATCACATCGGGTCGCATGCGCGACCAGTCGACGATGAAGAGCGCGGCGTCGGCGACGTCGACCAGCGTGCCGAAATCGGCCACCGGCAGGACCGGCGGGGTGTCGATGATGATCAGGTCGAACTGCCGGCGCAAGCTCTGCATCGCGCGGCGCAGGTGCCCCGACTGCAGGAGCACGCCCGCCTTGTAGCCCTGCTTGCCGCAGGTCAGCACCTTGAGGCGGGTCGACGGATCGCTCTGCCAGAGGCTCGCGATCTCCTTGTCCGCCGGCTCGGCGAGATAGTCGGCGAGACCCGGCGTCGCCGGGATGGCGAGCGCCTGGTGCACCCGGCCGAGCCGCATGTCGGCATCCACGAGCAGCACCCGCTGGTCGCTGAGCGCTGCCGAGCGGGCGAGCGAGACGGCGAGCATGGTCTTGCCTTCGCCCTGCACCGAGGAGGTGACGGCGAGGATGAGGGCTCCCGGCGGATCCTTGTCCGGATCGCTCGGCAGGTAGGCGGAGCCGCCCGGCGTGCCGGTAGCATCGCGGCGGGGCAGGCTGCGCAGCTGGTTGGTCACGGTCCGGACCGCCTCGGCGAAGGCGCCGCCCGGATAGATCACCACGGTGTCCTCGGGCTCGAACTCCGGCGGCTGGCCGGGCAGGCCCTCCAGGCTCGGCACCACGCCGATCACCCGTAGCCCGAGCTGCGCCTCGGCCTGGCCGACCGTGCGGAAGCGCCGGTCGAGCAGCTCCCGGCCGACCGCCGTGACGAGGGCGAGGCCGCAGCCGAAAACGAAGCCGAGGCCACCCATCAGGGCGAGGCGCGGCTTGGTCGAGACCGTCGGCGGGGCGGCGGGCGACAGCATCCGGCCGTCGGAGGGCGTGGTGGCCGGTGTCGGGTCCGCTGCCTCGGCCCGGCGCAGCGTGTCCTGGTAGAGCTCGCGGGTCGCCTCGGCCTCGCGCTCGAGCACGCGGAGCCGCGCCATGGCCGCATCCTCCTGGACCACCTTGGCACGCACCTCGGCCACCTCGACCTCGAGCAGCTCGACCCGCTGGCGGTAGGTCTCGGTGGCACTGGCGAGGCTGGCGAGGATGCGGTCGACCTCGCCGGCGATGCCCCGCCGGACCTGGGCGAGATGCTGGCGAAGGTCCATCATGCGCGGATGCTGGGGGCCGTAGACGTTCTCGAACTGGGCGACCTCGCTGGCGATCTCGCTCTCCTGCGCCCGGAGGTCGCGGATCGTCTCGGATTGCAGCACCTCGGCCATGGCGGCGCCGCGGCCGGCTTCCCTTGCGGCCATCGCCTCGTCGTAGCGGCCGCTCGCCTGGGCGAGGGCCGCCCTTGCCTCGAGGAGCTGGCTGTTCAGCCCCGACAACCGCTCGGAGGTCAGGGATGCGGTCACGCCCTGCAGGAGGCCCGCCTCGCGGCGGTAGTCCTCGACCGCGGTCTCGCGCCGCTGGAGCTCGTCCCTGAGCTCGCCCAGGCGCTCGCGCAGCCAGCTTCCGGCGAGCCTTGCCGCGGCCGTCTGGTTGTCGGTGCGATCGACCAGATATTCCTCGACCAGGGTGTTCGCGACCAGGGCCGCGAGGCCGGGTGCTTCGGTCCTGAAGGTGACGTCGATGACCTGCGAGCGGCCGCGCGGGGCGATGGTGACGTCCTCGAGGAAGCGGTCGATCACGTCCTCCATCTCGCTGCGGCCGTAATCGGCGTCGTCCACCGCGTCGTTGCCGAGCGGCAGCTGGCCGGCCCAGGCCCTGAGCGCGCCGACCTGGTCGCGCAGCCATTGCGCGATGCCGCTCCGGGAGCTGCCGGACCCCGGCTCGGGCCCGGGCGGGTTGAACGCGTCGAGCCGATGCAGCTGCAGCCGCTCGATGACCCTGAGCGCCAGGGCCCGCGACTGCAGGATCTCGACCTCGTTGGTCAGCGTGTCCTGGTTGAGCACGGCGCTGACGACGAGGCTGTCGAGCTCCGGCTGGCGGGCCTGCGGGCCGCCGATCAGCACGGTCGCCGTCGCCTCGTACTCGGTCGGCAGCAGGCGATGCACGGCCACACCGAGCGCCGTGCCGAGCACGATCAGGATCAGCGTCGAGAGCCAGTACCTGCGAATTGCGTTGACGATGGCGGCAAAACCCGACGTCAGCCGCCCATCCGCCGATCCGGCGGGCTCGGACCCGCCGGCGAGCGCCGGCAGCCGCCCGCTATCGGATCCCCAAGCCAAGTGCCGCATCCTCTCCCGTTCGTCTTTCGATCACCTGCGGCACCCCACCCCGGCTTGCACCGGAGAGTGGATCGCCTAACGTAAGTTACCCTGTCCGCTCCGGGGCCTTCAAGCGAAAGCTGGGCCGCCCGCGGGAAGAGTTGCGGCAGGTTTCCACCGTGCTTTTCGAGACAAACGGCATCGATTGATTGGGTAGCCGTCAGATTCAACCAAAGCGATTGTCAGGTGTCAGAATGGACTACACCATCGCCATTGTCACCCGCGGCCGGCCGGCCGGTCTGGCGCGGGTGCTCGAGGCGCTCGGGCATTGTCGCCTGCCGTCGCCACGAAGCACCGTGCTCGTCGTCGACAACGACCCCGCGCGCACGGCCGAGCCGGTGGTGGCTGCCCTCGCCGCCGGTCATCCTTTGGCCCTCGACTACCTGCACGAGCCCCGGCCGGGCGTCGTCTTCGGCCGCAACGCGGCGCTCGACCAGGCCCGGGGCACCCGCCTCGCCTTCGTCGACGACGACGAGGAGCCCGAGCCGGGCTGGCTCGTGGCCCTGGCGGCGGCCATGGACGCCGCCGATGCCCAGGCGGTCAGCGGCCCGGTCCGGCCGGTTTTCGCGAAGCCGATGCCGGCCTGGTTCGCCGAGGCCTTTGCCCTGTGCTATGTTCGGCCACTGGCCGACGGCTCGCTCGGCGAGCTGATGACCGGCAACCTCCTGCTCGACCGCCCGTTCCTCGCCCGGCACGGCCTGCGCTTCCCCGAGGCGCTGGCGACGCATGGTGCGGAGGACACGGCACTCTCGGCGCTGCTGCTCGAAGCCGGCGGCAGGCTCGCCTGGGCGGCGGACGCGGTGGTCCTGGAGCATATCCCCGCCGAGCGTCTCGGGCTCGCCTGGCTGCTCGCCCGGTGGTACCGCTACGGCATGTCGGATGTGCGGATTCGTCTGCTCGAGCGGGCTTCCCCGGCGGTTCGGCTGCAGGCTCTCGGGCGCGGTGCGCTTCGGGTCGGTGGCGGCGGGCTGCTTTTCCTCCTCGCCTTGCCGGGGCTGGTCCTGGCACGACCGGGCCCCGTGGTGCGGCGCTGCTACACGATCATGCGCGGCCTCGGGATGATCGCGGCCGGTCTCGGCTTCGCGAGCGAGCCCTACGCGGTCCGGGCGAGCCGTGGCTGAGGGGTTCGGTCGGCGCGCGGTCAAGGGGAGCCTCTGGGCCACCTTCGACGGCTGGGCGACCGAGGCGCTCAGCCTCGTCGTCTTCCTGGTGCTCGCCCGGCTGCTCGGCCCGGGCGAGTTCGGCCTCGTTGCCATTGCGCTCGGCTTCACCGCGGTCGCGGCCCATCTCACCGCCTACACGACCGGCGAGGTGCTGATCCAGAAGCAGGATCTCACCGATGCCGATTGCGACGCCGTCTTCTGGGTGACCGTTCTGGCGGCCGGACTGCTCGCTCTGGTGCTGGCTCTGGCGGCGCCGGCGATCGGCCGGCTGTTCGATGCCGCCGAGCTGGCATCGGTGATCCGCTGGCTCTGCGTCGTCCTCGTGCTGCAGGCCTTCACCACCGTGCCCCTGGCGCTGCTCACCCGCGAGCTGCGCTTCGACGTCACCGCCAGGCGCTCGCTCATCATGCTCCTGGGCGGTGCGATCACCGGCATCGCCATGGCGGTGCAGGGCTATGGCGTCTGGGCTCTGGTCGGCCAGCATCTCGCCGGCGCCTCGCTCAACACCGTTCTCCTGCTGGGTGCGACGGGCTGGCGCCCCGGGTTGCGCGCCGGCTGGCCGCAGGTCCTGGCGATCCGTCGCTTCGTCGCCAGCAGCCTCGGCAACAGCGCCTTGCAGATGGTCGACGAGCGGGCGCCGCAGCTTCTGGTCGGCTTCCTCCTGGGGCCCGCCGCGGCGGGGTTGATGAACGTGGCGCTTCGCCTCGTGCAGATGATGCAGCGGCTGTTCGCGGTGCCGATCAACCAGATCGCCATGCCGGCCTTCGCCCGGCTGCGCGACGATCCGGCGGCCCTCGACCGGTTTCGCGACGTCGCCCTGTCGCTCGGGCTCGCGGTCAGCCTGCCGGCCGCGGCGGGGGCCGCGGCGATCGCCCCGGAGCTCATCGGCCTCGGCCTGGGTGAGGCATGGCTGCCGATGGTGCCGGTCTTCCAGATCCTCTGCGTCGGCGTCGCCATCTGGCCGGTGATCCTGCAGGCGCGCTCGGCGCTCTACGGCCTCGGCCGGCCCGAGCGGCTGCTGCGGGTCGGTCTGCTCGACGGCGTCGCCGGCGTGATCGTGATCCTCGCCACCGCACCGTTCGGGCTCGTCGCGGTCGCGCTGGGCCTGAGCCTGCGCATCCTCGTCTGGCGGTGGCCGCTGACGGCGCGGCAGGTGCGGCTGGAGCTCGGCACGGGCCTCGTGCACGAGCTCCGGCTCCTCCTGCCGCCACTCCTGGCCAGCCTCCTCGTGCTTCTGGTCTTCGTCGCGCTCCGGCTGGCGCTCGAGCCGGTGCTCGGCACCTGGCCGGCCATCGTGCTGGCCGGTCTTGTCGCCGGGCTCGCCTATGTCGTGATCACCGCCGTGCTGCAGCGGTCGCATCTGCGCGTGGCCTGGGCGCTCTGGCGCGGCGTGCCGGTGGCGGCCCCGGCATGAGGAGCGCGGGGATGGGCACCGGCCGGTCGGCTGCCGGTCCCCTCGGCACCTGGCTCGCCCTGCAGCTGCCGCGCCTCGAATACGCCGTCTTCGCCTTCCTCCTGGCGCTCGGGGCGGGGGCGCTCGGCTTCATCGACAATCGCCTCTATGCCGTCGGCACGGATTTTCCGACGCAATTCAGCACGTTCACCATCCTCAGCTGGCCGGCCGTCTATCTGCTCTTCGCGGCGTTCATGCTGCATCGGCCGGAGGTGCTGCGCCAGGGGATCGCGGCGGCGCCCTGGGTCTTCGCCTTTCCCCTGGTGGCGGCACTCTCGGTCGCCTGGTCGATGGACCGGGCGGTGACCGCCGGCGAGGCCTTCCGGCTCGTCATGACGGTGCTGATCGGCGTCTATCTGGGTGCGCGGCTGTCCGTCGTCGGGCTCGCCCGGCTGACCGCCCTGGTGCTCGGCGTCGCGGTCGGTGCCTCGGTGCTGCTGCATCTGGCCGGTGTCGATTTCGCGACGATGATCAATGGCGCCGCGCGCGGTGTCTTCTACCACAAGAACACGCTGGGCAACGCCGCGGTCGTGCTGATCGCCGCCGCCACCGCACTCCTCGTCGGCCGGCCGACCGATCCGCTCGGGCTCCTGGGCCTCGTCGCCGGTCTCGCCGCCCTGCCGTTCGCCGATTCCGCCACGGCGATCGTCACCGCCGGCATCGTCCTCGCCGGCACGGGCGTGCTCGTGCTGCGCAACCGCCCTTTGATCCTGGCGCTCTGGGTCGGGTTCCTCCTGATCGCCCTGGCCCTGGTCGTCGGGTTTTTCCTGGCACTCGGCACCTCGCCGGTCGAGCTGCTCTTCGGCGCGCTCGACAAGGATCCGACGCTCACCGGGCGCTCCTATCTCTGGGAGACCGGGTTCCTGCAGCTCGAGCAGCGGCCGGTGCTGGGCACCGGCTTCGCCGCGTTCTGGACGGCGGCGGTCGATTGGCGGACGCTGCGCGTGCTCGACCTGCTCGGCCAGGTGGGGCATTTCCACAACACCCTGCTCGAGATCGCGGTCGAGCTCGGTCTCGTCGGCGTCGTGGCGGCGCTCGCGACGCTCGGACTCTACACGCGGACAGCCTGGCGGCATCTGCGCAGCACCAGGGACCGGCGGGCCGTCTTCGCCTGGCTCTTCCTCTTCGTCCTGGTCGCGACGGGCCTCACCGAGGTCTACGGCTTCGTCAAGCACAGCACCGCCACCCTGCTGCTCGTCGCCCTGGCGGTGGCGATGGGGAAGGAGCTCGGGGCCTTTGCTCGACGCCGTTAACCGATCCGTCATCTCCTTCGTCTAGACCGGGCATCACTGGCCGAGGTGCCTGATCGCGGGCGGAACCCGGGGGTGGTGGAGCATTCCCGCTTGCCGTGTCGCGGCGATGGGCGTTTATCGCCGTCTTCGACCATCTGGGAACCGTGCATCGATGAACGAAGCCGCCTTCGCCCTGCCGCCCCGCTCGATCGACACCTCCGGCATCCGGAAGGCGATCCTCGGCAAGCTGATCTATGCCGTTGGCAAGGATCCCGAGCACGCGACCGTCCACGACTGGTTCTTCGCCACCGCCCTCGCCACGCGCGACCGGATGGTCGACGCCTGGATGGACAGCACGCGCGAGACCTATGCGCGCGACCGGCGGCGGGTCTACTACCTCAGCCTCGAGTTCCTGATCGGCCGGCTCCTGGCCGACACGCTGAACAACCTGCACCTGATGACGCCGACGCGCGAGGCGCTGGCGGTGCTCGGCGTCGATGCAGATGCGGTCTTCCGGGTCGAGCCGGACGCAGCGCTCGGCAATGGCGGCCTCGGCCGGCTCGCCGCCTGCTTCATGGAAAGCATGGCGAGCCTCGGCATCGCCGGCTTCGGCTACGGCATTCGCTACGAGCACGGCCTCTTCAAGCAGGGCTTCGACAAGGGCTGGCAGGTCGAGCGGCCGGAGGACTGGCTGGCCTTCGGCAATCCCTGGGAGTTCGAGCGGCCGGAGGCGGTCTACCCGGTGCGCTTCGGTGGCCAGGTGCGCGACGTGACCGACGCCGATGGCCGGCGCCGCTACGTCTGGGAGGGCGGGCAGCGCGTCCTGGCCGTCGCCTACGACACGATGATCGCCGGCTGGGGGGGCGGGCACGTCAACACGCTGCGCCTCTGGTCCGGCCAGTCCGGCAACCTGATCGACCTCGAGGCCTTCAATCGCGGCGACTACAAGGAGGCCGTCGGCGAGCAGATCGCCGCCGAGAGCATCAGCCGGGTGCTCTACCCCAACGACGCCACCCAGGCCGGCCAGGAGCTTCGCCTCAAGCAGGAGTATTTCTTCACGGCGGCGAGCCTGATGGACATCCTCCGCCGCCATCTCTCCTATCACGACACGCTCGACAATCTCGCCGACCACGTCGCCATCCAGCTCAACGACACGCATCCGGCGATCGCCGTGCCGGAGCTGCTGCGGCTCCTGGTCGACGAGCACGACATGGACTGGCACCGCGCCTTCGCCATCGTCCAGGACACCATCCACTACACCAACCACACGCTCCTGCCCGAGGCGCTGGAGCGCTGGCCGGTGCAGCTCATGGAGCAGATGCTGCCGAGGCACATGCAGCTCATCTACGAGATCAACGCCCATGTGCTCGGCACGCTTCGCCATCTGCCGGGCAATGACGACCCGTTTCTCGCCGACGTCTCGCTGATCGAGGAGGGGTATGGCCGGGCCGTGCGCATGGGCCATCTGGCCTTCGTCGGTGCCCGCAAGGTCAATGGCGTGTCGGCGCTGCACACCGAGCTGATGAAGCAGACGGTGTTCAGGTCGCTGCACGGCCATTTCCCCGACAAGATCACCAACAAGACCAACGGCATCACGCCCAGGCGCTGGCTGATGGGCTGCAACCCCGGCCTCGCCGCCCTTTACGATGACTGCATGGGTGCCGGCTGGCGCGACGATATCGGTCGCCTCGAGGCGCTCGAGCCCCGGCTTTCGGATGCCGGCTTCCTCGACCGGTTCATGGCGGTGAAGCGGCGCAACAAGGAGGCGCTGGCGACGCTGATCGGCGACCAGCACGGCCTCGCGGTCGACCCCGCCGCCCTCTTCGACGTGCAGATCAAGCGCATCCACGAGTACAAGCGCCAGCTTCTCAACATCCTCGAGGCGATCGCCCTCTACGACGCCATCCGCGAGGCGCCGGAGCGCGACTGGCCGAAGCGGATCAAGCTCTTCGCCGGCAAGGCGGCGCCGTCCTACAACCGCGCCAAGCTGATCATCAAGCTGATCAACGACGTGGCCGAGGTGGTCAACAGCGATCCCCTGGTCGCCGGCCGGCTGCAGGTGCACTTCATGCCCAACTACAATGTCAGCCTGGCCGAGCGGATGATCCCGGCGGCCGATCTCTCCGAGCAGATCTCGACCGCCGGCATGGAGGCCTCGGGCACCGGCAACATGAAGTTCGCGCTGAACGGAGCCTTGACCGCCGGCACGCTCGATGGCGCCAATGTCGAGATGCGCGAGCATGTGGGGGCCGAGAACTTCTTCATCTTCGGCCTGACCGCCGCCGAGGTGATCCACGCGCGCACCCTCCGGGACGCCTCGCGTGCCGCCATCGCCGCGTCGCCCGAGCTGGCGCGCGCGCTCGAGCTGATCGAGCGCGGCCGGTTCTCGCCGGGCGATCCCGGCCGCTTCCGGCCGATCGTCGACGATTTGCGCAATTTCGACCATTTCATGGTGACGATCGATTTCGCCGCCTACTGGCAGGCGCAGCGGGCGATCGACACGGTATTCGCCGACCCGGCGCGCTGGAGCCCCAAGGCGGCGGCCAACGCGATCCGCATGGCCTGGTTCTCCTCCGACCGCACCATCCGGGAATACGCCGAGGAGATCTGGCGTTGTCCCGTTTGAGGGGCAGAGGGCGAGCGGCAGAGGGGCAGAGGGGCAGAGGGGCAGAGGGCGGGCGGCAGCCGGGCATGGCTCGATCTTGCGCGGATAGGGGGGCCTTGGCAGTGATGGTGGACGAGGGGCGCCCATTACCCTGAACGGGGCAATCGGCGTGCAGCGTCGTTGACTTGCGCAAGCACCGATCGCCCGCCGCCTGGCGACGGATGCGGTCGCCATGAGGATGCTCGAGCGCCCGGGCGTGATCTGCCGACGACCAGCTCATCGCTCTGCCCGCCGAATGTGCTTCGGTCGGCCGCAGCGCCGCGTAGCGCCCTGTGCTGCCGCCATTCATCGGTGCCGGTTTCCGCGGCGGCTTGCAGGCGTTCCACGGGACGAGGAGCTCGGCGTTCTGCCCCCGCGGCTTTCAGGGATCACCGGCAGGGATGCCCTTCGGGCCGAGCGCGCAGTCCGGCCGCGGCTGCGGCCCTGGCGCCTGCTTCGCCGTCGAAGCGCGCGCGGCGGTCTTCGTTGGCCATGCGCAGGCGCGCTCGCGAGACCGGCATCGGGTCGTTGAGGGGTCGGCCCTTGGCCATATGGCGGGCCCGGCTCGGGAGCGCGACCCGGCAAGCCGGGTGCGTGCCCATCCGAGCCGCGTTCGGCAAGGCGCCGGCGCCCTGTGCTCGGCGCGTTCGAATCTGCTAGGCGCGGCCACCACCCGGCCGGGTCTCGGGTCCGGCCGCCGCTGGCAGCGCGGCTCCGCCCGCTTCGCCGGCGCCCGAACGGTCTGCCTCGCTCTCGCCCGGCTCTCCGGCTTTCGGCACGTCGCCCTTGCGCGCGCGATCGCGACTGTCACCTGCGTTTTTTCGGCACCCGAGCCTTTCGGACCGGCAGATGCTGGATTTCAGCGATCGGGGCGCCAGTTCGATCGATGGGGAATCCTCGTGCCAGTGGAGACACGGCCATGCGCCTGCTCGCTTCCTCCTTGCTCGTTCTGCTCCTGCTCACCGGCCATCAGGCCGCCCGGGCGGAAGGCGAGCCCGATGCCTTCAGGGCGGTGATCGAGGCGCAGCTCGAGGCCTTCCGGCACGACGATGGCGGGGCCGCCTTCTCCTTCGCCTCGCCGACCATCAGGAGCCTCTTCGGCACGCCCGAGAGCTTCATGGCGATGGTCGTCCAGGGCTATCCGCAGATCTACCGCCCGCGCAGCGTCACGTTCGGCGCTGTCGTGACCTATCGGGGCCAGCCGGCCCAGATGGTGCATCTGGTGGGCCCGAAGGGGGAGACGGTGACCGCCTACTACCAGATGCAGCAGCAGCCCGACGGCAGCTGGAAGATCAACGGGGTCTTCCTGGAGGCGGCGACGACGGCTTGAGCCCGGCGGCAACGCCCGTCAGCACGGGCCAGTAGGCGACGGCGAAGCCGCCGAAGGCGAGGATCCAGGCGGTCGCCGCCAGATGCAGGAGGCCGGGCAGGGCGAGCGTGGTGCCGGCGAGGATGCGTGCCAGGGCCGCCACGACCAGGGCGCAGAAGATGGCGACCGTCGGCCAGTCCGCGGTCAGGGCCCGGCCGGAATGGCCGAGGCTGGCGCGGGTCATGACGGCCAGCGTCATCAGCCCGACACCACCGGCGAGCCAGGCGTGGATGGCCGCCACCGGCAGCACGGTCGACGGCAGGACGTGCGCCAGGAGGACGAGGAAGAAGCCCAGCGGCACGAACGCATAGGCGACGTGCAGGACGAGGAGCAGGGGCTCGGCCGTGGTCCGCTCGCCGGCCCAGCGGCCGAGGCGGACGAGGTGGAGCGCTCCGGCGATTCCGGCGAGCCAGGCCGTCGCCGCGGCCTCCGACGCGACGACCCAGGAGGCCAGCGCCGTGGCGGCGGTGGCGAGGCAGACCCCGTCGAAGCGCCCGAAGGAGGCCGGCAGCCGGCCCGCCCCGCGCTTGACCAGCCAGTTGCGGGTGAAGCTCGGCACGATGCGCCCGCCGATCAGCATGATCAGCATCAAGATGGCGAGGATGCCGACCCGCGTCCCATAGTAGGCCCCACCGGTGCGGGCGGCCTCGAGATGGAAGAGCGCGTTGCCGAGGAAGAGCAGGCCGACCAGCGCCAGCACCGGCAGGTTGCGCTTGTTGCGGCCGGCCAGAAGCTCGCGGAGGATGACGGCGAAGACGGCCGCCAGGAAGGCGAGATCGACGAGGGCGCTCAGAAGTGGGCCGAGAACGTCACCAAAGAGCACGGCGAGGCGCCCGGCGAGCCAGAGGAGCGCCAGGCAGAGCAGCGGCGTGCCGGTGACCGGCAGCCGTCCCGTCCAGTTCGGCACGGCGGTCAGGAGAAAGCCGGTGACGGTGGCCGGGACGAAGCCGTAGAGGAGCGAATGAACGTGCCAGTCGACGGGCGCCAGGGCGATCGGCAGGTCGATGCCGCCGGTCAAGAGCAGGATCCAGAGCAGCATCGCCAGGGCCGACCACAGGCCAGCGGCGAGGAAGAACGGGCGGAAGCCGAGGCCGAGCACGGCGGGGCCCCGGTAGGTGCGGATTCGCTCGGCGGTCGTGGCGCTCATGCGGGTTTCCCGGAAGGGCTGGCCGGCCTCGGCTGGCCGACGGGATTGCGGACTGCAGTCCACTTCGATTAAACAGTATTTTCAATACCAATTCAGAATGGAGCGGCGATGCGTCTCACCGCGTTCACTGATTTCGGCCTCAGGGTGCTGATGCGGCTCGCCGGCTCGCCCGGCCGGGTGATCACCACCGAGGCGCTGGCGACGGAGCTCGCCGTCTCGCGCCACCATCTGACCAAGGTGGTGCGGGCGCTCGGCGCGGCCGGCTTCGTCAGCACCGCCCGCGGCGCCGGTGGCGGCTTTCGTCTCGCCCGCCCGGCGGGCGCCATCACGGTCGGCGACGTCGTCCGGCAGCTCGAGGGGCGGCACGCTTTGGTCGAGTGCTTTCGTGCCGACGGCGGCGCCTGCGTGCTGACGCCGGGCTGCCGGCTCAAGAAGCATCTGGCCAGTGCCCGCGAGGCCTTCCTCACCGAGCTCGAGACGGTGACGGTCGCCGATTGCGCCGTGGCGCCACCGCCCGCGCCGCGCGTGGCCATGGCACCTTGACCGGCTGGGCGGAGTACGGCCTCGCCGTCCTCCTCTTCGTCGTCGCCCACGCCGTTCCGCCGCGCACCACGCTGCGCGCCCGGCTGACCGGAGCCCTCGGCGAGCGGGGCTATCTCGTGCTCTACTCGCTGCTCTCGCTCCTCCTGCTCTACTGGCTGCTGGTCGCAGCCGGGCGGGCACCCTATGTGCCGCTCTGGGACCCGGCCGGCTGGCAGGCCTGGATTCCGAACCTGGTGATGCCCCTCGCCCTGGTGCTCGCGGTCTGCGGCACGGCGGTGGCCAATCCCTTCTCGCTCGGCGGCAGCCGCCGGCACGAATTCGATCCGGCACGACCCGGCATCACGGCTGTCTCGCGTCACCCGCTGCTGCTGGCCGTGGCGCTCTGGGCCATCGCCCATATGGTCCCCAACGGTGATCTCGCCCACGCCCTGCTGTTCGGCGGCCTCGCCGTCCTGGCCGTCCTCGGCATGATCCTGCTCGATCGGCGGCACAGGCGGCGATGCGGCGATCGGCGCTGGCAGGCGCTCACGCGCAAGACGGCGTTCCTGCCGGGTGGCGCCCCGCTGCCGGCGCCCGGCGATGCCTTTCCCGCGGGCCGCGTGGCGCTCGCTCTGCTGATCTGGGTAGCCCTGCTCCTCGTCCACCCGGCGCTCTTCGGCGTTTCGCCGCTGCCGCCTCTCTAGCGGGCGCCTGCTACGAATCCTCCAGCCCCGCCACTGTCACGTCGAGATTGCGCAGCAGGCCGTCGGCGAGGCCGTAGATCCAGCCGTGGATGGCGAGCTTTTGGCCGGCAGCCCAGGCGTCGCGGATGATCGTCGTGGCGGCCACGTCCTGGACCCGGTCCTGGACGTTGAACTCGCAGAGCGCGTTGACCCGGTCGGCCTCGCTGCCGATCGCTTCGATCCGCGCGGCGTTCCGCCGATAGGTGCCGCGCACCGGCTCCAGCCAGTGATCGACGATGCCGTTGCGCTCGTCGAGCAGGGCCGCACGGACCCCGCCGCAACCGTAATGGCCGCAGACGATGACGTGCTGCACCTTGAGCACGGCCACCGCGAAGGAGAGGACGGAGAGGAAATTGATGTCGGAGGGCGGCGCCAGGTTGGCGACATTGCGGTGGACGAACAGCTCGCCCGGGTCCAGCCCGACGATCTCGTTCGCCGGCACCCGGCTGTCGGCGCAGCCGATCCAGAGATATGCCGGGCGCTGTTGCCGGGCGAGCCGCGGGAAGAAATCGGGATCGCGCTCCTGGCGGGCGATCGACCAGGCGCGGTTGCGGCGGAAGAGGTCGTCGATCATGCGGCGGTGGGGCCCGGGTCATCGATGAGCAGGCCGCGGCGCGCGGCCATGCGCAAGGACAGAGCACGCAGATCGCCGGCCGTCAAACGCAGCCGTGCCAGCGGCATGACGACGGCGTTCTCGAGCGCCAGGTGCTCGCGCTCGCTGCGCGCGAACTCGGCGAGATCGAGTCGGGTCGAGCGGTCCAGCGGCCGGCCGGTGAGCGCTGCCTCGTCGAGCGCCTGGCCGATCCGGGCCGCCAGCGCGCTGCCGCTGCTGTGCTCGGCGGCGAGCCGGCCGAGCACGGCGTCGATCGCGTCCTCGAGGGACGCCCGACGACGCAGCAGCGGGAACAGGTCCTGCTCCTCGTCGATCACGTGGATCGCCATGTCGCGGCTGATGAACGCGCCGACGGTCCGGGCGAGGTCGGGATCGGACCCCGACGTCGCCGCCAGCGCGTCGGCCAGCCGGCAGAGCACACGCTGACGATGATGGTCGGCCATGAGGTAGTCGAGCGGCTGGCGCAGGAGGCCCGCGGGCAGGGGGTCGAGGCTTTCGCGCGGCCGATCAACCGGCATGGCTGCTCTCGTGCGGGCTTTCAGTGCGCCGTCGTCGTGTCGAGCTCGGCCAGCGCCTGCTCGACCATCAGGACGAGGGCTGCCAGACCCGGCACCGCGCTCCGGTTCATGACGCCGATCAGCTGGACCCAGGCCTCGTCGTCGGCCCGGGCGAGCCAGGTCCGGACGATGTGCGACGTGAGGTCGCCGATATCGGCATCGAGCATGCCGGCGGCATTGCTCAGGCGGGCGAGCAGGCCGAGCTCGCCCGCCTCGATCAGCGTGGCCTCCGCCACGCCGGGCTCGGTCAAACGACCGACCAGCTCACCCATCATCCGCCGACTCCGCTACTGCACCAGCGGCGACTGGGCGCCGCCGAGCTCGATGCCGCCGATCTCGGCCCGGCCGACCAGGATCGACACGTACTGGCGCACGGCATGGCGCCAGACCCGGGCGCCCAGCCATTCCCGGATCCGCTCCTCGACCATCTCGAACGGCAGCACCCGGCCGGCGATCCGCCGCTCGAGCCGGAGCACGTGGACGCCATATGGGGTCTCGACCGGCTCCGGATGGACCCGGCCGGGCTCGGCCCGTCGCAACGCTTCGGCGAACGCCGGCGTCACCGCATCGCCGGTGACCTGGCCGAGATTGCCGCCCGAGGCGGCGGACGGGCAGGCCGAGACGTCGCGCGCCATGGCGGCGAACCGTTGCGGCTGCTCGGCCAGGCGGGCGAGGGCCGCCAGCGCCTGCTCACGGGCCCGTCCATAGGCCACCGGGTCCGCGGCATCGGCCGAGAACAGGATATGCGCCGCCTCGTAGAGGTCCGGGCTGGTGAAGCGCCTCTGGTTCTGCGTGTAGAAGCGCCTGGCCGCCGCCTCGTCGGCCTCGGGCACCTGGACCTCCTGCCGCAGCAGGGTGGAGATCCGCGCCTCCTCCGGCGTCTCGCGCCGGCCCTCGTCGTCGATCTCGGGCACGCCCTCGATCTCGAGCCGTGCCGCCTCCTCGAGCAGCAGATGGCGGATCACCAGCGCCCGCGCCGCCGCCTCGCCGGCCTCGCGGGCCGAGCCGGCCGGATGGTGCTGCGCCTCGCGGGCGATGGCCGCCTGGTCGATCACCGTGCCGTTGACGGTGACCGGCGGGGGCTGGCGCAGCTTCGGCCGGCTCTCCAGATCGAAGATGCGCATGCCGCTCATTCGGCCGGCTCCATCGGCTCGGCCCGGGCCTCGATCCGCGGCCGGCCGACCGGCCCCGGGACCCGCCAGTCGGCGCCGGCGCTCCGGACCACCTGATAGCCCGGCCGCCAGACGTAGCGGACCGGCACCGACCAGATGTGGACGAGGCGGCTGAACGGGAACAGCAGGAAGATGGTGAGGCCGAGAATGATGTGGACCTGATAGGGCCAGTCGACGCCCGCCACCAGGATCGCCGCGTCGCCGCGGAAGGTGAGGATGCGCTGCGCCCATTCGGCCAGGGTCATCATCGTCCCGCCGTCGCTGTGCGAGAGCGAGAAGGGCAGGGTCAGGAGGCCCAGCGAGAGCTGCACCCAGAGGATGACGAGGATGGCGATATCCATGGTGGTGCTGGTCGAGCGGATGCGCGGGTCGGTCAGCCGCCGATGCAGCAGCAGCGTGAGGCCGACGAAGCAGACCACCCCGGCGATCCCGCCGGCGATCACGGCGACGAGCTGCTTGACGCTGGCATCGAAGGCCCAGGAATAGCCCCAGTGCGGTGTCAGCAGGCCGACCAGGTGGCCGAAGAAGAGGAAGAGGATGCCGAAATGGAAGAGGTTGGAGCCCCAGAAGAGCTGCTTCTTGCGCAGCATCTGGCTCGAGCCCGAGCGCCAGGAATAGGGCTCGCGGTCGTAGCGGATGATCGAGCCCGCGATCATCACCGCCAGCGCGATGTAGGGATAGATGCCGAAGAAGAAGGTGTTGTACCAGGTCGCCATGGGGTTTCTCCTCAGGCAGGACGATCGTGGACGCTGCGGATCTCGGCGCGGATGCGGGTGGCGAGCCGGCTCTTGCCGCAGGCGTCGTCGGCATCGGCGGCGCCGCCGGGGCCGAAGGTGACGGCCGCCTCCTCCCAGTCGGCGTCGAGCGCCTCGAGGTCGTCGGGATCGTCATCGGCGGTGGTCGCCAGCGGCACCGATGCGGCCTTGCTCCCGGCGATCGCCAAGAGGGCCACGAAGATCGCGATATAGGTCGAGCCGCGGCGCCGCAGCCGCTCCTCCAGGGCCTCGAGGATCGGCAGCGGCTGCTGCAGCAGCCCGTGCGCCTCGTCGCGCGGCAGGAGGGAGAGGAACTCGAGGAAGAGCGGCAGGAAGTCCGGCAGCTCGTTCGCCCGGATCCAGTAGCCGTGCCGCTCGTAGTGGGCGGCGAGGTCGACCATCGCCTGGCCGCGGTCGCGGCTCTCGCCGTGGACATGCTCGAAGAGATGGAGCGAGAGCGAGCGCGACCGGTCGAAGAGCACGGTGTAGCGCTCCTGGATCTCGTAGAGATCGAGCGAGGCGAGCTCGGCGATCAGCCGGTCGAGGGCAGGCAGGGTGTGCGCCGGCACCAGCCGTTCCTGGTGGAGCACGGCCTGGATCTCGCCGCAGGCGCCCTGCAGCTCGGCCGTCGGGTAGGCGAGGAGGGCCGAGAGCGCCTTGTAGGAACGGGCTCCGCTGCTGGCCATCACGACACCTCCATCGGCGTCTTCGGCTTCTTGCGGCTGGGCGCCCCGAAGAACAGCGTCGCGTCGCTGGTCCCGCCCGAGCAGGAATTGCCGAAGGTGAAGCCGCAACTGCCGCGCAGCTCGTAGGGATCGACTCCGGTCTCGCGGTGCGAGGTCGGAATGACGAAGCGGTCCTCGTAATTGGCGATGGCCATCAGCTCGTACATCTCCTCGATGTCCAGACCCTTCATGCCGACGCGCTCGGCGATCGCCTCGTCGATCACGCCGTCCACGGTCTTCGCCCGCATGTAGGCACGCATCGCCAGCATCCGCTCGAGGCCGAGCGCAATCGGCTCCTCCTTGCCGGCGGTGAGCAGGTTGGCGAGGTACTTCAGCGGGATGCGAAGCGAGCGGACGTCCGGCATGTCGCCGTCGACGCCCATCTGGCCGGCCTCGGCGGCCGCCTGGATCGGCGAGAGCGGCGGCACGTACCAGACCATCGGCATGGTCCGGTATTCCGGATGGAGCGGGAAGGCGATCTTCCAGTCCATCGCCATCTTCCAGATCGGCGAGCGCCGGGCACCCTCGAGCCAGGCTTCCGGCACGCCGTCGGCCCGGGCCTGGGCGATCACCTCCGGGTCGTTCGGGTCCTTGAAGAGCTCGAGCTGCGCCTCGTAGAGGTCCTGCTCGTTGGTCGTGGCCGCCGCTGCCTCGATCCCGTCGGCGTCATAGAGCACGACGCCGAGATAGCGGATGCGGCCGACGCAGGTCTCGGAGCAGACGGTCGGCTGGCCGGCCTCGATGCGCGGGTAGCAGAAGATGCACTTCTCGGATTTGCCCGATGCCCAGTTGTAGTAGATCTTCTTGTAGGGGCAGCCCGAGACGCACATCCGCCAGCCGCGGCAGCGCTCCTGGTCGATCAGGACGATGCCGTCCTCCTCGCGCTTGTAGATGGCACCCGACGGGCAGGCGGCGACGCAGGTCGGGTTGAGGCAGTGCTCGCAGAGGCGCGGCAGGTACATCATGAAGGTGTTCTCGAAGGCGCCGTAGATCTCCTTCTGCACGCCCTCGAAGTTCACGTCCTTCGACCGCTTGGCGAACTCGCCGCCGAGGATCTCCTCCCAGTTCGGCCCCCACTCGATCTTCTCCATCCGCTCGCCGGTGATCAGCGAGCGCGGCCGGGCCGTCGGTGTCGCCTCGAGCTCCGGGGCGCTCTGCAGGTGGTCGTAGTCGAAGGTGAAGGGCTCGTAGTAGTCGTCGATCTCGGGCAGGTCCGGGTTGGCGAAGATCTTCGCCAGCACCCGCCACTTGCCGCCGATCCTGGGCTCGATCTTGCCGTTCGACTTGCGGACCCAGCCGCCGTTCCACTTCTTCTGGTTCTCCCATTCCTTGGGATAGCCGATCCCGGGCTTGGTCTCGACATTGTTGAACCAGGCGTATTCCATGCCTTCGCGGTTGGTCCACACCTGCTTGCAGGTCACCGAGCAGGTATGGCAGCCGATGCACTTGTCGAGGTTGAGCACCATCGCGATCTGTGCGCGGATCTTCATTCTGCGGCCTCCACACCGACGGGTTGCGACGTTTCCTCGAGGGCGGGGCGGTTCAGCGGCCCCTCGAGCCAGTCGACGTTCTGCATCTTGCGGACGATGACGAACTCGTCGCGATTGGAGCCGACCGTGCCGTAGTAGTTGAAACCGTAAGAGAGCTGCGCGTAGCCGCCGATCATGTGGGTCGGCTTGAGGATCGCCCGGGTCACCGAGTTGTGGATGCCGCCGCGCTTCTTGGTGGTCTCGGCACCCGGCGTGTTCACCATCTTCTCCTGGGCATGGTACATCAGCATCATGCCGGGATTCACCCGCTGCGAGACCACCGCCCGGGCGGTGAGCGCGCCATTGGTGTTGTAGACCTCGACCCAGTCGTTATCGACGATCCCGGCCTTCTTGGCGTCGTCCTCGCTGAGCCAGACGATCGGCCCGCCCCGGCTGAGCGTCAGCATCAGGAGGTTGTCGGTGTAAGTGGAGTGGATGCCCCACTTCTGGTGCGGCGTGATGAAGTTGAGCACGATCTCGGTGCTGCCGTTGGGCAGCTTGCCCTGGATGCGGGCCACGGATTTCGGATCGATCGGCGGCTTCCAGGTGACGAAGGCCTCGCCGAAGGCCCGCATCCAGTCGTGGTCCTGATAGAGCTGCTGGCGCCCGGAGAGCGTGCGCCAGGGAATCAGCTCGTGCACGTTGGTGTAGCCGGCATTGTAGCAGACCTTCTCGCTCTCCAGGCCCGACCAGGTCGGTGACGAGATGATCTTGCGCGGCTGGGCGGCGATGTCGCGAAAGCGGATCTTCTCGTCCTCCTTGGTCAGCGCCAGGTGGGCGTGCTCGCGGCCGGTGATCTTCGAGAGCGCCTCCCAGGCCTTGACCGCGACCTCGCCATTGGTCTCGGGGGCGAGCATCAGCACCACCTCGGTGGCATCGATGTCGCTGTCGATCCGGGCCATGCCCTTGGTCGGGCCGTCCTCGGTCACCGCCCCGTTGAGCGCCCGCAGGAGGTCGACCTCGTGCCCCGTCTGCCAGGCGATGCCCTTGCCGCCATTGCCGACCTTCTCCATCAGCGGCCCGAGCGCCGTGAAGCGCTTGTAGACGTTCGGGTAGTCGCGCTCGACCACGGCGACGGTCGGCATGGTGCGGCCGGGAATCGGCTCGATCTCGCCCTTCTTCCAGTCCTTGACGTCGTAGGCCTGGGCCAGCTCGCCCGGGCTGTCGTGCTGGATCGGCACCAGCACCACGTCCTTCTCCACGCCCAGGACCTCGGGTGCGATGGCGGAGAACTGCCGGGCGATGGCCTTGTAGATCTCCCAGTCGCTCTTGCACTCCCAGGCCGGGTCGGTCGCCGCCATCAGGGGATGGATGAACGGGTGCATGTCGGAGGTGTTGAGGTCGTTCTTCTCGTACCAGGTAGCGACCGGCAGCACGATGTCGGAGAAGGCGCACGTCGTGGACATGCGAAAGTCGAGCGTGACCAGGAGGTCGAGCTTTCCTTCGGGCGCCTCGTCGTGCCACTTGACGTCCTTCGGCTTGACCCCGCCTTCCTCGCCCAGGTTCTTGCCCATGACGCCGTTCGACGTGCCGAGCAGGTGCTTGAGGAAGTACTCGTGGCCCTTGCCCGAGGAGCCCAGGAGATTGGAGCGCCAGACGAAGAGGTTGCGCGGCCAGTTCGCCGGGTCGTCCGGGTCGTGGCAGGAGAGCTCGAGCGTGCCGTCCTTCAGGGACTTGGCGACGTAGTCCTTCGGCTCCAGCCCGGCCGCCGCCGCCTTGGCGGCGATGCCGAGCGGGTTCTCCTTGAGCTGCGGCGCGGAGGGCAGCCAGCCCATGCGTTCGGCGCGCACGTTGAAGTCGATCAGCGAGGCCTGCCAGTCGCCCGCCGGGGCGGTCGGCGAGAGGATCTCGTCGGCGGTCACCGTCTCGTAGCGCCACTGGTCGGTGTGGGCGTACCAGAACGAGGTCGAGTTCTGCTGCCGCGGCGGCCGGCCCCAGTCGAGCGCGAAGGCGAGCGGCAGCCAGCCGGTCTGCGGCCGGAGCTTCTCCTGGCCCACATAGTGCGACCAGCCACCCCCCGACTGGCCGACGCAGCCGCACATCACCAGCATGTTGATGATGCCGCGGTAGGCCATGTCCATGTGGTACCAGTGGTTGAGACCGGCCCCGAGAATGACCATCGAGCGGCCTTTGGTCTTCTCGGCATTGGTGGCGAACTCGCGTGCCGTGGTGATGATCTTGTCGCGGCTGACGCCGGTGATGTTCTCGGCCCAGGCCGGGGTGAAGGGCACGTCGTCGTCGTAGCTGGTCGCCACGTTGCTGCCGCCGAGCCCGCGATCGAGGCCGTAATTGGCGCAGAAGAGGTCGAAGACGGTGGCCACCAGGGCCTCGCCGTCGGCGAGCTGCAGGCGCCTTGCCGGCACGTTGCGCTCCAGCACCTCGCCATGGTCGGTGGCGACGAAGTGCTCGGTGGCGCGGCCGCCGAAATAGGGGAAGGCCACCGGCACGACCTCCTCGGGGTCGCTGATCTGCGTCAGCCGCAGCCGCGTCGTGCGGCCCTGGGCATCCTTCTCCTCGAGGTTCCACTTGCCCTGCTCGCCCCAGCGATGGCCGATCGAGCCATGCGGCACGACCACCTCGCCGGTCGTCTCCTCGATCGCCACGGTCTTCCACTCGGGATTGCTGGTCTCGCCGAGCGCGCCAGCGAAATCGGCGGCGCGGAGCTGGCGTTCCGGCACGAGCCGGCCGTCCTGCTCGACCAGCTTCACCAGCATCGGCATGTCCGAGTACTTGCGCGCGTAGTCCTCGAAATAGGCGGCCTGGCGGTCGAGATGGTACTCGCGCAGGATGACATGGCCGATGGCCAGGGCGAGGGCCGCATCGGTGCCCTGCTTGGGCGCCAGCCAGAGATCGGCGAACTTGGTGGCCTCGGCGTAGTCGGGCGAGACGACGACCGACTTGGTCCCCTTGTAGCGCACCTCGGTGTAGAAATGGGCGTCCGGGGTCCGGGTCTGCGGCACGTTGGAGCCCCAGATCATGAGGAATCCCGCGTTGTACCAGTCGGCGCTCTCAGGCACGTCGGTCTGCTCGCCCCAGGTCTGGGGGCTCGCCGGCGGGAGGTCGCAATACCAGTCGTAGAACGACATGCAGACCCCGCCGAGCAGCGACAAATAGCGCGTGCCGGCGGCGTAGGAGATCATCGACATGGCCGGGATCGGCGAGAAGCCGACGATCCGGTCGGGGCCGTGCTTCTTCGCGGTGTAGGCATTGGCCGAGGCGATGATCTCGGTCGCCTCGTCCCAGCCGATGCGCACCATGCCGCCATGGCCGCGCACCTTGATGTAGTCGGCGCGCTTCGCCGGGTCCTCGACGATCGAGGCCCAGGCCGCGACCGGCGACAGGGTCTGGCGCGCCGCCCGCCACTTCTTCAAGAGGCGCGAGCGGATCAGCGGGTATTTGAGCCTGGCGCCCGAGTACATGTACCAGGAGTAGCTGGCACCCCGCGAGCAGCCCCGGGGCTCGTGGTTGGGCAGATCCGGGCGCGTCCTCGGGTAGTCGGTCTGCTGGGTCTCCCAGGTGACGATCCCGCCCTTGACGTAGATCTTCCAGGAGCAGGAGCCGGTGCAGTTCACGCCGTGCGTCGAGCGCACGATCTTGTCGTGCTGCCAGCGCTTGCGATAGGCCTCCTCCCAGCTCCGGTCCTCCGATGTGGTGATGCCGTGGCCATCGGCGAAGGTGCCGATCTTCCGGTCCAGGAAGGTCAGGCGATCGAGGAATTGGCTCATCGGTCTCTCCGGCTCAGCTGGCGGGCACGGCGGCGGGTGTCGCCCGGCGGTCGCGCTCGATGTCGTGGAGGTGGCCGCCCGGGCGCGTGTAGACGAACCAGGTGACGGCGACGCAGGTGACGTAGAAGACGAGAAAGCCCCAGAGGGCCATCTCCGGCCCGCCGGTCATGGCGATCGACGTGCCGTAGCTCTTCGGGATGAAGAAGGCGCCATAGGCCGCGATCGCCGAGGTGAAGCCGATGATCGCCGCCGACTCCTTCTCCGCCTGGCGCTGCCGCGCTGCCGCATCGCCGTTCGGCATCAGCCGGTCCATCTCCTTGCGCATGATCGGCGGGATCATCTGGAAGGTGGACGCATTGCCGATCCCGGTGCCGAGGAAGAGCAGCATGAACATCAAGAAGAAGCCGTAGAAGGCGAAGGGCTGGTCCTTGATGCCGAGGAAGAAGAGGACGCCGGCGACGGCGCCGATCATGCCGATGAAGGTCCAGAACGTGACCCGGCCGCCGCCGTACTTGTCGCTGACCCAGCCGGTCATGGCGCGGCTGACCGCACCCACGAGCGGGCCGAGGAAGGCGAACTGCAAGGCGTCGACCGCCGGGAACTGGGTCTTCATCAGGAGCGGGAAGCCCGCCGAGTAGCCGATGAACGAGCCGAAGGTCCCGGTGTAGAGCCAGCACATGATCCAGTTGTGCCGGCGACTGAAGATCACCGACTGCTCGGCGAAGGAGGCCCGGGCAGCGGCGATGTCGTTCATGCCGAACCAGGCGGCGAGCGTGGCCACGATCAGGAACGGCACCCAGACGAAGCCCGCGTTCTGCAGCCAGAGGCGGCCGGTCTCGGAGATCGCCTGCGGCTCGCCGCCGAGGCCACCGAAGACGCCGGCGGTGATCACGATGGGGACGAGGAACTGCATGACGCTGACGCCGAGATTGCCGAGCCCGGCATTGAGCGCCAACGCATTGCCCTTCTCGCGCTTCGGGAAGAAGAAGCTGATATTGGCCATCGACGAGGCGAAGTTGCCGCCACCCAGGCCGCAGAGCAGCGCCAGGACGAGGAAGATCAGGTAGGGGGTCTGCGGATCCTGAACCGCGTAGCCGATGCCGAAAGCCGGGAGCAGGAGGGAGGCCGTGGTCAGCGTGGTCCACATCCGCCCGCCGAAGATCGGCACCATGAAGGAGTAGAAGATCCTGAGCGTGGCGCCGGAGAGGCCGGGGAGGGCCGCGAGCCAGAAGAGCTGGCTGGTGGTGAACTCGAAGCCGACCGCCGGCAGCTTGGCGACGACCACGCTCCAGACCATCCAGACCGAGAAGGCGAGGAGCAGGCAGGGGATCGAGATCCACAGATTGCGGTTGGCGATGCCCTTGCCTTCCCTGGCCCAGAACTCGGCGTCCTCGGGCCGCCAGTCGGTGAGCACCTTGCCCGTGCCGGTGCCGTGCCGCGCCGGCTCGTGAATCTCCTGGAACTCCGGCAGCTGCGGCAGGGTTTCCAGCTCCTTGCCCATCGCCGCCTGCTCCATGCGACGGATGGCGAAGTGCATCCAGAGCAGCGAGACGCCGACGACCGCGAAGAGGAGGGCGAAGCAGCTCGTCCAGATGCCGGTGAGATCGTTCATGACACCGAAGACGATCGGCAGGATGAAGCCGCCGAGGCCGCCGATCATGCCGACGAGGCCGCCGACGGCGCCCACATGGCCCGGGTAGTAGACCGGGATGTGCTTGTAGACCGCCGCCTTGCCGAGGCTCATGAAGAAGCCGAGGACGAAGATGACGACGATGAACGGCGCCAGGCCCATCTCGGTCGAGAACGCGATCGGACCCTCGATGCCGCGGATCACGTACGCGGTCGGCGGGTAGGCGAGCATGAACAGGCAGAGCAGCGAGACGCCGAAGGTCCAGTACATCACCGAGCGGGCGCCGTAGCGGTCGGAGAGATGGCCGCCATAGGCGCGGAACAGCGACGCCGGCACCGAGTAGAAGGCGGCGATCATGCCGGCCGACTTGATGTCGAGGCCGTACACGCCGATCAGATAGTGCGGCAGCCAGAGCGCGAGCGCCACGAAGCCGCCGAACACGAAGAAATAGTAGAGGGCGAAGCGCCAGACCTGCAGATTGCGGAGCGGCGTCAGCTCGAGCAGCGTGCCGCGCGGCTTCTCGCCCCGCCGGCGCCGCGCCGCCAGCACCGGGTCGTCGGATGTCGTGAACCAGAAGACCGCCGCCATGATCAGGAGGCCGATGGCCCAGACATTGGCCACCATCTGCCAGCCGAAGGCGACGAGGACGAACGGGGCGCAGAACTTGGTGACCGCGGCCCCGACATTGCCGACGCCGAAGATGCCGAGCGCGGTGCCCTGCTTCTGCGTCGGGTACCAGCGCGACACGTAGGCGATGCCGACCGCGAACGAGCCACCGGCCAGCCCGACACCGAGCGCCGCCACCAGCGTCATGACATAGGTGTCGGCGAAGGTCAGCAGCAGGGTGGCGATCGCCGCGAGCACCATGACGGCGACATAGACGATGCGCCCGCCATACTGGTCGGTCCAGATGCCGAGAAAGATGCGGCTCAAGGAGCCCGTGAGGATCGGCAGGCCGACGAGCAGCCCGAACTGGGTCTCGCTCAGGCCCAGCTCCTGCTTGATCTGGATGCCGATGATCGAGAAGATCGTCCAGACCGCGAAGCAGGCCGTGAACGCGATGGTGCTCATCGTCAGGGCGCGGTTCTGATCGCCGCGCGCAACGCCCTCGAGTTGCTGCATCGTGCCGCCTTCGGAATCGTTGTTGTCCGTACCGGCTTGCCGCCGGCCGTGGTCATTTGCCCGGCCGGCCGGTCCGGTTACGTTGATTCAGATCAAGCGATTGGGGTCTCGAGGCCAAAATAATTCATCGGAGCAGTTTCTTTGTCTTGGCGAATGCCTCAATCGGGGTCGGTCTTTATTAAAGAGCGTTGCGTGGATTGCTTTTTATCAATCGTTGCCGCGCGGGCGGGCCGCCGATAAGCTGCCCCTACCATCGAGGGGGAAACATGCGGCCCGAGGAAGCAGACGAGATCCGTACCCTGCCGCTGTTCCGCGACTGCGCCGACGCGCACTTCACGACGCTTCTGGAGCGCGGCTTCCTGCAGCGCTTCCCGCCCGGGCTCGTCCTGATCCACGAGGACGACCCCGCCGATTTCCTCCATGTCGTCGTCGAGGGCATGGTCGAGATGGTGACGTCCCATGCCGGCCGCGAGACCACGCTCGGCTTCGTCCGGCCCTTCGGCACGTTCATCCTCGCCGCCGTGCTGACGGACCAGGTTTATCTGCAGGCCGCCCGCACGCTCGAGAAATCCCGCATCCTGATGGTTCCGGCGGCAGCGGTCCGCGACACCATGCGCGCCGATCCGGCCTTCATGACGGCCGTCACCCGGGAGCTCGCTACCGCCTATCGCGACACGGTCATGGAGCTGAAGAGCCAGAAGCTGCGCAACGGCGCCGAGCGCCTCGCCAACTGGCTCCTGCGCCACGAGCGCGATGGGGCCGTGCTGATCCCGGTCGAGAAGCGCACGCTCGCCGCCCGGCTCGGCATGACCCCGGAGAACCTGTCCCGCGCCTTCGCCACGCTGGGCGCCTGCAACATCGAGGTGCAGGGCCCGAAGGTTCTCCTCCACGACCGCGGCGCCCTCGAGAAGCTGGCCAAGCCGAGCCCGCTGATCGACGACGTATCGACCTGAGCGGCCCGGCTCAGGACTCTTCCGGCATGAAGGGCAGGTCGGTCGGGCCGGTCTTCGCCCCGGCCGCGGTCAGCATGGCGTGCACCTGGCCTCGATGGTGCGTCTGGTGATTGAAGAGATGGGCGACGAGAAGTGCGCGCGGGCGGGTCACCTCGCGACCGATCGCCCCAGAGTACCAGGAGAGCTCGCCCTCGATCCAGTCCGGATCGAGCCCCGCCGCCCAGTCCCGGATCACGTCGTCGAAGCGCCGGCGCTCGGCCCGCAGCTCCTCCCAGGTGGCGCAGAGGGCCACGGAGCGCGGAATGTCGGGCACGGCCGGCGGCGGGGTGCCGGCGAAGCGGTGCAGCCAGATCTGGTCGCCCCAGAGGAGATGGCAGAGGGTCTTGTGGATCGAGCCGAAGAAGGTGCCCCGCTCGGCCCGCCGCGCAGGCTCGTCGAGCGTGTCGGCGGCAGCGTAGACCAGCCCGTTCTGCCAGGCATTGTAGCGGGCCATGGTGCGCACGTAGTCGGTCGTGATCATCGCCGTCCTCCCCCTTTCGCGGGTCGCGGAACGCTTCTACGTTCCGGCGAGCAGTGAACAGTCGTCCCGGGAGAGACGCAATGGTTCGATTTGGCATGCACAGCAGCCTCTGGACGGCGGCCTGGACGAGGGCGGCCGCGGAGCAGGTCGTGCCGCTGGCCGCCGGCCACGGCCTCGACGTGATCGAGATCGCCCTGCTCGAGCCTGCCGCAGTCGACGTCCCGCACAGCCGGGCGCTGTTCGAGCGGCACGGCATAGCACCCACCTGCTCGCTCGGCCTGCCGTTCGAGGTCTGCGCCCCGCTCCATCCGGAGAAGGCGACGGCATTCCTCATGACGGCGCTCGAGGCGGCGCACGGGCTGGGGTCCAACACGCTCTCCGGCGTCACCTTCTCGACCCTCGGCTACACCACGGGCGTGCCGCCGACCGAAGGGGAGTACGCCAACATCGCCGAGGCGCTCGGGCCGGTGGCGAGGCGGGCCGGCGAGCTCGGCATGACCCTCGGCCTCGAGCCCTGCAACCGCTACGAGACGCACCTCGTCAACACCGCCGACCAGGCGGTGGCGCTGATCGAGCGGATCGGCGAGCCGGCGCTGATGATCCATCTCGACACCTATCACATGAACATCGAGGAGAAGGGCTTTCGGAGCGGTGTCCTGAAGGCGGGCCGGCACCTGAAGTACATCCACCTCTCCGAGAGCGACCGGGGCGTGCCGGGCACCGGCACGGTGGACTTCGCCGCCACCATGGCGGCTCTCGCCGAGATCGGCTTTCAGGGCGACATCGTCGGCGAGGCGTTCATCAACATGCCGCCGGCCCTCGCCAAGGCGCTCTCCGTCTGGCGCCCGGTCGCGAAGAGTGCCGAGGAGGTGCTCGATCCCGGCATGACCATGCTGAAGCGGCTCGCGGTCGAGCACGGCCTGGTGGCGGCCTGACGGCATCGTGGATCCGGAGCAGCGACAGGTCCTGATCGCCCTCGGCCTGGTCATCGCCGGCGGCGTGCTCTTCGTCATCATGAACACGCTGGTCAAATTCCTGACGACCGAGCTCAACCCGGTGATGCTCACCTGGGCCCGCTATTTCTTTCATGTCGCCTTCGTCGTCGTCGTCTTCCCGAAAAGCCTCCTCGGCGTGCTGCGCGCCGACCGGATCCCGTTCCAGATCGGCCGCTCGGTGCTTCTCCTGCTGGCGACCATCACCAATTTCATCGCCCTGGCGCTCCTGCCGCTCGCCGAGGTGGCGTCGATCATCTTCCTCGCCCCCATCTTCGTCGCCGGCCTCGCCGTGCTGGTGCTGCGCGAGCGGGTCGTCGCCTGGCGCTGGCTCCTGATCGGCCTCGGCTTCAGCGGTGCGCTGATCATCGTCCAGCCGCAGGGCGGCACGTTCGGGCTGGGTGCCGCCGCGGCCCTCGCCTGCGCCTTCTTCTATGCCCTCTACCAGATCACCACGCGGATCGTGCGCGAGGCCCAGCCCATCGTCTCGCTGCTCTATGGCGGGCTGGTCGGCATCGTCGCCCTCAGCCTCGTGGTGCCCTTCTACTGGCAGGCGCCGACCGTCACCCAGTGGCTGCTCTTCGTTTCCATCGGCTCGCTGGGGGCCGCGGGCCATCTTCTCGTCATCATGGCGCTGCAGCGCGCCGAGGCCTCGAAGATGGCCCCCTTCACCTATGTCCAGCTCCTCTGGGCGATGATCGCGAGCTATGTCGTCTTCGCCGACCTGCCGAGCGCTTCAACCGTCATCGGCGCCGCCGTCATCGTCACCAGCGGCCTCCTCCTCTACCGCCTCGACCTGGCCGAGGCGGCTTCCCGCTCGGCGGCGAAGGCGGCATGAGCAACGTCGCATCGCCGCCGGCGCCGGGCTTCGACCTCGGTCGGCTCGACCCCTTCCTGCGCGGCCGCCTGCCCGGGCTCCAGGGCGAGCCGCGGATCGAGAGGATCGCCGGCGGCCAGTCCAACCCGACCTTCTTCGTCACCTTCGCCAACCGCCGGCTGGTGCTGCGCAAGAAGCCGGACGGTCCGATCCTGCCCTCGGCCCACGCCGTCGACCGCGAGTACCGCGTGCTGACAGCTCTGGGCGCGACCGGCGTGCCGGTGCCGCGGACGATCCTGTATTCTGACGACGAAGAGATCATCGGCACGCCCTTCTACCTGATGGAGCGGCTCGACGGCCGGGTGGTGCACGACAACGCGCTGCCCGGCTTCGAGCCGGCCGAGCGCCGCGCCGTCTACCGCTCCATGGCGGAGACCCTGGCCCGTCTGCACGCGGTCGACCCGGCCGCGGTGGGCCTCGCCGATTTCGGCCGGCCGGCCAACTATTTCAGCCGCCAGATCGCCCGCTGGACGCGCCAGTGGGAGCTGTCCAAGACCCGCGACCTCGCCGATATCGAGCGGCTGATCGACTGGCTGCCCGCGCACCTCCCGCCTGACGACACGGCGGCCATCGTCCACGGCGACTTCCGCCTCGGCAACCTCATGCTGCATCCGGCCGAGCCCCGCGTTATCGGCATCCTCGACTGGGAGCTCTCGACCCTGGGCCATCCGCTCGCCGACCTCGCGCACGCCGCCATGGCCTGGCACTCGACCCCGGCCGAGTTCGGCGGGCTCGTCGGCCTCGATCGCGAGGCCCTCGGCATCCCCGACGAGGCGGAGTTCCTCAGAGCCTATGAGGCGAACGGCGGCCACGGTCTGCGGCTCCAGCCCTTCCATCACGCCATGGCGCTCTTTCGCTTCGCCGTCATCTTCGAGGGCATCGCGGCCCGGGCGCAGGCCGGCAATGCCTCGGCCGACAACGCCGCCCTGGTCGGCCGCCTCTCGGCCCGCTTCGCCCGCCGCGCCGTCGAGGTGATCGAGGGCATCGTGCACGTCTGATCCGGAGGGATGCCAATGGAATTCGCCTTCTCCGCCGAGGTCGAGGCCCTCAGGGACCAGCTTTCGGCCTTCATGGCCGAGCACGTCCTGCCGGCCGATCCGGCCTTTCGTGCCGCCGCGTCGTCGGGCCGCCACGCCGTCGAGATCCTCGAGCCGCTCAAGGCCCGGGCCCGGGAAGCGGGCTTGTGGAACCTCTTCCTGCCGGCCTTGCGCGACGACGAGCCCGGCACGCGGCTGAGCAATCTCGCCTATGCGCCCTTGGCCGAGATCATGGGCCGGGTGCCGTGGTCGGCCGAGGTCTTCAATTGCAGTGCCCCCGATACCGGCAACATGGAGCTCCTGCACCTCTGCGCCACACCGGCCCAGCGCGAACGCTGGCTCATGCCATTGCTCGACGGCACCATCCGCTCCTGCGTCGCCATCACCGAGCCCGGCGTCGCCTCGTCCGATCCGACCAACCTGAAAACGACCATCCGCCGCGACGGCGACACCTTCGTCGTCAACGGCCGCAAATGGTTCACCACGGGCGCCCTCCACCCGGCCTGCCGCTTCGCGATCCTCATGGGCGTCACCGACGAGCGCCCCGACGCCGACCCCCATGCGCGCCACTCCATGGTCATCGTGCCGCTCGACACGCCTGGCGTGGAGATCGTCCGCAACCTGCCGATCATGGGCCATCTCGCCCCCGAGGGTCATTGCGAGGTCGATTTCGAGGACGTCCGCATCCCCGCCGCCAACCTTCTGGGCGAGGCGGGCAGGGGCTTCGCCCTGGCCCAGGCGCGGCTCGGCCCCGGCCGGGTGCATCACTGCATGCGCTCGATCGGCCAGTGCGAGCTGGCGCTCGAGCTCATGGCCGACCGGGCCATGGCACGCGAGGCCTTCGGCCGCCCGCTCGCCGACTTCGCCAACATCCAGGACTGGATCGCCCTCTCGCGGATGCAGATCGACCAGGCCCGGCTCTACGTGCTCCGCACGGCCTGGCTCATGGACCGGGACGGCAACAAGGCGGCCCGGGCCGAGGTTTCCGCCATCAAGCTCGTCGTCTCGCGCCTGCAGACCGAGGTGCTGGACCGCGCCATCCAGGTCTTCGGTGCCATGGGCCTCACCGACGACACGCCGCTCGCCCATCTCTGGACCTGGGGCAGAGCACTCCGCTTCGTCGACGGCCCCGACGAGGTGCATCTGCGCACCGTGGCGAGAGCCGAGCTCAGGCGGGCGAGGCACCGGGCCACGGGTGCCGGCCCCGGGAGCTGAGCCGATGCGCCGGGATGCCCACCTCGACCCTCGCCCTGCCAATTTCGCCCCGCTCACGCCGCTCGACTTCCTTCGCCGCTCGATCGAGGTCTTCCCGGGCAAGACCGCCGTCGTCGCCGGCGCCCGACGGCTCTCCTACACGGATCTCGGCGAGCTGGTCGGCCGGCTCGCCGCCGGCCTTCGCCGGTCGGGGATCGGCCGGGGCGATGTCGTCTCGGTGATCGCCGGCAACACGCCGGAGCTGCTCGCCCTGCATTTCGCCGTGCCGCTCACGGGTGCGGTGCTCAACGCCATCAACACCCGCCTCGATCCCGCCACCGTGGCCCACATCCTGGCCCACGCCGAGGCCCGGCTCGTCATGGCCGATGCCGAGCGGGCGCCGCTCACCCGCGCCGCTCTCGCGCAAGGTGGCCTCGAGACGCCGCTCGTGACCCTCGATGCCCTGTCCCTCGCCGGGTTCACGGAGGGTCTGCCGCCCTTGCCGGTCAGCCTCGACGCCGTCGCCGACGAATGGCAGCCGATCAGCCTCAACTACACCTCCGGCACCACCGGCAGCCCCAAGGGCGCCGTCTACCACCACCGCGGCGCCCATCTGAACGCGCTCGGCAATGTCATGGCGCTCGGCTTCGACGAACGGAGCGTCTATCTCTGGACGCTGCCCATGTTCCACTGCAATGGCTGGTGCCATCCATGGGCCGTGACTGCCGTCGGCGGCACGCATGTCTGCCTCGACCGACCCGATCCCGCCGCCATCGTGGCGGCGCTCCGGGAGGAGGCCGTCACCCATTTCGCCTGCGCGCCGGTGGTTCTCTACAACCTCCTGCATCAGGGTCGGGAGCAAAGCCCAAGACTGCCGAGGCGCGTGCGGGTCGCCACCGGTGGCGCGGCACCCACGACGGCATTGATCGAGGGCCTCGACGCCATGGGCATCGAGCTGATCCATCTCTATGGCCTGACCGAGTCCTTGGGCCCGGTCACTGCTTGCGCGGAACGCGCCGACTGGGGTGAGCCGGACGCCGCGGAGAAGGCGCGGCTGCTGGCGCGCCAGGGTGTGCGCCACCCGCTCGCCGCCGAGGTCGCCGTCGTCGATGCGGCGGGCGAGCCGGTGCCGATGGACGGGGCCACCATGGGCGAGATCGTCATCCGCTCGAACACGCTGATGGCGGGCTATCTGAAGGACAGGGCGGCCACCGAGGCCGCTTTCCGGGACGGTCGTCTCAATACCGGCGACCTGGCGGTGCGTCACCCCGACGGCTTCATCCAGATCAGGGACCGGGCCAAGGACGTGATCATCTCGGGCGGCGAGAACATCTCTTCCCTGGAGGTCGAGGGTGTGCTGCACCAGCACCCGGCCGTGCTGCTCGCCGCCGTCGTTGCGGTCGCGGACGAGAAATGGGGCGAGGTGCCGGTCGCCTGCCTCGAGCTCAAGCCCGGCCAGGCAGCGCCGCCAGCCGCGGAGCTCGAAGCCTTCTGTCGCGACCGTCTGGCCCACTTCAAGGTGCCACGCCGTTTCGTGCTCCGCGAGCTGCCCAGGACCGCGACCGGCAAGATCCAGAAATTCCAGCTCCGCGCCGAGCTGGCGTTGGATTGAGCGGCAGAAATCAGCCCAAGGCCGGCACGAGCTCGGCCGCGGCGGCATAGCGCTCGCCACCCTGGCGCCGGGCTTCGTCCATCGCCGCCTCGGCCCGCGCCAGGAGTGCCCGGAAATCGAGGCCGGGGCCGGATCCGGTGACCACGCCGATGCTCGGCCGGACGCGCAGCGTGGCGTCGCCGACCAGGATCGGCTCGCGCGCGGCGGCGATGATCTTGCGGGCCACGACATAGGCGTCGCTGATGTGCTTCATGCCGTCGATCAGGGCGACGAAGGTCGTGTCGTCGAGCTTGGCGACGGCGTCGGTGCGCCGCATTTGCCGCCCGAGCCGGTGCGCGAGCTCGACCAGCGCCGCCTCTGCCCGATCGATGCCGTGGGTCTCGCGCAGGCTCGCGAAATCGTCGACGGCGATGTGCAGGAGGGCCAGATGGGCGCGGTTGCGGGCGGTGCGCGCAACCGCGCGGCCGAACCGTTCCTCGAGCTGCGGCAGCCAGGGCAGGCCGGTCAGCGGGTCACGCACCGCACCCTGGACCAGGCGGTGCTCGCGCGCCTTGCGCTCGACCGCCAGCTTGAGCGTGCGGTAGAGCCGGTCGGCGTCGATCCGGCCCTTGCAGAGAAAATCCTGCGCCCCCTGCCGGATCGCCTCGGTCGCGACCAAGAGGTCGTCGGCGGCGAAGCCGGAGAGCACCACCACGGCGAGGGCCGGGTGATGCCGCTGCAGCCATTCGACCCCGTTGAGACCGCGCGCGTCGGGCAGCTCCAGATCGAGCAGCACGACATCGGGCGGCGTGGTGGCGATCGCGTCGGCCGCATCGTGCAGGCTGGCGGCCATGCGCGGCGCCAGACGCGGGCACGAGGCGAGCTCGGCGGCGAGGAGCGCCCGCTCGGCATCGCTGTCCTCGACAATCAGCAGGTTCAACGTGTCGGGCATGGCCCCCTGGTCCCGCGGCATCTGACGCGATCCTGGACCTCGGGACCTAAAATTCGGTTAACGCCCGGCGGGCATCGGCGAGCCGTGCTCAGTCGCGCCAGAGATAGGCGACCTCGAGCACCCGGGAGCCGCCGATCTCGAGCGTGTTCTCGGCGACCCGCTCGCCGCCCAGATGCTCGTAGAAGCCGCGCGCCGGGTTGCTCGCCAGCACCCAGACCAGGGTTCCGGCATAGCGGCGCCGCGCCAGCTCGAAATGACAGGCATCGAAGAGCGCGCGGCCGATGCCGGCGCCGTGCTGGTCGGGATGCACGTAGAGCACGTAGATCTCGCCGCCCGCCAGCGCCTGGCGCCGCGACCGCCCGCCGCTGGCGATGCCGATCACGCGATCGTCCATCTCGGCGACGAAGGCCCAGCCACGCGCCACGAGGGTGCGGCGCCAGTGGCGCTCGAAGGCGCTGTAGGTAAGTCCCTCGAGATAGTCCTCGGGCAATTGACCGCGATAGGCCTCGCGCCACGTGTCGACGTAGACCTTGGCGATGGCCGGAGCATCCTGCGCCTTCGCCCGTCTGACGGTCAGCGGTCGCTGCAGCTCCGATCGGCTCGGCCCGAGCATGACGTATCGTTTCCCTTCCCTTCGGCCCACCGGATCCCGTTCAACAGGGATCGAGGCGACAGTCGACCCAGCTTCCGGTCCGGCTGCTCTCGACCGCCGCCTCGATGAACCGGATACCTCGGGCTCCATCAAGCACTGTCGGGAAGTCGAGGGCAAGTGGCTCGACGGCCCTTCCGGTACGCCGCGCGACCACGGCATCGGCGACGTCCCGGTAAAGGCTGGCGAAAGCCTCCTGATAACCCTCGGGATGGCCGATCTCGAGCCGCGTGGCGTGCTCGGCCAGGGGCTCCAGCGCGCCATGCAGGCGGCGGGTCTGCAGCTCGGCGAAGCCGCCGCGCCGCCGGTGCAGCAGATGATTGGGCTGCTCCTGCTGCCATTCGAGGCCGCCCTCGGCGCCGAAGATCCGGATCGAGAGCCCGTGCTCGGCGCCGGCCGCGGCGTTGGTCACCCAGAGCGTGCCGAGCGCCCCGCCGGCCCAGTGCAGCAGGAGGGCGGCGTAGTCGTCGCTGGCCCGGCCGGGCACGGTCGTCGCCAGCTCGGCCAGCACCGCCTCGAGGTCGAGCCCGCTGACATAGGCGCCGAGATGCTGGGCGTGCGTGCCGATGTCGCCGAGGATGAGGGACTGGCCGGACCGCGCCGGATCGTGGCGCCAGGCGGCCGTCTCCGCCGTGTCGCGGGCAGCGGCGTGGCCCTGGACGTATTCGAGGTGGATCTGCCGCACGGCGCCGATGCGCCCGGAAGCGACCAGGGCGCGGGCCTGGCGGACCATCGGGTACTGGCTGTAGTTGTAGGTGGTGCAGAAGACGAGGCCGGTGGCCGCGACCTTGCGCACGAGTGCGATCGCCTCGGCGCTGGTCATCGCCAAGGGCTTGTCGCAGACCACGTCGAAGCCGGCATCGAGCGCCGCGTCGGCCACCGGGAAGTGCAGGTGGTTGGGCGTCATGACGGCGACGACGTCGATCCCGTCCGGCCGGGCGCGCTCCGTCTCGAGCATCGTTCGCCAGTCGGCATAGGCGCGCTCCGGGGCGAGGCCGATCGCGACACCCTGCGCCCGGGACCGCTCCGCATCCGACGACAGCACGCCCGCCACCACCTCGAAGCGGTCGTCGAGGCGGGCCGCGGTGCGGTGCACCGGGCCGATGAACGAGCCGGCGCCGCCGCCGACCACGCCGAGCCTGAGGCGCCGGCCGAGCTGCCGGAGCACCGGGTTCATGGCGGCGCGCTTTCCTTGAGGATCTCGGTGCGCAGCTCCCAGGCGAGCGTGTCGCGGTCGAGCTCGACATCGTCGAGCGTCAGGCGCCGGTCACGGGCCACCTTCCGCCTGAGGCGCGCATGGTGGGCGAGGCCGATCGGCAGCAGGCCCTCGGCGGCCGCGACGGCGGCCGGGACCAGGGCGCCATAGACGGTGAAGCCGCCCTCGCCGTCGAGCGTCTCGCCGACCTCGAGATCGCGCTTTGCCGTCGCCGCCACGTCGCCGGCCCAGCGCCAGGGGGCGCCGGTCGGCTCGCCGCGCAGCGCCATGTCGGCGACCGAGATGCCGAGCTCGAGGCCGATCAGGTGGCAGGGCCGCCAGAGCGTCGCGTACCGGCCGCTCGGGTCGGTCACGAGGCCGTAGTCCCGAAAGCAGCCGGCGACGTAGTCGCTCGCCGCCTTGAAGACGACATAGACGCCCCAGCGCAGGTCGTTCGGCACCGGCCGGCCTTCGCCGTCGAGGCAGGAGACCGTCTCGACCATGCCGTGGCCGTTCATGCCGGCGGATGCGGCCCGCTGGCTCAGCACAGTGGCGAGGTCGCCGGTCGCGGCCGGCGGGAAGAGCAGCCCGTCGGGCGCCACCTCGAGGTCGGTGGCATTGGCGATCGCCGCCATCTCGATCGCCGACTTGGTGCCGTCGAGGAAGGAATTGAACATCTTCGGGTTCATGCCGGAAGCGGCGGCGCGCTCGGGGGTGAGCCCGTAGTGATCCCAGACGGTCTCGGGCGTCGAGAAGCGGAAGTGCGGCCGATGCTTCGTGCCCTTGCCGGCGGCGACGATCTCGAATCCTGCGGCATGCGCCCAGTCGACCAGCTCGACGACCAGGGCCGGCTGGTCGCCATAGGCCAGGCTGTAGACCACGCCGCGATGCCGCGCCCGCTTGGCCAGCGCCGGGCCGACCAGCACGTCGGCCTCGACATTGACCATCAGGATGTGGCGCCGCGCCTCGATCGCGGCCAGCGCATGGACCACGCCCTGCACCGGGTCGCCGGTCGCCTCGATCACCAGCTCGACATCGTCGTCGTGGACGACCGAGGCGTGGTTGTCGACGAAGTGGATCTCATCGGCATCGAGGCCGGTCGAACGTTCGACCTTCGCCCTGGCACCCGCGGGATCGAGGTCGGCAATGGCGCGAATCGCGATGCCCGGCGTGCGGGCCGCCTGGGCCAGGAACATGGTGGCGAACTTGCCGCAGCCGATCAGCCCGACGCCGATCGGGTTGCCGTCCATCGCCCGCTGCCGCAGGCCATTCGTCAGACGCATGCGGTCCCCCTGATGCCCTGACGCCGCACGCGACCCGGCGCCATGCTGTGTCGTGCAACTGCGAGGGGATGGTCGCCGCGTTGTCGCGGTCTGTCCATACGTTTCGCGCCGCCGCGCCGCCGAGAGGGGGCGGTCAGGAATTCGGCACAAAAAAAAGGAGGCTGATTGCCTCCCTTTTCAGATCGGACCTGCGTGTGTGGGCTTACGCCTCATTTTATGCAGAGGACACGTACCAACACCCAACACCGCCGGCTAGACGCGAAAAAAGTGAAAATCAGATGCGTCGCTCAACCACCAGTTTTTTTATCTCGCCGATCGCCCTGGCCGGGTTGAGGCCCTTCGGGCAGGTGTTGGTGCAGTTCATGATGGTATGGCAGCGGTACAGCTTGAATGGATCCTCGAGCTCGTCGAGCCGCTCGCCCGTGGCCTCGTCGCGGCTGTCGGCGATCCAGCGATAGGCCTGCAGCAGCACCGCCGGACCCAGATACCTGTCGCTGTTCCACCAGTAGGAGGGGCAGGCGGTCGAGCAGCAGGCGCAGAGGATGCACTCGTAGAGCCCGTCCAGCTCCTCGCGGTCGTTCACCGACTGCAGGCGCTCCTTCGCGGGATCGGTCGAGTAGGTCTTGAGCCAAGGCTCGATCGATTCGTACTGCGCCCAGAACTGGGTGAAGTCGACGACCAGGTCCTTGATCACCGACATGTGCGGCAGGGGGTAGACCGTCACGTCGTCGCCGGCGACGTCCTCGATCGCCTTGGTGCAGGCGAGCGTGTTGTGCCCGTCGATGTTCATCGAGCAGGAGCCGCAGATGCCCTCGCGGCAGGAGCGGCGGAAGGTGAGGGTGCTGTCGGTCTCGGCCTTGATCTTGATCAGCGCATCGAGAACCATCGGCCCGCAATCGTCGAGATCGATCGTGTAGGTGTCGATGTGCGGGTTCTTCCCGTCCTCCGGCTCGTAGCGGAAGATCCGGAAGGTCTTGGTGCGGGACGCACCGTCCGGGACGGCATGGGACTTGCCGGCCTCGATCCGGGAGTTCTTCGGCAGGGCGAATTCGACCATAATTGCTCTCTTAGTAGACGCGCTTGCTCGGAGGCACGACCTCGACCTCGTTCGACAGCGTGAAATAATGCACCGGCCGTGGCTCGATGCTCACCTCGTGGCGTTCGTCGACCCAGACCAGCGTGTGCTTCATCCAGTTCTCGTCGTCGCGCTCCGGGAAGTCCTCGCGCGCGTGGGCGCCGCGGCTCTCGGTGCGGTAGCGCGCCGAATGCACGGTGGCGACCGCCTGGGCCATCAGGTTCTGCAGCTCGAGCGCCTCGACGAGGTCGCTGTTCCAGACCAGCGAGCGGTCGGCGAGGCGGATCTGCGGCAGGCTGGCCACGACCTCGCCGAGCTTCGCGACGCCTTCCTCGAGCAGCGGCCCGTCGCGGAAGACGGTGGCGTATTTCTGCATCGTCTTCTGCATGGCGAGGCGGATGGCACCACTGTTCTCGCTGCCGTTGGCCTGGCGCAGCGCGTCGAGCCGGGCGAGGCTGGCCGCCTCGCCGGCGTCGGCCGTGAGCGGCCGGTGCGGGCTGCCTGGCCGGATGGTCTCCGCCGCCCGGTGCGCCGCGGCGCGGCCGAAGACGACGAGGTCGATGAGCGAATTGCCGCCCAGCCGGTTGGCGCCGTGCACGGAGGCGCAGGCCGCCTCGCCCACCGCCATCAGCCCGGGCACCACGCTGTCGGCGTCGCCGTTCTTCGGCCTCACCACCTCGGTCAGGTGGTTGGTCGGGATGCCGCCCATGTTGTAGTGGCAGGTCGGCACCACCGGGATCGGCTCCTTGGTGACGTCGACGCCGGCGAAGATCCTGGCGGTCTCGGAGATGCCCGGCAGGCGCTTGTGCAGGAGCGCCGGATCGAGATGCTCGAGGTGCAGGTGGATGTGGTCCTTGTTGGCGCCGACGCCGCGCCCCTCGTTGATCTCGATGGTCATCGCCCGGCTGACCACGTCACGGCTGGCGAGGTCCTTGGCCGAGGGTGCGTAGCGCTCCATGAAGCGCTCGCCCTCGGCATTGGTCAGGTAGCCGCCCTCGCCGCGCGCACCCTCGGTGATCAGGCAGCCGGCGCCGTAGACACCGGTCGGGTGGAACTGCACGAACTCCATGTCCTGCAGCGGCAGCCCGGCGCGCAGCACCATGGCATTGCCGTCGCCGGTGCAGGTGTGCGCCGAGGTGGCGGAGAAGTAGACGCGGCCATAACCGCCGGTGGCGAGGCAGGTCTGGTGCGCCCTAAAGCGGTGGAGCGAGCCGTCCTCGATGCACATGGCGAGGATGCCGAGGCACTCGCCGTCCTCGCCCATCAGGAGGTCGAGGGCGAAATACTCGTTGAAGAACTGCACCTTGTTCTTGAGCGCCTGCTGGAACAGCGTGTGCAGGATGACGTGGCCGGTGCGGTCGGCGGCGGCACAGGTGCGGTAGGCCTGTCCCTTGCCGAAATCGACGGACTGGCCGCCGAAGGCGCGCTGGTAGATGCGGCCGGCGTCGGTGCGGGAGAAGGGCACGCCGTAATGCTCGAGCTCGTAGACCGCGGCCGGCGCGTTCTTGGTCATGTACTCGATCGCGTCCTGGTCGCCGAGCCAGTCGGAGCCCTTGACGGTGTCGTACATGTGGAAGCGCCAGTCGTCCTCGTTCATGTTGCCGAGGGCGGCGTTGATCCCGCCCTGCGCCGCCACGGTGTGGCTCCTGGTCGGGTAGACCTTGGTGACGCAGGCGACCGAGAGGCCGGCCTCGACCATGCCGACGGCGGCCCTGAGGCCGGAGCCGCCGGCGCCGACGACGATGGCATCGAACACATGCTCGGTGATGGGGTAGGCCTCGGCCATCGGATCAGCCTCCAAGCGCGATCATGAGGACGGAGACGACACCGGCCGTGGCGAGCAGGGCCGCGACGAGCGTGATGCCGACGAGGATGGCGACCTTGCCGATCTCGTGATGGACATAGTCCTCGACCACCTCCTGCAGCCCGATCCTGGCGTGGTAGCAGGTCGAGAGCACCAAGAGGATCATCAGGGCGGCGGTCAGGGGCGAGTGGAACCAGGCGACCCATTCGGCGTAGGCCGAGCCCGCCATGGCGATGGCGTTGACGACGAACCAGAGCACCAGGAGGAGATTGGCGATGGCGGTGAAGCGCTGCGCCTTCCAGGTGCCGGCGCCCGAGCGCGCCGAGCCCCGACTGCGGACCTTGCCGATAGCGGCTTGCATGGAATGTCCTTTCCCTGGAGGCTCAGGCGACGATCAGCACGAGCAGCCAGAAGAGGATGGTCAGCCCGCCCGCCACCGCCAGGGTGACGATGGCGCTCTGCCGGGCCACCTCCTTGTCGAAGCCGTAGCCGGCGTCCCAGACGAGATGGCGAACGCCGTTCGCGGCATGGAAGAAGAGGGCGGCGGTGAAGCCGAAGAGCACGAGCCAGCCGAAGAAGTTGTGCATCACCGCCTGCACCACGGCGAAGCTCTCCGGGCCGCCGGCGAGGGCGACCAGCCACCAGATGAAGAGCACGAGCCCGACTGTCAGCGCCACCCCGCTGGCACGGTGCCCGATCGACAGCGCCATGGTGAGATACCAGCGATAGATCTGGAGGTGCGGGGAGAGTGGTCGAGCGCCCTGTGCCATGCCGGCTCCGTTTCCTGACCCGAGCAGCCGCCCTGCCGGCGGCCGATTTGTGCGATGCGTCATAGGCTGAGGCGATACTAGAAGCGACCGGAAACCTGTCAACGCGACAGAACCACCCGCCGGCGCAAGGCCCGGCCCCTCGCCTCACCCTGTGCCCGCCGCCCCGGCCACGCGATAGTGATAGTCGTAGAGGGGCAGGAAGCCGGCGCTGCGGTAGAGGGCCGCCGCCGGCGCGTTGTCCGCCTCGACCTGCAGCCAGGCCGTTCCGGCCCCCATCCGGCCGGCCCAGACGAGCAGCCGGTCGAGCACGGCCCGGCCGTGGCCCTGGCGGCGCGCCGTGGTCGCCGTGCGCATTGCGGCTAACCCGGCGAGCGGGCCGTCGAAGACGCAGAGCCCGCCCGCCACCGGCTCGCCGCCCACCGTCCTGACGGCGAAGGCCAGCGGCCGGCGGATGCGGGCGAAGAGCGCTGCCCGGGCCGCCCGCTCGGCCGCGGGCCAGCGCGGGTCCGCCACCGCCTGCATGGCGAAGGCGGTGGCCCGGCCCTCGAGCACGACTTGCGCCGGCTCCTCGGGCAGGACGTCGAGGGGGCGCGCCAGCACCGAGCTCCGGCCCTCGGCCCGGTAGCCGCGCCCGGCCAGGGCCGCGTCGAGCCCGAGGGGCGCGCTCAGCGCGTTGAGCTGGAAGCAGGCCGGCTTGCCGGCCGCCGCGTACCAGGCCTCGGCCGACCGGATCGCGGCATCCGGCGCCAGCTCGCCGGTGAAGCTCATCGCCTGCACCGAATTCTCGCGCCGCGTCGCGGTCGGTCCGGCACGCAGCCGCCAACCTGCGAGGAGCGCCGTACGTGCCGCCGGCCAAGCCCGCCACGCGGCTTCCTCGATTTGCCGGATCAGAGCCTCGTTCTCGACCATGCCCTCCTCTATAGCGATAACCGCTGGAGCAAGAGAGAGGGCAGGGGATCATGCCGACCGGCTGGCAGTTCTGGATCGATCGCGGCGGCACCTTCACCGACATCGTCGCCCGGCAGCCGGATGGCGGCATCCGCATTCACAAGCTGCTCTCCGAGAACCCCGGGCAATACGCGGATGCGGCGCTGCAGGGCATTCGCGACGTGCTCGGCCTCGGCCGGGACGAGCCGCTGCCGGTGGCGGAAATCGACGCCATCAAGATGGGCACGACCGTCGCGACCAACGCGCTGCTCGAGCGCAAGGGCACGCCCACCGTGCTGGCCATCACCAGGGGCCTCGGCGACTGCCTCAAGATCGGCTACCAGCACCGCCCGGACATCTTCGCCCGCCACATCGTCCTGCCCGAGCAGCTCTATAGCCGCGTCGTCGAGATCGACGAGCGGCTGCTGGCCGATGGTGCGGTCGACCGCCCGCTCGACGAGGCCCGCAGCCGGGCCGACCTCCAGGCCGCCTTCGACGAGGGCTTTCGGGCCGTCGCCATCGTCCTGATGCACGGCTACCGCCATCCGGATCACGAGAGCCGCGTGGCCGAGCTCGCGGCCGGGATCGGCTTCACCCGGATCTCGGTGAGCCATCAGGTCTCGCCGCTCATGAAGATCGTCGGCCGCGGCGACACGACCGTGGTCGACGCCTATCTCTCGCCCATTCTGCGCCGCTATGTCGACCGCGTCGCCGCCCGGACGGAGGGGGTGCGGCTGATGTTCATGCAGTCGAATGGCGGCCTCGTCGATGCCCACAGGTTCCAGGGCAAGGACGCCATCCTGTCGGGTCCGGCCGGCGGCATCGTCGGCGCCGCGCGCACCGCCGCCATCGCCGGGTTCGAGCGGATCATCGGCTTCGACATGGGCGGCACCTCCACCGACGTCACCCACTATGCCGGCGAGTACGAGCGCGCCTTCGAGACCGAGGTGGCAGGTGTGCGGATGCGGGCGCCGATGATGAAGATCCACACCGTCGCCGCGGGCGGCGGGTCGATCATCACCTTCGACGGCCAGCGCTTTCGGGTCGGCCCGGAGAGCGCCGGCGCCGACCCCGGCCCCGCCTGCTACCGCAAGGGCGGGCCCTTGGCCGTCACCGACGCCAACCTCATGGTCGGCAAGCTGCTCCCCGACTTCTTCCCGCACGTCTTCGGCCCCGCCGCCGACCAGCCCCTCGACGAGGCGGTCGTGCGCGAGCGGTTCGCGGCGCTCGCGGCAGAGGCGAGCGTCGCCACCGGCGTCGAGCGCCGCCCGGAGGAGATCGCCCAGGGCTGCCTCGCCATCGCCAACGACAACATGGCGAACGCCATCAAGGAGATCTCGATCGCCCGCGGCATCGACGTGCAGGGCTACACCCTCGTCTGCTTCGGCGGCGCTGGCGGCCAGCATGCCTGCCAGGTGGCGGACCTGCTCGGCATCGGCAGCGTCCAGATCCACCCCTATGCCGCCGTGCTCTCGGCCTACGGCATGGGCCTCGCCGACCTGCGCACCATCCGCCAGCGTGCCCTCGACACGGCGCTGGAGCCCGGCATCGAAGGCGAGCTCGAGGCGGCCCGCGCCGAGCTCGCCTGCTCGGCCGCCGCCGAGCTCGCCGAGCAGGGGATCGAGCCCGAGGCGCTTCGGCTCGAGGCCCGCGCCCATATCCGCTATGCCGGCACCGACACGCCGATCGAGGTGCCGCTCGGCACGCCGGATGCCATGCGCGCCGCCTTCGAGGCGGAGCACAAGTCCCGCTACGGCTTCACCGTCGAGGGCCGCGGCCTCGTGGTCGAGACGCTGACCGTCGAGGGCATCGGCCTGATGCAGGCGATCGACGAGCCCGAGGTGCAGGTGGCAGCCGACCGCGACCCGCCGGCGCCGGTCGGCAAAGCCCATATGTTCACCACGAGCGCACCCCATCAGCCGGCCGAGACCTTCGAGGCCGCCGTCTGGCGGCGCGAGGACCTGGCGCGGGGCGATCGGGTGCGTGGCCCGGCCATCGTCGCCGGCAGCACCACCACCATCGTCGTCGAGCCGGGCTGGGCGCTCGAGGTGACACCGCGCGACCACGTCGTGCTGACCCGCGTCGAGAAGCTGCCCGAGCGCGTCGCCCTCGGCACGCATTGCGACCCGATCCTGCTCGAGATCTTCAACAATCTCTTCATGACCATTGCCGAGCAGATGGGGGTGACGCTGCGCAACACCGCCTACTCGGTCAACGTCAAGGAGCGGCTGGACTTCTCCTGCGCCGTCTTCGACGAGACGGGCGGCCTGATCGCCAACGCCCCGCACATGCCCGTGCACCTGGGCTCGATGGGCGAATCGGTCCGCACGGTGATCCGGCTGCGGCGGGACACCATGGGCCCGGGCGACGTCTACGCCCTGAACAACCCCTATAACGGCGGCACGCACCTTCCCGACGTCACCGTCGTCATGCCGGTCTTCGGCGAGGCGGGGGAGGTGCTCTTCTACACCGCGTCGCGCGCGCACCATGCCGATATCGGCGGCATCACGCCCGGCTCCATGCCGCCCTTCAGCCGGCACATCGACGAGGAGGGCGTGCTCTTCGACGACTTCCACCTGGTCGAGGCCGGCCGCTTCCGCCACGACGCTGTCGAAGCGCTCCTGAAGTCCGGCCCGCACCCGGCCCGCAACCCCAGGCAGAACATCGCCGATCTCCAAGCCCAGGTGGCGTCCTGCGCCAAGGGGGCGGCCGAGCTCGACCGCATGGTCGGCCAGTTCGGCATCGAGACGGTCCGGGCCTACATGCGCCACGTCATGGACAATGCCGAGGAGAGCGTGCGGCGCGTCCTCGACCGGCTCCAGGACGGGGCCTTCACCTATGCCCACGACCGGGGGCCGGTCATCGAGGTGAAGGTCACGGTCGACCGGGCCGGCCGCTCGGCCAGGATCGACTTCACCGGCACGAGCCCGCAGCAGGACTGGAACTTCAACGCCCCGGCCGCCGTCACCCGGGCCGCCGTGCTCTACGTCTTCAGGACGCTGGTCGACAGCGACATCCCGCTCAACGACGGCTGCCTGAAGCCGCTCGAGCTCGTCATCCCCGAGGGCTCGATCCTCGCCTGCAAGCATCCGGCCGCCGTCTGCGCCGGCAATGTCGAGACCTCGCAGTGGTGCACCGACACGCTCTTCGGCGCCCTGGGAGCCCTGGCCGCGGCCCAGGGGACGATGAACAACTTCACCTTCGGCAACGCCACTCACCAGTACTACGAGACCATCTGCGGCGGCTCCGGCGCCGGCCCCGACCATCCGGGCACATCCGCCGTCCACACCCACATGACCAACTCGCGCCTGACCGACCCCGAGATCCTCGAATGGCGCTATCCCGTCCTCCTCGAGGAGCACCGCATCCGCAGAGGCTCCGGTGGCAAGGGGCGCTTTGCCGGCGGCGACGGCACGCTGCGCCGCATCCGCTTCCTCGAGCCCATGGCCGCCGCCATCCTCGCCAACCACCGCAAGGTCCCGCCCTTCGGCCTCGCCGGCGGCGGGCCCGGCCAATGCGGCGACCAATGGGTCGAGCGCCGCAACGGCAAGGTGGAGAAGCTCGAGGGCTGCGACGCGACGGAGCTGGAGGCCGGCGACGTGTTCGCCATCCAGACACCGACGGGTGGGGGGTATGGCAAGGCGTAGCCGACGACCGCGCGGCCTCGCGAGCAACGCGGCCTTCGCCGAAACTTGATCCGGCGTGTGCAGGGCCGCCCGTGACGCCACGACCTATGTTGTGACACCCTGCAACCCACGGATAGCAGGATCGGACCCAGCGACCCCATGCCCTGGCTCGACCCCAGAGGACGCTTCTCGGCCTTCAAGCTCGGCGTTTTCGTTCTCCTCCTCGTCCCGGCGGCGCTCATCGCCTGGCGTTTCGCCAGCGGTGCCCTCGGCGCCGAGCCGATCGAGGCGGCGCTGCACCAGTCCGGCGACTGGGCCATTCGCCTGCTGCTGGTCTCGCTCGCCGTCACCCCGGCGCGGCATCTGCTGCAGTGGCCGCGGCTCCTGCAGGTCCGCCGCATGGTCGGCGTCGCCGCCTTCGGCTACGCCGCCGCGCACCTGACCCTCTACGTCGCCGACGAGGGTTTCGATCTCGGCAAGGTGGCGGCCGAGATCGTGCTTCGTTTCTATCTCACATTGGGCTTCCTCGCCTTCCTCGTCCTCGCCGCCATGGCGCTGACCTCGTTCGACTCGATGATCCGCCGCCTGGGGGCGCGGCGCTGGAAGCTGCTGCATCGGCTGGTCTACGGGGTGGCGGCCGTCGCCGTCGTGCATTTCTTCATGCAGACCAAGCTCGACGCCACCGAGCCCTGGATCATCGCCGGACTGCTCGCCTGGCTGCTGGCAGCCCGGGTCGTCATTCGGAAGGGCGCCTTGAACGGCTGGCTGGCCGACTGGTGGCCGCTCGCCCTCGGCCTCGTCGCTTCTGCCGGCACGGCGATCGGCGAGGCGCTCTACTATCGCGCGCTCGTCGGTGTCGCCCCGAGCCGCATGCTGGCGGCGAACCTCTCCATCGAGGCCGGTATCCGCCCGGCCGGGTACGTGCTCGCCATATGCCTCGCCGCGGCCCTCGTGATCGCCGTCCGCCGGAGCACGTTCCGGGCCGGCCGGCTCGCCCGCGGCACGGCCTGACCGGTCGAGGCGGGCTCGCGCCAGCGGCCGATTCGGGCTTGCCCTGCCTCCCGGACTCGGCGAGTGTCGGCGCGCGGCACCCGAGCTTCTGAACTGAATGGCAGGCGCAGCCGCCGCCGACTGGTGGCGACGATGGCGACACGTCGAGACCTCATCGCGGCCCGGTCGAGCATGTGGTTCAGGGGCGGGACCTTCCGGCTGCGCAGTGGCGTCGTCCTCGCCCTGACAGTGGGCGTGCTGCTGGCCAACGGCCTCTTCTTCTACAACAGCCATGTCCGGCTGGCGGCGGCGACGCGCGACGTGGCCGAAAGCGTCGATGCCCGCCAGCTCCTTTCCGAGCTGCTGACCGTGCTGCTCGGTGCCGAGTCGGGCCATCGCGGCTTCATCCTGACCGACGAGGCAAGCAACCTCGCACCCTACAACGCGGCCCTGCAGCAGGCCGATGAGCTCCTGGGACGAATCGGCCCGCTGCTGCAGGCGGATGCGCCGCAGATGCAGCGGCTCGCCATCGTGCGGGCGCTGGTGGCCGAGCGCTTCCGGGAGTTGTCGAGGACCCTCGACGCCCGCCGGCAGCAGGGAGCCGAGGCGGCCCGCCGCCTGATCCGGGACAACCAGCAGCTCGGCACGCTCGACGAGCTCCGCCGCGTGGTCGGCGAGATGCAGGACGTCGAGGCCGTGACGCTCGACACCCGGCGTGCGGACTGGGAGGAGGCCCGGTTCCACGCCTTCGCGGCCTTCGTCGTGTTCCTGACCGTGTCGGCGGCCCTGGTCGCGGCGCTCTTCGGCTTCATGCGGCGCGAGGTCGTCGACCGCATCGCCTACAACAGGAGGTTGAAGGCCTATGCCGACGAGCTCGGTGCCAGCCTCGCCGAGCTGCGCACCGAGCGCAACGAGATCGCCCAGCTCGCCGTGGCGAGCACCTGCCTGCAGAGCTGCGAGGCGCTCGGCGAGCTGCCGGCCGTGCTGCCCTCGCTGCTCGAACCCCTTTTCCCGGCGCATGGCGGAGCCGTCTTTGCCCGGGCGGCGGCGGGCGAGGGGCTCGGGCGGATCGCCGGCTGGGGCGGCGTCGACCAGCCGGACGAGCTCGAGACGGGCGACTGCCTGGCGCTCGGCCAGGGGCGGGAGCATCGGCATGGCATGGGCGCGGCGACGCCGGCGTGTCCGCATCTCCGGCCGGCGCTCGCCCGGCGCAATGCGTCGACGCTCTGCATCCCGCTCACCGCCCATGGCGAGACCCTCGGCCTGCTCAGCCTCGTCGCCGTCCCGCCGGCCGCCGGTGCTGCGGTCGAGGGCACGACAGCCCCGGCGGAGCGTCTCGCCGCCATGCTGGCGCAGCAGCTCGGCCTCACCCTGGCCAGCTTGCGGATCCGCGAGGTGCTGAAGGAGCAGTCGATCCGCGACCCCCTGACCGGCGTCTTCAATCGCCGCTACCTCGACGTGGTGGCACCCAAGGAGATCGCGCAGGCGCTGCGCGCCGGGCGGGAGATGGCACTCGCCATGGTCGATATCGACCACTTCAAGGCGTTCAACGACCGGCACGGGCATCAGGGCGGCGACGCGGCGCTGGTCGCCGTGGCCGGCTTCCTGCAGGCGAGCATCCGGCTCGGCGACTGGCTCTTCCGCTACGGTGGCGAGGAGTTCCTGCTCCTGCTCCAGGCCATGGACCGCGCGGCGCTGGCCCAGCAGCTCGAGCGCCTGCGGCAGGGCACGGCCGCCGTGGCGGCCCGGGTCGACGGGCAGGACCTGCCGCCGGTCACCATCTCGATCGGCGCCGCCATCTGCCCGGACCACGGCCAGAGCCTCGAGCACCTCCTGGCGTCGGCCGATCGGGCGCTCTATGCGGCCAAGCAGGGCGGGCGCAACCGGGTGCGGCTGGCCGAGCCGCCCGGACCCGACGGGTGAGGCTGCCGTCGCCATCGGCCGGGCGGGCGGAACGTGCGGCCTTGCCCGGTGTTCTGGACACGAGCGCCAGCACCGGCGACGAGACCCGATGCCCCGGAACGTTCGCGCGATGACCGACCCATCCCCTGCCGCGGTGCCGCCGCGCCGGCTCCTTCTCCTCGCCAACCCCCGGGCGCGCAACGGGGCGGCGGCCAGCGACCTCGTGGCGCCGCTCGCCGGGCTCGGGCTCGAGGTCGTCTTCGTCGAGCCCGACGGCATCGAGGCCCTGCTGGCGACGATCCGCACGACGGGCCGCACGGTCGACCGCATCGCCATCGCCGGCGGCGACGGCTCCATCGCCGCCGCCCTGCCGGCGCTGCTCGACCTGCAGAAGCCCCTGGCGGTGCTGCCGCTCGGCACGGCCAACGACCTCGCCCGCAACCTCCGCCTGCCGGATGCCCGGGAGGAGCAGCTTAGGCTCGTGGCCCGGGGCGGCGTGCGCCGCATCGACCTCGCCAGCGTCAATGGCCGGCCGGTGCTCAACGCGGTCAGCATCGGCCTCGGGGCGGCCGTCGCCCGCATGCACCAGGGCACCGCCAAGCGCCTGCTCGGCGTCCTGAACTACCCCCGCGTCCTCTATGCCGCCTGGCGCCGGATCCACCCGTTCAGGGTCGAGATCACCTGCGACGGCACCGTCCATCGCGACCGGTTCATCCACGTGGCGGTGGTCAACGGGCGCTTCCATGGCGGCGGCATCGAGCCCAGGCCCAGCGGCACCATCACCGACGGTGTGCTCGACCTCTATGCCCTGCGCGCCGACCCCGTCCACCGGCTCGTGCGGGCCATGGCGAAGCTCAAGATCGAAGGCGCCGAGAGCGACGAGGCCTTCCGTCTCCAGGGGAGGCATATCGCCATCGCCACCTCCCGCCCGCGCCGCGCCAACATCGACGGCGAGCTGGTCGGCCGAACGCCGCTCGACATCGAGATCATGCCGGAGGCGCTGCCGGTCGTCGTCCCGGGCAGGGCGGAACATGACGGTTCGTGACATTATTCCTATCACGATCGGGCCGTGGAAGCAAGCCCCGCTTCGGTTCGTTCGGCAAGATCGCGTTTCGGGTTCGCCCGCTTCCCGGGCCGGTCGCTGCCCAGGGGTAAAATCGTCTTTCCGGACAAGGAGTTGGCAGGCCTCGGGTTCGTTGGCCGAGGCTCGGGTTCGTTCGTCGAATCGGTGGGTTCGCTCGTCGATTTGCCGGGTTCGCTCGTCGAATCGGTGGGTTCGCTCGTCGATTCCGCGGGTTCGTTCGCTCGACAGGGTCGCGCCCGATGCGACATTTGTCATAATCGTGTCGCAGAATCCGCGACATCACGAGGCCCCGTGTCGCAGAATCCGCGACATCTCTCGTCATGATGTCGCGGAATCCGCGACATCACGAGGCGGATGTCGCTTGTGACGCGACGGCGGCGCGCCGTCACCGCTCGCCGGGAGGGCGTCCGTCGACGAGGTCCACCCGGAGCCGCTTGCCGAGGATGGCGGCGGCGCGGTGCAGGGTGTGGAGGGTGACCGAGCCGTTGTCGGGGTCGAGCAGGCGGTCGAGCTGGGTGCGGCTGGTGCGCATCTCGCGCGCCATGGCTGCCTTGGAGAGATTGCGGTCCTTCATCGCCTCGCCGATCTGCCAGGCAAGCACGCTCTTGACGGCGTGCTCGGTCGCCTCCTCGAGGAATCCTTCCTCGGCAAGGAAATCATCGAGCGTCGAGCCTGGCCTGCCGTCTTCGATTTCGGTCATCGTCCCATTCCTCGCATCCGTTGCAAAGCCAGCTCGATCTCCTGCGGCGGAGTCTTTTGCGTCTTCTTGATGAAGCCCTCGAGCAGCAAAAGCTCACCGTCACGAACGCAGAAGATCACCCTGGCGATGCGACCGTCCGGCAGGCTGCTGCGCAACTCCCAAAGGCTCCGTCCGAGCGGGCGACAGAGCGGCATGCCGACCGGCCAACCATATTCCAACTGCTTGAGATCGAAGCCGATCCTGCGCCGCGCGTCGACGGCCAGCCCCTTGAGCCAGTCCCGAACAGGCTCGCTCCCGAGCGGAGTTGCATAGAAGCGTGCCGGGACGCGCTTGCGCTCATCAAGAATGGGTGTACCAATTTTGGTGCGGGATGTCAATCGGCGCCTCGACCCGGCATTGTTCTAGTTTGAAGTCTGCCGACCGGCCCAAATCCATTGGGTCACGCCGATAGCGATCCATAGCGCCGCCCAAACTAGGACTGGGAAAGCAACCGATGCAAAAAGCGCATTGCCCCATAGCCCCAGCCGCCAGAAGCCGAGAATGTCAGGAAGCGACCAAAAGGTGCCCGCAATGAAGTCACAAGACCACCACTGCTGCGGATTACAACGAGAAATCTGAACTATCCAATAGATACCGAATCCGAGCATCCATACGACAGAGGCCACGATGCCGAGTCGTGTCCACATACCTATTCTGCGCATTTCGGGCGAGGTCCCTTCTGGACGGCCTGCGCGCTACCAGCTGTGTTGCTTTTGCATGTTGAGGGCTGGCGAGAGCCGGTGTCAACCGTCGCGGAAACGGTCGGATTTCAGTCCGAGACGCGGCCTTCGACTGGAGTAATGTTGCAGCGCTGGGCGTGGCAGCCTCTGCTGGAACAAAGAGGTCCCCTCGCTTGTCGCAATGCCGGCAAGCTGATCGGCCTACTGCGCCAAGAAGCCGCCATCCACGGCGAGGGTGTGGCCGGTGACCATGGAGGCGGCGTCGCTGGCGAGGAAGAGCATGGCGTGGGCGACCTCCTCGGGCTCGGCCAGCCGGCCCATCGGGGTCAGCGCCTCCAGCTTCGCGGTCAGCTCGGCATCGTCGGTGAGCGGCTTGATGAACCGGGTCTTCGTCCAGGTGGGGGCCACGGCGTTGACCCGGATGTTACGCGGCGCCCACTCGACGGCCATGCTGCGGACGAGGTTGACCAGCGCGCCCTTGGTCGTGGCGTAGGAGATGTTGGGGTAGAGGCCGCCGCCCGAGAAGCTCATGATCGAGGCGGTGACGACCACGGCCCCGCCCTTTTCCGGCATGTGCCGGGCGGCGGCCCGGGACGAGAGGAAGACGCCCGTCAGGTTGACCTGCAGGACGGCGTTCCAGTCGTCGAGCGAGCAGTCGACGGCGGTCCGGCGGATGTTGATGCCGGCATTGGCGACCATCACGTCGATCCGCCCGTGGCGGCCGGCGATGTCGGCCAGCACCCGGTCGATGTCGGTCTCGCTCGCGACATCGAGCGCCATGGCCTCGCAGCCGCCGCCGATCGCCCCGGCCGTGGCCTCGGCGGCACCATCGTCGCGGTCGAGGATCACGACCCTGGCACCGGCCGCGACCATCAGCCGGGCGGCGGCGGCGCCGATGCCCGAGGCCCCGCCGGTGACGCAGACGACCTTGCCGTCCAGCCGCTGCCGGGCGAGCGGGTTCTTTTCCTCTGGCGCCATGGCCAACCTCCCTTGTCGCGATGCCGGCGGAACTTAGCCGTCCCGGCCGTGGCGAGGAAGGGCTGGTCAGTCGGTGTTCAGGGCGAACCATTAACAAGGGACGTTTCCCCCTAACAGCGGTCGGGCAGAGAAGGGCGTCCGGGGAAGTAAATCCTGACGATATGAGCAGCTGCAACGTGAACGCTGCAATGACTGCTGCTTGCGACCGACTGGACACACACGCCATGAAAAATACGCTAGGGAACGCAGGTCGTACATTGGCGAGTTGATTGCTCATGGGGCAACATCAATCGACCGAATGGGTGGATCGCAGCGGCCTGTGACCCACCATTCGGTTGGCAGCGATACTCGTTTTTGCCGCTAGGGCCTCGCACTTAACAAATCGAGGAGCACAATCCTTGAGGAATTGCATCACGCTTTTGCTTGCAGTTATCATCATCGCGTCATGCGCCACGGCGCCAACGCAACAAGAGCTTTCCTCAGCGGACTACGGTCGAGCAATTCTCCAGCGTGAATGCGAGGAAGTCGTCAAAAATAGCATGCGGCTCTACTTGAAAGATCCGGAGTCTGCCAGATACGAGTTTGGGGCGTGTCAAAGGGGCTATTTTCAAGACCCACCCATTCAGGGTGGCGGGGCCACTTTTGGTTACTTCGTGCCAGTTTTGATTAATGCGAAGAATTCATTTGGGGGATATACTGGAGCAAAATCTTACAATTTTTTGATCAGAAATGGAGAAATTGTAAGACAAACTCGCATGTCAGATAGTGGCTTTATGATAACTTTCTAGTCATCATAACATCGATAGAAACGAAGCCAATAGAAAACCTATTCGGACGCAATCAAAAATTCTACACTGCTCTGGTTTGGAGGTCCGGTAGGGGTGTTTGCAGGCATATTGGACGCCGCCATATTGGTCATCCTATGTGACACGCTCGGATCGACAACCAAAGAAGATACTGTATGTCCCCCAACACTCACCTTGCCGCGACTACGAAGGACCGTTCAGCCGGCCTCCAGCCCGAATCTTGCCACCACCGCCGGCTGGGTGAGGCCGGCGTGGAGGGTGAGGAGGACGAGGCGGGCGTCGAGGCTGTCGCCGGCCTGGATGGCGGCTTCGATGCGGGTCTCGACGGCGGCGGTGAGCGTCGGGTCGGTGGCCTGCGCGAAAGCCTCGGGACCGGTCATGCAGTAGGCGAGGAGCTCGGCGGCGGCGGCGAAGTCGGCGGGCCGGGGCTTGCCGCCGGCTTCCTGCTGGAGCTGGCGGAGGGTGGTGAGCTTCACGGCTTCGGGCACCAGGGCCGGGTGGAGGTCGACGGCGCGCAGCGCCGCATCGAGCTGCCGCAGGCCCTCGGCGCGGCCGAATCTGCCGAGGAAGCCGAGCATGCGCCTAGCGGCCGGACCCGGGATCGCGGCTGCGCTCGAGCCGCTCGTAGACCAGCTCGGCGGCCACGAGGTCCTCGATGGCGGCACCGACCGACTTGAAGACCGTCACCTCCTCGGCCGTGCGGCGGCCGGGATGGTCGCCGCGGCAGAGCTCGGCGAGATCGGCCTGGATGGCGGCCTCGTCGATGGCGCCGCTGGCGATCGCCTGGACGATGTCGCCGGCCTCGCCGAGCGCACCGCCGCGGGTGTCGACGAAGAGGCTGGCGCGGGTCATGAGCGCGTCGTCGCTCTCGCGCAAGGCTCGATTGTAGGCGCCGACTAGGTCGACATGGGTGCCGGGGCGGACGAGGGCACCCTTGACGAGCGGCACGGCGCTCATGGTCGCGGCCGAGACGATGTCGGCCTCGCCGAGCGCCCCGTCGAGGTCGGTGGTCACGGCGACGTCGAAGCCTTCGGTGGTCAGCCGCTCGGCCAGCTTGTCGGCGCGGGCCGTCGTCCGGTTCCAGAGCGTCACCCGCTCGATCGGCCGGATGGCGGCATGGGCCGGGACCAGCATGGCGGCGACGGCACCGGCGCCGAGCACGAGGTGGTGGCGGGCATCTTCCCGGGCGAGATGGCTCGCGGCCAGGGCCGAGGCCGCGGCGGTGCGGCGCTCGGTGATCGCCGGGCCGTTCATCACCGCGAGCGGCCGGCCGGTATGGGCCTCGAAGAGGAGATAGAGCCCGTCGACCGTCGGCAGGCCGAGCGCGTCGTTGCCGGGCGAGATCTGCACGACCTTGACGCCGAGCCGCCGGCTTTGCTGCCAGGCCGGCATGATGAGCAGGGTGGCGTCCGGGGCGTGCTTGCGGGGGACGGTGTGGTGGTGGCGGACCGGCGCCTCGCAGCCCAGGGCGAAGCCGGCGCGGAGCGCTTCGATCAGGTCCGGGAAGGGCAGGGCCGCGTCGACCGCCGCGCGGTCGAGGAGCGGCAGCGCCGGTGTGGCAGCGCTCAGCGCCGGGGCGCCGCCAGGGCGAGCGCGTCCTGGCGCTGGCGGGAGCGCTCGGCGGCGACGCGCTCCTCCTCCAGCTCCTTGAGCTGCCGCTGGTGCGCCTCGGCGCGTGCCTTGCGGCGGAGCCGGCGCCATTCGGCGCGCATCCGGTGCTCGGAGAGCCAGAGCGCCAGGCCGCCGATGATGGCGCCGAGGAAGATGCCGATCAGGAAGACGGCATAGACCGGCAGCGGGATCGTCGGGATGGGGAGGGGGAAGAAGCTGACGTCGACGATGCCGCGATTGGCGACCGAGAAGACGACGATGACGAGCAGGCCGAGCAGCCCGACCACGGTTCGCAGGAGTTTCGCCATGGGGGCGGTCCTCGTGTTGAAGAGGGGGGTGATGAAGAAAGCGGTTCAGTTCAGCTCTTGTTGAGCCGCTCGCGCAGCTCCTTGCCGGTCTTGAAGTACGGCACGAGCTTCTTCGGCACCTGCACCTCGTCGCCGGTGCGCGGGTTGCGGCCGGTCCGCTCGCCGCGCGGGCGCACCGAGAAGGCGCCGAAGCCGCGAAGCTCGACGCGGTCGCCTTCCGCGAGGGCCTCGCCGATGCCGTCGAACACGGTCGACACGATCCGCTCGATGTCGCGGAGAAAGAGGTGCGGGTTCGCCTCGGCGAGGCGCTTGATGAGATCCGACTTGGTCATGGCGCTTCCTACCCGGCCGAGGCCGCAAGCTGCAGGCGGAGCTTGGCAAAGGCGAGGGGTAGCGTCAAGGGACGGCCTGACGCGCCGGCCAACGCCGGACGCCGCCGGGTGGTGGCCCGGCGGCGTCCGTCTGGTGCCCGAAGGAGCGGTCGACGACGCTACTTGTCGCCGTCGTCGGGCTTCGCCTCCTCCTGCTTCTGGCGCAGGGCAGCGCCCAGGATGTCGCCGAGGCTGGCGCCGCTGTCGGAGGAGCCATACTCGGCCATCGCCTGCTTCTCGTCGGCGATCTCGAGCGCCTTGACCGAGAGGGTCAGGCGGCGGCTGGCGGCGTCGATGTTGATCACCCGGGCATCGAGCTTCTCGCCGACCGCGTAGCGCTCGGGCCGCTGCTCGTCGCGGTCGCGGCTGAGCTCCGCCTTGCGGATGAAGCCGACCGCCCCGGTCGAGGTCTCGACCTCGATGCCGCCGGTGGTGATCTCCTTGACGGTGCAGGTGACCCGCTGGCCCTTCTTGATGCCGGAGGTGGCCTCCTTGAAGGGGTCGTCCGAGAGCTGCTTCATGCCGAGGCTGATGCGCTCCTTCTCGATGTCGACATCGAGCACCACGGCCTTGACCACGTCGCCCTTGCTGAAGGCCTGGACCGCCTCCTCGCCGGGCTTCTCCCAGTCGATGTCGGAGAGATGGACCATGCCGTCCACCTCGCCGTCGACGCCGACGAAGAGGCCGAACTCGGTGATGTTGCGGATCTCGCCCTCGACCGTCGAGCCAACGGGGTGCGCCTCGAGGAAGGCATCCCAGGGGTTGGCCAGGGTCTGCTTCAGGCCGAGGCTGATGCGGCGCTTCTCGGGATCGACCTCGAGCACCATCACCTCGACCTCCTGGCTGGTCGAGACGATCTTGCCCGGATGGATGTTCTTCTTGGTCCAGCTCATCTCGGAGACGTGGACCAGGCCCTCGACCCCGGGCTCCAGCTCGACGAAGGCGCCGTAGTCGGTGATGTTGGTCACCGTGCCCTTGAACTTGGTGCCGACCGGGTACTTGAGCTCCACGCCCTCCCAGGGATCGGCCTCGAGCTGCTTCATGCCGAGGCTGATGCGCTGGGTCTCGCGGTTGAAGCGGATGACCTGCACCTTGACCTGGGCGCCGACGCCGAGGACCTCGGTCGGGTGGTTGACGCGCTTCCAGGAGATGTCGGTGACGTGCAGGAGGCCGTCGAGGCCGCCGAGGTCGACGAAGGCGCCGTAGTCGGTGATGTTCTTGACCACGCCGTCGAGGATCTGGCCCTCGGAGAGGGTGGCGAGCAGCTCGTCGCGCTGCTCCTTCCGGCTCTCCTCGAGCACGGCCCGGCGCGAGACGACGATGTTGCCGCGGCGGCGGTCCATCTTGAGGATGAGGAAGGGCTCGGGCTTGTTGACGAGCGGGGCGACGTCGCGCACCGGGCGGATGTCGACCTGGCTGCCCGGCAGGAAGGCCACGGCCCCGCCGAGGTCGACGGCGAAGCCGCCCTTGACCCGGCCGAAGATGGCGCCCTCGACCTTGTCCTGCTCGTTGAACGCCCGCTCGAGCCGGTTCCAGCTCTCCTCGCGGCGGGCTTTCTCGCGGCTGAGGACGGCCTCGCCGCTGCGGTTCTCGAAGCGCTCGACATAGACCTCGACCTCGTCGCCGACCTTCACCTCGACGGGGTGGCCGGGGGTCGAGAATTCCTTGATGGGCACGCGGCCTTCGGACTTGAGGCCGACATCGACGACCGCGTCCTCGTTGTCGAGGGCGATGACCGTGCCCTTGACCACCGAGCCTTCCAGCTTCGAGCTGCCGCCCAGGCTCTCGTCGAGCATCGACGCGAAATCGGCCTGGGACGGGGCTTGGGTGGTCGCGATGGCTTCCTGCATTCTTGCTCCAAAACCGCCGGCCGGAGCCGGGCGGGGCCAGGGTTGACTACGATGTTCGATTGGCGCTGGACCCGATCCGTGCTGCATACGCTGCCTCGAGCGCTGCGTGCGACTGCTCGACGTCGAGCGTCGAGGTGTCGATCACCACCGCATCTTCGGCAACGGACAAGGGCGCGACCGCCCGCTCTCGGTCGCGGCGATCACGCTCGGCCACCTCCAATAAAACGCGCTCGTGTATAGGCGCTTCGCCGCGTGCCCGCAACTCCTCGAAGCGGCGCCGGGCGCGTTCCTCGATCGAGGCGGTGACGAAGATCTTGAGGGTGGCGTCGGGGCAGACGACCGTGCCGATGTCGCGGCCGGCGAGCACCGCACCCGGCGGGGTCCGGGCGAAGCGCCGCTGCAGCTCGAGCAGGGCCGCGCGCACCTCGGGCAGGGCGGCCACCCGGGAGGCATCGCCGCCGATCCCCTCGCCGTGCAGGGCGTCGGGGTCGAGCCCCTCGGGCTCGATGGTGCGCGCCGCCGCCGCCGCCGCCGCCGCGTCCAGGGGTGAGCCGCCGGTGGCGCGGAGCCGGGCCGCGACCGCCCGGTAGAGCAGGCCGGTGTCGAGGAACCGCAGCCCCGTGGTGGCGGCCAGCCGCTTCGCCAGCGTGCTCTTGCCGGAGCCCGCCGGGCCGTCGATGGCGACGATGACCGCCCGGCTCACGGCTCGATCGCCTCGAGCCCGGCGCCGAGCCGGTTCATGAGGTCGGCGAAGCCGGGGAAGCTGGTCTCGATGGTCTCGGCCCCGGCCACCGTCACCGGGGCCGAGCCGAGGCCGCCCATGACGAGGAAGCTCATGGCGATCCGATGGTCGTGGTGGGCGTCGATCCGGGCCGCCCGCGTGGCGCGGACCGGCCCGGTGACGAGGAGGTCGTCGCCCTCGACGGCGACCTCGACGCCGCAGGCGGCGAGGCCCTCGGCCACGAGGAGGAGGCGGTCGCTCTCCTTGACCCGAAGCTCGGCGAGGCCGCGCATCCGGGTGGTGCCTTGGGCGAAGGCGGCGGCCACGGCGAGGATCGGGTACTCGTCGATCATCGAGGGTGCGCGCGCCGCCGGGACGTCCACACCGACGAGCCGGCTCGCCCTGACCTCGAGGTCGGCCACGGGCTCGCCGGCGACGCTGCGCTCGTTCGCGAGCTCCAGCTTCGCTCCCATCTCGCGGAGCGTGGCGAGGAGCCCGGTGCGCAGCGGGTTGACGGAGATGCCCGGCAAGGTGAGCGCCGAGCCCGGTGCTGTCAGGGCCGCCACCAGCGGAAAGGCGGCCGACGAGGGGTCGGCCGGCACCAGGAAGGCCTGCGGCGCGAGCTCGGCCTCGCCCTCGATCGCCACCGTCCAGCCGCCGTCGGCGCCGGCCTCGCCGGTTATCTTTGCGCCCATGGCCGCCAGCATGCGCTCGGTATGGTCGCGCGACGGCAGGGGCTCGACGACGGTCGTCCGCCCCGGCGCGTGCAGGCCGGCGAGCAGCACGGCCGACTTGATCTGGGCCGAGGCGACCGGCGAGCGCCAGGTGATCGGCACGAGGTCGTTGCGGCCGGTGATGGCGAGCGGCAGCCGGCCGCCGCTGCGGCCGAGCACGGACGCCCCCATGGCGACGAGCGGCTCGGTGACGCGGCGCATCGGCCGCGAGCGCAGCGAGGCGTCGCCGGAGAGGAAGGTGGTGAAGGCGTGCCCGGCGAGCAGCCCCATGAGCAGCCGCGCACCCGTGCCGGCATTGCCGAGGTCGAGCACGTCGGCCGGCTCGGCGAGCCCGGCGACGCCGCAGCCCCGCACCGTCCAGGTGCCGTCCGGCTGCCGCTCGACCGTGGCGCCGAGGGCGCGCAGCGCACCCGCCGTCGCCATGACGTCGGCGCCCTCGAGCAGGCCGGTGATGCGGCTCTCGCCCACGGCGAGGGCGGCGAGCAGGAGCGACCGGTGCGACATCGACTTGTCGCCGGGAACCACGGCGTCACCCTGGAGGGCGCCGTGAGGGGCCGCCTGGAGCAGCATCGTCGAGTCCTCGAAATCGCTGGCTGGACGGGGCGCGAGCCGAGCCCGGCCGACCGGGCTCGCGGGCGCTCCGGCGATGCCCCGGAGAGCCGGCGGCAGAGCCGCCAACGCCTCGCGCGATTTGCTTTTGACAGCCCCGGGCGATCATGGCAATTGCCTTGCCCGCTTCAGGGCGCCCCATGCGAGGGGCGTCGCCCTTCATCCTGTCAGCATGACTGGGGACCGCCTTGCCCAAGCCGGAACTTGGAACCAAGCGCACTTGCCTCGCCTGCGGTGCCCGCTTCTACGACTTCGGCAAGACCGCCGACCTGGCCTGCCCGGCCTGTGGCGCGGTGTTCGATCTGGAGCTCCTCGCCCGCGCCAGACGGCCGCGCACCGTGACCCGGGCGGCGCCGGCCGCCGCCGCCGTCGAGGAGGAGGTCGACGAGGCCGAGACCGACGACACCGAGGACGATGTCGAGGAGGTCGAGGACGACGTCGACGACACCGACGAGGAAGAGGCGGACGAGCCCGAGGTCGTCGAGACCGAGGACGACGAGGAGGAGGACGCGCTGATCGAGGACGCGTCCGAACTCGGCGACGACGACGCGCTCGGCGACGTCATCGACAAGGATGCCGACGGCGAGGAGGAGCGGCGCTGAGCGCCGCCCGCCCCGGCCTCCGTCTTCCTGGCTAGTTGGGGCTGTCGCCCGCCGGCGGGGCCTGGCGGGGGCGCTGCCCGCCGCGCCGGCCCTCGCCGTGCGGGCGTCGCTGGAGCTCGTCCCTGGTGACCACCCCGTCGCCGTTGCGATCGTGACGCTCCACGAGGTTGCCGGTCGTCAGGGTGAACTCCTCGACCGTCACCAGGGCGTCGCCGTCCCGGTCGTGGTGCTGGAAGCCGCGCACCATCCGCTCGCGCATGGCGTCGAGCCAGAGCGCCTCGTACTCGGCGAGCGAGAGGGCGCCGTCGCCGTCGGCGTCGAATTCGGCGAAGCGCTCGCCGCGCACCGCGTCGACATCCTCCTGGGTGAAGCTGCCGTCGCCGTCACGGTCGAAGCCCTGCATCATCTGGCCGCCGCCCATGAGGCCGCTGCCGCCCATATGCCGGCCACCCTGGCCGCCATCGGCGAGCGCCTGGCCGCCGGCCAGCGCCACGAGGCCGAGGGCGGCCGTGGCGAGGATCGAGGTTCTGCTCATCGTTCGATTCCCTTTGGTGGTTCGCGTTCGACGAGCATATGGCCCCTGGCCTTTGGCTGGACTTCGTCGCGATCGGCGCTCTTTGGTCACGGACTGTGCCGGGTGGCGCCGGCCGTTACATTCCGCGACATTTTTCCCTGTCCACCGGGAGCCGGCAGGGCCTAGAGCCTGCCGTCATGAGCGACGGACCCCATCTTCTCGTCGTCGACGACACGCGCGACGTCCGCGATGCGCTGCGCCAGTACCTGCAGAAGCAGGGGCACCGCGTCACCACCGCCGACAGCGCCCAGGCGGCGCGGCGCGAGCTCGCCCGGGCCGCCATCGACCTCGTCATCCTCGACGTCATGATGCCGGGCGAGGACGGCCTCGTGCTCTGCCGCGAGCTGCGCGCGCGGGGCAACCTGCCGATCATCCTGCTCACCGCCATGGCGGAGGAGACCGACCGGATCGTCGGCCTCGAGATGGGCGCCGACGACTACGTCACCAAGCCCTTCGCGCCGCGCGAGCTCCTGGCCCGGATCAAGGCGGTGCTGCGCCGGGCGCAGAGCCTGCCGCACCGGCCGGGGGCGCCGGCCACGGCCGGCCGCGTGCGCTTCGACCGCTGGCTGTTCGATCCGGGCACGCGCGACCTGGTCGACGAGGAGGGGGTGACGGTGCCGCTCAGCACCGGCGAGTATCTCCTGCTCACGGCGCTGCTGCGCCACCCCGGCCTCGTCCTCAGTCGCGACCAGCTCCTCGACCTGACCCGCGGCCGCGAGGCCCAGCCCTTCGACCGCAGCGTCGACAACCAGGTGAGCCGGCTCAGGAAGAAGCTCGAGCGCGACCCGAGGAACCCGCTGCTGATCAAGACCCACTGGGGCGGCGGCTACAGCTTCACCGGGCGGGTGGAGCCCGCATGAGCCGCCTCTGGCCGCGCAGCATGACCGGCCAGCTCGTCGCCATCCTGCTCCTCGCTCTGGTCCTGGCCCAGCTCGCCACCTTCGCCATTCTTCAGGGCGAGCGGCAGAGCACCGTCGAGGCGATCGGCCGCGAGCAGGTGCTGGAGCGCGCCGCGGCCCTCGCCCGCCTGCTCGACGAGACCACCGAGCCCGTCGAGCGGCGCCGCGCGCTGCGCGCCTTCTCGACCCGCCGGCTGCGCTTCTGGCTGGCCGACGAGGCCGTGGTCGAGGAGCAGGGCGAGGGGCCCGCCGTCCGCCTCGCCCGCAAGCTCGCGGATCTCCTGGAGGGCGAGGGTGAGCACGAGGTGCTGACCGCCATGGGCGAGATCGGCCGGCAGCCCCACGGCATGCCCCGCTGGCACCGCCAGCTTCATGACGCCGGCGTCGAGCCCAGGCAGCCGACCGATCCCGGCCTTCTCGTAGCGATCCGGGTCGGGCCCGAGAGCTGGCTCAATGCCGCCATGCTGCTGCCGCCCGAGCGGCCGGCCTTCGGCCTGGCGCCGCTCGTGGCGCTGGTCGCCGCCGCCCTCGCCGTCAGCCTCGCCGCGGTGCTCGGCCTGAGGCGCCTCACCCGCCCGCTGGCGGCCCTGGCGGCCGCCGCCGACGCGGTCGGCCGCGGCGAGCCGGTCGAGCTGCCGGCCGACCGTGGCCCGGTCGAGATTCGCCGCACGGCCACCGCCTTCAACCGCATGCAGGCGCGGATCGGCCGGGCCATGGCGGAGCGCACGCGGCTGCTCGCCGCCGTCAGCCACGACCTGCGCACGCCGATCACCACGCTCCGCCTGCGCGCCGAGATGGTCGACGACCCGGAATTGCAGGAGCGCATGCTGGCGACCCTGGACGAGATGCAGGCGCTGACCGAGGCCGGCCTGCTGCTCGCCCGCGGCACCTCGGCCGAGGAGCCCACGGTCGCGGTCGACCTCGGTGCGCTGGTCGAGAGCCTCGCCGCCGATCAGGCCGATCTCGGCGCCGCCGTGACGGTCGAGCCCCAGGAAAGCGGCCGGATCGTGCTGCGCTGCCGGCCGCTCGCCCTGAAGCGGGCGCTGCGCAACCTCGTCGAGAACGCCGTCCGCTACGGCGGCAGCGCCAGGCTGGCGCTGGCCGGCGACGGCCAGCGCGTCACGCTGACCATCGACGACGACGGCCCCGGCCTGCCCGAGGACCTCCTGGAGCGGGTCTTCGATCCCTTCGTCCGGGGCGAGGCCAGCCGCAGCCCCGAGACCGGTGGCGCCGGCCTCGGCCTCGCCATCGCCAGGACGATCCTGCGCGCCCATGGCGGCGACGTCGCCCTCGCCAACCGCAAGGGCGGGGGCCTTCGGGCCACGGTGACCCTGCCGACCGGCGGCGACGACATTTGACTTGCAGTGCCGATGCCTTTTGCCTACCTACCGCGCACCGGTGGACGGGGCCGTAGCTCAGCTGGGAGAGCGCCTGAATGGCATTCAGGAGGTCGTCGGTTCGATCCCGATCGGCTCCACCAAACCGTTTTCGCTCTTTGCCGCCCGATTTTCTCCTCCTGCCGCCAGCGGGGTCGCCTCGAGCGTGACCCCCGGCTCGGGGCGGATGGTCATGTGCATGACCGGGGTCGGCGGCGGGCCGGCGGGGGTGAAGCGGAAGCGGGCGAGCAGGGTCGAGAAGATGATCTGGGCCTGCATCATGGCGAAATTGGCGCCGACGCAGACCCTGGGGCCGGCCCCGAAGGGCAGATAGGCGTAGCGGTCGGGTGGCGTCGCTTCCGGCGCGAAGCGGGTCGGATCGAAGGCGTCCGGCCTCTGCCAGAGCCGGCGGTGGCGGTGCAGGGCGTAGATGTTGACGAAGACCGTGTCGTTCGGGCGGACCTCGCGGTCGTAGAGCCGGTCCTCGCGAAGCGCGTTCCTCGCCAGCATGCCGACCGGCGGGTAGAGCCGCATCGCCTCCTCGAGCACGGCCCGCCCGAAGGGCATCGCCTCGAGGTCGGAAGCACCGGCGGCGCGGGCGCCGAGCGCTGCCCGGGCCTCGGCTCGGGCCCGTTCCTGGGCAGCCTGGTCGTTGGCCAGGAGATGCAGCGCCCAGGAGAGCGCGAGGGCCGTCGTCTCGTGGCCGGCGACGATGAAGAACTGCATGTTGTGCAGGAGGTCCTGCGGCGTCATCGTCCGGCCGCTCTCGGGGTCCTTCGCCCGGATCATGTAGTCGAGGAGGTCCGCCGTCGCCGACGGTCCTGCTGCCCGGCGGGCGCGGATCGCTGCCGCCACCATGCGGTGCATGGTCCGGACGGCACCCCGGCCGAGGAGCTCGCCGGGGCGCGGCACCCAGGGCGGCAGGTCGAGGAAGTCGAGCAGCGAGGCGCGGCCGACGGTCTGGAAGTAGCGGGTGATCGCGGCGCCGTAGAGCCCGGCGTCGAAATGCTCGCGGCCCGAGAGGGCGACCTCGCAGATCACGTCGAAGGTGGCGGACAGCATCTCGCGCACCATCTCGGCCGGCCCCGCGCAGGCGGCGAGGCGGCCGGAGGCGCGCTCGGCCGTGGCCGTCATGAGCGGGGCCAGGGCCGCCACGTTGCGCGCGGTGAAGACCGGGGCGATGGCCCGCCGCTGCCAGCGCCACTGGGCACCCTCGGAGGTGAAGAGGCTGGCGCCGACGGCGGAGCGGAGCATGCGGATCATGATCTCCGACTTCGGGTAGCTCTCGACATTGTCGAGGAAGATGCGGCGCAGCCCTTCCGGCCCCTGCACCATGTGCCAGCGGGCGGGGCCGGTCGCACCCGTCACGATCGGCTGGGCGTAGGCGATGTCCGGGATGATGCCGAGCACGTTGCGGCGGGCGGCGCGCACGCTGGCGAGCATGCCGAGCGGGCGGCGTGGCGGCGGGATGGTCGGTGGCACGTAGAGGTTCATGGCGAGGCGGCACCCCTTTCGCTGATGAACTGGCGCCGGGGCCGGCGGAGGGAAGCGCCCGCCCGCCAAAAAAGAGCGCCGGCGCGCTCGGGGGAGCGGCCGGCGAGGCGGGGCAGGGAGGAGAGGAGAAGCAAGAGGAAGCGCAGGAGAGACGAGATCCGATCGGGTTGTCGGGGGCGACGCTCTCGACCGGTCCGGGGCCTCCCCGGCGATGTGGCCCGCGTCGTCCGATGCGGGGATCATGCCAGAGGACGCCTGCCGGGCAAGGCGGGGCTTTTCCCCGGGTCGCCGGCTCAGACCGTGTAGAGGTGCATCCCGCCATCGACCTCGATGGCGCTGCCCGTGGTGAAGCCGAGCCCGCCATTGGCGAGCATGGCGACGGCCCGGCCGACATCCTCGGGCGTGCCCCAGCGGGCGATCGGCACGCCGCCCGAGGCGACGAAGCTGTCGTAGCGCGCGGCCGAGGGGGCCGTCATGCCGGTTCGCATGATGCCGGGCCGGACCTCGTAGACATGGATGCCGAGCTCGGCGAGGCGGAGCGCGAAGAGGCGGCTCATCATCGACATCGCGGCCTTGCTCATGCCGTAGTCGGCGCGGGTCGGCGCCAGCACGTCGGCGGCGTTGACCGAGGTGATGTTGACGATGCTGCGGAACGGGCCGGCGGGGTCGGCCGGACCGAGGCGCCTGGCGAAAAGCTGGGTCAGGAAGAAGGCGGCGCGCAGGTTGACGGCGATGGAGCGGTCGAAGCTCTCGACCGAGAGCTCCAGCATGTCGCCCCGGACCATGGACGAGACGCCGGCATTGTTGACGAGGGTGCAGAGCGGCCCCGGCAGGCTCGCGGCCGCGGCGAGGACGGCCTCGTGCGAATCGAGATCGGCGATGTCGACGGCGATGAACCGCGCCTGCCGGCCGGCGGCCTCGACGGCGGCGATGGTTTCGGTGGCATCATCGTCGCGGTCGAGGTCGGCGATCGCCACGTCGAAGCCGCTCTGCGCCAGCTCCATGGCGATGGCCCGGCCGAGGCCGCGCCGGCCGCCGGTGACGATGGCCGTGCGTGCGGTCATGCGGCACCGGCCGCGGCCTTCGGCCGCTGGCCGACGGCATGCTGCCGCAGCAGCTCGATCCAGGCGCCCATGTAGTGGCCGTGATCGTGGAAGGTGCGGCCGGAGACGAGGTTGCCGTCGACCACGCAGGGCTGGTCGACATAGATGCCGCCGCAGACCTCGAGGTCGAACCGGCACTTCGCCACCGTCGCCATGCGGCGACCCCGGACGCAGTCCGCGCGGGCCGGGATCTCGACGCCGTGGCAGACGCTGGCGATCGGCTTGCCCGTGGCGAAGAAGTGCCGGGTGATGCGGATCAGGTCGGGGTCGTCGCGGATGTATTCGGGTGCGCGGCCGCCGGAGAAGAAGATGCCGACATAGTCGGCCGGGTCGATCTCGGCGAAGGCGACCTCGGCCTCGATCTGGTAGCCTTCCCATTCGCGGGTGATGGTCCAGCCCGGGCGGATCTCGTGCAGCACCATCTGGAAGCGGCGCTTCTCCGGCCCGGCCACGACCGGCGTCATGCCGGCTTCCTGCAGGCGGTAGTAGGGATAGAGCGTGTCGACCGTCTCGCTGGCGTCGCCGACGATGATGAGCACCTTGTTCCCTGTCATGCGGCTATCCTCTCCGGGCTGGCGGCCGGATCATGCCCGCCGGGCAGGGGCTGGGCAAGCCGGCCCGCTGGAACCGAGCGGCGACGCCGCCGGCAGGAGTCGAAAGGGGGTGTGGCTTGGGCAAGTCGGGGCTGGATGTGGTGAAGGTGGGCGATCGCTACACGTTCGCGCGGACGGTGGGCGAGAGCGACGTGATGCTGTTCGCCGGGTTGACGGGGGATTTCAGCGACACGCATGTCAACGAGCAGTACATGCGGCAACGCTCGAGCGTCGGCGGTCGCATCGCGCATGGTGCCCTGCTCATCGGCTACATGTCGACGGCGTCGACCATGAGCATCGCCCATGTCATCCATGACGACGACCTGACGGATTTCCCGGTCTCGGCAGGCTACGACCGGATACGCTTCCTGCGGCCGGTCCTGCTGGGCGACACCGTCACCGTGCATTACGTGGTCGAGACGGTCGACAAGGCCGGCGGCCGGAGCATCGCCGGGATCGAGGTCTCGAACCAGCGGGGCGAGCTCGTTGCCGTGGGCCGGCACGTGATGCGCTGGACACGGAAGCTGAAGGCGCCGGTCTCCCCGCCCTCGGCCAGGGTAGGCGCGCGCAGGTCATGACCATTTCCCGGACAGGCTTCGAGGCTGCGACCAGGTCCCTGCGCCGCGCGGCGTCCCCGTCCCTCCGGCGCCGGCGGCAGCCTGTCAGGTGGCCTGATCGACCGCCCGAACCCGCAGCTTGTAGCGCGCCTGGCCCTCGGGGAGCTGGATCATGCCCTCGAAGACCCGGGGCGTGCCCGGCTCGAGCCGGCGCAGCGGGTAGGTCTGGTCCGCCTTCGGGAAATGCCGGCTGAGCTCGGCCGTGGTGCTCGGTCGCCCCCAGCCGTCCGGGTACTGGCCGATGACGCCGTGGAGGTAGATCGAGCCCGAGCGGACGTAGCTCGCGGTCACCGGCGGCGTGCAGCGCTCGGGATCGAGATTGGGATCGACCGCGCGCGCGTCGTTCAGGTTGCCCGGCGCATGGACGAGCTGGAACGGCTCGGCGTCCGTCACCACGTTCCTGGCGCCGTCGACGAAGCCGGCCGAGAGATCGCTGACGAACCTGTCGCCCGACCGGCCGGAGGTGGAGGTGTACTCGACCACGTCCATCCTGACGCAGATCGAGCGCGGATCGCGGATGTCGAGGCCCTTCGGGTCCGAGGTCAGGTCACCCTTGCCATGCTGGCGAAAATAGCTGGCGGTGGCCTGCCGCAGGAGCGCGTTCTTGAGGCCGATATTCGGATCGTCCGGGAAGAACACCGGTGTGAGGATGTCGTAGACCGGCCGGAAGCTGACATCTATCGGCGCCGGGTTGTCGGGCACGGTGGGCGCCCACACGGGATAGACGTCGCTGCCGGTGCCGCCGACCGACCACTTGCGGTAGGTCGAGCTCGAGTGGCCGTTGTCGTTGGCGCGGCCCTTGGAGGTCTCGTTCTCATAGGTGCCGCCGAGGCTCACCTTCTTGATCGTCCCCTCGGCCGCGAGCGAGAGCTTGTCGCCCTCCTTCTCGGCGATCTGGTAGGTGCTCTTCGTCACCTCCGTCTCGGCGAAGAACGTGCCGCCATAGACGATGCGCTCGGCGAAATGCGTGCCGTACTTGTCGAGGAAGGCATAGTACGCCTTGCCGTCGCCCGCCTCCAGCGGAAGCTGCCCGACCGCCTGGCGAAAGCCGGTCTCGAGCGGCTGGCGCAGGCTGTCCTCGCCGCGCCGGTCGGGCCAGCGCAGGTCCATCTTCAGCGCATGCAGCCGCACGTCGCAGCGCTCGAGGATGAAGGCCCGCTCGCTGCCGGTGGCCGAGGTGTTGATCTCCTGGTGGCTCTTGCTCAGCGAGAAGGAGACGATGCCGGGCACGCCGACCGACCCGCCGTAGCTCTTGGCGGCGAAGTCCTCGAGGTCGGCGCGCGTGCGCACCAGCTTCTCGTCCCGGTCGCAGCGATCCGAGCGGCCCTGCTCGTTGAGGTTGCGGACACCGAAGATGGCCTTCGAGGCGGTCTGGCCGGCGCTGCCGGCGCGGTCCTCGAAGACGAAGTCGAAGAGCGGGCTCTCGCTGGTGACACCCCGCTCGGTGCTGCCGTAGTCGAGGGGATCGGTGCGCAGCAGGTCGAAGCCGCGGCCCATCCAGTCGAAGCTCCTGGGCGCCCAGGTGAGCTGGTAGAAGCCGGTCTGGAACGCCTCGAGCGACGGGTCCATGTCGTCGTAGTGCTGCGGCAGCCGGTACCAGGTCGAGGAGCGGGTCGGCTCGGACTCGCAGTAGCCGCGTCGCAGCACCAGCTCGCCGCTCGCCGCGCGCTGGGCCGCGAACCGCCCGAAGCTCGTCGTCTCGCGCCCGTCGGCGTCGCGATGGGTGGTCTCGCCGCACAGGATCTCGAAGCGCCGCGGATACCAGTAGCCGAACGCCTCGCGGTCGTCGGCGCAGCCCTCGAAGCGGGCGGCCCCGCCGAGCTCGGCGTCGCCCTCGTTGGTCGAGCCGGCGATCGCCATGCCGCCCCGGCCCACGAACGAGACGAAGGTCGTGCCGACCTCGTTGTTCTCGGCCAGAGCCGGGCGCGGCAGGTCGATCCAGCTTCCGACCACGCCGCGCGACTGCCGCAGCGCGCCGATGTCGATGGTCTGCGTCGGCGCGTCGCCGACCCGCAGCCGGACGTACTCGCTGATCGACGGCGGCACGTTGGGCCGGCGGGCCACGATCACCGTGCCTTCGGCGATGTAGAAGACCTGGGTCTTGCCGGCCCCGATCGGCGCGTCGGTCAGCACCAGCTCGCGCCCGTTCTCGTCCACCGCGAAGAGGTCGATCCCGCGGCTGGTCGAGTTGTGCAGGTTGACCGTGCGCTCGGCGCCGCCCGCCACCGAGACCCGCATCGGGTCGTAGCCGCTGGCGACGCCGGGCTCGATGGCGATTCGCTGCGTGGCGCTGTCGTCGAGCTGCCCCGACCACAGCGCCTGGCCGGCGAGCACGCTGGCCGATCCGGCGCGCGCCACCAGGAAAGAGTTGGCCGGCAGTTCCAGCGGCTCGCCCGTGCCGCCCATCGGCTCGAGCCGGGTCACCAGGTGCTCCTCGCCGAACGGGTCGACGCGCAGGAGATCGACCGGCTTGCACACCTCGTTGCCGACGCCGAGCCGCACGGGGGTCGGCGGCGAGACGTCGACCACCTTGGGCATGTCCGTCGCCACCAGGATCGAGGCGAAGACGTCGCCGCGGGTGACCTTGTCGGGCGTCACGTCGGCCGGCCAGGCGATCGAGTAGTCGCCCACCTTGCCGATGACGCTGCCGATGGAGCGCGGCTTCATCTGCTTCGCCCCCTTGATGGTCTCGCCGTCGAGCCCCGCGAGCCAGATCGGCTGGTCGCTGCCGTTGTAGGCGACGTAAAGGGCGACATCGTCGCGGCCGGCGAAGATGGCGCCCGCCTTCTCGAGAAAGCCGGCGGCGCTCGCCCGCTGGTCCTCGGGCAGCAGCGAGAGATCGATTCCGGTCGCTGGCGGGATGACCACACCCGCCTCGGCGGCGTCCTCGATCAGCACCACCTGGTCGGCCGCGTCGGTGACGTGATAGAGGCCCATCTCCTCCAGATCGCCATCGCCGGCGACGACCCTGAGATCGGCGCCGACCACCGCGTCGACGGTGGCGGCGCTCGCGGCCGGCACATCGCCGAGCCGCTGCGTCACGCCCGGCCGCAGCTCCTGGAGAACCACGGGACGCGCCGACTCGTTGGTCAGGGTGACCTCGGCGGTCGGCATGTCGGGATCGGTGAGGGTGCCCAGATCGAGAAGCTGCTCGCTGTCGAGGCCGACCTCGAAATTCACCTCGAGGCTGCCGTCCTCGGCCCGCAGCCGCAGGGGCGTGAGGGGGTCGAGCTCGTAGGCGACCGATCCGCCCGCGGCCACGCGATCGAACTCGGTCCATGCGGCGCCGGTCTGCTCGGGGGTCTCCCCGGGGGCCTCGTCTGGCAGCCAGTAGAGCACGACCTCGACCCCGAGCGGGTTGGCGATGGTCAATGCGGCCGTGCGCAGCAGCCGCGGATCGGGGATGACGATGGGCTCGGCCGGCGCCTGCTCCTCGACCGTCACGCTGAAGAAGGGTGCCATCTCGTCGCCCGTGCCGCTTTCGCGGAACAGAAGCTCCGTCCCCGGCCAGCCATTCAGCACCTGCTGCCAGCCGGGCTCGATCGTCATGTCCAGCGGCGCCGGCTCGCCGTCATCGTCCACCCAGAGCACGTCGACCGGTGCCGCGCCGCCGTTCACGAGCGTGACGGCAACCGGAGCCGCCGCCGGATCAGCGGCCTGCGCGCCTGCCGGTCCGGCGAGCAGCGCCGCTAGGAGTGCGCAAGCGAGAGGAGCCAGCCGCGAGAACATGGGGTGCTTCCTTTGCATGGCGAGCCGGATGGCGCCAGGGACGACGCCGGTCGAGGTCTACGGTCCTCCCTTCCGCTTGCGCGCTTTGGGTAATGCCGCGGGTTCGGTGGGGTTCGCCGGGGGCGTCGTGCTGCTCATCCGCTGCCCTCTGGCCTGCATGGTCGCGGCTGGTTTCGACGGGGTCTCGAACTTGGCCCGGCGCTCCGCGACACTCGGGCCTTTGGTAACCTGGGCCGGACGCGCCGCGCCACCCGCACCGGTGGCAGCGGCACCCGCACCGGCCGGTGCCGTGCGGCGCGAGGTCGATGCGTTGGAGTTGGCGGCCTCTTCTTGCGGTAGCTTTACATACTGGAGCGTGCGCTGCCCCGTGGCACCCGCCTGAGCCGGTGCTGCGCGGCGCGAGGTCGATGCGTTGGCACTGTCCGAAGACTGCTGTGCCGCGACCGGCCCGGTGCTGGACGTCCGCTGGCGAGCCGGGTTCGATGTCGTTGGCTCGGGCGAGGCGCCGGCCGTCGCGCCCGGCTGGCCCTTGCGCGGCCTCCTGGGCGCCATCCGCTCGGGTCCGTTGTCGATCGGCTTTGGGTCGATCCGCGTCGGCGGCAGCTTTTGCACGTGCTTCGAGGCCTTGCCCATCTCGATCCGCCTCGGCGGCGGCGGCAGCTTTTGCACCTGCTTCGAGGCCGTGCCCATCTCGAGCGGCTTCTCCCGCTGTCCTCGGGCAGCCTTGTCCAGACGGTTCCTTTGGCTGACCTCGTCCCTGTTCTCGAAGGTCCCGAGCATGGGGGCATTGCCAGGTTGCGGGTTCGTTGAAGGAAGCTGCCCATATTGGACGTTTGGCGGAAGCTGCTCGTACGGCACCGTGGCAGGCTGCTTGGCACCCGCCTTTGGCGGCGGAAGCTTCTCGTCGCTGGGACCTGCCTGGCCGGGTTGCAAGGTTCCGCTCGCCAGGACCAGGACGCCCGCCAGAACGAGAACGGCAATCGTGCGTGGTCTTGCCCGCATTCTGGGGTTTCCTTTCCCTGTCGCGCGCCCGTTCGAGCGCTCGAAATCTACTACTCGGAGGGCGTTATTCGCACGATTCTTTCGACCACTTGCAATCGACTATACTCGGTGAGCCAGTCTCGCGCAACCTCGAATGGTTCAGCTTCCATCGTCATTCGCCGGATCGCTAGACCAGCTCGCGGATCAACTCTCCGTGTTCTGCGAGGAAGGTCTCGAAGGCCGCGACCAGGGCGGCGCGGTCGGCTTCTTCCATGGGCAGCGAGAGCGTGACGTAGCCGCGGCGGGCGATGTAGCAGCCGGCCTGGATCAGCGAGAGGTGGAGGAGCGCGTAGAGGTCGTTCTGGGTCCTGGCCGCGAGCGCGTCGGTGGGCCAGACGTCCTGCGGCCGGCGGATGGTGCCGCGCTTGAAGTGGAAGCCCATGATCGAGCCGGTGCCCAGCACCAGGACCGGCACGTCGCGCGCTTGGGCCACCTCGTTCAGCCGGGCGCGGAGCGCCTCGCCGTCGGCCCAGAGGCGGTCGAGCACGGGGCGGGTGAGGACCTGCTCGAGCCCGGCGAGGCCGCCGGCCATGGAGCAGACATTGTTGTTGAAGGTGCCGGCGTGGGAGACGGCGTCGGGGCGTCTCGGATCGAAGCGGCGCATCAGCTCCTCCCTGCCGCCGAAGGCGCCGAAGCTGAGCCCGCCCCCCAGATACTTGCCGAGCGTGGTCATGTCCGGGGTGACGCCGAGCCGCTCCTGCATGCCGCCCATGCTCATGCGCGACGTCATCACCTCGTCGAAGATCAGCACGATGCCGTGGCGGTCGGCCTTGGCGCGCAGCATGGCGAGGAAGCCGGGCTCGGCGCAGATGCCGCCGCCCGAGCCCATCATCGGCTCGATGACGATGGCGGCGAGCCTCTCGGCCTCCTTCTCGATGATGGCGCCGGTCGCCTCGACGTCGTTGTAGATGCCCTGCACCCAGGGGCCGGGGAGGTTGATGGGGCTCGGGTGCTGGCCGAAATAGAGCACGCCGCCGTGATAGCCGCCCGCCATCACCATGACCGCGTCGCGGCCGGTGGCGAGCCGGGCCGCGGCGAAGGCCAGGATGTTCGCCTCGGTGCCCGAATTGGTGAAGCGGACCTGGTCGATCGAGGGAAAGCGCGCGGTGATCTCGGCGGCGAGGCGGGCCTCGTAGCGGTTGGGGCCGCCCAGCGCGATGCCCTGCTCCAGCGCCTCCCTGATCGCCGCCTGCACCACCGGCTCCGAGTGGCCATAGAGGCCGGCCGAGTACTCGCCGAGGAAATCGCGGTAGCCGTGGCCGTCGACGTCCCAAAGCCGGCAGCCCTCGCCCTTGGCGAAGGTCAGGGGGAAGGGCGAGAAATGCAGCACGGTGCGCGTGTTGCCCCCGGGCATCGGGCCGGCGGCCGCGGCATAGGCCGCCCGGCTCTCGGGGTTGGCCGCGACATAGGCGGCCTCGACCTCGGCGAGCTGCGCCTGGAGCGCCGAATTGGAGCCGTAGCCGATCGTCTCGTTCATTCTTTCCTCCACCATCCCCATGACGGCCCGACCGTGGGCGACCTTGCGGCCCGACCTCTTTGCTTCTACCAATTTTCCATCGGGCGCACGAACATTCTGGTGGGCAGCGCCCCAACGACGGGAGGACCCCTGATGATCTTGCCACGGCGACATGTGATCGGCGGCGCCGCCGCCCTGGCCGGAACGGCCACGCTCGGGCGGCTGGCCCGTCCGGCCCGGGCCGCGGTCAGCGAGTTCCGGATGACCGAGGCCGGCGGAGCCTCAGGCGATTCGATCCAGGCGGGCTACATCGAGCCCTTCACCGGGAAGACCGGCATCAAGGTGGTCCGCGAGAGCCCGTCCGGGCTCGGCAAGCTGCGCGCCATGGTCGAGGCGAGGAGCATCACCTCGGCCCTGCTCGAGCTCTCGAGCCCGGAGCTCGAGCAGGCCAAGGCGCTGGATCTGGTGGAGGCGCTGGACTGGGCGGCGATCGACCCCCTGCCGATCTTCCCGGATGCGAAGGACGAGTACGGCTTCGGCTACCAGTATTACTCGACCATCATGGCCTGGCACCCCGACGCCAAGGCGCCGTCGACCTGGGCCGAGTTCTTCGACGTCGAGAGCTTCCCGGGCAAGCGGGCGCTGCCCGACTATGCCGCCTACATCCTCGCCATGGCCGCCATGGCCGACGGGGTGCCACCGGAGGAGCTGTACCCGATCGACCTCGACCGCGCCTTCGGCAAGCTCGAGAGCATCAAGGACGATGTCGCCGTCTGGTGGCAGGCCGGGGCCCAGCCGCCGCAGCTCATCAAGGACAACGAGGTGCAGTATGCCGTGGCCTGGTCCGGCCGCGTCGCCGGCCAGGACGGCGTGCGCTTCAGCTTCGCCCAGGGCCAGCTCGACCTCGCCTTCTTCGTCGTGCCCAAGGGCGCCGATCCCGAGGTGACGGCGGCCGCCATGGGTCTCCTGCACGAGATGACCGTGCCGGAGAACCAGGCCGTGGCCGCCGCGGTCATCCCCTATACCGGCAACAGCCCCGACCTCGACCCGCTGCTGCCGCAGGACAGCCTGAACCAGTTCCCGACCACGGCCGAGAACCGCTCCATCCAGGTCCTCTCCGACGCCCGCTGGTGGTTCGAGAACGCCGACGAGGTGGAGCTGCGCTGGCAGGAGTTCAAGCTCTCCCTGTAGAGCGCTCTGAGGCGTGGCGACCATCCAGCTTCGACCAGGGCCGAGCGGCGTCGGCTTCGTGCTGCCGCTCGGCCTGGTCATGCTGCTCGCCTTCAACGTCCCGGTCGTGCTGATGCTGGCCTGGGGGTTCACGAGCCCCAAGGGGGTGCTGGTCCCCTGGATCGACATGGTCGAGCGCACGGTCTATCTCCGCGTGCTCGTCAACACCTTCCGCATCGCACTGATCGCCACGGCCACCTGCGCCATTCTTGGCTATCCGCTCGCCTACTGGCTCTGCTGCCTCCGGGGCCGGGCGCGGATGATCGGCCTCGCCCTCGTCGTGCTGCCCTTCTGGGTCTCGATCCTGGTCCGCACCTATGCCTGGATCGTCGTCCTCGGCAATAACGGCGTGGTCAACCGCTCGCTGCTCGGCCTCGGTTTCGTCGATGAGCCGCTGGCCATCCTCTACAACGAGCTCGGCGTCATCATCGGCACGACCAACGTGCTGCTGCCCTTCCTCGTCCTGCCGCTCTTCGCCGCCATGGTCAGGATCGACCGGCGGCTGCTCATGGCGGCGGCGGGGCTGGGGGCCGGGCCCTGGACCGTCTTTCGCCGCGTCTTCCTGCCGCTCACGCTGCCGGCGCTGGCCGCCGGCTGCATCCTCGTCTTCATCCTGACGCTCGGCTTCTTCATCACGCCGGCCATCCTCGGCGGCGGCCGGGTGCCGATGATCGCCAACATGATCGACATGCTGATCAACCGCCTGCCGCGCTGGGAGCTGGCGGCCGCCCTCTCGACCGTGCTGCTGGTGGCCACCTTCGTCTGCTACGCGCTCTATCTGCGCATCGGCCGCGAGACGGTACGATGATGGGCGAGCCGGGCTGGGTTCGCCGGCTGGTGGCGGCGAGCGGCGCCGCCGTGCTGGTCTTCCTCTGCCTGCCGATCCTCATCGTCGTGCCGATGTCGTTCTCCTCGGCGAGCTCGCTCGAGTTCCCGCCGCCCGGATTCTCGCTGCGCTGGTACGAGGCCTTCTTCGGCGATCCCCGCTGGCTCGAGGCGGCCGGCACGTCGCTGGCCCTGGCGGCCCTCGCCTCGAGCTTCGCCCTGGTCCTCGGCACGATCGCCGCCTACGGCCTCGTGCGCGGCCGGTTCAAAGGCCGGCCGCTGGTCGAGCTGAACTTCATGGCGCCTTTGATCCTGCCGCAGATCATCACCGGCGTGGCGCTCTACATCTTCTTCGCCCGGATCGGCCTGCTCGGCAGCTTCACCGGCCTGGTGATCGGCCACACCGTGCTCGCCGTGCCCTACACCGTGCTGGTCATGACCGTGGCGATCCGCGCCTTCGACCGCGACATCGAGCGCGCGGCACTCTCGCTCGGCGCCGCCTGGCCGGTCATGGCATGGCGCGTGCTGGTGCCCAACCTGATGCCATCGGCGGCGGCGGCCTGGATCTTCGCCTTCATCATCTCCTTCGACGAGGTGATCGTGACGATCTTCCTCGCCGGTGCCCACGAGACCATTCCCAAGCGCATGTTCAACGAGCTGGTGCTGCAGGTGAACCCGACCATCACCGCCATCGCGACGCTCTTGATCGGGATCAGCGTCGTCACCGTCCTCGCCGTCACGACGCTCGCCCGCCGCGCCGGCCTCCTGGCGAAGATCGCCGACTGAGGCTGCCGCCGGCGACGGGGAACCCTTGCCGGAAGGGGGCCCGAGGCGCTCGCGACCTTCGAGCAGACCTCCGGCTGGGAGGTCGGCGCCGGGCTGAGCGTGGCGGTCGCCTCCACCGCCGCGTCCGGGCAGATCAACACCTCGACCCTGCAGAAGCCGGTGGTCGTCTTCGTCTACGGCCAGTCGGGCCTCATGGCCGGCGTCCAGGTCGAGGGCCAGAAGATCACCAAGCTCGAGCGCAAGTAGGCCGCTTCGACGCGGGGCGCCCGGCGGTCCTGCCGTGGCCGCCTCGGGCGCCTCGCCGGCTTGCCATGGCCGCCGACACCGCCCATGTTGCGCCGCGGCAAATGTCGTGCCTCGGCAGTTGCGCCGGGCCGATCTCCGCCGGGGAGACACTGGCTCGTGGCCGCAAGCGCGCCCTGCGCACCGCGCGATCTGACCTTCAGCGAGGCGCTCCTGCCGATTCTCGCGGGCACGCTCGTGCTCGGCCTCTCCTTCGTGCTCTTCGGCAACGCGGCGACGGACGGCCCCCTGCAGACGGCGATCATCGGCGCCGCCGCCGGGGCCATGCTGATCGGTCGGCGCGCCGGCCATGACCTCGCCGCCCTGCGCGACGCGGCGCTGGGCGGCGTGACCGGCGGCTTCGGCACGATTGCCGTGCTCTTCGCCGTCGGTGCGCTGCTCGGCACCTGGGCGATGAGCGGCACGCTCCTGGCCTTCGGCTACTATCTCCTGCAGGTGGTCAGCGCCGAGTATTTCTACGTCAAGGCCGCACTGATCACGGCGGTCGTCGGCTTCACCATCACCAGCGCCTGGACGGCCGCCTCGACGATCGGCATCTGCCTCGTCGGCATCGCCCAGCAGATCGGGCTCGATCCCGCGATCACCGCCGGTGCCGTGGTGTCCGGCGCCTATTTCGGCGACAAGGCGTCGCCCCGCTCGTCGAAGACCGAGCTCGCAATCCGCGCGGTCGGGGTCGACCGGATGGAGCATGCGAGGGAGGCGCTCTGGACCTCGCTGCCGGCCTTTCTCTTGGCGCTCGCCGGCTTCTGGTGGCTCGGCGACGCCGGCCTGCGCGAGCCCATGCAGATCGTCGCCGTGATCGATGTCGAGCTGCACATCCGCCCGCTGCTGCTGCTGCCCCTGGCGCTCGTGCTGCTGCTGGCGGTGATCGGCCTGCCACCCTTCGCCAACATGCTCGCCGGTGCGCTCGCCGGCGGGCTGGTCGCCGTGGTGCTCGAGCCGGAGCGGGTGATCGCCTTCGCCGGCGGCGAGGGGCTCGGGCCCTCGCTGGCGCTGCTCAAGGGGGTCTGGCGGGCGATGGCCACGGGCTTCGTCTCGACCACCGGTGCTCCCGGCATCGACGACTTCTTGACCCGGGGCGGCATGGCCTACACGCTGGAGACCATCTGGCTGATCGCCGCGGCGCTCGCCTTCGGCGGCGTGGTCGAGCGCATCGGCCTGCTGCACCGGCTGGTTCAGCCGATCGCCGCCGCCGCCCGCTCGCCCGGTGCGCTGGTCACCACCGTGGTGGGGGCGGGCATCGCCACCAATGCGCTGACCGCCGACCAGTCGACCGGCATCGGCCTCACCGAGCGCATGCTGAAGCCGAGCTTCGCCGCCCGGGGTATCGCACCCGTCGTGCTCTCGCGCGCCACCGCCGATTCCGCGACCGTCACCTCGGCGCTGATCCCCTGGAGCAGTTGCGGCGCCTATCTGGCGGCTGCGCTCGGCATCGCCACCTTCGCCTACGCCCCCTACGCCCTCTTCAATCTCGCCAGCCCCCTCGTCACCATGCTCTTCGCCTGGGCCGGCATCCGCATGCTCAGGACGGATCGGCGGGCGCGGCCGGCTGCCCGGCCATGAGGGCCTGGACGGCGGCGCGGTCGCCCATGCCGTGCCAGCCCTGGCCGCGGGCGGCCTTGATGGCGGCGACGGCGGCGGCGAAGCGGGCGGCTTCGAGCGGCGCCTGACCCTCGGCGAGGCCGAGCGCGTAGGCGCCGTGGAAGACGTCGCCGCAGCCGGTCGTGTCGACGGCCGCCACACTGAAGGCGGGGACGGGCACGATGGCGCCGTCGACCAGCCAGAGGCTGCCGGCGGGGCCGCGCGTGGCGGCGATCACCTGGCCGGGCCGGGTGACGCAGCTTCGCAGCAGGGTGGCGAGGTCGCCCTCGCCGGCGAACTCGAAGAGGCCCTGGCTGGAGAAGACCACATGGTCGGCGAGGGTCACCAGCTCGGTGTTGACCGAAGGCAGGCCGCCGTCGACGTCGAGGACGGTGGGGATGCCGGCCTCGCGGGCGCGCTGCAGCGCCAGTAGCGCACCCCTGGGCCAGCGCGTGTCGGCGAGCACGACGGCCGCGTCGGCGAGGCCCGCGTCGGGCAGGTTGCCGCGCTCGGGCGGCAGCGACAGCCGGTCGGTGACGATGCAGCGCTCGCCCATCCGGTCGACCAGCACGATGGCGCGGAGCGTGCGGCCGTCGGGAATGACGACGACGCCGTCGCAGTCGACGCCGGCCTCGCGCATGATGCGGATCGCCGTCTCGCCGGCCGCATCGCTGCCGACCCGACCCCAGTAGGACGCGATGCCGCCGAGATGGCTGATCGCCACCGCTGCCGTCGCCGCCGGGCCGCCGAACCGGGACTCGTAGCCCCGGACCTCGACCTTGATGCCGACGCCGGGAATCTGGTCGACCTGGAAGACCTCGTCGTGGACGAGGTTGCCGACGCAAACGACTCTGCTTTTCACGATGAGGGCGCATCCCAGGATAGGGGGAAGGACAGGGCAAGAAAGGACCGGGGTCCCAGGAACGGCTGGCACCGGCCGGTCAGCCGGTTCCGGTTGATTTCAGGGATCGGCACATGTAGCGATGGCCGCCGCCATGGTCCAGTTGAGCAGACGGCACGACCAGATCCTCAATTTCCTCGCCCAGCGCGGCTATGTCGCCATGGAGGAGATGGTCGCCGCCTTCGAGGTGACGCCGCAGACCCTGCGCCGCGACCTGCAGATGCTGGCCGAGCACGGGCTCTTGCGTCGCCATCACGGCGGGGCCAGCGCCAATATCAGCACGGCCAATGTCGACTACGGCAAGCGCCATGTCGAGATGGAGGCGGAGAAGGCGGCGATCGGCCGGGTGGCGGCGGAGCTGGTCACACCCGGCAGCTCGCTCTTCCTCACCACCGGCACGACCGTCGACGCGCTCGCCCGGGCGATCGCCGAGCGGCGGCCGGGGGGCCTGCGGGTCGTCACCAACAGCACGGTCGTCGCCTCGATCCTCGACCAGTGCCCCGACATCGCGATCGAGGTCACGGGCGGGAGCTGGATGCGCCACGACCGGTCCTTCGGCGGCCCGGCGGCGGTCGCCATGGTCGAGGGCTACCGCTGCGACCTGCACATGACGGGCGTCGGCGGCATCGACCCCGAGGGCAACCTGCTCGAGTACCGCGAGCCGGTGGCCATCGTCGGCCGCGCCATGTTTCGCAACGCGCGCCGCCGGGTGCTGCTCGCCGACCACACCAAGTTCCTGCGCGTCGCGACCTCGCGTCTCGCCCATCTGCGCGAGGTGGACGTGCTCGTCACCGATCGCCGGCCGCCGCCCGAGAGGGCCCGGCTGATCGAGGCCGCCGGCTGCCGGCTGCTGATCGCCGGCTAGCGTCCCCGCCTCGGCTTGCGTTTTTGCTCAGGAATGCGCGGAAAGCGAAAATGCTGCTTGTGCTCGCATCGGGAAATTGTATCGTCGCGCCGTGCGTCGAGGCGCACGGGGGAGGCTCTGCGTCGCCAGTCGGGCGATGGGGCGGGACGAAGATGACAAGATCGACACCCCTGCGCGTCGCCGACCAGGATGGTGGAGTTCCGATCGGGTCGCGATCATCGTCGCCTGCAAGGTTTCGCTCCGCGTCAATCCGTTTCGTAGAGGTGTGATCGCATGGAAACCTGCTCGCTCGCCGAGCTCGAGGACGATCTGAGGTCCGTCGGTGTCGATCTCGGCCGTGAGCCGCCCGACTTCTCGCAGAGCACACGCCCGTCGGACGAGATGATCGACCGCTGGGCGAAGGCGGCGCTCCTGGCCGAGCCCGAGGTCCGGGCGATGGCCATCTGGGCGATCGGCGAGGCGGCTCTTCGGGCCGACATCGTGCCGGCCTCCGTCCAGGAGCTCTATGTGGCGCGCGCCGCCGGCAAGTGGACCGGCCGGACCGTGCCGGCCATGAACCTGCGCGGCTGGACCTACCAGACCTGCCGGGCGGTGTTCCAGGCCGCCCGCGAGCTGGACGCACAGCTCTTCATCTTCGAGCAGGCCGTCTCCGAGCAGGTCTTCGCGGCCCAGTCGCCGGCCGAGTACACCGCCGGCGTGCTGGCCGCAGCGCTCCGCGAGGGGCACGAGGGGCCGGTCTTCCTGCAGGCGGATCACGACCAGGTCAATGCCGCCGCCTGGGCCAAGGACAAGGCCGCCGAAATCCAGAGGCTCGAGCGGATCATCGAGCAGCAGATCGCCGCCGGCTTCTACAATATCGACCTCGACGCCTCGACGGTCGTCGACCTGTCGCTCGCCAGCGTCCTGGACCAGCAGCGCGCCAATGCCGAGCTGACCGCGCATTTCACCGCGTTCGTGCGCGGGCTCGAGCCCGAGGGTGTGACCATCTCGCTCGGCGGCGAAATCGGCGAGGTCGGGCACGAGAACACGACGCCCGAGGAGCTGCACGCCTTCATGTCGGTCTATGGCGAGCTGCTGCGCGCGAAGGGCGGGGATCTGGCACCCATCAGCAAGATCAGCATCAACACCGGGACCCATCATGGCGGCAAGGTGCTGCCGGACGGCACGCTCGCCGCGGTCGATCTCGACTACGACCTCTTGAGGACGATCTCCGATCTCTCCCGCGAGCATTACGGCATGGGCGGTGCCGTGCAGCATGGCGCCTCCACCCTGCCGGGCGAGCAGCTGGCGAAGCTGCCGCCGAACGGGGCCGTGGAGGTGCATCTGGCGCTCGGCTTCAACAACCTCATCTTCGATCACCCGAGCCTGCCCCAGGCGATCAAGGACGAGATCAACGACTACACCTTCACCCACCATGCCGCCGAGCGCGGGCCGGGCGAGACGGACGCGCAGTTCCTCTACAACACGCGCAAGAAGTCGTGGAAGGTGATGAAGCGGCGTTTCTACGACATGCCGGCCGAGGCCGAGGCCGCTATCATGAAATCGCTGCAGGAACGATTTCGCGACATGTTCACCTGGATGAACGTGGGAGGGACGAGCGGGCTCGTGCGCGAGCTCACGACGGCGACCAAGATCCATTCGCCCGTGCCGGCGGCGGCCTTGCGGCAGCAGGAACGCGCCGGCTGAGTCGGGAGCGCTGCCCCGGGCGGCGCCGTCCGGGGCAGACGAGTGGCAGGCAGATTCGCAACGAGCAAACCAGGGAGGCAACGATGAAATCCTATCTCAAATCCCCGTCCGCGAGGCTCCTCGCGCTGACGGTCGCCACGGCCTTCGTGCTGCCGGCGCTGGCCCAGGCGCAGACCGAGGTGCGCTGGGCGCAGTGGAAGGGCACCGAGGTCGGCCAGGAGTTCATGGCCGAGCTCGAGGCGGCCTTCGAGGCGGCGCATCCTGACATCGATCTCGTCGCCGTCGATTCGCCCTTCACCGGCTTCCATGACCGCGCCCTGGTCCTGCATCAGGCCGGGCAGCTGCCGGACGTGCTGATGATCCAGGTCGACTGGGTGGCGGAGTTCGCCGATCTCGGCATGATCGAGCCGCTCGACGAGCGGATCGCGGCAGAGCCGCCCGAGTTCTTCGCCAACATCCCGGAGACCTTCCACACCACCTGGCGCGGCAAGCAGTACTATTTGCCGCTCGAGAGCGGTGCGGTGGCCCTCTACTACAACACGGACCTCTTCGAGGCCGCCGGCATCGACGGCCCGCCGGCCACCTGGGACGAGTTCGCCGAGACGGCGCGCCAGCTGACCAAGCCGGAGGAGATGCAGTTCGCGGTGACCGGCACGCTGGCGACCGAGCCGCCGACCAACATGACCTACGAGATCTACCCGCTCCTGCTGCAGGCGGGGGCGACGATCATCGACCCCGAGACCAACCGGGCCGCGTTCAACAGCCCGGAGGGTGTCGCCGCCATCGAGTGGTATGTCGAGCGCATCAACAAGGACAACATCTCGGTCCCGGGCGTGCTCAGCAATGGCGAGCGCGAGAAGCGGGCGAACTTCGCCTCCGGCAATATCGGGATGATGTTCGAGGGCCCCTGGGGCATCGCCATCCAGAAGCAGCTCAATCCCGAGCTGAACTACAAGATCGCGCCTTTGCCGACCGGGGTCACCGATGGCACGATGGTCCGGGGCTCGCTGAACACGATCACCTCGCAGTCCGAGAACAAGGACGCCGCCTGGACCTTCCTGAACTGGATCTCCGGCCCCGAGGGCATCGAGATGTGGTCCAAGGGCACCGGTGGGTTCCCGGCGCGGACCGACGTCTCGAGCCAGGACTGGTTCAAGGAGCAGGAGCTGTTCCAGGCTTTCGTGACCCAGATGGCCAGGCCCAACGCCCAGTCGCCCTTCCTCGTCATGCCCAACGCGGTGCAGATGAACAAGATCATGACGACGGAGATCCAGAACATCGTGCAGGGCACGAAGACCGCGCAGCAGGGCCTCGACGACGCTGCAGCACAGTGGAACGAGATCTTCGCCGCCGCCAACTGACCGGGCGGCAAGCTTCTCGTCGCTGAAAGGGGGGGGCCAGCCGGGTCCAGCGATGGGCCCGGCTGGCCCCGCATCGATTGCGGGGCCATGATCTCGTTCAGGCAAAGATACCGCCAGGAGCTCCTGGCCCTGTCCTTCCTCTGGCCATCGCTGGTGATCCTGGTGGCCTTGCTGGTCTATCCGCTGGCCGAGGTCATTCGCCTCAGCTTCTACGACAGCAACCTGATGACCGAGACCTGGGCCGGCCTCGCCAACTATCGCCGGCTTTCCGGCGACCCGCTCTTCTGGCAGGCCTTCTGGCAGACCGTGCTCTTCACGTTCTTCAGCGTCGCCTTCCACCTGGTCATCGGCCTGGCCCTGGCGCTGCTCTTGAACATGCGCATCAACAGCCTCTTCCAGTCGCTGGCGCGCGGCATGCTCATCGTGCCCTGGCTCCTGGCGCCGACCGTCGCCGGCATGATCTGGGTCTTGATGCTCGCCCCCTTCGGCGTCATCAACGGCATGCTGAACGGGCTCGGGCTGATCGACGCGGGCACCACCATCTCCTGGCTCGGCGACCCCTCGACGGCGCTGGGCTCGGTCACCGCCATGAACGTCTGGCGTGCCTTTCCGTTCTTCATGGTGATGCTCTTGGCCGGCCTCCAGGCGGTGCCCCGGGAGCTCTACGAGGCGGCCGAGATCGACGGCGCCAGCCTCGCCCGCCAGTTCTGGCACATCACCCTGCCGCAGCTCCGCGGCGTCATCACGACGATCGTCCTGCTCGATTCGATCTGGACCTTCCGCGCCTTCGACCCGGTCTTCGTCATGACCGGCGGCGGCCCGGCGCACGCCTCGGAGGTGCTGCCGACCGTCATCTACTTCGACGGCTTCCAGAAGCTCGACTTCGGCTACGCCTCGGCCCAGGCGGTCGTCATGTTCGTCGTCCTCTTCGTCGTCAGCGCCTTCTACATGCGACGATCCATGAGCACCGCGGGCTGACGGGGGAGATGGCCATGCGACGGCACAGCCTGGCGAGCGGCCTCGGCACGGACCAGCGGCGGATGCTGCTGAACGCCATGTCCTATGGCCTTCTGATCCTCGCCATCGTCATCGTCTCGCTGCCGATCCTGTGGATGCTGACGGTCTCGGTGCGCCCCAATCTCGAGGTGATGAGGATCCCGCCCTCCTGGATCCCGGCGCACTTCACGCTCGCCAGCTACGGCAAGATCCTGACCAACCCGCGCTATATCGTCGTCTTCCTCAACACGATCTTCATCTCGCTCTTCGTGACGTTCCTGTCGCTGTTCCTCGGTGCCCTCGCCGCCTACGCGCTCGCCCGGTTCAACTTCATGGGCCAGCGGGTCGTCCTGATGTTCCTCATCATCACGCAGATGTTCCCGCTGATCCTGCTCTGCATCCCCTATTTCCGCGTCTTCGTCATGCTCGGCCTCTACGACACGCGGACCTCGCTGATCATCGTCTACCTGACCTTCACCCTGCCGTTCTGCATCCTCATGCTGCGCAGCTATTTCATGAACATCTCGCCGGCCATGGAGGAGGCGGCGATGGTCGACGGCTGCACGCGCATGGGTGCGATCTTCAGGATCCTGGTGCCGGTCTCCTATCCCGCCTTCATCGGTGCCGGCCTTTATGCCTTCCTGCTCGCCTGGAACGAGTTCCTCTTCGCCATGGTGCTGGTCGAGGCCTGGGAGAACCGGGTGCTGACCATGGCGATCTACAGCCTCATGGCCGAGTTCGTCACGGACTGGAGCGGCATGATGGCCTTCTCGATGCTGGCCAGCCTGCCCTTGGTGGTGGCCTTCATCCTCCTGCAGAAGTTCATGGTGCAGGGCATGACGGCCGGGGCGCTGACGTCGTAGGGGCCAAGCGCCTATTTCAGCGGTCGTTCTTTCGCGTCGAGCCAAGGCTGCGTTTGCCCAACAACAGGCCTTCCGCATTCTTGGTCCAACCCGACGCTGAATGCCAAATGGCAGATTGGCCCATAATGAAGGCGAACCTTTCATCGCCCGATTGTCGCATCGTTCCGACACGAAATTGAGCGCCCACCAAACGCATTCCTTCGGCTTCCCTACCGTAGTTCGTCACGTCATCGTCGTGTTCGCCAAGCCAATCGGGGAAAAGAACTATTGCTGGCAATTGTAACCCCTTGTGGGTAGGCAAGCGGGCGTCGGCGATACGAGACAGTCGATAGTGGATTCCCTGCCGCATGGCGTCAGCGAACTCACTTTTAAACAGGTGCGACCGCTTAAACTCCCAGCCGAAGGTCCAGCCGGTCAACCGGCATTGCGAGACCGCGTCAATCCGCATGACGTCCCCATTAGCGCTTTCTGCTTTAACCTCTTCGAAAAATTCGAAATGTGGTGCGAGGCGCTGCAAAACTTCAGCGCGGGCCAAGGGTTCGGACGGATACCGGCGGCGGCTTTCGTCTTTGGCTTTGGGCATTTACTCTACCGTTCTACATCCACATGCCAGGCAGCTACTTCATCAACATATCGCCGGCCATGGAGGCGGCGGCGATGGTCGACGGCTGCACGCGCATGAGTGCCATCTCTTGAACCATGGTGCTGGTCGAGGCCTGGGAGAACCGGGTGCTGACCATGGCGATCTACAGCCTCATGGCCGAGTTCGTCACGGACTGGAGCGGCATGATGGCCTTCTCGATGCTGGCCAGCCTGCCCTTGGTCGTGGCCTTCATTCTCCTGCAGAAGTTCATGGTGCAGGGCATGACGGCGGGGGCGCTGACCTCGTAGCGCCTTTCGGTGGTTCGTCACGCCCTGCCGCTCGGACCGGCACCTAGCCGGCGAAGCGCGGCTCGGGAACACCCTGGATGCCGAGACCATGGATGGCGAACAGGGAGCCGCGCGGCTGCGGGTCGTCGGGGAAGCGGGGAAGCGGCGGCTTGGCCATCGAGGTGACGTAGAGGATGTCCAGGTTCGGGCCGCCGAAATTGACGCTGGTGGCCTTCTTGACCGGCATGTCGATCACCCGGTCGACCCGCCCGTCGGGCAGGTAGCGGACGAGCTTGCCGACATAGACCACAGCGCTCCAGACCCCGCCCTCGGCATCGACCGTCGCACCGTCGAAGCCGGCGCCCTGATATTCCATCCGGGCGAAGGTGCGCTTGTTGGCGATGGCGCCGGTGGCGAGATCGTAGTCGTAGGCCGAGATTTCGCCGGACCAGGAATCGGTGAAATAGAACGTGCCGCCGTCGGGGCTCCAGCACGGGCCGTTGCTGACGATGATGCCGTCCTCGAGCCGGGTCACGCTCAGATCGGGATCGAGCCGGTAGAGGCTGCCGTTGGGGCCGGCCTCCTGCGTGTCCATCGAGCCCGCGACGAACCGGCCCCGCCGGTCGACCTTGCCGTCGTTGAGGCGGTTGTGCGGCTTGTCCGGCTCGGGGTCGTGGATCAAGGTGACCTCGCCGGATGCGAGGTCGAGGAAATGAAAGCCGCGCTGCAGGGACACCACGGCCCCGCCGCCCTTGCGCAGGCACATCGAGCCGATCTTCATCGGCACGTCCCAGGCCCGCACCTCGCGCCCATCGGCGGTGCAGCGGAACACCCGGCCGTCGAAGCTGTCGATCCAGTACAGCCGCTGCTCGTCCACGTCCCACAAGGGTCCCTCGCCCAGCGTGGTCTTGACGTCGACCAGAACCTCGATCCGCATCCTCGCTCTCCCCTTCAGTCTGGAATCCGACCCGGCGGCGGCCCGCGATGCCCCGCCCCCCGGCTCATGCGTGACGCTCGCGCAGCGCCAGGACCGCGGCCAGAACGACGAGCCCGTAGATGATGTCGCGCACGGCGAACGGCAGCGTCGTGCCGGCCAGCAGCGTGGCGAGCGCGGTCAGCAGGAGGACGCCGCCGAGCATGCCCAGATAGTGGCCGCGGCCGCCGGTGATCAGCGTGCCGCCGACCACCACGACGGCGATCGACGGCAGGAGATATCCGTCGCCCATGCCGAGGCTGGCCTGGCCGCTGAAGCTGGCGAGCAGGATGCCGACCAGCGCCGCGCAGAGACCCGACAGCGCGTAGACGCCGATCAGCGTGCCGCCGACGCCAACGCCGCTGAGCCGGGCCACGAGGGCACCGTTGCCGACCGCGTAGACGCGCCGGCCGAACGCGGTGCGCCCGAGCAGCACCAGTGCCGCACCGACGAAGGCGGCGACGAACCAGACCACGGGTGTCACGCCCAGGAGCCGGCCGGTCATGAACCAGCGCATGCCCGGCGAGGCGAAGCCGTCCGGCGTGCCGTTGCTGTAGACCAGTGCCGCACCCTGCAGGATGCCGTTCATGGCCAGCGTCATGACGATCGGCGGCAGGCCGAGGAGGACGATCCCGGCGCCGTTGAGGGCGCCGAGGCCGGCCCCGAGCGCGAGGCCCAGCGGTATCGCCCAGAGCGCCGCCTCGTCGGAGCCGCGCACCAGCCCAGCCACCAGGATGCCGCACAGCCCGATCATCCAGGGCAGCGACAAGTCGAGGCCGCCGGTGAGGATCACGGCGCCCTGGCCAAGCGCCAGCACGACCAGGAACGAGGCCAGCACGATCAGCGAGTTGAAGTAGGCGGGGTTGGTCAGGGCATTGCCGTAGACGAGATGGGTCGCCACCAGGACCAGGACGAAGCCGGCATAGGCCGGCAGGACGTAGCGCAGCAGCTCGCGGTGGCGCTCGAGCCAGGACACGGGCGCCAGTGCCACCTCGGGCCGCTGCAGGGCGAAGGGCCGTGCTTCGCCGGCATGCGCTGACGGTGCCGTGCCGTCGTGGCGGGCACGGAGCTCGAGCCAGCCGAGGCGGAGATAGTCGGCGATCGCCGAGCGCCGGTTCAAGGAGGCGGCGAGCACGGCCATGATCAGGATCGCGCCCTCGGCGACCGAGCTGTAGTAGGCGGAGACGTTGAGGACGAGCAGGATGTTGACCACCAGCACCAGGGTGTAGGCGCCCACCACCGTGCCGAGGCAGCCGCCGCGCCCGCCCCCCAGGAGCGTGCCGCCGAGCACCACGGCGGTGAAGATCTGCAGCAGCATCGGCCCGCCGATCAAGGGGTCGGCCGACCCGGTCTGGGCCGAGATGAACGCCCCCGCCGCACCGTAGAACATGCCGGCCACGACATAGGCGCCGAGCTGGATGGCCCGAGTCGGCAGGCCCGCGGCCCTGGCCGCCTCCGGGTCCGAGCCGATCGCATAGAGGGCGACGCCGAAGCGCGTGTTCTTGAGCAGGAGCCAGAAGGCGACCGCTGCGGCGATGACCACGACCGGCGCCGGCAGCCGGTCGGGGATCGCGTCGCCGGCGAGGAAAGCCGAGAACTCGGGCGCGATCAGGCCGCCCGGCTTGTCCATGATCAGAAGGGTGATCCCCTGGACGATGAACATGGTCGAGAGGGTGACGACGATGGGCTGCAGGCGGACCACGGCGACGAAGAAGCCGTTGACCGCGCCGACCGTGGCGCCGATGCCGATGGCGACGAGGCCGAAGAGGATCTGGCTCGGCGGCTCGGGGCCCATCCAGGTGGCAAGCACGACATTGACCAGGGACACCACCGCGCCGGCCGAGAGGTCGAACCCGCCGGTCAGGACGACCACCGTCTGGCCCATGCCGGCCAGCGCCAGGGTGGCGCCGCCCGAGGACATGAAGCTGAGCTCGAAGTAGCTGAATGACCCAGGCGTGATCGCGTCGGCAACGGCGAAGAGCAGCGCGAACACGACGAGGGCGACCAGGAGGCCGCGATGCCGGCCGAGCCGCATGCCCCGGCGCGGGCGCCGGCCCGCCAGCGGCAGGGCCGCGGCGCTCATGCCGCGATGCCGGCCGGCCGGGCCAGCTCGCCCAGGGCCGCGCGCATGATCGCCTGCTCCTCGATCGGCTCCCCCTCGAGCTCCAGGGCGACGCGGCCGGCGTAGAGCACCATCACCCGGTCGCAGAGATTGACGAGCTCGGCGATCTCGGTCGAGTGGAAGAGGATCGAGCCGCCGGCGTCGGCGAAGCGTCGCATCATCAGATAGAGCTGGTGCTTGGTGCCGACGTCGACGCCGCGGGTCGGATCGAACATCAAGAGGATGCGGCTGCCGGCGAGCAGCCACTTGCCGATGGCGATCTTCTGCTGGTTGCCGCCGCTGAAGGCCCCGGCGCTGGTGTAGATCGCCCGCTGCTGGACCTCGACCTCGGCCAGGACGCCGGCCACGGCCCGGGTTTCCCGGGCCTCGTCGATCAGGCCCCAGCGGGTGAAGCGGTCGATCACCGGCAGCGAGATGTTGCGCCTGCCGTCGAGCCTCAGGAACAGGCCCTCGGTCTTGCGGTCCTCGGGCACCAGGCTGATGCCGATCCGGGCGCGCACGGCGTCCTTGGGCGAGGCCAGGGTCACCTTGCGGCCGTCGACCCGGATCTCGCCGCGACGCAGCGCCAGCATGCCGAAGCAGGCCAAGAACAGCTCCCGCTGGCCCATGCCCTGCAGGCCGGCGACGCCCAGGATCTCGCCCGGCCGCAGCGCGAAGCCGGCGTCGGCGAGCTTGCCGTCGGTGGCGAGGCCGCTCGCTGCCAGCACCGGCACGGCATCCGCCGGCCAGGGCCGCGGGGCCGGCCGCGGCGGGAAGGTGGCGGCGAGCGAGCGGCCGATGATCATCCGTATCACCTCGTCGTCGCCGATCGCGTCGACCTCGGCGGTGCCGATGTCCCGGCCATTGCGCAGCACCGTCAGGCGGTCACAGAGCTGGCGCACCTCCGACAGGCGGTGCGAGATGAACACCACCGTGACGCCATCCTGGCCGACGCCCGCGATCAGCTCGCCGAGCCAGTCGATGTCGCGGCCCGACAGCGTCGAGGTCGGCTCGTCGAGCAGCAGCAGGCGCGGGCGGCGAAAGACGGCGCGGGCGATCTCGATCTTCTGCCGCTGCGGCAGCTCGAGGTCGCGGATCTCGGCGCGCGGGTCGATGCTCTCCAGGCCGAGGCGCGCCAGATGCTCCGCCACCCGGCGCTCGCCCAGCCGCCCGCGCAGCTGGCCGAGAAGGGTCGGCGCGTTGGGCAGCAGCATGTTCTGGGCGACCGTCAGGTCGCGCACCAGGGTCATCTCCTGGAACGCGGTCTGCACGCCGTGCCGGTGCGCCTCGGCCGGCCGACGCAGGCGGACCTCCTGGCCCGCCAGGCTGATGCTGCCGCTGTCCGGCTGCACCAGGCCGGACAGGAGCTTGACCATGGTCGACTTGCCGGCCCCGTTCTCGCCCAGGAGGGCGTGCACCTCGCCCGCCCGGACGGCGAACGAGGCGCCGTCCAGCGCCACGGTCGCGCCGTAGGCCTTGGCGACCTTCTCGACGCGCAGCGCCGGCGCAGCCTCGGTCATCAACCGGGATCCCACCCGAAGGCGGGAGGGCGAGACACCCTCCCGCAGCCTGAAGATCAGTTCTCGGGCTGGCCGACCAGGGCCGCCTGCAGGCCGATCTCGGGCGTCTCGGCGGAGTAGATCGAGCCGAACCAGCCGGGGTTGGAGACCAGCGCCGGCTGGAACACGTTGCAGCCCGCCTGCATCTCCGCCCAGGTGCCTTCGGTGCAGAGCTTGATCTCGTCGTTCGTGTACAGCGGCAGCGGCAGGCTCGTGAGCTGCGGGATCTCCTTGCCCTCGAGCTTGGCGACCGCGTTCTTCAGCGCCAGCGCGCCCGAATAGGGCGGCGAGGCGTAGGAGATGCTGGGGTAGCCCATCGGCCGATAGGTGCCGTTCGCACCCTCGATCCCCTCGGTCCCGATCGGCAGCATCTGGATGCGATGGCCGTTGGAGCCCTCGCCGGCGCAGGGCTTCTTGTCCGCGTCGGCGATCCCGGCCTCGTCCTGCATGGACGCGGCGGTGAAGCAGCCCGCCTGCATCCAGAGCCCGTCGATCTCGGACCAGGGATGGGTGGCGACGATCTTGGAGAGCTCGGTCCGTGCCACCGCCTGGCTCCACATGCCGTTGCCCTCGGCGACGATCTCGATGCCCGGGTGCTTGGCGAAGACGTCCTTGGCGGCCGCCGTGCGCGCGGTGTCGACCGAGGTGCCGGGGACGCCGGTGATGACGACGATCTTGCCCTCGCCGCCGAGCTGGTCGACCAGCCATTCCGCCGGCTTGCGGCCCGCCTCGTCCTGGTCGATCGTGGTGTTGTAGGCGCAGGGCTCGGTGATGACCGAATCGTAGGCGAAGACCAGGACACCCTTGTCGCAGGCGTTCTTGACCACCTGGTTCAGGGCGGTCGGCGAGATCGGGTAGACGATGATGGCGTCCGCACCCTGCTGCACCATCGCGTTGATCTGCTGGATCTGGCGCTGCGCGTTCGGGCCGGCGACCTGGATCTGCAGGTCGACCTTGTCGCGCATCGAGGCATGGTCGGCCATCGCCTTGACCATGTTGGCGGCCTCGGCCTGCCAGTCGTTGCCGATGTAGCTCATCGACAGGAAGATCTTGTACTTGTCCGCCGCGACCGCGTCGCTGCCCATCAGCCCGACCATGGCGACACCCGCCGCCAGCCATCCCAACCGCATCTCCTGGACCTCCCAACTGGGCCGCCTCCCGGGCGGCCTCTGCCGTTCCCTGCGCCTCGATGATAGATCACACATCCGAAATCGTGACAATCGCGTTCAGCGCCGGCGAATGGCGCGACGCCCCGGCCTTCACATGCACTTTCGAGGGCGCCGATATTGCCGGAGCTCGATGGACCATGCGGCACCAAGCCAGCCCCACCGCCGGATGCCCCGAGCCCCTGACGGCCGCCGATGTCGGCACCCGCACCAAGGAATACACCGTGCTGGTCGAGTGCTGGCGCTAGAGGCCGTAGTCGCCCGCCGCCGATCGACAGGCATCAGCGCGCGTGGTGGCGTCGCTGGTCGGCTCGGTGGGAAGAGTGGAAGGCGACGGTAGCGGAAAAGGCCCGGAAAGATAAAAAGCGCCCCCTGGGGCGCTCTTCGACTTCTCGATCTCTCGGAGGAAATCTGGAGCGGGCGAAGGGATTCGAACCCTCGACCCCAACCTTGGCAAGGTTGTGCTCTACCCCTGAGCTACGCCCGCTCGCGCCCGGATCCGCCAAGCGTTTCCGGCACAGGCGCGGCATTTAGTGGATGGGGGGCGGTTTGGCAAGCGGCTTGCGCGTGGCCCGCGGCGCGCCTTGCATCGCCGGCGTCCGGTTTCCATCTATGCCTGACCCGTGGTACCCGGAAGCGGTCGGCGGGAGGGCGTCGGCGTCCGGCCATCGGGTGGGCGCGAATTGCGGGCAGCAAGGGTTTTTTCGACATGCAGATGATTGGCGGCACGCAGGCTCCGGCCGGGCAGCAGGGTGGTGGCGCGGACCTGATCAAGGACGGCAACCTCGAATCCTTCGCCCGCGACGTCATCCAGGAATCCATGCGCCAGCCGGTGCTGGTCGATTTCTGGGCGACCTGGTGCGGCCCCTGCAAGCAGCTCACCCCGGTGCTCGAGAAGGTGGTCAAGCAGGCCGGCGGCAAGGTCAAGCTGGTCAAGATCGACATCGACCAGAACCCCGAGCTCGCCCAGCAGCTCCGGGTGCAGTCGGTGCCGACGGTCTACGCCTTCGCCCAGGGCCAGCCGGTGACGGGCTTCGCCGGTGCGCAGCCCGAGAGCCAGATCAAGGCGCTGGTCGAGAAGCTGACCGGCGGCCCGCTCGGCCCGGCCAGCGTCGATGTCCAGCTCGAGGAGGCCAAGGCGGCGCTCGAGGCGGGCGAGCTCGACGCCGCCGGCGAGCTCTTCGGCGGCGTGCTGGAGCAGGAGCCGGAGAATCCCGAGGCGCTGGGCGGCCTCGCCCGCTGCCTGCTCGCCGCGGGCGATCTCGCCGAGGCCGAGCAGCTTTTGGGCGACGTGCCGGCCGCGGCCGCCAAGCATGCCGCCGTCACCGGTGCGAAGTCGGCCGTGGCGCTCGCCAAGGAGGCCGGCACGCTCGGTGATCCGGCGGAGCTGGCCCGGCGTATCGAGGGCAATGCGGACGATCACGACGCCCGCTACGATCTGGCGACCGCGCTCTTCCTGCGCGGCCAGGTCGAGCAGGCGATGGAGCATCTCCGCCAGATCGTGAAGCGGGACCGGGAATGGCGCGACGACGGAGCGAGAAAGCAGCTGGTGCGGTTCTTCGAAGCGCTCGGCCCGACCCATCCGCTGACCATCAAGGGTCGCCGGCTGCTGTCGTCCGTCCTCTTCAGCTGAGCCGGGAGCGAGGTTGAGCATGCCCGGCCTCGAAAGCCTGCCCGGCCGGTTCCCGATCTTCCCCTTGCCGGGTGCCGTCCTGCTGCCGGGCGGCAACCTGCCGCTCAACATCTTCGAGCCGCGCTACCTGCAGATGGTGCGGGACGCCATGCAGACCGACAAGGTGATCGGCATGATCCAGCCCAGAGGCCAAGCCGGGGGCGGCGAGGCGGCGGAGGGCCAGCCGCCCATCTACGGGACGGGCTGCGCCGGGCGGATCAGCTCGTTCCGCGAGACCGAGGACGGCCGCTTCCTCATCACGCTGACGGGCATCGCCCGCTTCGACGTCGCCGAGGAGCTGGCGGTGACGACGCCGTACCGCCAGGTCGTGGCCGCGTTCGACCGCTGGCACGACGACCTGCAGCCCGAGCCGCCGCCCGACGCCCTGCGCGGCGATCTCTTGACGGCGCTCAAGGGCTATTTCGAGCGCCAGCAGATCGAGGCCGACTGGGAGACGATCAAGGATGCGCCGCTCGCCGGCCTCGTCACCTCGCTGGTGATGATCTGCCCGTTCGAGCCGAACGAGAAGCAGGCCTTGCTCGAGGCCGCGAACCTGAACGCCCAGGCGGAGCTCTTGATCGCCCTCATGTGCATGGCGGGGACCACGGGTGCCGCCGAGCCCTCGGTCCTGCACTGACCCGCCGCCTTTCCGGAGAGCGCAACGATGACCGACACGCCCGAGACCCCGACGAGTGGCGCCGCCATCGACCCGGCGCTCCTGGACCTCCTGATCTGCCCCCTGACCAAGGGGCCGCTGCGCTACGACCGCGCCCGGAACGAGCTGGTCAGCGAGCAGGCGGGCCTGGCCTATCCGGTGCGCGACGGCATTCCGATCATGCTGGTCGACGATGCCCGCCAGCTCGACGATTCCGATCGCATCCCGGACGCGGTCCGCGCCGACAAGGACGATCACGGCAATGAGTGAGGCCGAGGCCTGGCCGGTCGAGATCCGCGTCCACCGGGAGGAGCGGCGCCTCGGCATCGATTTCGACGACGGCCGGAGCTTCAGCTACCCGGCCGAGCTCTTGCGCGTCGAAAGCCCGTCCGCCGAGGTCCAGGGTCACACGCCGTCGCAGAAGGTGACGGTGGGCGGCAAGCGCCGGGTCGGCATCGTGCGGCTCGAGCCGGTCGGCAACTATGCCGTGCGCATCGTCTTCGACGACGGGCACTCGACCGGCATCTACAGCTGGAGCTGGCTCTATCGGCTGGGGGCGGAGCAGGCGACGATCTGGGCCGCCTACCTCGCCGAGATCGAACGACAGGGCCTGTCGCGCGACGGTTGATCCGTCCGCCAGCGGCGTGGCACCATCGGCGCCATGACCATCCGCCTCCTGCACACCGCCGACTGGCAGCTCGGCAAGTCCTTCGCGCGCTTCGCCGGCGGCGACCTGGCGGCCCTGCTGCGCGAGGCGCGGCTCGCCGTCATCGAGCGTCTCGCCGCTCGTGCCACCGAAGCCGATGTGGCAGCCGTGCTGGTCGCCGGCGACGTGCTCGACCACGAGCATGCCGAGCCCGGCCTGCTGCGGCGGATGGTGCACCGGATGGCCGGCTTCCCCGGCCCCTGGCTCCTTTTGCCCGGCAATCACGACCCGGCGCGGCCGGGCGGCCTCTGGGACCGCTTTGCCGCCTCCGGCGACTGCCCGGAGAATGTCCGCCTGCTGACCCGGCCGGAGCCAATGACGCTCCTCGATGGCCGGCTGGTCGTCCTGCCGGCCCCGCTTCTGCAGAAGCATGTCAGCGGCGACACGACGGCGTGGTTCGACACGGCGGTCCTGCCGGCCGGGGCGGTCAAGGTCGGGCTGGCGCATGGCGGTGTGCCGGCGCTGCTGCCCGGCCAGTCGGAGAGCCCGAACCCGATCGCGCTCGACCGCGCCGAGCGGGCAGGGCTCGACTATCTCGCCCTCGGCGACTGGCATTCGGTCCTCCAGGTGGGGCCACGCACCTGGTTCTCGGGCACGCCGGAGCCCGACGACTTCACCCGGAGCGGCCAGGGCCAGGCGTTGCTGGTGACGCTGCCCGGCCCGGGTCAGCCGGTGACGGTCCGCGCCCTCGAGACGGGGCGGCACGCCTGGCAGGCCCGCAAGGTGGATCTCGGCCACGGCCCGGCCGTGGGGGCTATCGGCGACCAGCTCGACGCCCTGGTGGCGGGTCTCGCGGCCCCTGGCGAGACGGTTCTCCGCCTGACGCTCGAAGGGGCCCTCGATCTCGCCGGGCGGGCGGCGCTCGAGGCGGCGCTGGGGCGGCTCGAGGCGCGGCTGCGCCACCTCGAGGTCCAGGACGAAGGCCTGCTGACCGCCGCCAGCGAAGCCGATCTCGCCGCCATGGCGAGCGAGCCCTTGCTCGCCGAGGTGGTGGCAGCGCTCGCCGACTCGGAGGATCCGGCAGCACCCGTGGCGCTTCGCCTGCTGCACCAGACGTGGCAGCGGCTGGAGCCCGGCTGATGCGCCTGGACGAGCTCGTCGTCGAGGACTTCAAGAAGCTGAAGGGCCGCCATGTGGTGCGCCCGGCAGCCCTCGGCATCACCGTCGTCTCTGGCGACAACGAGGAAGGCAAGTCGACCCTGCTCGACGCGCTGAAGGCCGCCTTCTTCATGAAGCACAATACGACCGGGGCGGATCGCGACGCCATCCAGCCCTTCGCCGGCGGCGAGACGCCGGCCGTGACCGTCGGCTTCACCCTGGACGGCAGCGCCTATCGCCTGGCCAAGCGCTTTCGCCGGGGCGGCGTCCAGCTCGAGACGCCGGAAGGCTTGCTCGAGGGTGACGCGGCCGAGCTCCGGCTCGCCTCGCTCCTGCAGTTCGAATGGCCGGGCAGGGGGGCGGCCCGGGACACGCATACCGGCGTCGCCGGGCTCTTCTGGGTCGACCAGGGCACCACCTTCGCAAAGGAGCAGGAACCGAGCCCGACGGCTTTGCGCGGGCTCCAGCCGGCGCTGGCCGACCAGGTGGCGGCACTCGGTCGGGGCGAGCGGGCGCCGCGCCTGATGACCGAGGTGCGGCGGCGGCGCGACCAGCACTGGACCGGCAAGCGGGACCAGCCGAGGGGCGAGCTCGCCACGCTCGAGCGCGAGGTGGCGGAGCTGCGCGTCGAGCTTTCGGGTCTGGAAGCGGCCGAGGCGGAGGTCGAGGCGCTGCTCGATCGGCTGGCGGCGACCCTCGAGAAGCGGCGGGCCTGGCTCGCCGCCGATCATCTGGGGCGTGCGCGCCGGGCCGTCGACGGCAGCCGCTCGGCCCTCGCCGGCGTGCGGGCGCTCGAGGAGGAAAAAAGGGTTCGCTCGGCCGAGCGCCAGGCGGCGGCGAGCGAGCTGCGAAGGCTGCAGGACATGGCGGACCTGCGCCGGCAGCGTCTGGCAGCCATCGACGAGCGGGCCGCCGAGCAGGCGAAGCTCGCCAGGGCAACCGCCGAGAACGCCCCGCTTCTGGATCGGGCCCGACGGCAGCGGGCGGCGACGGATGCGGCCGCCGAGGCGAGCCGCAGGGCGCTTGCGGCGGGCGAGCGCGAACGGGAGACCGTGCGCCGGCGGGCCGAGCGGTTGCGGCTGGCACGGGAGCTCGCCGCCCTGGAGCGCCTCGCGGCGGATGTCCGGGCGACGGCGGCCGAGGCGGCCGAGCAGCAGGCCCGCGCCGACGCGGAGGCGATCGACGAGATCGCGCTGGAGCAGCTCGAGACGATGGAGGTCGAGCTCAAGGAGACGCGGGCTGCCCTGCGTGCCGTGGCGACGCGGCTCGTGCTGCGGCCCGATCGGGCGGATGCCGAGGTGCTGCTGGGCCTGGTGCCGGTCGATCCGGCTGCGCCGATCGAGCTCACGGCACCGGCGACCCTGATCCTTCCCGGCTTCGGCCGGATCGAGGTGACACCGGGTGGCAAGGGGCTGGCCGAGCTGCGCCGGGCGCTCGCCGATGGCGAGGCAGCATTCGCCGGACGGCTCGCGGAACTCGTTGCCCGGGATCTCGCCGAGGCGCGCCGTCGGCTGCTGGCCAGGGACCGCCTCGCGCACGAGGCCGAGGCGGCGCGGCAGAAGCTCGCCACTCTGCTCCGGGCGAGCGGGATGAAGGGCCAGGCGGCACTCGATGCCGCCTGCGTCACGGCCCGGGCACGGCTCGCCGGCTTCGACGATGTCGATGGCGGCGATGATGCCGACGATGCGACGCTCGAGGCCGAGCGCGAGGCTGTCGAGCGGACACTGGCCGAGCTGCGCGAACGCGAGGCGGCGCTGGCGGAGGAACGACGGCGGGCCACCGAGGAGGAGGCCCGGCTCGGCCGGGAGGCGGACGTGCTGGCGGGTGCCGAGGCGCGGGCCGGGCTCGAGCTGGCCAAGCTCGAGGACCAGCTCGCGATCGAGCGGGACGAGCTGGCCGATGTCGCCCTCGCCGAGGCGCTGGCGGCGGCCCGGACGGTCGACGACCGGGCCGCGGAGGCGGTGCTGCGGGTCGAGCGCGAGCTGGCCCGGGCGGCGCCGGAGGCGGCCCGGCTCGAGGCGGAGCAGGCGGCGCGTCGCCTCGCCCAGCTCGAGGAGGAGGGGCGCGGCCTCGAGCGCGAGGTGGTCCGGCTCGAGGCCGAGCTGAAGGGCGCCGGCGGCCGCGGCATCGGCGACCGCAAGGGGGACGTGCAGGGCAGGCTCGAGCTGGCCGAGCGGCGCCATGCCCGCCTCTTTGCCGAGGCCCGGGCCTGGCGGCTCCTGGCCGAGACACTGGAGGCGGTCGACCGGGCCCGGCAGGATGCGCTGGTCGAGCCGCTCGAGGCACGCCTCGCGCCCTACATGCGGCAGTTGATGGGCGAGGCGGTGGCCGCCTTCGCGCCAGAGAGCCTGCGGCTCGAAACGCTCAGGCGCAGCGCCGCGAGCGAGCCTTTCTCCAGCCTCAGCGTCGGCACGCGCGAGCAGCTCGCGATCCTCGTCCGGCTGGCGATCGGCGATCTCCTGGTGGAGACGCGGGGCCAGAGCCCGCCTTTGATCCTCGACGACGCGCTCGTCTACGCGGACGCGGTGCGGCTCGCCCGGATGAAGACCATCCTGCAGCAGGCGGCGGCCCGCCAGCAGATCCTGGTCCTGACCTGCCGCAAGGAGGACTATCTCGGGCTCGACGCCCGCTACCTTCGTCTCGAGGATTGCCGCGCCTGAACGGTTGCGTCGCATGGCCAATTCGGCTGGCAGGGACTATCTCCTCGCGAGGGATCAATACGCAGCGCCGTGACGAGCGGCGCGGACGGGGGAAGACTTGACCAAGTCGAATGCGGGCGACGAGACCGCGGCTGATGACGCCATGCGGCTGCTGATCGTGACCGATGCCTGGTACCCGCAGCTCAACGGCGTGGTCCGCTCGATCGAACGGATGATGGAGCTCGCCGCCGGCTGCGGCGCCGAGATTGCCCTCCTCACGCCCCAGCACTTCCGCTCGGTGCCGCTGCCGAGCTATCCCGAGATCCGGCTGGCGCTGGCGCGGCCCGGCCGGCTCGCCCGGCTGATCGCGCGGCTGGCACCGACGCATGTTCACATCGCCACCGAGGGGCCGCTCGGCATCCTGACCCGGCGTCTCTGTGTCCGCCACGGCCTGCCGTTCACAACCTGCGTCCACACCCGCCTGCCGGACTACGTCCGCGCCCGCCTGCCGATCCCGACCGACTGGACCTGGCGGCTGATGCGCTGGTTCCACAATGGCGGCAATGGCGTCATGGTCGCCACCGATTCGCTCGCCCAGGAGCTCGACCGGCACGGCTTCGCCAACATCATCCGCTGGAGCCGCGGCGTCGACACGGCGCAGTTCGACCCGGCCCGGCGCACGGGGCTCGGCTGCGAGGGGCCGGTCTTCCTCTATGTCGGCCGGCTGGCGATCGAGAAGAGCGTCGACGACTTCCTCAGGCTCGACCTGCCGGGCACCAAGCTCGTGGTCGGCGACGGCCCGGCGCGCCGCCAGCTCGAGGCGGCCTTCCCCGATGCCCGCTTCCTCGGCAAGCTCACGGGCCTGGAGCTCGCCCGGGCCTACGCCTCCGCCGACGTCTTCGTCTTTCCCAGCCGCACCGACACCTTCGGCATGGTGCTGCTCGAGGCGCTCGCCTCGGGCCTGCCGATCGCCGCCTACCCGACCGCCGGGCCGCTCACCATCGTCGGCTCGTCCGGCACGGGCGTGCTCGATCACGACCTGCGTCGGGCGGCGCTCGGGGCCCTGGATATCCCGCGCGAGCGCTGCCGCGCGCATGCCCTGGGCTTCTCCTGGGAGGCCAGCGCTGGCCAGTTCTTCGCCAATATCCGCGCCGGCAATCGTGGCATGACCATCGATGCCAGCGTGCTCGACCGCCCGCGCCTCGTCGAGCGGGCCCGCCGCCGCCTCGGCTGGCGCCCCGCCACGGTCAGCCCGGGCACATGATCCCCTTCTCGGTCCTCGATCTGGCGCCGATCGCCCAGGGCAGCAACGCCAGCGACGCCTTGCGGAACTCGCTCGACCTGGCGCAGCACGCGGAGCGCTGGGGCTATCACCGCTTCTGGCTCGCCGAGCATCACAACATGCCGGGCATCGCCAGCGCCGCCACCGCCGTCCTGATCGGCCACGTCGCCGCCGGCACGACGCGGATTCGCGTGGGCGCCGGCGGCATCATGCTGCCGAACCATGCGCCGCTCGTCATCGCCGAGCAGTTCGGCACGCTGGCCACCCTGCATCCGGGCCGGATCGATCTCGGCCTCGGGCGGGCACCCGGCACCGACATGGCGACGGCGCGGGCGCTTCGCCGTCATCTCGATGCCGGCGACGACTTCCCGCGCGACGTGATGGAGCTCATGGCCTATCTCGGCCCGGAGCAGCCCGGCCAGATCGTCAAGGCGAACCCCGGCACGGGCACCGAGGTGCCGATCTGGATCCTGGGCTCCAGCCTCTACGGTGCCCAGCTCGCGGCCCATCTCGGGCTGCCCTATGCCTTCGCCTCGCACTTCGCCCCGGCAGCGCTCGACCAGGCGGCTGCCGTCTATCGCCAGACCTTCCGGCCCTCGGCACGGCTGCAGCAGCCGCGCTTCATGCTCGCCCTCAATGTCTTCGCCGCCGCCAGCGACGCGGAGGGGCATTACCTCCGCAGCTCCATGCTGCAGGCCTTCGTCAACCTGCGCACGGGGCGCGCGGGCCCGCTGCCGCGCCCGGTGGAGGACGTGGAGCGGCACCTCGACCCCGTTGCCCTGGCCTCGGCCGAGCAGGCGCTCGCCATCACCGCGGTCGGCGCACCCGACACGGTCCGCCGCGGCCTCCAGGACCTCATCGCCCGCTACCGGCCGGACGAGCTGATCCTGACCGGCCAGATCCACGACCACGCCGCCCGGCTGCGCTCCTTCGAGATCGCGGCCGACATTCTCGGCGCCCTCGAATACCCCGCCTAGCCTTCCTCGGGTGCCCCGGGGATCGACCGGCCGACGGGGCCGAGCACGGTGAGCACGGCCGAGCGGTATTCGCGCCGGTAGATGATCACCACGACCAGGACCGAGACGAGGATGAAGAGCCAGGACTGGATGAACCAGGCGAGGGCGGCGAGGCCGAAATAGAAGGCGCGCATCGCCCGGTTGAAATGGTCGCTGGCGCGATCGGCCACCACGGCGATCTGCTCGGCCATGGCGATGGTGTCGGGCGACCGGCCGGCGGGCGCGGCGCCGATCAGGATGGCCACGTAGTTGAAGAGGCGGAGCGACCAGGTGAACTTGAAGAAGGCGTAGACGAAGATCACGATCAGCAGCAGGATCTTGAGATCCCAGATCAGCGAGCTCGGGTCCTCGGCGAAGGGTATCTCGGCGACGATCGCCCGCGCCTGCTCGCTCGCCCCGAGCACGGCGACGAAGCCGCCGACGATGAGGATGGCGGACGAGGCGAAGAACGAGACGTTCTGCACCAGCACCTGGACCACCTGGATGTCGACGATCCGGTTGTCACGCACCAGCATCTGCATGAGCCAGGCTCGCCGGTATTCGTGCATGCGCCGCATCAGCGAGCGATTGCCGAGCTGGAGCTGGTCGGCGAAGGCCCAGTAGCCGATCCAGCAAACGAGGAAGACGAACGGTGCCGCGATCTCGATGAGGCGCGTCTCGGCGAGAACCGTGATCGGCATGCAGAAATCACCTCGAATGCCGCCCGGGCCAACGGCCGGCCTTGCTGCGTCGGCACCTCGCATACCATCTTCGAGGCCGGGGCGCACGAGATGGCGCCGCGGACGGAGCGCCGGCCTGTGCTGCAATGCCTCGGCCGGCCGATGCCAGAAGGGGAAAACGCCATGCTCTTTCGCCAACTCTTCGACAAGACATCGAGCACCTACACCTACCTGATGGCGAGCCGGGCGGGCGGGGAGGCGCTGCTCATCGACCCGGTGCTGGAGCAGACCGGGCGGTATCTCAAGCTGCTCGAGGAGCTCGACCTGAAGCTCGTCAAGGTGATCGACACGCATATCCACGCCGATCACGTGAGCGCCATGGGCCGGCTTCGGGATGCCACGCGCTGCGTCACGGTGATGGGCGAGCAGTCGCCGGCCGACGTGGTCTCGATGCGGGTGAGCGACAACGAGCGGCTGACCATCGAGGGGATAGCGCTCACCGCCCTGCACACGCCGGGCCATACCAGCGAGAGCTACAGCTTTTTGATGGATGATCGGGTCTTCACCGGCGACACGCTCTTGATCCGGGGCACCGGCCGCACCGATTTCCAGAACGGCGATCCCTACGACCAGTACCGCTCCTTGTTCGATCGCCTGCTGAAGCTGCCGGACCAGACGCTCGTCTACCCGGCGCACGACTACAAGGGCGACACGGTCAGCACCATCGCCGAGGAGAAGGCCCACAACCCGCGCCTCAAGGTCGGCTCGGCCGACGAATACGCAGAGATCATGAACAACCTGAACCTGCCGAACCCGAAGATGATGGATGTCGCGGTGCCGGAGAACCTGCGGGTCGGGCTCCAGCTCGAGGCGCAGCACCGCGTGCCGGTGCTCGAGGTCGAAGCACTGCTCGCCACCTGGCCCGAGGTCGACGGGCAGCTCATCGACATTCGCGAGGAGAGCGAGCGGCGGCGCGACGGGGTGATCCCGGGCTCCATGCACCTGCCCTATGGCCAGTTCGCCTCGTCTTGCGACGCGTCCGGGCCGCTCCGGCGACTGGGCCGGGATGCGCGCCTCGTGCTTTATTGCGCGGTCGGCGAGCGATCGACCCTGGCGGTCGAGATCGCCGCCGAGCACGGCGTCAGGAACACGGCCCACATCCCGGGCGGCTTTCGCGCCTGGCGGTCGGCCGGCGGGCCCGTCGAGACGATCGGCTAGCGAAGCCGGTTCAAGGGGTCGGCATCGGCGGCGCCGCCATGACAGCTTGCAGATACTCGACCAGCCGATGCCGGTTGCCGACCGTGGCTAAGGCCTGGATGTGGCCCGATCCCGGCAGGCGCCAGAGGGTCTTCGGCTCGCCGGCCGCTGCAAACAGCGCCTCGCCGTGATGTGGCGGGATGATGGTGTCGGCCTCGTCGAGGATGACCAGGAGTGGCACGGGTGCAATTTCGGCCGCCGCCTCGAGTGGGCTGTAGCGGCCGTCGATGGTCCAGCTTAGCGGCTGCTGCAGCGGCCAGGTGAGCCAGAAGGCGGCGAGCTTCTCGCGGGCGATCTCCGGGTAGCCGACGAAGGCACCCTCGATGATCACCGCCCGCAGCCGGTCCTTCATCGGGCTCGCGGCCATGGCGGTCAGCGCCAGTGCTGCGCCGAGGCTCTGGCCGATGACGGCGATGCGGTCCGGATCGGTCTCCGGCTGCCGCAGGAGCGCATCAAGGGCGGCGGCGACGTCGAGGTGCAGGCCGCCGAGATCGGGGCTGCCGGCGGAGCGGCCATAGCCGCGATAGTCGAAGACGAGGACGGCGAAGCCGGACTTCGCGAGCCAGGCGACATTGGCGAAATGCGTGCTGATGTTCTCGGCATTGCCGTGGAGGAAGAGGATGCTGCCCGAAGGCTCGCCCTCGGCCGGGAAGTACCAGCCGTGGAGGGCCGTGCCGTCGACCGCCTCGAAGTCGACGTCGCGGTAGGTGAAGCCGATGCTCGCCGGATCGAAGACGTGGCTCTTCATCGGCTGGAAGAAGAGCCCGGTGCAGGCGCCGAGCGCCAGGAGCAAAGCGAGGGCGGCGAGCGACCGGACCCGAGTCATCAGAAGTACCAGTTGAGGGTGGAGAGGAGCTCCGGCTGCATGCCGCCGCCCTGGTTCTCCAGCGCCAGCTCGACCTTGATCGCGAGATCGGCGGCGAGGCCGTAGCTCTGGCCGAGGCGAAGCTCGTAGCCGTCGCGGACGCGCTCGCCGAAGCGGACCCGGTAGCTGCCGCTGGCGGTGAAGGTGGCCCGGTCGGTGATCGGCCAGAGCAGCGACAAGGCGGGGCCGAGATTGACGCTGCAGGTCCGGTCGCAGTCCTCGCCGCCGCTGAGGCCGATATCCGCCATGGCGGACCAGACGCCCTGCTGCCCGAGCCCGTAGCCGAGCCCGGCCCCGCCCTCGGCGACACCGACCAGCGCACCCTTGGTGTCGCCCCGCTCGACCCGCATCCGCTCGAGGCCGAAATCGAGCCGCCAGGAGACGGGCCGGATCAGCTCGTCCCGCGGCGCCATCGAGCTGATGCGGACGGCGGTGAAGCGATCGAGCACCACCGAGTTGTCGCCCTGGTAATGGCGAAGCTCGAGGTCGAGCGCCTCGATGCCGGCGCCCCGGGCGAAGCCGCCGGCGGGGTCCAGGCCGTCGTGATAGGCGGGGCGGAGGCGCAGGGCCTGGAAGACATCGCCGTCGCGCACGCCGATGCCGGCGGCGAGACGGGCCGAGCCGTGGCCCTGGTCCGGGCGGGTCGCCGGCACGGGCACGGGCGGCCGATCGGCCGGCGTGTCGATTTCGCTCCGGGCGGCGAGCAGCGACCAGGCGCGCGGGGCGGCGACGTCGCGCTCGAGATCGCCGGCGCGGAGCTCGTGGGTGACCGAGGCCTCGGCGAGCTCGAGCACGGCGGCGAGGCGGGGCGGGGACATGTTCGACGCGGCCGCCTCCCCGGGCGAGATCGCCCCCGAGGCGAGCCCGCGCACCAATTTCCGGTCGGCCGGGGGCATGGCGACGAGGCCCTGCTGCAGCCGCGTCTCGCCCGAGGGTCTGAACACCGTGTGCCGGAGCAGGCCCTCGCGGCGCACCACCGAGCGCACGCTGTCGGCCGGGATGACGTGCAGGTCGAAATCACCGACGAGGTCGAGCTTCGGCCGGGCGGCGTCGAGGAGGAAGAGGAGCTGGTAGGAGCAGTTCTCGTCGAAGAAATAGTAGTCGCTGTGCTGGTCCCGCAGCTCCCACAGATGCGCGAGCATCCTCTCCACCTCGGTCGGCGAGAAATCGAGCTGGTACTCCCAGATGTCGCGGTTCTCGAGGTCGCTGTAGCGCTTGACCAGCTCGTAATAGGGCTCGACCGAGTAGGTCCCCTCATAGCCGCCGGTGAGGCCCAGCACGGCGAAGAGCACACCGTTGTCGGTCCCGGTCCAGGCACCGTAATTGACCGCGTGGGAGAGGAGCCGCGTCTCTTCGGTCTGGTCCGGCCGGTCGAAGCGCAGGAGCGTGTGGCCGAACATCGAGGCCGGGTTGTTGAGATAGGCCGCCGGAAAGATCAGCGTCACGCTGGTGGCGTCGATGGTCGCGAGCCAGGCGTCGAACTCGGCGCAATCCTGCTCGGGCAGGCGGTCGGGATCGAAACCCAGCCGGTCCTTCAGCCACCGGTAGCGGGCGACGAAGCGGCATTGCGGATGCTGCAGGGCCGGCTCGCCGGCCGGGGCGAAGAAGGCGGCGAGCGTCGCCTCGAGCTCGCTCGCGGGGTCGCTCTTGCCGTCCTTCGCGAGGAAGAAGCTCTCGCTGTCGATGAGGCTCTTGCGACCCCGGCCCAGCAAATTCGGGCGGTAGTGGCCGAGCGTTTCCCAGCCCGGTGCGGTGGCGAGACCCTGGGCCTCCGCGCTCGCGACCAGCTCGTCGAGATAGGCCGGCTCGGCCGGCACCGCCGGGCTCCCGCACCACGGCGCCAGCAGAACCAGCAGCAGCGGGACGGGCCTCATGGGCGCAGCACAAAAAAGCGTCGGGCCGGATCGATGGCGCTCGGTCATCCCATCCGGCCCGGTATCACCGAGCCCGGCATCGGGCTGCCGCCGGATGCCGGGCTACAGCTTGCGAGGGACGTCAGACCTCGACGTAGCGCACCAGCGTCTCGTTCTCGGTCATCACCTCGCGCATCGCGACGAGCACGTCCTCCGCCGAGGTATCCTCGGACGGGAAGATCCGCGTGAAATTCTGCTGGAAGGTGGCGAAGAGGACGGGCTGGTCCTGGGGCTCGACCTGCATGGCAACCGCGAGCGAGGTCAGCGTCTCGCCTTCGCCCCGAGCCATGTCCGTGGCCAGATTGTCGAGATTGGCGACGGTGAGGTTCCTGACCTCGACCGAGGCGATCGTCGCATTCTGCTCGCAGCCGAGCGTGCCCGACGTGATGCCGAAGGTCTGGTTGCCCGACGTGCCGTTGGTGGTGACCGCCAGGACCTGGGGGCCGACGCCGGATTCGCCCTTCCAGACGGTCGTGCCGAGACCGCAGCCCGTGCTGTCGGCGTGGGCATCCTGCACCTGGGCGAGGCCGATGGTCAGCCCGAGCCCGAGAACAAGCGGGAGTGCGATCTTGGTCATGGTCATCTCCATTTGTTGCCGACTGGCAACCGCCAGTTATGGGGGCGTCCCTGGTTGTGTCAATTGATGCTTTCGATCGACCTTGACCAGTCATCGCGGCAGGCAAGACGACCTCTATGGTCCGACTGGCAGCCCGGCCCTGGCCAGGCCTGCCATCACCTGGTCGATATCGGCCCGCCGCGCGAACCTCTGCCGGGCCAGGCGTTGCTCGATCGAGAAGGAGGGGTTGATCTCGAGCAGCTCGGCCCACAGGCGCCGCGCCTCCTCGATCTCGCCCAGATGGCCCAGCGCCGAGGCGAGCCAGGCACGGCCGATATCGGTATCCCTGGCCAGGAGCAGGCGTTCGCGGAGGATCAGGGCGGCGGTCTCGACATGGCCGAGCAGCAGATGCGCCATGCCCATGTTCTGCAGATACTGGTGGGTCCAGGCGGGATCGACGCGCGTCGCGTGCTCGAGATCGGCGATCGCATCGGTGTGCCGCCCTGCGGCGAGCGCAATCTCGCTGCGGGTGAAGAGGCCGAGCGCATAGTCGGGGTTTTTCGCCAGCGTCCGGTCGATGGCCTCGGCCGCGAGGTCGTAGTCGCCCTGCCACCTTGCGGCGACGGCGATCGCGTGGTTGGCGAACGGGTCCGCCGGATCGAGCTCGATGGCCCGGTCGGCGAGTGCGCGGGCCCTGGCCGCCACGACCTCCGGCGCATTGCCCGACCAGCCGTTGTGGAAGTCCAGCCAGTGGCAGATCGAGGTGAGCGCCCGGGCCTGCACGTAGGTCGGGTCCAGCTCGATGGCGCGCAGCCCCTCGGCGATGCCGCGCTGCCAGAGGGCGGGGGTCAGGCCCGGCGAGAAGATCAGGTTGCGCATGCGCAGGAAGCAGTCATGCGCTTCCATGCTGGTCGTGCCGGCGGCGACGATGTCGGCCCGCTCGGCGGGCGAGAGCCTGACCCTGAGGGCGTCGACGATCTTCAGCGTGACCTCGTCCTGGACGGCGAAGACATCGGTGAGCTCGCGGTCGTAGCGGTCGGCCCAGAGATGGCCGCCGGTGGCGGTGTCGATCAACTGCGCCGTGATCCGCACCCGGCCGCCGGCACGGCGCACGCTGCCCTCGAGCACGTGCCCGACACCCAGCTCGCGGCCGACGTCGCGCAGATCGACCGACCGGCCCTTGTAGGCGAAGCTGGAATTGCGGGCGATCACCAGGAGGCCGGCCACCTTGGAGAGATCGGTGATGATGTCCTCGGCGATGCCGTCGGAGAAGTACTCCTGCTCGGCGTCGCCCGACATGTTGGCGAACGCCAGGACGGCGATCGATCGACCCTCGCTTGCCCGTGCGGGCGGGGGCACGGCGGGCGCCGGCGCCGATCCGTCCCCGGGATGCCAGTGCCATACCCTGACCGGCCGGGCGAGGTTCTTCACCGCAACGTCGCCGCCGTCGACGAAGACGGTGTCGACGCGATCGCGCAGGCTTTCGTTGACGACCGACGAGACGCACACCCCACCGGCTGCTGCCCGCGGCTCCAGCCGGGCTGCGATGTTGACGCCGTCGCCGTAGATGTCGTCGCCCTGGATGATGATGTCGCCGAGATGGACGCCGATCCGGAGCATCATCGCCGGGCTGCTGCCGGGTGCGACGGCCGCGGTCTGGATGGCGACGGCGCAGGTGACGGCGTCGACGACGCTCCTGAACTCGACGAGCGTGCCGTCGCCCATCAGCTTGACGATCCGGCCATTGTGCCGCGCCACGATCGGATCGAACTCGACCTCGCGGTGCCGGTTCAGCGCTGCAAGTGCTGCGGTCTCGTCCTCGGCCATGAGGCGCGAGTAGCCGACCACATCCGCGACGAGGATGGCGGCGAGGCGGCGGATCGTGCGTTCGGCGGTCATCCCGCCTGCCTAGCGGAGCGTTGGCGACACCGCCAGACCGCTGGCGGTGATGGCCAAGACATCGGCCGAACGGGGCGCCCTTCAGCCCGCTTTCGCGTACCAGTCGCGGACCGCCGGGTGCGTCGCGATCCCGTTGGCGACAGCCTCGAGCTTCGGACAGTGATCGAGCACATCCTTCGGGATATCGTCGAGCACCCCGCTGCCGAGCCACCGATGCGCCATGTAGAGCTTGATATCGGCGACGCCCGGCCGCTCGCCGCCGACGAACGGCCCCTGGCCGATCAGACGCTCGACACCCTCGCCCCAGCGCGGGATGAGGTCCGTGGCGAGCTGCTGCCGTGCCGCCTTCTTCGCCGCGGCGTCCTGGATGCGCGCCGTTGGCCCGATCCGGTGGCGGAGATCCTCGACCGCGTCCATCAACGCGTCGTGCCGGGCGGCCTCGAACGGCTCCTGCGGATAGAGGTCGCAGAGCCGGCCAATGAGCCGCAGGATCGCATTGGTCTGGCTGAAGACCCCGTGGCCCTCGACCTCGAGCACCGGCAGCGAGCCGAACGGCAGCTCGGGCTTCAGCTTCAAGAACGCCTCGCGGTCGACGCGGATGTCCTCGAACGTCCGCCCGGCGATCACCAGCGCCAGGCGAACATCCTCGCCCCGGCTGCCGGCCATGTCGAAATAGGTGACCTTGAATTCAGCCATCTGTTCAGCCCTTCGCCGCCGCTACCGCCTCGATCTCGATCAGCCATTCCGGCCTGACCAGCGCCTCGACGACGATCGTGGTCGAGCCCGGCCGCACCTCGCCCAGATGCTTCGCCCGCACCGCCCCGGCCGCCGCCAGATCCTCCGGCCGCACCAGGAAGGTCGTGATCTTGACCAGATCGCCGACGCCCATCCCGGCGTCGGCGAGGATGGCCTCGATGTTCGCCCAGCAGGCGTCGGCCTGCGCCTCGATGCCGTCCGGCAGCGTGCCATCGGGCAGCACGCCCACCTCGCCGGAGATGTAGAGCAGCCGCGACCCTCCCGGGACCTCGACGCCATGGGCGTAGGGGCCGAAGGGTGCCGCCACCGTCGGCGGCGTGTGTCGGATATTCATCGTCCTTCTCCCGGCTGCGCCGCCGCTATCCGGCAGCGATGAAGACGTCGCTCCTCGGCGGCGATCGCGCCCGCCGAGACATCGAAATGGTCGGCGAGGCGATAGGCAAGGTTGGCGGCGAGGCGGGCCGAGAGGTCGATCGCCTGGTAGCCGCCGGTGCTCGACGCGATCAGGATGCGCGCCGGCTCGGTGTCGGTGCTCTCGATCGACTGCCGCCCCTTTTCCCGTTTCCTCAGTCGATAGACCGGAACGCACCGCCCGGCAATCGGCAGAATGTCAGGCGCGCGGGCCCTCCGGCCGCGTGACGATGAAGAGCGCCACCGGCAGCAGCACCGCCACCTGCACCAGCACCACCCAGAAGGGCGCGCCCAGCCCGATCGCCAGCCCGATCGCCGCTGCCATCGCCAGCACCGCCATGACCTTGGCGCGCTGCGCGATCGCCCGGTGCTCCGCCCAATGCAGCAGGGTCGGGCCGAAGCGCGGATGCTCGTGCAGCCAGCGCAGCAGCCGGTCGGAGCTGCGCGCGAAGCAGAAGGCCGCCAGCAGCAGGAGCGGCGTGGTCGGCACCAGCGGCAGGAAGATGCCGACGACCGCCACCGCGACGCAGACGAGGCCGAGCAGCAGCCATGCCGAGCGCCGGATCGTCGGCAGCGTCACCATCAATCGGGGGCTATGGCTCAGGGCGCCGCTTGCGCAGCGCCTCAGGGCGTCGGCTGCACCGCCGCCGCCGGTGCCTCGGCCGGTGCGGGCCGGGCATCCACAACGTTCTCGACGGTCAGCCGCCGGCGGCGCCCGTCGCGGGTGACCCAGTCGATCGACTGTCCGGCGGCGAGGCCGATCAGGGCGGCCCCGATCGGGGTGAGGACCGAAACCTTCCCGGCGGCGATGTCGGCCTCGCCCGGATAGACCAGCGTCACCTCGCGGGACTCGCCGCTGTCGGTGGAAAAGCGCAGCGTCGAGCCCATCCGGACGATGCCCGGGCGCAGCTTGTGGTCGGGCACCACGCGTGCCCGCTCGAGCTCCTCGAACAACTGCTCGGCGACCTCGCCTCGGGTGGTCCGGGCCATGCCGGTCAGGCTGTCGTGGTCCGACTGCGTGAGCGTGATGACGGGCTTGGCATGCTTCTTCGCTTCAGCGTCCATTCTCTGGACCTCCGTGCAAGGCATGGCCGTGGCGACGATTCCTGCCACGGCAAATGCCGGATCAAACGTTCGATTTGGGCTCTGGTTCAGATGTCGCGTCCCGGGCGACCCGACCGACGGGCTGGATCGCCGATGCCCCACGACCGGAGCACGACTCGGCCGGCCGGGGGTCAATGTCCTGCGATGGGACAGAACCTCGTCATTGACGTCAGGCGCGGCACGAATGGGGCAAGCATACAGTCATTCTCGCCCGCCGGCCCGATGCTGTCAACAGCCGCCTCTGGCCCTGACGCTCGCCGCTCCACTTTCGATCGTGGTCGGGACGTCGCCAATGAAGAGGGCGTGGCAAGGAACATTCGAACATCTTGCCCGCAGGGCTTCGGTGGTCCGAAATATTGGACGCCAATCTCATGCCAAGTAAAACCGCTCCCAACAGAAGTCAGGCTGGTGAGATGCCGGATGCATCGTTCGCAGGGCCCGACCCATGGCCGAGCACGCCGCCGACGCGAAACGCGCTCCCGCGAGACGCGGCATTCCGATAGAATGCGCCCAGCGAGAAAAAAAGGAGCCGAGCGCAAGAACGGGGAACACGCCATGTCGACCACCGGGCTCGTGAACCGCAGTGGCATCGCCATTGCAGCAGACGCCATCGACGCTTTCGCAGCCGGCCTCGCCGGTCGGGTGATCCGGCCCGCGGATGCCGACTACGATTCGGCCCGCCGGATCTGGAACGCGACGATCGACCGGCATCCCGGCCTCGTCGTCCGCCCGCTCGGTACCGCCGATGTCATCGCGGCGGTGACCTTCGCACGGCAGCATGACCTGCTCGTCGCCGTGCGTGGCGGTGGCCACAATGTTGCCGGGAGGGGGCTTTGCGACGGTGGGCTCGTCGTCGATCTTTCGCTGATGCGCGGCGTGCTGGTGGACGCGGCTTCGCGCACCGTGCGCGTCCAGGGCGGGGCGACGCTCGGCGACGTCGATCGCGAGACCCATCTGCACGGCCTCGCCGTGCCGACCGGCGTGGTCTCGAGGACCGGTATCGCCGGGCTCACGCTCGGCGGCGGGGTCGGCTGGCTGGTGCGCAAGCACGGCTTCACCTGCGACAACGTGCTGGCCTTCGAGCTGGTCGACGCCTCGGGCGAGCACCGGACCGTCAGCGCCACGGAGCATCCAGACCTCTTCTGGGCGCTTCGGGGCGGCGGCGGCAATTTCGGCATCGTCACCTCGTTCACCTTCGAGGCGCATCCGGTGAAGACCGTGCTCGGCGGGCTCATCGTCCATGCCCGCGACCAGGCCGGGGCCGTGCTGCGCTATTATCGCGACTTCATGAAGACCGCCCCGCTCGAGCTCACCGCCTATGCCGCCCTGCTGACCACGCCCGACGGGCATCCGGCGGTCGCCGTCATTCCCTGCTGGTGCGGCGACATGGCGGAGGGCGAACGGGCCGTGGCGCCGCTCCGGCAGTTCGGCAGCCCGCTCATGGACGCCGTCCAGCCCATGCCGTTCCCGGTCATGCAGTCGATGCTCGACGATGCCTTCCAGGACGGCACCCGCAACTACTGGAAGTCGACCTTCGTCAAGGCCCTCGACGACGATGCGATCGACACCCTGGTCGGCCACGCCAACCGCATGACCTCGCCGCTCTCCGCCGTCGTGGTCGAGTTCTATGCCGGGGCCGCCAGCGCCGTCGGGCCGGCGGAGACCGCCTTCGCCCAGCGCCAGGCCGAGTACGACATCGGCTTCATGGCGCAATGGACGGACCCGGCCGAGGACGCCACCCATACCGCCTGGGCGCGCGCCGCCTGGGACGCCATGCAACCTTTCTCGAGCGGCGGCTTCCTTCTGAACTTCCTGTCCGAGGAAAGCCCGGACGTCATCCGTGCCGCCTTCGGCAGCAACTACGACCGCCTCGCCGAGCTCAAGCGGAAATACGACCCGACCAACTTCTTCAGCCTCAACCAGAACATCAAGACGGCCGCCTGACCAACCGTTCGGCGGGGGCGGGCTTGACAATCATTCGCGCACATGGGATTTCCGTATTCGGAAAATAATTCCGAATATGGAATTTCGTGCTGGACGACGGCCTCACCTCCCGCCTCGCCGAGCGCCTGCGGCAACTCCGCCAGGAGCGCGGCTGGACGCTCGACCATCTGGCCGCGCTCGCCGGAGTCAGCCGGGCTACCCTGTCGCGGCTGGAGAATGCCGAGGTCAGCCCGACCACCGACGTGCTCGGCCGCCTCTGCGTGGCGCACGGCCTGTCGCTGACCCGGCTCCTGGCCCCTGTCGAGGCGGATTTTGCCCCCGTCGTCAGGCGTGAGGCACAGCCGCTCTGGCGCGACGACGAGGCCGGTTTTCTCCGGCGCGCCGTCTCGCCGCCGGCAGGACCGCTCGCGGCCGAGATCATCGAAGGCACGCTGCGGCCCGGTGCCGATCTCGCCTATGCTGCCCCGCCCGTGCCGGGCCAGGAGCATCACCTCGTGCTGCTGGAAGGTCGCCTCGTGGTCACCCTCGATGGCCGGTGCCACGCCCTCGAGCCCGGCGACTGCCTGCGCTACTGGCTGGCGGGACCGAGCGCCTTCGCCGCCGATGCCGAGGCGGGCGCCCGCTACGTTCTCGTTCTGGTCGGAGCCTGACATGAACGCGATCACCATCGAGGCGATCGGCAGCGACCGCTTCGCCGCCTGCCTCGACGACCTCAGCGGCATTCTCCACGCTGCGGTGAACGGCGGGGCCAGCGTCAACTTCATCCTGCCCTACACGCCGGACGACGCCCGCGCCTTCTGGCTGGAGAAGGTCCGCCCGGCGCTGCCGAACGGCGGTCGCATCCTGCTCGTGGCGCGGTGCCGCGAGCGGATCGTCGGCACGGTGCAGCTCATCCTCGACCTGCCGCCCAACCAGGCGCATCGCGCGGAGGTCACCAAGCTCCTGGTCCACCCCGATTCCCGAAGATGCGGCATCGGCGAGCGGCTGATGATCGAGCTCGAGGCGCAGGCCAGGGCGCACGGCCGGAGCCTCGTCACCCTAGACACCACGACGGGCAGCGCCGCCGAGCGGCTCTATCGCAGGCTCGGCTATCGGGTCACCGGGTGTGTCCCCGCCTTCTCGCTCGCCCCGGACGGCTCGGGCTACGATGCCACCACCTACATGTACAAGGTTCTGCGAGCCGCGGTCGAAGGCGGGCCGGCGGTCAGATCTCCGCCCGCCACATTCGCTGCATCAAACTCGTCCTGAAGACGAGCTGATGGGCCAGCACGGCCAGCACGTGCAGCCCGATCAACACGAGCAGCACGATGCGGAGCCAGCCGTGCAGGGCGGCGGCCGCCCCGATCCCGCCGAACCATGCCGCGGCGCCTGAAAGCGGCATCGCGACCATGAGCGCGTAGAGCGTGACGTGGGCCGCCCTGGCGGCGAGGCGCAAGGGCGCGGGCTCGGCCTCGGGCGGCGGTGGGGCGCCGCGCCGGTAGCGCAGCCAGAGCCGCCAGAGGACCAGCGCCAGAATGGCGAGGCCGCCGGCGACATGCAGGGCGACGAGGGGCTGGAAGGCAAGGGTCTCACCCTTGCGGAAAGCCCGCCAGGCCGCCACGATCGGCTCGTGCAGGAGGTATTGCAGGGTAATCAGCACGGCGACCAGCCAGTGCAGCCGGATCTGCGCACGCGAGTACCCCATCAGGTGCGGCAGGCGGGGCATGAGCGATCTCCAGGAAGCGGGTCGGCAACGACGCCCGGCAATGAAGGCCGGGCTGCATGCCGATGCCTTGACGTCGATCAAGCGAAGCCGCGTCGATCGCTCGACCGGGGCCCCCGGGATTGCCGCTGCTCATGGAACAGGGTCGATGTGCGAGCCCGGCAGCTGCCCTTCAGTCGCCCTCGACCGGTTCCTCGGCCACGCATGGCGGGAGGGCCCTCGCAGCCTCGATCCACTCGGCCACCTCCTCGGGTGTGGGCGAGCGGCGGGCGAGCCGCTCCTCCTTGTTGAAGCTGCGGAGCGCCTGGTGGAGCGATGCCGCATCCTCCCGGGCCAGCCGGGCGACATTGTCCACGCCCAGCGCCTCCAGCATCAGCCCGAAGACCGTGCCGATCCCGTTGATCCGGGCGAGATCGGCGCGCCGCACGAGCTGCAGCAGCAGGTCCGGGTCGATGCCCGTGGCCGCGGCCAGCCGTTCCCGGCCCGCCGGTGTGGCTGCCGCCGCCAGCAGTTTCCCGCATGTGGTGATGCGCAAGCTCTTGAGCCTGACCCGCGCCATCTGCGGCACGCCGCGCAGCTTGCTCACCGGCAGACGATGCGCGCCGGCCTCCGGGACACCTTGCTGGGGCTCGTTCATCGACGGATCCGCTCTTCACCTTGGAGGCTCTCTCGAGGGTGGGATGCAGGCACGATGCCGGACGTGGAATAACGTTGCGGATCAACGCACAAGAACCCCTGGCCGGAGCTCCTGCCCGGGCGCCGGAGGAGAATGCGGGGATGATCTGGGAAATCTGTAAGCTAATCAGTCAGATCTCGCCGACCGCTCGGGCGGGAAGCTCGGGGGGCGGCGCAGAGCAGCGGCAGTAGCCCGGCGGTCGTCCGAGCTTCGGCCAAGGCGGGCGGCAGTTGTGGATGGCCTTCTGCGCATCGGCAAGCCTCGCCTGGTCTGTCCGGGATATCCGTAAGGAATTCCGACAGGTCGCTCAGCCGCTATTTTCCCGATACCGGCCGAGTGCCCGGTTCAGGGCGGCGGCAAAATCGCAGCGCTCGGCGCTGGTCAGGAAGCGGCCGAGCGTCAGCGTGCGGCCGTGGGCGCTGAGCTGCAGCACCCGTTCGCCATGCCGCACCGGCTCGAGCCCGACGCGCACCCAATAGGGCTCGAATCGCCACGCCCTGAGCACGCGATTGCCGGCGATCGCCCGCACATGCAGGCCCGTGTCGTCGAGCCGCACATGCTCGCGGTAGCGGGCACCGCGCCGTGTCCAGAGGAGCGCCGCGATCAGCAGGCCGAGCTCGAGCCCGACGAAGCCGGAAACCGGCCAGGCCCCGGCGAGGTAGAAGCCGATGCTCATGCCCACCGCCACGCTGGCCACCGCCACGACCAGGAGCACGAGGCTGCTGGTCGGCGGCGGCTGGTTGGGATAGAGCACCGCCTCGAAGGCGGCCGGACCCGTCCCCGCGGATGCGTCGTCGGTCATCGTCCATCTTTCGTCATCAGGGGAAATATGCAGCGCCAGCCCGGCAACGCCAAGAGCGCGCGAGGCGGCCGCCCGCCCACCGGCCGGCCGAAGCCCCGGCCTGCCGCTCGCTCGCGGCTCGGCCGGGCCGCCATCCTGGAGCTTTTCGCCACCCTGGCGCGCGACCGGCCGGCGCCCGCGACCGAGCTTCACTACGCCGATCCGTTCACGCTCCTGGTCGCCGTCGTCCTCTCCGCCCAGGCGACGGATGTGGGCGTCAACAAGGCGACGGCGCGGCTCTTCGCCAGGGCCGACACACCCGCCGCCATGCTGGAGCTCGGCGAAGAGGCGGTGCGGGAATCGATCAGGACGATCGGTCTCTACCGCAACAAGGCGAGGAACGTGATCGAGCTCAGCCGCCTGCTCCTCGAGCGGCATGGCGGCCAAGTGCCGAACGACCGGGCGGCTCTCGAGGCGCTGCCCGGCGTGGGGCGCAAGACCGCCAATGTCGTGCTCAACGAGGCCTTCGGCGAGGCCACCATCGCCGTCGACACGCATATCTTCCGGGTCGCCAACCGGACCGGCCTCGCCCCGGGCAGGACACCGCTCGAGGTCGAGACGGTGCTCGAGCGGGTCGTGCCCGAGCCCTACCGCAAGGGGGCGCATCACTGGCTCATCCTGCATGGCCGCTATGTCTGCAAGGCGCGCAACCCCGACTGCCCGAGCTGCGCCATCGCCCATCTCTGCCGCTATCGTGCGGCCGCCCTGAAAGCGGCGCCTCAAAGCGGGTCGTAGCCGCCGAGGACACCCTCGGGCGTGAGCAGGCAGCCGGTCAGTCGCCGCTCCGCTTTGGTCAGGCGATGCCGGAGCAAGGCCTGCGCCTCGTCCAGGAGCACCGCCGGATCCGTCTGCGGTGTTCGTCCGCCGCCCGCAGCCTCGCCCCAGCAGCCGGCCTCGAGACCGGCGAACTGCACGTAGAGCCGGTCGGCCGAACGCCGGGCGACGAGGCAGGCGGCGTTGTCGTCGACACCCGCGAGCTGGCGATGCCGGCCGTGCTCGAGGTCGCGAAAATCGTGCTCGTAGACCGCGGCCCGGCGCCAGTTCGCCGGATTTTGACCTGTAAGGAATTCCGACAGGTCGTGGCCGTCGCACTGGCGCGGGATCGGCAGGCCGAGGGCGCCCAGGATCGTCGGCATCAGGTCGACATGCTCGCTGAAGGCGTCGACGACGTGGCCGGGTCGCTGGCGGGTGGGGTGGCGGACGATGAGCGGGACATGGAAGGCCTCCGGCCAGAAGCCGTTCTTGCCGAGCAGCCAGTGGTCGCCGAGCATCTCGCCGTGATCGGCGGTCAGCAGGACGAGCGTGCGCTCCAGGAGCCCGGTTCGCGCCAGCGCCTGGAGGACCCGGCCGAGCTGATGATCGAGCTCGCTGACGAGGCCGAGATAGACCGCGCGGAGCTCGGCCACGACGGCCTCGTCGAGCGCCGCCGGCCGGTCGAATGTCCGCCCCATCCAGCCGCTGAATTTCTGGTCCAGCAGCCAGGCGAGGTAGGGGTGACGGGCGGCCTCATCGGCGATCGTCGGTGCCCGCCGTGGCCCCGGCAGGCCGCTCCGCTCGTACATCGAATTGTAAGGTGCAGCGGCGACCCAGGGCGGGTGCGGCTTGATGTAGGAGAGGTGGGCGAACCAGGGATCGCTTCCCGGCCGGTCGAGGAAGTCCAAAAAACGGTCGGTGAGGAAGGCGGTCTCGCTGTCCTCGCCGGCGAAGAGGGCAGGTGCGCCGAGCGGCGTCGCGTAGACCTCGTCGACCGTGAGGCGGCCGTAGCCGCGCTCCGCCAGATGCTCGAGCCAGGGCTCGCCATCTTCCAGCAGCATGCAGGCAGGCTCGAAGCCGGGTGCGACCCCCTCGTAGGTCAGGAGGCGCGGATCGCCGGCGGGGACGCTGCGCGGATCGATGCTGGTGTCGCTGTAGCCGAAGAGCAGCGGCCGCATGCCGTGCCGGCGGGCGATCTGGGCCAGGGTGAGGTGTCGGGCGTCGAGCGGTGTGCCGTTGCCGATGGAGCGGTGGTTGAAGGCGTAGAGGCCGGTCAGCAGCGAGGCGCGCGACGGCCCGCAGGGCGTCGCCTGCGCGAAGTGCCGGCGGAAGCGCACAGCGTCGCCTGCGAAGGCGTCGATCGCCGGGGTGCGCACCGGCAAGCCGGCCTCGCAGCCGAGACAGTCGGCCCGCCACTGATCGGCCGAAATCAGGAGCACGTTCAAGGCGAGCACCTCGTCGATCTCTGACGACGCCTCGTTAGTACACGCATGAAACTCACGCCAGAGCGATCGGCGAGCAAAGCCTTCGACGGCGGGCGGTTCTGCTTCCGTTGCGCGGCCGGCGGTCGTCGCGGCTGGATTTCTTGTCGCGATGCGTTAAAACCGAGGTACGATTCGAGCAACCAAGAGGGAGGTTCGGCCATGCGTTTGCGCACACGAACTGGCTTGCTGACACTCGTTCTGGCCGGTCTGGTCAGTGGTGCGGCTGGTGCCGCGGAGCTCTCGATCGTCAGCGGGGCGGTCGGCCGGGACATCGACGAGCTGCGCAAGCATCTCGACTGGTTCGAGGAACGGACGGGGCACACGGTCTCCATCGTCACCATGCCGGCCTCGACCTCCGACCAGTTCGGCCAGTATCGCCTCTGGCTCTCGGCGCAGAACCCCGATATCGACGTCTATCGCACGGACGTCATCTGGGCGCCGCAGCTCGCCAGCCATTTCGTCGACCTGACCGAGCACGTGCAGGACGTCGTCGGCGAGCATTTCCCGGCGATCATCGAATCGCAGACGGTGGACGGCAAGATCGTGGCGTTGCCGATGTTCACCGATGCGCCGGCCCTCTACTACCGGACCGATCTGCTCGAGAAGCACGGCTTCGAGCCGCCGACCACCTGGGTCGGGATGGCCGAGACGGCGCAGGCGGTGATGGAAGCCGAGCGCGCCGAGGGCAATGCGGAGATCTGGGGCTTCGTCTGGCAGGGCTCCGCCTATGAGGGGCTCACCTGCAATGCGCTCGAGTGGGTGAAGTCGAACGGCGGCGGCCAGATCGTCGAGCCGGACGGCGAGATCTCGATCAACAACGAGAACGCCGCCGAGGCGATCGACCTGGCCAGGACCTGGGTCGACACCATCTCGCCGCCCGGTGTCCTCGGCTACAAGGAGGAGGAGGCCCGCGGCGTCTGGCAGGTCGGCAACTCGGTCTTCATGCGCAACTGGCCCTATGCCTACGCGCTGAGCAACGGCGACGATTCGGCGGTCAAGGACAAGTTCGCCGTGGTGCCGCTGCCGATCGGCCCGAGCGGCGACCGCAGCGCCGCCACGCTCGGCGGCTGGAATCTCGCCGTCTCGGCCTACTCGCCGGACCAGGAGGCGGCGATCGAGCTGGTCAAGTTCCTGGCCAGCGCCGAGGTCCAGAAGGACCGCGCCATCGAGACGACCCGCCTGCCGACGATCCCCGCGCTCTACGAGGATGCCGAGGTGGCGGAGGCCCAGCCGGTCATCCCGCTCTGGCTCGACATCTTCCTGAATGCGGTGCCGCGGCCATCGGCGCCGACCAAGGCGAACTACAACCAGGTGAGCCAGGAGTTCTGGACGGCCGTCCACAACACGCTTTCGGGCACGGGCGATGCCGCCACCAACCTCGCGGAGCTCGAGCGCAACCTGAAGCGCATCCGCCGCTCCGGCTGGTAGTTGGGCGAGGCATGATGCCGGCGCGGGCCGCCGGCATCATGTCGCCTCCCGGGTAGAGAACGGCCCCGGTGCCGGCACCGGGGTGACGCAACCAGATCGGGCAGGGAACGCAACATGGCCGCCGCCACCTCCCAGCTGACTCGCGAGAAGATCCGCGCTGCCTGGATCTTCCTGGTCCCGATGATGCTGGTGCTGCTGGCGGTGGCCGGCTGGCCCCTGCTGCGGACGATCTGGCTCGGCTTCACCGACGCCAAGCTGTCGCAGCCGGGCAGCGGGCAGTGGATCGGCTTCGAGAATTATCTCTTCTGGCTCGACTACGGCGAGGGCGACGGCGAGTGGATCGGGCTGCTCGCGGACCCGACCTGGTGGCGCGCCGTCTGGAACACGGTCTACTTCACCGTCATCGCGGTGACGATCGAGACACTGCTCGGCCTCATCGTGGCCCTGGTGCTGAACGCCGAATTCGCCGGCCGCGGGTTCGTGCGCGCCGCGATCCTGGTGCCCTGGGCCATTCCCACCATCGTCTCGGCGAAGATGTGGGACTGGATGATGAACGACCAGTTCGGCATCCTGAACGACATGTTCCTGAAGCTCGGGCTGATCAGTGCGCCCATTGCCTGGACCGCCCAGCCCGAGACCGCGATGATCGCCGTGATCATCGTCGATGTGTGGAAGACCACGCCCTTCATGGCGCTCTTGATCCTCGCCGGCATGCAGATGCTGCCGGGCGACATCTACGAGGCCGCGAAGGTCGACGGCATCCATCCGGTCAAGGTCTTCTTCAGGGTGACGCTGCCCTTGATCCGCCCGGCGATCATGGTGGCGGTCATCTTCCGCATGCTCGATTCCTTGCGGATCTTCGACCTGATCTACGTGCTCACCCCCAACAATGCGCAGACCGTTACCATGTCGGTCTATGCAAGGCAGCACCTCTTCGATTTCGACAATTTCGCCTACGGCTCCGCTGCTTCGACCCTGCTCTTCCTGATCATCGCCGGCATCACCATCCTCTACATCTACGCCGGCCGGCTCAATCTGAGCGGAGACAAGTGATGCGGAACAGGCTGCTCAAGCAGGTCGGCCTCTGGGTGCTGATCGTCATCATCTCGGTCTACGCGCTCTTCCCATTCTACTATGCGATCATCACCTCGTTCAAATCGGGCTCGGCCATCTTCAGCGTGACCTACCTGCCCGACAGCTTCAGCCTGGCGAACTATGTCGGCGTGCTGGGCAGCGGCCACTTCCCGCGCAACATCGTCAACTCGGTGATCGTCGCCACCGCCGTGGTGATCCTCTCCTTGCTGCTCGCGATCACCGCGTCCTATGCGCTCGCCCGCGTGCGCTTCAAGGGCCGGGGCATCCTGCTCTTCACCATCCTCTCGGTCTCGATGTTCCCGCAGATCGCGGTCCTCGCCGGGCTCTTCGAGATGGTTCGCGGCCTCGGCCTCTACAACACGCTCTTCTCGCTGATCCTGGCCTACATGATCTTCACCCTGCCGTTCACCGTCTGGGTGCTCACGACGTTCATGCGCGACCTGCCGGTCGAGCTGGAGGAGGCGGCGATCGTCGACGGGGCGAAGCCGCATCAGATCATCTTCAAGGTGTTCATGCCGCTGATGTGGCCAGCACTGGTGACCACCGGCCTCCTGGCCTTCATCTCGGCCTGGAACGAGTTCCTGTTCGCGCTGACCTTCGTCTCGAACAACGAGCAGCGCACCGTGCCGGTGGCGATAGCGCTCCTCTCCGGCGCCACCGAGCAGGAGATCCCGTGGGGGCCGATCATGGCGGCGTCGGTCATCGTCACGGTGCCGCTCGTCATCCTCGTCCTCGTCTTCCAGCGTCGCATCGTCGCCGGCCTGACCGCCGGCGCCGTCAAGGGCTGATCCCGGCCGTGCCTCGCCACCGGTCAGTTTGAGAAAGAGAGAAATCGTCGATGGCCACGATCAAGCTGGACAGCGTGAAGAAATCCTTCGGCAAGGTCGACGTGATCAAGGGCGTCGATCTCGACATCAAGAGTCAGGAGTTCGTCGTCTTCGTCGGGCCATCCGGCTGCGGCAAGTCGACCCTGCTGCGGCTGGTCGCCGGGCTCGAGGACATCACCTCGGGCACGCTCGCCATCGACGGTCGGGTCGTCAACACCCTCTCGCCGTCCGATCGCGGCATCGCCATGGTCTTCCAGTCCTATGCGCTCTACCCGCACATGACCGTCTACGAGAACATGGCGTTCGGCCTGAAGCTGGCGAAGACCGACCCGCGCTCGATCGAGGAGCGGGTCAACGAGGCGGCCCGGATCCTGCAGCTCGACCCCCTGCTGCAGCGCCTGCCCAAGCAGCTCTCGGGCGGTCAGCGCCAGCGCGTGGCGATCGGCCGGGCCATCGTCCGCAAGCCCAAGGTCTTCCTCTTCGACGAGCCGCTCTCCAATCTCGACGCGGCGCTGCGCGTGCAGATGCGCATCGAGATCGCCAGGCTGCACCACTCGCTCGACGCGACCATGATCTACGTGACCCACGACCAGGTCGAGGCCATGACGCTCGCCGACCGGATCGTCGTCCTGCGCGACGGCTACGTCATGCAGTTCGGGACCCCGCTCGATCTCTACCATCACCCGGAGAACAGGTTCGTCGGCGGCTTCATCGGCTCGCCCAAGATGAACTTCCTGCCCTGCGATTTGGTTGGCGACACCGCCGGGCAGGCGGTGGTCGAGACTGTCGCCGGCACCCGGGTCTCGACCACCTCGGCGATCAACGGCCAGCGCCCGGGCAGCGGCTTCACCCTCGGCGTCCGGCCCGAGGATCTCCTGGCCGGAGGCGGCGGCGACGCCGAGATCGAGGGCGAGGTCATCACGGTCGAGCATCTGGGTGCCGAGACCTACATCTATGTCGATCTCGGCATGGAGGAGCCGCTCGTCGTCAAGGCCGCCGGCAACAGCGCCGTGTCGCATGGCGACCGGGCCCGCGTCGGCATTCCGGCCGCCGCCTGCTACCTGTTCGATCCGAAGGAGCGGGCCCTCGAGCGACCCGCCTACAACTAGCGGACAGGCAGGTCCGCCTCTCGGGGAAGCTCAGACGTTGAAGCGGAAATGGCAGACGTCGCCGTCCCTGATGACGTAGTCGCGGCCCTCGAGCCGCATCCTGCCGGCTTCCTTGACCGCCTGCTCGCTGCCGAGCGCGGCGAAATCGTCAAAAGTGATGACCTCGGCGGCGATGAAGCCGCGCTCGAAATCGGTGTGGATGACGCCGGCTGCCTGGGGTGCGGTGGCCCCCTTCTCGACGGTCCAGGCGCGCGCTTCCTTGGGGCCCACCGTGAAGAAGGTGATCAGGTCGAGCAGCGCATAGCCCTCGCGGATGACGCGGTTGAGGCCGGGCTCCTCGAGGCCGAGGCTCGTGAGGTACTCGGCCCGCTCCTCGGCTGGCAGGCCCGCCAGCTCCGCCTCGATCGCCGCCGACACGACGACGCTGCCGGCCCCTTCGCCGGCAGCCATGGCGGCGGCTTTGGCGCTCCAGTCGTTGCCGCCCGCGGCTGCCGCCTCGTCGACATTGAGGACGTAGAGCAGGGGCTTGGCGGTCAGCAGCGTGAGGTCTGCGACGAGCAGTCGCTGCTCCGGATCGAGCGGCAGCCGGCGCACCGGCCGGCCCTCCTCCATCAGCGGCAGGATGTGCTCGATCAGCTCGAGCCGGCGCTTCGCCTCCTTGTCCTGGGCGCGGATGCGCTTGACGAGGCCGTCCTTCTGCCGGTTCAGGCTGTCGATGTCGGCGAGCAGGAGCTCGGTCTGGATCAGCTCCGCGTCGCGCAGCGGATCGACGCCGCCCTCGACATGGGTGATGTCGTCATCCTCGAAGCAGCGCAGCACCTCGAGGATCGCATCGACCTCGCGAATGGCGCCGAGGAACTTGTTGCCGAGCCCCTCGCCCTTGGAGGCCCCGCGGACGAGACCGGCGATGTCCTTGATCTCGAGCTGGGTCGGCAGGGTCTTCGCCGACTTGCCGAGCTTTGCCAGGAGATCGAGGCGCGGGTCGGGCACCGGCAGCCGCCCGACATTGGGCTCGATGGTGCAGAAGGGATAATTGGCCGCGGCCGCCGCCGCGGTCTGCGTCAGCGCGTTGAAAAGGGTGGACTTGCCGACGTTCGGCAGGCCGACAATGCCGCAGTTGAAGCCCATGCTGGTTCTGGCGCTCGTCTGGATGAATGGGCGTCACGAAAGTGCACGCGCCCGAGAAATGCAGAGGGGGTGCGCGACGAGCGCGCAACAGCCCGGTTCGCTCAGCGGCGACGCGGGGGCGGGCGGCGGTTGCCGGTCGGGGTGGGGCCCGCCGTCTTGTGCCGGTAGTTGATGCGACCCTTGGTCAGGTCGTAGGGCGTCAGCTCCAGCGTCACCGGATCGCCGGCGATGATCCGGATACGGTGCTTGCGCATCCGCCCGGAGGCGTAGCCGATGATCTCGTGCCCGTTCTCGAGCTTGACGCGAAACCGTGCGTCCGGGAGCACCTCGGTGACGGTGCCCTCCATCTCGATCATGTCTTCCTTCGCCATTCGTTCTCCCTGGCCCCTGATGCCGAGCGGGCCCTCGAGTTCTCGGAAAAGACGAAAAGGGCCGGCCGTTAACGGCCGGCCCGATCCGGTTCGCGACGCCTGAGTGTCAGACGGCGCGGAGATTGGTCGCGGACGTCTTGCCGCGGCGCGGGTCGGTCGTCACGTCGAACGAGACCTTCTGGCCCTCGTTCAGGCTGCTCATGCCGGCCTGCTCGACGGCCGAGATGTGCACGAACACATCGCTGGTGCCGTTGTCAGGCTGGATAAAGCCGTAGCCCTTGGTGCTGTTGAACCACTTTACGGTGCCGGTGGACATATTCCATCCCCAAGCTGAAGTTACCGTGGCGACCATCACCACGGCGTCAAGCCACGTCGGTCAGGAAGTCCAGGCACCCTGCGGCACCCCTGGCCGGCAAGGCAAAACCATGCCGGCCGAAACAACTTACCTTAGCGGATCGATGGCGAAGATAATGGCGATCCACAACTGCGATTGCAAGGGCGTTTTGGTTGAAGGCCCGCCTCCTGCGGCACTCGTTCGGCTCGCGGACAATGACGGTGAAGCGGTCACTGGCTGAGTTCTTGCAAGGACCGGCACCGGCGGATGAAGCGTCCGGGCATTGACGCGGTGCCTTCGGAAGGGTTTCATGGCCGAGGCGAGCTCGACCGGTTGATCGATCCTTTCCCGGGAGCGAAGGAGATGCGGCTCGGCCTGGCGCTCACGCTGCTGCTGCTGCAGGCCCCGGCACTTGCGGCGGTGGCGCAGGAGGCGACGGAATACGCTTCGGCCCGGGCCGGGCTGGTGGCCCAGGTCGAGCTGAATGCCGAGCTCGCGGGGCCCGTCACCGGCCACCCGGTCATCGCCCCAAGCGTCCTCGAAGCCATCCGCGAGGTGCCGCGGCACCTGTTCGTGCCCGAGGCGGTGGCGGCCTATGCCTATCTCGACCTGCCGCTGCCGGCGGCGTTCGGCCTGCGCGAATCCCAGCCCTTCCTCGTCGCCCTGATGTCCGATCTGGTGGATATCCAGGCGGGCGACGACGTGCTCGTTCTGGGTGTCGGTGGCGGCTATCACGCGGCGGTGGCGAGCCGGCTCGCAGCCCGCGTCCACGCCGTCGATCTCGATGCGGCGGCCGCAACGGCGGTGGCGGCCCGGCTCGAGCGGCTCGGCTACGGGAATGTCGAGGTGCGCAGCGCCGATCCCTATGACGGCTGGCCGGAAGCCGAGCGGACCTTCGATGCGATCATCGTCCGCCTCGCCGTCGACCGCCTGCCGCAGGCCCTGCTTCGCCAGCTGGCGCCGGGCGGTCGGCTGGTCGCGCCGATCGGCCCGGCGGAGAGCGAGCAGTCATTGATGTTGGTGATCCGGCGCGCGGACGGCTCGCTCGGCGGCCGGTCGGTCCTGCCCGTTCGCTTCATGCGATTGCCGGGCGGCGAGCGGATCTGAACGGCTCGTCCGGTTCCCTCGCGCTCAGCTCAGCGCGTCGATCTCGGCCTCGCTCAGATGGCCGGGCACGAGCGTCACCGGCACGCGCAGCCGGTTGCGGCCGGCGCTGCTGGTCAGATAGGTCACGAGCGGCCCGGGATCGCCGCCGCCGGTCGCGGTGCCGAGCACGAGGAGCGAGATCGACGGCTCCTCGTCGAGCAGGGCAACGAGCTGCTCGGCGCGCTGGCCCTCGCGGATATGCACGGCCGGCATCGATCCGGTCTGGGCGAAGACCTCGGCCGCCAGGGTCTGCATCCGCCGCTCGGCCTCGAGCCGCGCCTCCTCCTCCATCACCCGGCCGACGCCGAGCCAGTGCTGGAACTCGGCCGGCTCGATCACGTAGAGCAGGGCGACGCGCCCGCGCGTGTGCTGGGCGCGGCGGCAGGCGAAACGGAGCGCTGTCCGCATCTCCTCGGATTCGTCGACCACGACGAGAAAGACGCGCTGCTCCTGGGTGGCGGCAGCGGGCTCGCCCGCCCCGGCCTCCGCCGCCCGGGCCTCGTCGTCCGATACCGCCTGGTTGCTGCTGGCACCGCTCATGGCTCACTGCTTTCTGAAGAAGATGCCCGCGGACCAGCCTGCCCCGACCGCGAGGATGACCGAGACGAGGCCGTAGATCGCCGGCTGGGTGCGTGCCGCGTCGTAGATCTCGGCTTCGAGCCCGACCTTCGAGATCACCAGCACGCTGGTCTGCGCCCCGGCCACGAAACCATCCCGCAGCTGGAGCACCTCGATCTGGTAGTTGCCCGGCGGCACGTTGGCCGGGAAGGCGAGGGTCGTCCGGAAGAGCTTGTCGCCGAGAAAGCGGACCGGTGCGATCTCCGCCGCATAGAGGCCGACCTTTTCCTTGTTGCGGACGAGGGCCTCGCGGAACTCGCTGATCTCCAGGGCGGACCGATCGCCGCTGGCCTCGGGGCGCAGGCCGAGATTGCCGACGCCGATGCGAAACCGTCGCTGCTCGTCGGGCGCCACGATGTCCCCGAGCGGCGCGCTCGCCGCGATGGCATAGAAGGACGGCACGGCGGAGAAGGTCATCTCGTCGGTGTTCAGCCAGACGGGGCCGATGCGGTTCTTGCGCCGCACGGCCGTGCTGGTGTCCGGCCCGCGCACGACCACCACCACATCGCTGCCGGGATCGTCGAGCGCACCGAACAGCAGGACATTGCTGCCGGTGAAGGCGGTGGTGATGGCGATCAGGTGATGCGACAGGTCGGCAATGAAGCCGCTGGCCCGGGCCGTCCCGGCCACGACTCCGAGCAGGGCGAGACCGGCGAGCGCGTAGCCGAGCCGCCGCAGGCGCCGACCCGGCGCCCCGGCGAGCGTGCCTGGCTGCAGGCCGGCACCCGGCAGGGGATCACCCGACCTGCCGCCCGATCGCCCTGTCGCCGCCTCTGCCATCGTCATCCTTTGTCCCGCGCCGGGTCGACCCCGGACCTTGCTCAAATCCGCTCCGCCGGCTCCAGCCGCCGACCGCCGCCCCAGCCTATCGCACCACGCCAGCTGCCGTGCTCGAGACGCCGCAGGCCGAGCAGCGCACCCAGCACGATGCCGGCCAGCGCCAGGAACGAGCCCGGGGCCAGGGTGGCGAGGCCGCTCACGCCCTGGCCGATCGTGCAGCCCATGGCCAGCATGCCACCGAAGCCCATGAGCCCGGCGCCCGCCACGTGGCGTATCATATCGTCGCGGCTCGAGAACGTCTCGATTCGCGCGCGCTTGGCGCTGCCGGCGGAGAAGGCGGCGCCGGCGACGGTGCCGAGCACCAGCGCAGCACCGAATCCGGGCCAGGTGCCCTGGCCCGTTGCGGCCCAGGCGACGGCCTCGGCCATCGGGCCCGCGAAATTGAGCGAGACGACGCCAGCCTGCCCGGCGGGGTCGAGGAAGAGCCAGCCCGTCGCGAGAAAACCCGCAGCAGCGGCTGTGCCCAGCCCGAGGCCGACCATCTGGTCGGCGCGATTGCGGCGAAAGCCGGGATCCTTGAAGATCCAGAAGAGCAGGCCGCCGCCGATGAGCAAAGCGAGGACGAAGTCGAGGGCCCGCGCCCCCGCCGGGATGCCGCCGGCCAGGAGCCCGCCGAGGCTCTGCCCGGAACCGGCCGAAGCTGCCTGCAGCAGGTCGGCCGGCCAGGCGAGTAGGCCGCCGGCGGTGGCCATGGCGGTGAGGCCGAGCGCCAGGACGACGACCAGCGCCTTGAGGCTGCCGGTGCCGAGGCGCACCAGATTGCGGCTGGCGCAGCCGCCGGCCATGACCATGCCGATCCCGAAGAGGAGACCGCCGATGAAGAGCGCCAGCGGCTCCAGGGGCCGTGCCAGATAAGGCGTGTCATCGAGCGGCACGAGGCCCGAGAACGCCAGCGTCTGGGTCAGGAGCAGGGCGGTCGCCATCGCGAGCAGCCAGCTTCGCAGCCGGCGCAGGCTGCCGAAGAGATAGGCGTCGCTGATCGCGCCCATGGTGCAGAAATGGCTGCGCTCGAGCAGCCAGCCGACCGCCAGCCCGAGCAGCGCCGCCACGGCCACGAGCCCGATCAAGACAGGCTCCGCCCGATCGTCACGACTCCGACCTGCCATAGCCCCGCGGTCGGGGCATGGCGGTCGCTCGTGCGACACGACTGGTGGTTATCGGGCAGCTGACGGGCCATGCCATAGCATAGCCGCAACCTGCCGACCTGCCAATCGGCCGCCGACCCGCCGACGGGCTGCGGGTGAGGTGCCGTGTCAGCCGTCCAGAATGCCGGGCAGGTCGCGGCCGGCCGCGAGGAAGCCGACCGGGTCGAGGGGGCGACCGTCCAGGCGGATCTCGTAATGCAGGTGCCGCCCGGTGCTCCGGCCGGTGCTGCCGATGATGCCGACCGGGTCGCCCGGGGCGACCCGGTCGCCGACCGCGACCAGCGTCCGCGAGAGATGGGCATAGCGGGTCGTGAAGCCGAGACCGTGGTCGATCTCGACGAGCTTGCCATAGCCGCCACGCCAGCCTGCCGCGACCACGCGGCCAGGTGCCGTGGCGGCGACGGCGCTGTTCGAGGCGGCGCCAAAGTCGAGGCCGGCATGCCTGGCGCGCCGGCCGGTGATCGGGTCGGTCCTGACACCGAAAGGGCTCGAGATCCGATAGTCCGCCAGCGGTGCGTCGAGCGGCAACGCCTCGAGCAGGCGCGGCACCGCGTCGAGCCGCAGGAGCTCGTCGGCGAGCTCGCTTGCGAAGGCGTTGGTGAAGGAGGCGGCGGGTGCTCTGGCCGCCGGGCCGGCGCGCGCCGCATCGAAGCCCAAAATGGCGTGATCGCCGCCGGATGACGGCTGCAGCTCGTCGAGGCCGAGCAGCGGCCCGCCCTGGCCGTCGTCCGCGGCATCATGAGCCCGGGCCAGGAGCGCCTGCGGATCGATCCCGGTCCGGCCGACCACCCGCTCGATGGCGTCGAGCTTGTCCCTGATCCGGTCCTGCATCTGGCTGGCGGCCAGGGCGTACTCGCCGGAGAGCGACGCGAGATGCTGCTCCAGCTCGCCGAAACGCCGGCGCAGGCCCTCCTCCTGCCGGCGGGCGGTGTCGCGCTCCATGGCCAGCGCGTCGAATCGCGCCTGCAGCGCCGCCCTTTCGCGCTCGAGCGCCATGCGCTCGCGTTGCGCGGTCTCGAGCCAGAGCGCCGTCTCGCGGGCATCCAGATCGAGGAGGCTGGCGCGCTGGCGGGCCAGCTCGGCTTCGTCCGAGAGTGCCGCGAGCGCTGCAGCCTGCCGGCGGCTCGCGGCAGCCAGAGCCACATTCTCGTCCGCCATGTCTGCGAGGCGATCCCGGTCGCTGCGCAGCTCGTGCCGGAGCCCCGCGATGGTCGATTCGAGGTCCTGGCGCTCACGCCCATGGTCCGCCGTGCGGGCGTCCAGCTCCTGCTGCAGCTCGCTCAGGCGGGCGTCGCGCTCGGCGAAGCGGAGCTGCAGCACCCAGGTCGCGACGCCGCCGAGGAGGACAAGGCTGAAGGCCAGATAGAGTCCCACGGCAACGAGCATCCGCCGCGACGGGCCGCCCGGTGCCGCCGACGAGACGGGGGAACCCGCTGGCTCGGCGGCCGAGCTGCTGGTCGGGGCGGACGAACGCATCGGCCTCTCTTCGCTCCATGACGGCGTTGTCGTATCGGTGGCGCCGACTATGCACGAGGCATGGTTGCGAGGCCGTTAACGCCGGCCCTTGTCGATTCGACGGCCGGTCGCCGGGTCGAAGAGATGGAGATGGGCTGGGGCCGGGGTCAGATGAAAGCGCTCGCCGGCCGCCACCGGCCGGTCGCCGGGCCGGCGAAGGGCCAGCGCCTGGCCGTCGGCCAGCCGGCCGTGCGCCACTGTATCGGCACCCAGGAGCTCGACCCATTCCACCTCCACGTCGAGCCCGGCATCCGGCGATGGCGCGCCCGCAGCAATTGGCGCCAGATGCTCCGGGCGAATGCCGACCCGAACCTCGCGCCCGGCCTCGCCCGGCAGCTCGTGCTCCAGGCGCAGGCGCGCCCCGCCGCAGGTCACGGTGGTGCCGTCGCCGTCGATCGTGCCGTCGAGCACGTTCATCGCGGGCGAGCCGATGAAGCCGGCGACGAACAGGCTCGCCGGCCGCGCGTAGACCTCGATGGGGGTGTCGACCTGCTCGACCACGCCCTGGTTCAGCACGAGGAGCCGGTCGCCGAGCGTCATGGCCTCGACCTGGTCGTGGGTGACGAAGATGCCGGTCGTGCCGAGCCGGCGCTGCAGCTGCTTGATCTCGTGGCGCATCTGCACCCGGAGCTTGGCGTCGAGATTGGAGAGCGGCTCGTCGAAGAGGAACGCCTCGGGCTCGCGGACGATCGCCCGGCCCATGGCGACCCGCTGGCGCTGGCCGCCCGAGAGCTGGCGGGGCTTCCGGTCGAGCAGCTCGGCGAGCCCCAGGATCTGCGCCGCCTCGGCCACGCGCTTTTCGATGACGGCCTTCGCCGTGCCGAGGTTCTTCAGGCCGTAGGCCATGTTCTGGCGGACGGTCATATGCGGGTAGAGCGCGTAGTTCTGGAAGACCATGGCGATGTCGCGCTCGGCGGGCTCGAGATCGTTGACCCGCCGGCCGCCGATCATGACGTCGCCGGCGCTGGCGGTCTCGAGCCCGGCGATGATCCGCAGGAGCGTGGACTTGCCGCAGCCCGAGGGGCCGAGCACGACCAGCATCTCGCCGTCGGCGATCGCCACCGAGACCTCCTTCAGCACGGCGACCTTGCCGAACGACTTGACGATCCCGCTGACGACGACCTCGGCCATGCTACTTCTCGGTCTCCACCAGGCCCTTGACGAAGAGCCGCTGCATGAGAACCACGACGACGACCGGCGGGATCAGCGCCAGGATCGCGACGGCGGTGATGAAATGCCACTCGGGCTCGTTGTCGGCCGCCACCACCATGCGCTGGATCGCCATGACGATCGTGTACATGCTCTGGTCGGTGGTGATCAGCAGCGGCCAGAGATACTGGTTCCAGCCGTAGATGAAGAGGATGACGAAGAGGGCGGCGATGTTGGTCCGGGAGAGCGGCAGGAGGATGTCCCAGAAGAACCGGAGCGGGCCCGCCGCATCGACCCTGGCCGCCTCCACCAGCTCGTCCGGCACGGTCATGAAGAACTGGCGGAAGAGGAAGGTCGCCGTCGCCGAGGCGATCAGCGGCACGATCAGGCCGGTGTAGGAATTGAGCAGGCCGAGCGTCGCCATGACCTCGTAGGTCGGCAGGATGCGCACCTCGACCGGCAGCATCAGGGTGATGAAGATGGTCCAGAAGGCGAGCATCCGCCCGGGGAAGCGGAAGTAGACGATGGCGAAGGCCGAGAGCAGCGAGATCGCGATCTTGCCGATGGCGATGCCGAGCGCCATGATCAGCGAGTTGAGCATCATCGGCGCCACCGGGCCGGAGCTCGCCTGCATGCTGCCCCGGCCGAGCACGCCCGAGTAGTTCTCGACCAGCCGGTCCCCCATTGTCATGGGAATCGGGGCCCTGAGCACATCTGACGGCGCCTGGGTCGAGGCGATGAAGGTGACGTAGATCGGCAGCGCCACGACGAGCACGCCCAGGATCAGCGTCAGGTGGACGAGGACGGTGAAGAACGGGCGGTTCTGGACCATCAGCCGTACTGCACCCGGCGCTCGACGAAGCGGAACTGGACGACGGTGAGGGTGACGACGATCGCCATCAGCACCACCGACTGCGCCGCCGAGCTGCCGAGGTTGAGGCCGATGAAGCCGTCGCTGAAGACCTTGTAGACCATGATGTTGGTGGCCTGGGCCGGCCCGCCGCGGGTGACGGCGTGGATGATCCCGAAGGTGTCGAAGAAGGCGTAGACGATGTTGACGACGATCAGGAAGAACGTCGTCGGCGACAGCAGCGGGAAGACGATCGTGAAGAAGCGCTTGCCCGGCCCGGCGCAGTCGATCGCCGCCGCCTCGATCAGCGATCTCGGGATCGCCTGCATGCCGGCCAGGAAGAAGAGGAAGTTGTAGGAGACCTGCTTCCAGGCGGCGGCGATGATGACCAGCAGCATGGCCTGGTTGCCGCTGATCTTGTGGTTCCAGTCGATGCCGATCCCCTGCAGCCACCAGGCGACGATGCCGACCGAAGGGTTGAAGAGGAAGAGCCAGAGCACGCCGGCGATCGCCGGGGCCACGGCGTAGGGCCAGATCAAGAGCGTCTTGTAGACGACGGCGCCGCGGATCGCGTGATCGGCCATGGCGGCGAGGAGCAGGGCCACGACGAGGCCGAGCAGCGCCACGCCGAGGCTGAAGACCGCCGTCACCCGGATCGAGTGCAGGTACTCGCGATTGCCGAAGAGATAGGTGAAGTTGTCGAACCAGACGAAGCGCACGGAGAGCCCGAAGGCGTCCTGCACCAGCATCGACTGCCAGAGCGCCTGGGCCGCCGGCCAGATGAAGAAGACGAGGGTGATCGCGAGCTGTGGCGCCAGCAGCGCATAAGGCAGCCAGCGATGACGAAAGACGACGCGCTTCTCCATGCGCGGGGCAACCGCGGTCGAGGAGCGCCGGCGCGCTCCTCGACCGTCGGATCGCTCAGCCCTGCTGCTGCTGGAACTGGCGCAGCAGCTCGTTGCCGCGCCTGACCACCTCGTCGAGCGCCTCCTGCGCCGTCGCGTCGCCGGCCCAGACCCGCTCAAGCTCCTCGGCGACGATGTCGCGGATCTGCACGAAGTTGCCGAAGCGCAGACCCTTCGAGTTCTCGGTCGGCGGGTTCAGCGTGATCTGCCGGATGGCGACGTCGGCGCCGGGGTTCCGCTCGTAGAACCCTTGCTCCTGGCTCAGCTCGTAGGCCGCCGTGGTGATCGGCAGGTAGCCCGTCTCCTGGTGGTACCAGGCCTGGACCTCGGGCGAGGAGAGGTAGGTGAAGAACTTCGCCACGCCCTCGTACTCTGCCGCGTCATGGCCCTGCAGCACCCAGAGCGAGGCGCCCCCGATGATCGAGTTCTGCGGGGCTCCCTCGATGTCCGGCCAGTAGGGCAGCATGCCGATGCCGAACTCGAAATCCTTGACGTTGGCCTTGATGCCCGCGTAGCCGGCCGAGCTCTCGGTGTAGACGGCGCATTCCTGGTTGTAGAACTTGGGTGCGGCCTGGTTGGTGCGGCCGCCATAGTCGAAGATCTTCGACTTCTGCCACTCGCCCATCTTGGCGATATGATCGACCACCGGCGTCTGGTTGACCACGAGCTCGGTATCCAGCCCGCCGAAGCCGTTCGAGAGCGTGCCGATCGGCAGGTTGTGCCAGGCCGAGAAATTCTCGACGTGGATCCAGCTCTCCCAGGCCGTCGTGAAGCCGCAGGGATAGCCGGCGGCCTGCAGCGCCTTGGCGGCCTCCTCGAACTCGGGCCAGGTGGCGGGCGGCGCTTCCGGATCCAGACCCGCCTTCTCGAAGGCGTCCTTGTTGTACCAGAAGACTGGCGTCGAGCTGTTGAACGGCATCGACAGCATCTCGCCGTCGGTGGTCGTGTAGTAGCCGGCGACGGCCGGCAGGAAGGCGTCCGGATCGAATGGCTCGCCGGCATCGGCCATGAGCTGGTAGACCGGGTAGATGGCGCCCTTGGCGCCCATCATGGTCGCGGTGCCGACCTCGAACACCTGGACGATGTGCGGCTGCTCCTGCGCCCGGAAGGCGGCGATCGCGGCCGTCATGGTCTCGGCATACGAGCCCTTGAAGGTCGGGATGACCTCGTACGCGTCCTGGCTGGCGTTGAAATCGGCGGCGATCTTCTCGACCCGCTCGCCATTGGCCCCGCCCATGGCATGCCACCACTGGATCTGCGTCGCCGCCATCGCCGTGGTGCTCGTGCCGGCCAGCGCCATGGCGGCCATCACTGCAAGCAAGTTCCTGGTTCGCATCGTTCCGCTCCTTCTCCCTGTCGGGGGATCATGCACCGGGCGCTTTCGACCATGCAAGCGTGATGGTCAAATGACCAGGGCAGGCAGGCGGAAACAGGACAGGCCCGAGGGACGGGCCGGAGCGGTGGCTCAGTCGCCGGGGGCGTCGGCCTTGCACACGTTCTTGATCCGCACCACGACGTCGACCCGGTCGATGACCTTGCCCGGCGGCGGCTCGGGCAGGTCGGTGATCGTCACCACGTCGCGCGGAATGTCGTAGATCTCGCCCGTCGACTTGTCGAAATAATGGACATGCGAGCTGGGGTCGGTGTCGAAATAGGACTGGCCCGAGCCGACCACGACCTCGCCCATGAGGCCCGCCTGGGTGAACTGGTTGAGCGTGTTGTAGACCGTCGCGAGCGAAACCGGGATCCCTGCCTGCCGGGCCTCCTGGAACAGCTCTTCGGCGGTCACGTGCCGAGGGGCGGTCTCGATCAGCATGCCGAGCAGGGACAGGCGCTGCCGGGTCGGCCGCAAGCCCGAGTCCTTCAAACGCCGCATCGCTTCCGCGTAAGATCTCATCGGTCGAAACCCACGTCCTCTGGCGCTTCAATTCCCATACCGGACTTATCTGGTCCGTTATGCGTGGCCGGTCAAGCGGCCGGCATCAGTGGCCAGTCAGGATGCGCTGCACCAATTGCCGCACGGTCGGCACGAAGCCGTTGGCGTAGAAGGGGTCTTCCCGGAACTTGTAGACGTTGTGCCCGGCGAACATGAGCTGGTCCTCGTGCTCGCCGCGACCATGCGCGATGTCCTGCAGGGTCTTCTGGATGCAGAAGGAGCGCGGGTCCACCGGGCGGTGGGTGGAGAAGTCGTCCCGGTCCTTCCAGTTGCTGAAGGCGCAGTGGCTGAGGCAGCCCATGCAGTCGGCCTGGTCGCGCCGGATCTGGCGGGCACCCTCGGGCGTCACGAAGATCAGCGTGCTGTCCGGCGTGCGCATCGGCTGGCTGTAGCCCTGGGACAGCCAGCCCTGGATGCGCAGCAGATCGGCCTCGGTCACATAGACGCCGCGCCCGCCCCGGCCATAGGCGAAGAACGCCGTGCGCTCGCTCGCCGGATCGGCCTCGTCGCTGATCGCCACCTGGCGATCGGAGCGCTCGACCAGCTCCTCGAGGAAGCGGTTCTTCACCGCCGAGGAATAGAACCCGGTCGGGCTGAAGCGGTGCAGCAGGACGTCGTCGGGCAGGAGGCCGAGCAGCCGCTTCTTCCAGCCGTTCGGGATCGGGCTCTCCTGGGTCAGGAGCGGCCGCGTGCCGAACTGGAAGGCGATGGGACCGAGCTCCTTGTTGCCGATCCAGCTCTTCCAGTCCTTCAGGTGCCAGACGCCGCCCGCCATGATGATCGGCACGTCGCCGAGACCCATGCCGCGCATCAGCTTGCGGAGCTCGAGCACGCGCGGGTAGGGGTCCTCGGGGCGCGTCGGGTCCTCGCTGTTGGAGAGACCGTTGTGGCCGCCGGCGCGCCACGGGTCCTCGTAGACCACGGCACCGAGCCAGTCGGCGACCTTGCCGTAGGCGCGCTTCCAGAGCGCGTTGAAGGCCCGCGCCGAGGAGATGATCGGGTAGTAGTGGACGCCGTAGCTGGCGCAGATCTCGCCCAGCCGGTAGGGCATGCCGGCGCCGCAGGTGACGCCGTGCACCAGCCCCTTGGCCTGCTGCAGCACGCCGTGCAGCACGCGCTCGCAGCCGCCCATCTCCCAGAGCACGTTCATGTGCAGGCGGCCTTCGCCGCCCTGGGTCTCGTGCGCCACGCGCGCCTGGCAGACCGCACCGCGGATCGAGTAGTCGATCAGCTCCTCGTGCCGCTCGCGGCGGTCGCGGCCCTTGAAGACCAGCGGCACGTAGTCGCCATTGGCGTCGAGCACGTCGGCGTTGACCGCCGAGAACGTGCCGACGCCGCCGGCCGCCGCCCAGGCGCCCGCGCTGCGGCCATTGCTGACCGCCACACCCTTGCCACCTTCGACCAGTGGCCAGACTTCATGTCCGGCCACCACGAGCGGACTGACGAAGCTCATGCCGGTCTCCCTGCTGCTTGTGCCGGCGCGGGGCGGGCCGCTCAGCCGGCCCGCTCGCGACGGCGACCGCCATCGCGCTCGCCGCGGCCACCACGCTCGCCACCTTCCCGTTCCGGGCGCGGCTTGCGCTCGACCTCGATCACGTCGCCCGTCTCCTGATCGACCGAGCGCATGCTGAGCTTGATCTTGCCACGATCGTCGACCGCCAGCACCTGAACCTTCACCGTATCGCCTTCCTTGACCACGTCGCCGACGCTGGCGACGCGCTCGTTGGCGAGCTCGGAGATGTGGCAGAGGCCGTCCTTGCTGCCGAGGAAGGAGATGAAGGCGCCGAAATCGACGATCTTGATCACCTTGCCGGTATAGACGTGACCGATCTCCGGGCTCGCCGTCAGGCCGCGGATCCAGTCCACCGCCCGCTGCGCCGCCATGGCGTCGCTGGAGGCGACCTTGACTAGGCCCTCGTCGTTGATGTCGATCTTGGCGCCGGTGCTCTCGCAGATCTCGCGGATCATCTTGCCGCCCGGGCCGATCACGGCACCGATCTTGTCGGTCGGGATGTTGAGCGTCGTGATCCGTGGCACGGAATCGCGCAGCTCCGGCCGCGGCATGCCCATGCAGCCGGCCATCTCGCCGAGGATGTGGATCCGACCATCCCGCGCCTGGTCGAGGGCGATCTGCATGATCTCCTCGGTGATCCCGGCGATCTTGATGTCCATCTGCAGCGAGGTCACGCCGACCTCCGTGCCGGCCACCTTGAAGTCCATGTCGCCCAGATGATCCTCGTCGCCGAGGATGTCGGAGAGCACCGCGAAACGCTCGCCCTCCTTGATCAGGCCCATGGCGATGCCGGCGACCGGCCGCGGCAGGGGCACGCCGGCGTCCATCAGGGCGAGCGACGTGCCGCAGACCGTCGCCATCGAGCTCGAGCCGTTCGACTCGGTGACCTCGGAGACGACCCGGATGGTGTAGGGGAAGACATCCTTGGCCGGCAGGAGCGGGCGGGTGGCGCGCCAGGCGAGCTTGCCGTGGCCGATCTCGCGGCGGCCGGGCGTGCCCATGCGGCCGGCCTCGCCCACCGAGTAGGGCGGGAAGTTGTAGTGCAGCATGAAGTGCTGCCGGCTGTCGCCCTCGAGCGCGTCGATCATCTGCTCGTCCTGGCCGGTGCCGAGCGTCGCCACCACCAGGGCCTGGGTCTCGCCGCGCGTGAAGAGGGCCGAGCCGTGCACCCGCGGCAGCACGCCCACCTCGGCCACGATCGGCCGGACGGTGCGCAGGTCGCGGCCGTCGATCCGCTCGCCGGTGTCGAGAATGCCGTTGCGGACGATGTGGCTCTCGAGCTTCTTGAAGGTCTCGGAAACCACCTGCTTCGCATTCGGGTCGTCGCTGCTGGCGGCAAAGGCCTCGACCGCCGCCTTCTTCACGAGCCCGACCTTCTCGACGCGGGTCTGCTTGACACGCTCCGCATAGGCCTCGCGCAGCGGCGCCTCGAACTCGCCCTGCAGGCGGGCGAAAAGATCGGACTCGCCCGACTCGCCGAGCGACCAGGGCTCCTTGGCGCAGGCCATGGCGAGCTCGATGATCAGGTCGATGACCGGCTGGAACGCCCGGTGCCCGTGCATCACGGCATCGAGCATCGTCGCCTCGGGCAGCTCCTTCGCCTCGGATTCCACCATCATCACCGCGTCGCGCGTGCCGGCCACGACGAGGTCGAGAGCGCTCCCCTTGAGCTCCTCGATCGTCGGGTTGACCACGAACTGGCCGTTGATGTGGCCGACGCGGCAGGCGCCGATCGGGCCGAGGAAGGGCAGGCCGCTGATCGTCAGCGCGGCGCTGGCGGCGACCATGCCGAGCATGTCGGGGTCGTTCTCGCCGTCATGGGCGAGGACGGTGACGACGATCTGCGTCTCGTTCTTGAAGCCGGCCGGGAAGAGCGGGCGAATCGGGCGGTCGATCAGCCGCGAGGTCAGCGTCTCCTTCTCGGTCGGCCGCCCCTCGCGCTTGAAGAAGCCGCCAGGAATCTTGCCGGCGGCGAACGCCTTCTCCTGGTAGTTGACCGTGAGCGGGAAGAAATCCTGGCCGGGCTTGATCGACCTGGCGCCGACGGCCGTGGCGAGCACGACGGTCTCGCCGAGCTGCGCCAGCACGGCGCCATCGGCCTGGCGGGCGATGCGGCCGCTTTCCAGACGCAAGCGGCGCCCGTGCCAGTCCATTTCCTTGATGGTCGTCTTGAACATTCACTTAGCCTTTCATGTGCCTGCAACGGCAGGCGACCGGTCCGACACCAGATCGGACCGGCCCGTCTTCAATGGCGGCCGTCGAGGCTGCCCGTTCCTGCATTCAACGACGCAGGCCGAGCCGCTCGATGAGCTGCCGGTAGCGATCACCGTCGCTGCGGTTCAGGTAGTCGAGCAGGCGGCGCCGCTGGCCGACCATCATCAAAAGACCGCGCCTCGACGCGAAGTCCTTCTGATGCGCCTTGAGGTGCTCGGTCAGGTTGCCGATGCGCTCGCTGAGGATGGCGCACTGCACCTCCGGCGAGCCGGTGTCGCCGTCCTTCACGGCATAGGACTTGATGAGCTCGAGCTTGCGCTCCTGCGTGATCGACATCGTCTGGTCCTTCTGGAAGGCGAGGCGCGGGGCCTGCTCAACGGTTGAAAACGCGCAGCGGGCTCAGCTCGCCATCCACCAGCCGTCCGAGAGCGACGACCTCGCCCTCCCGGACCGCCTGGATGGTCCCACCTTCCACCACCTCGCCGACGACGAGGCGGGGCACGATCTGGATGGGGTGACCGGAGCGGAGCCGCGCCGCCTGTGGCTCGGTCACGGCGAGCGCCGGGATGTCGGCCAGCGCCGTCGAAACCGAAACCAATGCTTGCGGTAGGCTATCATCTTGGACGATTTCGACAAGCGTGTCGAGATCGATTGCAGCGTCCGCGGTGAACGCCCCCACCTCGAGCCGGCGCAGCGCCGTGACGTGGCCGAGGCAGCCCAGCGCCTGGCCGAGGTCGCGCGCCAGGGCCCGGATATAGGCCCCCTTGCCGCAACGGGCCTCGAAGACGGCATGGTCGACGTCGGGCCGCTCGATCATGCGGAGCTCGATGAAGTGGACCTCGCGTGGCGGCAGGTCGAGCGCCTCGCCGCGACGCGCCAGGTCGTAGGCGCGCTCGCCCGCCACCTTCACCGCCGCGAAATCCGGCGGCCGCTGCATGATCCGGCCCTCGAAGGCCTTCAGGGCCAGGGCGATCGCGGCATCGGTGGGTCGCTCCCCGGACGTCCCGATGACCTCGCCCTCGCTGTCGTCGGTGTTGGTCGCGGCACCGAAGCGGACCGTGAACCGGTAGCGCTTGGGCGCATCCATGACATACATGACGGTCTTGGTCGCCTCGCCGAGGGCCAGCGGCAAAACGCCCGTGGCGAGCGGGTCGAGCGTGCCGCCATGGCCGGCCTTGGCGGCGTCGGTCAGGCGCTTGACCCGATTGACCACGTGGGTCGAGGTCATGCCGGACGGCTTGTCGATGATCAGCCAGCCGTCGATGCGCTTGCCCTTGTGACGTCGCCGGCTCATTCGTCGCCGGCTCCGCCCGACTTGCCGGAGGCCGCGGCACCCTCGTCGCCGGCATCGTCCGCGGCTGGCGCATGCGCCGCGAGCCCGGTGCGCAGGAGGTCGTCGATATGGGCCGCGTGGCTGTAGCTCAGATCCGCCTCGAAGCGCAGGCGCGGCGCGTATTTGAGGTTCATCTCGCGCGCCAGCCGGCCGCCGAGGACCGGGGCCAGCCGGTTCAGGGCTTCGAGCGTGCGGGGCTGAACGTCGCGGCCGAGCTCGGCGACGAACACCTGCGCGTGGCGAAGATCGCGGCTCATCCTGACCTCGGAAACGGTGACGCTCACCGTCTCGAGATGGCGATCGTGCAGATCGCCGCGCATGAGGTGCCCGGCGAGCAGATGACGCATCTGCTCGCCGACCCTGAGTTGGCGCTGCGACGGCGCAGCGCCGGATCGATCCCTGGACATGACAAAAGACCTTGCGGGCGAACGCCGCACCGACCCTGGACAGCTTCGTCCTAGAGCGTGCGCGCCACCTCCTGCACCTCGTAGACCTCGATCAGGTCACCCTGACGGATGTCGTTGTAGCCCTCGATCGACATGCCGCACTCGAAGCCCTCGCGCACCTCGCGGACATCGTCCTTGAAGCGCTTGAGCGAGCCGAGCTGGCCGTCGAAGACGACCACGTCGTCGCGCAGCAGCCTGGCCCGGCTGCCGCGCCGGATGAGCCCGTCGACGACCCGGCAGCCGGCCACCTTGCCGACCTTGCTGACGCTGAAGACCTCGCGGATCTCGGCATGGCCGAGGATGTTTTCCCTGGCCTCGGGTGCGAGCATCCCCTCGAGCAGGCCCTTCATCTCGTCGAGCAGCTCGTAGATGATCGAGTAGTAGCGGATCTCGATCCCCTCGCGCTTGGCGAGATCGCGGGCCTGGGCGTTGGCGCGGACATTGAAGCCGATGACCACCGCCTGCGAGGCCTGCGCCAGCGTGACGTCGCTTTCGGTGATGCCGCCTACGCCGCCATAGAGCACGCGGACATTGGCCTCCTCGTTGCCGATCTTCTCGAGGCCGGCCTGGATCGCCTCGAGCGAGCCGTGCACGTCCGACTTGACCACGACGGGCAGGCTCTGGATCTCGCCAGCCTTGAGCTGCGAGAACATCTCCTCGAGCGAGCTGCGCGCCGGCGATGCCTTGAGCTGCTGCTGCTCGCGCTGCTTGCGGCTGCGGTAGTCGGCGATATCGCGGGCTCGCTTCTCGTTCTCGACGACGACGAACTGGTCGCCGGCCTCGGGCACGTCGTCGAGACCCTGGATCTCGACGGGCACGGACGGCCCGGCCGACTTGATCGTCTCGCCGCGGTCGTCGCTCATCGAGCGGACACGACCCCAGGAGGCACCGGCGACGACGATGTCGCCCTGGTTAAGCGTGCCGTTCTGGACGAGCACCGTGGCCACCACGCCGCGACCCCGATCGAGCCGCGCCTCGACGACCGCACCCCTGGCCTCGCGGTCGGGATTGGCCTTGAGCTCGAGCAGCTCGGCCTGCAGCTGGAGCTGCTCGACCAGCTTGTCGAGACCCTGCTTCTGCAAGGCGCTCACCGGCACGCACAGCACGTCGCCGCCGAAATCCTCGACCACGACGTCGTGGCTCAAGAGCTCCTGCTTGACGCGATCGGGATTGGCCTCGGGCTTGTCGATCTTGTTGACGGCAACGACGATCGGCACCTTCGCCGCCTTGGCGTGGCGGATGGCCTCGATCGTCTGCGGCATGACGCCGTCATCGGCGGCCACGACCAGGACGACGATGTCGGTGATCGAGGCGCCGCGCGCGCGCATTGCCGTGAAGGCGGCGTGACCCGGCGTGTCGATGAAGGTCACCCTGGCACCGTTGCCCACCGTCACCTGATAGGCGCCGATATGCTGGGTGATGCCGCCGGCCTCGCCGGCCACCACATCGGTCTGGCGCAGCGCGTCGAGCAGCGAGGTCTTGCCGTGGTCGACATGGCCCATGACCGTGACCACCGGGGCCCGCGGCTGCAGCTTGGTGGCGTCGTCCTCGGCACCCTCGAGGCCGATCTCGACGTCGCTCTCGCTGACCCGCCGTGCCGCCTGGCCGAACTCGGAGAGCACCAGCTCGGCGGTGTCGGCGTCGATCGTCTGGTTGATGGTCACCATGATGCCACTGCGCATCAGGACCTTGACCACCTCGGCACCGCGCACCGCCATGCGCGAGGCGAGCTCCTGGACGGTAATCATTTCCGGCACCACGACCTCCCGGACTGCCGGCTCGGTGCCGCCGGACGATTGCTGACGCCGCTCGCGCTCGCGCTGGCGCTTGAGCGCCGCGAGGCTGCGGGTCCGTTCGATCTCCTCGGCCTCCTCGTCGGTGGTGAGGATGAGCCGCTTGTCGTTGCGCCGGGTGTCGCGCTCGGTCCGCCGGAGCGTGTTGCGGCGATCGCCCTTGCCGCCCTTGCCGCGACCTTCCTCGTCCTCGCCGACCGGCAGCTGACGGGCAGCCTTGGCCCCCCGCTTGCTTTCCTCGGGTGCCCGCAGCTCGCCATCCGCGTCCAGCACCGCCGGTGCCGCAGCCTGGTTGGTCGCCTGCGCTTCCGCGGCCGCCCGCCGCTTCTCCTCGTCGGCCACGAGGCGTGCGGCCTGCTCCTCGGCGCGCTTGCGCGCCTCCTCCTCGACCTTCCGCCTGGATTCTTCCTCGGCCTTGCGCTGGGCCGCGGCGTCCTCGTCCGCCTTGCGCCGGGCCGCCTCGTCGGCGGCGCGGCGCGCGTTCTCGGCGGCGCGGGCGCGGGCTTCCTCCTCGATCTTCTTCGATTCGGCGAGGGCCCGCAGGCGCGAGCGCTTCTCGTCCTCGGTCAGCGTCGGCAGCACCATCGGGCCGCGCCCGCTGCGTGAGCCGCGCGCCTCGGTCACCGCGCGCTGCTGGCGGAGCGCTTCGGCCGGCGGCCGCGTCGGGGCGGCGACCGGCCTGGGGGCCGGCGCTGCGGTCGACTGACCTTCCGCCGGCGCTGTCGCGGCTGGACGAGGCGTGGCGGCGGGTGCCGTGGCACCGCGCCGCCGCTTCACCTCGACGGCGACCGCCTTGCTGCGGCCATGGCTGAAGCTCTGGCGAACCGTTCCCTGCTCACCGGCTTTCTTGAGCTCGAGGCGACCGCCGGCCGAGCCCTTGCCGAGCTCGATCCGCGTGTTTCGATCCTGCCCTTTGGCGTCGCTCATCTTGCTCTCGATGTCCCTTGCTGATCGTCCGCGTCGGCGGGGCCCGCAGCGCTGGGCCCGGCCTGCTGCCGGTGACGGAAGCCCTCGAGCCTCGTCGCCTCCTCGAGCAGACGCGTCGCTAGTGTACCTTGTCTCATCCAGGCATGCACGACCGCATCGCGACCGAGCGCTCGACCGATCTCGGCCCGCGTGAGGCAGGCGACGAGCGGCCCGTCGCCCTGCCGCGCGCGCAGCTTGCGGGCACCGTGCACGGCTGCGTCGCTGGCCTCGACCAGCACACCCTGGTCCTTGCCGGCAAGGACCGCCGCCACCTGGTCGAAGCCCTGCACGACCTCGCCGGCTCGCCGGCCGAGCCCGAGCGTGTCGCAGGCCCGCAGCACCAGGAGACGCTCGACCAGCCCGCCCAGATCCTCCGGCACGACCACCGGGCCGCCGGCCTGCCTGTCGAACAGCCGCTTCTTCACCGCCTGGGCGAGGCTTTCCCGGTCGGCGATGACCCAGATGCCGCGGCCCGGCAGACGGGCCGCCAGATCGGGCACGAGGCGCCGCTCGGGATCGACGACGAAGCGCAGCATGCGCGACCGGTCGCCGCTTTCGCGGCTGACGATGTCGCGCCGCCGGGGCGGGGCCGGAAGGGCGCCGCCCGTCGGGCTGTCGGTCGGGGCGGTGGCGAGCATCACGGTCAGTGTGTGGTCTCCGCCGTGCCATCGTCCGGGGTCGCGTCCGCCGCCTCGAGCAGCTCTTCGGGCTCCGGCTCCGGCTCGATCCAGCCCAGCACCAGGCGGGCCTGGAGGATGAGATCGGCGGCCGTCACCTCGTCGATCGGCGCCTCGGCGGCGAGCATCTCGACCAGCTCGTCGGTGGCGAGATCGGCGAAGTCCTCGAGGCTCTTCACCCCCTGGCGACCGAGGGCCACGACCGTCTTGAGATCGATCAGGGTGAAGGCGCGCAGGTCCTCGCCGATGCCGAGCTCGTCGGCCTCGGCGTTCATTTCCTGCTCGCGCTCCTCGAGGAACGCGGCGGCCCGCTCCTTGAGCGCCTCGGCGATCTCCTCGTCGAAGCCCTCGATGGCGGCCAGCTCGTCCGTCTCGCTGTAGGCCACGTCCTCGACATTGGCGAAGCCTTCGGTGGCGAGCAGCTGGGCGATCACCTCCTCGACGTTCAGGCTCTCGATGAACAGCTCGGTGGCCTCGCGGAACTCGCGGTTGCGCCGCTCGGAATCCTCGCCCTCGGAGACGATGTCGATGTCCCAGCCGGTGAGCTGCGAGGCGAGCCGCACGTTCTGGCCGCGGCGGCCGATGGCGATGTGCTGCATGTGGTCGGGAACGATGACCTCGATGCGATTGGCTTCCGGATCGAGCACGACCTTGCTCACCTCGGCCGGGGCCAGCGCATTGACGACGAAGGTCGCGGGGTCGGGCGACCAGGGAATGATGTCGACCTTCTCGCCCGCCAGCTCCTGCACGACCGCCTGGACGCGGCTGCCGCGCATGCCGACGCAGGCGCCGACCGGGTCGATGCTGCTGTCCTTCGAGATCACCGCGATCTTGGCCCGGCTCCCGGGATCGCGGGCGACCGACTTGATCTCGATGATGCTGTCGTAGATCTCGGGCACTTCCTGCTCGAAGAGCTTCGCCATGAACTGCGGGTGCGTCCGGGACAGGAAGATCTGCGGGCCGCGGGTCTCGTGCCGCACGTCGTAGAGATAGGCCCTGATCCGGTCCTTGTTCCTGAAGCTCTCGCGCGGGATCAGGTCGTCGCGGCGCACGATCGCCTCGGCCCGGCCGAGATCGACCAGGACGTTGCCGTGCTCGGTGCGCTTGACCTCGCCGATGACGATCTCGCCGATCCGGTCCTTGAACTCGTCGAACTGGCGCTCGCGCTCGGCGTCGCGCACCTTCTGGACGATGACCTGCTTGGCGCTCTGTGCTGCGATGCGGCCGAGATCGATCGGCGGCAAGGCATCGAGAATGAGGTCGCCGGGCTGGGCCGCCGGGTTGCGGTCGCGCGCCTCGTCGAGGCTGAGCTGCTTGGCGTAGTCCTCGACGACCTCGGCCACCTCGAGCTGCCGGAACAGCCTGATCTCGCCGGTCTTGCGATCGATCTCGGCGATGATGTCGTGCTCGAGCCCGTACTTGCGGCGGGCGGCGGTCTGCACGGCCTGCTCCAGGGCGTCGATCACCTCGGCGGTGTCGATCCCCTTCTCCTGGGCCACCGTCTCGGCGACCCGCAACAGCTCGGCCCGTCCCAATGCGGTGCTGAGTTCCATCGCCTACTCCCTCGCCTCCTGCCCGGCGCCACCCTTGAGGGCGGCCGCCACGAGCGCGTCGGTCAATACCAGCTTGGCCTTCCTGATGGTCGGGTACGGCACCCGCCGGGTCAGCCCATCGACAGTCAAGAGCACGTCCTCGCCGGCGACACCCTCGAGCCGGCCGCGCCACCGCTTGCGGCCGTCCAGAGGCGGCTCGACCTCGAGCCGCACCTCGTCACCGGCAAAGCGCGCGAAGTCGTCGAGCCGGACCAGCGGTCGATCCAGGCCCGGCGACGACACCTCGAGCACATAGGCGCCGGCGATCGGGTCGGCCACGTCGAGCACCGCCGACACGGCCTGGCTGATGTCGGCGCAATGCTCGACCGTCATCGTGACGCCCCGGTCCAGGGGCTCGGCCATCACCTGCAACGTCCGCCGCTGCCCGCCGATCAGCCGCACCTGCACCAGATCGAAGCCCAGATCGTGCAGCGTCGGCGCCAGCAGCGCGGCGAGGGGCTCGATCCTTGATCCTTCGTGTGCCGTCGTCATTCGGTCCGTGCAAAAACCCTGTCAACTTGTCGCAAGACCTCGGCTCGACGCCTGCGGTGCGGGAATCTGGCGCCAAAACAAAAAAGAGCGGGCCGAAACCCACTCTGCTTTCCCAAGCCGAGATCTATCCGGGTTATGGGATCATTCGGCCGATGTTGCAAGCTCTGCGGTGCGCGACTTGCGGCGGAACCGCAGAAAGACCGGCCGGCGGCCGGCCGCCAGGGCCTTCTTCTCGTAGCGCGTCGGCGGCCAGTCCGGCGGGCGGTCGCGCCAGTCCTCGGGGCCGCGCACGCACCAGTCGAGCCGCTGCTCGCCGAGCAGGCAGGCGAGCATCCAGCGGCGGTAGCCCGGATCGTCCGTGGCGACCCGGAGCTCGCCATCGTCGACCAGAAGGTCGGCGAAGCGCGCCACCGTCTCGGCATTCACGATCCGCCGCTTCCAGTGCCGCTTCTTCGGCCAGGGATCGGCGAAGAGGACGAAGAGCCGCTCGATCGACGCCTCCGGCAGACGGTCGAGCAGCAGCCGCGCGTCGTCCACGAGCAGGCGAACATTGTGGAGCTGCCGCTCCTCGACCTGGGCCAGGAGGCGCGCCACGCCGTCGACGAAAGGCTCGACGCCGATCAGGCCGACGGTCGGGTTGGCGGCCGCCTGTGCCGCGAGGTGCTCGCCGCCGCCGAAGCCGATCTCCAGCCAGACCCTTTGGCGCGGCGGCGTGAACAGGCTCGCCGGATCGAGCGCGCCGGCGGCCGGCAGGTCGATGGCGAGCCGCGGCAGCAGCCGGTCCAGCCGCTCGCGCTGGCCCGGACGCAGGCCCGGGCCGCTCCGCCGCCCATAGAGAACCCGCTGCCGCCTTGGCGGCTCGGCCGTCGGATCAGTTGAAGGCGCGCTTGAGCTCGTCGGCGAGATCGGTCTGCTCCCAGGAGAAGCCGCCATCGGCGGTGGGCTGCCGGCCGAAATGGCCATAGGCCGAGGTGCGCGCGTAGATCGGCCGGTTGAGCTGCAGCCGGCGACGGATGCCGCGCGGGCTGAGGTCGAGATCCATCATCAGGTCGGCGAGGCGCGCCTCGTCGACCTCGCCCGTGCCCTGCGTGTCCACATAGATCGAGAGCGGCTTGGCGATGCCGATGGCATAGGAGAGCTGGATCAGGCAGCGCCTGGCGAGCCCGCCTGCCACCACGTTCTTCGCGAGGTAGCGGGCCGCGTAGGCGGCCGACCGGTCGACCTTGGTCGGGTCCTTGCCGGAGAAGGCGCCGCCGCCATGCGGCGCCGCCCCGCCATAGGTGTCGACGATGATCTTGCGGCCCGTGAGGCCGGCGTCGCCGTCCGGCCCGCCGATGACGAACTGGCCCGTGGGATTGACGTAGAACTCGTCCTCGGCCGGCATCCAGCCCTCGGGCAGCACCTGCTTGGCGAAGCCGCGGACGATCTCGCGCACCTGCTCGCGGCCGGCCGAGGCCTTGTGCTGGGTCGAGACGACGAGCGAGGTGCAGGCGATCGGCCGCCCGCCGGCATAGCGCAGCGTCACCTGGCTCTTGGCGTCGGGGGCGAGCTCGGGCGTCTGGCCCGCATGGCGCGCCTCCGCCATCAGTCGCAGGATCTGGTGGGCGTAGAGGATCGGCGCCGGCATCAGGTCCGGCGTCTCGTCGCAGGCGAAGCCGAACATGATGCCCTGGTCGCCGGCACCCTCTTCCTTGTCGGCGCCGGCATCGACGCCCATGGCGATGTCGCTGGACTGCTCGTGCAGATAGACATCCACGGCGGCATCGCGCCAGTGGAACCCGTCCTGCTCGTAGCCGATCGCCCGCACCGCCTCGCGGGCGATGCAGCGGACGTGGTCGTGGGTCAGCCCGGCGGGCCCGCGCACCTCGCCGGCGATCACGATGCGGTTGGTCGTGGTCAGGGTCTCGCAGGCGACGCGGGCTTCCGGCTCGGCAGCGAGATAGGCGTCCACCACCTCGTCGGAGATCCGGTCGCAGACCTTGTCCGGATGACCTTCGGAGACCGATTCGCTGGTGAAGAGGTAATCGTTGGCGACCATGTGGGGTGATGTCCGTCTGGCTGGGTTGGCGGTGTTCTGCCGATGAAGTGGCTGTGGTTCAAGCCCCGAGAGGCGACGTGCTGCCACGGGAGGCGCCAAAATGGCCGGGCGACGCGATTGCCGGCACCCGTTGTCAGGGCGCTGCAGCGATCAATGGTCCCTGTCTCGAGGGGATGACCTGCGGCCGGCAAGCTCGGCGGCGCCGGCCGCCAGCAAGGCGAGGCCCATCAGCAGCGACGAGAGCCAGGGCCACCGGGTGATCGGCGGGGAGGTGGGCAGGGCGGCGGGGAGGCTGGCGTCGATGGTGCCGGTGGTGCCGAGCGGCAGGCTGTCCAGGACGCGGCCCATGGGGTCGGTGAGCATCGAGATGCCCGTATTGGCGGCCCGCACCAGCGGCAGGCCGGTCTCCACCGCTCGCATCCGCGCCATGGCAGCGTGCTGGTAGGGCCCGCTCGAGATGCCGAACCAGGCGTCGTTGGTGACGTTGACGATCCACCGGGCACGGCCGGAGCCGTCGGTGCCGCGGCCGGGAAAGGCGGCCTCGAAGCAGACGAGCGGGCTCGCCGGCGGCAGGCCCGGCAGGGCCATGGTGGTGCGCCCCGGGCCTGCCTGGAAGTCCATGCTGCCGACGGCGAGCGCCTCGAGCCCGACTGCGCCGAGGAGCGGCCGCATGGGCAGGAACTCGCCGAACGGCACGAGGTCCACCTTGTCGTAGCGGCCGAGCAGCTCGCCGTCGCCGGCGAGCGCGTAGACGCTGTTGTGCAGGATCGGCGGCTCGACGGAGCCGTCGAAATGGTTGGAGCCGAGAATGACGACTCCCCCGGGCCGGACGACGTCGCCGATGAGGCCGCGGACCTCCGGCTCGGCGTCCAGCGAATAGGGCACCGAGCTCTCCGGCCAGACGACGATGTCCGGCCGATCCGGCGCATCCGGCCGGATGGGTTGCCGGGCGAGGTCGAGATGCCGATCGAACCAGTTTCGGCGCAGCGCCGGATCCCATTTGTGGTGCTGGGCGATGTTGGCCTGGACGATCCGCACCGTGACCGGCGGTTCGGCCATAAGGCCCGGCGGGTGGCTGGCCAGGCGCCAGAGGCCGAAGGCGGCGAGGCCCGCGACCATGGCGAGGCAGAGGGCGAGCGCCGTCCGGCGCGCCGCCCGCACCGTCAGGGCGACGCCGACGAGTGCGGCGAGCCAGGCGACGAGGAAGCCGCCGGCGGTGGTGCCGACGAGCGCCACGACCTGCAGCGAGGTGTCGGTCGCCGCCAGCGCCAGCGCCAGAGGGTTCCAGGGGAACTGCACCCCATGCTGGCCACGCGCGAGCTCGCCCAGGCACCAGAGCCCGGCAAACACCGCGGCGGCGGCGATCGGCTGCCGCAGCCGCAGGGGGCCGAGGAGGGCGAGTGGCATGGCGCCGATCACGGCGAGGATGGCGGCCAGGGCGACGACGCCCGGCACCGCCAGGGCGCCGAACCGGTCGGCCTCGGCGAGGAAGGCAATGCCGACCCAGTAGAGCCCGGCCAGATGGAAGCCGAAGCCGAAGAGCCAGGCCCGCGCGAAGGCCGGCCAGTAGCCGCGTGCGCCCTGTAGCTGGACGAAGAGCAGGCCAAGCGCCAGGGCCGCCGGCAGGAAGCCCAGAGGCGGCAGGGCGAGCGCCAGTGCGGCGCCGGCAATCGGCGTCAGCCAGAGCCGGGCCGGCCGCTCCGCCGCCGCGGCCGGGACGCGACCCGCCACGGCCGTGCCCGAGCTCAATCGCCCGGCCCGAGCAGCTCGCCGGCGAGGCGCCTCGGCTGGCGTTCCTCCGGATCCACGATCTCGATGCGCACGCGCTTGATGCGCCGCGGATCGGCGTCGAGGATGTGGAAAGTGAGCCCGACCGGATGGTGCACCGATTCGCCGATATCGGGCACCCGGTCGACCAGGGTGAAGATCAGGCCGCCCAGGGTGTCGACCTCGTCGCGCTCGTCGCCATCGAGCAATGTCTGGCCGAGCTGCTCCTCGAGGTCCTCGAGATCCACCCGGCCATCGGCCTCGATGCTGCCATCGGCCCGATGGACCAGCTGCGGCGGCTCGTCCGGCGCGTGCTCGTCATGGATCTCGCCGAGGATCTCGACCACCAGATCCTCGACGGTCACCAGCCCGTCGGTGCCGCCGAACTCGTCCACCACCGCCACCATGTGGGCGTGGCTCTTGCGCATCTCCAGAAGCAGGTCGAGCACGCGCATCGATGGCGGGACGACCGGCACCTGGCGCATGACCGCGCTCAGCGCGAAATCGCCGCCGTCGCCCCAGAAGGGCAGGAGATCCTTGATGTGGACGAGCCCGACCACGTCGTCGAGGCGGTCGCGAAAGACCAGCAGCCGCGAGTGGCCGGCCTCGCGCATCGCCGCCACGACGTCGTCGAGACCGGTGTTGATCTCGATGGCGCGGATATCGGCGCGCGGCACCATGACGTCGTCGACCCGAAGCTCGCCGAAGCTCAAGGCGTTGAGCACCAGCTCCCGCTCCTCGGGCGTGAACTGCTCCGCACCGGGGCCCGAATCCTCCTCCTCCAGCAGGTCCTCGAGGGTCTCGCGCAGGCCGCCCGTGCTGCTCTCGCCGCTGGCCAGCTCGCGCAGCCGGCGCAGCAGCCCCTCGAGCATGGACGGGCTGGTGTCCTGGCGTCGGGCGAGCTGCCTCATGGCCGAGCCTCCGCGAGGGGCGCCGGCTGCAGCCCGGGCTCGCCATGCGGATCGGCATAGCCGAGCCCTTCGACGATTCGGCTCTCCAGCCCCTCCATCGTCAGGGCGTCGACCTCGTCCTCGTGATCGTGGCCGAGCAGATGGAGGACGCCATGCACCACGAGATGGGCGAGATGCGCCGCGACCGGCCGGCCGTCCGCCTCGGCCTCGCGCGTCACGGTCTCGCAGGCGAGCACCACGTCGCCGAGCAGCCAGGGCGCGTCCGAAGGGGTGCGGGGGTCGACGAGGCCGGGGTCATCGCCCTCGAAGGACAGGACGTTGGTCGGCTTGTCCTGACCTCGCCAAGTCCGGTTGAGCGCCTGCACCTCGGCGTCGTCGGTCAGCCTGATGCTGACCTCGAGGCGGTCGGGCACGCCGGTTGAGAAGTAGGTCTCGGCCGCGGCTCGCAAGGCGGCGGTGGCCGCCTGGTGGCAGATGACCTCGGGATCGGTGACGGCCGAGCGCCATGCGCCATTGCCGACCGCCACCTCGATAGATGGGCTACTGTCGCTGTCCATTTCGGTTCTTCGGCGCCTTCCCAGGCGCCTGTCGGCTCCTGCTCTTTCGTGGGTTCGATTGATGATGGGTCGATCGCTGACCGGTCGGTTGGCGGCCGGTCATCCGGCGGCAGCCGGCTGCTCGTCCTCATAGGCCTCGACGATCCGGGTGACCAGCGGATGGCGGACGACGTCGGACTTGTCGAAGACGACCATGCCGATCTCCTGGATACCCTGCAGGCGGGCGGCCGCGTCGGCGAGGCCGGAGGGGGCGCCGGCCGGCAGATCGATCTGCGACGGGTCGCCGGTCACGACCATGCGCGAGCCTTCCCCGAGACGGGTCAGGAACATCTTCATCTGCGCCGGCGTCGTGTTCTGCGCCTCGTCGAGGATGACGAAGGCGTGGCTCAGCGTCCGGCCGCGCATGAAGGCCAACGGCGCGATCTCGATCTCGCCCTGCTCGATGCGCGTCTGCAGCTTGCCGTCTGGCAGCATGTCCTGCAGCGCGTCGTAGAGCGGGCGGAGATAGGGGTCGACCTTCTCCTTCAGGTCGCCCGGCAGGAACCCGAGCCGCTCGCCGGCCTCGACCGCCGGCCGCGAGAGAATGATCCGCTCGACCCGGCGCTGGCGCATGAAGGACACCGCCGCGGCCACCGCCAGATAGGTCTTGCCGGTGCCGGCGGGGCCGAGGGCGAAGACGAGATCGCGCTGCTCGAGCAGCCGCAGATAGGCCGCCTGGTTGGGCGAGCGCGGCATGATCGAGCGGCGATCGGTCCGCACCTCGCGGACGAAGCCGGCATCCACCACGTCGCCCTGGACCATCCTCAGCGCCGCGTCGACATCCTCGCGATCGATCGAATGGCCGCCCTGCAGCTGCTCATAGAGCCGCTCTAGGACAGTGGCCGCCGTCCGCACGTCGGCGTCGCTCTCGCCCTGGATGAAGATCTCGTTGCCGCGCGTGACGATGCTGACCGGCAACCGCTGCTCGAGGCGGGCGATGTTCATGTGGTGCCGGCCGAAGAGCATGGCGCAGGTGGCATTGTCGTCGAAGCTGACCCGATGGCTCGAGTTCTGGAAGTCGGCGAGCGGGGCTATGGTGGTCAGGCGACGACCTCCTCTGGCTGCGCGGGTATCCCGTTTGAAGCTGTGATCGGCCCGTGTGGTTCCATGCGGCCGGCAAGGCTGTGCCGATGGCAACCGGTAATGGTGACCCGGGCCACCCGGCCGAGCAGCCCGTCCGGTGCGGCGACATGCACGGCCTGCAGATACGGGCTGCGGCCGACGAGCTGGCCGGGATGGCGGCCGGGCCGCTCGAGCAGCACCGGCAGCGTCCGGCCGAGGGTTCCCTCGTTGAAGGCCGTGGCCTGGGCGTCGAGCAGCGCCTGCAGCCGGTTCAGGCGCTCGCCGCGCACGGCCTCCTTCACCTGCTTCGTCATCGCGGCGCCGGGCGTGCCCGGCCGCGGGCTGTACTTGAACGAGAAGGCCTGGGCGAAGCCGACCCGCTCGACGAGCGCCAGGGTCGCCTCGAAATCCTCCTCTGTCTCGCCCGGGAAGCCGGTGATGAAATCGGAGGAGAGGGCGATGTCCGGCCGGACATCGCGCAGGGCGTCGACGATCCGGAGATAGTCGTCGCGGCCATAGCCGCGGTTCATCGCCTGCAGCACCCGATCGGCGCCCGACTGGACCGGCAGATGGAGGAACGGCATGAGCTGCGGCAGCGCGCCGTGCGCCTCGATCAGGTCCGCCGTCATGTCGCGGGGATGCGAGGTCGTGTAGCGGAGCCGCTCCAGGCGCTCGATCCCGGCGAGCTCGTGGAGCAGCCGGGCGAGGCTCCAGCTTCGCCCGTCGGGACCGTCGCCGTGATAGGCATTGACGTTCTGGCCGAGCAGGGTCAGCTCGCGCGCCCCGCCCTCGACCAGTCGCCGCGCCTCGGCGACGATGGCGGCGGCGGGCCGGCTGCTCTCCGCCCCCCGCGTGTAGGGCACGACGCAGAACGTGCAGAACTTGTCGCAGCCCTCCTGAACGGTGAGGAAGGCCGAAACCGGGGATTCCTCAGGACCTTGCGGCAAAAGGTCGAACTTGCTCTCGAGCGGGAAATCCGTGTCGATCTGGCCGCCGGCTTCGCGGGTGCTGCGAGCCAGGAGCTCCGGCAGGCGGTGATAGGCCTGCGGGCCGACGACGATATCGACGAACGGCGCCCGCCCGAGCATCGCCTCGCCTTCGGCCTGGGCGACGCAGCCGGCGACGACGAGGGCCATGGGACGGCCGGTCTCGGACCGGCGCTGGTCGCGCATCACGCGCAGACGACCCAGCTCCGAGTACACCTTCTCGGCCGCCTTCTCGCGAATGTGGCAGGTATTCAGCACGACGAGATCGGCGTCGGCGGCCTCCGGGACGGTCGCGTAGCCGTGTCGCGCCAGCAATGCAGCCAAGCGGTCGCTGTCGTAGACGTTCATCTGACAGCCATAGGTCTTGATGAACAGCTTCTTCGGGGCGGCCTTGCCGGTGTCGGGTGCGGTTTGCCCGAATGTCATGGGCGTCGCTGGCACCACATGCCGACCGCCGGCCCGCTGGTCGTCGGGCCGCTGCTCGAACCGGCCGATCGTCCGGCGGAACTCGTCGCCGGCAGTCTCACGGTATCCTGGCTACTTCTCAGCAATGCACCTCGGCGTCGGCGTTTGTTCGACAGCGGGCCCTGCCAGCAGGACCCGCCTTCCTTCCCATACTGTCGCGACAGTTCGTTGACAATTCATTACCATGGCGGCGCCGGAACGGCAAAACGGGCGGCGCTCCCCGCCGCCCGTCCGCCATTTCCCACGTCGATCCCGCGAAAAGCACCGGACCCTGAACGATCCGCGCAACCTTCCGTCCGAGAGCAGACGGCCACCCGGGCTCAGGAGGCCGCCTTCCGTCCCCGCGCCCGCGGCTTGGTGCCGAGCCCGATCTTCTTGGCGAGGCTGCTGCGTTGCTCGGCATATTCCGGTGCGACCATCGGATAGTCGTCGGTCAGGCCCCAGCGCCGACGATACTCGTCGGGCGTCATGTCGTAGCGCGTCTTGAGATGCCGCTTGAGCATCTTCAGCTTCTTGCCATCCTCCAGGCAGATCAGATGATCCGGCTGTATCGACTTCTTGATCGGCACTGCCGGAACGAGCTTTTCCGGTTCCTCCTCGGCTTTCGTCTGGCCCTGCTCGGCCAGGCCGGTGTAGACGAGCCGGATGAGCTGCGGCAGGTCGCTGACGGCGACGGTGTTGTTCGAGACGTGCGACGCCACAATCTCCGTAGTCAGCGACAGCAGCTCATTTTGACTCAATTGGTCCGACATACCTCGTTAACCCTTTCGCCCAAGCATAGATTCTTTCGGTGTCCGCAATATATTTTCTGCCGCCGGGGATGCAAGAGGGATTCGCGAAAAAGTGGAAGTTTCCGTCGAAGCCGCGCAGTAAGGGAACAAGTAGCGGAATGAAGGCAGACGCAGAGTTGGATATTTCGGGCGAGACCTGCCCGATGACGTTTGTCCGCACCAAGATCAGGCTCGAAGCAATGCGGCCGGGCGAGCTCTTGCGGGTGCGGCTGCGTGGCGGCGAGCCGCTGGCCAACGTGCCGCGCGCGGTGCTCGATCACGGCCACAGCATCATCGTCGAGGAGGCGATTGCCGACGACCTCTGGGAGCTCGTGATTCGCGTGGCCGAATGAGGAAATGCGCCCGGCTCAGCGTGGTTGCGGCGCGCGGCTGCCGAGTGCTGCGACGAGATCGCAGCGCATGGTGTAGGCATGCATCCGCGTGCCGTCGGGCCGGGCGTAATAGTCAGGTCGCGTGCCGACCCGGACGAAGCCGAACCGGTCGTAGAGGGCCTGCGCCGAGAGATTGTCGATCGCCACCTCGAGAAACATCGACTGCGCGCCGCCATCGAGGCAGCTCTGCATGGCGGTCCGCAGCAGCTCGCCCGCGACACCGCGCCGCCGATGCGCCGGCAGGACGCCCAGCGACAGCAGCTCGCACTCGTCGCGGACCACGCGCAGGAGGGCGAAGCCGACGCCCCTGAGCGCATCGAGCCCGACAAAGGTCCCGCCGCGCCGGGCGATCAGCCCGAAGCCGCCGGGCAGGGCCAGGAGATGGGCGAGGTCGGACCGGCTCCAGCCTTCCTCGAAGCAATGGCGGTGGAGCCGCGCCAGCCGGCCGAGATCGAAGGCACCCACCGGCTTGATGGTCAGCCGCGGCTCCTGATGGAACGACAGCATGGCTCAGGCCTGCAGCAGCGACCGGCCGGCGGACGGCCGGGCATCGGGCTCGCGCAGATAGAGCGGCGCCAGCGCCGTCCCGTGGACCGGTGCCTCGCCTCTCCCGCGGGCCGCCGCCGCGGCGCGGGCCACCGCGACCGCGTCGAGCACGGCGTCGCCCAGGGTCATGGCGGTCGCGTCCAAATGCCGCAGCAGGGCCACGGCACCACTGCCGACCAGATGGTGGGGCTCGCGCAGCCGCGCCGCCGCCAGCTCGGGCGCCAGCATCAGGGACTCGTCGAGGGCAGCGCCACTGCTGTCGAAACGCTGCAGGAAGACCTGGCCGCGCCTGGCGTCCAGCACCACGGCGAGCGGCAGGCCATCGGCACCGTCGGCCACTGCCGCCAACGCCGCCAGCGTTGTGACCGGCCAGGCCGGCAGGCGGCGGACCAGCGCCAGGCCGCGGGCGGCTGCGAGGCCCGTCCTGATGCCGGTGAAGCTGCCGGGCCCGATCGTGACCGCCAGCGCCTCGAGGTCTTCCATGCCCCAGCCGGCATCGGCCAGCACCGCCGCCAGCATCGGCACGAGCCGCTCGGCCTGGCCGCTGGCGCCGGCATGCCGCGCGAACGCCACGGGCTCGGCGCCCGCGAAGCACCCGGCCGAGCAGCCGTCGCCGGCGGTATCGAAGGCCAGGAGCCGCAACGACCCGCTTTCGTCGTCAGGAGACGGAGCGCACCTCGACCACCTCGGGCACGTAGTACTTGAGGAGGTTCTCGATCCCGTTCTTCAGGGTCACGACCGAGCTCGGGCAGCCCGAGCAGGCGCCGCGCATGTGCAGGTAGACGATGCCCCGCTCGAAGCCCTGGAAGACGATGTCGCCGCCGTCCTGGGCCACGGCGGGCCGGACGCGCGTGTCGATCAGCTCCTTGATCTGCTTCACCGTGGCGTCGGCCTCGTCGACCTTGACGTCGTCGTCGATGTCGGCGCCGGCGGCCAGCACCGGATCATCCGACATGAAGTGCTCCATGATGGCGCCGAGCACCGCCGGCTTCATCATGTACCAGTCGTCGGCGGAATTCTTGGTGACCGAGATGAAGTCGGCGCCGAGATAGACGCCGGCCACGCCGTCGACGGCGAAGAGCCTGGCCGCCAAAGGCGAGACCGCCTCGGCCTTGGCCGCCTCGGTGAAATCGACCACGCCTTCGGTCATGACGGGACGGCCGGGCAGGAACTTGAGGGTCGCCGGGTTGGGGGTCACTTCGGTCTGGATGAACATGCGTCGTCTCCTCGGGGCCCTGGGGGCGCGTGCGCGGCGTCGTCGACTGGCGGTCCCGGCACGGCGGCGGCCGGTCTCGCCATGCCAAGACTTGGCGTCACCGGCGCCGCATCGCAAGCGGGCCGGTCAGCGAAAGCCCACCGCTTCATAGGCCGCGTCGACAATCGGGCGGGCCAGGGCGTCGGCCCGGGCCGAGCCGTCGCCGAGCACGGCGTCGATATGGTCCGGATTGGCGAGCAGGCCACGCATCTCGGCATTGATCGGCGCCAGCTTCTCGACGCAGAGCTCGGCCAGATGCTCCTTGAAGCTGGCGAAGCTCGCCGATTCGTACTCGGCCGCCACGTCGGCGCGCTCGCGATCGGAGAGAGCCGCGAAGATGGTGAGCAGGTTGCTCGCCTCGGGCCGGTTCTCCGGATCGTAGCTGATGCCGAGGATGCTGTCGGACTTGGCCTTCCTGATCTTGCTCGCGATGGTGTCGGCATCGTCGGTGAGATTGATCCGGCTCATGTCCGAGGGATCCGACTTGCTCATCTTCTTCGTCCCGTCCCTGAGCGACATGACCCTGGCCGCCTCGGCCTGGATCATCGGCTCCGGCAGCGGGAAGAAATCCTCGGCGAAGCGGCGGTTGAACGAGGCCGCGATGTCGCGGCTGAGCTCGAGGTGCTGCTTCTGGTCCTCGCCGACCGGCACGTGCGTCGCCCGGTAGGCCAGGATGTCGGCCGCCTGCAGCACCGGGTAGACGAAAAGCCCGACCGGCGCGTTCTCGCGCTGCTTGCCGGCCTTCTCCTTGAACTGCGTCATCCGGTTGACCCAGCCCAAGGGTGTCACGCAATTCAGCACCCAGGCGAGCCGGCTGTGCGCCTCGACCCGGCTCTGCACGAAGAGCACCGAACGGGCCGGGTCGATGCCGGAGGCGATCAGCGCCGCCCCCATCTCGCGCGTGTTGCGGCGCATCTCGTCGGCGTTCTGCACCGTCGTCAGCGCGTGCTGGTCGACGATGCAGTAGATGCACTCGAACTGGTCCTGCTGCTTCACCCAGTTGCGGATGGCGCCGAGATAGTTGCCGAGCTGAATGCCGTGCGTCGGCTGGATGCCGGAGAAAATGCGGTTCCTGGACGTGCTGGGCATCGAAACGGCAACCTCTTGCGAGCGAGCATGGAGCCGCTTGGAGCCACGGCAGTGAGGCAGTGTCAAGCGCCGGGCTCGGCTGCCGGCCGCCGGCGCGAGACCATGCGCCTGAGCTCGGCGAAATCCGCGGCGCCTGTCCAATGGCAGGCGAGGATGAAGCAGAGGCCGCCGGACGCGATGGCCGCCATCAGGCGCAGGGCCGCGGGCAGGAAGTCGAGCCCGAGGCGGGCGGCGACGAGGATCAGCGCCATCGCGACCGTGGCGACGACGATCCGCGGCACGATCCGGCGCAGCCGCTCGTCGATGTGCAGATGGCCCCTGCGCTGCAGGATCCAGGCGAGGCAGGCGACGTTGAGGCAGTTCGAGAGGGCCGTCGCCAAGGCGATGCCGACATGGCGGAGCGGGCCGATCAGGAGGAGGATGAGGAGCACGTTGGCGACGAGGCAAAGGGCCGCCACCTTGACCGGTGTCGCCGTGTCCTCGCGGGCGAAGAAGCCGGGCGCCAGGACCTTGATCAGCACATAGGCGGGCAGGCCGATCGAGAAGGCGACGAGCGCCCCGGCCGTGGCCGCCGTCTCGGCCGGGCCGAACGCACCCCGCTCGAAGAGCACGGCGATGATCGGCTCGGCCAGGACGATCAGCCCGGCCGCCGCCGGCAGGGTGAAGAGGAGGCCGATCTCGATCGCCCGGTTCTGCGTGCGCGATGCATTGGCGAAGTCCGAGACGCGGAGCTGGCGGCTGAGCATCGGCAGCAGCGCCGTGCCGATGGCGACGCCGATGATGCCGAGCGGCAGCTGGTTCAGGCGGTCGGCATAGAAGAGGTAGGAGACGGCCCCCACCGGCAGGAGCGAGGCGAACCATGTGTCGACGATCAGGTTGATCTGGTAGACGCCCGAGCCGATCGCCCCCGGCAGCATGAGCTGGAAGAGCCGCTTGAGGCGAGGGGTCATCCGTGGCCGGCGAAGCTTAAGACCCATGCCGTTGCGGCGCGCCGCAACGGCCACCCAGGCGAGCTGCAGCACGCCGGCGACGGAAACCCCCCAGGCCAGGGCATGGGCCGGGGTCGCCGGGTGCAGGCTCGCCAGCAGCAGTGTGGTGATCAGCACCACGTTGAGGATGATGGGGGCGATGGCGGCGGCGGCGAAGCGGCCGAGCGAGTTGAGAACACCGCTGAAGAGCGCGGCGAGCGAGATGAGCATGAGATAGGGGAAGGTGATGCGGCTGAGCTCGACGGCGAGGCCGTAGCGCTCGCCAGCGGGCTCGAAGCCGGGTGCCAGGCCCCGCACCAGCCAGGGCATGGCGATCTCGGCGACCAGGACGACGACGAGCAGGACGGCGGTCATCACCGCCAGCGCCTCCTCGGCGAAGCGCCGGGCCTCTTCCTCGCCCTCGCCCTCCAGCGCCCGGGCGAAGAGCGGGACGAAGGCGGCGTTGAAGGCGCCCTCGGCGAACAGCCGGCGGAGCAGGTTGGCGAGCTTGAAGCTGACGAAGAAGGCGTCCGCCGCGGCTCCGGCGCCGAGCACGGCGGCGATCAGGAGATCGCGCACGAAGCCCAGCACGCGCGAGATCGCCGTGAACGAGCCCACGGTCAGCGTCGCCTTGACGATGTTCAAGCGTGGTTCATCCCGATTTGCCGGAAGCCCTGTCGGCCGGCTCCGCCAGCGCCGCCTCGAGCTCGTTCCGGAGCCGCTTCAGCTTGGCCGGGCTCGCCACCTTCAGGCCGAACACGTCCTTGACGTAGAAGACGTCGACGACCCGCTCGCCATAGGTGCTGATATGGGCGCTGTGGATGACGAGGCCGCGCTCCTTCAGGACCTTGGCCAGGGCGAAGAGGAGGCCCGGGCGGTCGCGGCCATTGACCTCGATGACGCTGTGCGTGCTGCTCGCCTGGTTGTTGACGAGCACCCGGGGCTCCACCGTGAAGACCTCGGTCCGGGGTGGCAGGGAGCGGCGGCCGGCGAGCTCCTTCTCGAGCCAGACCTCGCCCTGCAGGACCTTGCGGATGTTGCGCTCGATGCGGCCGAAGCGCGCCTCGTCGTCGACCGCCGCCTGGCGCTCCGCGTCCTGGACGCCGAGCGTGTCCAGCGCCATGCCGTCCGCCGTCGTGAAGATGTGCGCGTCGACGATGCTGACACCGCTCAGCGCCAGCGCACCCGCCACCTTCATGAAGAGGCCGGGATGGTCGGCCGCGTAGACGGTGATCTCGGTGCGGGCCCTAAACTCGTCCACATGGAAATCGACGGCCAGCGGCAGCTTCTGTGTTTGCGCCCGGCGCACCAGCCTCGCATGCCGCAGATGCGCGTCCTCTGCCACGCCGAGCCAGTAGCGCGGATCGTGCAGGGCGGTGTAGGTCTCGACCTCGGCCGACGTCCACCGGTCGCCGTCGCCGCCGGCGAGGAGCGCCTCGGCCAGGCTGGCGCGGGCCCGCTCGATCCGCTCCCGGCGCCGGCCGTGCAGGTCGCCCGAGGCCATCGCCGCCTCGGCCTCGTGGTAGAGCTCGCGCAGGAGCTGGCCCTTCCAGCCGTTCCAGACACCGGGGCCGACAGCGCGGATGTCGGCCACCGTCAGGACCAGGAGCAGGCGCAGGCGCTCCGGGGACTGCACGATGGCGACCAGATCCTGCAGGGTCTTCGGGTCCTCGCTGTCGCGCTTGAAGGCGAAATTGCTGAGCACGAGGTGGTGGCGGACGAGCCACGCGACGGTCTCCGTGCCCGCCTGGCCGAGGCCGAGACGGGGGCCGAGCCTCTCTGCGATGCGCGCGCCAACCTCGCTGTGGTCGCCGCCGCGGCCCTTGCCGACATCGTGCAGGAAGGCGGCGACGTAGAGCTCGGTGCGCGACGTCAGCTGCGGCAGGATGCGCGTCGACAGCGGGTGATCGGCCTCGAGCGTGCCTTCCTCGATCCTGTGCAGGTTGTCGATCACCCGGATGGTGTGCTCGTCCACCGTGAAGACGTGGTAGAGATTGTGCTGCATCTGGGCGACGACCCGGCCGAAATCCGGCACCAACCGGCCGAGGACACCCGCCTCGTTGAGCCGCGTGAGCGTCTGCGCCGGGTCCTTGCGGCTGGTCAGCATCTCGATGAAGAGGCGGTTCGCCTCGGGGCTCTGGCACAGCTGGCGGTCGACGCGGCGCAGGTTCTGCGCCAGGGCGGTGAGCGCCATGGGATGGATGTCGAGCTCGCGGGCCTGCGCCGTGTGGAAGAGCTCGAGCATGGCGATGGGCCGGGTCTGGAAGAGCTTGGGATCGGCGAGCGCCAGGCGGCTGCCCTGGACGACGAAGCCGCCGATCCGCCGCTGGCTCGGGCCGAAGCGCGGCAGGGCGAAGCGCGGGCGCCGCTTGTGCTGCTCCTCGAGCGCGGCACAGACCAGCCGCGTCAGCGAGCCCACCTCCTTGGCGACGAGGTAGTAGCTCTTCATGAAGCGCTCGACGCCGAGCGTGCGCGGCCGGTCACGATACCCCATGCGGCGCGCGATCTCCGGCTGCAGGTCGAAGGTCAGCCGCTCCTCGGCGCGGCCGGTGAGGTAGTGGAGGTGGCAGCGGACGGTCCAGAGGAACCGCCGCGAGCGGAGGAAGCCGTTGAGCTCGGCGCGGCTCAGGACACCGTGCCGGACGAGGTCGTCCCAGTCGGCGATGTCGTAGATGAAGCGGGCGAGCCAGATCAGGGTGTGCAGGTCGCGCAGGCCGCCCTTGCCGTCCTTGATGTTCGGCTCGAGCAGGTAGCGGCTGTCGCCGGTGCGCCGGTGGCGGGCATCGCGCTCGGCGAGCTTGGCCTCGATGAACTCGGGCTCGTGGCCCTTGCAGACCTCGGCGCGAAACCGCCCCTCCAGCTCGCGGGTGAGCCGCTGCGAGCCCCAGAGCAGCCGGGTCTCGAGCAGCGTGGTGCGGATGGTGAGATCGCTCTTGGCGAGCTTGATGCATTCGTTCAAAGAGCGCGTCGCCTGACCGACCTTGAGCCCCAGGTCCCAGAGCCGGTAGAGCAGGAACTCGGTCATCTGCTCGAGATGCGGCGTCGGCTTGTAGGGATAGAGAAAGAGCACGTCGACGTCGGAGTGCGGCGCCAGCTCGCCACGGCCGTAGCCGCCGACGGCGAGCAGCGCCATCTCCTCGCCGCGGGTCGGGTTGGCGACCCGAAAGAGCTGGCTCTCGGCGAAATCGAGGGCACCGGCGAGGAGACCGTCGAGCAGCCGTGCCCGCTCGCGGACGACGCGCTCGCCATCGCCCTCCTCGGCGAACCCGGCCTCCAGCCGCCGCTCGCTCTCACCCAGCAGCTCGCGCATCCGCGCCAGCACGGCCGTCGCGGATTCCGCCTGCTCGTCCTCGGGCAGGGGGGCCCCGATCTGCTGACGGCAGGTCAGCTCGGGGCGCGGCTGGAGATCGGGGGCGAGCAGCGACATGACAGGGGTGGCGGCACCTTCAACCGTAGGACGGGGGGAGGGGCGGCAAGCGCTGCGTCCGATCGTCTCGCGCCGCCGCCTGGACGCCTTTACACGAGATTCCATCTATAGTGTGTTGCGGCGAATGCGTGAACGGCATCCGGCTGGCGGACGAGCTTCTTGGGAGGTCGCGCTTGGAGTTCATCGAAATGGGGGGCTACGGCGGCTATGTCTGGTCGGCGTTCGGCTTCACCCTCGTCCTGACGCTCGGGCTGGCCTGGCAGAGCTGGCGGCAGCAGCGGCAGCGCGGCACCGAGCTCATGGAGCTGCGCCGCCGGGTCCGGTCGGGCGATGCCGGGCGTCCGGTGCGACGGCTGGTCGCTGTCCGCGCCGACGGGCAGCCCGGCCCTTCGTCCGGCTCGTGAGGGCAGATGCGGTTTCGCAAACGCCAGCGCCTCGTGCTGATCGGCCTTGCCCTCCTTTTGCTCGGCGGCGCCACGGCGCTCACCCTGACAGCGCTCGGGGACAAGATCGCGTTCTTCGTCACGCCGACCCAGATCGTCGGTGGTGAGGTGGCCGTGGACCGCAATTTCCGCGTCGGCGGCCTCGTGGTGGACGGCAGCATCAGGCGCGAGAGCGACGGCAGCGTCGCCTTTCGGCTGACCGACACGGCGAACGAGATCGAGGTCCACTATCAGGGCATCCTGCCGGACCTCTTCCGCGAGGGGCAGGGCATCGTCGCCCAGGGCACGCTCGTGTCCGCCGGCGCCGAACCGGTCCTGAGCGCCAGCGAGATCCTGGCGAAGCACGACGAGAACTACATGCCGCGCGAGGTCACGGACGCCCTGAAGGAGGCCGGTTACTGGCAGCACAATGAAGCGGCGGGCGACGCGCCGGCCGACGGGGTGAGCCAGTGATCGCCGAGCTCGGTCATTTCGCGCTGGTCATGGCGCTCGGCCTCGCCATCGCCCAGGGCAGCCTGCCGTTCCTCGGTGCCGCCCGCCACGACCTGGCGCTGATGCGGCTGGGCTCCACGGCGGCGGTCGGCCAGCTCGCCTGCGTCACCCTGGCGCTCGCTGCCCTCACCAACGCCTACGTCACGTCCGATTTCTCGCTGCTCAATGTCTACGAGAACAGTCACTCGGCCAAGCCGCTGCTCTACAAGATCAGCGGCGTCTGGGGGAATCACGAGGGCTCGCTCGTCCTCTGGGTCTGGATCCTCGCCCTCTTCGGCGCCGCCGTTGCCCTTTTCGGCCGCAACCTGCCCTTGCCGTTCAAGGCCCGCACGCTCGCCGTGCAGGGGCTGATCGGCACGGGATTCCTGCTCTTCATGCTCTTCACCTCCAACCCCTTCGAGCGGCTGGTGCCGGCGCCGCTGGACGGCACCGGCCTCAACCCGATCCTCCAGGATCCCGGCCTCGCCTTCCATCCGCCCATGCTCTACCTAGGATATGTCGGCCTCTCGGTGACCTTCTCCTTCGCCATGGCGGCCCTGATCGAGGGCCGGGTGGACGCGAGCTGGGCACGCTGGGTGCGGCCCTGGACGCTGGTCGCCTGGGTCGCGCTCACGCTCGGCATCGCGCTCGGCTCCTGGTGGGCCTATTACGAGCTCGGCTGGGGCGGCTGGTGGTTCTGGGACCCGGTCGAGAACGCCAGCTTCATGCCCTGGCTCGCGGCCACGGCCCTGCTGCATTCGGCGATCGTCGTCGAGAAGCGCGACACGCTGAAGAGCTGGACCATCCTGCTCGCCATCCTCGCCTTCTCGCTCTCGCTGCTCGGCACCTTCCTCGTCCGCTCGGGCGTGCTCACCTCGGTCCATGCCTTCGCCGTCGATCCCAGCCGCGGCGTCTTCATCCTGGCGCTCTTGGTGATCGCCATCGGCGGCTCGCTCGCCATGTTCGCGCTCCGGGCACCCGCCATGCAGCCGGGCGGCCATTTCGCCCCGGTCAGCCGGGAGGGCGGGCTGCTTTTGAACAACCTCCTCCTGGCGACGGCCACCGCCACGGTGCTGCTCGGCACCCTCTACCCGCTGGCGCTCGAGGTCGTCGGCGGGGCGAAGATCTCCGTCGGGCCGCCCTTCTTCAACGCCACCTTCGTGCCGCTCATGCTGCCGCTCCTGCTCGCCGTGCCGATCGGCGCCACGCTCGCCTGGAAGCGCGGCAACCTCATGGGGGCCTTTCGTCGCCTCCGCCTCGCGGTGGCGGCGGCCCTGGCCACCATGGCGCTCTATCTCGTGCTGGTGTCGCCGCAGAGCCTCGGTGCGGCGCTGGGCTTCGGCCTCGCAGTCTGGCTGATCGGCGGGTCCGTCACCGACCTCGCCGCCCGGGTCGGGCTCCTCGAGCTCGCACCCGGCCGGACCTGGCAGCGTCTGAAGGGGCTCCCCGCCAGCGCCTTCGCCGTCACCATCGCCCATGCCGGGCTCGGCGTGCTGATCGTCGGCATCACCGCGTCCAGCACGCTGCAGGAGGAGCGTCTCCTCGCGATGCGGCCGGGCGAGACCACCACGATCGGCCGCTACGAGGTGCGATTCGCCGGCGTCGATGAACGCCAGGGGCCGAACTACTCGGCGCTCCGCGCCACCTTCGAGACCACCAGCGGCGGCCTGCCGGTCGCCACGCTCCACTCGGAAAAACGCTTCTTCCCGGTCGAGGGCCAGCCGACCACCGAGGCCGGCATCCACACCAATCTCTGGCGCGATCTCTACTTCGTGCTCGGCGACCGGACCCCCGACGGGGCCTGGGCGGTCCGCCTCTACATCAACCCCTTCGTCATCTGGATCTGGGGCGGGGTCGGCATCATGGCGCTGGGGGGGCTCGTCTCCCTCCTCGACCGGCGCCTCAGGGTCGGCGCGCCGACGACGGCGGCGGCCCGGCGGGGCGGCCGGCCGGATCTCCCCGACCCCGTCGGCGCCTGAACGGAGCTGCATCGCGCATGCGTCGCCTCCTGTTCGTCGTCCCGGCCCTGGTCTTCGTCGCCATCGCCGGCTTCCTCGCCATCGGCCTGACCCGCGATCCGTCCACCTTGCCCTCGGCCCTGCTCGACCGCCCGGCCCCCGACTTCGCGCTGCCCCCCTTGCCGGGTCGCGACGACGCCGGCTTCGCCCGGGCCGATCTCGGCGGCGGGCCGATGCTCGTCAACTTCTTCGCCTCCTGGTGCGTGCCCTGCCGGATCGAGCACCCGATCATCGACCGGCTGGCCGAGGCGGGCGTGACGGTGCATGGCATCAACTACAAGGACAAGCCCGAGGACGCGCTCGCCTGGCTCGCCGAGCTGGGCGATCCCTTCGCCCGCGTCGGCCGCGACCAGGACGGCCGGGTCGGCATCGACTGGGGCGTCTACGGCGTGCCCGAGACCTATGTGATCGATGCCGACGGCACCATCGTCCACAAGCATGTGGGCCCGCTGCAGCCGCGCGACCTCGAGCGGACCATCCTGCCACTCCTCGAGAGCCTGAAGCGATGAGCCGCCGCCTCGTCCTCGCGTTCCTCCTGGCGCTGGCCATGGCCCTGCCGGTGCATGCCGCCCTCACCTCGGACGAGCTGCTCCAGGACCCGGTGCTCGAGGCACGGGCGCGCGCCATCGGCAAGGAGCTGCGCTGCCTCGTCTGCCAGAACCAGTCGATCGACGATTCCGATGCCGATCTCGCCCGCGACCTCCGCCACCTCGTGCGCGAGCGGCTCCTGGCCGGCGACAGCGATGCCGAGATCCGCGAGTTCATGGTCGAGCGCTATGGCGAGTTCGTCCTCCTCAAGCCGCCGGTGACCATGGGCACCCTCCTGCTCTGGGGCGGGCCGTTCGTGGTGCTGGCGATTGGCGGTGCTCTCATCGTTCTGAGCCTGCGCCGTCGCCGTGCCGCCAGCACGACGGCGCTGACGCCGGACGAGGAAAGCCGGCTGGCCGAGCTGCTCGACGAGGGTACCGGTCGTCCATGAGTGGCTGGAGCCTGCTCGCCGGCCTCGGGCCGCTGGCGATCGCCGTCCTGGCGCTCGTCCTCCCGCTCCTGCGGCGACGCACGGCCGACGCGGCTGCCGACAGTGCGGTGGCCATCCTCAAGGACCAGCTCGCCGAGCTCGGCCGCGACGTGGAGCGAGGCCTGCTCCAGCCCGAGGAGGCGCGCGCCGCCCGGGTCGAGATCGAGCGCCGGCTGCTGCGGGCGGCAGACCGCGCGACGCCGCACGCGTTCGAGGCCGGCCGGATCGGCCGCGCCCTGGTGCTCGTGGCCCTGGTTGCCGTCCCGCTCGGCGCGACCGCCCTCTATCTCCGGCTCGGCTCGCCGAGCCTGCCGGATCGACCCTTCGCGTCGCGCGCCGACGAGCGGCAGGGCCCGGCCGTGCCGGAGCAGATCCTGACCATGGTCGCCAGTCTCGAGGCGCGTCTCGCCACGGATGGTGACGATCCCGAGGGCTGGCTGATGCTCGGCCGCAGCCGCTTCGTGCTCGGCCGGCTGGAGCCGGCGATCGAGGCCTACCGGCGGGCGCTCGAGCTGGCGCCGGAGCAGGCTGAAGCGGTGGCCGGCCTCGCCGACGCGCTCATGGCCCGCTCGCAGGGCGTGGTCACGCCCGAGGTGCAGGCGCTCATGCGGCGCCTCGCCGCACTCGCCCCGGGTGACCCGCGACCGCCTTACTTCCAGGGTCTCGCCGCGGCCCAGGCCGGCGACTTCAACGCCGCTCTGGAGCAATGGCGCGCCATGCTCGAGGCGGCACCCGCCGATGCTCCCTGGCGTGCGCAGGTCGAGCCCTCGATCCGGCAGGCGGCCGCCGAGCTCGGCCTCGATCCCGAGCCGATCCTGGCTCTCGCCCGCACGCCCACGGCCGAGGAGGATGCCGCCGCCGCCATGGCGGCCCTGCCGCCCGAGGAACGCCAGGCGCGGATCCGGGCGATGGTCGACGGGCTCCAGAGCCGGCTCGAAACCTCGGGCGGCAGCGTCGACGAGTGGCAGCGCCTGGGCCAGGCCCGCCTCGTGCTCGGCGAGCGCGACGCGGCGATCGCCGCCTATCGCGAGGCGCTGGCGCAGGCACCCGACAACCCGGCGGCGCTGAAGGGTCTCGCCGCCGCCCTGGTCGACGGCCCGGCCGAGCCGGATGGCCTGCCCGTGGTCGGCGACGAGGCGCTGGCCCTCTTCGAGCAGGCGGCCACCGTGGCGCCCGACGATCCGGAGCCGCACTGGTATCTCGGCATCAGGGCGCTGGCCGATGGCAATCCCGCGACGGCTCGCGAGCACTGGGAGACCGTGCTCGCCGGGCTCGATCCGACGAGCCCCGACTGGGCCACGGTTCGCGCCCGCCTCGACCAGCTCGACTGACGGCGCTTCAGCGTTCCCAGCGGGTCGCGGCTTCGTCGTCGCTGGCCCGCGCCTCGACCCAGCGCTCGCCCTCCGGCGTCTCCTCGAGCTTCCAGAACGGGGCCTTCGTCTTGAGCCAGTCCATGAGGAAGGCGCAGGCCTCGAAGGCGGCGGCGCGATGGGCGGAGGCCGTCAGCACCAGCACGATGGGCTCGCCCGGCAGCATCCGCCCGTAGCGGTGGATGACGAGGCAGTCGTCCAGCGGCCAGCGGGCGCGGGCCTCGGCCTCGATCCGTTCCAGCTCGGCCTCGGTCATGCCCGGGTAGTGCTCGAGCGTCATCGCCGTCACGGCCTCGCCGTTGTGGCGGTCGCGCACGAGGCCGGTGAAGCTCGCCACCGCACCGATGTCGGTGCGGCCGGCGGTGAACCGGGCGAGCTCGGCGCCGACGTCGAAGAGCCCGGCCTGCACCCGGATCATCTCAGCCGCCGGTGACCGGCGGGAAGAAGGCGACCTCGCGGGCCCCGGCGAGTGGCGCCTCGCGCTCGACATGCTGCTGGTCGATGGCGCAGCGGACGACGCCGCGGCCGGCCGCCGCCTCGGCGAAGCGCGGGTGGCGGGCACCCAGATGGCCGATCAGGTCGGCCACGGTCAGCACCTCCGCCGGCAGGTCGAGCTCCTCCTCGGCGCAGCCGGTGCGCTGCTTGAGCCAGGCGAAATAGCGAACACGCATGAACTTAGCCGCCTTCGTGAAAGTGATCGTAGATGACGCGCGCCACCGCACTGCTGATGCCGGGCACCTGCTCGAGATCGCCGAGCGCCGCGCTCTCCACATCCCGGGCCGAGCCGAAATGCTGCAGCAGCGCCTTCTTCCGCTTGCCGCCGATCCCGGGAATCGCATCCAGGGTCGACTGGCCGATGGCCCGGCTGCGCTTGCCGCGATGCGCCTGGATGACGAAGCGATGCGCCTCGTCGCGCCAGCGCTGGAGGAGGTAGAGCACCGGGTCGCGGGCGTCCAGCATCACCGGGTCGAGCCCGGTGCGGAAGAAGCGCTCGCGCCCGGCATCGCGATCCGGCCCCTTGGCGACGCCGAGCAGGGCCACCCCCTCGATGCCGAGCTGGTCGAGCACGCCCTGGGCCGCCGAGAGCTGCCCCGCACCGCCGTCGATGACGACGAGATCCGGCCACTGCCCGGACTGCCGCTCCGGGTCCTCGCGCGCCAGCCGGGCGAAGCGCCGCTCCAGCACCTCGCGCATCATGGCGTAGTCGTCATTCGTGCCGGTCGCCGGATCCTTGATCGTGAAGGTCCGGTACGCCTTCCGGTCGAAGCCCTCGGGCCCGGCGACGACGAAGCTGCCGACGGCGTGGCTGCCCTGGATGTGGCTGTTGTCGTAGACCTCGACCCGTTCCGGCACCGCGTCGAGGTCGAAGCGCTCCGCTAGCTGCTCGAGCAGCCGGGCCTGCGAAGCCTGGTCGGCGAGCCTTCGGGCGAGGGCCGCCTCGGCGTTCCGGCGGGCGAGCTCGACCAGCTCGCGCAAGGGGCCGCGCTTCGGCATGCGGACATGCACGCGACGCCCCGCCTTGAGTCTCAGCGCCTCCTCGAGCAGCCCGGCCTCGGCCGGCTCGGTGCCGACCAGGACGAGCCGCGGCGGCGGGCGCTCGCTGTAGAACTGGGCGAGGAACGCGGCCATGACCTCGGGCATGTCGGCGTCGCGCGCATGCGCCGGATAGTAGGCGCGGTTGCCGTAGTTCCGCCCGCCCCGGTAGAAGAACGCCTGGACGCAGACCTGCCCGCCATCGGCGTGCGCGGCGATGACATCGGCATCCTCGACAGCACTGGTGTTGATGCCCTGGCGGCTGCTGATATGGGCGATGGCCTTCAGCCGGTCGCGCAGCACCGCCGCCTTCTCGAAGTCGAGCCGGCCGGCCGCCTCCTCCATCTCCGCCTTGAGCTTGCCCTGCACGTCGCGCGTGCTGCCGCCGAGAAAGCCCCGCACGTCCTCGACGATGCGCGCGTAGTCCGCCTTCTCGATGCGGCCGACGCAGGGTGCGGAGCAGCGCTTGATCTGGTGCTGCAGGCAGGGCCGGCTGCGGCTGGCGAAAATCGAGTCGCTGCAGCTCCGCAAGGGAAAGGCGCGAAGCAGCGCGTTCAGCGTGTCGTTGACGGCGCCCGCCGAGGCGAACGGGCCGAAATAGTCCGAGCCGTCGCGCTTGCTGCCCCGATGCTTGCCGATCATCGGAAAGTCATGACCCCAGCGGAGATAGAGATAGGGAAAGCTCTTGTCGTCGCGCAGCACGATGTTGAAGGTCGGGCGATAGCGCTTGATCAGGTTCGCCTCGAGCAGCAGCGCCTCGACCTCGCTCGCCGTCGTCACGAACTCCATGGCTGTCGTCAGCGCCACCATGCGCTGCAGCCGGATCGGCAGCGCATGCGCCTTGGCATAGGTGGCCACCCGCTTCTTCAGCGACTTGGCCTTGCCCACATAGAGGACGTTGCCGCGCGCATCGATCATGCGGTAGACGCCCGGCACATTGGGCAAATTGGCCAGGAGGCCGTGGATCAGCGCAGCACCGCTGGCGCTGGGCTGATCCATGGTTGTATCGGCAGTGACGACCGGCGGCATGACCCGCTATCTGCGCATCGCCCGGCCCCGGGTCAAGCCGCCGGCGCCTGCGCCGGGCAGCCGAGTGTCAGGCCGGCACGGCGGTCAGCAGCAGCTCGTCGCCCGGCTCCTTGACCTTGCGCATCAGGGCGACCTTCAGCTTCTGCAGGGCACGGTGCTCGATCTGCCGCACGCGCTCCTTGCTGATGCCGAGCCGCCGGCCGAGCTCCTCGAGCGTCCGCCCGTCCTCGCGCAGCCGCCGCTCGCGGATGATCGTGCGCTCGCGCTCGTTCAGCTCCTTGAGCGAGTCGCGCAGCCACGCCGTCCGTGCCTTGCTGTCGTGCCGGTCGCTGACCACGTCCTCCGGGTTGGGGCGCTCGTCGGCGAGGAAGTCCTGCCAGACATCCTCGCCGGTCAGGCTGATGGTGGCGTTGAGCGACTGGTCGCCACCCATCAGCCGCATCTCCATGGCGGCCACGTCGTTGACCGAGACCGACAATGTCTCGGCGATCGAGGCGCGACCCTCCTCCGTGAGCGAGCTGCCGAGACCGTCGTCGATCTTGGCGCGCAGGCGACGCAGGTTGAAGAACAGCGACTTCTGCGCGGCGGTGGTGCCGGTCCGGACCACCGACCAGTTGCGCAGGATGTAGTCCTGCATCGCCGAGCGGATCCACCAGGTGGCATAGGTCGAGAAGCGCACGTCGCGCTCCGGCTCGAACCGGGCCGCCGCCTGCATCAGGCCGACCACGCCCTCCTGGATGAGGTCGCTCATCGGCAGGCCGTAATTCTTGAACCGGCTGGCAGCGCTCACCACGAGGCGCATATAGGCCTTGATCAGCTCGTGCAGCGCCACCTCGTCGCCCTCGTTGCGCCAGGCCCGGGCCAGCTCGAGCTCGTGCTCGCGCGACAGCAGGGGCGTGTTCATGGAGTCCCGGATGATCTTCCGGTTCGCCTGCTCGGTCGTGCCGCGTTCAGCAAACGCCATGCGCTTCCTCCTTCACCAGGTCGGTTCGATCCGCGTACCGCGGCACACCGACACTCGGCCCCTAACGGCCGAGGATGCCCTTGGTCCCCTATTCACGTCGGTCTACGCCGAATTATTGCCGCAGGATCATCGCATGACCGAAGTTTCACGGTGTCGTGATGTGGCGTTCAGCCAACCGCCCGACGCTCACGGAGCGTCCGGGAAGAGCCGGCGCAGGCCCTCCGGGCTCGCCTCGGCCACGCCGCGCTCCGTGATCAGGCCCGAGACCAGCCGGGCGGGCGTCACGTCGAAGGCGAAATTCGCCGCCGGGCTGCCTTCGGGCGTGATGCGCACGCTCTCGATCCGCCCGTCGGCCGTCCGCCCGCTCATCACCGTCACCTCCTCGGCGGCACGCTCCTCGATCGGCACCTCGCTCACCCCGTCCCGGATGGTCCAGTCGATCGTCGTCGACGGCAGCGCCACGTAGAACGGCACGCCGTTGTCCTTGGCCGCCAGCGCCTTCAGGTAGGTGCCGATCTTGTTGCAGACGTCGCCCGTGGCGGTCGTCCGGTCGGTGCCGACGATGCAGAGGTCGACCTTGCCGTGCTGCATCAGGTGACCGCCGGCATTGTCGACGACCACGGTGTGCGGCACCTGCTGCTGCAGCAGCTCGAAGGCGGTGAGCGCTGCCCCCTGGTTGCGCGGCCGGGTCTCGTCGACCCAGACATGCAACGGAATCCCCTTCGCCTGCGCCGCGTAGATGGGGGCCGTGGCCGTGCCCTGGTCGATGGTGGCGAGCCAGCCGGCATTGCAGTGCGTGAGGATGTTGACCGTCTCGCCCGGCTTCTGCGCCGCCACCGCCTCGATCAGCTTCAGACCGTGCGCCCCGATCGCCTCGCAGATCGCCACGTCCTCGTCGCAGATCCGCGCCGCCTCCTCCATGGCCAGCGCCACCCGCCGCTCGCGCGGCTGGTTGGCGAGCGCCTTCTGCATCCGCTCCAGCGCCCAGCGCAGGTTGACCGCCGTGGGTCGGGTCTTGGTCAGCCGCGCGACGGCCGCCTCCAGGCCGGCATCGGTCGGATCGGCGCGCATGGCGAGGGCGACCCCGTAGGCTGCCGTCGCCCCGATCAGCGGCGCACCCCGAACCCGCATCGTGGTGATCGCCACGGCGGCGCTCTCGAGGTCCGCGAGGTCGAGCACCTTCACCTCGTGGGGCAGCACGGCCTGGTCGAGCACCCGCACCGTCACCCCGTCCTCCGCGACCCAGATGGTCCGATAGGGCTTGCCGTCGATCAACATGGAGGTCTCCTCAAGGCTTTCCGCGCCGGCTTGATAGAGCATGGCGAGGATCGGCACGAGCCTCGCTTGCCAGGGTAGGGCGAGTCTGATATAGGAAAAAAATCATACATCTTGCGAGGTGCTGCATGGGTCCGGTCCTTCGGCGTGGGATGCAGGGTGTCGAGGTCGAAGGCCTGCAGCAGACACTGGCGGGCAGGGGCTTCCGTCCGGGCGCCATCGACGGCCGGTTCGGCCCGGGCACCGAGGCGGCGCTCATCGCTTTCCAGCGGGCCCACGGCCTCCTGCCGGATGGCATTGTCGGCCCGGTCACCCGGGCGAAGCTCGAGGGCGACGGTGCCGTGCTGCCGACCGACGTCACCGGCCGGATCGACCTCGAGCTGGTCTCGGCCATGTTCCCCTACACGCGCCTCGACAGCATCGCCCGGCATCTGCCGGTCGTGCTGGTGGCGCTCCGCCAGCTCGCCCTCGTCGACAAGCCCATGGTGCTCATGGCGCTGGCGACCATCCGTGCCGAGACCGAGACCTTCGAGCCGGTCGACGAGCTGCCGTCGCGCTTCAACACCTCGCCCGGCGGCCACGCCTTCGACCTCTACGACCAGCGCGCCGATCTCGGCAATCGCGGCCGGCCGGACGGCGACCGCTACAAGGGCAGGGGCTTCGTCCAGCTCACCGGCCGGGCCAACTACCGGCGCATCGGCCAGATGATCGGGCTCGCCGACCTGCTCGAGCGCAACCCGGAGCGGGCGGCCCTGCCGGGCGAGGCGGCGCGCGTGCTCGCGGCCTTCCTCGCCAGCCGACGCCGGCCGATCAAGGAGGCGCTGCTCGAGGGCGACCTCGGCCGCGCCCGGCGGCTGGTCAATGGCGGCCGGCACGGGCTCGACCGGTTCAGCGAGGCGTACCGGATCGGCGACGCCCTGGTCCAGGACGAGGTGTGGCGCTGCCCGGCGCCTGCCGCCAGCGGGGCCTACGCCGCCGCCTGAAGCGCTGCGGCCTTCGCCGTCACCGCCTCGATCGACGGGATCTGGCGGGCCTGCTTGACGAGGTCGACGGCGAGGCCGAGCGTGCGGCGCTCGCAGGCGGCCCGCCGGCCCTGGTCCTCGATCCACTCCATGTCGATATTGTGGGCGAGCCCGAGAATGCGGCGGATCATCGAGCAGCCGGCATAGCCGAGGCAGTCCTCGAAGAGCTCGCGCATGAAGATGTGCTGCGCCTGGCCGAGCGACCGGCGGCCCGCGTCCGAGCCCTCCGTGTCGGCGTTCTCGAAGAGATCCGCCGGAAAGGCGTCGCCGGTGCGGTTGGCGAGCCAGAGCTCGATGAAGCGGCGCTCGAAGCCGTTCCAGAAGCGCTCGATCGTCGCCGTGATCCAGGCCCGGTAGTCGTCCCGCTCGCCCGCCTCCTGCTCGTGCCCGGCCTGGCTGAAATAGCTGAGCAGGAGATTGCCGATCAGCTTGCCGACGTCGAAGCCCATCGGCCCGAAGAAGGCGAACTCGGGATCGATGACCTTCGTGTCGGTAGCGGTCACCATGATCGAGCCGGTATGCAGGTCGCCGTGCAGGAGCGCCTCGCCGCGGCTGAGGAACTTGAGCTTGAGCAGCGAGACCGCCCGCTTGAGCCCGTCGTCGCCGCGGATGGCCAGGGCCACGTCGTCGAGCTCCGGGCTGGTCCAGCGATTGAGCTCGGCGATCCGGTAGGGATCGGTGAAGATCAGATCTTCCGTGATCTTGCAGAGCTCGGTGTTGCCGGCGAACTGGGCCACCAGCCGCTTCTTCTCTCCCGCCCGGAGCGCCAGGTCGGAGGTGAAGTAGAGCGCGTTCGCCGTGTACTCGACCATATGGTCGACGAAGGCCGGATAGACCGTGCCGGCGATCATGCCGCGCCGCATGATGATGTGCGGCGCCAGGCGCTCCATCGCGATGAGATAGAGCTGCGGGTCGTAGTGCAGGATCGCCGGCAGCCGCTCGGCCGCATGCCGCGCCTGGATCTGCGTCGCCTCGTGCTCGAACCAGGCCCGCTCCAGCGGCAGGGGCCAGCCGTCGCCCACCAGGCGCACATAGGGCAGGGCCTGCTTGACGCAGACGCCGTCATTCGGGCCTTCGACGAGGAAGACGAGATTGAGGTTGCCGTCGCCCACCTCGGCGACCCGCCAGTCGGCGGCGGCCCCGCCGAGCCGGCCGGCGATGGTCGGCACGGTTTCCAGGTAGGCGGCGAGCGTGGCCTCGTCGAGTGCTCGATAACCTGCTGGCGTCGCAAGAGGCATTCGGCATCACCTTTCGTGCGGCCGACACAAGGCGCGCCGCCGCATCCAATGTTTCGAGCGGGCGTGCTATGGCAGATCACGCCAGCGACGGCAAACCGGTCGAACCAGGGGATATCATGGCAGGGCTCGCGACGGCACTGGCTCGCCCGGTCTTGTGGATCGGCTTCATGGTCGGCTCGGCGTTCGTCGGGTCGGTCCTGATCTTCGGCAGCCGCTTCCTCATCCCGCTCGCCATCGCCGTGCTCATCTGGCTGCTGATCAACGCGATCGGCCGTGCCTATGGCCGTGTCGGCATCGGCGCGCTTCGCCTGCCGCCCGCCCTCTGCCGGCTCCTCGCCGTCCTCACCATGCTCTATTTCGGCTGGCTGATCATCGGCATCAGCGCCAGCAACATCGCCCAGGTGCGCGCCGCGGCCCCCGTCTACCAGGCCAACATGAACCAGCTCATCGCCCGGGCTCTCGGCGCTTTCGGGATCGAGCGGACACCCACCGTCACCGAGTTGGTCGGCCGCGTTGATCTCGTCGGGCTGCTCGGCTCGCTCACCGCCGGCCTCGGCTCGCTGGTCGGCAGCGCCGGCCTGGTCATGCTCTACGTGGCCTTCCTGATGCTCGAGCAGTCGAGCTTCCAGCGCAAGCTCGGCGCCCTCTTCACCGACCCTCTGCGCACCGCGAGCCTGCGGCAGTCGCTCCTCGAGATCGAGCGGCGGATCGAGGGCTATCTCTGGATCAAGACGCTGGTCAGCCTGCTCACCGCCGTCCTCTGCTATGCCGTGCTGGCGACGGTCGGGGTCGACTTCGCCAGCTTCTGGGCGCTCCTGATCTTCCTCTTCAACTTCATTCCCAGCATCGGCTCGCTCTTCGCCGTGCTCCTGCCGACCCTCCTGACGCTCCTGCAGTTCGGCGATATCGGCATCTTCCTCCTCGTGCTCGCGTGCCTGAGCCTGATCCAGGCCGTGCTCGGCAACCTGGTCGAGCCGCGGCTCATGGGGCGCACCCTCAACCTGAGCCCGCTGGTCATCATCCTTTCGCTCACCCTCTGGGGCAGCATCTGGGGCGTCGCCGGCATGTTCCTCTGCGTGCCGCTGACGGCGCTCCTGGCCATCGTCCTGAGCAAGTTCGAGCCGACCCGCCCGGTCGCGATCCTGCTCTCCAGCGACGGCCGGCTCGCCGACTGACGCAGCCATGGACGACGTAGCCGCGAGCCTCTAAGAGCGAGCCCGTGTATGGCCTCATGGAACATCGCACGATGCGGGTGCAGCTTCGGACCTGTGTCCGCGTGGCCCTGCTGCTGCTGGTCGCCGGCCTGCCCGCCACCGGCCGGGCGCAACTGCCGCCCGATCCCTATGCCATCGGGCTCGAGCATTTCTATGCCGGGCGCTACACCGAGGCCCTGCCGTATTTCGTCACCGCCCTCGATCAGTCCGAGGAGCGCTTCGGCGAGGGCGCGCCCGAGACGGCGACCGACCTGAACAACCTGGCCGAGCTCTACCGGCTGCTCGGCCGCTACGACGAGGCCGAGCCCCTCTATCTGCGCGCCCTGGCGCTGGACGAGGCGAAGAGCGGCACGGACGATCCGAACCTCGCGGCGAGCCTCAACAACCTCGCCTTGCTCCATCGCGCGCAGGGGCGCAACGACGACGCCGAGCGCCTCTACAAGCGGTCGCTGCGCCTGCTCGAGGACGCCTACGGTCACAGCCATCCGCAGGTCGCCATGAGCCTCAACAACCTGGCCATGCTCTACGTGGCGACCGACCATCCGGAGCGCGCCCGGCCGCTGCTCGAGCGGGCCGAGGGAGTCGCCAGGGACACGCTGGGGCCGACCCACCCGTCGACCCTGCGCATCGCGCAGAATCTGAGGGCGCTCGATGGGGGCACGCCGGCCGGCACGGACCCGCTGGGCTTCGAGCTGCGCCCGTCGCCGCGTCCGGGCTCGACCCCGCTTCCAGCTCCGGCCCCGGCAGCGGTGGCGGCACCCGAGGTCGCAGCGAGCCCGCCCGAGGCGGCACCGACAGCAGCGTCCGGCGACGTCGTGCCCGTGCCCGCGCCGCCAATACCCGAGCCGGCGCCTGAGGTCGCGGTCGCGGCCGTTCCGGCGGTGAAGCCGCCGCTTCCCCGGGGTTTCGCCATCCATCTCGCTTCGGTGCGCAGCCCGGCCGCGGCGAACGAGGAATGGACCCGCCTCGCCACCGAGCTCGACCTCGATCCCAGGATCCGCCAGGTCCTGCCGCAACGCGTCGAGGTCCCGGGCAAGGGGGTCTTCTACCGCGTCGAGGGCGGCCCGTTCGCCACGCGGGCCGAGGCCGCTGCCGCCTGTGCGCCACTCGCCGCTGCCGGCCAGTATTGCGCCGTCATCGAGTCGGGTGATTGAGCGGGTGGACTGGCCCGCGGCGATCGAGGCCCAGCTTCTCGACGCCCTGGCCGGCAGCGGTGCCGAGCCGGTCGAGGCGGGCGGCTTTCGTGTGCATCTCTGGCACCAGCCCGACCCCTTCTACCGCAATGTCGCCGTGCCGGTGGCCCGGCCCGCGGACTGGCCGCCCGCGATCCGGCTCATGGACGGCGTCTTTCGGGCGGCCGGCCGCCCCGCCCGCCTCGAATTCATCGAGGAACGCTGGCCCGATCTGGCACTGGCGCTCGGTGATGCCGGCTTCGTCCGCCGCCAGCGCATGCCCGTCATGATCCTGGATCGCCCGGGCACCGGTGCCCCGGCCAGCGAGGTGGAGCTGCTCGGGCCGGGAACCGCGCCCGATCTCGTCGCCGCCACGCTCGACGCCCTCAATGCGGCATTCGGCCAGTCCATGACCGAATCGACGCGTGCCGCCGAGACGCGGCAGATGGTCGAGGACCTCGGCTCCGGCCGCACCCGGGTCGCCGTCGTTCTCATGGACGGCGACCCGGTGGCGGGCGCCTGCCTCATCGGCAACGGGCGAGCGGCGGAGCTCGCCGGCGTCTGGACCGCGCCCGGATACCGCCGGTGCGGCCTCGGCACGGCTGCCTGCCGGGCCCTGCTCGACCGCTTCCTCACCGACGGCGGCCGATTCGCCTGGCTCGGCGCCCATGGTGACGCCGCCCGGGCCCTCTACGCTCGTCTCGGGTTTCGCCCGGTCGGCCATCAGCTCGACTATTCGCGGCCGGACGCTTGAAGCCGACCGGCCGCTGCGCCACGCTCATCAAGGACGCCCCATGACACGGACGGGATCGATGCCCCTGAACAGGCGGACGACAAGCCGGGTGCTGGCCGGTCTGGCTGCGCTGCTGACCTGCCTGCCGGCGCCGGCACCCGCCGCCGAGAAGGTCGTCTTCGGCACCAACTGGCGGGCCCAGGCGGAGCATGGCGGCTTCTACCAGGCGCTGGCAACCGGCCTTTACGCCGAGCGCGGGCTCGACGTGGAGATCCGTGAAGGCGGGCCGCAGGTGAACCACCGCCAGCTCATCGCCGCCGGGCGGCTCGACTTCTACATGGGCGGCAACATGTTCGGGCAGTTCGATTTCCTGCGCGAGGGCGTGCCCGTCGTGACCGTCGCCGCGATCTTCCAGAAGGAGCCGCAGGCGCTGCTCGCCCACCCCGGCGTCGGCATCGACGACCTCGACGACCTCGCCGGCCGCACGCTCCTGATCGCCCCTTTCGGCCAGCTCACCTTCTGGCCCTGGTTGAAGGGCACCTACGGCCTGGATGACGCGCAGATCCGGCCCTACACCTTCAACCCGGCGCCGTTCATCGCCAACCCGGATGCCGTGCAGCAGGGCTATGTCACCGCCGAGCCCTTCGCCATCAGGGAGATGGGCGGCTTCGACCCGGTGGTCCTGCTCCTCGCCGATGCCGGCTACGACAGCTACTCGACCCTGATCCAGACCCGCCAGGAGCTGGTGGAGCAGCGCCCGGAAATCGTCCAGGCCTTCGTCGACGCCTCGATCCTCGGCTGGATGGACTATCTCTATGGCGACCCCGGGCCGGGCAACGCGCTGATCCTCGCGGCCAATCCCGACATGACGCCGGAGCAGATCGCCTACTCGATCGACGCCATGAAGGCCTATGGCATCGTCGATTCCGGCGATGCGCTGGAGCTCGGCGTGGGTGCGATGACCGACGCACGCTGGGAGAGCTTCTTTTTGCAGGCGGTCGACTGGGGCATCGTCGAGCCGGACCTGCCGTGGCGCGCCGGCTATACGCTGGAGTTCGTCAACCGGGGCGTGGGCAACGAGCTGCGGCCCTGAGTGCCGGCTTCTGCAACGCCGCCGATCTTGACAGGACGGCGCCCATCCCCGATCTTTCGGGCTCCCGCATTCCAGTTTTCGAGGATCCAGCGATGGCCAAGCCGTCCACCGTGCTGATCAAGCTCGTGAGCTCGGCCGGTACCGGGTTCTTCTACACGACCAGGAAGAACACCCGCACCACCACCGAGAAGCTCGTGCTCAAGAAGTACGACCCGCGTGCCCGCAAGCATGTCGAGTTCAAGGAATCCAAGATCAAGTAGCGACCAGGGCCATGCGCGGCCTTCGCTTCGCGCATGGCGGTGCTGCAGCTCGGCACGCGAGCCCGCCGCTCGCCGGCGGGTTTTTGCTCGCTCAAGTCGAAAGTCTCTAGGCATTTCGATCTACCACAGGTAGTATCCGGCCCGGTTCGCCATTGTGCTGGCCGGTGCGGTGCGGCGTCGCCGCCGCGTGGCCGGTCGTGAAGCCTGGAGACATCGCCCGTGGCTCAGAGCGCCGTTTCGCGTTTAGGCAATCGTTGCATCGTCGGCCTCGCCGCCTTCCTCGCCTGCACGGCGCTGACCAGGGCCGCTCTCGCCATCGACGACCTGCTCAGCGAGCCGACGCCCCTGATCCTCAAGGACGGGCGAATCGCCCAGGTCAGCGTCCACACCATCCCCTTCGCCACCGGCAGCGGCGAGCTGGATGCCGAAGCCGCGGCCGAGCTCGATGCGCTGCTCGTGCCGCTGGCGACCGACTGCTTCCTGACCGCCCAGGCGATCGGCCATGTCGAGCCCGGGCTCAACCGTGACGGCGACACGCTGAGCGCCCATCGGCTGGCCCGTGCCCGCGCGGATTTCGTCCAGGCGGCGCTCGCCGGCCATGGCATGCAGCTCGCCGCCGTGGCGAGCGTCTGGGATTGGCAGTTCCTGGTCAAGGAATCCCGCGTCACGCTCTGGGTCTTCCGGCTCAATGTCGGTGACGACTGCGAGGGCACGCCCCTGCCGAGCGACCTGCCGGTCGCCGCGGCCGCGGCCCCGGTGGTCGACGCGGTGTCGCCGCCGGCGGCTGCGGCCCCGGCCCCCGTGAAGCCACCGGCGAAGAGCCCGCCGCCAGCCGAAAAGTCGTCGACCGTGGCCACCAACGGTGTGGCGACCACCGACCCGCGCGAGCTGAGCACCGCCGAAGCGCCGCCGCCGGCGACCGCCGCCGCGGCTGCTACCCCGGCCCCGGCAATCGAGCCGCCGGCCCCGGCAATCGAGCCCCCGGCCGTCATGGCCGAGGCGAAGGAGCCGGCACCCGTCGAGGCGCCGGCCCCGGTGGCCCCCGCAGCCGAGCCGGAGCCGATCGAGGTTGCCGCCCCGCTGCCCGCCACAGCCGACTCGCCGCCCGCACCGGTCGCCGAGCTGCCCGGCCCGGCCATCGTCTTCGCCGTCAACAGCAGCTTCTTCTCCGGCTCGGCCAGCCGCGACCTCAGGGCCTTCGTCGACCAGTTGCCGCTCGATGCCGAGGTCGAGATCGAGCTCGCCGCCGCCGTCGGCACCGGTGACGTGCGGGATGCCGATCCGGTCGAGGCCAAGCGCTACAATGCCTGGATGGCCGAGCGACGCCTGCAGCGCGTCGCCGAATGGCTCACCAGCAATGCCGGCCCGCGGCAGTTGAAGCTGAACGAGCATTATATCGAGAACGACCCGTCCCGCGAGGTCCGGCTCCGGGCCCGCGTGCTGCCGTAGCAGGCGAGCCGCCGCGACTGGTCGCGGCGGTGCCGGCCCCCTATGCTCGTGTCGCCGGTCGCCCGGCCGGCGACACTGATCGGGGGGACGGCATGACACTCGCCATCGGCATCGACCTCGGCGGCACCAAGATCGAGATCGTCGCCCTCGACGGCGAGGGCAGGGAGGTGGTCCGGCGCCGCCAGCCGTCGCCGCGCGGCGACTACCAGGCGACCCTCGACGCCATGGCCGGCATGATCCGGACAGTTGAGGCGGAGCTCGGCGCAAGGGGCACGGTCGGGGTCGGCCACCCGGGCGCCATCTCGCCGGCCACCGGCCTGATCAAGAACGCGAACTCCACCTGGCTCAACGACCGGCCGCTGGACCGCGACTTCCAGGCGCTCCTCGGCCGCGACGTCGCCTTCGCCAACGACGCCAACTGCCTCGCCCTCTCCGAGGCGACCGACGGCGCCGGCGCGGGCGCGGACATCGTCTTCACGGTCATCCTCGGCACCGGGGTCGGCGGCGGCATCGTCGTCGGCGGCAAGGTCCTGCGCGGCGGCAACGCGATCGCCGGCGAGTGGGGGCACAACCCGCTGCCCTGGCCCAGGGACGACGAGCGGCCCGGCCCGCCCTGCTATTGCGGCCTGCATGGCTGCATCGAGACCTGGCTCTCCGGCCCGGGCATGGCCCGCGACCACGAGGCGGTCACCGGCCAGGCGCTGAGCGGGCCCGGGATCGTCGCCGCCGCTGCCGCTGGCGAAAGCGCTGCGCGCGCGACCCTCGACCGCCACGCCGACCGCCTCGCCCGCGGGCTGGCCCACGTCATCAACATTCTCGATCCCGAGGTCATCGTCCTCGGTGGCGGTGTCTCGAACATCGGCGGGCTCTACGCCGAGGTGCCGCCGCGCCTGCCGGCCTATGTTTTCTCGGACCGTGTCGACACGCGGCTGCTGCCGCCCCTGCACGGCGACAGCTCCGGGGTGCGCGGCGCCGCCTGGCTCGGCCGCGACCTCACCTGACCGCCGCGCCGCGATCTATCGGCAGTCGGGGGCGGGGAAGGTCTCGAGCTGCTCCATCTCGGCCTTGAGCGCGAAATCGCCGTAGTCGAGCACGAGATCGTGCAGCACGCCCCGCTCGGTCAGGTCGAACATGATCTCGAAGCTCGGCAGGTCGTCGACGCCGGCGGTGGTGAAGTAGGCGAGGCTGACCGGCCAGCTCCGCTCGGCATCGTCCGGCGACGGCCGCTCCGCCGCCTGGGCCCGGCCGATCACCGCCGTCACCCGACTCAGGCCCTCGAGCCCGGAGCCGTCGAAGAGGTCGTGGCTGACCACCACGTCGCCGCGTTCCGCGCTCTCGACCAGCCGGCGCATGTGCTCGGTCGGGAAGAGCGTGCCGCGCGGCAGCTCGATCTCCTCGTCCGCAGGTGCCACGAACGACGCATGACCGGCGCCACCCTTGCCATCCAGCTTTGCCTCGCCGCGATATTCCTCGAAGAGATGACCATCGTCGAACGAGCGCACGTTGAAGCGCAGCCGCGTGTTGTCCGGCGATTCCCAGCTCGAGAAGCGCACGTCGTAGACGAAGCCCGGGCCGTCGCCGAGGCTGGCGACGAAGCCGATCCGCTGGTTGCTGATCGAGCCCTCGCAGGACGCCCGCCACTCCAGCACCAGCCCGCCATCCACCGAGGTGACGCCGATCGACCGATCGGAGTCGGCGAGGCTCAGCCGATAGACCGCGCGATGCGACAGCAGGTCCACCCTGGCGTCGGCGGCGGCGGAGCCGAGCGCGGCCAGGGCGCCGACGACCAGGCAGGCGAGGCGACGGACGGTGGACATCGGCGTTCCCATTCTTGCTTGCTGGCGGTGCCCGGCCGCGGGTCGGCACGGGCACTGCCTGTCTGTCTTGGTATATGGCGTTGCTGCGGCGAAGTTCCGAGCCCTCAGCTTAACGGTTCATTAGCACAACCGGCCGCCCCGGTCGTCGGGACGGGCGGTGATGCGCATACCCCGCGGCAGCGAAACAACTAACGGCGATCTCTTTTTGTCTTTGTTTTGACCAGACGTTGTCGCTAATCATCAAGATAATTGTTTAAGAGACCGGCGATCGACTTGCCGTTCGTGGCGATGACATTGCCGCATCGGCGCTGCCGCCGGCGCGGCGCGCGGCCGCATCGGGCGAGCCGGCGCGCGACAGCCGGACACCTTTCGGCCGCGGCCCGGCGCGCGTATAACCGGCCGCAATCTGGTCGGTCGAGCAACGGGAATGGGAGAACGCCGTGCGCGTTTGTGGTCAGGATACACTGAAGGTGCGGCGGTCGCTCGATGTCGATGGCGCACGCTACGACTATTTCTCGCTGCCCGAGGCCGAGAAGCGGCTCGGCGAGCTGGGCCGGCTGCCCTTCTCGCTCAAGGTGCTGGTCGAGAACCTGCTCCGCTTCGAGGACGGCAGCACGGTCACCGTGGCCCATCTCGAGGCCGCTGCCGCCTGGCTGAAGGACCGGCGCAGCGACCAGGAGATCGCCTACCGGCCGGCCCGCGTGCTGATGCAGGACTTCACCGGCGTGCCGGCGGTCGTCGACCTCGCGGCGATGCGCGAGGCCATGGTCGAGCTCGGCGGCGATCCGCAGAGGATCAACCCGCTCTCGCCCTGCGACCTCGTCATCGACCATAGCGTCCAGGTCGACAGCTTCGGCGGCCCGGGCAGCTTCGAGCGCAATGTCGAGCTGGAGTACCAGCGCAACGGCGAGCGCTACGCCTTCCTCCGCTGGGGCCAGGGAGCCTTCGACAATTTCCGCGTGGTCCCGCCCGGCACCGGCATCTGCCACCAGGTCAACCTCGAGCACCTCGCCCAGGTCGTCTGGACCGGCAAGGACGGCAATGCCGAGATCGCCTATCCCGACACGCTGGTCGGCACCGACAGCCACACCACTATGGTCAACGGCCTCGCCGTGCTGGGCTGGGGGGTCGGCGGCATCGAGGCCGAGGCGGCGATGCTCGGCCAGCCGGTCTCCATGCTGCTGCCCGAGGTCGTCGGCTTCAAGCTCACCGGCCGGCTGCCCGAGGGCACCACGGCCACCGACCTCGTGCTGACCGTCACCGAGATGCTCCGCGCCAAGGGCGTGGTCGGCAAGTTCGTCGAGTTCTTCGGCCCCGGCGTCGGCCAGCTGCCGCTCGCCGACCGCGCCACCATCGCCAACATGGCGCCGGAATACGGCGCCACCTGCGGCTTCTTCCCGATCGACGACGTGACGCTGGAGTACCTGCGGCTGACCGGCCGCGACGACCGCCGCATCGCGCTGGTCGAGGCCTATGCCAAGGCGCAGGGCATGTGGCGCTCGGACGACCTGCCCGACCCCGTCTTCACGGCCGTGCTCGAGCTCGACCTCGCCAGGGTCGAGCCGTCGCTCGCCGGCCCGAAGCGGCCGCAGGACCGGGTGGCGCTGGGTGCGGTCAAGGACAGCTTCGCCAAGGCGCTGCCCGGGCTGCTCGGCAAGGCGCCGGCCGACAAGGTCCAGCCGATCGCCGGCATGGACGCGGAGCTGCGCCACGGCGACGTCGTCATCGCCGCCATCACGAGCTGCACCAACACCTCGAACCCGAGCGTCATGCTGCAGGCCGGTCTGGTGGCGCGCAAGGCGCGCGCGCTCGGCCTCCAGCCCAAGCCCTGGGTCAAGACGTCGCTGGCACCGGGCTCCAAGGTGGTCACCGACTACCTCGCCGCCGCCGGGCTGCAGGAGGATTTCGACGCCATGGGCTTCGACCTCGTCGGCTATGGCTGCACCACCTGCATCGGCAATTCGGGCCCGCTGCCCGACGCCGTCGCCGCGGCGGTCGACGAGGGCGGCATCGTCGTCGGCGCCGTGCTCTCCGGCAACCGCAACTTCGAGGGCCGCGTCCACCCGCAGGTCAAGGCCAACTACCTGGCCTCGCCGCCCCTGGTCGTCGCCTACGCCTTCGCCGGCACGCTCACCCGCGACCTGACGACGGAGCCGCTCGGCAAGGGCAAGGACGGCCAGCTCGTCTACCTGAAGGACATCTGGCCGGACCAGGCCGAGGTCGCCGAGGTCGTGCGCACCGCCGTCACGGCGGCGATGTTCAAGAAGAGCTACAGCGACGTCTTCAAGGGCGACGAGCGCTGGGCCGCCATCGGCGGCGGCGACAGCGGCGTCACCTACGACTGGGACGACGGCAGCACCTATGTCCGCCTGCCGCCCTATTTCGAGGGCATGGAGGCCGTGCCGCCGGCATCGGTGCCCGACATCGAGGAGGCCCGCGTGCTCGCCATCCTCGGCGATTCGATCACCACCGACCACATCAGCCCGGCCGGCTCCATCGCCCAGGCGAGCCCGGCGGCCGAGTACCTGCAGAGCTTCCAGATCCAGCGCAAGGATTTCAACTCCTACGGCTCGCGGCGCGGCAATCACGAGGTGATGATGCGCGGCACCTTCGCCAATATCCGCCTTCGGAACGAGCTGGCGGACGGCAAGGAGGGCGGCTGGACGAAGCTGATGCCCGAGGGCGAGCCGATGTCGATCTACGATGCCGCGATGAAGTACAAGGAGCGCGGCACGCCGCTCGTCATCTTCGCCGGCAAGGAGTACGGCACGGGCTCGTCACGCGACTGGGCGGCCAAGGGCACCAACCTTCTGGGCGTCAAGGCGGTGATCGCCGAAAGCTTCGAGCGCATCCACCGCTCGAACCTGGTCGGCATGGGCGTTCTGCCGCTCACCTTCGAGAACGGCGAGAGCCGGTCCAGCCTCAAGCTCGACGGCAGCGAGGTCGTCACGCTCGAGGGCCTCGCAGCCGGGCTGAAGCCGCGCATGAAGGTGGCCTGCACCATCCGCCGGACGGACGGCAGCGAGACGAAGACCAGCCTGCTCTGCCGTCTCGATACCGGCGACGAGGTCGACTACTACCGCCACGGCGGCATCCTGCACTACGTACTGCGCTCGCTGCTCGGGGCGACACCGGCCGCCGGCCGCGCCTGAGCGCTCGACGCGAAGAGGGGCACCGCCGTCGGGGCGGTGCCCCTCTGCTTGTCGGACCCGACGTCAGTTGCCGGCGCGATCCGCCTGGTCGAAGATGAAGCCGCCGGCGCCGCCGACGACCGCACCCGCCACGGTCGAAGCCAGCAGCCCGCCGGTCAGCACGCCGACCGCCGCGCCCGCCGCGGCACCGACCGCCGCACCGGTGGCGGCGCGCTGGCCGGTCTTGTCGTCGACGTCGAGCACGCCGCAGCCGGACAAGAGGCCGATCAACGCCACGCCGGCAACCAGCCGGCTTGCCCTGTTCCTGGTCGTCATCGAAGTTTCCCCGGACACTGTTGTGTTCAATTGCACGGCCACGTCTCGGCGGCCGCCTGCATCATCCCATCGATCGCCCGCGTGTCGGCCTCCTCGGGATGCGCGCCGGCCCAGCCCACGAAGGTGTCGCGCAGCACGGTCAGCGTCGGCTCCGGCTCCGGGCAGGCGAGGGGCTCGATCGCCTCGATCCGCAGCATCTCGGCATAGAGCTGCCCGGCACCGAGGATGAAGCCGATGCAGAAATGCTGGTCGAGCTCGGCCGGCGACGCGCAGATCGCCTGCAGCTCACCGGTCGTCTGCCGCTCGAACGGGCTGGCCTCGGCGCTCGCCGCCGCCGCCAGCAGCGCCGCCCCGGCGAGCACCGTCAGTCCCTGACGCATTGTTTTCTCCTGGATTGTCGGGCGCCTCGGTCGGACCCGCCGCGTGCCGATTGTATGCGCAGAATTGCCGGTCTTCGCAATCTCTGTCATGGCCTCGGTCAGGGCAGGGAACGGGAGAACGCGACGTGGCGACGGACAGGGTGGCACTGATCACGGCTGGCGGCAGCGGCATGGGTGCGGATGCCGCCCGGCGGCTGGCGGCCGACGGCTTTCGGCTCGCCATCCTCTCCTCGTCCGGCAAGGGCGAGGCGCTGGCGGCCGAGCTCGGCGGCGTCGGCGTCACCGGCTCCAACCGCTCGATCGACGACCACCGCCGGCTGGTGGATCTCGCCATGCAGCGCTGGGGCCGGATCGACGTGCTGGTCAACTCGGCCGGCCACGGGCCGAAGGGCCCGATCCTCGCGATCAGCGACGAGGACTGGCATCTGGGCATGGAGGTCTATCTCCTGAACGTCATCCGGCCGGCGCGCCTGGTCACGCCGATCATGGTGGCGCAGGGCGGCGGGGCGATCATCAACATCTCGACCTTCGCCACCTTCGAGCCCGACCCGCTCTTCCCCACCTCCGGCGTCTTTCGCGCCGGCCTCGCCAGCTTCGCCAAGCTCTTCGCCAACCGCTACGCCGCCGACAACGTGCGCATGAACAACATCCTGCCGGGCTTCATCGACAGCCTGCCCGAGACCGAGGATCGCCGGGCGCGGATCCCGATGGGGCGCTACGGCAGGGCCGAGGAGGTCTCCGGGCTTATCGCCTACCTCGCCTCTGACGCTGCCGCCTACGTCACCGGCCAGAACCTGCGGATCGACGGCGGCCTCACCGCCTCCGTCTAGGCTCCCAGGGCATGAGCAAGCCGCTCAGGATCGCCCGCGCCCAGGTCAGAGAGGCCGGCGCCATTGCCCGGCTGATCGAGCCGGCCTTCGCCCGCTTCGTCGCCCCCGATCTCGGCGAGGTCGGCCGCGTCGCCTTTCGCCTCTACGTCACCGAGAAGGCGCTTCGCCGTCGTCTCATGGACGGTGCCGTCGGCTTCCGCGCCAGCCTGGGAGAGGCGCTCGTCGGCTACGCCGAGCTGCGCGGTCGGGACGGCCGGATCGACGGCCTCGACCACCTGACCCTGCTCTTCGTGGCGGTCGACCTGCAGGGCCGGGGCATCGCCCGCCGTCTCCTGGACGTGATCACGGGCCACCTGGCGGCGGCCCGGCCGCCGGTCGGCGATCTCACCGTCAACGCCTCGGCCTATGCCGTCCCGATCTACCACCGCCTCGGCTTCCGGGCGACCGGCGAGGCCGGCGAGTTCCAGGGCGTCGTCGCGACGCCGATGCGGCTCGAGCTCGACCCGGGCGGGACGCAAGCGGTTTGATCGGGCGCCTCGCCACCCCATTTCTGGAGGGACGCGAAGCGGATGGCTGGTATGGGCGAGGACTGGCGGCTCCTCATCTTCCTCGGCAAGAACTGCGCCCTCGGCATCGCCGCCGGCTGGCTGCTGCTGGCGGCCCTGATCCGCGCCAATGTCGGCGGGCTCGGCGACCTGCTCTTCGGCAACGGGCTCGAGCTCACCGCCCTCGTCCTCGTGGCCGCGGGCTTCGCCGTCACCTTCGGCGGGCTCGCCATGGGCACGGCCGTCTTCCTCCTGCCGCGCGACTGAGCGACCGCATCGCCGAGCGTTTGCGTCTCTGCTACAGACGTCGGGTCGATCCGAAATCGGGAGAATGGCGGATGAGCGGTGCGGGCACGGTGCGCGAGGCGGTGGCGGTGATGGAGGACGTGGCGGCGCTCGAGCTGGCCGTCGAGGCGCTCGAGGAAGCCGGCTTCGCCGACAGCGACATCAGCCTGCTCGCCGGCCACGGGACGGTGGAAGGCAAGCTCGGGCGGATGTACCGCCGGGTCGAGGAGGCCGAGGACGACCCCGCGGCACCCCGCACCGCCTTCGTCTCGACCCGCACCGTCGCCAGGCGCGAGGACATGGTGGTGGGCTCGATGACCACCCTGCCGACCCTGATCGCCGCCGGCACCGTCGTCGCCTCGGCCGGTGCCGTCGCCGCCGCCATCGCCGGCACCGCGATCACCGGAGCCCTGATCGGCACGGTGCTGGCGCGCTGGATGGACAAGCGGCATGCCGACTGGCTCGAGGAGCAGCTCGAGCGGGGCGGCATCCTGCTCTGGGTGCGCACCCCCGACGAGGCGGCCGAGCGCAAGGCGCTGCGGATCCTGGGCGAGCACGCCGCCCACGACATCCACATCCACGAGATCCCGAAGCCCGCGGACTGAGCGGGTCGGCGCTCAGTCCCCGGCCACCACCAGCCGCGTGCCGCACGATTCGAGCACGGCGGCGAGCTCGGGCGGCGGGGCGCGGTCGGTGAAGAACGCGTCGATCTGGCTCATGTCGCCGAGCCGCGCCATCGCCGGCCGGCCGATCTTGCTGTGGTCGGCGGCCAGATAGACCTTGCGCGCATGGCCGATGATGGTCTGCGCCACCCGCACCTCGCGATAGTCGAAGTCGAGCAGCGTGCCGTCGAGGTCGATGGCGCTGATGCCGATCACCGCGATGTCCACCCGGAACTGGGCGATCGAATCGATGGTCGCCTCGCCGACGATGCCGCGGTCGCGGGCGCGCACCAGGCCGCCGGCCACCACCACCTGGAAGTCCTCGTTGCCGGCCATCAGCTCGGCGACGTGCAGGTTGTTGGTGATCACGCTCAGGCCCCGATGGTCGAGCAGCGCCTTGGCGATCTCCTCGTTGGTCGTGCCGATATTGATGCAGAGCGAGGCGTCGTCGGGGATGTGCCGGGCGACCTCCCGCGCGATCCGCCGCTTCGCCTCGAGATGCATCACCTGGCGGCTCGAATAGGCGATGTTGTGCACGCTGGACGGCACCGCCGCACCGCCGTGGTAGCGCTGCAGCACGCCCTCGGCAGCGAGCTCGTTGATGTCGCGGCGGATGGTCTGCGGCGTCACGCCGAACTGCTGCGCCAGCGCCTCGATGGTGACGAAGCCCTGACGCTGCACCAGGGCCACGATCTCGGCTCGCCGCCCGACGAGGTCGATCATCGGCCCCGGGTGCGCACGCGACCGACCGCTTCGGCCCAGCCGTCGAGCCGGCGGCGGCGGGTCGACGGGTCGAGCTGCGGCGTGAACCGGCCATCGGCGCGCCAGCTCTCGGCGATGAAGGCCTGCGACGGGTAGAGGCCGATGGCGAGCCCGGCGAGAAAGGCGGCACCGAGCGCGGTGGTCTCGACCACCGCCGGCCGCTCCACCGGGCAGTCGAGGATGTCCGCGAGATACTGGCAGACCCAGTCATTGGCGACCATGCCGCCATCGACCCGAAGCGTCTCCGGCAACACACCGGCATCGGCGGCCTCGATGTCGTCCTTCATCGCCGCCATGAGATCGGCCGTCTGGTAGCAGACCGATTCGAGCGCCGCCCTGACGATGTGCCGAAGGCCGCTGTCCCGGGTCAGGCCGAGGATGGCGGCGCGCGCGTCGGGATCCCAGTAGGGAGCACCCAGGCCGGTGAAGGCCGGCACCAGGTAGACCCCGCCGGTGTCCGGCAGGTCGCGGGCCAGGGCCTCGCTCTCGGCCGCATTGCCGATCGCCCGAAGCCCGTCCCTGACCCACTGGACGGCGGCCCCGGCGATGAAGATGCTGCCCTCGATGGCATAGGTCGTCTTTCCGTCGAGGCGATAGGCGACGGTGGTCAGGAGCCGGTTTCTGGACGGCACCATCCGCCCGCCCGTGTTGAGCAGCGCGAAGCAGCCCGTGCCGTAGGTGCTCTTGAGCATGCCGGGCTCGAAGCAGGCCTGGCCGAAGGTCGCCGCCTGCTGGTCGCCGGCCATGCCGGTGACCGGGATCGCGGCACCCAGGACGGCGGGGTCGGTGGTGCCGAAGAGGCCGCTGTTGTCCTTGACCTCGGGCAGCATCGAGCGCGGGATGCCGAGCCGCTCGAGCAGCTCCTCGTCCCAGTCCTGCCGGCCGATGTCGAAGAGCATGGTGCGCGCCGCGTTGGCGGCGTCCGTCGCATGCACCTCGCCGCCGGTCAGCCGCCAGAGCAGAAAGCAGTCGACCGTGCCGAAGGCGAGCTCGCCACGCTCGGCCCTGGCCCGCGCCCCCGGCACGTTGTCGAGAAGCCAGGCCACCTTGGTCGCGGAGAAATAGGCGTCGATGACCAGCCCGGTCCTGGCCGCCACCGTCTCGGTCAGCCCGTCGGCGACCAGCTCGCGACAGAGCGGCGCCGTGCGCCGGTCCTGCCAGACGATGGCATTGGCGATCGCCCGGCCGCTTGCCCGCTCCCAGACGATCGCCGTCTCGCGCTGGTTGGTGATGCCGATGGCCGCGACCCGAGCGATCGGCACGCCCGCCCGCTCCAGGACCCACTCGCAGGTGCTGAGCGTGTCGGCCCAGATGTGCTCGGGATCGTGCTCTACCCAGCCATCCGCCGGATAGAGCTGCTGCAGCTCGCGCTGGGCCGTGGCGATCGGCCGGCCGGTCGCATCGAACAGGATCGAGCGGGTGCTCGTCGTGCCCTGGTCGATCGCCAGGATGAGATCGGCCGCCATCGCACACTCCGTCGCCGTCTTCGCAAGGCCAATCTAGGAGCCTGTCCGAGTAATGGCCACTGCCTGCACGCGCCCTTCCTAGCTTTGGGCGAGGAGACCGGCCCGCCGCGATGCGGGGCCATCGGCAGGGCCGGTCGACGTGGCCCAAAGCCAGGAAGGGCGCGCCCTTCGGGTCGCTCTCTGGCGGGCGAGGCCCGCGTCACGCCGCCTTGCCGATGCTGTGGCATCGCCATCGTCGCCGCTCCTTGCCCTCGCCCGCCAGAGAGCGATGCAGGCGGTGGCTATTGCTCGGACAGGCTCCTAGGCTGGCGGACGCCAGTGCGCTAGAGACGCACCATGAGCGAGCCAACGAAGCCCCGCGTCGTCCTCGTCGACGGCTCCGGCTACATCTTCCGCGCCTTCTTCGCCCTGCCGCCGATGACCCGCGGCGACGGCACGCCGGTCAATGCCGTCTTCGGCTTCTCGTCGATGCTCTTCAAGCTGATGCAGGACCATGCCGACGACGACATGATCGTCGTCTTCGATGCCGGCCGGGTCAGCTTCAGGAACGAGATCTACGAGGCCTACAAGGCCAATCGCGACGAGCCGCCGCCGGAGCTGGTGCCGCAGTTCGCCCTGGTCCGCGACGCGGCGCGCGCCTTCGGCCTGCCCGCCGTCGAGGTGCCGGGCTTCGAGGCCGACGACCTGATCGCCACCTATGTCGACCGGGCGCGAGCGCTCGATCGCGAGGTGGTCATCGTCTCCTCCGACAAGGACCTGATGCAGCTCGTGGCCCCGGGTGTCGTCATGTGGGACCCGATGAAGAGCCGGATGATCGGCCCGGCCGAGGTCGAGGAGCGCTTCGGCGTCGGCCCCGAGCTCGTCCAGGACTGCCTGGCGCTGGCCGGCGACAGCTCCGACAACGTCCCCGGCGTTCCGGGCATCGGCGTCAAGACCGCAGCCCAGCTCCTGAACCAGTTCGGCTCGCTCGACGAGCTGCTGGCCAATGCCGCGACGATCAAGCAGCCCAAGCGGCGCCAGACCCTGATCGACTTCGCCGAGCAGGCCCGCCTCTCGAAGCGGCTCGTGGCGCTGCGCCACGACGCGCCCCTGCCAATCGAGCTCGACGGCTCGGTCAGGGGGCAGATCGACGGGGCCACGCTGCTCGCCTTCCTGCAGGCCAACGATTTTCGCGCGCTGATCGGCCGGATCGAGCAGGTCGCCGATGCGGCCGAGGCGGAGCGCGCGGCCCTCGCCCGCGACCAGGGCACGGATGGCCCGGTCTGGCGGACGATCACCGACCTCGCCGAGCTCGACGCCCTCCTCGCCGAGGCGACCGCCATCGGCCGCCTCGCCATCGACACCGAGACCACCTCGCTCAACGTCGCGAAGGCCGAGCTGGTCGGCGTCTCGCTCAGCCTCGAGCCGGGCCGGGGCGCCTATGTCCCCCTTGGCCATGTCGACGATTTCGGCCAGCGGCTCCAGGGTCAGCCGCCGCTCGCCCAAGTGCTCGAGCGGCTGCGCCCGGTCCTCGCCGACCGGGGCACGCTCAAGATCGGCCACAACCTCAAATACGACATGGCGGTGCTGGCCAGGTACGAGGTGCCGATCACCCCCTTCGACGACACCATGCTGCTCTCCTACGTGCTCGACGGCGCCAGCCACGGCCACGGCATGGACGAGCTGGCCCGGCGCCATCTCGGCCACGAGACGATCTCCTACGAGTCCGTCTGCGGCAAGGGGGCGAAGCAGATCGGCTTCGCGCAGGTGCCGATCGAGAAGGCCACACCCTATGCCGCCGAGGACGCCGAGGTGACGCTCCGCCTCTGGCAGCTCCTCAAGCGGCGGCTGATCGACGAGCGCGTGACGACCGTCTACGAGAGCCTCGAGCGCCCGCTGCCGCCCATCGTGGCGGCCATGGAGGTGGCCGGCATCCAGGTCGACCGGCATCATCTGGAGAAGCTCTCCGCCGAGTTCGGCCAGCGCATGGCCGAGCTCGAGGAGGCAGCCGTCAAGCTCGCCGGCCGGCCCTTCAACCTCGGCTCGCCCAGGCAGCTCGGCGAGATCCTGTTCGACGAGATGGGCATCGTTGGGGCGAAGAAGACCAAGACCGGCGCCCATGCCACGGGCGCGGACATCCTCGAGGACCTGGCGGCCCAGGGCCACGAGCTGCCCAAGGTGATCCTCGACTGGCGCCAGCTCCAGAAGCTCACCCGCACCTACACCGAATCGCTGGTCGAGGAGATCGTGCCCGGGACCGGCCGGGTGCACACCTCCTACATGCTGGCCGCCACCTCGACCGGCCGGCTCTCCTCGACCGACCCCAACCTGCAGAACATCCCGATCCGCACCGAGGAAGGCAGGAAGATCCGCGAGGCCTTCGTGCCGGCGGAAGGCCACGCCCTGGTCTCCGCCGACTACTCGCAGATCGAGCTGCGCGTCCTCGCCCACATGGCCGACATCCAGGCGCTCAAGGACGCCTTCGCCCAGGACACCGACATCCACAGCGTCACCGCCGGCAAGATGTTCAAGTTGCCCGTGGCCGACGTCTCGGGCGAGCTGCGCCGGCGGGCCAAGATGATCAATTACGGCATCATCTACGGCATCGGCGCCTTCGGCCTCGCCCAGCGCCTCGCCATCCCGCAGGCCGAGGCCAAGGCCTTCATCGAGGCCTATTTCGCCGAGTATCCGGGTGTCAGGGACTACATGGAGCGGGCCAAGGAGGAGGCTCGCGAGCAGGGCCACGTCCTCACCCTCTTCGGCCGCCGCTGCTTCATCCCGGAGATCCTCTCCAAGCAGCCGGCGCGGCGGGCCTACGCCGAGCGCCAGGCCATCAACGCCCCCATCCAGGGCTCCGCCGCCGACATCATGAAGCGCGCCATGCGCCGCGTCGCGCGCGCCATCGACCGTGACGGGCTCGAGGCCCGGCTCCTGCTCTCGGTCCACGACGAGCTGGTCTTCGAGGTGCCCGAGGACCAGGTCGAGCCAGCCCGGGATGTCATCCGGACGGTCATGGAGGGTGCTGCCGAGCTCACCGTGCCCCTCGTCGTCGACGTCGGCGCCGGCCGAAGCTGGGGTGCCGCGCACTGAGCGGCCGCAGCGCCGGCGGCAGGCCGCGCCAGAGCGCCACCACCCGGACCAGCTCGGCCAGGCCGCGGGCGAGGGCGAAGAGGCGGAGATCCCCGAACCACCAGGCGAGCGCCAGCCCCGGCACGAGTGCTGCGACCAGCCAGAGTGCCGCCCGAAGCTGCCGGTCGCCGAGCCGGGCCGCGGTCATCCCCGCCTGCAGCACCGCCGTCGCATGCTGCAGGACGAACCAGGGCAGGAGCCAGACGAGCAGGCTCGCGGCGGGCGCATAGGCGGCGCCGAAGGCGGGCGGGAGGAGGTGCGGCACGACGCCGAGCACAGTGACGGCGGCGAGTGCTGCGACGGCGCCGACCAGCCGGAGGTCGGCCTCGAGCGCTGCCCGAAAGCCGGTCCCGGTTGCCGCCGCCAGACGAGCGAGGGCGGCCTGGCCGAGGCCATTGGCGACGACGAGCCCGGCCACCAGGATCGCCGAGGCGAGGTAGTACTGCGCCGCCACGGCCGGCCCGAACCGCGCACCGACGAGGAGCAGGTCGAGGCTCAGGAGAAGCTGGCTCGCCACCGTCGCCACCGCCACCGGCAAGGCGAGGCGCAGCAGCCGGCGCCGGCCCGGGGCGGCAGCCCGCACCGGCGCCTGCCGGACCAGCCGTAGCCAGGGCCAGGTGGCCGCCGCCGCCACCCACCAGGCGGCGAGGAAGAGCACGGCCAGGCGCTCCGGGTCGCCGGCGAGCGGCAAGGCGAGCAGCAGGAGGACGAAGACGACCGGGCGGATCAGGAGCAGGAGCCCCGCCTGGCCCGTCTGGCCATGGGCGAGCGGCAGCCAGTCGAGCTGCAGGGCGATGGGCCAGAGGCTGGTGAGCAGCAGCGCCAGATAGGGCCAGTCGGCGATGCCGACGAGCCGGGCGCCGGCGACCGCGAGCCCGATCACGCCCGTGCTGATGGCGAGCCTGAGGCCGAGATAGCGGTAAAGCAGCGCCCGTCCGGCCTCGGGCCGGGCCGCCATCTCGACCGTCACGATCGAGCGCAGCCCCGCCTCGCCCAGATGCAGGGCGATGCCCTGGACCGCCAGCGCCATCGACCAGAGGCCGAGGCCTGCCGGTTCGAGGCCCCGGGCGATCAGGATCGTGGCGATCAGGCCGAGGCCGGCCGCCAGCGCCCGGCTGCCGCCCATGGCGACGAGGCGGCCGAGCGCCGCGGGCGGCAGGACCGCCCGAAAGCCCCGGCCGAGCGCGGCGATCAAACGGCCTGGAGCCGCCGGTAGAGGTGGACCACCTCGCTCATGATCGAATCCTCGTCGAGCCGGTCGACCCGGCTGCCCTGCCGGTAGCCACCCTCGTGGATGAGGCAGGCGGCGGCCTCGACCGCATCGGCGAGCGCCTTGGGATCGGGATCGCGGAGGAAGCCCGACTGGCCCTCGTCCAGCCAGTCGGCGACGTCGCCGACATCGGTCGAGACGACCGGGCGCATCGCCTTCAGCGCCTCCTTGACCACCGTGGGCGAGGCCTCGTAGCGGCTGGTGAGCAGGAGGATGCCGTGGTCGGCCAGCAGTTGCGGCACCTGGTCGTGCGGCACCCGGCCGACCCAGGTCAGGCGCTCCCTGGCCGGCGAGCGGGCGATGCGGCGAATCAGGTCCGGGCTGTCCTCGCCCTCGCCGACGATGGTGAGCGTGAACGCGCGGCCGCGGGCCACCAGCTCCTCGAGCGTGGCGACGGCGAGCGGCACGTTCTTCTGGTGGCTGATCCGGCCGAGCAGGACGAGGCGATGGGCGAGGGCCGGGCCGGGCGGGGAAGCGGGGCGATCGGCGAAGATCCGGTCGTCGAAGGCTGCCGGGATGACGCTGGCGGCCGCAAAGGGCGCCGGTGCCACCGCCTCCTGCAGCGATTCGCGGTCGCGGCCGCTGACGCAGATGATGGCGTCCGCCAGCCGCACGGCACGCCGCTCGAGCAGCAGCATGGCCCGCCTGAGTGGCCTGCCGATCCGGCCGAGCCAGCCTTCCAGCACCCGGCCGCTGACATTGTGGTAGCTGATCAGCACGCGACCCTGCTCCGGGCAGATGATGAGCTTGGGCCAGGCCGCGTAATTACGGTGGAAATGAAAGACGTCGGCGGCGCGGAACGTCTTGCGGTTGCGCCAGAACCAGACCCAGAGGCCGCAGAAGAAGCGCAGGAAGTTCGAGCTCTCCGACACATAGGTGATGTGCTGGGCGGCCCGTCCCTGCTGCAGGCGGGCGGCGACCAGGTGGAACTCGAGGCCCGACTTGAGGAGTGCTCGATGCAGGCCACGGAAATGCTCGGCCCCGCCGCCCTGGTCCTGGGCCAGCGGATCGTTGTTGTAGAAGACGTAGATCACTGGCCGGTCCTCTCGGCTGCGGCAGTCGGCGCCATGCCCGCCCCGATGCCCGAATTCTGCTCCTGCACCAGCGCCAGGATGGCCTCGAGCGTGCGCGCCACCGGCCCGTTGTTGTCGACGACCGGCAGGTCGAAGCGCTCGGCGAGACGGCGATAGAGCAGCCGTCGGCGATGGAAATGGCGATCGAGCAGGGCGTCCGGCCGCTGCTCCTGGATGCGCAGCGGGTGCCGCTCGATCAGCACGACCAGGCGCGGTCGCGGCAGCAGCGCCACGAGCAGCGGCCCGAGCCGGTCGATGACGACATCGTCGAGGCCCGTGTCGATCGCGAGGTCGACCAGCGTGTCGAGGACGCAGCGGTCGCCCAGAATGGGCTCACGCCGCCCGAGATGGTAGCGCCAGAGGATGTCGAGCACCTGGTCGATCGCCTGCAGCGCCAGGAAGGGCCAGACGAGCCAGGGCCGGCCGACGAAATCGTGGTAGCCGATTCGCACCCCGCCGGTCTCGACCTTGTAGTTGTGGCCGGTGAGCCGGGCCAGAGCCAGGAGCGGCTTCGAGAGATAGTTGCGAAACCGGCTCCAGACGTGCCGGTTTGCGATCCCCGCCTCGGCGAAATGCCGGCGCAGATGCTCGCAAAGGAAGCTCTTGCCGGTGCCGTCGACACCGCAGAGGGCGATCAGCCGCTGGGGCAGGGACGGCGGCACCGGGGCGTCCAGCATGGCCGAGACCGCGCGCGGCCAGGAGGTCCACGAGCCCGGGTCGACCGCGAGCATGTCCTGCCGCTGCCGCAGGGCGCGGATCAGCGCGTGCGGCAGCTCCTCCGGCGTCCGGGCGACGAAGCCGCCCAGGGCCAGCACCTGCTCGCTGACGCCTGGTGCCTCGAGCGTGATCACCGGCCGGCCGGTTAGCCCCGCCTCGATGACCACGAGCGGCACCTCCGAGACGGGAGCCTGGAAGGGCAGGAGAAAGGCGTCGACCCCGGCAATGGCGCGGGCGAGCTCGGCGACCCCCAGCATCTCGGTCGTGACCTCGATCCGCCCCCCGGCCGGGCTCCGGGCCACCCGCTCGACGAAGCGCCGCATCACCGCCGGCGGCACGTCCGGCCGCAGCAGGAGCAGGAGCCGGGCGTCGAGGCCGCGGGCCACGGCGGCCTCGAAGGCGCCGAGCGCCAGATGCGCGCCGCGCAGCGCCAAGGGCGGCCCGAGATAGGCCACGACCGGCACGGCCTCCGGTGCCAGCAGCCGTGGTCGCAGCATGATCGGCGGTGCCTCGACCTGGGGCCGCAGCACGGGGCCGGGCGGCAGGCCGATGGCGCGAAAGCGCTCGCGGCCGGCCTCGCTCAGATAGATCGGCCGCACCGCCCCGGAGCGGCGATAGCCGGCCCTGACCAGGCAACCCGGCAGCAGGGCATTGACGAGCGGCAGGAGCATCAGCCGCCGCTCGCGCCAGAGCTCGAGCGGCCCCACGGCCAGGATCTCGCGCAGCCGCAGGAGCGGGCTCGCGACGATCAGCTCGGTCGGCGCACCCAGGTCGAGCCGTGCCATGCGGGCGAGGGCGGCCGTGCCGGTGAGGATGTAGATGCGGGCCGGTGCCAGCGCCTCGGCGAAGCGGCGGAGTGCCGGCGTCGGCCGCCCGCGCTGCATCAGCCGGCCGCAGCCGTGCACGATGTAGTCGGCCGACCGGTCATCCTCGGCCGCGACGTCCGTGGCGATGGTGACGGCCCGGCCCCGGGCGGCCAGCCCCTGGGCCAGGCCATGCGCCACGTGCCAGGGCTGCCGGCGCCGCTTCGCCAGGTCGAAGCCGAAGCAGACGATCAGATCGCGCGGCTGCTCGACGACCACCGGCAGCAGCTCGCTCATGCTGCCAGCCGCTCGCCATGACCGTAGCGATCGACCAGCCGGCGCACCACGTCGTCCCAGGCAAAGCGCTCCAGGACGAGCCGCCGCGCTTGCCTGGCCATGGCGGCAGCCGCCTCCGGGTCGGCGAGTACACGCGCGATCGCGGTGGCGAGATCGAGCGGGTTGCGCTCGGCCACGACGCAGGGTCGAGGCTCGGGCAACTCGGCCGCGAGCCCGGTTGACGTCGTCACCACGGGTGTGCCGCCGGCCATCGCCTCGAGCAGGGTCAAAGGCCCGCTCTCGTAATCGGCCGGGTTGACGAGGACCGCTGCCCGGTGGAGCGCTGCGAGCAAGGCAGGCCCGTCGAGAAAGCCGAGGAAGCAGACCCGCTCGGCGATGCCGAGATTCCGCGCCTGCGCCTGGAGCTTCTCCAGCAACGGCCCCTCGCCGGCGAGCTCGAGCCGCAGCCTGCCGTCGCCGAGGCAGGCGAAGGCGTCGAGCAGGCGGTGCAGCCCCTTGCGATAGCCGAGGCGGCCGACATAGAGCACGCTCCGCCGCCCGTCGGCATCCGGCGGGCGCGGCCCGCCCCGGTATGTGAAGACGCCCGTGTCGACGCCGTTGCCGATGACCGCGACCCGCCGGCCGAGGAGGCGGTAATGCCGGGCCAGCTCGTCCCTGACGTTCGCCGACACCGCCACCAGGGCCGCCGCGTCCCGGATATGGGCGTGCTCGTAGGCCTGGCTGAAGAGCCGCGCATTGGCCTTGATCAGCGCCGCCTTCAGGCCCGGCTCGCCGATCGCCGCCGTGTCGCTCAGGAGCGGGCTGTGGAAGGTCACCACCCGCCGCAAGGCGGTGCGCAGGGGCGGCAGCAGCGGCAGGTGCAGGTGCAGCGCGTCGCAGCCCTCCGCACCCTGGTCGAGCCAGCGCTGCAGCACGAGCCGCAGCGCCTCCTGGTGCAGGGGCCTGACCGGCAGATAGGGAAAGAGCCGGACCGGCACACCCTCGACCTCGAGCGACTGCCAGCGCAGGCCCTGGCCCCTGGCGACGATCAGGGGCTCGACGCCGTGCCGCGGCAGGCGTTTCGCGATCTCCAGCACATGCCGGCCGATGCCCTCGCGCGGCGGCATGACATTGTTGGTCAGGAGCCCGACTCGCATGGGCGTCAACCCGCCCCGGCCAAAGTGCCCGCCGGCCGGCGCCAGTAGAAATCCTGGCCGCTCATGAGCGCCTTGAGGCGGCGCGGCAGCCGGGCGCCGCCGAGGCCGAGCCGGTAGCCGGCATAGCGACCAGCGGTGTGCAGCAGCGCGTAGGGCAGGAGCCCCGGCGCCTCGCGAGCGAGCGTCGCCAGCAACCCCTTCGTGTAGGCGAGCCCGCGCGCCTCGTCGCGCTCGCGGCCGAGGAGCAGATGGCGGTAGGGGCGCCTGGCATGGCCGATGTCGAACTGCCGGCGGAAATCCGCGACCAGCCCGCTCGAGTGGCTGTGATGGACGGTCGCCTCGGCGACATAGGCGATGCGGTGACCGCGCTCGAGCAGCCTGGCCGCCGCGATCGTCTCCTCGCTGACCAGCGTCGGGGGGAACCCGCCGATCTCGTCGAGGGCGCTGCTCGACCAGGCAGCACAGCTGTTCGAGCAGAAATGCGTGTAGGCGCCGAAGGTGGGCCAGTCGGCGAGCGAGCGGAGCTGGCTCTGGGCCGGATAGTTGAACGAGCGGTTGAACGCCTCGATCCGGTCGGCCCCGGGCCGCGGCAGCTGGCGGCCATAGGCGACGGCGGCGCGGCCGTCACGCAGGGGGGCCGTGAGCCGCTCGAGGAAATCGCTGCCCGTCGCATGCGCGTCCGGCGTCAGCATCACCGTGATCGCCGTTCCCAGCCGCTGCCGCGCCAGCTCGCGCGTCCGCCCGTGATCGAAGCTCTCCCGCGGGATCGTCCAGGTCTCGGCCCCGAGATCCCAGGCCTTCTCGACCGTTCCGTCATGGCTGCTGGAATTGACGACGAGGATCTGCGGGCGGAGCGGCGAGGCCAGCAGCGGTTGGAGGCAGCCGTCGAGCAGCCGGCGTGCCCGATGGGTGACGACGACGACGCCGATGCTGGGCTGAACCATGTGCCTGCTCCAGGGCAAGGGATTTGGGCCACGGCCGGACGACGGAAGGGACGCGCCGATGATGCGAATTATTCAACGTGAAATCAACCATAAATAGAAGAACCATCAGGCCGCCTGCTCCATCCAGCCGCGCGCCCGGGCGCGATAATGGAGGGCCAGCCGATCCCAGCTGCGCGCCTGCGCCGCGCGATCGAAGAGCGCGGGCAGGGGCTCCGTGTTGAAGCGGCTCTGCGGCTCGCCGTCCGCCACGGGCTGGTCGGCCAGGGCGAAGCGGCAGGCCGCGCCGAGCCGGGGCCGCATCTCCTGTGCCAGACGCTCGGCGAAGGCGGCGCAGCTCAGGACATGGCCGCTCGGGTTGGCCCGCCCGCCCGCCAAGGGCTGGATCCGGCCGAGGGCGAGCGCTGCGTAGTGCGCCGCGAGGAGGTCGATCGGCACGAAGTCTCTGACCCGCTCCGGATGGCGCAGGCTCGGCACCTCGCTTGCCTGCCAGGCGCGCAGGAGATGATCGGCGAGGCCGCCCGCCTGGAAGGCGCCGAAGGGGCTCGGCAGGGTGACCTTCAGGAGCTCGACGCCCGCCGCCGCCGCCGCGTGGCGCACGACCTGCGTCGTCAGCGTCTTGGCGAGCCCATAGGCGCCGATCGCCTCCAGGGGCCGGTCGCCGTCGCCCTCGTCCGCCTCGAAGACGCTGCCGGTCAGCACCACCCGGGTGAGCCCGCGGCGCCGCATCCGCTCGAGCACCGGCTCGATCCCGGCAGTGTTGGCCTGGCCGCCGCCAGCGCATCGTAGTCAGGCGGCAAATCGCCGACCTCGGCGTAGTGCAGGCAAAAGCACATGGAAGGCTCTTCCTCCCCGATCAGCTCGAACGGCGCTGCCGAGAGCCTCGGAACCGCGTCGTAGCCAGCCACCGCTCGATCCGCAACCGTCAGGCAGCTCGTAGCGCTCGGGGTGGCCGCGCGCCACCACCGTCACCACGGCCCCCAGCCGTCACCAGCGCCCGCGCCAGCCAGAACCCCGCTGAAACTGCTCGCCCCGGTGAAGAACCGCATCAGACCAGCTCGCGGCCATCTCAGGCTCAGCCCGCCATAGCCACTCGGGTCGAAGGGCGGATGGCCGCGATCGCGCCGAAGGGAACGACCAGCAGCGGCACCAGCCAGTCGATGCCGATCACCGGGTCGAAGAACTGCCCACGGTCGGAAACGAGCTCATAGGCCTCAGTCACCCAATTGGGTCCTGCACCGGTATGGTCGGTCAGCGTCAGGAACCGTGGGCAAGCCGGCGGCTTTCAAGAGCGCCGGTTGGCTGCCAGCTCCATCCGCGCAGCGTCGGAAGTCCGCAGTTGGGTCGCATCGACGATGACATCGAATCGCCCTGGTAATGCACTGGACGAGCAGTCTCGGCCCGCCGACAAATGCAGCCGCAGAGATCGGGCCTTCGCGCTGGTGCAGTGGTTGACTGCGATGGCGCACTCAGCGAAAGGCGGAGCCAGCGCCTCGCAGCAGAAAGAGCGCGGGCAAGTAGCCGCGCTCGTCCGTGTGCATCGGTGGCAGAGGCCGCCGCTGCCGAGGGAGCGCTCGACCGGGCATCAGCAGGCAGCTGCTCGCTCGGACCTTCGAGGGCTGGCACCCGCCTCGTGGGGGCGGCCACCCGTTGCCAGTCGGCCACCGTGTCGACGCAGGACCAGAAACCTTGTGCCGATAGGCTCGAGCTCGCCGTCCGCAGCGAACTGCAAAAATCGCGCTCGAAACACGCAGCCATCGTCGGTGGCCGGGTAGTCAGCCCCGGCGGAAGAAGTAGCCGCCATTGATCCAGTGCTGCTCGTCGAGGCAGCTTCTCGGCAAATCTGGAGCTCCCGGCGGCGAGTCAACAGCCAGCGAACTGGCAGGGCAGGTTGACCGCGAGCACCGTGCCGGCCGGTCGTGGTCAGTGGTGGGCGAACTCAGCGCCGAGATGGCATCAGTCAGGCCGTCGCCATAGGTGATGGCGAAATGCTCGGCGACGTCGCCGGTGGCAGGCCTGACGCGATCAGGCGCGTCATCATCGCCTTACCGGTCTGGGCGATGGTGACGTGCCGATCCAGCGCGCCCGTGCTGACTGGTGATAGGCGATCGCGGGTGGCGGGTCGATGCTGAAATCTGTTAGCGATGCCGGCGAGGTCGAGGAAGTAGCTACTGATCGTCGTGGCGGTGGCCGGTGCAGAGGATGAACGGCGAAAGCCAAGCGTGGATGCTGATGTGGATCACAGGCAGCGGCTGGTCGCCGAGCGCCTCGATCAGGGCTTCGGCCGGAGCCAGCCCCGCCTCGCCGAGCCGGTGCCTGGCCGCCGCAGAGGATGAACCGGGGTGCTCTCAGGCATGGGCGTGGAAAGCTGGCAGGTTGGCCGGTCGCCAGGCGCCCGGCCGCGACTTCTGACCGGCAGGTCAGGCCGCTCGATCTGGTCGAGACGAACCAGCCGGACGCCTCGGCACTCCCAGCGAAGCCTGCAGTATCCAGCCGCAGTCGACGGCGGCAGCCGTGTCCGCTGAGCCGCCAGCCAGCTCTCGATGGCGGTCCGGATCGAGCCTGAAGCACCGGCGTCGTGCGCCAGCCGGCCATCAGCACCGCCGCCGGTGACCGCTAACCGGGCCACCAGCCAGTCGGCGACGATAGCGCGCACCGGCAGGCGCTACACCAGGCCGAAGTTCGAGGCGCAGGCGAAGCGCCAGAAGGTGCCGTCGCCAGCCTCGGCCAGCAGCAGGTAGCCGTGCACCATCGAGCACGTGCTGCCGAGGCGGAAGGCCAGCGTCCAGATGGCAGATCAGCACCATCCGCCAGCGGCGATGCCGCGCAGTCCAGCACCAGCGGTCGGCGGCGAAATCGCCGCCGCCGATGACGATACCGGCGGCCGCGCGCGGTGGCAGGGCGTGCCGTCTCCAGGCGAAATTGCTTAATGCCGGTAGGCTTCGGCGTGTCGGCGCGAAAGGCGCGCTGGCGCTGGGGCCTCGATCCGCCGAGGTGGTCGGCCTCGCCGCAGCCCAGCTCGATCGAGCCTGTAACTGATGACCACCATGGCGCGCGCAGGTCGGGGGGCGCGGCGGGCCGCAGAGGATGTTGGTGCCACGGATGTTGGTGTCGAAGGTGTCGAGCGGCGCTTCGGCCCGTCGAGGACGACGGGCTGGGCAGCCGCAGGTGGAGAAAGTCTCGGGCGAGCTCGCCACCACCAGATGCTCGAGCACCGTGCCAGTCGCGCACGTCGGCGGCGCGTTGAGCAGGCGCTGGTCAGGCCCGGCAGCCTGAACAGAGCCGGCAGGCGCGGGGCCGGCGGAAGTGGGCCACCCACGATGTCGGCGCCAGCTCGCTCAGCGAGCCCGCGGAATAAAAAAGCTTCCCTTGAAGCCCGTGTGGCCAGTCACGAGGCACCACGACAGTTCAGCCAGAAGTCGGAATCGATCTTTGTCATGTCGTGTTGGTTTTCCGAAGTTTCTTTCTTGGCAGAAAACAAAGTCTGATCGGTTAGATTGGCCTATGATTTAATTAAGCCGAAGCAAGCATTTTGCGCGAAATGCCCGGCAGGTGTTGGAGGGCCGCGATCTGCAGCCGCTGATGATCCTCCACCACCCGACCTATGTGGCGCCACTGCGCCGCAGGCACCGCTGTACCCAAGTTCGGCGCGCTTTTCGCTCTGCCCGGGCGAGAGAACTTTGGCCCCGCAAGTCAGCTTCGCGAGGCCAGCCCGTGGGCCAGCCGACCTCGCCTTGGCCCACGAGCCGGCCTATGTGGCAGCCGTGCTCGGCCAGCGGCTCGGGCCCGCGGAGCTCCGCCGGCTCGGCCTGCCGCTGACCGCCGCCGTCGTCGCCCGCAGCCGGGCCGCGGTCGGCGGCACGCTGCTGACCGCCCGCCTCGCGCTCGCCCACGGCCTCGCCTGCAACACCGCCGGCGGCAGCCATCACGCCTTCGCCGGCTTCGGCGCCGGCTTCTGCGTCTTCAACGATGTCGCCGTGGCCGCCCGCGTGCTGCTCGCCGAGGGTGCCGTGCGCCGGGTGATGGTGATCGATCTCGATGTCCACCAGGGCGACGGCACGGCGGCGATCCTGGGATCCGACCCCGCCCTCTTCACCCTCTCGGTGCATTGCCGGACCAACTTCCCGGCGCGCAAGGAGCGCAGCACCCGCGATCTGGCCCTCGACCCCGAGACGGGCGATCAGGCCTATCTCGCCGCCCTCGGCCCCCTGGCCGAGGCGGCCCTCGACGGTTTTCGCCCCGACCTCGTCTTCTACAATGCCGGCGTCGACCCGCACATCGACGACCGCCTCGGCCGCCTCGCCCTCACCGACCAGGGCCTCGCCGCCCGCGACGCCGCCGTCCTCGAGGCCTGCCGCCGCCGGGGCCTGCCGCTCGCGGTCGTCGTCGGCGGCGGCTATGCGGAGGACGTCGCCACCGTCGCCGCCCGCCACGCCCTCCTGCACGAGGTCGCGGCCGAGCTCGCCCCCTGGTGAGGCCGCTCGGCGCGCCCCGGGTCAGCGGGCCGGGGCGCTGCTCGCGACCCGCCGCCCCGGCCGGCTGCGCCGCGGCAGGAAGATGGTGAGCACGCCGAGGATCGGCAGGAACGCGCAGACCCGGTAGACGAACTCGATGCCCCGGGCGTCGGCGAGAAAGCCGAGCGCCGCCGCCGCCAGCCCGCCCACGCCGAAGGCGAAGCCGAAGAAGAGCCCGGCGATCATGCCGACCCGCCCCGGCACCAGCTCCTGCGCATAGACGATGATGGCCGGGAAGGCCGAGGCCAGGATGACGCCGATGCAGACCGAGAGCACCCCGGTCCAGAAGAGGTCCACGTAGGGCAAGGCGAGGGTGAAGGGCAGAACGCCCAGGATCGAGACCCAGATGACCACGAGCGGGCCGAGTCGGTCGCCGATCGGCCCGCCGATCACGACCCCGACCGCCATGGCGCCGAGGAAGAGGAAGAGCATGATCTGGGACTCTTGCGTCGTCAGGCCGAATCGCTCGATGAGGAAGAACGTGTAGTAGCTGGTGATGCCGGCCGTGTAGAAATTCTTGGTCGCGACCAGCACCGCCAGCACGGCGATCGCCATGGTCACCCGCCGCTTGGACAGGCCCGTGGCGATTAAGGGCACCACCCGGCCCTTGTTGGCCTTGCGATAGCGCCCGTACCAGGCGCCCACCTGGCTCAGGATCGCCATGCCGAGCAGGGCCCCGAGCGCGAACCAGGCGATGCTCGGCCGGCCCAGCGGCACCACGATGAAGGCGGCGAGCAGGGGGCCCGTCGCACTGCCCGCATTGCCGCCGACCTGGAAGAACGACTGCGCGGCACCGTACTTGCCGCCCGAGGCCAGCCGCGCCACCCGCGACGCCTCGGGATGAAAGACCGCCGAGCCCACGCCGATCAGCGAAGCCCCCAGCAGCAGCATCGGATAGCTCGAGGCGGTGGCCAGAAGGAGAATGCCGCAGAGCGTCGAGCCCATGCCGACCGGCAGGGACTGCGGCACCGGCCGCTTGTCCGTGTAGAGCCCGATCAAGGGCTGCAGCAGCGACGCCGTCACCTGGAAGACCAGCGTCAAGAGCCCGATCTGCCAGAAATCGAGGCTGAACTCGTCACGCAGCAGGGGGTAGATCGCCGCCAGCAGCGACTGCATCACATCGTTGAGGAAATGGCAGAGGCTGACGCCTGTGATAACCAGATAAGCCGCCCGCTCGGGGCTCTCGCTCCCGATCACACCGTCACCCGCCGCCATCTCTTCAGCCATCCCCGCCAATGGACCCGAAGCGGCGACGGAACGACCTCCGCCGACCGAATGTCAAGGGTGGCGTGGGGCTGGCCGCCGCCTTGCGCCTGCGCTCGAAGGATGGCCCGTCGCGCCGGGCCGCGGTCGCTCGTTCCGCCGCACGAACGCGACGAAGGTGACGGAACGACTCGCCAGCGCCGGCCACGCCCATGATCCGCTCGCCATGCTCCGCCGTGTCGAGCGAAAGCCTTGACGGTGCAATTTCGCCGCGCCTAGTGTGCCTCGAGAAATTTGCGCGCGTAATATGTTTTTTGTGCGCGAGACGTAATCTCTCAGCTTTCCGGGCGAGGGCATGGTCGAGCAGAAGATCAGGAACATGGAGGAATTCGCCGCTGCCAGCGGCATCTCCCGGCCGACCGTCTCGAAATACTTCAACGACCCGGCGAGCGTGCGGCGCACCACGCGCGAGCGCATCGAGGCGGCGCTCGAGCGCTTCGACTACCGCCCGAACATCTACGCGATGAACCAGAACCGCCGCCTGACGAAGACGGTCGGCATCGTCGTCCCCTACCTCGCCGACCCGTTCTTCGCCGAGATCGCCCGCACCATCGAGCGCCTGTGCATCGCCGCCGGCTATCGCACCATCCTGCTCAGCTCGCACGGCGAGCCGGCGCTGGAGATCGAGAACCTCGAGAACCTCCGCTTGCTCCGGCCGGCAGGCGTCCTCCTCGCCCCCTTGGGCCGCGCTTCCGACCGGGCCGCGATCGAGCGCTTCTGCGCCGACGTGCCGGCCGTCCTGTTCGACAGCCGCATCGACGACGTGGGCGAGGCCTTCATCGGCTCGGACAACGGGCAGAGCATGGCGCTCATCGTCGACTATCTCTGCCGGACCGGCGAGCCGCCCTGCCTCTTCGAGATGAAGACCCCCACCAACCCGAACGCCAGGAAGCGCCATGCCGCCTACCTGGCGATCATGGAGCGGCTGGGCCACGCGCCGGAGGTCGTGCAGGTCGAGGGCCACGACTGGGAGTTCGAGGCGATCGGCTATCGGGGCGGCCTGAGCGCGATCGAGCGGCGCCGGTTCGCCACCGACACCGTGCTCTGCAGCAACGACCGCCTCGCCATCGGCCTGCTCGCCGCCGCCTACGAGAAGGGGCTCAGGGTCGGTCGCGGGCACGGCTGCGCGCTCAGGGTCGCCGGCCACGACGACCATCCCTTCGCGCGCTTCACCTGCCCCTCGCTCACGACCGTGTCGCAGGACTACGCCGCCATCGCGGCGCGCAGCGTCGAGACCCTGCTGGCCCTCATCGATTCCGACCAGACCGGCGCTGCTTTCGCCCCCAGGGTCGTGCTGTTCGACGGCAGGCTGGTCATGCGCCAGTCGGCCTGAAACCGGACTCGTGACAATAAGTTGGCGCGCGTCAAATTTCCGATTGACACACGGCGGCGGCCTGTCTTAGCTTCCATTCGCCAAACGCACATAAAAGGGAGCGGCCAGATGAACCTCGAGCGTTCACTCTACACGGCATCGGTCTTGGCGCTGATCGCGGCCGGCAGCGCGCAGGCGCAGACCACCATCACCATCGCCACGGTCAACAACGGCGACATGATCCGCATGCAGGGGCTGACCGAGGACTTCACGGCCCAGACCGGGCATCAGGTCGAATGGGTGATCCTGGAGGAGAACGTCCTGCGGCAGCGCGTGACGCAGGACATCGCGACCAGCGGCGGCCAGTTCGACATCATGACGATCGGCATGTACGAGACGCCGATCTGGGCCGCGCAGGACTGGCTGGTCCCGCTCGACGATCTGCCGGAAAGCTACGACGCCGACGACATCCTGCCTGCCATGCGCGCGGGCCTGTCCTACGAAGGCACGCTCTATGCCGCACCGTTCTACGGCGAGAGCTCGATGGTCATGTACCGCACCGACCTGATGGAGAAGGCGGGCCTGGAGATGCCCGAGGCCCCGACCTGGGACTTCATCCGGGAAGCCGCGGCGGCGATGACCGACAGGGACAACGAGATCTACGGCATCTGCCTGCGCGGCAAGGCCGGCTGGGGCGAGAACATGGCGTTCATCACCACCGTCGCCAACTCGTTCGGCGCGCGCTGGTTCGACGAGGACTGGACCCCGCAGCTCGACAGCCCCGCGTGGATGGAGGCGGTGACCTTCTACAACGACCTGCTCGCCAATTACGGCCCGCCCGGCGCCTCGACCAACGGCTTCAACGAGAACCTGTCGCTCTTCCAGCAGGGCAAGTGCGGCATGTGGATCGACGCCACCGTGGCCGCCTCCTTCGTGACCAACCCGAACGAATCGACGGTCGCCGACAAGGTCGGCTTCGCCCTGGCACCCGACAAGGGCCTGGGCAAGCGGGCCAACTGGCTCTGGGCCTGGGCGCTGGCCATTCCGGCGGGCACCCAGAAGGAAGAGGCGGCCAAGGACTTCATCAACTGGGCCACCTCGAAGGATTATCTGGCGCTCGTCGCGGAGAAGGAAGGCTGGGCCAACGTGCCGCCCGGCAGCCGCACCTCGCTCTACGAGAACCCCGAGTACCTGAAGGCGGCGCCCTTCGCCGAGATGACGCTGCAGTCGATCAACGCCGCGGATCCGGAGAACCCGACCGTCGAGCCGGTGCCCTATGTCGGCATCCAGTATGTCGCGATCCCCGAATGGGCCGGCATCGGCACGACCGCCGGCCAGGAGTTCTCGGCCATGGTCGCGGGGCAGCAGTCCCCCGAGCAGGCCCTGGAGAAGGCGCAGACCCTCGTCGCCGACGAGATGGAAGCCGCCGGCTACTGATCGGGCTCCCTCCCGGCCCGGAGGGGGCGGCCACCTGCCGTCCCCTCCGGCCCCGGAACCCCGCAGGCCTGCGCCCATGCGGCCTTCGAGGGCAGCAACGTTCCTGACAGGATACGGTCAGACAGGGAAGGAGCCGCGGTATGGCCACGCAACAATCCCGTTCTGCCGCCCGGTGGATGATGGCGCCCGCCGTGGTCCTCCTCCTCGGCTGGATGCTCGTCCCCCTGGTCATGACCCTCTACTTCTCGTTCAAGCAGTATCTGCCACTGCGCGGCGGTGATCTCGGCTGGGTCGGCTTCGACAACTACATCCGCTTCGTCACCTCGAGCGCCTTCTGGCCGTCGATCCAGGCGACGCTGCTGATCGTCGGCGGCGTGCTGGTCATCACGGTCGGGCTCGGCATCCTCCTGGCCCTCCTGCTCGACCAGCCGATGTGGGGACAGGGCATCGTCCGCATCCTCGTCATCGCCCCCTTCTTCGTCATGCCGACCGTCTCCGCCCTGGTCTGGAAGAACATGTTCATGGATCCCGTGAACGGTCTTCTGGCGCATCTCTGGAAATTCTTCGGCGCGCAGCCGATCGAATGGCTGAGCCAGGTCTCGATGACGTCCATCATCATCATCGTCTCCTGGCAATGGCTGCCGTTCGCGACGCTCATCCTGCTCACCGCGGTGCAGTCGCTCGATACCGAGCAGATGGAGGCGGCCGAGATGGACGGCGCGCCGCTGCTCAGCCGCTTCTGGCACCTGGTCCTGCCGCACCTCTCGCGGGCGATCACCGTGGTGATCCTGATCCAGACCATCTTCCTGCTCTCGATCTTCGCCGAGATCTTCGTCACCACCCAGGGCTCGTTCGGCACCCGCACGCTGACCTACCTGATCTTCCAGCGCGTGCTGGAGAGCCAGAATGTCGGGCTCGGCTCGGCCGGCGGCGTCTATGCGATCATCCTGGCCAACATCGTTGCCATCTTCCTGATGCGCATCGTCGGCAAGAACCTGGACGCGTGAGGAGACAGACCCATGGCCCGCGCCGTCACGCCGAAGAAGAAAGCGATCAACACCGCCGCCGCCTGGGCGATCGGCCTCCTGATCTTCTTCCCGATCCTCTGGACGATCCTGACCAGCTTCAAGACGGAAGCCACGGCGATCGCCGATCCCCCCGTCTTCCTCTTCTTCGACTGGACCCTGGAGAACTACCAGGTCGTCCAGGACCGCTCCGACTACATGCGGTTCTTGTGGAACTCCGTGATCATCGCCGGCGGCTCGACCCTGATCGGCGTCATGATCGCCGTCCCCGCCGCCTGGTCGATGGCCTTCGTGCCCTCGAAGCGGACCAAGGACATCCTGCTCTGGATGCTCTCCACCAAGATGCTGCCGGCGGTCGGCGTGCTCTACCCGATCTACCTGATCTTCATCTCCATGGGGCTCCTCGACACCCGCACCGGCCTCGTCTTCATCCTGATGATGATGAACCTGCCGATCATCGTCTGGATGCTCTACACCTACTTCAAGGAGATCCCGGGCGAGATCCTCGAGGCCTGTCGCATGGACGGCGCCGGCCTGAAGGAGGAGATCCTCCACATCCTGACACCGATGGCCATCCCGGGCATCGCGTCCACCATGCTCCTGAACTTCATCCTCGCCTGGAACGAGGCGTTCTGGACGCTGAACCTGACGGCCGCCCAGGCGGCCCCGCTCACCGCCTTCATCGCCAGCTATTCCAGCCCGGAAGGCCTCTTCTTCGCCAAGCTTTCCGCCGCCTCGACCATGGCCATCGCGCCGGTGCTCATCCTCGGCTGGTTCAGCCAGAAGCAGCTGGTCCGCGGCCTGACGTTCGGCGCCGTCAAATGACCGGCCACCGCCAGTCGAACCAGCAGGATCGGGAGAACGCCCGTGGGTAGCATCAGGTTGGAGCAGGTCAACAAGACCTTCGGCGACGTCACCGTCATCCCCAGCGTCGACCTCGACATCGACGACGGCGAGTTCGTCGTCTTCGTCGGCCCCTCCGGCTGCGGCAAGTCCACCCTGCTCCGCCTGATCGCCGGCCTCGAGGACACCACCGGCGGGCGCATCCTGATCGACGGCAAGGACGCCACCGACACCCCGCCCGCCAAGCGCGGCCTCGCCATGGTCTTCCAGTCCTACGCCCTCTACCCGCACATGAGCGTGCGCAAGAACATCGCCTTCCCGCTGCGCATGGCGAAGATGGACAAGGCCGAGCAGGACCGCCGGATCGAGCAGGCGGCCGCCGTCCTCAACCTCACCGACTACCTCGACCGCCGGCCCGGCCAGCTCTCGGGCGGCCAGCGCCAGCGCGTCGCCATCGGCCGCGCCATCGTCCGCGAGCCCGCCGCCTTCCTCTTCGACGAGCCGCTCTCCAACCTCGACGCCGCCCTTCGCGTCGGCATGCGGCTCGAGATCAGCGAGCTGCACGAGCGGCTGAAGACCACCATGGTCTACGTCACCCACGACCAGGTCGAGGCCATGACCATGGCCGACAAGATCGTGGTCCTGCGGGCCGGCAATATCGAGCAGGTGGGCTCGCCGCTCGAGCTCTACCACACCCCGCGCAACCTCTTCGTCGCCGGCTTCATCGGCTCGCCCAGGATGAACTTCATCGAGGGGCCGGAGGCCGCCCGCTACAATGCCCACACGATCGGCATCCGCCCCGAGCACATCGCGGTCTCGGCCGACGAGGGGACCTGGTCCGGGGTCGTCAGCGTCTCCGAGCACCTGGGCTCCGACACCTTCTTCCACGTCCACGATTCCGGCCTCGCCGAAAGCATCACGGTGCGCGCCGGCGGCGAGGTGGGCTTCCGCCACGGCGACCGCATTTTCATGACCCCCCGTGAGGACGTCCTCCACCGCTTCTCGGCCGACGGCCTCAGGCTCGCCTGACCCGGCCATATCGATCGAGAAAAAAAAATGGACAGGCCGATGAAGCTGTCGAACGCCACCCTGGGCCGGCTCCCCGATTCCATCCTGCGGCCGCGCTACGACCGAAGGGCGCTTCGACCCGGCATCGTCCATATCGGCGTCGGCAACTTCCACCGCGCCCACCAGTCCTGGTACCTCCACCGCCTGATGCAGCAGGGCCAGGCCCTGGGCTGGGCGATCCTCGGCGCCGGCGTGCGCCCCTATGACGCCCGGATGCGCCAGAAGCTCCTCGACCAGGACTGCCTGACCACGCTGATCGAGCTGGACCCCTCCGGCCGGTCCGCCGAGGTCGTGGGCTCCATGATCGACTACCTGCCGATCGAGGACGGCAACGGCGCCCTCGTCGCCGCCATGGCCGACCCCGCCATCCGCATCGTCGGCCTCACCGTCACCGAGGGCGGCTACTATGTCGACCCGGTCAGCCGCGGCTTCGATGCCGCCCATCCCGACATCATCCACGACGCCGCCAACCCCGACACCCCCCGCACCGCCTTCGGCGCGATGATCGCAGCTCTGCAGCACCGCCGCGACGCCGGCCACGGGCCCTTCACCGCCCTGAGCTGCGACAACCTCCAGGGCAACGGCGCCATCCTCCGCCAGACCCTCGTCTCGCTCGCCCGGCTCTCCAACCCCGACCTCGCCGACTGGATCGACGAGCGCTGCACCTTCCCCAGCTCCATGGTCGACTGCATCGTCCCGGCGACCGGCCCGGACGAGCTCGCCCTCGCCCGCTCGCTCGGCATCGACGACGCCGCACCCGTGACCCACGAGAACTTCCGCCAGTGGGTGATCGAGGACGTTTTCTGCGCCGGCCGGCCCGACTGGGACCGCGTCGGCGCCACCTTCACCGATCGCGTCCACGACTACGAGACCATGAAGATCCGCATCCTCAATGCCGGCCACCAGGTCCTCGCCAATGCCGGCGAGATCCTGGCCGTGCCCACAATCGCCGCCTGCATGGCCCACCCCCTCATCGGCCCCTTCTTCAGGAAGGTCGAGCTCGAGGAGATCGCCCCCCACGTCCACGCCGTCCCCGGCATGACCCCCGAGGAATATGTCGAGCTCATCGACCGCCGCTTCTCCAACCCCGCCATCCAGGACACCACCCGCCGCGTCGCCTTCGACGGCTCCGCCCGCCACACCGGCTTCGTCCTCCCCATCCTCCGCGACGGCCTGGCCGCCAAAACCCCCGTCGAAGGCCTCGCCCTCGTCGAAGCCCTCTGGGCCCGCATGTGCGAAGGCACCCGCGAGGACGGCACCACCATCGAGCCCAACGACCCCATCTGGCCCGAGCTCAACAAGGCCGCCAAAGCCGCCCGCTCCCGCCCCCGGGCCTGGCTCGACCAGCACCACCTCTACGGCGACCTCGCCACCACCCCAACCTTCACCGCCCCCTTCGAACGCTGGCTCACCCAGCTCTGGACCGAAGGCTGCGAGGCGACGCTCGAGGCGTATCTCGGGCGCTGACGCGGGCAGGGGGGAGGAAGAAGAGTCCGGGAAGGCACGCCTTCCCGAACCCATCCGGTTTTCTGGTGTGGTGGTGGCTTGCGGGGCGAACCGAGCTCCGCCTGAGCGGGGGAGCCGGAGCTTCGCCCGCTCGATGCCTGCGCCCTGGTTCAACAGGCGCTCGATGTTGACGATGTTTGGCTCGAGTACGGCCGGACGCACGTCGCCGCGTTCCGGGTTGTGGTCGGCAAGCTCTGGCAGCCGACGGTCAAGCGTATGCGCGACGGTCGCGAGATCTGACTCGTCTCGCTCCACCGCGCCGAAGAGAAGAACATCAAGCGCGCGGCGTGCGTCGGGCGAAGGCTGGAAGGGTGAGGAACGCACGTGGGGGGCCGGGAACACCCCCGCGGACCCGCGAGTCCGGGCACCCGGTACATGACTCAGGCGCGTACTCATAGACATATGCCCGTGAGCTGGCCGCATCAAGTGCACATCGCCTCCGGCGCTGACCGGCCGCGCTGCATCTGCCGCCACCGGTGGTCGAGCGGGCAGGAGAGCTGCACCCGGAACGGCTTGCCGGCGGTGCTGGCCCGGCTCCGGGGCGCCTGCGGGGTCGATCCCCGCGTGAGTGGGGGAGCCTTCGCGTACTCGGCCTTGAGCGCCGCCGGCGCATTCTCGGCGGTGGCGAGATCGCCCATCACCTCGAGGAAGAGATGACCGGTCTCGTGCAGCACCGTGGAAAGGTCGGCCTTGTCGAAGAGCTGGATCAGCGTCTTCCCGGACGGCAAGAAGCTGATGGCACCGCGCTTGTCGGTGGCCGGTGCTGCCGGAGTCGGTCTGCCGTCGCTGGACTGACCGAATGACTTGTCCTCCGCTTCAATGAAGCGGATATTGCCCTCGGGGGTGTTGCCCGTCTCCCGGCGAGGTCGTAGAGTCCGGGGTGTCGCCTCGCGTGACGCATCGGGCGCTTCGGGAGCACCTCCACTTCCGTCGTCTTGGGCGTAAGTCGTGCTGAACCGCCCCGGGTTTGCCGGAGGCTCCAACTCTTGAGAGGATGGAGCGATGGCAACGAGATCGACGAAGTATTCACCTGAGGTGCGGGCGCGGGCGGTGCGGATGGTGTTCGAGCATGGTGACGAGCATGCCTCGGAATGGGCGGCGATCACCTCGATCGCGGCCAAGATCGGCTGCAAGGCAGAGACATTGCGTCTTTGGGTGCGGCAGGAGCAACGGGATCGGGGTCTGCGGGACGGCGCGACCACTGACGAGCGGGCTCGGCTGAAGGCGTTGGAGCGTGAGGTTCGCGAGCTTCGCCAAGCGAACGAGATCCTGCGCAAGGCCTCGGCCTATTTTGCTCAGGCGGAGCTCGACCGCCGGTTCAAGCCATGATCGCGTTCATCGACGAACATCGCGCGACGCTCGGGGTCGAGCCGATCTGCCGGCTGCTGCAGATCGCCCCGTCGACGTACTACGCGCACGTTGCGCGACGCGGCGACCCGGCCAAGTGCTCACCCAGAATGCGGCGCGACGCCGAGTTGAGCGCTGCGATCAAGCAGGTCTTCGAAGCAAATTTCGAGGTCTATGGAGTGCGCAAGATCTGGCGGCAGCTTCGCCGAGAGGGCGTCAAGGTGGCTCGCTGTACCGTCGAGCGGCTGATGCGCTCGCTGGGGATCCAGGGCGCCGTCCGCGGCAAGGCGGTCAAGACCACGGTCGGCGACCGGGCGACACCGTGCCCGGCGGATCGCGTGAACCGCCAGTTCCAGGTCCCCCGCCCGAACGTGCTCTGGGTCTCCGACTTCACCTACGTCTCGACCTGGCAGGGCTTCGCCTACACGGCCTTCGTTATCGATGCTTTTGCCCGTCGCATCGTCGGCTGGCGGGTATCGCGCACGGCCACTGCCGGCTTCGTCCTCGACGCTCTGGACCAAGCTCTCCACGATCGTCGCCCGGCTCGCCGCGACAGACTGATCCACCACAGCGACCGCGGCGTTCAATACGTCTCGATCAAGTACACCGAGCGTCTCGCCGAAGCCGGTCTCGAACCGTCGGTTGGCAGTATCGGGGACTCGTACGACAATGCTTTGGCAGAAACCGTGATCGGTCTCTACAAGACCGAGGTGATCCACCGCCGCGGTCCCTGGCGGAGCCTCGAGAAGGTCGAACTCGCCACCCTCGAATGGGTCGACTGGTTCAACAACCGCCGGCTCCTCGAGCCCATCGGCAATCTGCCGCCGGCCGAGGCTGAACAGCGCTTCTACGCATCACAACAGGAAATCGTTCTGGCAGCGTGAGACTCAAACCAACCAGCCTCCGGCAAACCCGGGGCGGTTCATAGTGTCCGCGTGTGATCCAAATGGGATCTTTCTTGCCGATCAGTGCTGTTTGGTAGTCGAGCAAGTCTTCACCCGCCTGATCGAGCCGTGCTGCAAAAAGCAGGCGCTCCTGCAAGCGCTGCAGCGCGTTCACGTCACGATGCTCGAAGCCCAGCGCGTTGCCGATCAGGCCGGCAAGGAGCGATCGCCCGGGCAACAGGCGAGTCGGCCTGATCTCGTCGATCGCCGTATCGCCGAAGCTCATCAGCGGCCCTTCGAGCCGAAGGATCAGGCAGCGCATCACGCCACACCCGAGATCGCCGCTGCCACTGCCCTGGTCAGCGCCGGAAACGACGTCGTCTCGGCTCCTTCCACGGTGACTTCGTGTCGGGTCGCCAGCCACCTCGTAGCCTCGCTGCCATACATCCCGTCGATTGCCGCCACATGCCGGGCCAAGGTTGCCGCCGCCTCGGCGTCGAGGGGGGCCTTTGCGATGGGCTTCATGAAGGCATTGGCGAGCGTGCGCGGCTGCTCGTCACCGACCTCGACCATGACCAGCGACGCCCAGTCGTAGGGTGCGGTCGAGCCTTTCTTCGCGCCTGGCGTCACCTTGGCGATCAGGTGCAGAAGCGATTCCACCGTCTTCGCCGCCAGCGTCCGGTCGGCGGCGAGCCAGTTCTTCCGCTCCACCCCTTCGAGGTTCGAGACGAGCAGCGGCACGTCCACGACGACATAGCCGTAATAGACGCCCGAGGTCAGATCGGCCGTGTTCAGATGCCCCGCACCCGAGCCCTGCTCCTCGGCCTGGAGATCGTCGACCGCCGTGAAATAGTCGGGCTCGGACGCCTGCTCGTGCACCGTGAACGCATGCGCCACATGCACCGCCGCATCGACCCTGGCATCCCGGTCGCCCGATACGAACCGCCCGAACATCGCCGCATCGATTCCCGCACCGGCCTTGAGCGCGTGGAGATTCTTGAACTCCTCCTTGCTCTTCTTGAGGCGCTCGCCTGCAATCTCCTTAGCCTTCTTCGGATCACGCTCGGCTTCTTCGACGATGGAACGAACCAGCTTGCGAAAGAAGCGAACCTCCGGCCTGCCGAGCACCATGACCTCGGCACGACCAAGCCCCGTCGTGTCGCCAGCCGGCTTTTTCTTGGCTTCCTCGGACGCATAGAACTTTGCCTGGATTTCCTTGATGGCCGCAATAACGGCGTCCTCCGGATACCCCTCCTCGAAGAGAGCCTTCGCCACCTTCTCTTGCCACAACAGACGGCTTCTGATGGCGAGGCCCGAGTCGCCGACCTTCTTCAAAGCGTGATCGGATTCCGCACGTGCCCAATGCCGCTTCAGGCACTGCGACGACACCCGCAGCCGCTCGACACTGCCGAACGGCAGCCGCTTGGCGAGCCCCGCATCATCACGATTGAGCAGCGTGCCCGGATAGGAATGCAGCGTGTGGATCTGAATGAACTTAGGGGTCGTCATGCGGCCTCTCCTTTCGGATTCTGCAGATTGTATTGCCGGCGGTAATAGTCCTTGGCGATGCGCCGGCGGGTGGCGTCGTTCGGCCAGTAGGCGAGGGCGAAGACGTCGAACCAGTCGAACCGGCCGGCGTCACCCTTCGAGCCCATGAGCCGCGCCAAACGGCGCACCTCACCGGGCAGGGCTTCGGCATCGGTGCGCAGGAGCCGCAGCAGCCGGGCCTCGCTGATCTCCGCCTCGGCCATGGCGAAGCCGAGCGAGCGACGCTCCGGCGAGCGGTGGAACGGATGGGCGATCGCCATGCCGTTGATCGTGATCGCCACGGCCCGCTCGGCCCGCTCATTGTCCAAAGCGACAGGCGCGTGCGTGTTCACGAGCAGCCAGAAGGCCGCCCCCTCCGGCCGCGCCGGCTGCAAGCGGCGCAAGCTCGCGAGCTGACCGGCCGGGTAGTCCTCGCGCTCCACATGCCACGCGATGTCGCCCACGGCCTTGCGCCAATCGATCCCGTCAGTCGACATCGGCGGCCTCCTCTATCCGCACAGGCATGTGGCCCGGCAAATGGGCCTTGAACCCTCCCCATAGTCGCCGCTCGGCAACCGCCAGCGCCTTAACAGCGTGTTGCGGAATTGCGAGTTTCAGCGACCCTCGAGTCCGATCACGAAGACTGCGGTCGCGACCGGTGATGGCTCGTTCTGGGGGACGATCGCGAGCCAGAGGGCTCGGTGATCGGCATCGAGCGGCATCGAGAGCCAGAACAGCCATGGATTCGCGCCCGCCCAGCGCCTTGGGGTGCCGGAGCCGGTGAGAAGCCGCATGATCAACCCCAGATTGTAGCCGGCGATGTGGATCAGGTAGCGTTTTTGGACGTTGTCGCGACCACGCAGCCAGGTTCGGCGCATGCCGCCGCGGTCGAGGGTCAGCGCGAAGGCGCGCTCGACAATCTCGGTTCTGAGCTTGAAGGCTTGCTTGGCAACGCCGGAGAGCAGCCGGCGGCGGTTGCCGTAAACGGCGTTTCTGGCCTGGTCGTCGCCATGCCAACGCAGGATGCCACCCTTGCCGGTCGGTGGTGTCGGCTCGGCGATGCGGGTTTTCCAGGGGCTGTCGTGGAGTTCTTTCAGGCCATCACGGCTGTGGTAGCCCTTGTCGGCGACCAGTTCCGCGGGCGCCTCGGTCGTTGGTGCGCGTTCGATCGCTGCCAGGTTCCGGATGGTCTTATCGATCGTCTTCGGCAGGGTCTTGGCATCGCCGCGGTCGGCGTGATGGACGGGAGCAGCGAGAACGGCGCCGGTGTCGAGATCGACGGCATGCTCGGGCTTGTAGGCCAGCCTGGTGCGGCCGTCCTTCATCCGGGCGATGCGGGCATCACTGTCGGTCGGGCTCTCCCAGTCCTCGTTCGACAGCTTCTTGCCGGGCCTCTTGCGATCGAGCCGGATCAGGTCGTCCGCGGTCGGCGTCTCGATGCCGCTCTCGACTGCGAGCCGCTTCAGCATCTCCCGGTAGCCTTCGCCCGTCTCCCGGCGAACGATGGCCCGCAGCGCCGCATGCGCCTCCATGGTCGAGGCATCGACCCCGATCCGCGCGCCCTTGATCAGCCCGTGCTCGGCCAGCCGCTGCAGCACCCAGGCGAAGACCTCGTCATGCACCTCCAAGGGCAGACGCGAGCGGGTCCGCGACAGCCAGGAGTGATCCGGCACGCCCTCCCGGCTCGCCAACAGCAGGAACTCGCGCAGGCTCAGGCTGTCCGCACAACGCCACTCGATCCCCCGCTCACTGTCGATTCCCTCGAAGTAGCCCACCAGCAGCATGCGGAAGTAGCGCCCGGGCGGCAGCGACTTGCGACCCCGGGCCGCCGACGAATAATGCGGCTGGCAGAGCGTCTCGACATGCCGGTCAAAACCGGCAGCACGCAGGATCTCCTCCAGCCGGTCATAAAACGGATGACCCTGCGACCGTGGCAGCTCTGACCAGCTCAGCAATAGCTCGCTCTGCCGCTCTGACTGCCGACCCAACGCCATGCCGTCCCTCCCCGCCATCCCGCTGTCACCGAATCACGATCAGGCGGATTTCGTCAACACGCTGTTAAGTCGACGCACGCCTGCAACAGGCACAGTTCGAGCTGCTGCTTCAAATATTTCACTTGCAACGCGTCGGAGAAAAACGCCCCAAAGTTGGTCGTGCCCAGTTTCTCTGCACTGAAAAAGCCGCTCGAAAAAGATTTCTTCGATCCGTTTGTCTGCACTTGTGAGCCATTGTTCGATCCAATCGGCTGTTCGATCATCCAGTCGGACATTGGTAACTCCACCCTTGACTAGTGTTAGCAGGGCAGTCTTCAGTATCGGACTTTTGAGTGTCCCGGCGTCTTTCACCATCCCAGCGGCTATTTGTGCAATCTTGTCGCGCTCGACACTGTCGAAGAGGAAAGCGCGGCGGCGTTGCGAATCGATCGGTACTTCGCGGAGATGCTGGCCCTTCGTCGTGCCTTGGCCGCGCACAGTTACATCAAAGCGCGCCCACATCGGCAGCTTATCGATGCCGTCGTGCCATTCCAACAGCAACGGCCGCAGCCACTTCTTCTTGTCGAACAGAACCTCGCTCACCACTTGATAGCTCGGTTGCGAGTTGTAGGCTGCAAAATCCTTCTCATGATTTATCGGAATCCAGGGATCGCTGACATTCCCGCGCAAGTCTTTGGCAGCGATGCGAGCCGACTTCGAACCAACGCTCTTCGCCGTGATCCGCCCCTGGCAGTCCGCATAGAGCCGCACCCGCCGGCAAACCTCGATGAACCAGGGATCGAGCTGCCGAAGCTCCAGGCTCCGCTCGCCGTCCCAAGGCAGGCACCAGAGTAACGCCGCTCCATCGTCCTCCGAGAATTCCTCGATCCGCTCGAAAAACCAGTCACGCCGCCGCAGCATGACCTCGACATCCCTGCGCCAGTGCGCACCTATCAGCGTGTTGACGAAATCCGCCTGATCGTGATTCGGTGACAGCGGGATGGCGGGGAGGGACGGCATGGCGTTGGGTCGGCAGTCAGAGCGGCAGAGCGAGCTATTGCTGAGCTGGTCAGAGCTGCCACGGTCGCAGGGTCATCCGTTTTATGACCGGCTGGAGGAGATCCTGCGTGCTGCCGGTTTTGACCGGCATGTCGAGACGCTCTGCCAGCCGCATTATTCGTCGGCGGCCCGGGGTCGCAAGTCGCTGCCGCCCGGGCGCTACTTCCGCATGCTGCTGGTGGGCTACTTCGAGGGAATCGACAGTGAGCGGGGGATCGAGTGGCGTTGTGCGGACAGCCTGAGCCTGCGCGAGTTCCTGCTGTTGGCGAGCCGGGAGGGCGTGCCGGATCACTCCTGGCTGTCGCGGACCCGCTCGCGTCTGCCCTTGGAGGTGCATGACGAGGTCTTCGCCTGGGTGCTGCAGCGGCTGGCCGAGCACGGGCTGATCAAGGGCGCGCGGATCGGGGTCGATGCCTCGACCATGGAGGCGCATGCGGCGCTGCGGGCCATCGTTCGCCGGGAGACGGGCGAAGGCTACCGGGAGATGCTGAAGCGGCTCGCAGTCGAGAGCGGCATCGAGACGCCGACCGCGGACGACCTGATCCGGCTCGATCGCAAGAGGCCCGGCAAGAAGCTGTCGAACGAGGACTGGGAGAGCCCGACCGACAGTGATGCCCGCATCGCCCGGATGAAGGACGGCCGCACCAGGCTGGCCTACAAGCCCGAGCATGCCGTCGATCTCGACACCGGCGCCGTTCTCGCTGCTCCCGTCCATCACGCCGACCGCGGCGATGCCAAGACCCTGCCGAAGACGATCGATAAGACCATCCGGAACCTGGCAGCGATCGAACGCGCACCAACGACCGAGGCGCCCGCGGAACTGGTCGCCGACAAGGGCTACCACAGCCGTGATGGCCTGAAAGAACTCCACGACAGCCCCTGGAAAACCCGCATCGCCGAGCCGACACCACCGACCGGCAAGGGTGGCATCCTGCGTTGGCATGGCGACGACCAGGCCAGAAACGCCGTTTACGGCAACCGCCGCCGGCTGCTCTCCGGCGTTGCCAAGCAAGCCTTCAAGCTCAGAACCGAGATTGTCGAGCGCGCCTTCGCGCTGACCCTCGACCGCGGCGGCATGCGCCGAACCTGGCTGCGTGGTCGCGACAACGTCCAAAAACGCTACCTGATCCACATCGCCGGCTACAATCTGGGGTTGATCATGCGGCTTCTCACCGGCTCCGGCACCCCAAGGCGCTGGGCGGGCGCGAATCCATGGCTGTTCTGGCTCTCGATGCCGCTCGATGCCGATCACCGAGCCCTCTGGCTCGCGATCGTCCCCCAGAACGAGCCATCACCGGTCGCGACCGCAGTCTTCGTGATCGGACTCGAGGGTCGCTGAAACTCGCAATTCCGCAACACGCTGCTATGCCACCTCGCGGCACCAGGCCGGTAAATGGGCGCGTTGCGTACTGACCATTTCGTCGGCATGAACCGAAATAACCAAACTGAGCGCCAGCCTTTGAGTAATCGCCGCACGTTTGTAGGACCACGAGCGCTGAAATCCATAAGGCGGCTTGACTACTTTTTGCCAAGCCCTGCTTTACGCCGTGATTCTTGGACGTGATAAGCACATCGAGATCGTCCGGCGTGGCGACTTCCGTCTTGTGCGGGTCGTCCGTGCCCTCAGGCACCGGCGGCTGCATGAAAGCGGGCTTGCTCACGTCCGACACGACGAGACGCCATGGCTCATCGTCGGGCCATTTGCGGGTCAGTCCACGGAGCTGCTCGCGCCACGCGTCTGCTTCGTCCGGAATGCCGACACATCCGCCACGATGCAGGGCGATCGCGGCAAGCTGGACGATGAAGCTGTGCCACGGCGCGTGTTGATGCGGGCGGAGAAAGGGGAGATCGAGGACTGCATCCCTCGAATACGTCGCAAGAAGCGCCGGTAGATCACCGTGGCCGACAACGTTTCTGGTGTCAACAAACGGGAAGGTCGAATCAGCCAAGAGGTTCACGGTTATTGTCTCTCTATCAGTTGCAGGCCGAAGCGATCGTACCGGTAGGCCGATCCTTCGAACTGAAAGAAATCCCCCGATACGATCGCCGAAGGTATCTCTGCCGGCAGTTCCTTCGGCGCCATCCAGCGCGGCAGCCTCAGGCGCTCCAGTTTCTGCCCGAAGGGTGAGGCAAGCGCCGGCTCCAGCGATAGGAGTAGGTCATGCGCGCCGAGCCGGGTGGCAAGCTTCTCGGCTGCAAGCGGCCATTCCGTCTCCGAGAATCGCTTCGAATAGTCGATGCTCGCATCCTTGCCCTGCGAGCGCAGGGCAATGGCAAGGCCCCGGTAGCGCTTCCAGTACGCGTCCCAAGCGCTGCCGAGTTGATCCGCCAAACCCCGCAGCCGCTCCTCGTGCGTCCCTTCCTCGACCAGCCGGCGATTGTCGGCCGGGATGGTCCAGCGCGGCGCCTCGGCTACCATCTGCCGGGTCGCCTCGACGGAGAGCACATTGTCGTAGGCCCGCTCCGGCCCGATGCCGTGCCGGGCGCGGTGGAGAAAGCTCGTGAGGTCGGCAGCCTCCGGCAGCAGCACGACGCATCGGGCTGCCCTGAAGCCCTTGGGCCGGTCCTTGCGCTCGTGCCGATGCAGGCGACCGATCCTCTGCAGCAGCACGTCGACGGGAGCGAGGTCCGTGATCAGGAAATCGGCGTCCACATCGAGCGATTGCTCCAGCGTCTGGGTCGCGACGATCAGCGCCGGCCCGCTGCCGGCCCTTTTGCCGAAGCGGCCCTCCACCGCCGCATCCAGCAACCGGCGATCCTCCGCCGCGAACCGTCCATGATGCAGCGTGCGGATGTCACCGACACGGAAGAAGGCTTCGTGCTCCGCCGGCAAGAGCAGTTCCAGCGCTTGCTGCGTCGCGATCGCCGCCGTCACGGTGTTGCGCAGGACCAGGACGCGCGCACCGGTTCCCACCGCCTCGGCCGCCAGGGCAGCCACCGCCTCCGGCCGATCGATGAGCGGCATCGGCTCGATCGCGACGGTCTTGCCGGGCCCTTCATCGGCGACATCCACCGGGTCCGCATGGCTCGGCGTGATCCGCGGATAGGCCGTGGCGATTGCCGCATCGAGCGCTGGCGCGGCCTTCCGGCCATGGACCAGCCGCTCGCGGGTCCCGGCCCCGACGGTTGCGGACATCAACAGCACATGCCCGCCCGACGCCCTGAAAAGCGTCATGAGCCGCTCGGCCAGCGTCGTCATGTAGGCGTCGCTGGAATGGACCTCGTCGATCACCAGGAGATGGCGGACGAGGCAGGCAGCCCTCAGATGCGCGTGCTTGACCGCGAGCGCGCCCAGGAGCGCCTGATCGATCGTGCCGACGGCGAAGCCGGTCGCCATGTACCGCTTCGGCTGCTCCGCGGCCCAGCGCTCCGTGCGCCGATCCTCGGTCTCGAGGTCGCTCCACTGCACCCGTAAATCGGGCAGGCGCGTCCCTTCCGCATCCCCCATCCGGAAATAACCCGGCACCGCGAGGAGCGGCTCGGGCGCGGCGTCGCCATAGGTCGCCAGCAGCCATCGCCGCATCCGCCCGTATAGCTGCACGGCGGCCGAGCGCAGCGGCACGGCGAAATAGCAGCCGTCGACGAGCCCGGCATCGATCAGCCGGCTCGCCCAGCGAAAGGCAGCCTCGGTCTTGCCCGAGCCCGTCTCGCACTCCAGCAGCACCACGGAGCCCGACTCGTCCGGCAGCGGCAGCCCGTCGAGCGCCGTTTGCGCCGGCCGTGGCGCATAGCCGTCGAATTGCCGAGCGAAGGAAAGCAACGGTCGCGGCAGCTCCGGCGGTACGAAACCGATACGCTTCACGATTTGCGCCGCGTGCTCGCGCACGAAGGCGAGTCGGGGCGGATCAGCAGGCTCCGTGAAGCGAAACCAATCGGCATTCGAGCCGATCCAGTCCGCGAGCATCAGGAGGCCGGCGAAGAGATGCTGGAACGACGGTGCTGCCGGAAGTTCGCCTGCGGCAGCCCGGAAGCCGTCCGGGAACTGCACGCGCCCAACAGCCAAAAACTCTTGCAGCCGCCGGAGGGGCTCACCCTCCTTTGCCCGCCATGTCTCGACGAGGTGTTGGTCCGAGCCCCGGCTGAAGCCGAGATCGGGTTTGTTGCCATGATGCGAGAAGACGGCTTCCAGATAGTCCTGGAGAACCTCGTCGCCCCATTGCCCCAATCCCAGCTCGGCCAAGGCGCGGCTGAAATCGAGCCACAGGTCGCCCTCGCACCACAATGGCTTGAGGGCTGACAGATGCCCGACCGTGCCGCGACGTTCGACCGAAGCCTTGGCTTGAAAACCGGGGGCGCATTTGCCGAGATCGTGGATGAAGGCGAGGAAGGCGAGGCGTGCGATGAGCCCCTCGTCGATATCGTCGAGCCCCGCCGCGCGTGCCAGCCGCCGCCTGACCGTCGGTTGGCGAAGCAGCGCTTCCAGAACGCCAGCCACATCGATGCAGTGATCGATCAGCGGATGCCAGGCCGGTCCACCCCGCTCGGCATCGCGAAATTTTCCCCAGAGATCGCCCGCACCCGGCGCGCCATCCAATCTCAACGACCTCCGTGAGGCTGTCGGTCGCGGTCCATATGCATGCACCGAGCAGCTTCGGCACCACCGAGCCCGCGTGTCATGTCACCCTCCACTCCTATGCCAACATCGTGGCCATGCCGCGCGGCTCTAGCCGTCGTCGCACTTGCTGAGGGCTCAGAGCCTGTGAATGAATGTCCTGCGCCTTTTCGATAGAATAGCCGCAGCGATCTGAGAGGGGGGGTATGGAGGAGGGTCTTTTCGATGATCTGCCGGCGGCGGCGGCGCCGGGGAAGGTGCCTGTCGGTGCGCCCCGGTTGAGGAAAGCGGAGCGGTCACAGGTCGAGCTTCGGGTGTGCAGTCTGGATGATTTGCTTTCGGCGGGTCATCCGGCGCGGCTGGTGTGGCGGTTCGTCGAGGGTCTGGACATCTCGGATCTGCTGGCGGGGATCAAGGCGGTGGCAGGCCATGTGGGGCATCCGCCGGCCGATCCGCGCATTTTGGTGGCGCTGTGGCTGTTCGCGACCATCGACGGGGTGGGCAGCGCCCGGCGGCTGGCCGAGTTGTGCGGCAGCCACGTCGCCTATCGCTGGCTGTGCGGCGGGGTGTCGACCAACCACAAATCCCTGAGCGACTTCCGCACGGCTCATGCGGCCTGGCTCGACAAGACGCTGACGGCCAGCGTGGCGGTGCTGCTGCACAAGGGGCTGGTGCGACTGGATCGGCTGGCCCAGGACGGGATGAAGGTGCGGGCCTCGGCGGGAGCGGCTTCGTTCCGGCGGCGGGAGAGCTTGGAGAACTGCCGTCGGCAGGCGGCGGAGCGGGTGCGGGCGCTGAAGGCCGAGCTGGCGGCCGACCCGGCGGCGGCGTCGGGCCGCCGGCGGGCGGCGCAGGAACGGGCGGTGCGCGAGCGCGAGGAGCGGGTGGCGGCGGCGCTGGCCGAGCTGCCGGCCGTCGAGGCCAGGCGCCCGGCGACAAAGAAGGACAAGGCGCGGGTCTCGACCACCGATCCGGAGGCACGGGTGATGAAGATGGCCGACGGCGGCTTTCGGCCCGCCTTCAACGTCCAGCTCGCCGCCGAGACCGAGCATCGCCTGATCGTCGGCGTGGCGGTGACCAACAGCGGCGGCGACCAGCCCCACCTGGAGCCGATGGCCGACCAGATCGCCGAGCGCTTCGGCAAGCTGCCGCGCGAGATGCTGGCCGATGGCGGCTTCGTCAACCTGGCGGCCATCGACCGGCTGGACGGCCGGGGTGTGACCCTCTACGCCCCGCCGATGACCCCGCGCGACACGGCGCGCGCCCCGACCGACCGGATGAAGGGGGATACCGATGCCGTCCTGGCGTGGCGCCAACGGATGGAGGGCGAGGCCGCCAAGGCGATCTACAGGGACCGAGCCGCCACCATCGAATGCGTCAACGCCCAGGTCCGCAATCGTGGCCTGCGGCAATTCCTGGTGCGGGGGCTGAAAAAGGTGCGCGCCGTCGCCCTGTGGCAGGCGCTCGCCCACAACCTGCGCATCGCCCTGCGGCTGCTCCAGCCCGGCGAGCTCATCGCCTGAACAGCGGGCCGCCGCGGCCCTCAACCTCCCACCGCCTCCAGCCCTCTCCCGCTGGCGCACCAAAATCGCGGCCAGGCGCCAAGTCCAAGCCGAAATACAGCATGGCCCTGCATTCCTTCACACGCTCTCAGGTGATAATCGCTATGGTTGCAATCGGCATTGCCCGCAATCAAAAAATCGTGGTGTCGATCGAGGCGGCATTGCATAGCGCCTCCAAGAGCGCCGGCCGCCGTCAGGCCTCTTTCTTGGGCCCCCCGCTCTGCCGCTACCGCCGGCCGCCGAAGGCCAGCGTCGGTGGCGCGGCCGCGCCGCCCGCCGTTCTGCCAGCAATGCGTCCGCGCTCGTCGAGCATCGTCGCCACCGTCCGCACCAACCGGCCCATCTGGTCGTCGAGCCGGGCTGCGATGTTGTCTTCGAGTTCCGTCAGCCGCGCCTCGGTCGTCTCCTCCAGCGCGTCGAGTCGGGCATTGAGTGCCGCAACGGCCAGTTCGAGGGTGGCCAGCCGGGCGGCCGTGACGTCACCGGTGTGCGAGCGGGGCAGGGGAAGCGGCGCCGGCCTTTCGGCCTGGCCGGCCGAGGCTGCTTTCGCCGTGTTAGGCCGTCCGCGAAGGGCCGGAAGCGCATCGGCGCCGACGGGTTCGAACGCGCTCGGCAGCGCGAAGGGATCGAACGTCTCCGCCATGCTTCACCTCATGCCCTTGCAAGTCACCTTGCGTCCTTGCATCAAAGCACTGGACTGTTCGGAGGATGGCCGTAGGCGAGGAATGCCAGGACGTTCGGCGCGCAGTGGACAACTGGTCCATGAGCACCGAGCGACTGCGGCCCGAGGAAGTATCCGGCCATCCTCCGGCCGCGCCCCGCCGGTCGACCTTAGCCGGCCACCGTAAGGCGCGGCCGCAGGATGGGCGGAGACGAGGAAGGCAAGGCGATCGGCGCGCAGTGGACAACTGGTCCATGAGCACCGAGCGACCGCGGCCTGACGAAGTATCCGCCCATCCTCCGGCCGCGCCCCGCAACCGGCTCGGCGACATGGCCATCGACCATCTCCGGAAAATGACCTGCGATGTCGCTCTCATAGAGGAATTAATTCCGATAATCAATCGATTTTCCGGCAGTCGGGTTTTCTCGCTTGCTCGGGCAGCCGGGCCTGCGCTGCCGGTCGACCCGACCGACTGATCCTGCGGGTGGTTTCTTGCGTAACAATCGCATGGATAGATTGCTGACCGCTCTTTTGCCTCTGTCGCTTGCCGCCTGCTCAGTGGTCGGCATCGAGGGCGATGTCGAACAGCCTCCCTTCGAGGTCGTTGCTTCTCTGTCGGAAAATATCGAGATCAGGCAGTACGTCGAGCGGATCGCCGTCGAGGCCACGGTCACGGCCGACGATTCCGATGACGCCCGAAATGCCGCTTTCCGTCTCTTGTTCGACTACATCTCCGGGGCCAACCAGGCGAACGCGGAGATCGCCATGACGGTGCCGGTTGAAACATCGCGCGCTTCCCGGAAGATCGCCATGACGGCACCGGTCGAGATCCAGGTCGGCGAGGCCGGCGCCACGACCATGAGGTTCTTCTTGCCGGGCAGCTTCACACCCGAGTCTGCTCCCGACCCGACAGACGATCGCGTGCGCCTCGTGGTGCTGCCCGAGCAACGCTTCGCCGTCTTGGCCTTCTCGGGATCCCGAAGTGACCAGGTCGTATCAGCCAGACTGGAGGAGCTGCACGCAGCACTCGACGCCCACGATCTCCATCCCAGGCGATCATCGGAACGCGCGTTTTTCTATGACCCACCCTGGACGCTTCCGTGGTTCCGGCGCAACGAGGTGGCGATCGAGGTGGTCGATATGTTTTGACCGAGATATGAACTGATCCAGCCCGCTGATCAGGACGTATAGCAATCAGAAGTTTTCGAAGGACGTCACCCATGTTTACTTTCGTAGGGAAGTTGGTTGTTTATGGTTGGAATTTTCTGTTCAACCATGAGGTCAGCCCACTTCGGCACATTCCTGATGTTGCCATTCGCCATTATGTTTTGCAGGCTCTGGGACTGATGTGGGCGATCAGTTTTGCGGTGGCGACTGGCAGCTACACATTCCTGGCCGCCAGCGTGATCGGCCACACGGTCCTGATAGCGGCCGCGGCAATCACGGTGGCGACCTGGACAGCCGCTATTGCGAAACCTGAGCTCTATCTTTTTGGCTCTGCTCGGAAGGGCCAGGATCGTTCCGCAGGGTTAAACAAGCTCTGATGACCCCGTCGCGGGCCGGCAGGGTCGAAGTCGCGGTCGAGAAAGGCAGCGGGATCTCCGCAGCCCCGGCATCACCGCTCTCTCGACGGTCACCAGCCCGGCACGATCTTCGGGCGAGCTGCGTTTCGACCGACGAAAAGGCGAGCACCTGGCGATAAATGACGACGAATTTCACGGGGCGGACGACGACAATTGCCGAACGCCGCCGCATTTCCCCGAAAAATCCCGCCGAGGCCCTCCGCCCACCCGCTCGCCGACCCTCGGGATGGCGCGCCGGATGCGACATTCGTGGTCGCCGAACCCAAGAATGTCGCGGAATCTGCGACATGGTTATGACAAATGTCGCGGATTCTGCAACATCCCCCCTCGGGTTGTCGCGTATTCCGCGACACGATTATGACAAATGTCGCGGATTCCGCGACATTTCCAGGCGAACGAACCCGCCGGGCCTGCGAACGAACCCAGGGATTCGACCAACGAACCTGCCGATTCGACGATCGAACCCACCGAATCGCGAACGAACCCGACGAGCGACCAACGAACCCGGGAGCCCCGGACCAACCCTGTCGCGGCCTTCGCCGCCTTTCCGGGCCCGCCCGCCGGCCGGCAAGCCTGATTTGCCGATCGAACCCGACGACCTCTGGACAGTCGGTTCGAAATAGGTTATAAATCCTAAGGCGTTTGGCCCGCCTGTCGGGCCGATCTGCGTCGCCCGCCGGAGCGCTCTGGAGAGAGAGCGCGCTCCGCGTCCTTCGATCCGAACGCCGGTCGCCGCACGGCACCGGCGTGACAGACGTTCGCCGAGAATTCGGAGTTGCGATCCGGTGCCTTCGTGCTAATAGACATTCTGAATACCGATTAAGCCGACAGCCGGCGATCATGCGTCTCGACCCGCTCGCCGGTTCCGGCCTGGGTGCCGACGCGCATCGGGCGAGCGCCCGGGCGTCATGGCCTCGCCGGCCACCACGACGCGACCCGCCACGGCTCGAGACGCGGCAGAAGGACGTTGCCATGATCCGCTCCCTCAGCTCCAGCGAACGCCAGCTCGGCATCGCCTTGTCCGTGGCGCTCGCCCTGCTCGGCCTCGTCATGCTCGGCGCCGCGAAGGTCGGGCCGATGGCGGTGCACGGCGCCATGGCGATCGCCGTCGGCGTGGCCCTGCTCTTCGCCCTGGGCGGCGGACTCGCCGAGCCGGAGCCCCGGGGCGACCGGCTCGCCCGCTACTACGACGAGCCGACCCGCTTCGGCATCGTCATGACGATGATCTGGGCCGTCTTCGCCATGGCGGTCGGCGTCTGGGTCGCGGCCCTGCTCTACTGGCCCGAGGCGACGCCGCTCTGGCCCTGGACCAGCTTCGGCCGCCTGCGCCCGGTCCACACCTCCGGCATCATCTTCGGCTTCGGCGGCAACGCGCTGATCGCCACCTCGTTCCACGTCGTGCAGCGGACCTCGCGCGCGCGGCTCGCCGATTCGGTCACCCCCTGGGTCGTCCTGATCGGCTTCAACCTCTTCTGCCTCTGGGCGGTCTCGGGCTACCTCATGGGCAGCACCCAGTCCAAGGAGTACGCCGAGGCCGAGTGGTACGCCGACCTCTGGCTGGTCGTCGTCTGGGTCGTCTACTTCGTCCTCTACATGCGCACGCTGGCACGGCGCAACGAGCCGCACATCTATGTCGCGAACTGGTACTACCTCGCCTTCATCCTGGTCGTGGCGATGCTCCACATCGTCAACAACCTGGCCCTGCCGGTGAGCCTCGCCGGGGCCAAGAGCTTCACCATCTGGGCCGGCGTGCAGGATGCCATGGTGCAGTGGTGGTACGGCCACAACGCGGTGGCCTTCTTCCTGACCGCCGGCTTCCTCGCCATGCTCTACTACTTCCTGCCGGTCCGCTCGGGGCGGCCGATCTGGTCCTACCGGCTCTCGATCCTCAGCTTCTGGGGCATCGTCTTCTTCTACGTCTGGGTCGGCTCGCACCATCTCCACTACACCGCCTTGCCCTACTGGGTGCAGACGCTCGGCATGACCTTCTCCGTCATGCTCCTGGTGCCGAGCTGGGCCGCCGCGGGCAACGCCATCGCCACGCTCAACGGCGCCTGGCACAAGGTGCGCGACGACGCCACGCTGCGCTTCATGTTCGTCGCCGCCGTGTTCTACGGGCTCTCCACCTTCGAGGGCTCGTTCCTCGCGATCCGGCCGGTCAACTCGCTCTCGCACTACACCGACTGGACCGTCGGCCACGTCCATTCCGGCACGCTCGGCTGGGTGGCGATGATCATCTTCGGCGCCATCTACACCCTCGCCCCGCAGCTCTCGGGGCGCGAGACCATGGCCTGGCCCCGCGCCATCGAATGGCACTTCTGGCTCGCCGTCACCGGCACCCTGGTCTACGTCGTGGCGCTCTGGAACGCCGGCATCACCCAGGGGCTGATGTGGCGGACCTATGACGCGAGCGGAGCGCTCTCCTACAGCTTCCTGCAATCGGTCATGGCCATGGCGCCCTACTACCTCCTGCGCACCATCGGCGGCGCCCTCTTCCTCGCCGGCGCCGTCATCTGCGCCCTGAACACCTGGGCCACGATGCGGTCCGCCAGGGCGGGTGCCGAGGCGCACGACCGCCCGCTCCTGCCCGGGCCGGCCCTGCCCGAGCCGGCGGAGTGAGCCGATGCTGAGGCTGCACTACAACCTCGAGAAGATCTCCATGGGGCTGGTGGCGGCGATCATCGTCGCCGCCTCGATCGGCGGCATCGTCGAGATCGCCCCGCTCTTCACCGTCGACGAGACGGTGACGATCCCGGACGACATGCGCCCGCACACGCCGCTCGAGCTCGCCGGCCGCGAGATCTTCATGCGCGAGGGCTGCTATGCCTGCCACAGCCAGATGATCCGCACCCTGGCCGACGAGATCGACCGCTACGGCCCCTATTCCCTGCCGTCGGAATCGGCCTACGACCATCCCATGCTCTGGGGGTCGAAGCGCACCGGGCCGGATCTGGCGCGGGTCGGCGGCAAGTATTCCGACCCCTGGCACGTGGCCCACCTGATCGACCCGCGCGCCGTCGTGCCCGCCTCGATCATGCCGGCCTATCCCTGGCTGATGGAGCCGCTCGACACCGGCAATCTCGGCGCCGAGCTCGCCACGCTCGCCCGCCTCGGGGTCCCCTACACCGAGGAGATGGCGACGAACGCCGCGGCCGACGCGCTGGCCCAGGGCAATCCGGACAGCGACGGGGCGGCGGATGTCGCCACGCGCTACGGCGAGAAGGTCGCCATTCGCGCTTTCGACGGCGATCCCGCCCGCCTGACGGAGATGGACGCGCTGGTGGCCTATCTCCAGTCGCTCGGCACGCTGACCGATGTGGCCTTCGAGACGGAGGAGGTGAAAGTGCCGGAGGAGGCGCCATGATGCCGTCGCACGAGACGCTGGTGGTCCTCGCCAAGACCTTCGGCCTCTTCTGGATGATGGGCTTCTTCGTGATCGTCGCGGTGCTGGCCTTCCGGCCGAGCAGGAAGGCCGCCTACGAGCGCGTGGCGCTCTCCATCCTGCCAGGCGCCGACCGGCCCCTCGACGACGGGCCCGGGGAGCGGAAATGAGCGCGCATGACGGCGAGGCCCCGGACGTCGATCCGGTGACCGGCTACGAGACCACCGGCCACGACTGGAACGGCATCAAGGAGCTCAACACGCCGTTTCCGATCTTCGTGATCACGATTCTCGGCCTGACCGTCGTCTATTCGATCATCGCCTGGCTGCTGCTGCCGGCCTGGCCCACCGGCCGGGACTACACGCGCGGCCTGCTCGGGCTCGACCAGGGCGAGATGGCCGTGGCGGGGTACCAGCGGCTGGCGGACGGCCGCGAGGACTGGATGGCCCGCTTCGTCGCAGGCGACTTCGATGCCATCGTGGCCGACCAGGCCCTCATGGCGAAGGCGATGCCGGCGGCGCACCGGCTCTTCCTCGACAACTGCGCCGCCTGCCACGGCACGGATGCGACCGGCGGGCCCGGCTTTCCCGACCTCGCCGACAGCGACTGGCTCTGGGGGGGCGATCCTGCGACCATTGCCGAGACGCTGCGCGTCGGCATCAACAGCCCGCACCCCGAGACGCGCTTCGCGCAGATGCCGGCCTTCGGCCACGACCAGATGCTGGAGCGGGCCGAGATCGAGACGCTGACCAGCTACGTGCAGGCGCTCTCGACCGGCCAGGCCGATCCCGACGGCGAGGGCGGGACGCTGTTCGCCGACAACTGCGCGAGCTGCCACGGCGATGGCGGCGTGGGTGGGCTCGGGATCGGCGCCCCCTCGCTCGTCGACGGTCATTGGATCTACGGCGGCGATCGCGCCACGATCTTCGCCACCCTGCAGCGCGGCCGCCAGGGTGTCATGCCGACCTGGGCGGATCGGTTGAGCGAGGCCGAGATCAACCTTCTGGCGGTCTACGTGTCGGGGCTCGCCGCCGAGCACGAGGCTCTGGCGAGCCGATGAGGGGGCAATCGACGGGGGTCCAGCCGACGAGGGGTCGGCCGATGAGCGGGCGCTGGAGCCAGAAGCGCCTCGCCATCCTGGCCGCCCTGGTGCTCGCCGGCGTCTTCGTCCTGGCCAACGTGCATCTCGTGACCGTGGCCTTCACCTCGCAGCCCGCCTGCGTGGCGCCCACGCTCGACAGGCCGGCCGCGAAGCCCGCATGCTGACCCCTTGCGCAAAGGCCGTTCGATGAAAAGACGCGCGATCCTGGAGCCGCTGCCGACCCTCCACCCGCCACTTCGGCCGCCGAGCGCCTTCGCCCGCCACCTGCCGGCATCGGCGGCGCTGGACTGGCTCCAGGCCGGCTGGGCGGACCTGCGTGCGGCACCCGGCCCCAGCCTCGCCTATGGCGCCTTCCTCTTCGCCCTGTCGCTCGCCGTCTTGGTGGTCCTCTGGGCCGCCGGCCTCCTCTATCTGGTGCTGCCGGCGGTGTCCGGCTTCCTGATCGTCGGGCCGTTCCTCGCGGTCGGCCTCTACGAGAAGAGCCGGGCGCGCGAGGCGGGTCGCCCGCTCGGCCTCGCCCAGATGATCCTGGTGCGTCCCGTCTCCGGCGCGCAGCTCGCCTATGCCGGGCTGTTCCTGGGGCTCCTGGTGCTGTTCTGGATCAGGGCCGCCGATCTGCTCTACGCCCTCTTCTTCGGCCTCAATCCCTTCCCCGGCGCCGACGAGGCGATGGTCAACGTCCTGACCACGCCGCGCGGCTGGGCGCTGATCCTGGTCGGCAGCGCCGTTGGCGCCATCTTCGCCGCCTTCGCCTTCGCCATCAGCCTGTTCTCCATTCCGATGCTGATGGCCGGGCAGCGCGACGCCCTGACCGCGATGGGCACGAGCTTCGCCATGACCGCCCACAACCTGAAGGTGGTGCTGGCCTGGGGCGTCATCGTCGCGATCGGCCTCGCCTTCTCGGTGGCGACCTTCCTCCTCGGCCTGATCGTCGTCTTTCCGGCGCTCGGCTACGGCACCTGGCACGCCTGGCGCGCCATCGGCGGCACGACCGACCAGCCATGACCTATCTGGTGCTGGTGCCGCTCTCGATCGCCATGGGCCTCATCGGCCTCGGCGCCTTCTTCTGGGCCCTCAGGAACGACCAGTTCGACGATCCCGATGGCGCCGCCGAACGCATCCTGACCCCGCATGCCGGACCCGCCCGCCCACGCCAGCGGGCGCCTGGCGTCGGCTCGCGCACCACCGACCGAAGCTGAAGCGGCCGCAGCGTCGGGCGACCGCGTCACCTTGCGGGTCGCCCCTCAGCGAATCAGCGAGACATTGCGAAAGCCGGCTAGGCGCAGCGCCATGTGCGTCAGCAGGAGCGCGGCGACCACGACCGCCATGATGCAGACCGAGAAGGCGGCGGCCTGGTTGGTCGCCCCCCGGTCCTCGAGCAGCAGGACCGAGACGGCGGCCACCTGGGTCGACGGCGTGATGAGGAAGATCACGGCCGAGAGGGTCACCATCGAGCGCATGAAGAAGAAGACGGCGATGCCGACCAGGGTGGGTGCCAGGAGCGGCAGGGTGACCTTGCGGAAGGTGTCGAAGCGACTGCCGCCCAACGTCGCCGACGCCTCGTCGAAGGTCGGGCTGATCTGCTTCAGGCTGGTCGAGGAGATGAGGAAAGCCTGGGCGTGGTAATGGTAGACGTTGCAGATCGCGATGATCAGGAGCGTGCCGTAGATCAGGTAGACGGGGTTGGCGGGGTTGTTGAAGGCGAGAATGTAGCCGAGGCCCAGCACCATGCCGGGCACGGCGGCGGGCAGGATCGAGACGAAGTAGAGCGGGCGCGAGGCGGCCGATTTCAGCTTCTCGACCATATAGGACGAGGCGGTGATGGCCACCACGCCGATGGCGGCCGCCATGAGGCCGATCAGGATCGAGTTCCACAAGGGCTCGATGCCGTTCTGCACGTCGAAGGCGTAGTGCCGAAGGCTGAGGTTCATCCGGTAGGGCCAGAGATCGACGAAGCTGGCGAAGACGACGATGGCGACAATGGCGAGGATCGCCAGGGCGATCGCCACCACGACAGCGGTGAAGACGGCGTCGCGGCCCGGGCTCGGCTGGATGGCCAGCGGGCGCGACTGCTCGCCGACCACGGCGAACTGGCGGGCGCTGATGTATTTCTCGCCGAAGGCGGCGATGGCGGCGGGCACCAGCAGGATCATGCCGATCACCGTGCCGCGCTCGAAGTTCGCCTGGCCGATGACCTGGTTGTAGACCTCGGTCGCCAGCACGCCGTAATCGGCGCCGATCACCATGGGATTGCCGAAGTCGGTGATGACCAGGGTGAAGCAGACGAAGATCGCCGCCGCCAGCCCGTAGCGGGTCGCGGGCAGGGTCACCGTGCGAAAGACGCGGGCCCCTCCGGCCCCCAGCATCTCGGCCGATTCGTAGATCCGCGCATCGGCCACGGCGAGGGCGGCCGAGAGGATCAGGAAGGCGTAAGGGAAGACGTAGAGCACCATGGCGATCACGATGCCCCAGTAGCCGTAGATCTCGATACCGGCGTCGAAGGTGCGGTTGATCAGGCCGTTCCTGCCGAACAGCAGGACGAGGCCCTGCGCCTGGACCAGCGACGGCGCGAAGAGCGGCACGATGGCGACGAGGCGAAAGAAGCCTTTCCACGGGATCGCCGTCCGCTGGATGGCGTAGGCGAAGAGGTAGGCCAGGACCACGGCCAGGACGGTGCTGACCAGGGTCACCGCGAACGAGTTCGCGAGAATCCCGAGGAATCGCTCATTGCCCAGCATCCGCGCGTAGTTGGCGAAGCCGAGCCCGGTTTCGGTGACGAAGCTGCGCCCGAGGATGAAGGCGAGCGGGTAGAGGATGAAGAGCAGGAGCGGGGCGGCGACCGCGAGCGTCACCAGCGCGATCGGCAGCCGGTCGTGCCGCGGCGGGCGGGCCACGGCACCGCTCAGCGCCATTCGAGCACCCGAAGTGCTGCCGGCGGCAGCTCGACGGCGAACGGTGCCCCCGGGGCGAAGCCATCCGGCCTGAGCCCGTGCAGCTCGGCCAGGAGCGGCGGATCGCCCTCCGGTGCACCCTCGACGCGCAGCACGAGCTGCGTGAGATTGCCGAGGAAGATCGCCTGCTCCAGTTGCGCCCCGAGCGCCCCGGCCGGGGCCGCCTCGGGGGCGTGGACCCGGACCGCCTCGGGGCGAATGCCGACCAGCGCCGGCCGGCGCCCTGCCAATCTTCCTTCAGGCAACGCCATGAGCCGGCCGCAGACCCCGCCGTCAGGGGCCACGGGCAGGACGTTGATGCGGCCGACGAACTCGGCGACGAAGCGGGTCTCCGGGTGGTCGTAGAGCTCCGCCGCCGTGCCCACCTGCTCGATCCTGCCGGCCCGCATCACGACGATGCGGTCGGCCATGGTGAGCGCCTCCTCCTGGTCGTGCGTCACCATGATGGTGGTGATGCCGAGGCGCTGCTGCAGTGCCCTGATCTCGAACCGCAGCCCTTCGCGGACCTTGGCGTCGAGGGCGGAGAGCGGCTCGTCGAGCAGCAGCAGCGCCGGATCGACCGCAAGTGCCCGGGCCAGCGCCACGCGCTGCTGCTGGCCGCCCGAGAGCTGGGACGGCAGCTTGCCCGCATGGTCCGCGAGGCCGATCAGCTGCAGCATCTCGGCGACGCGCGCCCTGATCCGGTCTTTGGCCCAGCGCCGGCATTCGAGCCCGTAGGCGATGTTCTCCCCCGCGTCGCGGTTGGGGAAGAGCGAGTAGGACTGGAAGACGACACCGAAGTTCCGCAGCCTGGCCGGCGTGGCGATGAGGTCGGCGCCGTCCAGCAGCACGGCCCCTGCATCGGCCGTCTCGAGCCCGGCGATGACGCGGAGCAGGGTGGTCTTGCCGCAGCCCGAGGGGCCGAGGAAGCAGACGAGCTCGCCCTGCTCGATGTCGAGGTCGACGGCGTCGAGGGCGGTCAGGGCACCGAAGCGCTTGACCACCCCCCGGATCGCGAGCGTCACTGGACGCCCGCCTCGATCCGTCCCGCCATGCTCTGCCGCAACCGGCTCAGTTGTCGAACTCGGCCGTCCACTGCTCGAGGATGCGGTCGCGGTTCTCCGCCGACCAGGCGAAGTCCATGTCCCACATCACCGAGCCGATGTCGTCCGGCAACCCGGCCGCCTTGAAGTTCTCGGGCATGGCACCGCCGGAGACGGTGACGATCTCCTTCCAGTCGTAATACGTGTCGACCGCACGGTCGGAGAGTGTCCAGTCGAGGAACCGCTGGGCCGCCTCCTTGTTGTCCGAGCTCGCCATCAACGCATTCGCCTCGAGCTCGTTGCCGGCACCCTCGGCCGGGATCACCATGGTGATCGGGTAGCCCTCGGCGATGTTCTTGATCGCCCGCAAGGCAAATGACGCGCCGATGGCGTACTCGCCCTGGCTGGCGCTGTTGCACGGCCGGGACCCGCTCTTGATGTACTGGGCGATGTTCTTGTCGAGGCCGCGCAGGTACTCCCAGCCCGCCTCCTCGCCCTTCATCTGCAGGATCGAGGCGATCTGCAGGTAGCCCGTGCCGGAGCTCGCCGGGTTGGGCATGACGATCTCGCCCTCGTAGACCGGATCGAGGAGGTCCTCCCAGGAAGTCGGCATGGGCAGGTTCTTGGCCTTCAGCACCTCGTTGTTGACGCAGAAGGCCGCCATGTAGCCGGTGACCGCGAACCAGCGGCCCTCGGGATCGCGAAACCGCGCCGGCACGCGGTCGAGATTGGCGGGCTCGTAGGCCTCGAGCAGCTCAAGGATACGCGGGTCGACCATCGAGGTGACCGCCCAGCCCCAGATGACGTCGTGCTGCGGGTTCGCCGATTCGGCGAGGATCCGCGCCTGCAGGTCGCCGGTCGACAGCCGGAGCACGTCGACATCGAGATCCGGCAGGTCCTGCTTCATCTCCTCGAGGAAAGCGGCGAGCTCGTCCTCCTCGTAGGAGGTGTAGACCGTGATCGTCTCCGCCTGGGCCACCCCCGCCAGCGCCATGGCCCCAACCAGCCCGAACGCCAGATTCCGACCACAAGTTCCGCCATGCATGATACCGGCCTCCCGCCATGTTGGTCGCCGCCGCGGCGGCGACTGAGTTTCTGGCGCCGCCATCTGACAATGCCGTGACAGCGCCAGCCGAGAATATCGGTGGTGCCCCGTCGCGGCAAGGATCGAGGGTGCACGAGAGCGCTGGCCTGGCTCGGTGCCCACCCCTCGGCGGCCGCTGAGCTGCCGAGCATCGCCTTGGCGAGGAGCCGCCTCGGTCTGCCGGTCACGTCTTCGAGCGCCTTCAGCCGGTGCAACCGAGACCTTCATCCCGCCCCGTCTGGCCTTCCAGGCGTAGATCGTCGCGGTGCTCGCCATGCTTGCGGCAGACGTCGGCTGTCTTCGATTCGGCGCCCGGCTGCTCGACCAGTTGGATATCGAGCTCGCCCTCCTGACCGGCGGTCCCGGCCAGCTCGCCAGCGCCATCTGCCGCGCGTTCAACGGCTTCTGGATTGGGCACTGGCTCGCTAACGATTCGCGGTTCCGCCTCGCCCTGCACATCAACTCGCAGGACCCGGCGAGGGCGGCGGCCGCGATCGATCGGCTCGGCTCGCATCCCGGGGTCTGCGCGATCATGCTTGGCTGCGGCGCGCCGCGTCCCTTCGGCAGCCGCTTCTACCATCCGATCTACGAGGCCTGCGTGCGCAACGGCCTCGCGGTCGCGATGCATTTCGGCCGCGAGGGCGCGGGGTTGAACCCGCCCCCCTCGGCGGCCGGCTACCCGAGCTATTCCACCGAGCGTCGCCAGCCGACAGGTCGCGCGCGAAGAAGTTCTCATAAGAGCGCGCCGCCGGGAAGAACGGGCCGGGCAGAATGCCGGCTTCGTGCTTGTGCAGGGTCGGCGGCACGGCGCTGGCGATGAAGCGCTGCGGTGCGCGCACCCAGCACAATCGGTCGGGTCACCGAGCATTCCGACGAGCGCCTGGTGGATGAGCGACTTCCCGGTCTTGCCATCTTCCCCGCAGCGCTCGCGTTGAATTTCTTCGGCGACGGCGTGCGCGACATGAGGGACGTGCGCCTCTCCGACTCGATGTTCGGTCCCGGAGTGTGATGGCGTATCGCTTTTGCTGTCACGCGAGGGAGGGGCTATGGGCCGGGCACTCTACGGAAGCGCCGCGGTACGGGGCCGGCTTGAAGATGGTGGCGAAGTGGCGCAAGCGCGCCACCGTCGGAGGTGCGCCGATGGGGCCGAAGGACCGCCGCTCGTCTGCTCTCAGCAAGGAAGAAGAGGTGCTGATTCGTCACACCTTCCGCCGCCATACGCTTCTGCCGCTCGACGACTGCGCCTCTACGCGCTCCTCGCTTCATCGCTGCCTGCAGCGCCAGGGGATCAGCCGGTTGCCGGACGTGGAGGGCTCGAAGCCGACAGCGGCATTCAAGGCCTGTCCCATCAGATTATCGCCGATTCCATGTGATCGGGCTCAGCTCTGCGGTCGTCGGTCGCACCGGCTACACCGCCGGACCGAGCGCGCTGCCGCTCATTCGCCGGCGGGCACGACCGTCGGACGTCGGTCGCCCGTGACCCGCCGGATCTGCTGCCAAATCCATCGCTTTGCTCGAAGCCTGGCGAGCAGGAGCGGAATCCCGATGCGGCGGTGGAGCCGCGGATGGTCATACGGCCAAAGCTCACGCCTGAGCGCGCGCAGCAGCGCCGGGTTATTGACACCTGCCGTCTCGAGGTAGCTGGCCAGCCAACGCAGATACCGTTCGCGGGTCGGATGCGGCAAGTGCTCCTGGTAGTCGCCGGATTCGACCGCCTGGGCGGTGCATGATGAAGCATGCTGCCGATATTTCGCATGCCAGCGATCGGTAAGCATGATCGTTTCGTTCGTGCAGATCTTCGAGAGGAATACCTGGTCCTCGTAACAGCCGCGGAAAGCCGCCTCGAAGCAGCCGACCGCGAGCGCGGCGTCGCGCCGGACAGTGAGGCTGCAGATGCCGGGCACGATCCCGCCATGCGTTTCGAGGAAGGCACGCATGACACGAGGCGGATCCAAGGACACGCCGACGGGGAGGCCCAGGCGACTGACGGTGTCGAACTCCAGCGCATCGGGGCGCCAGCTATGCCAGTACAGAGTTGGCCCGTAGACCATGCCGACCTCAGGATGGTCTTCGAGCAGGGCCACTTGATGCGAGAGGCGCTCCGGTAGGTAGACGTCGTCGGCATCGAGAAACGTCAGATAACGACCTCGAGCGGCACCGATCCCAAGATTGCGCGAGGCGCTCATGCCGCAATTCCCGTGGCCTGGATGCTCGAGATAACGGACACGGTCGGGCGTGGCTGCGGCGGCGTCGCGCGCCGCTTCGCTCGAATCGTCGCTGGAGCCGTCGTCGACCAGAAGCAGCTCCCAATCCGCCAGTGCTTGCGCCCGAACGCTGGCGATCGCCTCGTTGAGAAACGCCGCGCCGGGGTTCAGGAAAATTATGACAACACTGACGGTCGGCGTCGTTTCAGCCATCGATCAACTGCCTCGTTGCGGCGGCTGCGCGCGGGTCGCCGAACCGCCACCTGTCTGTTCTTCTATCCCGCTCGCTCGATCGAGCGGCCTCACGCAGCGAAGTGCCCGGCTCGTGGCCCGTCGCCATCGGCTCGCCTTTCCTCAATGTCTGGCGTTGGAAGCAACGGAGGAAGCGAGCCGACGAAGCAGCCATCGCTTCAGCCGTTTCAGCTCGAACCTCGTACGATCCCAGGGCAGCGCGGCCAGATTGTACTGCCAGCGTTTGTCATAGGGCCGGAGTTGGCGTTCGAGTGCCTGGCGGAGGTCGGGATCAACTGGTACGTGCGTTTCGATGTACGCCTTGAGCCAACGCAGATAGCGCTCCCGTGTCGGGTGCGGAAGACCCGCCCGGTACTCGCCGCTTTCGGCCGCCGTCGCGGTGCACGATGCGTCGTGTTGGCGATAGCGTGAATCGACGCGCTCGGTGACGAACACCGGGTATCTGAGGAAGATCTTCGACATGAAGACCTGATCCTCGTAGCAGCCGCGGAATTCGGGTTCGAACGCGCCGACCGCCAATGCCGCGTCGCGTCGCACAGTCAGCGTGCAAATGCCGGGATTGTAACGGCCAGTGCTCTGTAGCAACCTCACTTGCACGGCTGGTGGCATATAGACGCGCTCCGGAATGAATCCGAGCCGAACCGGCCGGTCTGCCTGTAGCGTTGCTCCCTGCCAGCTGAACCATAACTGATGACGGCCGAACACCAGTGCTGCCTCGGGATGCGCGTCCAGAATGCCGACATGGTGCAGGAGCCGGCCGGGCAGATAGACGTCGTCGGCGTCCAGAAACGTCAAGTAGCGCCCGAGTGCCGCACCGACACCCAGATTGCGCGAAGCGCTCATGCCGCGATTGGCGTGCCCTTGATGCTCAAGGTAGCGGATGCGTTCGGGCTCCGCTGCGGCTTCGGCGCGAGCCAATCCGCTCGACGCATCGCTGGAACCGTCGTCGACGAGCAGCAATTCCCAGTCATCAAAGCTCTGCGCCCGCACGCTGGCGATGGCTTCGGCCAGGAACCCGGCACCCGGATCGAGAAAAATGATGATCACGCTCACGGTCGGTCGTCGCATCGGGCTGGCTCGGCTCCGCCGCAGAAAGAATGACCTTCGTCTTAGCCGTATCGAGACTTAGGCGCACCACTCGAGGCTATGCGACAAATCGACCGGTCGATCTGCTGTCTCCTTGGCACTGGGGAACATTCATCCTGTAGGTTACGCATTCGAGTTCGACCAGGGCTCCTGCGAAAACTGGTCGGAATCAGGTCAACCATTGGCACGTCGCCGCTGACGAATACCATGAACTGTCAAGAAACGCTCGAAGCTCTCGTCGCTCATTCCTTCAACGCTGATACGCGGCATCCGGAGGGGATCGATTCGATGCGGCACGATGCTGGCAACCGAGTTGAAGCCCCAGCTGTACCCGGCTTCTCTTGCTAGGCGAACCGTCGTCGCGTCGAACGAACCGTGGGGATAGGCGAACATGTCGATCAGTCGATCGAGCCGGGCTTCCAGTTCCGCCTTCCCGCCGGCAAGCTCGGCCTGCTGCCGCCCGGGTGGTACCCGCGCGAGGTAGGGATGGCTGCGCGTGTGCGCGCCGATTGAAATCAGAGGGCTGGCGGCCAACTCGCGTAGCTCATCATTGGTCAGGGGCCGATGACTGCGGCGAAGCTGCGGCTTCCAAGAGAGTTCCCGCATCAGCGCAGCAAATGCCGCTTCGTGCTCCGGAGTATCCACCGAAGCAAACGCATCGTAGAGCTGGCCATGAAGCGCTCGACGCATGTCGGCATCGGTGGCGTCGACCGGGCGCTTCCAGGTCATCTTCCGACCACCGATGCTGATCTCGAGTTCGCTCGGCAGATCCTGGGAATCGAACACCGCCTGCAGCAAACGATCCCACCAGGTCTCTTGATTGCTTCCAACGAAGCCCGACAGGGCAAAGAGCGTCGCTGGGATGCCATAGGTTTCGAGCAATGGCAGGGCAGCCGTCAGATTGTCGGCGTAGCCGTCGTCGAAGGTCAAAGCCACGGCATTGCGCGGCAGAGTGCCCTCGGCACGACGCGTCAGGAACGACTCGAGCCGCAGGCAAACCGCGCATTTCTGCAGGACCGCAAGATGCGCCGCGAATTCGGCCGGCGTGACGGCAATCGACCACGGGTCATGGGCAAGCTCGGCGACACGATGGTAGAGCAGGATGCCACCGCGTCCGACGATAGGTTGCCGCGCTATGAATCGCCGCAGCCGTTTCCAGGGGCGGATGTTCAGCATTGCGTCGTATCGGCAGCCCCGGTCGAGCGGGTCGCCACCACGCCGATCAGGAAGGCGCAGGTGCCCAGCGGTGAGAGCAGCTGCTCCATGTCCACTTCCTCGGCAACGAGCCCATAGAGAAACGCCACCGCCGCAAATCTGTTGCCGAGCGTTTCAACCTCCACGCGACCGCCGGGGAACGCCGTCTGGAGCAGGCTCGTCGCCTGACGGGGGCTCCAGCCCCAGTGCCAGGATGGCCCCCACATCGGATCGCTGATCTGACTGAGCCCAGGGAATGTCGCAATCAACGCACCGTCGGGTTTCAGCAGACGATGAACCTGCGCGAGCGCTGCCGGCGTATCGTAAATGAACTGCAGCGTCTGTGTCAGCACGATGCAGTCGAAGAGGGCGTCTGGGATGTGGTCACAGCGACTGAGATCGCCGACGAAAGTGGCCTTCGGATTGCTGCCGTCCACGTGCAGGACATCGCTTTGCCGCACCTTCGCTCCGCCATAAGCGAGCGTGTACGCATTGTCACCGATCTCGAGGACGCGGCCCTGGATGACTTCAGCCCGCGCGGAGAGAAAGCGTTCGACAAAAACGCGGTCGATGGCCTTGCCGCGGCCCCAGCCATAAGCCCGCGCGACCGGCACGGGCGACCTGAGGTCGCCGAAGCACTTGTCGCCATCCGGCCCGACGCGACGGCGACGACGGAATGCAACGAAGTCGGCAAAAACCTGGTTCAGAGTGCTCATGGTCAACCCGTCGCCCTATGGGCCTCGATGGTAAGCCATGTTCAGTGGCGTTCTAGTCCTGCGAGAGCCGTTGCTGTGCGATGATCCAGCCCCGCTCGGCAGTACGATTGCGAACCTCCGTTGCGAACCCGCAATCACGCAAATGCTGCAAGAGCTGTTCCTCGCTGAACGCTTCCGCCAGGTCGCAATGGTAGAGGATGAGCATCGTGCCGATCCGGCGCATCGTTGCCGGATCGGCTCCGAGCAGGATCTCGAACTCGGCACCCTCGCAGTTGAACTTGGCGAAATCGACCCTCTCGATATTCTGGTCTGCGAGAAAGCTACGAAGGCTTCGGCTCGGCACGTCCTCGCGGTTGCCCGCGTAGTCGTGGGTCGTCGAGTCGCCCCAGCTCTCGCCGGGCGGTGCATGAAAGAGCGTGCAGGTGCCGTCTTGGCCGGCCAGAGCCAGGTGACTCGGCGCGATGTTGCTCGCGCGGTTCAGCGCAATATTGGCGCAGAGAATCCCGTAGGTTTCACGGCACGCCTCCACGGCGTAGACGCGGCCGCCGCCCAGTCGTTGCGCCACCATCAGCGCGAAGTCCCCGATATGGGCACCGACATCGAGCACGATGTCGCCGGCACTCGGTGCGTACTTGGGAACGCCCGATAGAAAAATGTCCCGGTCGAAGCTGTGGGCGAGCACGCCCTCGTCCGAGGTTCCGCGGCGGTAAGCGATGTAGGTGCCGTTGAACCGCCTGATCGAAAGCGACCTCAGCTGTGGATAGGTGCCACCCAGCACCAATATGGCGTAGGCCTTCAAGCAGCTTCGTCCCAGCGAATCGACGGCAGCGCGGATGTGCTTCATTTCAGACCGTCATCGTTTGGGCGCATCAGCGGGACCTTCATCCCGGCACCCAATCGTGGTGATCGACAGCTGACTGCCGACGCCACAGACGATCGAAAGCGCCGCCACTCGACATCAGCTCTGCGGGTGGACCGCACTCGATCGCGCGACCATTGTCTAGGACGACGACGAGGTCGGCGTGACGCACCAGTCTCAGGCGATGGGCAATGACCACCAGGGTCATGTCGCCACGTGCGGCGTGCAGCCGCTGGAGCACGACATCCTCTGATTCGGAATCGAGTGAATTGGTCGCTTCGTCAAGGATCAGGACGTCTGGGCGCCTTAACATGGCGCGGGCCAGCGTCAGGCGTTGCCGCTGCCCACCGGAGAGATTCAGGCCGCGCGCACCGATCGGCGCGTCATAGCCGCCGGGCAGAGCGGCAATGAAGTGGTCGGCATGCGCGAGGCGGGCGGCGGCTCTGATGGCCTCGTCACTGGCGTCGGGGCTGCCATAGGCGATGTTTTCGTACACCGTGCCGCTCATCAGCTCGACGTCCTGGCCAGCGAAGGTGAGACGGCGTCGCCAATCAGCCAGATTGAGTTCTGTCAGCGGCACGTCGTCGACCAGGATGCGTCCAGCGGTCGGGTCGAAGAAGCGAAAAAGGAGCCCGATCAGGGTCGACTTGCCGGCGCCCGAGGGCCCCACGAGCGCGACGGTGGCACCTTTGGGGATCGTGAAGGAGATGTCGTCGACCCCGGCAGATTCGGCAACGCCGTAGTCGAACGAAACGCCTTCGAACCGAATGGAGCCTTGGATGCGGGTAATCGGGCGGTGGCCCGAGCGCGGTGCGGTCTCGTCCCTTATGTCCAGTAGCGTGACGACGTCCTCGATCGGGCCGGTGTGGGCGGCCAGCTCGACCCTTTGACGGTCGATCTCGCGCAAGTGCGGCTGCAGGCGGTAGAGCATCAAGAGATAGGCGACGAGTGCCGGCATGCCCAAGTCGAGGAGCAGACCCAGACCGATCGCGCCGAACATCAGCGGTACGTAGAGGAGCTCGGTGGCCGGGGCGACGATGCCGCGCAGCAGCTCGGTTCGCCACACGGCTCGCCGGACCGCCTCGCTTGCCAGATGAAACCTCTGCATCTCGAGGTGTTCGGTGCCGAACGCGCGGACCATGCGCTGATGGGTGAGTGACTCGACAATCCTGCCGGACAGGTCGGCGTTGACACCGACAAGCTCGCGGCCGCGCCGCTGGGCGGCGCGACGCACCGCCAACATGATCAGCGAGACCAGCAGGAAACTACCGATTACGGCAAGGGTCAACGGCCAGGAGATCAACAGCAGCAGACACAAGAAGACCAAACTTGCCGCCATGCTCGCGGTCAAATGGGTGAGCGTGTCGAACGCCTGGCAAACCTTCCATACCTGGATATCGATGGTGTTGTTCAGGCGGCCGATTCCGAGTCTCTGGATTGTCAGCAGGCCGATGTCGAAGGTCTGCCGGAACAGCCGGTCGCGCAGGTCGCCACCAACATGACTGGTGAGCGAAACGGACAGCATGTGATGGCCGTAGATGACGGCAGCCTTCAGGACGATGAGCAGGCAGACCAGGACCACGATCAGCGTCAGCCGATGATCTTCTGGCAGCCAATCGGTAAGAGTGCCAAGGACAGCACCGAATCCGACTTGAGAACTCGTCTGCCCCTGGGAGCCGAGCATCGTGTCGACCAGCGGGATCAGCAACCCGATGCCCATGCCTTCGAGGAGGAAGGCCAGGATTGCCAGGACGATGATCGGTATCAGAATGACTCGACGCCTGCCGCAGAGCGCAAACAGCGCTCGGACCGCCTGCCGGTCGCCATCTAGCCGAATGCGTTGGTGACTCATTACGAGAGGCTGGCTTCAGTCGACCGTGGCGAAAGCCACGACCATCGGATATTCGGGATCGTTTTTCTCCAGCTCGTCGGGCCAGAGGCGGTCGGCAGCGAGACCAAGCAGCTCGGCGCTCGCCGTCAGCGCATTGCCAAGGCTGGCCAACAGGCGAATCCTGTCGCCGAACGCCGCCCTGGCCATCGCATTGCCACTGACCGCACTAAAAAGCCAGCGTCGCGGACACGGCGGTTCGTCATCGGGCAACATTGCCGTGCCCGGCAATACCATGAGAACGCGCGTGGTCGGCAGAGAGGCAATGGTTTGAGCAATGCGCGCTAGTGCCGCCTGCGGATCATCGAGCGAAGCAAGCCCATCTCCAATCACCAGCCATTGACAGTCCGGCTCCGGACCCGGCCAGTCGGTAGCTCCAGGTAGGGGGTCCATTCGGCAGGGAAAGGGCAGGGAGTCTTCACCTACCAGACGACCGGGCCCGAGCACGTGGCAGATACCGGCTTCGCCAGTGTTCAAGCAGCTGGCGAGCAGCTGGCGGGTCATTGCCGCAGCCGGTGACAACGAGTGTCCGTCGATTGCGCTGCCTGGCCGGATCGCGAGCTCCGGCAGCTGCCCCAGTTGGACGCGGCCGAACGGTGCGGTGGCAAGGAGCCGCCTCAGTCTTCCAGGCATGCCAGTCCTTCAGCCGGTGCCAGTGAGGCCTCGATGCCGCGTCGCCCTGCGGCCGCAGCGACAAGGTCCGGCGTGCTCGAGAGGAACAGATAGCGTGACTGCTGTGCGATGAGGCGCAGCACGTCGCGCAGCGATCCCGAGTTTGTAGAGGCCGGTCCCATCAAGCCTGCCAGCGTCGCCTTTCTGAGGTAGCGCGCCACGAAACGCGCGCGACCGACGCGCCAGACCAATGCCAGGTCGCTCGGGTCTTGCGCTTTCGGGCGGTATCGCTCGAGGCCGATCAATCCGCCAGCAATCATGCGCTCGGCGTTGGCCGAGATACCGTGGCTGTGCCTTCGATACTCCGCCACGACGCACTGGTGACGTGCGACCAAATGGTTTCGGGCGAGGCGCAGATAGACCTCCCAGTCCTCGACGGTTGGCAGCGACTCGTCGAAGCCGTCAGCAGCGAAGAGTCGCTCGCGGCTGTACATGACCGCGCCGTGCATGCCGATGATGTTGCCTAGCAGGAGATCCCGGTAGGGCACGCGGCCGGGACAGCGCCGATACGGCCTTCCAAAAGGACGACCGGCGATATCCATATTGCGAAACCCGCCCCAGACAAAGGCGGCGCCCGGATGGGCGTCGTGGCACTTCAGGCCTGCGCTCAGAGCGCCCGGCAGCAGCCGGTCGTCGGCGTCGAGAAACACCACGAACTTGCTCTGCGTTGCGATGAGCCCGGTGTTTCGGGCGGCCGAAAGCCCGCCATTGGGGCGTCGAAGGAGGCGGACCGTCGGTTGCTCACCGACAGTCGCCACTGCCGCTGCCACCTCGTCTGGCGAGCCGTCGTCAACAACAACGATCTCCGCCGGGGGCGGGTCCTGATCGAGGCTGCTGCGCACCGCCTCGGCCACGAAATGGGCGTGCCGATAGCAAGGGATGACGATGGCGACCGGAGCACTCATCAAGGTGCTCTCAAGCTGTGGCGCTCGCGAAAGCGTCGCGGGCAAGCAGCGGGGCGAGACCTTCAGCAAGTCCGATTTGGGCGCGAAAACCAAGGAGCTCGGCGGCGTGCGTTGGGTCGCCTACCGACGCCCGGACGTCACCAGTCCGCGGCGGTCCGTGCTCGATCGGTACATGCCGTCCGGCCGCCGCCATGACGAGTTCCGCGACACTCCTGACCGAGGTCGGTACTCCCGTACAGACGTTGTAGATCTCGGCGCACGGGTCCTTATTTGCGAGAGCGCGATGGCACCGCTCCATCGCCAGGATGAGAGCGTTGACGACGTCGCCCACATGGATGAAATCCCGCGTTTGCCCGCCGTCACCGTGCAAGCACATCGGCAACCCTCGTGCCACCCGATCGGCGAAGGTCGTGATAACCCCGCTGTAAGGTGAGTCCGGCCGCTGGCGCGGGCCGTAGACATTGAAGAATCGCAGGCCCACGTTGGGCACATGATGGATCCGGGCCGCCACCCGAGCGTGAAGCTCGCAGCCGTATTTGTCGACGCCGTACGCGGTGAGGGGCGACGGCTCGATACGTTCACTCAAGGGCATACGCTCGCGACCACCGAAGACGGCGGCCGACGAGGCATATACAACTGGAAGTTGTCGAGCGCGGGCCGAATTGAAAACCGTAACGGTGCCGCTCTGATTGACCGAGTGTGACCAGAGCCATTCGTCGTTGGATCGGGTCACGGAAGCAATTGCCGCAAGGTGGAAGACTGCATCGACGTCCTGTGTTGCTGCGGCAACAGCGGTGGCATCGGTGACGCAGCCCTCGTGGACTTCTACGCCGGGCGGAAGGTTGCAGCGTGAGCCTGTGGAAATGTCATCGAGCACGCGAACCGTATGGCCGATCTCGGTAAGACGGTCGACCAGATGAGAGCCTATGAATCCGCATCCCCCAGTCACCAGAATCGGCATCTTGTTTCCTCCTCAAAAAACGAGCTAGGCTAAGGGGAGGGGCTCCGTCAATAGATAAATTCCGCACAAACGGTCGTGTATTGCTAAAGAAATGTACCAATTATACAATAAACATACCCAATTACGAATATGTCAATAGTAGGTTATATTGAAGAACAATCAATAGCATTGAATATTGGTTGCCATTAAGTAATCGTACAAGCCCCCTGATGCTCGGCAGGCTGCCGTCCATCACATGCTTGCATAGGGTCGTGCTGCCCAGCCCGACCGGTGTCGACATCGACTTTGGGCGTCGCTTCAAATGGCGCAAGCATGGCCATGGTGTGGCCGGCGGTGACAGGTATGAAGGACGAGACGGCTGCCGATCGGCTAGGGTGAACTGGCTCTAGCTTCAGCTTGCTCGCCGTCGTCCACCCGCAGCCACCGAAGCATGTGGTGGATCAGGTGGTAACGCTTAAATGCAGACTTGGGTTAAGCATTTGATACATAATGAAAAATTCTTTTGAGCTGGCGGAGGGAACGGGATTCGAACCCGTGAGGAGTTGCCCCCAACACGCTTTCCAGGCGTGCGCCATAAACCACTCGGCCATCCCTCCGGACGGGCCGGACCATAGCCAGACGCCTTCGGCTGTGCAACACGAGGGTCGGACGTTTGAGCATCGGGCAAGGACGGGAAGCGAGCGATGCGAAGTGCAGGTTATGTCGTCGGCCTCGGGCTCTTGATCTTCGCCGGCGCCGCTCTCGTCGCCCAGCTCTTCTCGCTCTGGGCGAGCGGCGCCTACCAGCCGATCTCGATCGGCTCGATGTGGTTCGCAGCCAACGCCAACAGCCTCGTCGGCTTACAGGCGCTGATCGAGAAGAATCTGGGCTCGATGGTGTGGGCGCCGATCCAGTTCGTCCTCGCCGCACCCGCCTGGCTCAGCCTCGCCGTGCCGGGAGCGCTGCTCGTGCTCGCCTGCCGGCCGCGGCAGCGTGGCCTCGGCGGCCTCTGAGCCAGGGCGACGGAGCCTTCGCCGCATGAACTTCGCCGCCCGTCGCCTGCCGCAACTCCTTCTTCTGGCGCTCATCCTCGCCATGACCGGGCCCGTCCAGGCACGCGACTCGCGGCCGGCGGTGGACTTCAGCCCGCCCTCGACCGACAGCCCCCGCGCCACCATCGGATCGCTCTTCAGCGAGGTGGAGCGGGCCTTTCGGATCCGGGCGGCGAGCGACGCGCGCAACCTCGTGTCGCTGCTCGGCCAGCGGGCGCTCGCACTCGTCGATCTCGACCAGGTGCCGCCCGACCTGCAGATCCCGCTCGCCGTCGAGACGGTGCTCCGCCTCTATGTGATCCTGGGCCGGGTCGACCTGCCGCCGCTCGACGAGATCCCCGACCTCGCCACCGTCCGCCGCACCGAGCTGCAGCGCTGGATGGTGCCGGGCACCGGCCTCTCCATTCTCGATTCCGTGATCGACGACGGTGTTCCCCGCTTTCGCTTCGGCCCCGATACCCCGAGCATCGCCGCCCAGCTGTACCCACTGGTCGTCGACCTGCCGCGCCGCCAGGGTGCCTTGCAGCTCGATCCCTATGTCGTCCTGCGCGACGGCGTCGGCCCCTGGCTCACCCGGCTGCTCGGCGAGAGGGAAAGGGTGGTCACGCCGGACTGGTCGCGCCAGCGCATCCTCGACATCCCCTTGTGGAAGATCCTGGCGACCCTCCTCCTGCATCTTGCGGGGCTGGGCATCGCCGCCATGGCGATCATGCTCGTCCGCCGCGGCGCGGGGCGGCGCGATGGTGCCACGCGCAACCGGGTCTTCGGCTTCGTCCTGCCGCTTCTGCTGATGCCGCTCGCCGCCGGCCTGCGCCTGGCCGTCGCCGACGAGCTCCGGCTGACCGGCCCGGTGCTGGCCATCCTGGAGATCTTCTGGGTCGCCCTCTTCACCTTCGGCGCCATCATCTTCGGCTTCGCCATGACCCGGCTTGCTGCCGACCTGTTCATCGGTCTCGCCCGTCTCGACAAACGACCGGGCGACGCGCAGGCGGCACGGCTGGTCTTCCGCATCCTCGGCCTCGTCGTGGCAATCGGCATCCTGGTCCATGCCCTCGACCGCCTCGGCGTGCCGGTCAGCGGCATCGTCACGGGCCTCGGAGTCGGCGGCATCGCCGTCGCCCTGGCGGCGCAGGGCACCTTGCAGAACCTCCTGGGCGGCGCCTCGCTGATCGCCGACCGGCCGGTCAGGATCGGCGAGCTCTGCCGTTTCGGCGACCGCATCGGCACGCTCGAATCGATCGGGCTGCGCTCGAGCCGCATCCGCTCGCTCGACCGCACCGTGGTCACCGTGCCGAACAGCGACCTCGCCGGCATGCATATCGAGAACTTCGCCAGGCGCGACCGGATCCTGCTGCACACCACGCTCGGCGTGCGCTACGAGACCACGCCGGACCAGCTCCGCGCCATCGTCGCCGATATAAGGGCCCTGCTGATCGCCCACCCGGAGGTGGCACCGGAGCCGGCTCGAGCCCGCTTCGTCGAGTTCGGTGCGAGCTCGCTCGACATCGAGATCTTCGCCTATGTCCGGGCCAGCGACTACAACGGCTACCTCGCGGTTCGCGAGGATCTGATGCTCCGCCTGATGGACATCGTCAGCCGCAACGGCTCGAGCGTCGCCTTCCCGTCGCAGACCGTCTACCTGCGCCGCGACCCGCCGGACGACCTGGCCGGCCGCGAGGCCGCCGAGGCCAAGGTGGCCGGCTGGCGCAAGTCCGGCACGCTCCCCTTCCCGGCCATGGAAAGCGGCACGGCCGGCGAGCTGCAGGACACGCTGCCCTACCCCCCGGAGGGCTCGGCCCAGCGTCCGGTGCCCTGATCAAAAGTGAGCGTGAGGACAGGATGACCCAATCGCATCGAGCGAGCTCGAGATTCAACGTCTCGCTGGAGCAGCGAGCCTGGAGCATCCGCCGGAAGGCGCTGCTCATGGGCGAGGTGCAGGGGCAGGGCTATATCGGCCAGGCGCTGGGCATCGCCGACGTCCTGGCGGCAGCGTACTTTCACGCCCTCGACTACCGCGCCGATGACCCGAAATGGGAGGGGCGCGACCGGTTCCTGCTCTCGGTCGGCCACTATGCCATAGCACTCTATGCGGCGCTGATGGAGGCTGGGATTCTGCCCGAGGAGGAGCTCGCCACCTACGGCATGGACGACAGCCGGCTGCCCATGTCCGGCATGGCGTCCTACACGCCCGGCATGGAGATCACCGGCGGCTCGCTCGGCCAGGGGCTCGGCATCGCCATCGGCATGGCGCTCGGTCTCCGGCGCAAGCGCTCGAAGGCGTTCGTCTACAACCTGATGTCGGATGGCGAGCTCGGCGAGGGCTCGACCTGGGAAGCGGCCATGGTCGCGGCCCACCATCGGCTCGGCAACCTGATCTGCCTCGTCGACTTCAACAACCAGCAAGCCGACGGCAAGTCGACCCAGATGCTCTCGGCCGAGCCGGTCGAGGCGAAGTGGCGGGCCTTCGGCTGGCACTGCCAGCGGGTCGACGGCAACGACCTCGACGCGGTCGTCGGCGCCTTCGACACCGCCCGCGCGGTCGCCGAGCCTGTGCCGCGCGTCATCATCTTCGACACGCGAATGTGCAAGGGCGTGCCGTTCCTGGAGCGCCGCGAGATCGCCCATTTCGTCCGCGTCGAGGCCGATGAATGGGTGAAGGCGCTTTCCGCCCTGGAGGAGGGACGGCCGGCATGACCGAGGCTTCCAGGGCGCGCAAGCACGAGCCACGAAAGGCGCCGGTCACCGCCGGCGGGAAGGGGCCGACCACCTCGGCGATGATCGCCTCGCTGACCGCCGAGGGCTACGAAACCATCCATGCCCCGTTCGGCCATGCGCTGGTGGAGCTCGCGAGGCGCGACGAGCGGATTGTCGGCCTCACGGCCGATCTCGGCAAGTACACAGACCTGCACGTCTTCGCCGAAGCCATGCCCGGCCGGTTCTACCAGATGGGCATGGCCGAGGCGGTCTTGATGTCGGCCGCGGCCGGTCTGGCGCGCGAGGGCTTCATGCCTTTCGCCACCACCTATGCCGTGTTCGCCGCGCGCCGGGCTTACGACTTCATCGCCATGGCGATCGCCGAGGAAAACCTGCCGGTCAGGATCGTCTGCGCGCTGCCTGGGCTGACCACCGGCTACGGGCCGAGCCACCAGGCGACGGAGGATCTGGCGATCTTCCGCGGCCTGCCCAACCTGACCATCGTCGATCCCTGCGACGCGGTCGACATCGCCCAGATGGTGCCGGCGATCGCCGCCCATGACGGGCCGGTCTATTGCCGCCTGCTGCGCGGGCGGGTGCCCGTGGTGCTGACCCGCCACAAGCCCGACTACCGGTTCGAGCTGGGCCGGGCGCAGATGATCCGGGACGGGCGGGACGTGCTGGTGATCGCCACCGGCCTCATGACCATGCGCGCCCTCGATGCGGCCGTGAAGCTGGCCCAGGACGGCATCGGTGTCGCCGTCCTGCATGTCCCGACGATCAAGCCTCTGGACCGGGCGACCATCCTCGAGGAAGCCGGCAAGTGCGGCCGGCTCGTCGTCACGGCCGAGAACCATACGGTGGTTGGCGGCCTCGGCGAGGCGGTGGCAACGACGCTGCTGACGGCGGGCGTCACGCCGGCCTTCCGCATGATCGGACTGCCGGACGCCTTCCTCGAGGCCGGCGCCCTGCCCACGCTCCACGACATGTACGGGATCTCCACGGACCGGGTCGCGGCGCAGATCCGCGCCTGGCTTTGAAGGAAGAGACGACCATGCAAGGACTGCTGCACGGCCGGACCGCCATCGTCACCGGCGCCGCCTCGCCGCGTGGACTCGGCAAGGCGACGGCCATGCTGTTCGCGGAGCACGGGGCCAGCGTGGCGATCCTCGATCTGGCGGCCGAGGCCGCCGAGGGGGCTGCGGCCGGGCTCGGCGCGCGGCATGTCGGCCTCGCCTGCGACGTCACCGACAAGGCGCGCTGCGAGGTGGTGGTGGCGGCGCTGATCGAACGGTGGGGCCGGATCGACATCCTGGTCAACAATGCCGGCATCACCCAGCCCCTGAAGATCATGGAGATCGGACCCGCCGACTATGACGCCGTGCTCGACGTCAACCTGCGCGGCACGCTGCAGATGAGCCAGACGGTGATCCCGGGCATGCGCGGGCGCCGGGCGGGCAGCATCGTCAACATCTCGTCGGTCTCCGCCCAGCGCGGCGGCGGCATCTTCGGCGGCCCCCATTATGCGGCGGCCAAGGCGGGCATCCTCGGGCTCACCAAGGCGATGGCGCGCGAGCTGGCGCCGGCCGGGGTCAGGGTCAACGCCATCTGCCCGGGCTTCATCGCCACCGACATCACCGCCGGCAAGCTGACGCCCGAGATGCACGACGCGATCATCGCCGCCATTCCGATGGGCCGTGCCGGCGAGGCCAGGGACGTCGCCGGCTGCGCCCTGTTCCTCGCCTCCGATCTCGCCGCCTACTGCACCGGCACCGAGATCGACGTCAATGGCGGCTCCCTCATTCACTGAGCCGGGGGCCCCAGTAAGCGCCTAGTCGGGGTGCTGCACTTCCGGCAGGCCGCCGGCGAGGACGATGCCGACCGCGGCTAGGGCGGCCAACAGCAGGAGCGTGGCGCCGATGCCGGCGGTCTCGGCGAAGACGCCGATGAGGCCGCTCGTCACGAGGACGACGCCGATCAGGGTGTTGCTGAGCGCCACGTAGCCGGCCCGGCGGCCGGCACCGGCGAGATCGACGATGTAGGTCTTGCGCCCGATCCGCATCCCGGCATGGGCCAGGGCCACGAGGAAAACGGCAGCGGGCAGCAGCAGCGGCAGGGCGAGGGCCTCGGGCGCTGCCAAGGCGAGGCTGCCCGTCGCCAGGGCGACGAGGCCGGCGAGCGCTGCCGCGGCGCGCATCACCTGGCGGCTCGAGCGGTCGGCGAGGCAGCCCCAAAGGGCCGAGCTCAACCCGCCGGCGATGCCCGAGGCGAGGACGAGGAGGCCGAGGTCACGGATCCCGGCACCCTCCGAGCGCTGGCTGAGCACGACGAGGAAGGGTGGCATCAGGGCAATGCTGACGAAGAGCGCTCGCGCCAGGACGAAGCGCACGAAATCGGGCTCCTGGCCCAGCCGTGCAACCTCGCCGCGGATGAAGGCGACCGCGCTCTTGCCGCCCTCGGTCGCACCCGGCACCTCCTCGATCCGGCTGTAGAGCAGGCTGGCCGCCAGCCAGAGCAGGGCCGCCAGCGCCAGGACGGCGGCGAAGAAGGCGGTGCCGCGCGTGCCGCCGGCCAGCACCATGTAGAGCCCGAAGGCGCCCGTGCCGATGCTGCCGACCGTCGTCGCCCAGCCGCTGACCGTGCCGCGCCGGGTCCGGCTGATGGTCTTGCCGAGCACGTCGTTGTGCGCGATCGAGGCGAAGCCGCGGCCGATGCTGAAGAGGGCGAGCAGGCCGAGGATGGCCCAGCCGGCCGGGGCACCCTCCAGCAGCAGCGCTGCCAGCGCCATCAGACCGAGGGCCAGAGCCTCGATCAGGCTCCCGGCGACCCAGAACCACTTGCGCACGGCATGGCCCCGAATCCAGGCGGCGACCATGAGCTGCGGCAGGAGCGAGAGCGATTCGCGCACCGGCACGAGCAGGCCGACGATGTAGCTCGGCGCGCCGAGCACCGAAAGCAGCCAGCTCAGCACGAGCTTTGTGTCGGCGAGGCCGTCGCCGATCTTGGTCAGGGACAGGCTGGCGAGATGCAAGAGAAAGCTAATCGGCTGCTCGCGGCAGGCGGCGTCGGGAATGTCGAGGCAGACCCGTGCCTCGTCGTCGCCGGTGAGTAGGTCGTAGAGATCGCGCGCCGGTCCCGGTGCCGGAGTGAGCTCGGCCATGGCTCAAAAGCCCTGCACGTTGCCGAAGGCGAGGGCGATGCCGAGCACGACGAGGCCGAGCAGCACGGCGGCGGCGATCTTGATCCAGCTGTAGGGGCGCTCGCCCTGGACGATGCCGGTCCGCGCATTGACGCTCAGATGGTAGCTCTTGCCCCGGAAGAGATAGGCGCCGAGCCAGCAGGGCAGGAGGATGTGCTTGTAGGTGCGATCGCTGTGCTGGACGTCGAGGCGATGGATCTCCTGCATGTCGCCGCCGATGGCGAGCCTGACGTCGCCGGCGATCCGCGCCTGCATCTTCTCGGCCGCCACGGTCCAGCCCTCGGCGAGGCCGGTCTGGTAGGCCTCGGCCTGGAAGCCGGCGATGAAGGCGGGCGTGTAGGGCTTGAGGTCGGAGAGGTCCCAGGGCTCCAGCCGGTCGGTCATCCAGCTCGGCAGCGAGCGGCTGGCCAGCACCAGCACGTCGTCGAAATACCGGCTGACCTCGCCCGCCGCCGGTCGCCAGCGCACCTTCTGGACCATCCGCGTCTGGGTCACCATGCGGCCATTCACGTTGACCCGGACCTGCATCGGCACGGTGTAAAAATCGCCGCGCCGCCCCTGGTAGCGGGAGCGCGTGAAGCTGTCGAAGGTCCAGTACGGCAGGTAGACGCCGGCGAGGCGGCCCTGGTCGCGGGCGTATTTCCTGAGCTTCGTCGGCGCGAACCAGAGGCCGCGCAGCCACTGGCGCACCCGCTCCTGCGCCTCGCGCTCGGTGATCAGGAAGGGCAGGAGGGCCGCCGGCTTGAGCTGGCGGTGGACGCCCGTGTCGGTGACGATCGAATGGCCGCAGAACGGGCATGCCCCGGCATGGCGGTCCGGGTCGAAGGTGAATTCGGCCGCACAGGAAGCGCATTTGACGGTCTGCGTCTCTTCGACGTCGTCGCCAAGCTCGCCCCGGGCGAGCGCTTCCTCGAGCGGCTGCTCGATGATCAGGGTCGGGGCCACCTCGATCCTGTTCTCGTGACCGCAATAGGCGCAGACGAGCGAGTCGGTGCCAGGTGCATAGGCGAGCACGGCGCCGCACTGCTCGCAGGCGAGCTGCGCCTCGCGACCGGCGGCCGGCTGGGACTCTGGCGTGTCGGCCGCGGGGGTGGCGGGCCGCGGGCCCCAAGGACCCCGCTTGAACGGCACGGGCGACGCTTCAGGTGCCGGGCAGCGGCGGCGGCACGGCGCGGAAGAGCGGCGCCAGCTCGCTCACGGAGGCTGCCTTCTCCCAACCGGCCATGCCTTCGGCCCAAACGAGGCTCTCGGCCGCGAGCTGCCCGTCGCGCAGTTGCTGGCGCAGCTCGGCGAGCTCGAAGGGACCGTCGGGCTGGCCGTCGCGGGCAACATGGAAGGACCGGCCGGCGGGCAGGGGCGGCGGCGTGGCCGGGGACGCCGCCGGCGCCGGGGCACCCATCGCGTCCGCCATCTGCTTCGCCATCGCCATACCCATGCCGAGCCCGATGCCGGTCGCCGCCCCGCCATCGGCCGGGTTGGAGGCTGCCGCGCGCATCGCCTCGGCCGCCTGGAACTGGGTGTATTTGCGCAGGTCGCCGATGACCCCCATGGAGGTCCGCCGGTCCATCGCCTGCTCGACCTCGGGCGGCAGCGAGACGTTCTCGACCAGGAGCTTCGTGAGCTCGAGCCCGTAATTGGCGAACTCCGGCGCGATCCGGCCGTGCACGAACTGGCCGAGCTGGTCGTAATTGGCGGCGAGGTCGAGCACCGGGATGCCGGAGCTGCCGAGGATGGTGGCGAAGCGGGCGACGATCAGGTTCCTGAGCTGGTCGGTGATCTCGTCGAGGGTGAAGTGGCCGTCGGTGCCGACCACCTCGCGCAGCAGCACGGCCGGATCGGCGATCCTGATCTCGTACGTGCCGAAGGCCCGCAGCCGCACCGGCCCGAACTCGGGGTCACGCAGCATGGCCGGGTTGCGCGTTCCCCATTTGAGGTCCGTGAACCGGCGCATGTTGAAGAAATAGACCTCGGCCTTGAACGGGCTCTCGAAGCCGTGCGGCCAGGCCTGCAGGGTCGAGAGGATCGGCAGGTTGGCGGTCCGAAGCTCGTACATGCCGGGGGTGAAGACGTCGGCGATCTCGCCCTCGTTGACGAAGACCGCTGTCTGCGCCTCGCGCACCGTCAGCTTGGCGCCGAACTTGATCTCGTTGTTGTAGCGCTCGAACCGCCAGGCGAGCGTGTCCGGCGAGTCGTCCGTCCACTGGATGACGTCGACGAACTCGCCGAAGAGCTTTTCCATGATCATGGGCCGATCCTTCTCTGCCGGTCAGGCCGACCGCGACGGCGGGGCGGGGGGCGCCTTGCCGGCGGCCCGGGCGGAGGCGGCGCTCAGGCTCTCCTTCAGCTTCGCCTCGCACTCGACGAGCTGCTGCTCCGCCTCACGCCGTTTCGCCTTGCCCTCGTCGGCGATGCGCAAGCTGTCTTCGATGGTCGCGATGAGCTGGTCGTTGGCACGCTTGACCACCTCGATGTCGAAGACGCCACGCTCGACCTGCTGGCGCACCTCGGCATTGACCTCGCGCAGGTTGTCGGCGTTCTTCTCGAGCAGCTCGTTGGTGAGGTCGGTGGCCGCCTTGACGGCGCCCGCCGCCTGGCCGGAGCGGTAGATGGTGATCGCCTGGGCGAGCTGCTGGCGCCAGAGCGGCACGGTGTTGGCAAGCGTCGAGTTGATCTTGGTGATCAGGGACTTGTCGTTCTCCTGCACCAGCCGGATCGACGGCAGGCTCTGCATGGTCACCTGGCGGGTGAGCAGCAGGTCGTGCACCCGGCGCTCGAGGTCGTCGCGGCGGGCCCGCAGGTCCCGCAGCTTCTGCGCCTCGATCACGTCGTCGGAATTCTCGACCTCCTTCGCCATCGCCGGAATGACCGTCTCGTCCAGCTCCTTCAGCTTGGCCCGGCCGGCGGCGATATAGACCTCGAGCGAGCGGAAATAGTCGAGATTGACGTCGTAGAGCTTGTCGAGCTTGGTGATGTCGGTGAGCAGCGTGGTCTTGTGACGCTCGAGATCGTTGGTGATGCCGTCGATCTGGTCGCGCACCGTCTCGTACTCGTCGAGATACTGCATCAGCTTGTTCTTGGCGCCGAAGAGGCGGGCCAGGAAGCCCGGCTTGTCGCGGGGATCGATCGCCTCGAACTTCAGCTCGCGCAGCTTGGCGACCATCGAGTTGAGGGCGTCGCCGGCCGGGCCGACATCTTTCGTCCGCACCGATTCGAGCATCGAATCCGAGACCTCGGTCAGCTGCTGCTGGGCCTTGGAGCCGAAGAAGATGATCGAGTTGCTGTCGGTGACGTCGAGCTCGCGCATCGCCTGCTCGACCTGCTGCACCGCCGTGCCTTCGAGATTCAACTGCAAGTCCTGAACCAGCTCACCCGACAGGGCTGCCATGCTGGTGGCCAGCGCCGCCTGCCGGTCGGCCGGCACCGTCTGGGTCGCGGTCGACACCCGTTCGGGTGTTTCGGTCATCGCTCGTCTCCCGGATTGGCACCGGCCCGAAGGGCGGTGGCTCAGTGGACACCTTCGCGTTCGAGCTGCGTCTTCAGCACCTCGATCTGCACCTCGAGATCGAGGCTTTCGTTGCGCTTGAGAATCTCGCGCTGCTCCTCGAACACCCGCTCGACTGTCTCCAGGACATGGCGGAAATTGTCGGCGAGCGGCGTGTCGGCCAGATCCTGCTGCTGGGCGCGGTAGCCGCTAACCACATCGCGGGTGCCGTCGAGATAGGTCACGAGGAAGCGTCGCGCCCGGCGCAGATCGCCCGGGTCCTTCTCGATCTGGGCGAGCACCGCCTCGGCACTCCGGGTGATCCGGGCGAGGCGGTCCTTGAGCTCGCGCGAATGCAGCCCCCGTGCCTGCGCCTCGATCGTCCGCACCTTGGCGCGGGCCTCCTCGAGGGCGGCGAGCACGGCCTCGGTCTTGAGCCCGGCACGATCGGCGAGCTTCGCATCCAGGCCCTTGTCGGCGCGCGGATCCAGGCCATAGGTGAGATAAGCGGCAAAGCCCATGAGCGCTGCGGCGACGAGGCCGAGGATCACCGGCTGGCCAGCGCCGAGCGCGCTGAGCGAGAAGGCGGCGAGGCCGACCAGCGCTGTTCCGGCTAGCTTGCGCGGCGGGGGCGCGCGGGTGATCGTCCGCGCGGCATATTCGCGCTCCGCGAGGCGGCCCTTGCGGATCAGCCAGGCCGCCGCCTGGAGTGCTGCGATGGCACCGAGCCCGCCCAGCGCCTTGCCGACCTGGCCGAGCATCAGGCCCGTGACCAGGGGGCCGACGGCGAAGAAGGTGGCGATGTGCAGGGCGATCGGATGGCTCACCGACCACATGGCGGTCGATCCGCCCGGACCCGGCTCGGCGACCCGCGAGCCGATCCGTCGCGCGAATTCGCTGGTCGGCTCGCTCATCGGCCCGGTCCGTCCATGTAATCCCACCGCGCGCTCAAAAGAGCGCCCGCATGGCGAGGAGCCAGAAGCCGAAGAGCAGCAGGCCCGTGCCGAGACCGCGGGTCACGGCCGTCCGTCCCGGCGAGCGTACCGCGCGACCATGCGCGGATCCGCGATCGCTCGTTGCTCGGGCACGTTCACCTGGCGCTTCCTTCCCTCAGCTGCAGCTGACGCCGAAGGCCGCCAGCCCTTCGTCGAGATAGTCCGCGAGCAGCGGCATGCCCAGCAGGTATTGCGCGGTGCGCTTGTTGTGCGCGCGGCGCGCCTCGGCCTGCGCCTCGGCCCATTCCTCGATGCCGTAGCTGCCGCGGCCGAGCCAGGCCAGCGCCACCAGCTCGACCTGCTCGTCGTCGTTGAGGTCGTCGATCAGCGAACGCAGCTCGTCCTCGGTATTGTCGTCGTGCGCCTCGTCCTCGGGCTCGACATGCTCCTCGAGCTCATCGACCTCGCCATGCGCCAGATCCGAGCCATGATCGTCGCCCTCGTGCGGCAGATCGGCGTCGAACACCCGGGCCTTGACGATGATGGCGCAAACCTTGTCGGGATCGATGGTCAGCATGCTGGTCGAGTCTCCTTGCACCGCTTCTTGCCATGCCGAAGATGGTGTGGCTCATCGCGTCGGCATCGATCTTTCGCAAATTTCGGCACATGGCGCAAAGCGAGTCGGAACCCGCTGCCGCGGATCGCGCCGGCGGCGCAGTGCCGGCACGCCACAACCGGCTTGCCGGATTCACCGAAAATCCATGAATTACTGGTAGAGCCGGCTATAGACATACTATCGAGGCGTTAGCGTCCGATCCTTCTGGCCCGCACCATGCCCAGACCGACCCAGCCCCGTTCGATCCTGGCGAGCCCAATCCGCCCATGACCAAGCCGCAACGCTACATCATCCGGGTTTTTCTGTTCCTCGTGCTCGCGGTGATCGTGGTCGGGGCGCTCTACGACATCATCCTGCGCGCCTTCATGCAGAATCCGGGATTGAACGGGTTGATCCTCGGCGTGCTCCTGCTCGGCATCGTCTACGCGCTCCGCCGTATCTGGTCCCTGCGCCCCGAGGTCGCCTGGATCGAGGCCTTCCGCACGTCCGGGCCGGGCTTCTCGATGGCCAGCCCACCAAGGCTCCTCTCCCCGGTGGCCGGGGCGCTCGGCGAGGAGGAGCGCCGCGGCCGGGCCTCGCTCAATGCGCTATCCATGCGCTATCTGCTCGACAGCATCAGCGCCAGGCTCGACGAGAGCCGCGACATCACCCGCTACCAGACCGGCCTGCTGATCTTTCTCGGACTGCTCGGAACCTTCTGGGGGCTGCTCGAGACGATCACCTCGGTCGGACGGGTGATCGGCGATCTCTCGCTCACCGGCGACGATATGCTCGGTGTCTTCGACGGGCTCAAGGCCGGGCTGGCGGCACCGCTGCACGGCATGGGCACGGCCTTCAGCTCGTCGCTCTTCGGTCTCGCCGGCTCGCTCGTCCTCGGCTTCATCGACCTGCAGGCGACCCAGGCGCAGAACAGCTTCTACAATGACCTCGAGGAGTGGCTCGCCGGGCTGACGCGACATTCCTCGGGCGGCAGCATGCTCGGCGAGCTCGCCGGCGGGGCGCCGATGCCGGCCTATATGGAAGCCCTGCTGCAGCAGACGGCAGAGAACGTCGACCAGCTGCGGCTGGCGCTCGACCGCAGCGAGCATGGGCGCGGCGAGCTGAACGAGCTTTTGGCCGTGCTCAACGATCGCCTCGGCATGCTCGGCGAGCGGCTGCGGCACGATCAGGACGGCCTCGCCCGGCTGCTGGGCCAGCAGCAGACCGCACAGGCGGCGCTCGGTCGTGGAGGCGGGGCGCTGCTCGACGAGGCGACGCGCGAGCACATCCGCAACACCGACCAGAAGCTCGGCCGGCTGATCGACGAGCTGGCGCGTGGTCGCGAGGAGACCACCCGCGAGCTGAAGAACGAGATCAAGCTGGTCTCGCGCACCATCGCCATCGCCGCCGGCGATCCGCAGTCGCTGCGGTCCTAGCCGACGGATCGGGCGATGGGCGAAGAGCGAGACGTTATGAGCGGTCGCCGGCTCCGCCGGCCCGGTCGGCGGGTGGGCTGAGGCATGGCCCGCGGCCGCAGTCAGCGCAGTGCGTCGGTCGACATCTGGCCCGGCTTCGTCGACGCGCTGTCGACGCTGCTCATGGTCATCATTTTCCTCCTCGCGGTCTTCGTCCTGGCGCAGTTCTTCCTCAGCCAGCAGCTCGAGGGTCGTGACGCAGCGATGACCCGGCTCGAGGAGACGGTGGCCGAGCTCGACCGGCAGCTCGGGCTCGAGCGCGACACGGCGGCTGATCTGCGGCGCAACCTGACCCGGCTCTCGACCGATCTCAGGGCGGCGCTCGCCGAGCGCGATGCCGAGGCCGACCGTACCGACGAGCTTGCCGCCGAGCGCGACCGCCTGGCCGAGACCCTGGCGCTCAGCGCCGACCGAGAGCTCAGGCTGGGCGAAACGCTGGAGGCGATGCGGCTCGACCGGCAGAAGATCGCCGACGAGGCCGAGGCCGCACGGGCCGAGCTCGAGGCGGCGAACGCCACCATTGCCGCCGATCGCGCGACGCTGGAGGCCCGGCTCGCCGAGCTCGTGCAGTTGCGGCGGGACATCGATGCGCTGGCGCAGGTGCGTGCCGAGCTCGAGGCCGAGATCGCGGGACAGGCCGATCTCCTGGCTGCCGGCGAGACGGCGCGGGCGGATCTGTCGGCGGAGCTCGGTGCCGTGCGCGACGAGCGGGCGGCGCTCGAGGCACGCCTTGCGGACGAGGAGGAACGCACCCGGCTGGCGCAGCGCGAGCTGGACGAGCGCGAGATCCGCCTGGACGAGCTGCTGCGCAGCGCCGCGAGCCTCGAGGCCGCACTCGACGCGGAAGCGCGTGACCGCGAGGCGGCGCTCGCCGAGGTGGAGCTGCTCAACCGCCAGATCAACGCCCTGTCGATCCAGCTCGCCGAGATCGATAACGTGCTGACCCAGAAAGAGACGGAGATCGCGACGCAGAGTGCGACCATCGCCGATCTCGGCGAGCGGTTGAACGTGGCGCTGGCAGCGCAAGTGGAGGAGCTCTCGCGTTTCCGCTCCGACTTCTTCGGCCGGCTTCGCCAGGTTCTGGGCGAGCGTGACGAGGTGCGTATCGTCGGCGACCGCTTCGTCTTCCAGTCCGAGGTGCTGTTCGGCTCGGGCGAGGCGGAGATCGGTCCCGAGGGCCGCCGCCAGCTCGCGAAGCTCGCCGCGACCCTGAGTGCCATCGCCGCCGAGATTCCGGACGAGCTGCCCTGGGTCCTGCAGGTCGACGGCCATACCGACCGGCGACCGATCAGCACCGCGCGCTTCCCTTCCAACTGGGAGCTGTCGACCGCCCGGGCGATCTCCGTGGCAGAGTTCCTGATCGAGCAGGGCATTCCACCCGAACGGGTCGCCGCCCGGGGCTTCGCCGAGTTCCAGCCCCTCGATCCGGCCGACACGCCGAGCGCCTATCGCCGCAACCGGCGCATCGAGATCAAGCTGACGACCCGCTGACCGGCGGTCGCGGTCCGCTGCGATTGCTTTTCCCGCCCGATCCGGCAAGACTGCGTCAGGCCGGGATGCTCAAAGGAGTGGTCGACCACCGGTGACGGTCCAAAAAAGGCGGGGAGGGCTTGTTGACGCGCGCATCGGGTGACCTCTTGGCCGCGGCGCCCGGCGCCGCGGGCCAGCCGGTGCTCGGCGCCGGCCAACCAATTCCGTTCGACAGCATGATGGCGGTGCATCGCGGTGCCCTGCGGCAGTACCGGGTGGCGGCCGCGCTCCTGCTCGTGATCGGCCTGCTGGTGGTCGGACTCGGCCTCCTCGGCATGCTGCCGCAGGTGCCGGCGCTGGTCGTCGGTGTGGTGACGGCGGCGGTCTCGGTCTTTCCCTATCGTGACGGGGTCGAGCGCCAGGAGCGGATCGACGGCCTGCAGGTGCTGCACGACGAGTGGCGCGAGCTCGAGGGCGCAAGCGCCGAGCCGGAGCAGGAGCGCGAGCGTTTCCTCGGGCTCTTGTGGAAGCTCTACGACAAACGTTGAAGGTCTTGCTGCGGGGTGGCGATGGCGAACAGGATCTCCGAGCTCGAGGCGCATCTGCGCCAGTGGGAAAGCGACAAGCGCCGGCGCACGGCGGGCTTCACGCTGATCCCGATCGCGGCCGCCCTCGGCGTTGGTTGGTATGCCTATGATCGGATCGGCACGGTCGAGGAAGGCGTCGACCGGACACTGACGGCGCTCGACATGCCGGCAGAGCCAGGTGCCGGCTCGATAGCCAGGCTGACCCGGCTGGAAGAGCTCGGCAACGAGCTGCAGACCTTGCGGCCGCTGCCGGCCGAGCTGGCCGCCACAGGTGAGGAGCGTGACGCCGCTGCGGCGGCGCTCGCAGCCGCCGAGAGCGAGCTGGCGGCGACGAGCGAGGCCGTGGCGACGCTCACCGTCGAGCGTGATCAACTCGCGGCCGAACTGGCGGCGGCGACCGCTGCCGCCGACGAGCGTCTGGCGCAGGCCGGCGCCAAAGTCGACGCTCTGCGGGCCGAGCAGGCCGAGCTGCAGCGCCGGGCAGCACTGGTCGAGCGCGAGCGTGACGCGCTCAGCGACATCGCGAGCGAGCGGCAGGCGGCGCTGGACGCTGCCGACGATGCGCGGGCCGAGGCCGAGGCGCGGCTGCAGGCGCTCGGCACCGAGCAGGGCACGGTCCGAGAATCCCTGGTGGCGCAGCTCGCCACGGCGGGCAGCAAGATGGCGGCCTTGGAGCAGGAGCTCGCCGAGGCGCGGGCGCGCGATGCGGTTGCGGTCGATGAGCGGATCGCCGAGCTGGAGCGGCAGCTGCAGCTATCCGAGCGGACGGCGGCCGGCCTGCAGGTGGTGCGGGATGATCTGGATCAGCGTCTGGCCGAAACCGAGGACGCGCTGCTTGCCACCGAGACCGCCGCCAGGGAAGAGCAGTCGGCCCACGAGGCGGCCCTCGCGGAGCTGGAGAGCCGGCGCGAGGCGAATGCGGCGGCGCTCGCCTCTCGCGGTCGGCAACTCGCCGAGCTGGAGCGGCAGCTGCAACAGTCCGAGCGGACGGCCGTCGAGCTGCAGGCCGTGCGCGACGGTCTCAAGCAGCGCTTGGCCGAAACGGAGGAAGCGCTGGTCGCCACAGAGACCACCGCCAGGGAGGAGCTGGCGGCGCGCGACGCGGCTCTGGCAGAGCTGGAGAGCCGACGCGAGGCGGATGCGGCGGCGCTCGCCTCGCGCGGCGAGGAGCTGGCGGAGCTGCAGCGGCAGCTGGAGCTGGCCGAGCGGACGACAGCCGGCCTGCAGGCGGTGCGCGACGATCTCGAGCAGCGTCTGGCCGAGACCGAGGACGCGCTGATCGCCACCGAGACCACCGCCAAAGAAGAGCTGGCGGCGCGCGACGCGGCTCTGGCGGAGCTGGAGAGCCGGCGTGAGGCGGATGCCGCGGCGCTCGCCTCACGCGGCGAGGAGCTGGTCGAGCTGGAGCGGCAGCTGGAGCTGGCCGAGCGGACGACAGCCGGCCTGCAGGCGGTGCGCGACGGTCTCGAGCAGCGTCTGGCCGAGACCGAGGACGCGCTGATCGCCACCGAGGCGACCGAGAGTGAGAGGGTGGCGGCACTGCGGGCGACGCTGGCCGAACGCGAGCGGGAGCTGGCGGCATCGACCGCCGCACTGGACGAGCTCGAGGACCGGCGGGTGGCTGAAGTCGCCGTGCTCGAGGCGCAGTCCGCCGAGCTCGTGGAGCTCGAGCGGCAGCTGCAGCTCGCCGAGCGGACGGCCGCCGGTCTGCAGGCGGTGCGCGACGATCTCGAAAGCCGGCTGGCCGCGGCAGAGGATGCCCTGATCGCCGGCGAGGCGGGCGAGAGTGAGGCAGTGTCGGCGCTCCAGGCCGAGCTGGCGGCCGCCGAGGCGGCGCTGGCCGAAGCCGAGAGCCGCCGCGAAGCGGATGCCGCGGCCCTTGCCTCACGCGGCGTCGAGCTGGCCGAGCTGCAGCGGCGGCTTGAGCTGGCGGACTGGTCGCGGAGCGGCCTGCAGGCGGCACGCGACGATCTGGAGGAGCGCCTGGCTGCGGCCGAAGCGCGCGGCGCGGCGCTCGAGGGCGAGCTGCAGGCGACGGTGGCGTCGGTGCCGCTGATCGCCGACGAGGGTGCGCGGCCGATCCATGCGATCATCGATCTCGACGAGGCGACCAGCGACCGTCTGGCGGCGCAGGCGGCGGAGCTCGCCGAGCTGCGGGCCAGGACGCAAGCGCAGGCGGACCTGCTCGCCGAGCGCGAGGCGGCGCTCGCAGCGCTCGAGGCGGAGCGCGAGGCGGAAGCGAGCCGGCGGCTCGAGCAGATCGGCGCGCAGCTCGGCTCGAGCCTGCGGCCCGTTCCCGTGACCCGGGCGGCGGCCGAGGGCGCCGTCGAGCGCGAGATGAGCCTCTCGTCCGAGCTGCTGGCGGCGACTGGCGGCGGCGACGACGTGGCGCTGCTCAGCGGGCGCAACGTGGCCTTCACCGCAGGGCTCCTCTTCCCCTCGGCCGAAGCCGAGCTGACGCCGCAGGGGCGGGCCGCGCTGAACCAGATCGCCCTCGAGCTCAAGCAGCTGGTCGACGCCTTGCCCGACGACCTGCCCTGGATGCTGCGCATCGACGGTCACACCGACGACCTGCCAATCCGCAGTGGACGGTTCCGCTCGAACTGGGAGCTGTCCGCGGCGCGGGCGAGCTCGGTCGCCGAGTATCTGGTCGATTGGGGTCTGCCGGAGGACCGGCTGATCGCCGCCGGCTTCGCCGACACCCAGCCTCTGGTCGCGGGCACGAGCGAGGAGGCGCGCAGCCGGAACCGGCGCATCGAGCTCAAGCTCACCCTGCGCTGAAGGACCCCTCGGGCGGGCCGTTCGGCGATGGGATGGGCATGCGCGAGATTCAGCCGCCCGCGGCTGACCGTTCGGCGCCGATGTGCTCGTTGAGAGCCGCGAGCGGCACGGCGCCGGGCAGCAGCGTCTCGCCGACGACGAAGCTCGGCGTGCCGCTGATGCCGAGCGATTGGGCGAGGCGGATATTGTCCTGGATATGAGCGCGGACGGGCTCGCTTTCCATGTCGGCCATGAGCCGGTCGACATCGAGGTCGTTCGCCGCCGCGAGCCGGCGGATCGCCGCCTCGTCGATCCGGTCCTCGGCCATCAGCGCGAAATGCATGGCGGCATAGGCGCCCTGCCGGTCGGCGGCGAGCGCAGCCTTGGCGGCGAGCAGCGACTCGGGGCCGAGGATCGGGAACTCCTTCATCACCACGCGCACATCGGGATCGGACGCGACCAGCTCGTTGATCGAGTCGACCATCGCCCGGCAATAACCGCAGCGATAGTCGAAGAACTCGACCAGCGTCACGTCGCCATCGGGATTGCCGATCGCCGGGTCGCGCGAATCGGCGACCAACATCTGCCGGTTGGCGGCGATCTGGTCCCGCTGCTGCTGGCTGGCGGCCAGGTCGCGCCGCCGCTGCAGCTCCTCGATCGCCTGCATGATGACTTCCGGCTCGCGCAGCAGGTACTCGCGCACGATCCGCTCCACTTCCGCCTGCGGCAGCTCGTCCGCCGCGCGGGCCGGGAGAAGCGGGAGCACCAAAGCGAATGCCAGTGCGGCGAGGCCGAGCGGGCGGGGAAATACCCCGATCATGCGTATCATAGTACTGGTTCTCCATTCCGAGAGCGACCACAGGCCGCTGCAGGCGTTGCACATAGCGGTACGATCGGCGCCATGCCAGCCTGGCCATCGACACGAACCGGTGAGCGCTTGCTCTGGCGGTCCCGTTCCTCGACTGTGTCGGGACGGGCATGGAGAGGGCGCGGGCCAGTCGGGATGGAGTTGCAGCGCTCGTGACGCTCGACCAGGGCCTCGTCATCGCCATCGTGATGGCCAGCATGGCGCTCTTCCTCTGGGGCCGCTGGCGGCACGACATGGTGGCCATGGCAGCGCTGCTCGCCTGTGTCGTCCTCGGCCTGCTGCCGGCTGCCGATGCGTTCTCGGGCTTCGGGCATCCGGCGGTGATCACCGTTGCCTGCGTGCTCGTCCTGAGCCGCGGTCTGCACGAATCGGGGGCCGTAGACCGGCTCGCCCGGGCCGTGCTGCCGAACGGCGCCGGTGGCTTCACCACGATCGCGACGCTGACCGTCACCGCCGCCTGCCTCTCGGCCTTCATGAACAATGTGGGCGCTCTGGCCTTGCTGATGCCGCTCGCCATCCAGCGGGCACAGAAGATGGGTCTCGAGCCCGGCCAGATGCTCATGCCGCTCGCCTTCGGCTCGATCCTCGGCGGCATGACCACGCTGATCGGCACGCCGCCCAACCTGATCGTCGCCGGCTTCCGCGCACGGCTGGGCGAGGGTGGCTTCTCGATGTTCGACTTCACACCGGTCGGTGCCGCGGTTGCCATCGCCGGCATCGCCTTCATCCTGCTGGCCGGGCACTGGCTCGTGCCGGTGCGGGCGCGCGGTTCGACCGAGGGCTTCGACATCGCCGCCTATCTCTCCGAGGTCAGGGTCAAGGATAACGGCAAGGCCGTCGGCCGGACCCTGCGCGACATCGAGCATGAGCTCGAGGCAGCGGATGCGCAGGTGCTGGGCATGGTACGCAACGACGTGCGCCTCGCCGCCCCCGAACCTTATCGGCAGGTTCAGGCGGGCGATGTCCTGGTCATCGAGGCCAATCCCGAGCCCCTGGCCGAGGCGCTGAGCGCCCTCGACCTCGAGTTCGAGGAGACTCGCTCGCGCGGGCCCGACAATGCCGGGGACGAGGCCGAAGCACCGGCCGCGAGCGATGGACGCAGCGACGGCGACGGGGAGCGGCCGCGGCTCGCGGAGTTCGCCGTCCTGCCGACCTCACCGATCACCGGCCGCTCGGCCACCGACCTGCATCTGCGCCGACGCTGGGGCATCAATCTGCTCGCCGTGTCACGCCGCGGCGAGCGCAACATGCGCCGGCTGCGCAACCTGCCGCTGCGGGTCGGCGATGTCCTGCTGCTGCAAGGTGCAACGGATACGCTCGGTGACTTCGCCAGCCAGTTCAACCTGGTGCCCTTGGCCGAGCGCTCGCTGCGCCTGCCGAGTGCCCGGAGCGCCGCCACGGCCGCGGCGATCATGGCGGGTGCGGTCATCCTCGTGACCTTCGGCCTGCTGCCGGCCGCGGTCGCCTTCGCCGGCGGCGTGCTGGCGGCGATGCTGACCAATGTGGTGCCGCCGCGCAGCGTCTACCAGGCGATCGACTGGCCGGTGATCGTGCTGCTCGCCGCCCTCATCCCGGTCGCCGGGGCCATGGCCGAGACGGGTGCTGCCGACCTGCTCGCCGGCCATCTGGTCGAGACCGTGGCGCAGGGCCAGCCGGTGGTGGCGCTGGTGCTGATCCTCGTGGTCACCATGTTTCTCTCGGACTTCATGAACAACGCGGCGACCGCGGCGGTGATGTGCCCGATCGCCATCGGCACGGCCGCGGGCCTCGGTGTCGATGCGGACGGCTTCCTCATGGCCGTTGCCGTGGGCGCCTCCTGCGCCTTCCTCACCCCCATCGGCCACCAGAACAACACGCTGATCCTCGGCCCCGGCGGATTCCGCTTCGGCGACTACTGGCGCCTCGGCCTGCCGCTCGAGGTCGTCGTGACCGCCGTCGCGGTGCCGCTGATCCTGCTGGTCTGGCCGCTCTGACCATGCTCTGATAGGTTGTCACGCGATCGTCACGAGGTCGGCTCAACGACCGCGCTCATCTGCCAGTAGCCAGCGATCGACGCCAGCGACCGACACAGGTGATCGGCCGGGGCATCATCAGGGATGGAGACCACCATGACCGAAACCAGCAAGATCCGGATCGGCGCCACGCCCGCCATCAGGCGCCGGCGCTTCCTGCAGGCCACTACCGCCATCGGCGCCGGCATCGCGGCCCCGGCGATCATCAGCCGACGCGCCTTGTCGTCCTCGGGCGAGCTCAATCTCTACAGCTGGTCCGACTACGTCTACCCGGAGATGATCGAGTCCTTCGAGAGCCAGACCGGCATCACCCTCAACCTCGCCACCTACGGCTCCAACGACGAGGTCCTGAACCGGCTGCGGGCTTCGGGCGGCACCGGCTTCGACGTCGTCATGCCGTCCATCACCTACACCCCGGTCTGGACCGAGCAGCAGCTCTTGCAGCCGCTCGACGAGAGCCAGATAAACGTCGCCGGCATCATTCCCTCGATGTGGGCGAGCTCCGAGGGCCTCGGCGCCGTGCAGGGCGGCAAGCGCTACACCACGCCCTTCAACTGGGGCACCGAATCGCTCTGCATCGACACCGACGCCATGCAGGCCACCTATGGCGAGCTCGGCTACGGCTCGCTCTGGACACCGGAGATGGTGGGTCTCGTCACCTGCCGTGCACACTCGGCCCTGCTCGGTATCGGCCTCTATCTGGATTCGACCGGTGAGGTGCCGTCCGACCAAATGCGCGTCACCTACACCGACGAGGCGAAGATGCGCGAGGTCTACGAGAAGCTCCTCGCCTATGCCGTGGAACGCAAGGACCGGGTCATCCAGTTCTGGTCGAACGCCCAGGAGACTGAGGCAGCCTTCCTGCAGAACGGCGCCGTCATCGGTCAGACCTGGGACGGCCCCGCCATGCGGATGCGCACCGATTCCGGCGGCCGCTACACCTATCTGGCGGCGAAGGAGGGGGCGCTTACCTGGATGGACTCGATGGGCATCCCGACGGGTGCCGAGAATCTCGAGCAGGCCTATGCCTGGATGAACTGGTACTACCAGCCCGATAACGCGGCGATCCATGTGCGTCTCTCGGGCTACAACTCCTGCACCGAGGGTGCGGCCGAGCTCGCCGGCGAGGACTACGCCGCCAACTTCGCCGCGGCCTATCCGGGCAACGCCATCGAGAACCTGTGGTGGTATCCGGCCGAGCCCACCTGGTTCGTCGCTGCCCGCAACGAGTTCCGCGACCGCTTCCTCTCGGCCTGAGGCCCGCGCGCCCGGCCGGCGACCGCTTCGCCGGCCGGGCCGCACAGCCGGAAAATTGCCGATGCTGGCGGGACAGAGCGTCACCCTCGAACGGGTGAGCATGGCGTTCGGCGATTTCGTCGCCGTCAGGAATGCCGACCTGCACATCGAGGCGGGCGAATTCTTCTCCTTCCTCGGCCCCTCGGGCTGCGGCAAGACCACCATTCTTCGCCTGATCTCGGGCTTCAACGAGCCGACCGGCGGCGCCATCAGGATCGGCGGCGCCGACATGGCCGGCATCGGCCCGAACCGCCGGCCGACGGCTCTGATCTTCCAGAATCTCGCCCTCTTCCCATTGATGAAGGTCTGGGAGAACGTCGCCTTCGGCCTCGAGGCGCGAGGCGTCGCCAGGGCCGAGCGCCGGCGGCGCGCCGCCGAGCTGCTCGAGCTCGTGGCCCTGGAAGGGCAGGGCGAGAAGCTGGTCTCCGCCCTCTCCGGCGGCCAGCGCCAGCGCGTCGCCATCGCCCGCGCGCTGGCGGTGGAGCCCGCCGTCCTGCTGCTCGACGAGCCGCTCTCCGCCCTCGACCTCAAGCTCCGGCAGAAGATGCGCGCCGAGCTTCGCACCATCCAGCAGAAGACCGGCGTCACCTTCGTCTACATCACCCATGATCAGGGCGAGGCGCTCACCATGAGCGACCGCATCGCCGTCATGAGCCAGGGGCGCATCGAGCAGGTCGGCACCGCCGATGCCATCTACCGCGAGCCGGCCTCGGCCTTCGTCGCCACCTTCGTCGGCGAGAGCAATGTGCTGGCCGGGCGGGTCACCGGAACCCTGGGTGATGAGGCGATGATCGAGACCGCCCATGGCGGCCTTGCCGGCCGCAACCCGCACGGCCTCAGGACCGGTGTCGCCGCCCAGCTCGTCGTGCGCCCCGAGCGCTGTCGCCTGCTCGACGGCGACGCCCCGGGCAACCGGCTCGCCGGCACGGTCGAGCGGCTCGACTTCGAGGGGGCCTTCGTCAGCCTCGTGGTCCGGCTTGCCGACGGCACGGAGGTCACGGCCCAGCTCGCCAATGATGGCAGCCTGCCGCGCCTGAAGGCCGGCACGCCTGCCGCCATCGGCTTCCCGCCGGAGGCAGCACTCCTCCTGCCGGTGGCGGGCGATGGTTGAGCTCTTCCGCCGGCTCGGGGCCACGGCCGGTGCCCTCGTGCTCGGCACGGTGATCTTGTGGGTGCTCTTCCTCGTCGTCCTGCCGCAGCTCTTCATGGTCGACATGTCGCTTCGCCCGCATCTGCCGGTGCCCGAGCAGGGCGGGCCGGCTGATGTCCGCAGCCTCGCCAACTACGCCACCCTCTTCGCCAACGATGCGCATCGCGGCATCTTCCTGCGCACCATCTTCTCGGCGGCCCTGGTCACCGTGCTCGCCCTCATCGTCTGCTACCCCGTCGCCTACTACCTGGCACAGGTGGCGCGGGGGCCGACAGCGGCGCTCCTGGTCCTCGGCCTCGTCGTGCCCTTCTGGGTCAACGAAATTTTGCGCACCTTCTCCTGGTTCCTGATCCTCTCGCGCAACGGCCTCCTGAACCAGGTGCTGATGGGCCTCGGCCTCACCGAGGCGCCGCTCAACATGGGTGGGGTCGGGGCGGTGATGGTCGGCATGGTCTATGCCTACATCCTGTTCATGGTCTTCCCGCTCTACAACGCCATCGAGAGCCTCGACCGCAACCAGATCGAGGCGGCCCGCGACCTCGGCGCCTCCTGGCCCCGCATCCATGCCCGGGTCGTCGTCCCGCACGCCAAGCCCGGCATTGCCGTCGGCTGCATCATGACCTTCATGCTCGCCGCCGGGACGGTGGCGGTGCCGCAGCTGCTCGAGGCGCTGCCCGGCGGCACCAATGCCCGCTGGTTCACCCAGGTCATCTACAGCCTCTTCTTCGACGGCGGCGACTGGAACAGCGGTGCGGCCTATGCCTTCACCCTGCTCGTCTCCTGCGTCATCTTCATCTTCGTCATGATGCGCGTCTTTCGCGTGGGCATCGCGGACGTGGCGAAATGAGTGCGCGACGCCTGGTCGACCTCTTCGTCTATGCCTACCTCGCCCTCTTCTTCGCCTATCTCTTCCTGCCTCTGGTCTTCATGGTGGCCGCCGCCTTCAACGACAGCCGCTTTCCCACCATGCTGCCCTGGCAGGGCTTCACCCTCGACTGGTTCTGGGGCTTCGACAGTCGCGGCCGCGCCATCGGCCTCTTCCAGGACGGGCGCATGGGCATGGCGATCTGGAACTCGGTGCTGATCGGCCTCGGCGTCATCCTGGTCTCGATCCCGGTCGGCCTCGCCGGCGCGCTCTTCCTCCAGACCATCCGAACCCGGGCCAAGTCCTTCCTCTACGGCGTCATGGTCTCGCCGATCCTTACCCCGGGCGTGATCCTCGGCATCTCGACCCTGGTCTTCTGGCGCAACCTCTTCGATGTCGGCGGCGGCCTCATGCTCGCGGTGATCGCCCAGAGCACCTTCATCGCCGCCTATTGCATGCTGCTCTTCCTCGCCCGGCTGGAGCGCTTCGACCGCACCCAGGAGGAGGCCGCCCTCGACCTCGGCGCCAGCCACGGCCTGATGATGCGCCGGGTGATGCTGCCCTTCCTCCGCCCCGCCCTGCTCTCGGGTGCCGTGCTCGCCTTCCTCCAGTCCTTCGAGAACTACAACACCACCCTCTTCGTCATCGGCATCGAGGACACGCTGACCCTCAACATCGCGACGCGCGTGCGCCTCGGCCTGACCCCGGCAGTCAACGCCATCGGCGTCATCATGATCGGGCTCACCATTCTGGGTGCGGTCGTCTACGAGATACTCCGCCGGCGTGAGGCCAGGCGGAGTGCGGCGCTCGCCGGCTGAGAGGAGCTCGAACGGTCGACTGGCGACCTTGGCGGCTGGTGCGACCCTGGCGCCGCCTTGCATCGCCCGTCTCCTGTCGCCACTTCGTGTTGCAATGCACCATGCGGTCGCTCGGGGGAAACATGGCGAAAGGCAAGGCTGCTGACGGCCGACCGTCGAAGCCACGTACGGCCGGATCGACGCCGACCGAGCGGGTATCGCCGCTCCTGCCCCGCTACACGCAGTTCGACCGACTCTGGCATGCGGGGCAGGCCAGGCTCACCTTCGGCATCTCGCTGGCAGCCGTGGCGGCTGCGTGGAGTGACTGGGCCTTGCACCTCGCCAACGCACCGGGCCGGCGGCTCGAGCTCGCGCAGGCAGCGCTGCACGACGCCTGGCGGCTCGGTCTGTTCGCTGCGCGGGCGTCGAGCGGCGGGGCGAGCGAGCCCTTCTCGCAGGACGGCGACGATCCGCGCTTTGCGGATCCGGCTTGGCATCGTTTTCCCTTCAATGTCTGGGCGCAGGGCTTCCTTGCGGCGGAAGCCTGGTGGGATGCGGCGACCACCGGGCCGCGCGGGGTGACCGCCCAGCACCAGCGTCAGGTGCGCTTCATGGCGAGAAACGCGCTCGATCACTGGGCGCCTTCCAATCTGCCCTGGACCAATCCCGAGGTGCTCGAGCGCACGGCCGCCGAGCAGGGCCGCAACCTCTTGCAAGGCCTCGAGTTCCTCGCCGAGGACATCGAGCGGCGCGCGGCCGGGGAGGGGCCAGCCGGTACCGAGCGCTTCGCGGTCGGCAGGAACATGGCAATGACACCGGGCCGCGTGGTCTATCGCAACGACCTGATCGAGCTCCAGCAATATACGCCCACGACCGAGACCGTGTATCCGGAGCCCGTGCTGATCGTGCCGGCCTGGATCATGAAATACTACGTGCTCGACCTCGAGCCCGGCAACTCGCTGATCGAGTATCTGGTGGGCCAGGGTCACACCGTCTACTGCATTTCGTGGAAGAACCCGGGAGAGGCCGAGGCCGAGCTCGAGCTCGACGATTACCGCCGTCAGGGCGTGCACGCGGCGCTCACGGTGGTCAATACGATCCAGCCCGAGCGCAAGGTGCACGCTGTGGGCTATTGCCTGGGTGGCACCATCCTCGCAATCGCGGCTGCCGCCATGGCGCGGGACGGTGACGACCGGCTCGCTTCGATGAGCCTGCTGGCTGCCCAGACCGACTTCAGCGAGGCCGGCGAGCTCATGCTCTTCATCGACGAGAGCCAGATCGCCTATCTCGAGGACATGATGTGGGAGCAGGGCTATCTCGACACCGAGCAGATGGCCGGCGCCTTTCGTCTCCTGCGGCCGAACGACCTCGTCTGGTCGCGGCTCGTCCGGCAGTACCTGATGGGCGAGCGCGAGGAGATGCGGGCGTTGATGGCCTGGAATGCCGACGGCACGCGAATGCCGGCGCGGATGCACGGCCAATACCTGCGCGCCCTCTTTCTCGACAACCGGCTGAGCCGCGGCCGCTATGCCGTCGATGGCCGGGCCATAGCGCTCAGCGACATCCGCGTGCCGATCTTCGCCGTCGGCACCGAGAAGGACCACATCGCCCCTTGGGAATCCGTCTACAAGGTGCGACTCCTGACCGACGTACCGGTCACCTTCGCGCTCACCAATGGCGGCCACAATGGTGGCATCGTCAGCCGGCCGGACCATCCGGGCCGCTACTACCGCCTCGAGACCATGGCGAAAGACGCCATCTATCAGCCGCCCGAGCAGTGGCTCGCCGGCAGCACGCCCCGGCCCGGCTCCTGGTGGCTGCCGTTCCAGACCTGGCTTGCCGAAGGAAGCGGCAAGCGCACCGCTCCGCCATCCACGGGTGCGCCGGAAAAGGGCCTGCCGCCCCTCGACCTGGCCCCGGGCCGCTATGTGCTGGAGCGTTGAGCAACGAGTCGGTCAGCCGCGCCGACCGCGCGATCGTTGTCGACCGGATCAAATATTCTTTCCGGTGTTGATTTGCATCAATCCGGTGGCCGACCCATCAAGGGATAATTCCTGGTCCGCGTTCGCAAGATCTGGGTCGCAAGAGCCAGGGTGGCGGGCCGATGTGGTTGATTTGAAGCACAACATCCTTTCGATAGGGTATTCCGATGACCAAAGGACAGCTCGTCGAATCCGCTCTTTTCGGCTATGACACGTTCGCCAATGTAGCCAACTATGCAAGCACTTCGGCCCTGCCGAAGCTGCCGACTGGCAATGCGGTGGAGCGAGGCTGGGCGCCGCTCGTCTTACCTGGCCTGCACAGCCCCGGCGTCGATCTGGCGGATATCGGCGTCCTGGTCGGCCAGCCGGCCGGGACCTTCACCAGCGCCGCACATTTCTACACCGGCGAGCTCGAGGGCCGCCAAACCTTGGTGGTCACCTACCGCAGCACCGACGAGACTAACGAGTTCGGCTTTCAGGGGCTGGAGATAGCACCCGGTGTCCGTGCCTGGGACCTCTATTACAGTGCACACCAGGACGCCACGGTGGCCGCTCTCACCTACGCCGCGACGCCGACGAACGGGATCGAGCAGGTTCTCTTCGCCGGGCACAGCCTCGGCGGCATCATTGCCGAGCTCAGCGTCGCTCGACTGGTTGGCGACGGCGCCCCGTTCGCTCCGCTCGCCGACCGGACGCTGCTCGTCACCTTCGGCTCGCCTGGATCGACCGAGACGGTCGAGGGCGTGGCGCAGCTCAATGTCGTCCACTCGGATGATTTCGTGGCGCAGCTCTCGGCGCTGAGCCCGCTCTTCATCGCTGGCGGTGCCACGCGCGAGGGCGAAGACCTGGTCGTTGAGCGGCCGGAGGCGCAGTTGCCGGATTTCGAGCCGCAGGATCTGGACACGCCCGACGAACTCATCGCCGCCAGCCGGATCCCGGGCATTGGCGACGAGCACCCGATCACCGTTTATATCGACACCGCCAGCCTGCTCGAATCGGCCGAGAGCTTCGTGCCCGGTGTGCGCGACGCGCTCGACGATCCGTTCCGCTGGCTGAGCGCGGAGATCGATCGGACGATCGTCGCCACCAACGACAGCGAGCACATCATCGGCGACAAGACCGCCGAGCTGATCTTCGCCCTTGGCGGAAACGACATCGTCTTCGGCAACAAGGGCGATGATGTTCTGGTGGGCCAGTCGGGCCACAACCAGCTCTTCGGCGGCAAGGGCAACGACACCTTGGTCGACGGCTCGGGCAACGACATCCTGAGCGGCGACAAGGGCGATGATCTCTTCTTCCTGAACGGTGGCCTTAACATCGCGAACGGCGGCAGTGGCAAGGATGCGGCTGTCTTCGACGGCGCCGCCGGGGACTTCTCGGTCTTCGCTTTCGGCAGGATCGGGGTGGTCAGCCGGATCGGCGACCCGGGCGATCGAACCATTATCCAGAGCATAGAGAAGCTGGAGTTCGACGATCAGCTGCTCGTGCTCGAGCGTGGCACCTTCGAGCCTGTGCCGGAGGTCGCCGTCGCGAGCGCGGCAATCGATGATCTGGTGATCGCGGGTGAGATCGCCTGAAGCTCGAGCGACGTGACGTCCGGCGCTTGTCGAAGCTCGGCTGACCGCGCCACGTTGGTCGCCCGGATCCATGCCGGGGCTGTTGCGGTGCGGTCGGCGAGCCGATGATGCCGACCGAAGCGAGCATCGCGCTGGTCCCTGGCGGCTGGTGCCATGGCGTGGGGGGTGGCACAAGCGATGGTCATGGACCAGTCGACCCATGCGGCGTGCCGGGTCTGCCTCGGCGGTGCCCGGCCCTTCATGACGGTCCAGGGCCGGCGCTACTGGCGTTGCCGGCGCTGCCGGGCGACGCAGCTCGATGCGCGCCAACTGCCCGACCCCGGGACCGAGCGCCGGCACTACCTGACACATCACAACGATCCGGCCGATGAAGGCTATCGCCGCTTCCTCGCCCGGCTGGCCTCACCGCTCCTGAAGGTGCTCGACCGAGCGAGCGAGGGTCTCGATTTCGGCTGCGGCCCGGGCCCGGCGCTGGCGGCGATGCTCGAGGCGGCCGGGCACCGGGTCAGGCTCCACGATCCTTTCTTCCGGCCTGATCCGGCAGCACTCGAGCGGTGCTACGACTTCGTCACGCTGACCGAGGTGGCCGAGCATCTGCACCGACCACATGCTGTCTTCCGCCAGTTGGCCGGCCTGATCCGGCCCGGCGGCCGGCTCGCCGTCATGACGGCACTCGGCATCGACGACCGGCGCTTCGCCAACTGGCGCTACCGGCGCGACCCCACACACGTGGTCTTCTACCGCGCCGCCACCTTCCGCTACCTGGCCTCGAGCCTGGGGCTCGACTGCCGGCGCGTCGCCCCGGACGTCGTGCTGCTGCGCAAGCCCGGCTCCGGCCGCAGCAGCCCGACCGCGCCCGTCGCGGCGGCCTCGGGCGCCCGTTGCCCGGCATCGACGACGGAAACGGCGAGGGCCAGGGCATAGAGCAGCAGCAGGCCGCGGCTTTCGAGCAGGGTATGGCTGAAGAGGCCCTGCACGGTGGCGAGCAGGATGAGCATGAGCCCGCCAGGGAACCGTCGCTGCCAGAAGAGCAGGGTGCCGGCGCCGAGCAGCGCCAGGTAGGCGAGCAGCCCGGGCACGCCGTTGTCGACCCATTGTCGCAGGTACATGTTGTGGCTGCCGATCGGCCGGGTGCGCATGTACCCGGTGCCGTGGCCGAGCCAGACGGCTTCCTCGATGGCCGCGAGATAGCTCGAGGCCAGCCCCAGCCGGCTCTCGTCCCGCTCGACGAAGGCACCCTGGAAGGTCAGCATCTCCAGCCGGCGCTGCCCTTCCCAGTCGCTGAAGGCGGCGAGGTTGGCGAGCAGCGGCAGCACCACCAGCACCACGCCCGCCACGGCGGCGAGGCCGCCGAGCAGGGCCGCCGTCAAGGCGGGCCCGCGGATCACCGCCCGACAGTGGTAGAGATAGCCCGCGACCACCATGGCGGTGAGCAGCAGGCCGCCGCGCGACTGGGTGGCGAGGACCGCGAGCAGGGTCATGGCGAGCAGGCCGACCTCGGGCCAGCGCAGCCGGTCGTAGCGCAGGATGAGCAGGGTGAGCCCGAGCATGATGAAGGCGGCGGTATTGGCGTCGCCCATGAGCCCGGCCGGCCGGTCGGCGTCCGTCGCCCAATCGGCATTGACCGCCGGCAGCAGGCCCGAGAACGTGCGCGGCCGGAAGAGCTCGACGAGCACGCTGGTGACGGTCACGAGCCACGTCATGAGCAGGATGCGGCGCCAGTGCCGGCGCACCGCCACGGCACCGCCGAACATCAGGCCGAAGGTGAAGACGACGAAGGCATAGGGCAGCACCATGAGCTGGGTCCCGCCATCGTCGACGACCGCCCCCGGCAGGACGGCACCGGGCAGCAGCGAGATGGCGCAGAGACAGGCGAAGGCCAGGAGCACGGGCCGGTTGGCCTCGAGCATGTCGAGCGGGCCGGGCCTCGGGATCCGGCCGGCCCGGTCAGCCAGCCGGCAGGCAGTCCAGATGGCGGCCAGCGGTAGCGCGCCCATGAGGAAGATCCGCGTCGGCTGCTCGAACCAGCCGAGCCAGGCGGTGGCGGCGATCCACATGTCGGCATGGGTGAGATAGACGACATAAATGAGGGTCAGCCAGACCCCGATCAGGGCATCTAGCGCATGCAGGCGTTCCGGGCGGTCGGACCGCAGCGTCACGACGGGCACCTCTCGCGGGTGGTGCCGAGCAGCGTCTCGAGGTGGGCCTCGATAATGGCGTCGGTGGCGAAGGCGGCGAGCCGCTCCTCGAGCAGATCGGGCGAGGTCGGATGGTCGAGCATCCGCGCGATCGCGTCGGCGAGGGCCCGGGGCTCGCCCATGGGGACGAGATGGCCGAAGCGGCCGTCGGCCAGGATCTCGCGCGGGCCGTGCGGCGAATCGGTCGAGACGATCGGGCAGCCGCAGGCCATGGCCTCGATCAGCACGGTCGGCAGGCCCTCGCGGCGCGACGGCAGCACGAAGACGGCGGCCCGGCTGAAGAAGCGGTAGGGGTTGGCCTGGAAGCCGGCGAGCCAGACGTCGGCGCCCAGTCCGAGCTTCTGGACCAGTGCCTCGAGAGCCGCCCGCTCCGGCCCGTCGCCCAGGATCAGGAGTGCCACGTCGCGGTGCCGTCGGAGCCGTGCCATGGCCTCCAGCAGATTGGCAAAGTCCTTGCTCGGCATCAGCCGCCCGGCCGCCACGAGGAAGCGCCGCCCCTTGAGAGCGATCGGCACCGGGCCCAGCGGCGCCCGGCCCTGGCCCGCCGGATCCTCGGTCAGCGCCGCGTTGTAGATCACCCGGATCCGCTCCCTCGGCAGATGCAGCGTTCGGGCGACATCGTCGGCGACACCGGCCGAGACGGCGACCACCTCGTCGGCGAGCCGATAGGCAAAGCGGGCGATGGCGCCGACCATCGCACCGCGTGCCCGGACGAGCCCGCTGGAGAGGGACTGGAAGACGGACGGGGGTGTGTGGACGCTGACCACCATCCGCGTATCCGTGCCGCCGGTCAGCCGGACGAAAGCCCGGGCGAGAAGGGCGATCACATTGGTATGATCGATCGCGGCATGCACCGCGACCGGCTGCACTTCGCGGAGGTAGCGTGCGAAAGGCAGGAGCGCCGTGGCCACCCGCCGGCAGCCAAGATCGACCACCCGGACGCCGGCTGGCACCCGGTCGAGATAGGGGCCGGTGGCGTGCGCCAGCACCAGATCGACGCTGTGGCCACGCTTGTGGAGTTCGCCCGCCAGATTGACCAGCACACGTTCGGCACCGCCCGCATAGAGGGCGGGCAGGAAGATGGCGATCGGCCGGGCAGGGCCGGTCGCGGAACGGCCGGCTGCCGCCGGATCGCCGCGGCTCGAGGCTGAAGGAGCTCGCATCAGGTGTGACCCGCGGGTTGTCGTGCCAGGAGGCGGCCGGCCCCGGCCCGCAGGCCGCCGACGTCGAGCAGCCAGAGGGCGGCGGCATAGGCTAGGCCGCCGAGAACGATCTGCAGGACCAGCGCGAGGAGGCCGGAAAGCTCGCGCAAGGGCCAGAGCGCCGTCAGCATCACCGTCGTGGCGAGGCAGACTCTCAGCGCCTCGCCCCAGATGAGTGGCAGGGCGAGGACACGCCGGCCGATAACGATGCTCAGCGCTAGGCCGAGGCCGCAGGCGGCGACCGTGGCCCAGGCCGCACCCAGGATGCCGAAGCGCGGGATCAGGAGCAGGTTGAGGCCGATGTTTAGGATGACGGTCGCGGCCGAGATCAGTGCCTGCCAAGCGACCTTCGCCCGAAGCTGAAAGGCGAAGTCGAAATAATAGGTGCGGCAGCGCTGGAGCAGGGCAGCCAGCACCAGGACCGGCATGACCAGGGCGGCGTCAGCGGCGAAGGCGCTGCCGGTCACCACGGCGGTGATGTTCGGGGCGAGCAGCCCCATGCCGCAGGCGGCCGGCAGGCCGATGCCCCAGAGCAGCAGCGCGTTCTGCCGCAGATACGGCTCGGCCGCGGCGAGACCGCCGGTTTCGAAGGCTTTGACCGCCAGCGGGTAGCCGGCGAGATTGACGATCACCAGGAGCGTGCCGAGCGTGTAGGCGGTGAGCTGATAGCCGACCGCGTAGACGCCGGCCGCATCGGTGCCGATCACCCGTGCCAGCAGGAACCGGTCGGCGCCGGCCAAAACCACGTCCAGCCCGAGGGTGACGACGAGCGGTGCGCCATAAAGGAAGAGATGCCGGAGCACGGCCGGATCGAAGACGGGTGTGGCAACTTGGCGCCACGCCGACCACAAGGACCCGAGCTCGCGCCGTGTGGGGGCGACGACCGCGGCTACGGCACCGGCGGCGAGACCGAGGAGAATGCCTTCGGCGCCGGCGCCGGCCACCACCAGGGCACTGCCGACCGCGAGTGCCACGAGGGCACGGGTGATCGCCATGCGGCCGTAGACGGCGGGCGTCAGCTGCGCGTTGGCGAGGCGCAGATGAAGCTCGGCGAAGCCCTCGACGCAGAACAGCAGGAAGCCCAACGGAAGGAGACGGTCGAGCAGCGGATCGCTCGTGAGCCAGAGCGCCAGCAGGGAGGCGAGGCCGGCGAGCGCCAGCATCGCCAGGAAGGCGATCAGGATAGTGCCGAGAAACGTGCCGCGACGGACCTCGTAGGCCGCGAGGAAGCGCAACAGCCCGAGGTCCAGCCAGCTCAGGAACGCGGTGTGGGCAATGCCGAGTCCGGCGAGGACCATCGCATAGATGCCGAACTGCTCGGGCGCCAGAAGCCGAGTGTAGATGGCGAGCGCGGCGAAGTTGAGCAAGGCCGGCAAGCCGCGGGCGGCGAGATAGGCGAGGCCATGCCGAAGCATCATGGTACCCTTGCCCCCGCCCGACGGGCGGTCGTCAGCAAACCGATGTTCTGATATTTCAAGGGTCCGCTGCTGCGTCCTTCCTTTCGGAGCCCGTCATGCCGAGCCGCATCGACCCGTCCGTGCCGGCTGCCGGCCGGCCCGTCAGCAAGGCCGATCTGCGGCGCAATTTCGCCGCCGCCCAGGGTGAGCTGGAGCATCTGGGCTGGCTGCGCCAGCCTTACGCCGGTGCCGTCGAGCGGACCGGGGCGGCGAAGCTCGCCGAAACCCTTTCGGCTGCGGATTTCGGCGCCATCGGCGACGGCAGCACGGACGACACGGCGGCGCTGCAGGCCGCCCTCGACGCGCTGAAGCGCCAGGGCGGTGTCCTCGCCCTGACGCCGGGCGCGGTCTACCGGATCAGCCGCGGCCTGCTGCTCGAGGACGCTGCGGGCTTTCGCATCGAGGGTCGCGACGCGCGCCTGGTGATGGCCGACGGGGCACCGGTCGCCGTGCACTACTGGCTGCTGCAGCTCGGCCGCTGCCGCCGCTTCACGATCGCCGACCTCCGCCTCGACGGCAACCGGCAGACCCGGGCCATCGGGCCCGAGCCCTGGGCCAACAACCTGCAGCTGCACGACTGCAGCGACTTCGTCCTGCAGTCGGTCGAGTGCAGCAATGCGGTGGTCGACGGCTTCATCCTCTACCATGGCCGCCGCGACGCGCCGGCGACCTTCTGCCGGCGCGGGCTCATGCTGGGCTGCCGAGCGGTGAACGCCGCCCGGCAGGGCCTGACCATCCTGAACGGCCACGACATCCGCGTCGTCGCCTGCGACTTCATCGGCAGCAACGGGGTGCCGCCCGAGGCCGGCATCGACATCGAGAGCCATATCGATTCCGCCGCACCGAGCAATGCCCGGGTGCTGATCCAGGGTTGCCATTTCGAGGACAATCGGGGGGGCGGCATCCTGCTCACGGCCTTGGGCGGGGCGCATGGTTTCAGCGTCGTCGATTGCAGCTTCGCGAGCTGCGGGCCTTATGGAGTCGACATCGTGGCACCCGACTGCACCGTGCGCGGGTGCCGGTTCACCCGCTTCGGCCCGGAAGTGCGGCATGGCGTGGTCAACATCCGCACGCGCGAAGGCGGGCTGCCGGCGCTGGTCAGCGGCAACAGCTTCGATGACATCCTGATCGGCGATGCCAACCGGGCGGCCATCTACGTTCGGCCCGATGCCTCGCCCGGCACGCTGGTCATCGACAACCGGCTGAACGCTGTCGACGCCAGCGGCATCATCGCGGCAGCGCCCGGCACGATCGTCCGCGGCAACGTGATCGAAGGCAATCAGCTCGAAGGCATCCGCGTCGGCCACGCCGCACTCGTCGAGGGCAACAGAATCGCCCTGATGCGCCCGGGCCGCCCGGCGATTCTCGTCCATGGCGGCCGCACCGTGGTGCGGGGCAACCACCTGATCGATTGCGACAACGGCATGGAAGGCACGATCCTGGTGCTCGACGACGGCACGGGCGACAGCCGTCCGCCGGTGCTCGACGGCAACTATCTCAGCCTGTCCGGCGGCGACGGGCGAAGCGTGCCCGTGCGGCTGCGCGCGGCGGCGATCGAAGCCGGCACGACCGCTTTCGGCTACGGCTGAGCGTCGGACGCTCACCCGTCGGCTCCCGGCACCGCACGGACGCCACGTCGCGCGATGCATTCCGCATAGAGGGAACGATACTCGGCGGCGATGGCAGTCATGCTATAGTGTGAAAGAATCCGCTCGCGCCCCAGTCGACCGAGCCGGACACGTTCGCCGGCCGATGTCCGGACCAGCGTCGCCAGGGCATCGGCCAGGGCCGCCGGGTCGCGCACTGGCACCACCTGCCCGGCCGCGCCGATGACGCGGCGGCAGTCGCCGCTGTCGGTGGCGACGCAGGGCACGCCCGAAGCCATCGCCTCGCCGATGAAGTTCGGAAAGCCCTCGCCCCACGCCGAGGCGAGGACGGCGATGTCGAAGCCTGCGATCACCGGCGCTGCATCGAGCGTGGGACCCAGCCCGTGCACCCTGCCGCCCAGCCCGTTGGCCGCGACATGGTGGACGAGTGTCGGCGAGTCGGCTGCCGTGCCGGCGCCGAGCAGCACGAGGTCGACGTCGAGCCCAAAATCGACGAGGCGGCGCATGGCGGCGAGGAGCGTGGCGTGGTCTTTCATCGGCCGCCACTCCGCCGCGATGCCGATGAGCACGCTGTTGGGACCGAGGCCGAGCCGTGCCCGCAGGTTCCCTTTGGCCTCGGGATCGGGCGCGAATCGATCCGGATCGAAGCCGTTGCCGATGACCTGCCGGCGTTGCGCTCGATAGCCGATGGCCTCGTGCTGGCGGGCGGCCACCTCGGCATTGTAGACGATGGCTTCCGGTCGGCCGGAAAGCCGGGCGCCGAGCCGCACGATCTGCCGCGTGAGCCAGCGCTCGCGTTCCGGCGCGTCCAGGGCACCCCTGATGTTCCAGAGAAGGGCCGCCCGGGCGCATCGTCGTTCAAGGCCGCGCGCCAGGGCCAGGCCGACGCTGGCCGCGAGATTGCCGTGATACATCCAGCCCTGAACGAGGTCGGGCTGAAGCTGGCGCAGCAGACTGGCGAGGCGGACGGCAGCCATGGGCGAGAAGCCGCCACGCGCGAGGTCGAGGCTGTGCAGCCGGGCGGTGGCCGCGAGCGCCGGGCCCAGCGCGCCGGCCGGCATGAGCGTGACCACATGCGTCGTCGTGGCCGCGCTCACCCCGGCCTCGACCAGCTTCAGCAGCATGCGCTGGGCGCCGCCGAGCTCGAGATTGGTTGCGACATGCACCACCGTGGCGGCGAGCGGCGCCGGTCGTGGGCCCGTGATCGGGAGGGCACGGGCAGGCGTTCCTGTCGCATGGACGGGTGGAGCCGTGGGCAATTCTTCCATGCCCCGGATCACGGTCGGGCGCACCCTCGGATCACCTCGCAGATGCGGTCGAGGTCGCCGTCTCCGAGTGCGGAGCCCGAAGGCAGGCAGAGACCCTGGTCGAACAAAGCTTTGCCGACGCCGCCGCCGAAGCAGGTGGCACCGGCGAACACCGGCTGCATGTGCATCGGTCGCCAGAGCGGCCGGGCCTCGATGTCCTGCGCCTCGAGCGCCAGCCGCACCGCCTCGCGGTCGGCGCCGAACGCGCGGGGCTCGATCAGGATGCAGGTCAGCCAGCGATTGGCCCGGCCGTAGCCGGCCTCGGGCATGAAGGTGATGCCATCGAGCCGTCCCAGGCGCTGCTGGTAGCCGGAGAAAATGGCGCGGCGCTGCCGGACGCGATCGTCGAGCACGGCCAGCTGCCCGACGCCGATCGCCGCCAGCACATTGCTCAACCGGTAGTTATAGCCCAGCTCGACGTGCTCGTAATGCGGCACCGGCTGGCGTGCCTGCTGGGAGAGGCCGCGCGCGTGCTCGATCAGCGCCGCGTCGTCTGAGGCGAGCATCCCGCCGCCGCCTGCGGTGACGATCTTGTTGCCGTTGAACGAGTAGAGGGCGGCCCTGGCGCCCTTGCCGGCATGCCGGCCCCGGTAGGTGGCGCCCAGCGCCTCGGCGGAATCGGCGATCAGCGGGATCTCGTAGGCGTCCGTCACCGCGCGCAGTGCATCCAGGTCGCAGGCCTGGCCATAGAGGTCGCAGGGGACCACCGCCTTCGGCAGCCGGCCCTGCCGCGCGCCGCCCGCCAGCGCTTCGGCGAGCAGGCCCGGATTCATGCACCAGGTTTCGGGATCGGCGTCGACGAAGATCGGCTCCGCGCCGAGCTGCCCGATCGGTGCCACGCCGCCGATGAAGGTGAGGTCGGCGGCAATCACGCGGTCGCCCGGGCCGACACCGAGATGGCGCAGCGCCAGATGCAGGGCAGCGGTGCCGCTGACCACCGCGAGACAATGGTGAAAGCCTGTCAGCGCCGCCATCGCGGCCTCGAAGCGGGAGAGCATCGGCCCGGCCGGGGCAACATAGTTGGTGGCGAAGACTTCGTGCAGCAGCGCCAGCTCGTCGCCTGCCATGTGCGGCGGCGAGAGGAAGACGCGGCCGGGCGTCGTCGTGCGGGTCCGGTCCGGGGACGGGTCGAGCACGCCCTGGTCGGCGGCTGCGGTCATGGCGATGGTCCGATTCGATGAGCTTGGCGGCCCGACCACTGGCACGCGCTGCTGGACAGGGAGGGGCTCCGCTCTTGTCGGGCCAATCCCCGCTTGGTCAATTCCTCTGCGAATCCCGACGCACCATAGTGCTCATGGCCAACCAAGTCACTGCCCGTTTGAATACGCCATTGTGTATGAACGAACTGTTAACAACATGTGGCGAGCTCCATGGAATGCCAGAGTCGGAATAATGTATTAATCATGTAAGAATTTTCGACATGCCTCGTTTAGTGCAAACTCATTCTGCTGTTGTTAACAGATGATTTAGGAGCTGGGTAAGGAAGTGGGTCGGTTCGGTCGATGCTAGCCAGATCACCTCTCCGGGCATCGGTCGGCGGCGCGCTGCGTGGTGCCGGAGGCTTGGCGCGCGCGCGCTCCAAGCCGCTGGTCAGCCTGGCGCACGACGTGGCACTGGCCGGCGTCGCCTTTCTGGTCGCGATGTTCCTGCGCCTCGGGGCGGAGAGCCTCGCCGCCTGGGGGCTCACCGACCTTGGCATTGCCGCGGCAGTGGCGATGCTGACCGCCGGGATCGCATTTCTCCTCGGCCGTACCCATACCCAGATCTGGCGGTTCGCCGCCTGGCGGGAGTTCGTCGAGCTCGCGCGCGCGGTGGCCTTCGCCTCGCTGCTCTTCCTGATCGTCATGTTCGTCATCGATCGGGCCGCGGCCGTGCCCCGCTCGGTGCCGATCATCCAGGCGCTGGTGCTCGTCGTGCTGCTGTGCGGCGCGCGGCTGGCCTATCAGGCGGCCCGTCGGCGGGGCCTGCGGCTCGGTGCTTTCGACCGGCTCGCGACACCGTCCGCAGTGCTGATCTGGGGTGCGGACCGCGACGCCGCGACCTACCTCCATTCCCTTCTGTCGGACAGCCGAGCGCCGTTCCGGCCTGTCGGCGTGATCGACGACACGGGTCACTTCCATGGCCGCAATCTGCATGGCGTGCCGATCCTCGGCACCTCCGCCGATCTGCCGGCGGTCGTCGCCCGGCTTGGTCGGCAGGGCACGTCGCCGCAGTTCCTGATCGCCAGTCGGGCGCTCGACCAGCGTCAGCGGCGCCGACTCCTGGAGCAGGCGAGCGGCGTGGGGCTCGGCGTCGTGCAGATCCCGCGGCGGGTGGAGGTGCCGACGGACGGCCTCGACGACCTTTTCAGCGTCGAGCGGCTCACCCGGCGGCAGCCGATCACGCTCGACGACGATTCGGTGGTGGGGCTGGTGGTCGGCCGCAGGGTGCTGGTGACCGGCGCCGGCGGTAGCATCGGCAGCGAGCTGGTCCGCCAGATCGTCGGCCTGCGTGCGGCGACCATCGTGATGATCGATCGCGGCGAGTTCAACCTCTACGCTATCGAGCACGAGGTTGCCGCGGAGGCCAGGGCCAACGGCGTGGCGCTGGCGCCGCGGATCGTCGACATCCGCGACACGGCAGCGCTGCGTCGCGTGTTCGCCGCCCATCGACCCGAGGTCGTGTTCCACGCGGCGGCGCTCAAGCATGTGCCGCTCTGCGAGCTCAACCCGATCGAGACGATCCTCAACAACGTGCACGGCACCCGCAACGTCGCCAACGCCGCCGCGGCGGTCGGCGCGCTCGCCATGGTCCATGTCTCGACCGACAAGGCGGTCAACCCGACCAACGTGATGGGTGCCACCAAGCGGATCGCCGAACTCTACTGCCAGAGCCTCGACTGGGCGATGGCCCGGACCGGCGTCGCCGTCACCCGCTTCATGATCGTGCGTTTCGGCAATGTCCTCGGCTCGAGCGGCTCGGTCGTCCCCCTGTTCCGCCGCCAGGTGCTGGCAGGGGGACCGGTGACGGTCACCCACGCCGAGGTGACCCGCTACTTCATGTCGATCAAGGAAGCCGTCGGCCTCGTCCTGCGCGCCTCGGCCGCCGGCCTGCAGGCCGAGCGCTCCGACCGTGGCCGGATCTTCGTCCTCGATATGGGAGAGCCGGTGCGCATCCTCGATGTCGCCAGGCAGGTGATCCGCCTCGCCGGGCTGGAGCCGGAGCGCGACATCGAGATCGAGTTCACCGGTCTCAGGCCTGGCGAGAAGCTCTACGAGGAGCTGTTCTACCCGGACGAGGCCCTTGTTCCGACGCCGTCCGAGGGTGTGCTGGCAGCGCTCTCGCGGCCGCTGCCGCTGCCGCAGCTCTGCCGCCGGCTCGACCTGCTGATCGACGCCGCCCGACGTCACGATGAGGCAACCGCCCGCCGGCTCGTCGCCGGGCTGGTGCCGAGCATGGCGCCGGGCGATCCCGGGGGCGACCACCAGCCCGCCTCGAGCGCTGCTCAGGACCGGCCGGCGCTGGCGCCCCGAGGGCAGCCGGTGCTGGCACCCACCGGCATGGCGCGGCTCGGCGCATGACGGCCGAATCCGCCAGCTCCGTGCCTGGGGCATCTCTACGGCTTTCGCGTGAGGTCAACGCCGATGACTGAACCAGCTGTCCTCGTGCAAGGCCTGCCCGGCCCCTATCTGGCGTCCGCGCGCCAGGCGGAACGGCTGCGCCGGCCGTTTGGTGTCGACACACCGGCAGCGGAGACCAGCCTCGCTCTGCTGCTCATGCCGCTCTGGTGGCACCGCTGGCTGATGGCCGCCATCGTCCTGGCGGCGACGGCGATCAGCGCCGCTTTGGCCTTCACCGCCGAGCGGCAGTTCGTGGCCGTGGCCAAGCTCGCCGTGCTCAGCGCACCGGTCGATTCGGGCCAGAACCCGCTGGGCGCGGCGGAACGGCCGCGGCGGCTCGACGACCAGATCGAGTATCTGACCTCCCGGCCGCTGGCGCAGCGCCTGGTCGACACGCTCGACCTTCAGGTGGACAGCGAGTTCGTCCCGCCGCAGGTTGCCGGCGGTGGCTTCGTCGCCAGGTTGGGCGACTGGTTCCTGCGGCGGGCCGAGGCGGTCACCTGGCTCGAGCCGTTGACAGATGGGCTGAACGGGCTCCGGCCGACCACAGCGCCCAGCGACGATGCGCGGCGCGTGCTGGCCAACGAGAAAGCGATCGAGGCGTTCGACGAACGCCTCCAGGTCAGCCCGCAGGGCACCTCCTCGATTCTCGCCGTCGCCTTCCGCTCGAACGATCCCCTGAAGGCGGCGACCATCGCCAATCGCGTCGTCGAGCAGTTCATCGCCGAGCAGACAGCCGAGCGGCGCTCCGACGTCGAGCAGGCTGCGGCTCACCTCCAGGACCGGGCAGCCATGCTCCGCGACGAGCTGCGAACCGCCGAGGACGCCATCACGGCCTACTTGCGGCGCTCCGGCCTCAGCGGCGAAGCGGCCGCCGACCAGCGTCTCGCCGTGCTGCAGCAGCGACTGCTCGACAATGCCGCGGCCCGGGCCACCCAGGCGCGCAAGGTCGAACGGCTGACCCGGATCATGGCCCAGGGCGAGATCGCGGCGCTGGTCGCCGAGCTGGAGGACTCGCTGGCCGTCCAGCGGCTGCTCGACGAGGAAACCGGACTGCGCCAGCAGATCACGCAATTGTCGGCGACGCTCGGCGAGCGGCACCCCGAGCTGGTCGCCCTGCGCAACGAGGCCGAGGCGGTCCGCGGCCGGCTGCGTACGGAGCTCACCCGCCGCGTGGCGCTCGAGCGCGACGAGCTGGCCCTGCTCGACGACGAGCGCCGCACCCTCGTCGAGCTGCTCGAATCGCTCGAGGGCAGGGCGGTCGACGCCAGCGAGGCGCGGCTCGAGCTCGCCGAGCTGGAGCGTCGCGCGGCCGCCAGCCGGGCTCTCTACGAGGAGTTTCTGCGCGGCTCGATGGCGACCTCGGCCCGGCTCTCCATGGTCGACCCTGGCGTGCGGCTTGTTCAAAGTGCGGCTGTCCCGACCCGGCCGAGCTCTCCCAACGTCAAGGTCATGCTGGTGATCGGCGGCATTGCCGGCCTCCTGCTCGGTGCCGCTGCGGCGCATCTGGTCGAGCACCGGGCCAACACCTTTCGCAGCCCCCGCGACGTCGAGGCCTCGACCGGGCTCGCCACCCTGGCGCTCATGCCCCGAATCCCGGCGGGTCGACGCTATCCGAGGCCGCTCGACTATCTGCGCGACCGGCCGCTCTCGCTGCCCGCGGAACGGCTCAAGGGTCTCCTGGTCGCCACACTCGGCGAGACTGCGCCCATCGGCAGCAGCCGGGTGGTGATGGTCACCTCCAGCCTTCCGGGCGAAGGCAAGAGCACGGTCGCCCTCGGGCTCGCCACCCTGGCCGCCGCCAGCGGCCTGCGCACGCTCTTCCTCGACGCCGACATGCGCCGGTCGCTGTTCTCCGTCGATCCGGGCATGGAGGCACGTTGGGGGCTGGTCGATCTCGCCACCGAGCCGGGCCGCGGCACGGGTCGCCTGCTGCTCGATCCGCGCACCCGTCTGCGCATCCTGACCGAGCTGGCGGGGCCGGAGATCGATCCGCAGCGCATCCTGCAATCGACCGTCATGGCTGACGTGCTGACGGCACTCCGCACCCGCTTCGAGCTCGTGGTCGTCGACACGCCGCCGGTGCTGGCCGTCTCCGACGCCCAGTCTCTGGCGCCGATGGTGGACGCCGCGGTGCTCGTCGCCCGGCTCGGCAAGACGCGGCGCGACGAGCTCCTTGACGTGCTCGGCCGGCTGGATCTCGCCCGCGCACCTCTGATCGGCACGGTCCTGCAGGACGCCACGACGCTGGGCAACTCGGCCAGCGCCTACTACACCGCCTGACTGCCACCCCCCGGCCGGACCATGCCGGCCGGGGGATCGGCTCTACGCCTCGGAGGTTCCATCTTGCGTGTTGCCCTGCTCGGGTGTGTCGGGGTCAGCCTGACCCAGTTTCGCGGTCGGCTGATCGACGCCATGGTCGCCCGCGGCCATGAGGTCATCGGTTGCGCCGCCGACCACGACCCGCGGGTGGTCGCCGAGCTTGGTGCGCGTGGCGCCCGGTTCCGGCAGGTGCCGCTCGACCGGACGGGGCTCAACCCGCTGCGTGACGTGGGCAGTGTCCTCGGGCTGCGGCGGATTTTCGACGAGCTGCGCCCGGACATGCTGCTCGCCTACACGATGAAGCCGATGGTCTATGGTGCCCTGGCCGCCCGGCTCGCCCGGGTCGGGCGGATCTTCACCATGGTCGAGGGCATGGGCTACGCCTTCGCCGACGGCAGCGAGGGCCGCCGACGCTTTCTCCGCGCCGTCCAGCAGCCGCTCTATCGGCTCGCATTCTCGCTCTCCAATGCGACCTTCGTCCTCAATCCGGACGATCGCGATCTCCTGCGCCGGCGGCGGCTGGCGCCGCGTCGGCACGAGCTCGTCCTGCTGAACGGGATCGGGATCGATCTGGCCCATTTCGCCTACGCGCCGCCGCCGGTCGAGCGGCCGAGCTTTCTCCTGGTCGGCCGGCTGATCAAGGACAAGGGGGTGGTCGCCTATGCCGACGCGGCACGCCGGGTCAAGGCCGAGTTCCCGAAAGCCCGCTTCGCGCTCCTGGGCAGCTTCGACAGCTCCCCCGGTGCCCTGGCGCCCGACCAGGTCGAGGCGTGGCAACGCGAGGGCATCATCGACTACCTCGGTACCGTCCACGATGTCCGACCGGTCATCGCGGACGCCGATGTCTTCGTCTTGCCGTCCACCTACCGGGAGGGCGTGCCGCGCTCGACCCTCGAGGCGATGGCCATGGGCCGGCCGATCATCACCACCGACGCGCCCGGCTGCCGCGAGACCGTCCGCCACGGCGAGAACGGCTATCTGGTCGCCAAGCACGATGTCGAGGGGCTCGCTGTCGCCATGCGCCGCTTCGCGGCGGCGCCCGAGCTGGCGCTGCCGATGGGCCTTGCCAGCCGGCGGTTGGTCGAGGCGCGCTTCGACGACCGTGAGGTCAACGACACCATTCTCGAAACCATGCGGCTATGAGGCCGACCGTCGGGAGTCGAGCGGCCAGGGCCTCAGCCGCGATAGGCCGGGAAGAAGCGGGTCGCCGGCCGGCCGGCGGTCAGCGCTTCATAGGCCGGCGCATCGATGATCCAGCGCCAGACCCGGAAGGCGTGACGGCGCGGCGAGAAGCCCGCCTTGAAGTGGAAGAGCGAATCCTCGATCGCACCTCGTCCGCCGCCCAGATGCAGGAAGTCCGCCCCGGCGGCCCGGAAATGTCGTCGGCTCGCGTCGATCAGCTGCTTGGCAGGTGCTGCTCCGGCGTGACGGTCGGAGACGGCGGCCAGATGATATTGCACGATGGGTCCGTGCCGCATGAACAGGCCAGCTCCGACGATCTCTCCGTCGAGATCGCAGAGGGCGAGAGTGAGGGCCGGTCCGAGGGTCTCGGCCAGCCGCTCGAAATGGGCGGCATCGAAGAAGTAGCGCGACTGCGCCTGCACGCGCCGCATGTTCTCGTAATAGAGCTCGACGAAGGGCCCGAGGTCACCCGGCCGCTCGTTCACCATGGTGCGGTACCCCTTGCGCTCGAGCTTCGCGATGTCGCGCCGATGGTTGCTGCGATAGGTGGCGAGCTGCGCTTCCTCGGGCAGCCGAAGGTCGATCGAGACGGTGTCGCCCAGGCGCGCGAGCTCACCCATGCCCGCGAGGACCGGCGCCTGCTCGAGCAGCGGGTGGAGGCGGGCGAAGAGGGTGACCGCACCGCGCTCGACGAGACCCTGGTGCAGCGTTCGGTGGAAGTCGGCCACGAGGTCCTGACCGACCGGCGCCGTGGAGGTGATCGGCCCGGCATAGCCGTAGACCGACGTCGCGTCGCAGCGCCCCGGCGCACCTTCGATCGGCTGCAGCAGCAGCGGCAAGGCGATCCAGCGCCGACCGTCGTCCACGACGTGCAGCCACGCCTCGCCCCAGCCGGAAGCCTCGGCGACCCGGTGATAGCCCGGCAGGTGATAGACGTCGTGCGGACCGGCCGAGGCGAGCATGTCAGCCCACCCGGCATCGTCGCTCCGCAGCCACCGTGCACCGCGCATTCGGGAGACCTCGACCCCAGGCGCCCGATGCGCCTCCCTGTAGCTCTACCAAGGGGCGCAATCTGATGGAAGCGATCAACCCGCCGCGGACCCTCTATGTACGCTACGGCAAACGCCTCTTGGACCTGGCGATCGCCGTGCCGCTGGCCCTGCTCCTCTCGCCCTTGATGCTGGTGGTCGCCATCGTCGTGCGCTGGCGCCTGGGTGCCCCGGTGCTGTTTCGCCAGGATCGCATCGGCAAGGACGACCGGCACTTCCGTCTCGCCAAGTTCCGCACCATGACCGACCGGCGCGACGCCTCGGGTGCCCTCCTGCCGGACGGCGACCGGCTGACGCCGCTCGGGCTCTTTCTGCGCAAGACCAGCCTCGACGAGCTGCCGCAGCTCTGGAACGTGCTCAGAGGCGACATGAGCCTGATCGGCCCGCGGCCGCTGCTGGTCGAGTATCTGCCGCGCTACAACGCCCGCCAGCGCTGCCGGCACAAGGTCATGCCCGGGATCACCGGGCTGGCCCAGGTGGCCGGGCGCAACCTGCTCTCCTGGGAGGTGCGCTTCGAGCACGACGTCACCTATGTGCGCGAGATCGGCCCGGCACTCGATTGCTGGATCCTCTGGCGCACGCTGCGCGGCCTGGGCGACACCTCGGCCACCGTGCCGACCGGCGGCAAGGACGTCTCGACCTTCATGGGCAACCCCGGATCGCACAGCGAAGGCGAGGCCGACGCGATCGAGACAACGCGCGACGCGCGCTCGCTCGAGCGGACCGGCGCATGGGGTTGACCGGCGCCGACTGGCAGGAGGCGCTCCTGCCGCATCTCGACGAGGCCGAGCTCGCCGCCTGGGAGCGGGCCAGGGGCAGGCGCGTGGTCGAGCTGGCCGGCCGCCACTGGGCCGCCATCGCTCCCGGCTTCTATCAGCCGCTCCACGTCCTCGCCCGCATCCGGGCGAACGAGATCCGGCGCCCGCAGCCGCTCGCCTGGGGCTGGCGGGCCGTGCTCGACCCGGTCGACCGGGCGCACGCCAATGCGAGCCTGCCGGTGCACGTCCTGCCCGATCTGCCGGGCTACACGCTCGAGCGACTCCAGCCGCGCCGGCGCCAGCAGATCCGAAAGGCCCTGCGTGAGGTCGATGTGGTGGCGCTCGACGATCCTTCGGCCGTTATCGACCAGGGCTTTGCCCTGGCGATGCAGGCGCAGGCCCGCAACCCGGACGTCACCGTGGCCGGGCGCGACGAATTCGGCCGCTGGGTCGAGGCCTTCATGGCGCCGCGCCGCGGGCTGGTGCTCGGCTGCCTGCGCCACGACCGGCTTCTCGCCTTGTGCTTCGGCTATGCGGTCGGCGGCGTGAACTACGAGCACATGACCTATGTGGGCGAGGCGGGCCTGCCGCACAACCTCGCCCTCTGCCTCTTCCATCTCAAGGTGCTGATCGCCCAGCGCACGAGCGGCGTCACGACGATCGTCAATGGCCTGCACGCTCGCGAAAATCCCAAACTTTGCGAGTTCAAGACCCGCCAGGGCCTGGTCATCGAGCACGTGCCCACCCGCCTCGCCATCCAGCCGCTCGCCGGCTTCGCGCTGCGTCGCTGGCGGCCGGACCAGTATTATCGACTGACCGGCGCCGCCTGAACGGCACTGCACCGCGCCGCCGCCGAAGAAAGGTTAACGGCTGGCGTAGCCGAGGGTGTAAGCTGCCCGGTCACGGGCAAGAATCGCTGTGTCTTAAGAATTCCGAACCGCCGGCATGGCAGATTGCCGTGCACGCGAACGGCGGTCACGGAGCGAGGCATAGTGCGGAGCATCGACCCGGCGGTGAAAAGCGAACCGCGTGGCCGATGGTTGCGCCACGACGACCCACTCTGGCTCGCCGTCCTGGCGCGGCTCCGCCACGATATCCATCACCATCCGGCTTATCTTCGCGCCGAGGCCCGGTGGCTCGGCGGTCGACCCGAAGCCTTTCTCCATGTCGAGGGCGAGGCGCTCTGGTTCGCCCCCTGCATCGTCCGGCGCGCGCAGCGGCCCGGTGTGGAAGCCGTCGGTCGGACCCTCGATGTCGTCTCGCCCTATGGCTATCCCGGCCCGATCGGTTCGCCCGAGCATGCCGCGCCGGGCTTCTGCGAGCGCGCCTTCGACGCGTTCCTCGCGGCGCTGCGGCAGCGCGGCGCCGTCAGCGCCTTCCTGCGCAACCATCCCTGCCTCGACGCCCTGCCGCCGGTCGACGAGTCGCCGCTCCTGACCGAGCGCGCCTGGAAAACGGTGCTGATCGATCTCGACGGCGACCTGGAGGCAATCTGGTCGCGAGTCAGCCGACGGCGGCGCCAACAGATCAACAAGTGCAAACGTGTCGGCTTGCAGGTGCGTCGTGTGGCGTTACGGGACGGCCTGCCGGCTCTCATGGGCATTTACGACGAGACCATGGATCGGGTCGGTGCCAATGCGGACGCGCGTTTCGATGCCGCCTATTTCCACAGGCTGGCGCCGCTCGCTGGTCACCTGGAGGTCTGGCTCGTCGAGCGACGGGAGACGCCGATCGCGGCGACCCTGGTCAGCCGCCGTTGCGACATCATCCAGACGCCGGTCGGTGGCACGTGCGAAGCTGCCTTGGCGGATTCGCCCGACTCGCTTCTCTGCTGGGAGCTGATCACCTGGGGTCATGCGACGGGGGCCGGGGCCGTTCATCTGGGCGGCGGCGTCGGCGGCCGGGACGACGGCGTGCTGCGCTTCAAGACGAGCTTCGGTCCCGGCCGGGCCCGCTTCCGCACCGTGCGCGCCGTGCTCGATCCGGACCGCTATGCAGCACTCACCCGGGCCCGGGCGGCTTCGCTAGGGGTCGCCGTCCAGGCCCTGGAGCAGACTGGCTTCTTCCCTGCCTATCGGGCCGAGCTGCCCGGTGATGCTAGGGCCGCAGCTCCCAGGGCGGCCGGGCGATGACCGGGACCGACGCGGCGCACCTTCCCGGACACGATCTCGCGAGCCGGGAGGCAGCCGCCGGTGCTGCAGCGGCCCGACTGCACGGCATTGGCCGGCCAATGCCGCGAAGCTGCGCGCCAGGCCTTCGAGGTTGCAAGTAAATGTAAGAAAATCCGACAGATGACGTTCGGGCTCCAGCTGCTAGTTCTTTCCGGTGCTGGAAGTCGTTACGCCACTGAATGAGTTCGATCGTCCTTCCGGCCTGTCGTCTGCCGCAGCCGAGCCTCCGTCCTCGAAAGAAACGCCGATGTCCAGCCAGCCAGAGTACAACGACGACGATCGGTCCGATGCGCCAGCGTGCTTCGAGCTGAACGACGCAGATGTCGCCTTCTACGAGCTGCATGGCTGGTACATCTCGCCCGTGGTCCTGCCCGAGGCCCTGCTCGATGCAGCTGCCGCCGGTGCCGAGCGCTTCTACGCCGGCGAGCGCGACCGGGCGCTGCCGGCGCAGGGGGCGTTCAAGGACTGGCGCCCGGGTGAGGGTGCCCCGATCCGCAACAACGAGTTCGTGTCCCTGCAGAACGACGCCATTCGCGCCCTCGTCCAGGCACCGCCGATCGGCGCGATCGCCGCCCGGCTCGCCCGCACTTCGAGCATTCGCCTGCTCGACGACCAACTCGTCTACAAGGCGCCCGCCGCGCCCGATGCGGCCGAGCCGGGTCGCGCCACGGCGGTCGGCTGGCATGCCGATCACGCCTACTGGGGAACCTGCAGCTCCGACAACATGCTGACCGCCTGGATCCCGTTCCACGATGTCGGGCCGGACCGCAGCCCGCTCGTCGTCATCGACGGCAGCCACCGCTGGGGCGACCTCGAGCACACGCGCTTTTTCAACGATCCGGACCTCGATGCGGTCGAGGCGCGCTTTCGCGCGCAGGGCCATGCGGTGGAGCGCGTGCCGATCACGCTGAAGAAGGGGCAGATCAGCTTCCATCACTGCTGGGCGCTGCACGGCAGCCTGCCGAACCGGTCGCCCCTGCCGCGTCTCGCCCTGGCCGTGCATCTGCAGGACGCGGCCAACCGCTATCGCCGCTACCTCGACCCACAAGGCAGGCCGGTGCGGATCGCCGACGAGCTGCTCTGCCGACGCCTGCCGAACGGTGAGCCGGATTTCAGCGATCCGGTGCCATTCCCCACACTCTGGCCGATCGACGCAAGATCGTGACCGACACGACCTTTGCCAGCGCCCACCGGACTCTGGTCACGGGCTTCTTCGGCCCTTCCGATCCAGCCTGGCCGGCAGTGCTCCGCATGATGCCGCACGATCTCTACCATCTGCCCGACTACGCCAGGGTCGAGGCCGCGCGCATGGGTGCCGAGGCGCTCGGCTTCTGGGCACAGAGAGATGATCGCGCCTTCTTCGTGCCGGTCCTGCTGCGCGACTGCCCACCGCTCGGCGGCAGCGGCGACGGCCGCAGGGATGCCGTATCGCCTTATGGCTACCCCGGGCCGATCGCCACCCCCGCGGGGTGCGCCGATCCCGTCTTCCTCCGCGAATCGCTGGCCGCGCTCTGCGGCGGCCTGCGGGCATTGCGAGCCTGCTCGCTCTTCCTGCGCTCCCATCCGCTGCTCGATCCCTTGCCGGCGAGCCTGTCCATGCCCGGCATCACCCACTCCACGAGCCCGACCGTCGCGGTCGATCTGACGCTGCCGGTCGAGAAGCTCTGGTCCGGCACGCGGCGAGGCCATCAGAGCACCATCAACAGGTGCCAGAGGCTCGGCCAGACGGCGACCGTCGTCGCCTTCGACGAGGGCCTGCCGCACCTCCTGCCGATCTATGCCGCCATGCTGGAGCGGACGGCGGCGGATCGGCAGTATCATTTCGATGCAACCTATTTCGAGGGGCTCAGCCGGCTGGCCGCCAACCTGCACATTGCCTTGGTCCGGGTCGATTCGGGCGAGATCGCGGCCGCCTGCCTCCTCTTCGAATGCGATGGCATCGTGCAGGCCCATCTCGGCGGCTCGGACAGCCGCTTCATCCGCCAGTCGCCGTTCAGTCTCCTGATCCATCATGCCCGCCTCTGGGCCAGGGCGCGCGGCAATCGCGTGCTGCATCTGGGCGGCGGCGTCGGCGGCGGCGACGATGCGGTGATGCGCTTCAAGACCGGCTTCTCGAGCCTGACGCGGCCCTACCGCACGCTCCGTGCCGTCCTCGACGCGGAAGCCTGCGCGCTGCTCACCGCGGCCCGCGCAGCCGAGCTCGGCACGTCCCCGAGCGAGCTCGAGCTACTGGGCTATTTTCCGGCCTATCGGACCACTGGCGCATCGCCCGACCGACACTGACAGCGCACGTTCCGGCGGCACGACCGGCCTCAGCCTCTGCTCGGACGCTCGAGCAGGGCGTCGCGGATCTCCGCGAGCAGCACCTCCTGGCGGGGCGGCGGCGCCACATCGGCCTTCCGCTCCTCCTCGTGCTCCATCGCCTTCTTCACGCGGTTGATGTTCTTGACGATGATGAAGAGCGCGATGGCGACGATCACGAACTTGATCACCGCGTTGAGGAAGCTGCCGTAGCCGATGACCGTGACCCCGGCATCGCGCGCCGCCTGCAGCGACGGGTAGTCCTGATCCATGTTGGTCAGCTGCAAGTAGTAGTCGCTGAAGTCGATGCCGCCCATCATGACGCCGATCGGCGGCATCAGCACGTCGTCGACGAGCGAGCTCACGACGGTCGTGAACGCGGCGCCGATAATGATGCCGACAGCCATGTCGAGCACATTGCCCTTCAGGGCGAACTCTCTGAACTCCTTGAGCATTCGATGTCTTCTCCAGGGCAAGGCGGAGCCGCCGTCCATCCGCGTTACCAGCGCTGCTCGCACTGGTCGAGGGGATTTGGGCGACAGCGCATTGGCTCCGGGCCGGCCCATCCGGCGAAGGGTCGTGCCAAAAATCGCGCAACAAGGGATGGATTAACCAAAAAATCACGCTAAGGTTGTGTCGGGCATGAAACCGACTTGACTGGAGAGGCTGATGCGCGTGCTCGTTGTGGACGACGACCCGGTTTCCACCTCGCTCTTGGAAGCCGTCCTCGGGCGGGAGGACTGCATCGTCGAAAGCACGGATATGGGTGCCGAGGCGTTGGAGCTCGCCCGCCGCTACGAGTTCGACGCCGTGATCCTCGACCTGCAGTTGCCCGATCTCAGCGGCAGCCAGGTGCTGCGCCGCCTGCGCGCATCGGGCTCGGTGGTGCCCGTTCTCATCCTTTCGAGCCTCGACGACCGGGCGCAGAAGATCCAGGCGCTGGTCGACGGCGCGGACGACTACCTGACCAAGCCCTTCGACAAGCACGAGCTCCTGGCCCGCCTGCGGGTCGCGGTGCGGCGGGCGAAAGGCCACGCCACGTCGCAGATCACGGTCGGCCGGCTGACCCTGGACCTGGACGCCCGCACGGTCTCGGTGGATGACGTCCCGCTCAAGGTGACCGCCAAGGAATACGGCATTCTCGAGCTCCTGGCACTGCGCCGCGGCACCACGCTGAGCAAGGAGACCTTCCTCGACCACCTCTATGGCGGACGGGACGAGCCCGAGCAGAAGATCATCGACGTCTTCATCTGCAAGCTGAGGAAGAAGATCGCCGCGGTCACCGGCGACGCCCGCGGCATCGAGACGGTGTGGGGGCAGGGCTATGTGCTGCGTGAGCCGGCCCCGGGCATGCCCGGCCTCGCCGAGCAGGCCCCGGCCTTCTTCGGCCCTGGGCTCACCAGCAAGGCGCTGCACGAGCTCCGCGCGGTCGAGCTCGACGAGCTGCTGCTGCAGCTGTTGCCGCGCACGGCGGGGCTGGCCATGGCCGGGCTGGGCATGGCGCACACTCAACCGTAATGCCGCGATGCGAGGCGCGACCGGTGGCACACAGAAAAGAAGGCACCGGTCGCCCGGTGCCTTCGTATCATACCGCCGTTGCCGCGCCGGTCAGGCCGGCTTCAGGTTCTCGGCCGACTTCTTGCCGCGCCGCGGATCGAGCTGCTCCTCGTAGGAGACCCGCTGGCCTTCGTTCAGGCTGCTCATCCCGGCCCGCTCGACGGCCGAGATGTGAACGAAGACGTCCGCACCGCCACTTTCCGGCTGAATGAAGCCGTAACCCTTGGTGCTGTTGAACCACTTGACGGTGCCGACTGGCATCCTTGTCCTCCGATCGTGCTGGTAGCGCCGATTCGACCCCCGGCCCTTTGCCCAGTGAGCAACCTTGCTCGCCATGCATTATGAATGCCATTCCCGTCATGAAGCAAGCGGGCTTTGATTCGTGTGTGGCGAGACATCCCCGTGGGGTCAGTTGCCGAGCGTCACGACCAGCCGGCCGCGCACCCGACCAGCCAGCAATTCCGCCGCCGCGGCGACGACCTCGTCGAGCGGAATGCTGCGGCTGATCTCCCTGAGCCGACCCGCCGGCAGGTCGCGGGCAAGCCGGTGCCAGGCCTGCCGGCGCTGTAGATTCGGCACGTAGACGCTGTCGATGCCGGCGAGCGTCACGCCGCGCAGGATGAACGGGGCAACCGTCATCGACAGGTCCATGCCGGCGGCGAGACCGCAGGCGGCGACGGTCCCACCATATTTCGTGGCGGCCAGCAGGTTGGCCAGGACGTGGCTGCCGGCCGCATCGATGCCGCCGGCCCACCGCTCCCGGACGAGCGGCTTGCCGGGCGAAGCGAGCTCCTCGCGCGGCACGATGCCGGCAGCACCCAGATTCTTCAGGTGCTCCGCCTCGGCCGGCCGCCCGGTCAGCGCCCAGACCTCGAAGCCCGCCTGTGCCAGCAGCAGGATGGCAACGCTGCCGACCCCGCCCATTGCCCCGGTGACCAGCAGCGGGCCCGAACCCGGCTCGATGCCCGCTGCCTCGAGGCGCAGCACGGCGAGCATCGCCGTGTAGCCTGCCGTGCCGATCGCCATGGCATCGGCGAGGCTGTAGCCCTCGGGCAGCGGCACCAGCCAGTCGCCGGGCACCCGGGCGATCTCGGCGAGCCCACCGAGCCGCGTCTCGCCGGTGCCCCAGCCATTGAGGATCACGGAGTCGCCCGGCTGCCAGGCGGCGTGCCGGCTCGCCTTGACCGTGCCGGCGAAATCGATGCCCGGCACCATTGGCCAGGATCGGACGATCGGCGCCTTGCCGGTGATCGCCAGCGCGTCCTTGAAGTTCAGGGTCGAGCAGGCGACGTCGACCAGGACCTCGCCATCGGGCAGGTCGGCCTCGGTGATCGGGCCAATCTCGACGGTCTGCCCCGTTTCGGTCTTGCGCAGCCAGAGGGCTCGGGCCATGGCGTTTCCTTTCGCCGTTTGATGCGAACAATGTGAGGGAGAGCGTAGCCGGAGCTTGGCGGCCTGTCAGCCTGGCCTGCCCCGTGCCGGCTTGGCGCCGCTTGCCAGACCGGCGAGGTGCGGGCCAATCTGCCGGCGATCCAGACGGTGATGGAAAGCTTCGCATGGCGGAAACGGCGGTCGAGGGCAGGGGAGCGGAACGGGCCGGCAAGCCCGCTCTGCACCGACGACTGGGCCGCGGGATCGCGCTGCTCGGCCGGGCGGGCAAGCGGATGTCGGACGAGGACGGCTTCGTCATGGCCGGCCACCTTTCGTTCACGGCGCTTTTGGCGCTCTTCCCGTTCCTGATCTTTCTCACCTCGCTCGCCAGCTTCCTCGGCACGCAGGCCGACCTCGAGCGCATCGTCGCCCTCATGTTCGACAGCATGCCCGGCGAGGTGGCGGAGACGCTCGAGCCGGCCGTGGCCGAGGTCGTGGTCGGGCGGCGCGCCGGGTTTCTCGGATTCAGTATCCTGATGATGCTCTGGGCCGCCTCGAGTGGCATCGAGGCTATCCGCCTCGCGTTCAACCGCGCCTATCGCGTGTCGCGCTTCAGGCCGTTCTGGATGCGCCGGCTGCAGACCTTCTTCTTCGTCATGCTGGCAATTCTCCTGGTGCCGGCGATGTCGGTGCTGGTGGTCTTCGGGCCGATCCTGTGGAACCTGCTGACTTGGTGGATCGACCTCGGCTTCGCCTACCGACTGGTATGGACGGTCGCCCGCAACGTGGTGGCGATCGCCATCCTGTTCGTCACCCTCGTCGTCCTGCACCGCTGGCTGCCGAACCGGCGGCACCATGTGCGCGACATCCTGCCGGGCGTCGTCTTCACCGTGCTCGTGCTTATGGTGGCGGGCACCGGCTTCTCGACCTATCTCGCCAGCTTTGCGAGCTACAGTGTCACGTATGGCAGCATGGCTAGCGTCGTGATCGCCCTGATCTTCTTTTACATCACATCGATCATCCTGGTGCTCGGGGCCTATGTGAATGCCGCGATCATGGGGATCGGGCGCAGGTGAGGTTGATCCCGTCGATTGCCCGGCTCGGCGCGGTGGGTTACACTCTGAGTAGAACCGACGTCGGCAGGAGGTCGATCGGGCGCCTGCCGGGCGAGGTGATGTTGCTGGAGCGGGATCATGGCGACGGTCGGCGAGGAGCTCGGGCTGCCGCGCGCGGCCGACTATCCCTACGCAGCGCCGCTCGAGCGCTTCGTCTTCGCGGCCGACGGCGAGCCGCCGGCCTTCGCCGTGGACGGCCGCACGCCCGTCCTGGCCCTCGGCTCGAACGCGGCGCCGGCCCAGCTCCGTCGCAAGTTCGCCGGCCACACCGGCCATATCCCGGTCAGCCGGGCCGTGCTGCTCGACCATGTGGTCGTCTACTCGGCGCATTTCAGCCGCTACGGCGCCCTGCCGGCGACCCTGCACCGGCATCCGGGGGCGGTCGCCTTCGTCGCCGTGACCTGGCTCGACCCGGAGCAGCTCGCCCGGATGCACCAGACCGAGGCGATCGGCGTCAATTACGACTATGTCGAATCCACGGACCTGCGGCTCGAGCACGACGACGACGACATGGCCGCACCCGCGCTCGTCGGCGCCTATGTCAGCCGGGCCGGTGCCCTGCTGCATCAGGGTTCGCCGATCCGGCTCGCCGAGGTCGCGACGTCGGGCTGCCCCTGGCCGGCGCTCATCCAGCCGGCGGTCATGCGCTTCGCCCACAAGCGCGTGGCGCCCGAGCTGGCGGTCGAGGAGTTCCTCGCCCGGCTCGTGCAGAGCGAGACGTTCCGCCGGTCCTGCGCGGAGCGGCTGCGTCTCGGCTGACGGGGCAGGGCGTCAGAAGGACGAGTTCGGCCCCTCGAGGAAGCTGATCTCCTCCTCCGTCGAGGCGCGGCCGAGCAGGGCGTTGCGATGCGGAAAGCGGCCGAAGCGGGCGACGATGTCGCGATGCCGGACCGCGTAGTCGGTCAGCCGCGCATCGCCGAGCTCCGTGAACAGCGCCACCGATCGCTCCTGGTCCGCGAGCTTTTCAGAATGCTCGAGCGGCAGATAGAGGAAGAGACGCTGGTCCTTGTCGAGCCCCCGGCCGAAGCCGTCGTCGATGGCCGCGGCAGCAACCGCCAGCGCCGCATCATCGGTGGCGAAGGCCCGGGCAGTGCCCCGATGAATGTTGCGCGGCACCTGGTCGAGCAGGATGACCAGCGCCAGCGCCCCCTCGGGCGTCGCCCGCCAGTCGTCCAGCCGGCCCGCCGCGGCTGCCGCATGGGCATCGCCGAGCCGGTGCCGCACGGCCTCGTCGAAGGCCGCGCTCTTCTTGAACCAGAAAGGCTGGTTGGCTGGATCGAACCAGAAGTCGAGCACTTCTCTCGGCGTCATGCGGGCGGCTCCGAAGCGAGCCAGCGGCGATAGAGCGGCCGCTGGACGATGGGCAGGAGATAGATCGGAAACTGGGCGGTCGCCACGAAGATGAGCATCGCCGGCGGGGCGGTGTCGATCACCGCCGCCAGGATCAGCCCGAGATTGTTGTTGCCGGCGACCAGCCCGGCCGTCAGCGCCGTGCGCAGCGGCAGGAACGGCAGCAGGGCCAGCACGGTGATCGCCTGCAGGCCGAGATTGAGCGCGAATACGGCGACGACGATGCCGCCGACCAGGGCCGGGCGGGCGAGGGCGGTCATCGTGAACCCGTCCATCACGCCGACGGCGAAGACGACGAAGCCGAGGACGGCGAGCCCGTCGAGACCCGGCCGGGCAGTCACGAGCCGTTCGGGCCCGAGCCATCGGCGCACCAGCGCGGCGAGCGCCGCCGAGCCCAGCACCATGAGCGCCAGACGCAAGGCGAGGGCTGCTGCCGGGAGATCGATGGCGATGCCGGCGAGGCCCAGCGCCAGGGGCGGCACGGTGAACGGCACGAGCGCGGTCGCCGGCACGACGACGAGGAGCGCCAGTGCCACGTCGAGGCCGAGCAGCAGCGCCAGCGCTCCGGACGCCATGAGCGGTGCGCAGGCGGCGGTCGTCACGAGGAGGGCCGCGATATCCGGGTCGAGCGGCAGGGATTGGAGCACCAGGGCAACGAGGAAGGGGCAGCCGACCAGCGACCACAGCACGAGGCCGAGCGCGAGCCACGGGCGCCTCGCCTGGCGGCCGAGCGCTGCGAGATCGAGCCGCACCAGGGCCACGACGAAGGGCAGGAGGATCGCCGGCAGCAGCAGCGGCTGCAGCAGCCGGGCCAAAGGTGGCAGCAGCACCCCGGCGAAGACGGCGACGAAGAAGAGCGGGCTGGACTGGCGGCCGATCCAGCCGAGGGCCGAGGCGGCCGGCGTCACGGCAGGGTGGTCGGCGGCAACACCTCGACCAGCTCGACGGCGCCGGCCCGGCCGCGAATGACGTGCTGGCCGAGTGGCCGGGTCCTGGGCGGTGGCTCGATCGCGGCGATGCATTCGGCGGTGGTCACGATCACCGTCTCGTGCGCCGGGGCGGCGCTGTGCCCGATCTCGAGCAGGCGCTGGGCGAGGTTCACCGAATCGCCGATCACCGTGTAGTTCATCCGGGTCGGAGCACCCAGATCGCCGACCAGGATCTCGCCCGCGGCGATGCCGATCCGCAGGCGCAGCGGCAGCGCCACCTCGGCGTTGCGCCGACTGGTGGCCTCGGCCATGGCGAGCGCTGCCTCGACCGCCCGCCGCTGATGGTCGGCGAGCGGCTCCGGTGCGCCCCAGAAGGCCAGCAGTCCGTCGCCCAGATACTTGTCGATGGTGCCTCCCGTGCCGCGGATGCACGCCTCGAGATCGGCGAAATGGGCATTGAGCAGAGCCCCCACGGCCGCCGGCTCCAGGTTCTCCGCCAGTGTGGTGAAGCCCGAGATGTCGGTGAAGAGGATGGTCATCGACCTGAGCTGCGGCTTGCCGATATCCCGCTCCGGGTGGCGCAGCACATAGTGCACGAGGTCGCTCGGCAGGTAGCGCACGAAGGAGCGGAGGGCCGCGACCATAGCGTTGAGCGAGTGCTCCGCATCGTCGAGCTCGCGGATGCGCGAGCCGGCGAGGGGCTCGATCCGATCGAGCTGAAGCGCGCTGATCGCCCGCGCCGTGTCGGCGATCTGCGTCGCCGGCCCGGCCAGCAGGCGGGCGATCAGGACCGCCCCGCCGAGGCTGAGCACGAGGAGTGCCGCGGCTATGCCCGTGACCACATTCAACCGCCGCCATTCCCGGCCGAGGTCCTCGGCGCGGAAATAGCCGCCGATCACCCAAGGTGTGTCGCGGGCGGTGGTGAGCTCGTCGTAGAGGTAGACGTAGCTGTCGGAATCGTCCCTCGACCCATGGGCCGGGATATCCAGATCGGCGATGCGCCGCTCCTCCCAGCCGGGTGCCCAGATTGCCGCCAAAGCGGGATCGCCGATCTCGGCGAGGCTCGGCAGCGGCGCGTCCGCGGTCATCAGCTCGCTGGCGACGCGCAGCCGCGGGTGGGCCAGCACCTTGTCGCGCCCGTAGAGGATGAAGGTGCCGATCGTGCCCGGCGTGTCGATCGAGCCGATGAAGGTCGAGAGATCCTGGACCGTGGTCGTGGCGACGACGATGCCGAGGTCGCCGTCGCGCTCGCGCACCGGATGGGCGAAATAGACCAGCGTCGCGGCGGCGCCGGCGCTGAACAAAGGCTCACCCCAGTGCGGCTGCGGCTCGCTGTCGAGATGCAGCTGGGCGACCGCCGCCTTGACCGCCGCGTCCGCCTGCCAGTCCTCGAAGGACGACCCGAGGCGGCCGGTCTCGCGGTCGCGGAAGACGCTGACGAGCCAGCCCTCCGCGTCGACATAGACGGCCGCATTGATCTGTGGCGCGGCGGACAGCGCATAGCCGAGCGCCTGGACCAGCGCCGACTGGTCCGCGGTGTTGATCTCGCCGCGCTCGATGCGCCGGGCGACATCGCCGGCCAGCGCTTCCGCCGGCTCGAGGAACTGGTTGGTGCGCGCCCGCACCAGCGTCAGCACGAGCTGCGCCTTGTCCCGCAGGAGCTGCAGCGTGTTGTCGCGCGCGGTGCCGAGGGTGAGCCAGAGCAGCAGCGCCATGGCGACCAGCATGGCGAGGCCGATGACCGCCGCCAGAAACCAGCTCAGCGGCAGGCGGCGCCGCCGGTCCGCTTGCGGAGTCGCGGCGGGAACCGGGCGGGCGGGTGGTGCGGCGGTCATGATCGCTGGTTTGTAATGCTGGCGTGGCCACTTGGCCAAGGCGGATCGTCACCTTGCCTCCGGCGGCGATCTTCCGGTTCGGTCCGGTCGCTGCTAAGAGAATGCCCGCCCCCGCCTGGAGTCCCGGATGATCCCCCGTTACAGCCGGCCGCAGATGGTCGCCGTCTTCGCCCCGGAGCGCCGCCTTGAGCTCTGGCTCGAGATCGAGCTCCTGGTCGCCGAGGCCATGGCCGGCCTGGGCCAGATCGATGGCGAGGCGGTGGCCCGCCTGCGCACGGCGACGGAGCAGGCCCGGGATCGGCTGATCGACGCGGCGGCGGTCGAGGCGATCGAGGCCACCACCCGCCACGATGTCATCGCGTTCCTGACCCATGTCGAGAATCTGTGCGGCGCTGATGCCCGGCTCCTGCATCTCGGCATGACCTCGTCCGACCTCCTCGACACGACGCTCGCCCTGCAGCTCCGCGAGGCTGGCCAGCTCGTCCTCGCCGATCTCGACGCCCTCCTCGCCGTGCTGGCCCGCCGGGCACGCGAGCATGCCATGGACGTCTGCATCGGCCGCAGCCACGGCATCCATGCCGAGCCCACCACCTTCGGCCTCAAGCTCGCTGGCTTCCATGCCGCCTTCGCAAGGCAGCGCCAGCGGTTGCTCGCCGCCATCGAGGACGTCTCGACCTGCGCCATCTCCGGCGCGGTCGGCACCTTCGCCAATATCGACCCCGCGATCGAGGCGAGGGTCGCCGGCAAGCTCGGCCTGCGGGTCGAGCCCGTCTCCACCCAGGTCATCCCGCGCGACCGGCACGCCGCCTTCGCCTGTGCGCTCGCCCAGATCGCGGGCTCGATCGAGCACCTCGCGACCGAGATCCGCCACCTCCAGCGCAGCGAGGTGCGCGAGGTCGAGGAGTTCTTCCACGCCGGGCAGAAGGGCAGCTCGGCCATGCCGCACAAGCGCAACCCGGTGCTGTCGGAGAACCTCACCGGCCTCGCCCGGATGATCCGCGCCGCCGTCGTGCCGGCGCTCGAGAACGTGGCGCTCTGGCACGAGCGCGACATCTCGCACAGCTCGGTCGAGCGCGTCATGCTGCCGGATTCCTGCATCCTCGCCGATTTCGCGCTGGCCCGGCTCGCCGGCCTCATGGACCGGCTGGTCGTCCACCCCGAGCGCATGCGCCGCAACCTCGATGCCACCCACGGCCTCTTCAACAGCCAGACGGTGCTGCTGGCACTGGTCGATGCCGGCATGGGGCGGCAGGCGGCCTACGAGCTGGTCCAGGCGAGCGCCATGCGTGCCTGGGAGAACGAGGAGCCGCTCCTCGACCTGCTCGAGGTCGATCCGAGGATCACCGCCGTGCTCGACGAGAAGAGCCTGGCCGACCTCTTCGACCCCGCCCGCCACACCCGCCATGTGCCGATGCTGCTCGAGCGTGCCTTGGCGGTATCTTAACATTCCGTTCACCCCGATCCGGCATGCTCGGGCAAGCCTATCTGGAGCA
>JACKIN010000028.1 GCA_020638495.1 Geminicoccaceae bacterium | reverse complement strand
CAGCGTGTTGCGGAATTGCGAGTTTCAGCGACCCTCGAGTCCGATCACGAAGACTGCGGTCGCGACCGGTGATGGCTCGTTCTGGGGGACGATCGCGAGCCAGAGGGCTCGGTGATCGGCATCGAGCGGCATCGAGAGCCAGAACAGCCATGGATTCGCGCCCGCCCAGCGCCTTGGGGTGCCGGAGCCGGTGAGAAGCCGCATGATCAACCCCAGATTGTAGCCGGCGATGTGGATCAGGTAGCGTTTTTGGACGTTGTCGCGACCACGCAGCCAGGTTCGGCGCATGCCGCCGCGGTCGAGGGTCAGCGCGAAGGCGCGCTCGACAATCTCGGTTCTGAGCTTGAAGGCTTGCTTGGCAACGCCGGAGAGCAGCCGGCGGCGGTTGCCGTAAACGGCGTTTCTGGCCTGGTCGTCGCCATGCCAACGCAGGATGCCACCCTTGCCGGTCGGTGGTGTCGGCTCGGCGATGCGGGTTTTCCAGGGGCTGTCGTGGAGTTCTTTCAGGCCATCACGGCTGTGGTAGCCCTTGTCGGCGACCAGTTCCGCGGGCGCCTCGGTCGTTGGTGCGCGTTCGATCGCTGCCAGGTTCCGGATGGTCTTATCGATCGTCTTCGGCAGGGTCTTGGCATCGCCGCGGTCGGCGTGATGGACGGGAGCAGCGAGAACGGCGCCGGTGTCGAGATCGACGGCATGCTCGGGCTTGTAGGCCAGCCTGGTGCGGCCGTCCTTCATCCGGGCGATGCGGGCATCACTGTCGGTCGGGCTCTCCCAGTCCTCGTTCGACAGCTTCTTGCCGGGCCTCTTGCGATCGAGCCGGATCAGGTCGTCCGCGGTCGGCGTCTCGATGCCGCTCTCGACTGCGAGCCGCTTCAGCATCTCCCGGTAGCCTTCGCCCGTCTCCCGGCGAACGATGGCCCGCAGCGCCGCATGCGCCTCCATGGTCGAGGCATCGACCCCGATCCGCGCGCCCTTGATCAGCCCGTGCTCGGCCAGCCGCTGCAGCACCCAGGCGAAGACCTCGTCATGCACCTCCAAGGGCAGACGCGAGCGGGTCCGCGACAGCCAGGAGTGATCCGGCACGCCCTCCCGGCTCGCCAACAGCAGGAACTCGCGCAGGCTCAGGCTGTCCGCACAACGCCACTCGATCCCCCGCTCACTGTCGATTCCCTCGAAGTAGCCCACCAGCAGCATGCGGAAGTAGCGCCCGGGCGGCAGCGACTTGCGACCCCGGGCCGCCGACGAATAATGCGGCTGGCAGAGCGTCTCGACATGCCGGTCAAAACCGGCAGCACGCAGGATCTCCTCCAGCCGGTCATAAAACGGATGACCCTGCGACCGTGGCAGCTCTGACCAGCTCAGCAATAGCTCGCTCTGCCGCTCTGACTGCCGACCCAACGCCATGCCGTCCCTCCCCGCCATCCCGCTGTCACCGAATCACGATCAGGCGGATTTCGTCAACACGCTGGTAAGCAGCTTGACAGGCCAAGACAGTCGCTGACCCCTTTTCTCCCTCGTAATGGCGGGCCGGTGGGCCC
>JACKIN010000027.1 GCA_020638495.1 Geminicoccaceae bacterium | reverse complement strand
CTCTACAAAACGTAGCGTGTTCCCACAACACGGGAGCCGCCGCCATGACCGACACGCCTGCCAGCATCGCCGCCGCCGAGCTCGCCGCTCTGCTCGCCTCGGGCGAGCACCGGGTCGTCGGCGGCGCGATCGTCACCGAGGCCGAGTATCTGGCGATGATCGACGCCGAGCTCGACGCCCATTTCGGCACCGAGGGCGACGCCAGCCCGACAGAAATCGACACGGACGAGCACTCCGATACGCTGCCGGAGCCCGGCCGGTGAGCGCCACCGTCGCCGCCCCCGGCCTCTACCGCATGGCCGCCGCCGCCTACCATGCCGACCCCGCCCCGGCGCCGTCTCTGTCCTCGAGCCTCGCCCGGCTGATCGTCGACCAGAGCCCGGCCCATGCGAAGGAAGCGCACCCCCGGCTCACCCTCGACCCGATCGGCCCGGAATCGAAGGCGATCGACCGCGGCGCCGCCATGCACGAATTGCTCTTGGGTGGCGAGAGCCGGATCCAGACGATCGACGCCGCCGACTGGCGCACCAGGGCAGCGCAGGCCGCCCGCGCCGAGGCCCGCGCGGCCGGCCGCATCCCCGTGCTGGCGGCCGACTGGCCGGCGATGGCGCGGATGCTGGCCGAGCTTCGCCGCTTTCTGGCGCAGGCCCGGCTTGCCGACGTGTTCGAGGCCGGCGCCGGCGAGGCCGAGCTTTCGGGCTTCTGGCAGGAGGGCGGGATCTGGCGCCGCGCCCGGTTCGACTGGCTCGACCGAAGGACCGCGACGGTATGGGACTACAAGACGACGGCCCTGCCGCTCGGCCGCTGGCGCGCCAACGCCGCCCGCGACCCGGTGGCCGCCATCCAGCCCATCCACTACCGCAAGGCCGCCCTCGCCCTCACCGGCCGGCGGCATCGCTTCGCCTATGTGGTGCAGGAGGTTCGCCCGCCCTTCGCCGTGATCCTGATCGAGCCCGGCGACCGGCTCCTCAAACGCGCGCTCACCGGCTACGAGAACGCCGCCGCCGCATGGCGCGCCGGGCTCGAGCGTGGCCACTGGCCGGCCTATCCCGCCCGGCTCGACCGGCTCGACCCGCCGACGCCCCCCCGATCCGCCAAGGGCCGCCGCCCGTGGCCGTTCAGGAAGCGCGCCCCGTGAACGATGCACCGAGCCGCCCGACGACGGAGGCCATCCTGGCCGACCTCTTCGACGCCCTCGAGGAGGCCGCCCTCGACCTCGCCCGGCTGCACGGGACGGACCCGGTGCGGATGGAGCGCCTGATGACCGAGCTCGGCACCCGCGCCGCCGTGCGGGTGCGCGTCGCCATCCGGGCCGAGCGCCGCGCCGCCCTCGAGCAGCGGCGCCTTCGATGATCGCCCTCGCCATGGTGGACAGCCTCGAGCCGCCGGCCGACCCGGCCGAACTCGACGCCGTGCTGCGCCGCGCCATGCGCCTCGCCGAGCTGGTCATGGCGACCACCGACGAGGCGACCGCCGACGACCCTTTCGGCCGGCTGGTCCTCGGCCTCGCCCTGCAACGGTGCCTCGCCGGCTTCTATGCGCGCATGAGCCTCGACAACGAGGAGTCCGACCTCGCCGCCGAGATCGCCGGGCGGGCGGTCCGGATCGCCATGGAAGCCACGGCCGACCTCGCCGAGCGGCTGGTCGCCGCCGGCCAGCACATGCCGGCGCCGCCGCCATGACCCCCCTCGCCCTCGCCGCCCTCGAGCGGGAGAAGGAACGGCAGCGACAGGCACAGCGCCGCGCCAGGGAGCGCCGCGAGGCCGCCGAGGAGCGGGCGAGGCAGGCCGAGGCCGCCGCGAAGGAGCGCCGCCGGCTGGCCGCGATCGAGCGCAACCGGCAGGCCGCCGCCGCCGCGGAGCGCCGCGCCGCCGAGCGCCGCGCCGCCGCACCCTTCGCCGAGACGGTCGCCCTCAACATCTACGCCCGGCGGACCGCCGCCGGCATCCGCTACGCCGTCATCATCGACGGCCAGTGCATGACCTTCGACGACCTCGAGGAGGCCCGCGACTGGCGCAACCGGTTCGCCGGCAGCCGCCGCGAGAGCCGCCCCTATCTCTTCGTGAACCTGATCCGCGCCGGCGAGGCGCCGGGCCGGCTGTGAGCGGCGACCCGCCTTCGATGGAGGCCGCGATCACGGCCCGGCACGGCGCCGGCTGGTATGGGCGCGTCAGCGGCTTTCGCGAGGAGCTTCGCTCTTTCATCCTCGCCCGAACGCAGTCGCCCGGCCTCGCCGCCGCAACGCTGGTCGAGGTGCTCGCCATCATCGTGCAGACCACCGCCTGCCAGCGGGACACGGAGGAGGAGACCCGGGACAGCGCCGAGCGCCTCGCCGCCGATCTTTGCAGGACGCTGATGATGACCGCCACCGACCCGGAGAAGCTCGAGGAAGGCCGCCGCGTCGCCGCCGAGCTTCGCGCCATGCTGCGCCGGCGGCCGTCGTGAGCGCCGGCCCGCTCTATGCCTGGCTGATCCGCGCCCCCGACCTAAGCACCCCCTTGCTCAATTTCACCGACAAGTCGGCCCGGCTGGTTTTCGTGCGGTTCGAGGACGCCCTTCTGGCGCGCGACAGCGCCTTGGCCCTGGCCGAGCAGGGCGGCTATCCGGTCGACCTCGTTATGTTCAGGGCCGGCCAGCCGTTCTTGACCATCGACCCGAGCGAATGGCGGGACGACGACCCGCATGTGCGGCTCGGGCAGCCGCCCGCCCCCGCCGAGGAGCCGCGATCGTGAGAGGCGAGCCGCCGTATTTCCGGATCGTCGGCGCGCCCGACACGCTGATCGTCCGGCCGCTCGACCGATCGGTGCTGATCGAGATCGGCCGGCCCGGCCCGAGCGGCGAGTTTCAGCTCGCCGGCGCCGCCTGCCTCACCCCGGAGGAGGTGCAGGGCGTGATCGACGCCATGCGCCACGCCCGCCGGCTGGTCCGGCAGCGCCAGGGCTACCACCGCCGCGCCGCCGCCAGCATGGACCCGACCAACAATCACCCGGGGCGCCACCGGTGAGCGACGAGCGCGACCACTGCCCCAGGTGCCGCGCCGTGCTGAACGCCAATTTGAGCGAGCTCACCGACGACGGCCCGGCGGATGCCGGCACCATCGGCGTCTGTGGCGTCTGTGGCGAGCTCCTGATGTTCTGCGATCCGGGTCTGCGCGCCCTCACCGAGGCCGAGCGCGTCGCCTTGATGGCGCATCCCCGGGCCGGTCCTGCCGTGCTCGATTTCCTCGAGCGCCTGATCCGCCAGAAGCGCCGCCCATGAAACGCCCCGCCCCCCGGAATGAAACGCCGTGCAACGCTATCTGAACGAGATCGAGCTCGCCTATCTGCTCGGCTTCCGCCGCTGGCGCGACTTCGAGAAGGCGCTGCGCGGCGGGCATGTGCCGGCGCCGGACCGGCAATATCCCGACGGCCCGCGCTGGTCGGGCGTGCTGGTCGAATCGCAGTTGTCCGGTCGGCTCGACACGTTGGAAGCTATGGGCCGGGAAGATGCTTTGATCGAGAGGCTCGAGAGTGCCGGCACCGCGCCACTTCCACGAGCGGCCAAATCGCGACGGTAGCATCCGGCTCTACTGGCGCCCGTCGGCATCGCTCCGCAAGCTCGGTTTCAGGGACCGGCGGCTTTCCGACGACCGCTCGCGAGCCCTGGCCGAGTGCGAGGCGCACAACCGCGAGGTCGATCGCTACCGGCTCACCATGGCGCAAGGCGTGTTCGACCGCGCCCGGCCCGGCACGCTTCGCCACCTGATCGCCGCCTACAAGGCGCACGACGACTATCTGCTGCTGGCGCCGAGCACGCGGCGCGACTACGGCCACCGGCTCGAGATCATCGCGCTTCGGATCGGCGACGCGCGCACCCGCGAGCTCAAGCCCCGCGTCGTCCAGGCGTTGAAACGATCCTTTGCCGCGACGCCGAGCCAGGCGAACCATGTGCTACGGGTTTTCCGGCTGCTCTGCTCTTTCGCCGTGCGCGAGGGCATCATGGCCGACAACCCGGCGCTCGCCTTCCGCCAGTACCGGGAGCGGCCTCGGCGCCAGCTCTGGCGCCACGACCAGGAGCGGCGCTTTCTCGAGGTCTGCGGGCCCGACCTGGCGCTGGTCTATCTGCTCGCCGTCTACACGGCACAGCGCCAGGGCGACCTCCTTGCCTTGCCCTGGTCCGCCTATGACGGCGAGGTGATCCGCCTCGAGCAGGGCAAGACGGGTGCCTTGCTGGAGATCCCGGTGGCGGCCCGGCTCGCCCGCGTGCTGGCCGAGACGCCGCGCGCCGGCCCGATGATCTGCACGAGGGAGCCTTTGCGCGTGCCCGGCGGCCGGCCGGCCGGCCCGATCCGCCTGCCCTGGACGGCCGACCATTTCCGCCACCGGTTCGCCGCCGCTCGCAAGGCCGCCGGCATCGAGGACCGGCGCTTCCAGGACTTGCGCCGGACGGCGATCGTGCGGCTCGCCGAAGCCGGCTGCACGGTGCCGGAGATCGCCAGCATATCCGGCCATGCGATCGACTACTGCGCCCGCATCATCGAGACCTATCTCCCCCGGACGCGCAGCCTGGCCCGGTCGGCGATCACCAAGCTCGAGGACCACCGGCCCCGCGAGCCGTGAATTTGCGACGCAACACAGGCTGAAACGCCGAGCATTCCACCGCAGGTTATCGGCCCGCCGGGCCGGCCCCGGCGCTCGCCCCAGTTCGACCCGAATCCGACCAGAACAGTTGCACGCGACCCCACGAGAGTCACACGCGCCCCAAATTCAACCGGGCTAAGTCATTGAAATGGTGCGCCCCCTGGGACTCGAACCCAGAACCCGCGGATTAAAAGTCCGCTGCTCTGCCAATTGAGCTAGAGGCGCCCGGGCCGTGCTATCCGACAACGGCGGGGCGGCGTCAACCCGGCGGCTCAGCCGGCGTGGGGCGGGATGTCGCCCCTCGCCTGCCCCTCGGCGAAGCGCTCGGCGAAGGCCATGGCCTCGCCCGCCTCGATCGCGGCGCGCACGCCCCGCATCGTCGCCTGGTAGAAATGCAGGTTGTTCCAGGTGAGCAGGATCGCCCCCAGGATCTCGCCCGAGCGCACGAGGTGGTGCAGATAGGCCCTGGAATAGTCGCGCGCCGCCGGGCAGTCGGACGACTCGTCGAGCGGTCGCGGATCGTCGGCATGGCGGGCATTCCTGAGGTTCACCGACCCGAAACGGGTGAACGCCTGCCCGGTCCGCCCAGAGCGCGTCGGCAGCACGCAGTCGAACATGTCCACGCCGCGCAGCACGGCACCCAGGATGTCGAGCGGCTTGCCCACACCCATCAGGTAGCGCGGCCGGTCTTCCGGCAGATGCGGCACGGTCGCCTCGATGGTCTCGAACATCACCGCCTGCGGCTCGCCGACGGCGAGGCCGCCGAGCGCGTAGCCGTCGAAGCCGATGTCGACCAGGCCCTCGGCCGAGGCCCGCCTGAGCCCGGCGTCGGTGCCGCCCTGGACGATGCCGAAGAGACCGTGGCCCTCCCTCGGCCGGAAGGCGGCCTTCGAGCGCTCGCCCCAGCGCAGCGACAGCCGCATCGCCCGCTCCACCTCCCCCGCCGGCGCCGGCAGCGCCAGGCACTCGTCGAGCTGCATGGTGATGTCGGCACCGAGCAGGTCCTGGATCTCGATGCTGCGCTCGGGCGTCAGCTCGTGCCGGCTGCCGTCGTGATGCGAGGCGAAGACCACGCCCCGCTCGTCCAGCTTGCGGATCCTGGCGAGCGACATGACCTGAAAGCCGCCGCTGTCGGTGAGGATCGGGCCGGGCCAGCGCATGAAGCGGTGCAGCCCGCCCAGTCCGGCGATCCGCTCGGCCCCGGGGCGCAGCATCAAATGATAGGTGTTGCCGAGGATGATCTCCGCCCCCGTCGCCTCGACCATCTCGACGGTCATCGCCTTCACCGTGGCGGCCGTGCCGACCGGCATGAAGGCGGGCGTCTCGACCATCCCGTGCGCCGTCCGCAGCCGGCCCCGCCGGGCGGCGCCATCCTCCGCCAGCAGCTCGAAGCCGACGCTCAAGGCCGCTCCGGCAAGGGCCGCTTCTTGCCATCGGCGCCGATCGCCACGTAGGTGAAGCGGCCTTCGGTCACCTTCATCGGCTCGCCGGTCCTGGCCCGCTGCACCCAGACCTCGACCTGCAGCGTCAGCGAGGTGCGCCCCGTCCGCGCCACCTCGGCATAGCAGCTCACCACGTCGCCCACATAGACCGGCTGGTGGAAGGTCATGCCGTCGATCGCCACGGTCGCCACGCGCCCGCCCGCCCGCTCATAGGCGACGATCCCGCCGGCCACGTCCATCTGGGCGAGCAGCCAGCCGCCGAAGATGTCGCCGGATGGATTGGTGTCGGCCGGCATCGCCAGGGCGCGCACCGCCGGCATGGCCGCAGGGACACGCTCCTCCGCCTTCGTCGTCCCCTGCATTGTCCTGGCCCCTCCACCTCGGATAGAAGCTGATTGCCGACCCGACCCCCCTGGGTCAAGCCGCCGGAGCCTTTCAGCCAGCCCATGTCCGACCTGCTCGACCTGACCCGCATGAAGCCCGCCGCCGACGACTACAACGCCGACCAGATCGAGGTGCTCGAAGGCCTCGAGCCCGTCCGCCGCCGGCCAGGCATGTATATCGGCGGCACCGACGGCGGTGCCCTGCACCACCTCGTCGCCGAGCTGCTCGACAACGCCATGGACGAGGCCGTCGCCGGCTTCGCCAGCCGGATCGAGATCGAGCTCGCCCAGGGCAACCGCGTCACCGTGCGCGACAACGGCCGCGGCATCCCGGTCGACCCGCACCCCAAGTTCCCGACCAAGAGTGCCCTCGAGGTCATCCTCACCACGCTTCACTCGGGCGGCAAGTTCGCGAACAAGGCCTACCAGACCGCGGGCGGCCTGCACGGCGTCGGCGTCTCGGTCGTCAACGCGCTCGCCCTCGAGCTGGAGGTCGAGGTGGCGCGCAGCAAGTCGCTCTGGCGCCAGCGCTATGCGAAGGGCGCCCCGCTCGGCCCCCCGACGGCCGAGGGTGCGGTCGCCAACCGCCGCGGCACCACCATCTCCTTCGTCCCCGACCCCGAGATCTTCGGCGACAGGCTCGTCTTCGAGCCCGAGCGCCTGCACCGCATGGCCCGCTCCAAGGCCTATCTCTTCCGCGGCGTCGAGATCCGCTGGTCCTGCGATCCCGCCCTCGTCCAGGGCCGGCCGACGCCGGACAAGGAGACCTTTCACTTCCCGGCCGGCCTCACCGACTTCCTGAAGGCCCTGCTCGAGGGCCGCGACATCGTCGTCGACGAGCCCTTCGCCGGCGAGACCGACCTCGGCGACGGCAGCGGCCGGATCGAATGGGCGGCGGCCTGGCCGATCGACGAGGAAGCCTATGCCGGCTTCTACTGCAACACCGTGCCGACGGCCCTGGGCGGCACCCACGAGCAGGGCTTCCGCTCGGCTTTGCTCAAGGCACTCCGCGGCCACGCCGAGCGCACCGGCTACAAGAAGGCCTCGCTGCTCACCGCCGACGACATCACCGGCGGTGCCGCCATCCTCGTCTCGCTCTTCTACAAGACCCCGCAATTCCAGGGCCAGACCAAGGAGCGCCTCGTCTCGCCCGAGGTGGCCCGGCTGGTCGAGGCGGCGGTCAAGGACCGCTTCGAGCTCTGGCTCGGCGATCACCCGGCCACCGCCACCACGTTGCTCGACCACCTCGTCATGCGCGCCGAGGAGCGCCTCGCCAGGAAGAAGTCGAAGGAGGTCAAGCGCCAGTCCGCCACCCGCCGGCTCCGTTTGCCGGGCAAGCTCGCCGACTGCTCCATCGCCGACCGCCCCGGCACGGAGATCTTCATCGTCGAGGGCGACAGCGCCGGCGGCTCCGCCAAGCAGGCGCGGAACCGCGAGACCCAGGCCATCCTGCCGCTCCGCGGCAAGATCCTCAACGTCGCCAGCGCCACCGCCGACAAGCTCGACGCCAATCGCGAGCTGCAGGACCTCGCGACGGCGCTCGGCTGCGGCACCGGCAAGCATTGCCGCGTCGACGACCTGCGCTACGAGAAGGTCGTCGTCATGACCGACGCCGACGTCGACGGCGCCCATATCGCAGCCCTGCTCATGACCTTCTTCTTCCGCGAGATGCGCCCGCTCATCGAGAAGGGCCACCTCTACCTCGCCCAGCCGCCCCTCTACCGCCTCGCCCACGGCGGCACCATCGAATATGCCCGGGACGACCGCGACCGCGAACGACTCCTCGCCACCACCTTCAAGGGCAAGAAGAACGTCGAGACCGGCCGCTTCAAGGGCCTGGGCGAGATGAACCCCAGGCAGCTCAAGGAAACCACCATGGACCCCAAGACCCGCCAGCTCCTGGCGGTCCGGGTCCAGGACGTCGAAGGCAAGCCCACCACCGAGATCATCGAGGAGCTCATGGGCAAGAAGCCAGAGCTCCGCTTCAAGTTCATCCAGGAGAACGCGAAGCTGGCCCCGGAGCTGGACGTCTAGGGTTGGGGATCCGAGGCAGGGGAAAAATCACGGGGAGGATGATCCT
>JACKIN010000026.1 GCA_020638495.1 Geminicoccaceae bacterium | reverse complement strand
TGCTGATCGATGCGCTTAAGGCCGGCATGGACCGGCATGGCTTCGATGCGGCCTTCGGCGGCGGGCGGCGCGACGAGGAGAAGAGCCGGGCCAAGGAGCGGGTGTTCTCGGTGCGCTCGGCCGGCCACGGCTGGGACCCGCGCAACCAGCGCCCCGAGCTTTGGCACCTCTACAATACCCGTGTCGCCAGGGGCGAGACGATCCGCGTCTTCCCCCTCTCGAACTGGACCGAGTTCGACATCTGGGAGTATATCCGCCTCGAGCAGATCCCGGTCGTGCCGCTCTACTTCGCGAAGCGCCGGCCCATGGTCGATCGCGGCGGCACGCTGATCATGGTCGACGACGAGCGCATGCAGTTCCAGCCCGGCGAGACGGCGTCCGAGCGCCTCGTGCGCTTTCGCACGCTCGGCGACTGGCCGCTCAGCGGGGCGATCGAATCCGACGCCGACACGGTCGAGCAGGTGATCGCCGAGATGCTCTCCGCCCGGACCTCGGAGCGCCAGGGCCGGCTGGTCGACAGCGACGAGGCGGCGTCCATGGAGAAGAAGAAGCGCGAGGGCTATTTCTGATGACGAGACAGGCCGAAGCGGTCGCCATCGCCACCCGGGCCGAGGAAGCGGCCAAGGGCTTGCTGCGCTTTTTGACCTGCGGGTCGGTGGACGACGGCAAGTCGACCCTGATCGGCCGGCTGCTCTACGATTCGAAGCTGATCATGGAGGATCAGCTCCGGTCGCTCGCCGACGATTCGAAGAAGCACGGCACGGTCGGCGAGGACATCGACCTGGCGCTGCTCGTCGACGGGCTCGAGGCCGAGCGCCAGCAGGGCATCACCATCGATGTCGCCTACCGGTTCTTCTCGACGGCACGGCGCTCGTTCATCGTCGCCGACACGCCGGGCCACGAGCAGTACTCGCGCAACATGGCGACGGGTGCCTCGACCTGCGACCTCGCGATCATCCTGATCGATGCCCGAAAGGGTGTCCTGACCCAGACGCTGCGCCACAGCTATCTGGTGCACCTGCTCGGCATCAAGCACGTCGTCCTGGCCGTGAACAAGATGGACCTCGTCGGCTTCGCCGAGGGGCGCTTCGCCGAGATCGTCGCCGACTATCGAGCGGCCACCAGCCAGCTCGCCTTCCGGGACGTCCTGCCGATCCCGCTCTCCGCGCGCTTCGGCGACAACGTCACCATGCCGAGCAACCGCATGCCCTGGTATCGCGGGCCGATGCTGCTCGAGCACCTCGAGGCGGCCGACGTCACGGCCGAAGCCGGACGCTCCGCCTTCGCCCTGCCGGTGCAATGGGTCAACCGGCCGCACCAGGATTTCCGCGGCTTCGCCGGGACCATCGTCAGCGGCCGGATCGCCGCGGGTGATCCCGTCGTCGTGGCGAAGTCCGGGCGGGCGACGCGGGTCAGCCGCATCGTCACCGCCGACGGCGACCGGGCCGAGGCCTCGACGGGCCAGGCGGTGACGCTGGTGCTCGACGAGGAGATCGACATCGCCCGGGGTGACGTGCTGGTCGAGCCCCGGGCACGCCCCGAGGTGGCCGACCAGTTCGCCGCCCACCTCTTCTGGATGCACGAGGAGCCCCTGCTGCCGGGCCGGCGCTATCTCCTGAAGCTCGGCGCCGAGCTCGTTCCGGCGACGATCACCTCGATCCGCCACAAGATCGACGTCAACACGCAGGAGGAGCGCCCGGGCCGCACGCTCGAGCTCAACGAGATCGCCTTCTGCAACCTGCATACCACCCAGCCGATCGTCTTCACCGCCTACACAGAGAACCGCGATCTCGGCGGCTTCATCCTGATCGACCGGACCACCAACCAGACGGTGGGCGCCGGCATGGTCGAGTTCGGCCTGCGCCGGGCCAGCAACATTCACCACCAGCATCTCGACATCGACAAGGCGCGCCGCGCCGCGCAGAAGGGGCAGAAGCCCTGCCTCGTCTGGTTCACCGGCCTCTCCGGCGCCGGCAAGTCGACCATCGCCAACATCCTCGAGCGCAAGCTCGTGGCGCAGGGTGCGCACACCTACCTGCTCGACGGCGACAACGTCCGCCACGGGCTGAACAAGGATCTGGGCTTCACCGACGCCGACCGGGTCGAGAACATCCGCCGCGTCGGCGAGGTGGCCAAGCTGATGGTCGATGCCGGGCTCATCGTCCTGGCTTCCTTCATCTCGCCCTTCCGGGACGAGCGCCGCATGGTGCGCGACCTCCTCGGCGAGGGCGAGTTCATCGAGGTCTTCGTCGACACACCGCTCGCCATCGCCGAGACGCGCGACACCAAGGGCCTCTACAAGAAGGCGCGGGCCGGCCAGATCAAGCACTTCACCGGCATCGATTCGCCCTACGAGCCGCCCGAGCAGGCCGAGGTCACCGTCGCCACCGGCGAGCTCTCCGCCGAGGCTGCCGCCGACCAGATCCTGGCCTACCTGACGTCACACCTCTGAGGCCCGTCATCCCCGGGCCGGCCGTGCCCGGGTCGGTCGGCTCCGTCGCGGCCATTCCCGGGCCGATGCGTCCCTGAACCGACTGACGGCCGGCACTCCGAGGTCGTTCGGCAGTGCTGCCTCGGGTCGTCGGCCCCCGCCTTCGGCGATCGAGCGCCCTCGGGACCCGCTCGAGGCATCGACCCGACTGCCGGCGATGCAGCTCGAGACGGCAGCCCATGCCACCGAACCCCCTGAGCCATGCGGCTCGCCGGCCGTCTCGGAGGCCCGTTCCGGCACGGCCACCGCCCGGGTCAGTTCACGAAGTACTTGCCGTAGGTGCCGGCATAGCTGCCGCTGTCGGCATAGCCGTACTGGGCGTGCTTCTTGACGTCGACACGCGACAGCACCACGCCGGCGAGGTCGCCGCCCGCCTCCTGGATCTGCCGGATGCCGGCGTTCGCCACGTTGCGCGGGGTCTGCTGCCAGCGCACGACATAGAGCGTCTTGTCCACGAGGCCCGAGAGGATCAGGCTGTCGGAGACCGCACCGACCGGCGGGCTGTCGATGATGACGAGATCGTAGTCGCGGGTCACCTCCTTGAGCAGGCGGCGCATGGCGTCGGCGCGGAAGAGGTCCGGCGGGCTGACCGGGGCGAGGCCGGCCGGGATGAAGCGCAGCCCCGACTTCTCGTCGGTGCGGATCGCCTGGGACATCATCAGGTCGCCATAGAGCAGGTCGGCGAGCCCGTTGCTGTTGGCGACCCGGAAGACCTCGTGCAACCGGGGCCGGCGGAGATCGGCGTCGATCAGCAGCGTGCGCAGGCCGGAGCGGGCCGACTGCCGGGCCATGGCGGCGGAGATCAGCGACTTGCCCTCGACCGGCACCGAGGAGGTGACGAGGACCGAGCGCGTCGACCGGTCGCGATCGGCGAGGAAGATGCTGGTCCGCACCCGCTGCAGCGCCTCGGCGAAGGCGGATTGCGGCTTCTTCAGGATATACTCCTCGGGCGTCAGCTCACGGGTCTCCCGCCGCGTCAGGTCGGGGACCAGCGCCAGTGCCCGAAGCCCGCTCGACGCCACGACCTCCTCGGCGCTGCGGAAGCCGAAGCCGTTGTCCCAGCGCTCGAGCAGGAAGACGAGAACCGCGCCGACGAGGCAGGCCGCGCCGAAGGCGAGCAGCACGATCAGCTTCTTGTCCGGCCAGTAGGGATCGACCGGCAGGACCGCCGCCGACAGCACCACCGCGTCGGCTTGCTGCAGGTTCTGCACCTCGTTCACCTCGCGCAGCCGCTGCAGGAAGCTCTCGTAGAGCTCGCGCGCACTGGTCGCGTCACGCTCGAGGTCGCGCAGCGCCACGGACGACACGTCCTGGCCCTGCACGTCGGACTGCAGCCGCTCCAGGCTGGAGGCGAGCTCCCGCTCGCGGGCCCTCGCCACCTCGACCTCGTTGCTGAGGTCCTGGACCACCCGATCGACCTCGTCGATCATCTTGCTGCGCAAGGACGCCATCTCCGCCTCGGCGTTGATCCGTTGCGGATGGCGCTCGCCATAGACCGCCTGCAGCTCGGAGAGGCGGCGCTGGAGGAGGCTCTCCTCCTGCCGCAGGTTGGTCAGCAGCGGCGAGGTCAGGACATTGCTCGCGGCGCGCACCCCTCCCGACGACCGGAGCAGGCTGCGCACCTGGTTGAAGCGCGCCTCGGCCTCCGCCCGGGTGGCCTGCGCCGCCGAGAGCTGGCCGTTGAGATTGGCGATCTGCTGGGCCAAGGGATCGGCCCGGCCCTGGGCGCTGATGCCGGTCTCGGACTGGAACGCGACGATGCGCTGCTCGGCCGCGATGACCCGCTCGCGCATCTCGTCGACCCGCTCGCGCAGCCAGTCGGTCGCCCGCTGGCCGGTGGCGAACTTGGTCTCGAGCTGATTGGCGATATAGGCATCGGCGACGGCGTTGGCGATGCGATAGGCCTTGTCGGGCTCTTCCGAGACGAAGCGGACCTCGAGCACGTAGGAGCGGCTGATCTGCCCCACGGAGAGCGCGTCCCGGAAGCGGCCGATGGCGCGGATGCGATCGCTCTCGCCGTTACCCAGCCGATCGTCGAGGGCCAGCGCCTCGCGCTCGGCGAAGGCGTCGCCGAGCAGCAGCTTGCCGATCGGCTGCGGCAGGTAGGCGAGCCAGTCGATCGTCTTCCAGAAGGGCCGGCGATCGGGATCGAGGCCGGTGTTGAACTCCGCGTCGTCCATCAGCCCGAGGTCGTCGATCATGCGGGCGGCGAAGGCGCGCGAGGTCAGAAGCTCGATCTCGCTCTCGATGGTCGAGGCGTCGGCCTCGAAGGTGCCGCCGATCTCGGGCAGGTCGATGACCATCGGCTGGCCCGGCTGGATCCTGACCAGGGTCTCGGCCCGAAAGAGCGGTACTGTCGTCTGGACGTAGCCGATGGCCGCCGCGGTGAAGAGGCCGATCGTGCCGACCAGCCAGAGCTTGCGCCGCCAGAGGGCCCGCAACACGCCGCGGGGATCGAGCTCGTCACCGGACGTTGTCCGCTCGGGCTCGGCGCCGCCGGCAAATCGCGTGATCTCTCTCGCCATGTCGAGGCCATCCTTGCTGAAATCGTCGAGGCGGCGGCAAAGCAGCGGACGGCATGCAGCGCCCGCGACCTCCAGGCCGTTCGGCAGCCGCCGGTCGGTCATTCCGCGACCACTGGCATCTATAGCAAATCATCGCACCGGATTGCAAGACAAACTTAGTTGTCCGCCATTAATGATCAATAGTCTGTTAACCAATTTCCTTAACTTCAAAGTAACCATTTGGTCGACCCGTCAGATCCCGGCATCACCGCGCGGGTCGAGGGCATCCTGCAGGCCGTCGCCGAGCAGGTTGAAGGCGATGACGGTGAGAAAGATCAGCGCACCCGGCCAGACCGCCAGATGCGGCGCCTGCCAGATCAGCTCCTGGGCATTGGTCAGCATGTTGCCCCAGCTCGGCAGAGGCGGCTGGATGCCGAGGCCGAGAAAGCTCAGGACGGATTCGGTCAGCATGATGTTGCCGATCGAGAGCGTCGTGGCGACGATGATCGGCGAGGCGACGTTCGGCAGGACGTGGCGGACGGCGATCCGCCAGGGCCCGGCACCGAGGGCGCGCGCGGCGCGCACGTAGTCGCGCTCCTTCTGGCTCAGCACGGCGGCGCGCACCAGCCGGGCCACGGTGGTCCAGCCGAAGAGCGCCACGAGCAGCACGATGCGCCAGATGCTGGCGAGCCCGCCATCGGCGAGCGCCGCCGGCAGGCCGAGCTTGATCGGGTCGACGGCGGCGAGCACGATCAGGAGCGGCAGCAGCGGCAGGGCGATGATCGCATCGGTCAGCCGCATGAGAGCCGCATCCACCCGCCCGCCCGCATAGCCGGCGGCGAGGCCGATGGCCGTGCCGATCACCGCGGTGAGCAGGGCACCGGCGAGGCCCACGGCGAGCGAGATCCGGCCGCCCTCGAGCAGGCGAAGCAGCAGGTCGCGGCCGAGCTCGTCGGTGCCGAGCGGGTGCTCGAGGCTGGCCGGGGCCAGCCTGCCGAAGAGGTCGACCGCCTCGCCGTCCAGCCCGAAGGCCCGGCAAAGCGGCGGGCCGACGAGCCCGGCGAGCACCAGCGCGGCGAGCAGCCAGCCCGCCGTCATGGCCAGGCGATGGCCGGCAAAGCGCCGCCAGAGGCGCCGTCTTCGCCCGACCGCAAGGCGCTCAGCCGCCATAGTCGATCCGCGGGTCGAGCCAGCCATAGGCGAGATCCGCGACGAGATTGGCTACGAGCGTGACGAGCGTGGCGAGCAGCAGCGCCACCAGCGCCAGGTTGTAGTCGTTGCCGAGGATGGCGTCGTAGATGAGCTTGCCCATGCCGAGATAGGCGAAGATCGTCTCGACCACGAGGGCACCCGAGAAGAGCGAGCCGGCATGCAGGGCGGTCATGGTGATCATCGCCAGCGCCGTGTGCGGCAAGGCGTGGCGGATGACCACCGCCGTGGTCGAGAGGCCCTTGACCCGGGCGGTGCGGATGAAGTCCTCGCGCAGCGCCTCCAGCATGGCCGCCCGGACGAAGCGGATGAACGTGCCGGCGGTGAGCAGCGTCAGCGTCAGCACCGGCAGGATCAGGTAGCGCAGCCGATCGAGCAGCCCGCTCTCGCCGATCGAGGCGCTGCCGCCGGCCGGCAGCCAGCCGAGCTGCACCGAGAAAAGGATGATGAGCAGAAGGCCCAGCCAGAAGGACGGCATGGAGAAGCCGGCGAAGGCCAGGAGATTGATCGTGTTGTCGACCGGCCCGCGCGGGTCGAGGGCGGCCACGATGCCGGCCGGCACGGCGATCACGAGGGCGAGGATCAGGCTGGTGCCCATGAGGAGCAGGGTGTTGAGCAGGCGCGGCCCGAGCACCTCGAGCACCGGCCTTGCATAGAGGCGGGAATAGCCGAGATCGCCCGAGAGCGTGGCCGAAAGCCAGCGCCAGTAGCGCTCGGGCAGCGGCACATCCAGCCCCTGCAGCGCCTTGAGCCTGAGGGCGTCAGCAGCGGTCAGGTTCGGGTCGGCGCTGACCATGAGATCGATCGGATCGCCCGGCATCAGCCCGATCAGGCCATAGATCAGAAACGACATGACGAGCAGGAGGAGGAGGGTCTCGACCAGGCGCCGGACGAAATAGCCCGCCATTCAGCGCCCCTTCAGCAGTGGCGGTCGAGCGGGGCCCGCGGCGCCGCCTCAGCCATCGTCGCGGACCCGCCAGCTCTCGACCCCGAGGCTGGCCGGCGCCAGATGCCCGGTCGGCTCGACGCCCTCGAGCCACAAGGGCCAGATATGCGGGTCGGCGCGGTAGTAGAGCGGCAGGACCGGCAGCTCGGTCGCGTAGATGCGCTGCAGCTCGTGCCAGAGCGGGGCCCGCTCGTCCCGGTCGAGCGTGATCTCGATCTCGTCGATCAGCTCGTCCATCCGCGCGTTCCTGAAGCCCGGCGTGTTCTGCCCGGTCCAGCTGTTGTCGGCGGAGGGAATCTCCTGCGAATGCAGCGTGGTCCGCGGCACGTTCTCGGGGCTGGAGATCCAGGCATACATGGCGAGCGCCGGGAACCGCCGCTGGCGCATCGTCTCGCCGAAGAAGACCCGGGCCGGCTCGTTCTGGATGCGCACGTCGACCCCGATACGCTGCCACATCGACTGCAGCACCTGCTGGACGAGCTCGCGCGAGCGGTTGCCGGCGGTGGTCATCAGCGTCAGCCGCAGGGCCTCGCCGGCCGCGTTGTGGCGGATTCCGTCACGCCACTCGGTCCAGCCGGCGGCATCCAGCAGTGCCCCTGCCTCGTCCAGGTCCTCGTGATAGGTCAAAACGTCAGGGGTGTAGACCCAGTCGAGCGGGTTGACGAAAGTCTGCGCCACTGCCTGCCGACCGCCGAAGAGCTGCTGGCTCAGGGCCTCGCGGTCGATGCCCTGGATGAGCGCCTGGCGCACCCGCAGGTCGGCGAGGATCGGGTTATCGAGGTTGAAGTCGATATGCTCGTAGATCAACCCGGGCTTGTAGAACACCTGGAAACGGTCGCCGTGGCGGGCATCGAAGGCGATCGCCTGGTCGAGAGAGAGGCCGAGGCTGCCCTCCACCATGTCGATCTCGCCGGAGAGCAGGTTCGCCTCGAGGGCGGCCGTGTTCTCGATGGTGCGGATGACGATCTCGTCGAAGGCAGGCGGCTCGCCCCACCATTCGGGGTTGCGCTCCAGCGCGATGAAGCCGCCCGAATCGAGGCTGGCGATGCGGTAGGGACCGAGCGCCAGGCCGGGATTCGTCGGATCGGTGTCGAAGAGCGTCCGGTTGCGGTAGGTCTTGGGATCGGCCTCGAAGACCGGCCGCTCGAGGTGCGCCGGCAGGAGCCGGAAATCGTTGATCGCGTCGTACTGGAAGCCGAGCTTCTCGTCCTCGAAAATGAACGTCTTGTCGTCGACGATCTCGAGATCGACGATGCGCCGGTACATCTCGGCATTGCTGACGCCGGTATCCGGATGCTTGCCGACCTCGAGGGTGAAGGCGACGTCGTCCGTCGTCACCGGTGTGCCGTCGCCCCAGCGCGCTTGCGGATCGATGGTGTAGGTGGTGCGCACCCCCTGCGTACCGTCGTCGCGCTCGACGATCTCCGCCGTCCCGGCCTCGAGGCTGGGCAGCTCGGTGCAGAGATAGCAGCGCAGGCTCCAGTCGGCGTCGAACTGGGTGAACGGCCGATGCGTGAACCCCAGGACGTAGCTCTTGGCCGCCATGCTGTCGATATTGGGGTTGAGGGTCGAGGGATACTGCGTCATGCCGATGGTCAGGCGGTCGGGCCCGGCATTTCCGCCGCCGGCGAGCAGCAGGGCAACGGCGAAGGCCAGGATCGTCGGATACCAGGATCGGCCCATGGACAGTCGCTCC
>JACKIN010000025.1 GCA_020638495.1 Geminicoccaceae bacterium | reverse complement strand
GGCCATCATCTCGTCGGTCATCGGTTCGGTCATCCGGTTCGGATTGGCTGCGCAACCCGACCCTACCGGAGAACCGCCGATGGCCGCCGTCAGCTGCACCACCACCAGGGACACGATCAACACGAGCGACCAGTTAACAGCTATTATTGGTGACTTGGCGCCTTTCTCACCAACTTTGTTAGGCGATGCGGATCAGGCAACGGCTTCAGCCAGCCTCGAACGGTTTCCACGCTCAGCTTGTGAGCCTTTGCGACATGGGTCGCGACTTCAGATTTCTTGATCGGCAATCCCGCCTCGACGCGCCTGCGAGCCCTGGCCATTGCATCTGCGTACGCAGCTCGATTCTCCTCCGGCATCGCCTCGCGCGAGTTCCCGCCGAGGGATGCGCCCTTGCGAGCACGCAGCCCGGCATCGGCCAGCCATTGGCAATCGACAGCCGCAGCGCCTCGAATGTCTCGCCGAGCCGCACGGCGCGTCGCGCCAGCTCGACAGGATCACAGTCGCCGGCGATGCCATCGCGCGCCGCAGCGGCGTAGCCGAGCAGCATCGCGGCATCATGGGTGATCGACGGCGCCGGTTCGGCCAGCTCGGTAAGCCCGACGAGGCGCCAACTTGCCGGGTCGGGCGCCCACTCGACTTTCCGGGGCCTGACCTCGACAAGGCGCCAACCGGTATCGCCTTCAACCCATGCGGCCTCCCCAAGGTCAACAACAGTCGGGATGTCTTCGAAGACGACCTGTTCAGTGTCATCCGCGACGCGCTCGATGCTGCCATCTGCGTGCCTCTTGAAGGTGCCGCATACCGTCGGCAGTCCGGCGTCCTCGAGCGCTCGCCGGGCCAGCCGCTCGGCGATCTCGATCCGGCCCTCTATTGTGCAGCCCGGTAGGCGCTTGCCCAGTTCCCGAGCCTCGTCAGAGATCTCGGATTTCAGCGTGATGGCAGCCCGTATCCCGTCGCGCCTCTCTTCTCGTCTCATGCCCCGGCCCCCGCCCGCCGCATCGGCACCACCTCGGCGCCGCCGTCGGGCGCCACGATGCCCTCGACGTGTCGGCCCCATGCCTCTAGTGCGTTTCCCGTTTACTTGGGATAGCCCGAGTTTGTGATGTAATTTCGGCATTCCTGGGTCGAGAACTCGTGCAGAAGCTTGCCGATGGCGTCGTGCAGGGCATCGACGGTTCGGGCGCTGGCCTTGCGCAAGAGATGCTTGAGCTTGGCGAAGACCTGCTCGATCGGATTGAGGTCGGGGCTGTAAGGCGGCAGGTAGACGAGTTCGGCACCACGCGCCTCGATCGCCTGTTTGACGCCGGCCACTTTGTGGCTGCCGAGATTGTCGAGGATGACGATGTCGCCAGGCTCGAGCGTCGGCGCGAGCGCCTGCTCGGTCCAGGCGCGGAAGGCGGCGCCGTTGATCGGTCCGTCGAACACGCAGGGTGCGGTGATCCGATCGTGTCGAAGCGCGGCGATGAAGGTGGTCGTCTTCCAATGGCCGTGTGGGGCGATGCCATCGACCCGCTGGCCTTTCGGGCCACGCCCATAGCGCGGCGCCATGTTGGTGGAGGTCCAGGTTTCGTCGACAAAGACGAGGCTTGCCGGGTTCAGCCCGCGCTGCCAGCCGACCCATGCCTGGCGGGCCGCGGCGACGTCTTCGCGCGCTTGCTCGGCGGCTCTTGCCGTCTTTTTTTTCGCGTCAGGCCCAGCTTGGCGAGAAACCTCGCAAGGGCCGCCGGGCTCGTCCTCGTGCCGCGGTCCGACAGAAGCACCTGCAGCTCGGCGATGGTGATCTCCGAACGCTCGGCAACCCAGCACCGCAAGTCCGCCTCGTGCGCCACCAGCGGCGAGACCTTGTAGCCGCCGAACTGCGCCGGCGACACGTCACCGGTCGCCTGCACCCGCTGCAGCAGCTTGATGACGAAGCTGACGCTCACCTTGAACAGCCCGGCAGCCTGCCGGCGCGATACGCCGGACCGGACCGTATCGACAACCTTCCGGCGTAGATCGTTCGAATAGGGACGTGGCATCCGTGGATGGCCTCCTCGTCCAGCCAACAGCTTGAATCACATCTATCAAGAGTTGGGAATCCCTGAAATGATTCTATCTTTTAGGAATTCGGTCTAGAGCCTCGCGGGTCTCGTCGTGGAAGGCATGGCGCTGGTAGACGCCGACGATGCCGGCTCGCGATCCGCCGACGTGGCCGAGGGCAGCCTCGATCACTTCGAGCCGAAAGCCGAGGCGCTGCATCCCGGTGGCAGCCGTGCGCCGCAGATCGTGCAGCCGCCAGTCGGGCAGGGGAGCCGCCCCGTCGAGCGCCGTCTTGTTGTGGCCGAAGTTGGAGAACGGCTTCTTGCCGCACCTGGTCAGCAGCCCGCGATCGGCGTTCGCGCCGAACCGCGGCAGTGCCTCGACGATGGCCAATGCGGGCGGCGACAGGGGAATGATTCGAGCCGTTCCGCTCTTGCTGCGCTCGGCCGGGAGCTTCAGGCACCGGCCGGCCTCGTCCAGCTCGGACCAGCGCGCGCCGAAGATCTCATCCCGCATCGCAGCCGTCAGGATTAGCAGCCGAAGCCCGTCGCGAAAGGGCTGGGGCGACGCATCGAGCGCCCGCCAGATCAAGTCGATCTCGCCGTCGTCGAGCACCCGTTCGCGGCGCGTCTCGCGGCTGGGCTTCTCGACGAATTGAGCCGGATTGGCGTCGATCAGGTCGCGTGCGGCGCACCAGTTCAGGAAGCGCCGCATCCAGGCGAGCACGCGGTTCGCCCGCACTGTGGCGCCACGGTCGGCCACCCGGTCGATAATCTCGATGATGTCGCGCTTGCGGATGCTGGCGAGGTCGCCGTCGCCGATGTACGGCAACACCTCTCTTTCCATGATCCGCGCTACCTCTGTGGCGGTGCGGTTGCCGGCCTGGTCGCGCGCCGCAGCCATTCCTGGCAGGCACGTGCCACGGAGCCCCTGGTGGCCTTGCCGGACCGCTGGTCGCGCCGCTTCTCGGCCTTATCGCCCGCGGGATCGCCGCCAGCCGCGACGATACCGAGCAGCCGCCGCGCCTCCCGCCGGGCCGTCTCGACCGTGTGCGGCGAGCCGTAGCGGCCTATGGTCACCTTGCGCAGCGTAGCATCACGGCCGCGGCCGGCTCGATATTTGAGGATGAACGCCTTGGCGCCAACCGGGGAGACGCGCAGGCCGAAGCCCGCCACGCTCGCGTCCCAGAGCACGGTTTCGCGGGATCGGCCATCCTCGCCGAGGAACGGCTCGGCGGTGTCGGCAAGGCGCTTGGTGAGCACCGAAGTGACCCTCTCTGCCGCAGTCCGCGGGTGGAATCGGTGGTACCTTTCGCGCTTGGTGGTACCCCATGACAGTATGAAAGAAAATAGTCGAGAATTGCAGAGGAGGGTCAAGTTGCTGAGAAAATGCTGTATGGTCGCCCCGAGAAAATAGCAGAATATGTGAGAAAAATCCGATAGACGGACTTTTAATCCGCGGGTTCCGGGTTCGAGTCCCCGGGGGGGGCGCACCAACTGATTCATTAACTTACGCGGGCGCTTTCGACCGGGCGCGCGCCCGCTCCACCTTCGGCAGCCGCGCGGGCGCCGCCAGGCAGGCCATCGCCGCCTGTGCGCCGCCCTTCTCGTGTGGCACGCCGGCGAGGCCCAGGCCCATCTCGACGCCGCAGAGCGTGCCCATCAGCATCAGGTCGTTGAAGCTGCCGAGATGGCCGATGCGGAACACCTTGCCGGCCAGCTTCGACAGGCCGGCGCCGAGCGAGAGGTCAAAGGCCTGCAGGGTCACCTTGCGGAACGCGTCGGCATCGTGGCCGGCCGGCATGACGATCGCTGTGAGGGCGCTCGAATATTCCGCCGGGTCGGCGCAGAGGATCTCGAGCCCCCAGACTAGTACGGCCCTGCGGGTCGCCTCCGCATGACGGTCGTGCCGTGCGAAGACGTTCTCGAGCCCTTCCTCCAGCAGCATCGCCAGGGCCTCGTGCAGCCCGTAGAGCAGGTTGGTCGCCGGCGTGTAGGGGAAATAGCCGGTCCGGTTGGCGGCGAGCATCGGCGCCCAGTCCCAGTAGCTGCGGGGCAGCCGCGCCGTCTTCTGGCTCGCCAGCGCCCTGGCGCTGATCGCGTTGAACGACAGGCCCGGTGGCAGCATCAGGCCCTTCTGCGAGCCGGCCACGGTGACGTCGACGCCCCACTCGTCGTGGCGGTAGTCGATCGAGGCGAGCGAGGAGATCGTGTCGACCATGAGGAGTGCCGGGTGCCCGGCCGCATCGATCGCCTGGCGGACGGCGGCGACGCGGCTGGTGACACCGGTCGAGGTCTCGTTGTGCACCACCATGACGGCCCTGATGGCATGGCGGCGATCCTCGGCCAGCCGCGCCTCGACCAGGGCCGGATCGACGCCGTGCCGCCAGTCGCCGGCGAGGAGCTCGACCTCGAGGCCCAGCCGCTCTGCGAGCTCGCGCCAGAGCGACGCGAAATGCCCGGTCTCGAACATCAGCACCCGGTCGCCCGGCGAGAGCGTGTTGACCAGGGCGGCCTCCCAGGCGCCGGTGCCGGAGGCGGGGTAGATCACCACGTCCTGCTCGGTCTTGAAGACGGTCTTGAGGTCGGACACGACCTTGCGGCCGAGGGCCCCGAACTCCGGCCCGCGGTGGTCGATGGTCGGGTTGTCGATGGCCCTGAGGACGCGATCCGGCACGTTCGTCGGCCCGGGGATCTGCAGGAAGTGGCGGCCGCTCGGGGCGTTGCTGAACCTGATCATGGCGTCTTTCCTGCATTGCGCTTGCGTCGTCGACCGACTGAACCTAGGTCGGACGCAGCGCACCTGTCCATTGGCGGCGCCGGGGGTGCCCCGCAGGGCCGGGCCGGGGAGCCAGAGAGCATGTCGACCAGCGCCGCCGATCGGCTGCCCGCCACCCCGTCCAGCGACGTGAGCGAGCGCCTGGCGCGCCTGCTGCGCAGCCAGACCGAGGGCGAGGTGCTGTTCGACGCGCCGTCGCGCGGCCGCTATGCCACGGACGCCTCGATCTACCAGATCATGCCGGTCGGCGTGCTGGTGCCGAAGAGCGAGCGGGACATCAGGGCGGCGATCGACATCGCCCGCGACCTGAAGGTGCCGGTGCTGCCGCGCGGCGGCGGCACCAGCCAATGCGGCCAGACCGTCGGTGCTGCCCTGGTGATCGACAACAGCAAGCATCTTCGCGGCATCCGCGAGCTGGATGTCGAGGCCCGCTCGGTCGTGGTCGAGCCGGGCGTCGTGCTCGATCACCTGAACGCCGAGCTGAAGCGGCACGGGCTCTGGTTCCCGGTCGACGTCTCCACCAGCGCCCAGGCCACCCTCGGCGGCATGGCCGGCAACAATTCCTGCGGCTCGCGCTCGATCGCCTACGGCAACATGGTGCACAACGTCGAGGGCATCACCGCCTGGTTGTCGGATGGCGAGCTGGTCGAGCTCGGGCCGGTGGCGGGGCTGGGCGGACGCGGTGCTGCGATCGCCGGCTTCGTCGAGCGGCTGGCGGCGCAGCATCGCGCCGAGATCGAAGAGCGCTGGCCGCGGGTGCTGCGCCGGGTCGGCGGCTACAACCTCGACATCTTCCACAACCGGAGCGAGCGGCCCTACACCGCCGACAGCAGCGTCAATCTCGCCCATTTGCTGGTCGGGTCCGAAGGCACGCTGGCCTGCACCCGGAGCCTGACGCTCAGCCTCTCGGAGCTGCCGCGCGGCAAGGTGCTGGGCGTGGTCAACTTCCCGACCTTCCGGGCGGCGATGAGCGCGGCGCAGCACATCGTCAAGCTGGGCCCCGTCGCGGTCGAGCTGGTCGACCGGACCATGATCGACCTCGCCCTCGCCAACCCGGCCTTCCGGCCGGTCATGGAAACCGCCCTGATCGGCGAGCCGGCGGCGATCCTGCTGGTCGAGTTCGCCGGCGAGGACAAGACGGCGCTGGTGCCGCAGCTGGACCGGCTCGACGAGCTGATGGGCGATCTCTCGCTGCCCGGCAGCGTGGTGAAGATGGCCGACGACACGGCGCAGAAGGACCTCTGGGAGGTGCGGAAGGCCGGCCTCAACATCATGATGAGCATCAAGGGCGATGGCAAGCCGGTCAGCTTCGTCGAGGATTGCGCGGTGCCGCTCGAGCACCTCGCCGACTACACCGACGCGCTCTCCGAGGTGTTCGCGCGGCACGGCACCCGCGGCACGTACTACGCCCATGCCTCGGTCGGCGCGCTCCACGTCCGCCCGATCCTCGACATGCGCGAGGCCGGGCCGGGGGGTGGCGCTGCGAGGATGCGCGCCATCGCCGAGGAGGCCGCCGAGCTCGTGCGCAAGTGCAAGGGCTCCTTCAGCGGCGAGCACGGCGACGGCCTCAGCCGCGGCGAATGGATCGCCTGGCAGTTCGGCCCGGCGCTCGTGGAAGCCTTCCGCGCCATCAAGCAGGAGCTCGACCCGATCGGCCTCTTTAACCCCGGCAAGATCATCGATCCGCCGCGCATGGACGACAGGGCGCTCTTCCGCTTCGCGCCGCCCGACAGCCTGCGGCCCTACCGGGTCGTCCCCCTGGAGACGAAGCTCGACTGGTCGGCCTGGGACGTCCGGAACGACCCGGTCACGGAAGCGACCACGCCGCCCGGCACCGGCGGTGATCCCGCCGGCGGCTTCGCCAAGGCCGTCGAGATGTGCAACAACAACGGCCATTGCCGCAAGCTCGATGCCGGCACGATGTGCCCGAGCTATCGCGTGACGCGCGACGAGCAGCACGTGACACGCGGCCGCGCCAACACCCTGCGCCTCGCCTTGTCGGGCCAGCTCGGCCCCGATGCCTTCACCAGCGAGGCGACCTACGAGACGATGGATCTATGCGTCGGCTGCAAGGGCTGCCGGCGCGAATGCCCGACCGGCGTCGACGTGGCGCGCATGAAGATCGAGTTCCTCGCCCACTACAAGGCGCGCCACGGCTACACGCTGAAGGACCGGCTGATCGCCCATCTGCCGGCCTACGCGCGGGCCGCCAGCCGGGTCCCGTGGCTCATGAACCTGCGCGACCGGCTGCCCGGTGCTGCCCGGGCGAGCGAAATTCTGCTCGGCCTCTCGGCCCGGCGCCGCCTGCCCGAATGGCGCAGCTCCACCTTCTGGCGAGCGACCGATCCGTCGCTGTTCGCGACCCGGGACGCGACGCTCGCCGCCGCTGCCGAAGGCGGCAAGGCGGCGGTGCTCTTTGTCGATACCTTCAACGGCATGTTCGAGAGCGAGAATGCGATGGCGGCTGCCCGCGTGCTGCGCGCCGCCGGCTACACGTTGCACACGGTCGAGAAGGCGGGGGGGCATCATTGCTGCGGCCGCACCTACCTCGCCGCCGGCATGGTCGAGCAGGCGAAGGCGAGGGCCGGTGCCTTGATCGAAGCACTCCTGCCGCTGGCGGAGGCCGGGGTCGCCATCGTCGGCCTCGAGCCATCCTGCCTCTTGACCCTGCGCGACGAGGCGCTGGTCATGGGTCTCGGGCCGCGGGCCGAAATCGTGGCGGGGCAGGCGCTGCTGTTCGAGGAGTTCGTGGCACGCGAGGCCAGGGCAGGCCGCTTCACGCTCGAGCTGAAGGCGGCCGAGGCACCCATCCTGCTGCACGGCCACTGCCACCAGAAGGCATTCGGCGCGGTCGCCCCGATCCTCGAGGTGCTGCGCCTGATCCCCGAGACGAAGGTCGAGCTGATCGAAAGCTCCTGCTGCGGCATGGCCGGCAGCTTCGGCTACGAAGCCGGCCACTACGACCTCTCGATGCAGATGGCGGAAGCAGGCCTGCTGCCGGCCCTGCGCCGGCAGCCGGACGCCATCGTGGTGGCCGACGGCACGAGCTGCCGCCACCAGATCGCCGATGGCGCCGGGCGGCAGGCCCTGCATGTGGTGCGGCTGCTGGAGCGCCTGCTGCCGGCGACGACGAAGGGCGGTTCCGCGTCTGCCTGAGTCTCTTCGGGCGACCACACGGGCAGCCCGCTGGAGCCTCTTTCAGACGACCCGGACGTTCAGGGTGTCGACGCCCTCGATGTGACCCACCAGGACGTCGCCGCGCTGCACGGGGCCGACGCCGGAGGGGGTGCCGGACATGATCAGGTCGCCCGCGGCAAGCGAGAAATGCGCGGAGAGATAGGCGATCATCTCCTGCGTCTTCCAGATCATCTGGTTGAGGTCGCCCGCCTGGCGGAGCTGGCCGTTCACCTTCAACGTAATGGCGCCCTGCGTCGGGTGGCCGATCTCGCTGGCGGGGATCAGCGGGGTCATCGGCGCCGAGCGCTCGAAGGCCTTGCCGATTTCCCACGGCCGGCCCAGCTTCTTGGCCTCGCCCTGCAGGTCGCGACGGGTCATGTCGAGCCCGACGCCGTAGCCCCAGACGTGATCGAGCGCGTCCTCGATGGTGATATAGGCTCCGCCCCGGCCGAGCGCGATCACCAGCTCGATCTCATGGTGAACGTCGGTGCTCATCGGCGGGTAGGGAAACTCGCCGCTGAAGTCGATATTGTCGGGGTTCTTCTGGAAGAAGAAGGGTGGCTCGCGATCGGGGTCGTGGCCCATCTCGACAGCATGGGCCGCGTAGTTGCGACCGATGCAATAGATCCGGCGCACGGGGAACGTGGCGCTCGATCCGCGAACGGGTGCAACCGGCTGGCCGGGTGTCTCGATTACGTGTTGGCTCATAGAGGTCTCCGAATCTCTGCTGCGCGCGGCGTTCAACCGCGGAAAGGAAGTTGTCAAAGGGGGGCGACGCCGATTTCCCTGGCGATGTCGTCCAGGTCCTTGCGCAGGGACGCATGGAGCGCAATGCCCTTCGCCCGGCGCTCGGCCATCAGGGCAGCCTTGCCCTCGCCCGGCAGGCGCACCCTCGCATGTCCCGGCAGCGGCTCGGACGCACGCATCTCGCTGAACGCCTTGTCGACGCTGGCGGTGAACGTGTCGAGCGGGCCGAACGCCGCGATGTCGATCGCCGCGACGAACTGGCCGGTATTGCTGCTGCGCTGCGATTCGCTGGTGAAGTCGATGACGTCCGAGCCGAACGCCGCCTGGTTCAGGACCCCGGCCAGGAGGCCGATGGCGACCGAGAGGCCGAAGCCCTTGGGGCCGCCGATGGGCAGCATGAACCCCTCCTCGCGCCGCGACGAATCGGTCAGGGGCTTGCCGTCGCGACCGACCATCCAGCCTTCCGGCATCGCCTTGCCGCGCTGGGCGAGCGTCTTGATCTTGCCCATGGCCGCCACCGTCGTCGCCATGTCGAGCACGAACGGATCGGCGCCGCCGGTCGGTGCCGCGATGGCGATCGGGTTGGTGCCGAGGAGCAGGTCCGTTCCGCCGAACGGGGGGACGTGATTGGCGCTGCCGACGGCAGCGGCCATGCCGATCATCCCGGCCTGCGCCTGCGGGCGGACATAGAGGGCTGCCGGACCCGCGTGGTTGCCACTCCGGACGCCGACCCAGCCGATGCCGCAGGCCGTCGCCTTTTCCATGGCGAGGCGGCACGCCGCCCGCATGGCCAAGTGACCGAGGCCGTCGTCGCCATCGATCACCGCCGTAGCCGGGCGCTCGGCGACCACGGCCACGCGCGCCTTCGGATTGCACCCGCCATCCCTGAGGCGGGCCAGATACTGCCGCAATCGGAAGACGCCGTGGGTTTCGTGTCCCAGCAGATCGGCCTCGACCATCAGGCCCGCGACGATGTTGGCGTCCTCTTCCGGAACATCGTAGTGGCGAAGCGCGTCGGCGACGAAACGCTCGAGCCGGTCGGCTGCGACGGTGGGCGCCTGTTCTTCACTCATGGTCGGCGAGCACCCGTTCCTTGCGCCAGAACACGATCCGGCGCTGGGCGAAGCTGACGAGCACGAAGAGTGCCAGGCCGAGCAGGCTGAGATAGAGGATCAGCGAGAACACGCGCGGCGTGTCGAGCTGGGATGCCGCGACCCGGATCAGCTCGCCGAACCCTTTTCCACCGCCGAGGAACTCGCCGGTGATGGCGCCCGCCATCACCCCGACGGCACCGATCTTCAATCCGGTGAAGATCTGCGGCAAGGCATGGGGCAGCTTCATCTTGACCAGGGTCTGCAGCCGGCTGGCGCCCATCGTCTTGAACAGCATGCGGGCGTTCTCGTCCGCCGCGTGGAGTCCGGCCGCGGTCCCGACGACGATCGGGAAGGTGGCGATGAAGGCCGCGAGCGCCACTTTCGACGCGATGCCGAATCCGAGCCAGGCGATGAAGAGCGGGGCAAAGGCGACCTTCGGCATGGTGTCGATCGCCACCAGATAGGGCATGATGGCCCGCTCGCCGAAGCCGGTCTCGCCGACCAGCACGCCGAGCGAGAAGCCGATGGCAATGGCCAGGGCGAACCCGTAGATCACCTCCTTGATGGTGATCCACAAGGCCGGCAGCATGTAGCCGCCGGTGATCAGGTTGTGGCCGACGAAGATCAGGTCCTGGAGCGTCTCGCCGGGAGTCGGCAGGATGATCGGCGAAACCAGCCCCGAGACGGTCGCCAGTTGCCACAAGATCACGAACACCGCGAAGACGAACAGCATCGAGAGCGAGCGCGGCACGCGGTCGATAAAGGAGATCTGCTCGGTCCAGACGGTGTCGCCTTCGGTCGGCGCCACCACAGGCTGCTGGGTGCTCAAAGGAATGCCTCCCGGTCCAAGAGGCCCCGGATACGGTCGACCAGTCCGCCGAACTTCGGCGTCGTGATCATGTCCAGCGTCCGGGGGCGAGGCAGATCGATCGTCACGGCTTCGGCTATCCGGCCGGGACGCGGCTTCATAACGTAGACCACGTCGGACAGGATGACTGCCTCGGGTATCGAATGGGTGACGAGAAACGCGGTCGCATCGCGCTCGGTGCAGATGCGCTGGAGCTCCATGTTCATGAAGTCCCGCGACAGCTCGTCGAGCGCGCTGAACGGCTCGTCGAGCAAGAGGACGGCGGGCTCGGTGATCAGCATCCGGCAGATCGACGTCCGCTGTGCCATGCCGCCGGAAAGCTCGCCGGGGTAGACGTCCTCGAAACCCTTCAGCCCGACGACCTCGAACAGTTCACGCGCCCGTTCCCTGGCCGCCATCGCAGCCGCGCGCCCGTCGCGGATCTCGATCGGCAGGACGACGTTCTCGAGCGCGGTGCGCCAGGGAAAGAGCGTCGCCTGCTGGAACATCATGCCGATGTCGCGGCGGGCACCGATCACGGGCTCGCCCTGCAGCACGACCCGTCCCGTGGACGGGGGAATGAGCCCCGCCATGATCTTGAGCAGCGTCGACTTTCCGCAGCCGCTCGAGCCGATGACCGCGGAGAAGCTTCCTTTGTTCAGGACGAGGCTGACGTCCTGGAGCGCGGTTACCTGGTTTCGCGCATAGGTCTTGCCGACATGCGCCAGCTCGTAGACCGGCCGCCCCGTCAGGGGCGGCCGCATTTCCAGGGCCACGGAGCCAGTCAAGTCAGAGACCCTGGTTCCACTCGGCGACGAACTCGTTGGTGTACGCCTCGGTGAGATCAGGCAGCGGCTCCGCCAGCTCGCCGCCGGCAATGAGGTTCTCCTGCCACTCCTCCCAGACTTCCGGCGGCATGTAGCCCAAGCCGTTCGACATGTCGACCGGGATAGTCTTGGACCGCACCGCATCGAACAGCGCCGACTGGAATTCGGCATCCTCGCCTTCCTGGGGATTGCCGGCCTTGAGGTGCGCCAGCACCTTCTCGCGGTTGGCGTCGTCGAGCGCGAAGGCATGGCCGCGCGCGAACGCCCGACCGAACTTCTCGACCAGCTCCCGGTCGTTGCGGATGGTGTCGCCCATCGTCGCGAGGCCGTTGCCGAAGAACCTCGCGAACTCCGCCGGCGTGATGTCCCGCACCGGCATGCCGCGCTGGTTGAGGATCGCCGCGTCGGCAGTCGAGGCCGAGTAGGCCGCCATGGCACCGCTCTGGAAGGCGACCGTGGCCGGCCCGCCGTCGCCGACGGTCAGGAACTCGTAGTCCTCGCCCTCCTTCATGTCGGCGCTGAGCATGACGCTGCGGGCGAAGCCGACCTCGGCGCCGTCGGCCGTGCCCGTGCCGATCACCTTGCCCTCCAGCTCCTCGATGGATTGGATCTCGGAATCGACCGGCACCACGATGCCGAAATTGCTGCGTGCCGCGACGTTGTAGATGAAGACCGCGTCGACCCCGCGCGAGCGCGCGGCGAGCACCGGCGCCGGGCCGGGGCGACCGAATTCCGCCTGTCCGGCCGAGAGCGCCTGCAGCACCGCAGCGGAGCCGTTGATGGCCTCGACCCGAACGTCGAGCCCCTCCTCCTCGAAGAACCCCTCGCCAATGGCCACGAAGACCGGGAACGAGTTGATCGCCGACGGGCTGGGTTGCACGAACGTGATCTGCCGCAAGTCCTGTGCCGTGCCGACACCGGCAGCGGCGCTCAACGCCACCGCTGCGCCAACAGCGATGGAGAGTTGTCGTCGATTCAGCATCATAGCCTCCATTCGATCGTTTCTGGTTGCATAGTATCGGCCGCGACGAGTCGCTGCCGGCACTATTGGACTCGGCAGTAGTTCTCGAGGCTGCCGATGTTTTCGATGGTGCAGACGACGACGTCGCCGTCGGTCAGGAACCGAGGTGGATCCATCGCGTAACCGACCCCCGACGGTGTCCCGGTCGCCAGGATATCGCCCGGCTCCAGCGTCATGCCGGCCGACAGCGAAGCGATCAGCGTGGGAATATCGAAGATCATCCGGGCGGTCGTGCTGCTCTGGCGGGTCTCGCCGTTGACGGTGAGGCTGATCGCCAGGTTGCCAGGATCACCGATTTCGTCCGCGGTGACGATGCAGGGCCCCATCGGGCAGGAGCCATCGAGGCCCTTGCCCTTGAAGTACTGGCCGCCGTGGCGACGCTGGATGTCCCTTGCCGAGACATCATTGATGATCGTGTAGCCGAGGATGTGGTCGAAAGCGTCCTCGCGGGCGATGTCCCGGCCGCGCCTGCCGATCACCAGGGCGAGCTCGACCTCGTAGTCGATCGACGTCGAGACGTGCGGGAAGATGGGAATCGCGGCCCCCGGCCCGATCACCGCCGTGCGCGGCTTGGTGAAGAAGACGGGATGCTCGGTGACGCCGACCTTCTGGTTCTGGGCGCGATCGCCTTCCGCGATATGCTCGGCGTAGTTGCGACCGACGCAGAAGACGTTCTTCGCCGGTGACGGCAGGGGGGCCATGGTCACATGGTCCTCGGGCCGGCGCTGCGCGGACCGATCCGAGCGGTCGGCGAGCGTTCGCACGAGGTCGAGCGCCTTGGGTCCAGCCTCGATGATGGATTGCAGGCTGGCCGTGCGGACGGCCTCGCCCGCAGCGCCCGGCGCCTCGCGGGCGGCTTCGGCCAGATCGAGCACGTTGCCGTTGGCCAGAACCACGCCGGCTCGCGGCGCCCCATCGATCAAGAGCGTAACCAGGCGCATCCAAACTCCTCCCGGCACGTCGAACCGTCTACCGATAGGCCTTCTCGACAGGCCGTCAACCGACGATCTCTGAAGGACGGATTCGACGCCGATGGCTCACGATCAGAGCCCCCATTTATTGGATGATCAGATTGCGTTTCGATCTAGGATCAGGCAACCAACCAATGTGATGATTGGGTGAAAATGAGCCGGTCCGACCGTCACGCACTCGCCGAGCGTGTCAGGACATTCATCGGCGAGCATGGCTACGACCACAACCAGCGACTGCCGCCGGAACGCGAGCTTTGCGCCTTGCTGGACGTTTCACGGAGCCAGTTGCGCAATGCCCTCGCGGTCCTCGAGGAGAACGGCCTGATCTGGCGTCATGTCGGGCGGGGCACATTCATCGGCGCCCGACCGGTCCTGAACCTCGATGACATCACCTTCCTCAGAGAGCTCGCGAGCCCCGAGCAGATTCTGGAGTCACGGACGGCGATCGAGCCGGCGCTGGCACAACTCGCGGCAATGCATGGCACGAAGGCAGACCTCGAGGAGATCACCGCCTGCGCCGCCCGCTGCCGCAACGCTGCCGACTGGCGCAGCTATGAAGCGTGGGACAACAATCTCCACGACGCGATCGCCAAGGCAACGCACAACAAGCTGCTGATCTACCTTTTCGAGACGCTCAACGTCGTGCGCCGCACGGTCGTCTGGGGTCAGACGCGCACGACACGGGGTCCAAAGGCCGACCATGTGAGCTTCACGGAACATGATGCCATCATCGCCGCCATCAAGGTGCGCGACGCCGACCAGGCGGCATCGGCGATGCTTGCCCATCTGCGCTCGGTGCGGGAGCGCGTTCTGCCGATGTTGATTCTCAGGGACGCCGGGGACCGGCGCACGCTCTTCGAGCAACAGGCCGCGCCGGCGCGGTGACGGTGGTGCCGAAAGGTCAAAGCGCTTTTCCGCAGCATTCGGAACTGGACGCCCGAACGCGCTCGATCGACAGGGATACTTGCGCCAGAAGCCGGCGCAACTTCGGGACACTCCGGCTTCAGGCGTGAGGCCATGGTTGCGGTTGACGCCCGTTCGGCCGTCGTCTCCCGGTCGCATCCATTGAGACGACGAATGTGCCAAGCCGTGGCGCCCACCCCGGTATGCCAGGACGGCAATTTTCGGAAATCCGGCTGACTCCCTGAAAAGACGCTGGATCGCGACCTGTAAATTCCATACTTCAGACGTGCGCACGGTCGACGTTCGCTAATCAACGACAGGGAAGAAGGCGACCATGAGAATGAGAATGACGATTGCGGCAGCGGCAATCGGGCTGGCCTTGTCGGCGCCCGCCGCATTTGCGGACAAGCTCGACGATATCATCGCCTCGGGTGTGCTGCGCTGCGCCGTGGTGCTGGATTTCCCGCCCATGGGCTCGCGGGACGCCAACAACGAGCCGATCGGCTTCGATGTCGACACCTGCAACGACCTGGCGGCGGCGCTCGGGGTCGAGCCGGAATATGTCGAGACGCCGTTCCCCGACCGCATCCCGGCGCTGGTGTCCGGGCGTGCCGATGTCGGCGTGGCATCGACCTCCGACACGCTCGAGCGGGCGAAGACCATCGGCTTCTCGATCCCCTACTTCGCCTTCGAGATGGTGGTCCTCACCAAGGACGGGCTCGGGATCGACAGCTACGAGAGCCTGAAGGGCCACAAGATGGGCTCGGTCTCCGGCACGTTCGAGGCGATCCGGCTCGAGAACGACGTCGACGCCTGGGCCGACGCGAACGGCTCGTTCACGCCCTACCAGACGCAGGCGGACGTCTTCCTCGCCTTGTCGCAGGGCCAGATCGACGCCACCGTCGTCACCTCCACCGTGGCGAACGCGGCTGCCAAATCCGGCGACTTCGAGGGCTTCGTGGTGGGCGGCAAGGCGCCCTACGACATCGACTACACGGCGCTCATTGCGCTCCGCGAGGAGTACGGGCTGCTCAACTATCTCGACCTCTTCGTCAACCAGCAGGTCCGGACCGGCCGCTATGCCGAGCTCTATGCCAAGTGGATCGGCTCGGACGAGCCGCCGGACCTGACGGTCCCCGGCGTCTATCGCTGACCGGCAGGCATGTGGCGAGGGCGCGCCGCCGGCGCGCCCTCGCCACGACCGGGCCGGTCGGCGTGAACGTGTGATCGTGCCGGAGGTCGCCTGAATGAACTACACCTTCCACTGGCGGCCGGCGTTCAGGGCCCTGCCGGAGATGCTCGCCGGCTCGCTGGTCACGTTGCAGATCGCGGTGCTCTCGATGGTGATCGGCATTGCGATCGCCGTGCTTCTGGCGGTGATGACCGGGTCGAAGAGCCGCTGGCTGCGCGGCATTGCCGGCACCTGGATCGAGGTGGCGAGGAACACCCCCGCCTTGTTCCAGATCTACATCGCCTATTTCGGGCTGGGGCAGATCGGCATCCATCTGGATAGCTACCTGGCGCTGCTCGCCGGGATCACCTTCAACAATGCGGGGTATCTGGCCGAGACGTTCCGGGGCGGCCTTCGGGCCGTGCCGCAGACGCAGGTGCGCGCCGCCCGCTCGCTCGGCTTCGGCCCAATCGCCGCGTTCCGGCTGATCGTCCTGCCGCAGCTCTTTCGCGCCGTCTTCCACCCGATGACCAACCAGATGGTCTGGGCGATCCTGATGACGTCGCTCGGTGTCGTGGTCGGCGTCAACACGGACCTCACCGGCGTCACGCAGGAGCTCAACGTCCGCACCTTCCGCACGTTCGAATACTTCGCCATCGCGGCTGTGCTCTACTACCTCATCGCCAAGGTCGTCACGCTGGGTGCCCGGCTGATCGCCTGGCGGCTGTTCCGGTACTAGGATGCTCGATACAGCGCTCTCCCTGAACGATCTGCGCTTCTTGATGCTGGGCGCCGGCTGGACGCTCTTGATCACCGCCATCTCGGTCACCGCCGGCACCCTGCTCGGTGTGCTCTTCGGTGTGGCCAGGGCGCAGACGCCCGTCTGGGTCAGCCTGCCGATCGGCTTCGTGCTCGACATCTTCCGCTCGGTGCCCCTCCTGATCCAGCTCGTCCTCTTCAATTCCTTCATCCCGATCCTGGGGTTGCGGGCGACGCCCTTCTCCGTGAGCTGCCTCGTGCTGGCGCTCTACACCTCGGCCTATTGCTCGGAGATCGTGCGTGGCGGCGTCGCGGCAGTGCCCCAGACGACGCGCCGGGCGGCGCGCTCGCTCGGCATGACCTGGGGGCAGGACATGGTCGAGATCGTCTTTCCCCTGGCGCTTCGGGTGATGTTTCCGAGCTGGATCGGCCTCACGCTCGGCGTCATGAAGGACACGGCGCTGGTGGCCTGGATCGGCGTGATCGAGCTCTTGAAGTCGTCGCAGATCTTGATCACGCGGATGCCGAGCGAACCCTTGTTCATTCTCGGCATTGCCGGGCTGATCTACTTCCTGATCAGCTTCCCGATATCCCGGCTGGGAGCCAGGCTCGAGCGGAAGTGGCGCGAAAATGATTGAGATCGAGAACGTCCGCAAGAGCTTCGGCCAGCTCGAGGTCCTCAAAGGCGTGTCGCTGGCCGTCGACCGTGGCGAGGTGGTGTCGGTGATCGGTGGCTCCGGCTCGGGCAAGTCGACGCTGCTGATGTGCATCAACGGCCTCGAGCCTATCGACTCCGGACGCATCCTGGTCGACGGCGTCGAGGTGCACGCGAGGTCGACGGATCTCAACAAGCTGCGCCGCAAGATCGGCATCGTGTTCCAGCAATGGAACGCGTTTCCGCACCTCACCGTCCTCGAGAACACCACGCTGGCCTTGCGCAAGGTGCTGGGAAAGTCGCGCGCCGAGGCCGACGCCATCGCGATCAAGCAGCTCGAGCATGTCGGGCTGCAGGACAAGCTCAAGGTCTTTCCGGGCAAGCTCTCGGGCGGCCAGCAGCAGCGGATGGCGATCGCGCGGGCACTGGCGATGAGCCCGAGCTACATGCTCTTTGACGAGGTGACCTCGGCCCTCGACCCGCAGCTCGTCGGCGAGGTGCTCGACACGATGCGCCTCCTGGCCGACGAGGGCATGACCATGATCGTCGTCACCCACGAGATGGGCTTCGCGCGCGAAGTGTCGAACCGGGTCGCCTTCTTCAAGGACGGGTTGATCCACGAGATCGGCACGCCGAAGCAGATCTTCGAGCAGCCGCAGCGCCCCGAGACGGCGGAATTCCTGGGTTCCGTCCTTTGACCATCCGCCCCGCATCGAGGACAGCGCCATGAAGATCGCGGCCATCCGCGTCTACCAGATCGACCTGCCGCTGAAGGAAGGCCGCTACAGCTGGTCCAACGGCAATTTCGTCGAGGTCTTCGATTCGACGGTCGTCGAGGTCGAGACGGATTCGGGCCTGAAGGGCTACGGCGAATGCTGCCCGCTGGGCTCCGCCTATCTGCCGGCCTATGCGCTGGGCGTGCGCTCCGGGCTCAGGGAGCTGGCGCCGCAGGTGATCGGCATGGACCCGCGCGACCTGCGCGTCCTGAACCGGCACATGGACGCGGTCCTGCGCGGCCATCCATATGTGAAGTCTGCCATCGATGTCGCCTGCTGGGACATCCTGGGCCAGGCGGCGGGGATGCCGGTCTACAAGCTGCTCGGTGGCGCGGCACAGGCGGATGTCAGGCTCTACCGGGCGATCTCGCAGGAGGCGCCGGAGGAGATGGCACGCAAGATCGCGGGCTACCGGGCCGAGGGCTACACAAAGTTCCAGCTCAAGGTGGGCGGCAATGCGGACGACGATATCGAGCGCATTCATGCCTGCGCCGGGCTGATGCAGCCGGGCGACATCCTCGTCGCCGACGCGAACACCGGCTGGACGATGCACGAGGCGGCACGGGTCGTGCAGGCCGTGCGCGACATCGACGTCTATATCGAGCAGCCCTGCCCGACCTACCGGGAATGCCTCGTGACGCGGCGACGGACGGCCCTCCCGTTCGTGCTGGACGAGGTGATCGGCGACGTCGACACGCTGATGCAGGGCATCGCCGACGGGGCCATGGACGTCATCAACCTGAAGATCTCGAAGGTCGGCGGGCTGACCAAGGCGCTCCTGATGCGCGACATCTGCACTACCGCCGGCATTCCGATGACCATCGAGGATACCTGGGGCGGCGACATCGTCACGGCCTCGATTGCGCATCTGGCCCTGTCGACACCCGAGGAGTTCGCCTTCTCCGCGACGGACTTCAACTCCTACGGCACGGTCGAGTTCGCCAGTGGTGCGCCCAGGCGTGTCGATGGCCGCATGCGCCCGGCCGAGGCGCCCGGGCTCGGCATCGAGCCGATGATGGACGTGCTCGGCAAGCCGCTGCTCACCGTTCCCTGAGGAATCGAAGGTGCGCTCCTCGAAGGTTCTTCATGTCGTCAGCTGCCATGCCGAGGGCGAGGTGGGCGATGTCATCGTCGGCGGCGTGCCGCCCCCGCCCGGTGCCACCATCTGGGAGCAGGCGCGGTGGATCCACCAGGACCAGCGCCTGCGCAACTTCGTCCTGAACGAGCCGCGCGGTGGCGTCTTCCGCCATGTGAACCTCCTGGTGCCGCCCAAGGACCCGCGTGCCGTGACCGGCTGGATCGTGATGGAGCCGGTCCACACGCCGCCGATGTCGGGCTCCAACTCGATCTGCGTCGCCACCGTGCTGCTCGATACCGGCATCGTGCCGATGGAGGAGCCGGAGACCCGCTTCGTCATCGAGGCGCCGGGCGGGCTGGTCGAGGTGGTGGCCAATTGCCGAAACGGCAAGGCGGAGTCCGTACGGGTGGTCAACCATCCTTCCTTCTCGGCCCGCCTGGACGCCATGATCGAGGTGGAAGGGCTGGGCAGCCTGAAGGTCGACACGGCCTATGGTGGCGACAGCTTCGTGATCGTCGATGCGGCTGCGGTCGGCTTGGAGATTCGGCCCGACGAGGCGTTCGACATCTCGCGGCTCGGCATGCGGATCACGAGAGCCGCAAACGAGCAGCTCGGCTTCACGCATCCCTTGAACCCGGACTGGCGCCACATCTCCTTCTGCCAGTTCGTGAACCCCGTCCGCGAGATCGACGGTGTCCCGACCGGCCGGAACACGGTCGCGATCGAGCCGGGCAAGCTCGACCGCTCGCCCTGCGGCACCGGCTGCTCGGCCCGGATGGCGGTCCTGCACGCCCGGGGGCTCCTCGGCCAGGGCATGCGGTTTCGCGGCATCTCGATCATCGATTCGGTCTTCGACTGCCGCGTCGAGCGGGAGACGGAGGTCGGCGGCCTCGCCGCCATCGTGCCGAGCATCCAGGGCCGCGCCTGGATCACCGGGACGCACCAGCACATGCTCGACCCGGCCGATCCCTGGCCGGAGGGCTATCGTTTGTCGGACACCTGGCCCATCCGGGCCGTGCCCGGCTCACAGCAAGAAGGAACCGCGTGAATGGACATCTCCGTCTTCAAAGGCTGCATGCCGGCCCTGATGACACCCTGCACGGCCGACCGGCGCCCGGATTTCGACGCGCTCGTCGATTGTGGCCGGCGGCTGATCGATGCCGGGATGCGGGCTGTCGTTTATTGCGGCTCGATGGGTGACTGGCCGCTCCTGACCGACGCCGAGCGGCAGGAGGGGGTGGCCCGGCTGGTCGCGGCCGGGGTGCCCGTGGTGGTCGGCACGGGTGCGCAGAGCCCGAAAGCCGCGGTGGCTCACGCGGCGCATGCCCAGAAGGTCGGTGCGAAGGGCCTCATGATGATTCCCCGCGTGCTGTCGCGCGGCAGCTCGCTAGCCGCCCAGCGGGCACATTTCTCCGCCATCCTGGCTGCCGCACCCGACCTGCCGGCGGTCATCTACAACAGCCCCTATTACGGCTTCGCCACCCGCGCCGACCTCTTCGGCGAGCTGCGCCGCAGCCACAAGAACCTCGTCGGCTTCAAGGAGTTCGGCGGGGCCGAGGCGATGACCTATGCGGCCGAGCACATCACCGGTGCGGAGGACGGCCTGCTCTTGATGGTCGGGGTCGATACCTGCGTCTTCCACGGCTATGTCAGATGCGGTGCCGTCGGCGGCATCACCGGCATCGGCAATGCCCTGCCGGCCGAGGTCCTGCACCTCATCCGGCTCTGCGAGCAGGCGCGCGAGGGCGACGTCGATGCGCGCCGCAAGGCCCAGGAGCTCGAATCCGCCCTGGCGGTGCTATCCTGGTTCGACGAGGGGGCCGATCTCGTCCTCTATTACAAGTACCTGATGACGCTGGAAGGCGACCCTGCCTACGAGCACAATTTCGTCGAGACCGATGAGCTCTCGGCGAGCCAGAAGCACTTCGCCAGGACGCAGCTCGCCCAGTTCAAGGCATGGTACGCCCACTGGTCGCGGCCGCGCTGACGGTTCTGCCGAGGTCTGTCAGTCGCGGAGCGGCATTGCCACCGGGCGCATCGGGGCGCCGGTGGCGCCGCGCAGCCTGATGCAGGCGCCGAAGAAGGCGAACTCCCATAGCTTGTTGGCACCGATCTCCTCGAGGTTGACCACCTCCATGATCGGGATGCCGGCCTCGGCCAGGAGATAGCTGTGGACCACCATCCAGTTCTCGGGATCGGCCGAGGGCGTCTGCTCGAGCGCCAGGGTGTCTGAACCGATGGTGATGGCACCGGCCTTGGCCAGGAACTCGGCACCGGCCCGGTTCAGGCCGGGTGCGTTGAGCGTGAACGCATCCTGGTTCGGCCAGGCCCGCATGCGCCCGGTCCGGATCATCACCACGTCGCCTGGCCGCAGCTCGACGGCCTGGTGGCGCAGGCAGGCAGCGAGGTCGACGGGGCCGACGGGATGGCTGTCCGGCAGCATGTCGACACCATGCATCCCGGCGATGTCGAGGAGCACGCCCCGGGCCAGCATGGGCGGGTGCTTCTCGGCGCCGCAGACGCGCCAGTGGCGGCTGCCGAGATGCTCGTCGGCGTGGAAGTGATTGAAGATCTCGCCGTGGTAGCCGAAGTGGTTCAGCGTATCGATATGCGTGCCGCAATGGGTGTACATCTGCACGACATCGCCGGAATAGGAGACGAGCTCGTTCTGGGTCCGGCCGACCCCCATGACGTCGTCGGCCTCCTCGCCCCTCGGCGTGTGGGTCATCCAGATCTGGTAGGGCGGATCGCCGGCCCCGAACCAGCCGGGCATGCCCATGAAGTGGTCGACCGAGAGATCGAACATCCGCCCGGCATCGGCGCGGGCCATGATGGCCTGGGCGGATGCCGCGTCCATCAGGTTTAGCATGCCGATCTCGTCCCTGGCACCGAACGGGCTGCTCGATGCCTGGCGAAAGCTGGCACCGTGCGCCGCGATCCGGCGCCGCGTCACCTCGTCGACGATCTGGCTCGTGCACATGGGCGAATCCTCTTGCGGCGGTTCGACCTGGTGGCCCCTAGGTCGTGGACGGGTAGTCGACCGGGGTCGCGTGCCAGCCCTGCCGGCGGCGCTCCCAGAAGGTTTCGCGCAAGTTGGCGGAGATCGGCCCGGGCCGGTCGTTGCCGAGAATCCGCCCGCCCAGACGGCTGACCGGCATCACCCCGCCCGCGGTGGTCGAGAAGAAGATCTCGTCGGCCTCCTCGAGCTCGTCCGCCGATAGCGGTCGCACCTCGCAGGGAATCTGGAGCCCTTCGCAGAGCTCGAAGACGGATTGCCGGGTGATGCCTTCCAGCGCGCCTTCCGGCGGCGAGACGACTGTGCCGTCGATCACCGCGAAGACGTTGTAGCCCGGCCCCTCGGTGACGTTGCCGGCACCATCGAGCAGCACGGCGGTGTCGAAGCCCGCATCCTGCGCCTCGAAGAGGGCCGCCGTGAGGTCGCCCCAGTGGAAGTTCTTGACCGTGGGATCGACCGAGGCGGCAGGGATGCGGGGCGTTTTCGCGATCATCGCATGCACGCCGCGGGCCTGCTGCTCCTCCGAGAAGAGCCAGACCCACGGCACGGCGAAGCAGACGAGATAGGCGCGCGCGTTGACCGGCAGCATGGGCATGCCGCGTGGCGGTCGGCTGCGCAGGCAGTCCATCGCCACATAGGCCTCGCGCAGGCCCGTCCGGCGAACGAGCTCCATGAGGACTTCCCGGATCTCCGCGTCGGACTCGCCGGGCTGCATCCGCATCCGGTCCATCGAGCGCCGGAAGCGGGCGATGTGGTCGTCGAGGCGGAAGAAGGCGCCGAAGAAGACGCCGGTCACGTCGTAGGTGACATCCGAGCGGCGATAGCCCCACTCGGTGATCGGGATCCTGGCCTCGGCCAGGGGCATGAAGCGGCCGTCGATATAGGCGGCACCAGCCGACCAGTCGACCATGGCCTCGCCTTCCATCATGTGTCCTTTCCATCGCCGGCGTCGGCCCGGAGCGCCCGGGTCGCCGCCCTGTCGATCACCATGCCAGTCCCCTCCGCCTCGATCACCACGCC
>JACKIN010000024.1 GCA_020638495.1 Geminicoccaceae bacterium | reverse complement strand
CCCTGCTACTGCAGCTCGACCGACAAGGTGCGCCCGACGATTCTGGCGGCGCGGGCCAGGGTGGCGAGGCTCACGCTGTCGTTGGTGGGGTCGAGGAGGCGGTCGAGCTGGGAGCGGCTGGTGGCGAGGCGTCTGGCCATTGCGGCCTTGGTGATCTTCTGCTCTCGCATGGCCGCGGCGAGCTGGAAGGCGAGGACGCGCGTGACGGCGCGTTCGCTCGTGTCCTCGCAGGTTCCCTGCTCGCGCAGGAAGTCGTCGAAGAGCTGTCCAGCCCTGCCCTTCTCGACATCGTTCGTCATGACAGCCCTCGCGTTCTTTGCTCCTCCGAGCATACGCGACCAAGCGACCCGAAGTAATAGTTCGCTCCAAAAACCCGATGGGCGCGGGAAGGCCAGCCTTCCCGCCTCTTACCCTTTCCTCAGAGCCGCACCGGCTCGCCGATGCTGATGGTTCGGCGGATTTCGTCGGTCTTGAGGCCGAGGGCCATGGGGCGACGGGTGTGGGGGAGGATGGCGGTGTCGTAGAGTTCCTCGACGATGCCTTCGAGGCGGAGCCAGTGGGGGGTGTCGCCGGTTTTGAGGTCGACGACGAGGAGGCCGCAGCGGGGGGCAGCACCTTTGGCGGCGAGGGCTTGGTCGAGGGGGAGGCCCTGGAAGGTCTTGTTGTCGCGGGGGCGGGAGAGGCCGATGACGGCGAAGCGGCCGTGGAGGGCGAGGCCGCGGGCGTAGCCGGGGCAGAAGGCGATTTCGGTGAAGTGGCCGGTGGCCTGGTCGATGGTGCCGAAGCGGCCGGTGCCGGAATCGAGGAGGTAGAGCTTTTCGCCATCTCCGGCGTCGTGGAGGCGGGGGGAATGGGGCATGGCGAGGTTGGCGGCTATGGTTTCGCCGGTGGCGATGTCGATGACGATGCCGCCCTTGGTGCGGTGGTCGCGCCAGCCGTCGGCGGTGTCGGAGCGGGCGACGGCGGTGACGAAGGCGGGGCGGCCTTCTTTCATGGCGAGGCCGTTGAGGTGGCAGCGGTCCTCGGCGGCGAGCCTCGAGATGAAGGGGGGTTGCCAGAGGGGGCGGAAGCTCGTGGCGGCGTCGGGGGTGGCGAGGCAGGAGAAGAGGGTGTTGACGAAGACGGGGGTTCCGTCCGCGCTCAAGGCAATGTCGTGGATGTCGAGGTCGCCGGTGGTCCAGGCGAGCCTCGGGACGTAGAGGCGGTCGTGGCCCTGGTGGGTCTGGCCGGCATTGAGGATGTCGTCGAACCGCCAGAGCTGGAAGAGGGTGGAGAGGTAGAGCCGGCGGCCCCCTTCGGCAGGTTCGTGGACGGCTAGGCCCATGGCGCGGTTGAAGGTTCGCTCGTGGACGGCGAGGCGGCCGTCCGGCTGGAGGCCCAGGAGGAAGAGCTTGCCGGACTGGTAGGTGGTGAAGGCGAGGCCGATGCCTTCCTCGGCGAGCCAGGCGGTGAAGTGGCGGGACGCCTGGATCCGGAGGGCGGGGGTCTGGGCAGCAGGCGTCTGGGGGGCTGGCTGGTTCATGGAGCAGTGATTAGGGCCGGGCGGGCGAATCGTCCATTCGGGGCGGGGGCGGCGGGCTTCACTTGACTTGCCGGAGCGTGGCGGCAAACTGGCGTGAACATCGTTCGGGCCAGTGAACAAATGTACAGGAAGCGTGCAATTCGGGTCGGCCCTGGCTGCGACATGACGGGGCCGTGGTGAGCACGGCCGCCCGGGGCCGCGCGCCCCTTTTGCCGCGCTGGCTGACGGCGGATCATCCGCTGCCCTGGCTGGCGCCGATGTTCGCCATGATCCTGGCGTTCGGCATCTACCCCCTGGCCTACTCGATCTGGCTCAGCCTGCACCAGCGCAACCGCTTCACCCGGGTGGACGAGTTCAGCGGGCTCGCCAACTGGGTGCAGGCGTTCGGCGACCAGAGGTTCATCGATTCGCTCCTGGTGACCGTGCAGTACACGCTGACCTGCCTCGTCTTCCAGGTGGTGCTGGGGATCGCCATCGCGTTGCTCCTGGATTGCGAGCGGCGGGGCTACGGGCTGCTCAGGGCCCTCATGACCCTGCCCTTGGTGGTGCCGCCGGCCGTCACCGGGCTCATGTTCCTCCTGATGCAGGACGGGCAGTTCGGGGTGCTCTCGTATTATCTCAAGCTCATCGGGCTGGTGAGCCCCGAGGCGCCGATCCTGGCGAACCCGAGGACGGCGCTCTGGGGGGTGATGGCGGCGGACATCTGGCAGTGGACGCCGTTCATGGTCCTGATCCTGCTGGCGGGCCTGCGCGCCCTGCCGAAGGAGCCCTACGAGGCGGCGGCGATCGACGGGGCGGGGTTTTTGCAGTGCCTGTGGCATCTGACCCTGCCGATGCTGAGCCGGGTGATCGCGGTGGCGGTGCTGATCCGGACGATCGATCTCTTTCGCATCTACGACTATGTCTATGCGATGACGGCGGGCGGGCCCGGGACGGCGACGGAGACGTTGAGCTTCTATGCGGGGCGGGTCTTCGGTGTGGCCAACTTCAATTACGCGGCGACCTTGAGCCTGATCATGCTGATCGTCCTGAACGTCGCCTGCTTCACCTTCCTCAAGCTGGCGCGGGTGCGGTTCTGATGCAGGGAAGTCCCGCGAGTCGGCTCGCCCGCGACCTCGCCGCCTGGCTGGTGGTGCTGGTCTTCGTCTTTCCGCTCTTCTGGTGGGTGCTGGCCTCGGTCAAGCCCTACACGGCGATCTTCGCGCAGCCGCCGGTCTATGTGGATTTCGAGGCCACGGCCGAGAACTATGCGGTGACCATTGGCGGGCAGTCCAGGATCACGCTGGAGGGCGGGGTCGGCGGGCAGACGGGCGGGGCGTCGTCCTATTATTCGCTGCCTTCGATCAGGGACAGTGTGATCGTGGCGCTGGGCTCGACGGCACTGGCCCTGGTGCTGGCGACGCTTGCCTCGTTCGGGCTCTCGCGCTTCGCCATGCGGGGCAAGGACCATGTGGTTTTCTTCGTGCTGGCGCAGCGGATGCTGCCGCCGATCGCCGTCGCCATCCCGCTCTTCTTCATCTTTCGGGACCTCGGGCTCCGCGACAGCCATCTCGGGCTGATCCTGGCGCATACGCTGATCAACCTGCCGCTGGCGGTGCTGCTCTTGAAGAGCTTCTTCGACGACGTGCCGGTGGAGCTCGACGAATCGGCGATGCTGGACGGCGCCACGCGGTTTCAGGTCTTCCGCATGGTCGTGCTGCCGCTGGTCAAGGGCGGGCTGGCGGCGACGGCGGTGCTCTGCTTCATCTTCTCCTGGACGGAGTTCCTCATCTCGCTCCTGCTCACCACGAGCATCCGGACGATTCCGGTGAAGATCACCACCTTCGTCACGTCGACCGGCACGGAATGGGGGCTGATCACGGCGCTCGGCAGCGCTGCCCTGGTGCCGAGCTTCATCTTCATCCTGCTGGTCCAGAAGCATCTCGTGCGCGGCCTCACCCTCGGCTCCCTGAAGAGCTGAGCGGGGCCGGGCGCGGGGGTAGGCGAAACGCGGCTCAACCTTAGGGAGGTCTTCCATGAGCTTTCGCGACCACGACAGAAAGACGTTCATCGCCGATACGGCGCGGGCGTTCGGCCAGCGGCGGATCGGCCGGCGCACCTTCTTCCGGCGGATGGCCATGGCCGGCGTCGGCTTCTCGGGCTTCGCCTCGACGTTCCTGGGCTCTGCCCGGCCGTTCGGCGGGCTCACCAATCTCGGCACGCCCATGGCGATGGCGCAGACGCCGGACGACCAGATGGCCTGGCTCAAGGACGTGGGCAAGCAGTTCGCCGGCACGACGGTGCGCTACACCTCGGAGGCGACACCGCCGACGGTGGTGGCCTCCGAGCTGAAGGGCGAGTTCGAGGCGGCGACGGGGATCACGGTCGAGATCGAGATCGTGCCCTTGGAGCAGGTGCTGGCCAAGGCGACGCTGGACGCCCAGGGCCAGCTCGGCACGTATGACCTCTATTATCTGGACCAGGCCTGGTCGGCGCTCTTCCAGCCCGATGTCTACAACCCGCGCGAGTACTACGAGGAGAAGCCCGAGCTGGCGATGCCGGGCTATGACTGGGACGATTTCTCGCCGGAGCTGGTCAAGGCGATCACCACCGCCAACGGCTCGATCATGGGCGTGCCGTTCGACATCCCGATCTTCATCCTGATGTACAGGAAGGACCTCTACGACAAGCACGGCCTGGCGGTGCCGGAGACGCTCGGGCAGTTCATGGAGGTCACGAAGGCGCTGCACGAGGCCGAGAGCGGCAACGGCATCTACGGCACCACGGGCCAGTTGCGCTCCGGCCACTACAGCCTGAATTGCGACTGGACGGCCTGGCTCTGGGCCAATGGCGGGTCGATCTTCGACAGGAACCGGATGTTCTCCGGCAACGACGAGGCCGGGATGAAGGGGCTCGACTTCATGCTCGAGCTGGTCGAGTACATGCCGCCCGATGCCAAGACCTGGACCTGGGACGGCGAGTGGCAGTCGATGGCGCAGGGGCTCGCCGGGCACGTCATCTCCTGGGGCGAGTTCTTCCCCGGGCTCGACGGCGGCGACAGCAAGGTGGCCGGGCTGATGGAGGCGGTCAAGCCGCCCGAGGAGGCAGCGCTGCGCTCGCCCGCGGATGCCGGATTCAACGAGATCCCGCATATCGGCCACCAGGGTGGGTCGTCGATCGCCCTCTCGCGCTACTCGAAGAACCCGGACGCGGCCTGGCTCTTCATGCAGTGGGTGACCTCGAAGGACGTGGTGGCGCGCTCGTCCACGGTCGGCGGCGGCGCCTCGCCGGTCCGGCTCTCGGCGTTCAAGGACCCGCGCGTGCTGGAGGCGGCGAAGCCGGGTGCCGGCACCACGCGGCATTTCCCGGCGGTCGAGTGGACGATCAACAACCGCATGGGCTCCGAGCCGTCGGACCTGCCGTCCTGGGCCGAGATCGCCAACAACGTCATCCCGGTCGAGCTCGGCAAGCTCCTGGTCGGCCAGACCGGCTCGCCGGAGGAGGCGATGGCGGCGATCCAGAGCCAGACGGACGAGCTGGCGGCGCCGTTCAGGGGCTGAACGGTCTTTTCCGGTCGATGGGGGGTCGGCTCGCGCCGGCCCCCTTACTTTTGCCGGACAGGCGGGCCAGGGAGCAGGATGCGGGCCCCGCCCTTGGCGAAGCCGGCGTAGCTGGTGAAAAGGCCGTTCGGGCGGAAGGCGACGAGGGCTTCGGCGAGGCGCTCGCGGAGCGTGTCGAAGGGGGTGATCAGGGTTTCGGGGATCAGGCGGCGGGCACGGTGCAGGCGCTCCGTCTGGCTCGCGGCGTAGCTCAGCGCCTCGGCGGTGACGGGCAGGCCGCGCTGGACGAGGCGGACGAGCGATTGCGTGGCCTTGGCGGCGGCTTTTTCGCGGTCCTTTTCCTGGCGCAGGACCTGCTCGGTCCACAGGACGGCGCCATCGGGCAGCGTGGGGAAGCACTCGGAGAGGTTCCGCAGCCAGCCCTCGATGAGGTCGAGACGGCCGGCGCGCAGGAGCACGAGTGCGGCGATGGTGGCGGCGAGCGGCGATTCGAGCTTCGCCCGGACCATGTCGCCGAGGGCGCCGGCCTCGAACTCGAGGGCCGCCGTTTCGGCATCGGCGGTGGCGTAGGTGCGCCAGAGGCGGGCCGCCTCGCCGACCGGTCCCTCGGTCGTGGGGGCGATCCAGGCGTCGAGGCGCCTGAGGCGGCGGCTGTAGAGGTTCGGGCCGTCGATCCGCTCGATGTCGGCCTCGATCCGGTAGGTCATAGAGCCGGCCGGGTCGGTCGGCAGGACGACGCCGTGCCGCTCCTCGCCCTCCATGCCGCCGCCGGCCTCGACCCAGTAGCCGAGCGGGTCGGGGACGTCGAAGGTGACGTCCAGCCGGTAGACGCGGGCGTTCTCGTCATAGGCGACGCTGTGCAGCTCGATGTCGTCCGGGCCGAGCCGCTGGCGGCCGGCGAGCGTGGTCACGCGGGTGTCGTTCTGCCAGAGGTCGGTGACCCTTTCGCTGCCGAAGATCTCGTGGCCGCGATCGAAGTCGCGCGCCCAGGCGCCGTGCACCAGCTCGGGCCCGAGCGCCGTGCGGTGCAGCAGCACTTTGGCGCGCATGCGGCGAAGATCGAGGCCGCGGGTGGCGGCCGAGCGGGCCGGCGGGGCCATGCCGGCGGGGCCGAAGCCGCCTGGGCCGCCACCCCGGAATTCGCCTTCATTTGGCCCGGGTGGCCTGATGAGCGGTGGCGGCTGGACCGGCTGGGGGCGGAACGCCGCCACGGCTTCGGGGGCGAGCTCGGTGACGGTGGTCTCCTCGCCGCGCGGGCCGTCGAGCATCACCGATTGCAGCGCCAAAGACTGGTGCTGCTTCATCAGCTCCAGCACGCGCTCGCGGGTGAAGCCGTGCAGCTTGGTCAGGACCACGGCGAGCCTGTCGTCCTGCGGCATGAGCTCGATGTCGGGCCGGCCGGCGAGGCCCTCGAGGACGGCCTGGCCGAAGAGCGAGACGCCGTCTTTGGGGTCGGTCGGCTGCCAGGCCTGGAGCGAGCTGTTGGTGGCGAAGAGCAGGGCCCCGGCGCGCGTCCCGGAGAACGCCAGGGCCGCCTCGTCCTCGGAGAGGATGCGCTGGCCCTCGGGGCGCTTGGCCCGGAGCTTCGGCAGGTCGTTGCGGCAGGCGTCGAGGAAGTAGAAGCGGTCGGGGATCTCCAGCGATTCCAGGCCGTAGAGCAGGTTGCTGGTGCCGATGGCCTCGTCCCAGCTCGGCTCGTCGCCGCCGAGATAGCTCGACGGCAGGAGGAGATGCTTGCCGTGATGGACCTGCAGCCCGTGGCCGCTGAAGAAGAAGAAGGCGCGGCTGTCGTGCTGGGCGGCCTTGGGCAGGTCGCGAATGGCCTTGCGCCAGGCCTTGAGCGCGGTTTCACAGTTGTCGAGCGTGGGCAGGGCGGCATGGTCGCCGACGGCCGGCTCGTGCGCCCGCTCGGCGACGGTCGGCGAGAGCAGGAGCCAGCATCTGGCGATGGGTGCCTTGGCGTAGCGGTAGTCGGTGGCGAGCCAGTCGAAGAAGCGCCTCGCGGTCGAGGCCGAGACGTAGAGCTGCCCGAGCGAGCGGGTTTCGGCGATCCATTCCTGGCCGTGGTCGTCGGCCGGCTCGGCGCCGCCGTCGAGATGGGGGTAGGCGCTGACGCCGATGACCACGGCGAAGCTGCCCGGCATGCCCGCCTGCCAGCGGGGATTGACCCAGAGCCCGGGTGTTTCCGGGTCCGGCTGGAGGTTCAAGGGCGGCTCCAGCCCTTGGCTCTGGCGGCTTCCAGCTTCAGGGCGAACTGGCGAAAGAAGCTGGGGCGCTCGAGATAGCCGCCATGGGCGGAGATCAGCGACATGCCGCTGGAATAGGCCTCGTCGTCGACGCCGTCGACGATGCCCTTGGCGGTGAAGCTGATGAAGTCGTTGTGGTCCCAGACGTTCCACCAGTGGCCGAGCTGGGCCTTGGGGAAGGGGACGGGATGGCCGGTCTTGTAGGCCGGGTCCCGCTCGATGAAGAGCTTGGCGTCCTCGAAGAAGCCGACCTGGCTCGCCGTGGCGCACCAGAAATCGATGCGCACGTCGCGCAGCGCCGGGGTGCGCGGCATGAAGTGGGAGACCGCGTCCCAGACGAGCTGGCCGCCCATGCTGTGGGTGAGGACGACCAGGGGCTCGTCGTTCCGGCTCGCGGCGTTGGCCTGGGCGGTGCTCAGCTTGTCCAGGAGGAGGCGCTGGATCGGGCCCGGCTCCGGCACGGCGCCCCGGCCCTGCAGGTAGACCATGACGTCGCCGAGGAAGACGCTGACCATGTCGTTGAGCGGCTTCCTGAGCTCGGCCGCGACCACCGAGGCGGCATAGGTCGGCAGGCCCAGGGCCCGGCGCGTGGCTTCCGAGACCCGGTCGCCGAGATCGGCCCAGAAGCCGCCGCCGCCCATGCCGGCGAGGCCGCCCTCGGTGGGCGCGCGCTCCTGGAGCAGCGCCATGGCCATGCGCACCTCGTTGGCCGGGGTCTTGGCCCGGGCGAGCGCGGCGCCGGTGGCGGGATCCATGGCGATGGCGTCGGCGGCGAGGATGCGGGCGGTGCGCGTCGGCGAGGGCTCGGGATCGGCGGCGATGATGGCGGCGGTGAGGAAGTCCGAGAGGTCCTCGCGCGAGAGCTGGCTGAGGCGCAGCTCCCTGGCAGACGGCGGTGCGGCTCCGCCCGGCCCGCCGGCGGCGAGGCCGCCCGTGGCGGGTGCGGCGGGTGCTTGCGGCTCCGGCACGCGATCGAGGGCGGCAGCGAAGGCGGTGGCGGCGAGGGCACCCTCGACCGGCTGCAGCTCGCGGGCGCCGGCACCCATGCCGATGAGCTGCGAGCGCGGCCGCGACTGGCCGCCCCAGGCGAAGCTGACGCCCTTGTCGCCCCAGAAGACGTCGTCGATCAGCACGTTCTCGGGGTCGTCGGCGATGACCGGGGCGAGGTAGCGGCGGAGATAGTCGGTGAGGGCGAGAAAGCCGTCGCGCGAGCGCACATTGACGCCGTGGACGTAGATGATCGGCATGAACCGCCCTCCCCTGATCCGATCGCAGAGGAGGGGGAGTATCTGCCGAGTTCAGGCGGCGATCAAGGTGCGGCGAACTTCGGGTAGAGCGGCTTCAGGCGATCGTAGGTTTCTCGGTAGAGGCCGTAGAGGTGGTCACAGGCCGGGGCATTGGCCGGGTCCGGCTCGAAGGTGGCGGCCGGGCGGGTGAAGCGGGCGATGGCGGACCAGTCGTCGGCGGCCCCGGTGCCCATGGCGGCGACCCAGGCGGCACCGAGGCAGGAGCCGGGATGGCCGTCGAGCGTGGTCACCGGGAGCTGCAGGGCGTCGGCGGCGATCTGCATCCAGAGAGCGCTCCTCGAGCCGCCGTCGCTGGCGACGAGGCGCTCGACCGGGTGGCCGATCTCCCTGGCCACCTCGATGTGGTGGCGAAAGCCCATGACGACGGCCTCCAGGGCGGCGCGCCAGAGGTGGTCGATGCGGTGGTGGAGGCCGAGCCCGACCAGCGTGCCGCGGGCGGCGGGATCGTGGATCGGGGTCTTCTCGCCGAGCACGTAGGGGAGGAGGACGAGCCCGTCGGCGCCGGGCGGGACGGAAGCCGCCAGCGTGTCGAGGGCGGCATGGTCGCGGCCGCCGGCGAACTCGCGCACGAGCCAGTTGAGCAGCGAGCCCGAGGCCGCCATGCAGCCGTTCGGCATGAAGCGGCCGGGGACGATGTGGTAGTCGAGGAAGAGGCGGGGATCGGGCCTTGGGGCATCGGCGGCGAGCATGATGTCGCCGGCCCCGCCGAACTTGAGCAGCACGTCGCCTGGCCTGACGATGCCGGCGACGAAGGCCGAGGCGATGTGGTCGGCGGCCCCGGCGACGACCGGCGTGCCGGCGGCGAGGCCGGTGAGCGCCGCGGCTTCGGCGGTCACGGCGCCGATCACCGCCTCGCCCGGGGCGACGCGCGGCAGGCGGGCCGGGTCGAGATGGGCGAAGGCGAGGAGGTCGGCGGCCGCCTCGCCCGTGGCGAGATCGACGAAGCCGGCTTCGAGCGCCCAGTTGCGCTCGACCGTGCGCTCGCCGGTCAGGCGGAGGTTGATGAAGTCGTAGGCGCCCATGACGGTGGCGGCCCGGGCCATGACCTCGGGCTCGTGGCGCTCCAGCCAGCGGAGCTTCGTGCCGACGAGCTGCTGGTTGATGCCGTTGCCGGTGCGCGCGGTGAAGGCGGCCTCGTCCAGCTCGCGGCGCATGGCTTCCACCTCCGCGCCGGTGCGGCCGTCGCTCTGCTGGATCGACGGGCGCAGCACCCTGCCCGCGCCGTCGAGCAGGACGACGGCCGGCAGCATGCCGGCGACGCCGATGCCGGCGATGGCCGAGGCCCCGATGCCGGCCGCGGCGAAGAGCTCCGGCACCAGCGCCTGGACGTTTCGCCACCATTCCAGGGGATCGGCCTCGGCCCAGCCCGGCCGCGGCGAGCGGAGCGTCGCCGGGCGGGTGGCGGTGGCGAGGATCCGGCCATCGGTCGCAGCGAGCACGCCGATGGTCGAGGTGGTGCCGATATCGAGGCCGAGGGTGACGGCCTCACTGCCCTCTCTTGGGCCCTTTCCTGGCATGGCGGTCAGCGGAGCTGGCGCACGCGGTCCATGAAGCGGGCGGCGCGGTCGCGGTCGACCGGGTTCCAGGTATTGCCGTCACGCTTGAAGTGGCTGCCGATGACCACGCCGTCGGCGATCGAGAGGGTGTCCGCGACATTGTCGATGGTGACGCCGGTATTGGCGAAGACCGGGGTCTCCGGCAGCGCTTCCTTCACCGCCCGCAGCTCCGACTGGTCCGCTGCCTGGCCGGTGATCGGCCCGGAGACGCAGATGATGTCGGCCTTCGACGAGAAGACGGCGCTCTTCGCCTTGAGGGCTGCCGGGCGAGTGTCGAGCGAGGCCGCGAACTCGGCGTTGATGTTGAAGAGGAGCTTGAGGTCGCCGCGCCCGAGATTGTCGCGCAGGCGGAGTGCTTCGGCGCATTTCGGCTGCCAGAGGCCCATGTCGGAGGCGTAGACGCCGGTGAAGATCTCGCGGGCGAAGAGGGCGCCGGTGGCGACGGCGAGGGCCACCGTGGCGACCGGGTCCCAGAGATAGTTCACGCCCAAAGGCACCCGGATGGAGGGCTTCAGGGAGGCCACGATGGCGGCCATGGTGGCGAGGCCCTCGGGCGGGGCCTGGAGCACGTAGGGGCGGTCGCCCTCGTTGCCGAACATGATGGCGTCGACGCCGGCCGCCTGCAGGTTCTCGATGTCGGCGGCGACGTCGTCCGTGAGCTTCCGGATGCCGCCGTCGCGGTCATGGCCGGGAGCACCCGGCAGCGGTCCCAGATGGGCCATGGCGATAATGGGCTTCTTCGTCCCGAACGGCGGCAGCATGTCGTCTCCTCTGGCATGTTGGCCGACCGATCCTGCCGGGAAATCGCGCGTGACGGTAGCCCTGCCGCACCGATCCTGGCGGGCAACTTGCCTTTCGGGAGAGCCGCCACCCGCTTCTTCCCGTAACCGACCATAGACGGCGTGCACCCCACGCGAGAGTATACGTTCGCCGGTTGCAACCTGTACCCGATGCTTGCGCTCGGGCGCGGAAACAATGATTTGGGAGAGACGTCATGGCCGCTGTCGACGATCGTGCAACGACCAACGAGGACACGCCGGTCACGACCAACGTCATTGCCAACGACCGTGATCCTGCGGGCGGGATCGCACGGCTCGAGGCCATCGTCACGCCCCCCGAGAGCGGCCTCGCCACGATCAACCAGACCCAGGGCACGATCACCTACCGGCCAGGTGCCGACTTCAACGGCTCCGACAGCATCGTCTACCGGAGCGTCGATTCCAGCGGCAACGCGTCGACGGCGACGCTCGCCATCAGCGTGACGGCGGTCAACGACCTGCCGGAAGCGTTGAACGACACGGCCACCACGACCGAGGACACGGCGGTCTCGGTCGCCGTGCTGGCGAACGACACGGACGTGGACGGCGACGCGCTCAGGATCACCGGGGTCAGCGCCGGCGCCAATGGCACCGCCCGCATCTCCGGCAGCGAGATCACCTTCACGCCGAAAGCCGATTTCACGGGCAGCGAGGATATCTCCTACACGATCAGCGACGGCAAGGGCGGCACCGCCCAGGCGGTCCTGCGGATCGAGGTGACCGCCGTCAACGACGCGCCGGTCGCCACGGCGGACTCGGCGACGACGACCGAGGACACGCCCGTCGTCATCGAGGTCGTGGCCAACGACACGGATGTGGACGGCGACGCGCTCAAGGTCGACGCCGTCACCATCGCCCCGGCGAACGGCACGGCCGCGGTCAGCGGCGCCGGCACGATCACCTACACGCCGAACGAGAACTTCAACGGCACGGACAAGTTCACCTACCAGGTCACCGATGGTGCTGGCGGGCTCGACACGGCCGAGGTCACGGTGCGCGTGAACCCGGGCAACGACGCGCCGGTGGCGGCCGACGATGCGGCCACCATGGCCGAGGACGGCAAGGCGCTGAAGATTCCGGTCCTGGCCAACGACACCGATATCGACGGGGACAGGCTCACCGTCACCGCCATCGGCAACGAGGCGACGCTGGGCACCGCCACCATCGCCAAGGGCGGCATCACCTACACGCCCTTCAAGGATGCCACCGGCACCGACACCTTCACCTACACCGTGAGCGATCCGAGCGGGGCCACCTCGACGGCGACGGTGACGGTCGAGATCACCCCCGTCAACGACGCGCCGACGGCCGTCGACGACACCGCCACCACGGCCGAGGACACGCTCGTCACGATCTCGCCTTTGGCCAATGACAGCGATGTCGACGGCGATCAGGTTTCCGTCACCGCGGTCGGCGCCGCCAGGCTCGGCACGGTCGTTCTCGACGGGGACACGCTGACCTACACGCCGAACGAGAACGCCCACGGCACCGACAGGTTCACCTACACCATCAGCGACGGTGACGGCGACGGTGCTCTGACCAGCACCGCGACCGTGACCGTCACGATCGATTCCGTGAACGACGCGCCGGTCGCCAATGCCGACACGGCGACCACCACCGAGGACCGGGCGCTCGCCGTCAACGTGATCGCCAACGACACCGATGCCGACGGCGATCGCCTGACGGTCACCGGGATCACCGCGGCACCGGCGAACGGCACGGCCGAGATCGTCAACAACCAGATCCGCTACACGCCCAACGCCGACTTCAACGGCGAGGACACGCTGACCTACAGCGTCGACGACGGCCAGGGCGGCACGGCCGAGGCCGTGCTGACGATCCAGGTGTCGCCGCTCAACGACGCGCCGGTGGCGGTGGCGGACGAGGCCACGACCGACGAGGACACCGCGGTCGCGATCGACGTGCTGGCCAACGACAGCGATGTGGACGGCGACGCGCTGACGGTGACCACTGTCGGCGGCGCCAGGCTCGGCACGGTGGCGATCGCCGAGGACGGCAGCTCGCTCACCTACACGCCCAAGGCCGATGCCAACGGCACCGACACCTTCACCTACACGGTGGGCGACGGCGCCGCCCGGGCCACGGCGACCGTGACGGTCACCGTCAACCCGGTCAACGATGCGCCGGTGGCGGCGAACGACGTCGTGACGACCGCCGAGGACACGGTGGTGATGGCCGACGTCCTGCGCAACGACAGCGACACCGACAGCCCGGCGCTCCAGCTCGGCCGGATCGTCGAGGGCCCGACCAACGGCACCGCCGAGATCGACGGCGGCATCGGCCAGATCCGCTACACGCCGAACGAGAACTACAACGGGCCGGACAGCCTGGTCTACGAGGTGACCGACGGCGAGCTGACGACGACCGCCCGGCTCGACATCACCGTGAAGCCGGTGAACGACGCGCCCGAGGCGATGGCCGATGCCGGCACGACGGCCGAGGACGCGGCCGTGCTGATCGACGTGCTCGGCAACGACACCGATCTCGACGGCGACGCGCTCCGGGTCGCGTCGGTCGTCCGGCCCGGCAACGGCACGGCGGTGATCGATGCCGAGACCGGCCAGGTGCGCTACACGCCCAATGCCGACTTCAACGGCGAGGACAGCTTCACCTACACGGTCAGCGACGGCGCCGGCGGCACGGCCGTCGGGACCGTCACCGTGACGGTCGAGCCGGTCAACGATGCGCCGGTGGCGACGGCCGACAGGGGGGCCACGGTCGAGGACACGGCGGTCCTGCTCGACGTGCTCTCCAACGACACCGACATCGACCTCGACACGCTGACGGTGGCCTCGGTCGCGGCCCCGGCCAATGGCACGGCCGAGATCGAGGGCGGCCAGATCCGCTACACGCCGAACGAGAACTTCAACGGCGAGGACAGCTTCACCTACACGGCGAGCGACGGCGCCGGCGGGACGGCGGAGGCCACCGTCACGGTGCAGGTGACGCCGGGCAACGATGCGCCGGTCGCCACGGCCGACGCCGTGACGACGAAGGAGGACACGGCCGCCACCTTCGACGTCCTCGCCAACGACAGCGATGTCGACGGCGATGCGCTGCGGGTGACGGCGGTCGGCGAGGCCGGGAACGGCACGACGGCGATCTCCGGCAACAAGATCGTCTACACGCCGAACGAGAACTTCAACGGCGAGGACAGCTTCACCTACACGATCGCCGATCCGGCGGGCGAGACATCCGAGGCGACCGTCACGGTGGCCGTGCAGTCGATCAACGACCGGCCGGTGGCGGTCGACGACAGCTTCGAGGTGGCGGCCGGCACGCGCCGGGCGCCGCTGAACGTCCTCGCCAACGACAGCGACATCGACAGCAACCTCAACACCCAGTCGGTGCAGATCAGCGAGCAGCCCGACCACGGCCAGGCCTTCGCGCGGGCCAATGGCGAGATCGACTACTACATGGACCCGGGCTTCGTCGGCACGGACACTCTCGTCTACTCGGTGGGCGACAGTGGCGGGTTCGGCTCGAACACGGCGAAGGTCACGATCAATGTCGTGGCACCGCCGAGCGAGGGGTCGGCCATCGCTCTCGACGACGTGCTCGGCGGCGAGGAGATCTCGGTCGCGACGAGCGAGGCGTCGGCGCCGGTGGCGGCCGATGTCGGCTCCGCCGCTGGTGGCGCGGGCTCGGGCATCGACGAGCTCGTGGTCGCCGGCAACATCGCCTGAGAGCCTGTTCGAGAAGTTTGCGAGGCCTTTCATCGACTTGCGGTCGACCGCCGGCGCGAAGCCGAGCTTGCCCGATGCTGGGCATCGGGCAAGCTCGGCGACAAAGCCGGCGCCGATCGCAAGTCGACCGGCGGTGGGCTTGGCAGCGGCAGGCGGCGCCGGCCGGAGGCTCAGCCTTCGGCGGGTGCCGCCTGGTAGGCTTTGGCGAGCTGGCGGATGCGCTCGACCATCGAGTAGAGGCCGTTGGCGCGGCCCGGCGTCAGGAGGCGGCCGAGGCCGACCCGGTCGAAGAGGTCGGGCGGATTCGCCAGGATGGTCTCGGGCGTGCGGCCCGAATAGAGCCTGAGCACCAGGCTGATCAGCCCCTTGACGATGACCGCGTCGCTGTCGGCGCGCAAGGACACGGCCCGGCTCTCGGGGTCGAGCTCGGCCACCAGCCAGACCTGGCTCTGGCAGCCGCGCACGCGGTTGCCCTCGGTCTTGTGCCGGTCCTCGAGGGGCGGCAGGTCACGACCCAGATCGATGACGTACTCGATCTTCTCGCGCGGCTCGTCGAAGAGGGCGAACTCGTCCTCGATGGCACGACACGTGGCGGCGAAGTCTTGCTGGTGCTGCTCGGTCATGCCCACCATATGCGTGGCCGGCCGGGACGGGTCAACGCGAGCGCGGGAAGAGAGATCGCATGCGACGGGTGCTCGTGGTGCAGCATCATGCCGATTCGCCGCTGGGCGTCATGGCGCCCGTGCTGCGCGCCGCGGACGTGGAGCTCGACGTGCTCCAGGCCGAGCACGGCTGCGACTGGCCCAGGGATGCCATGGCGGCAGACGGCCTCGTCGTGCTCGGCGGGGCGATGAGCGCCAATGACGACGCACGCTGCCCGCACTACGGCGCGCTGCTCGAGACGATCCGGCAGTTCACGGCGGCAGGGAGGCCGGTGCTCGGCATCTGCCTCGGCGGCCAGCTCATCGCCCGGGCCCTCGGCGGTCGGGTGGTCGAGGGGCAACGCGGCGAGTTCGGCTTCGTCGAGCTCAGGGGCCGCCCCGCCGCGCATGACGACCCGCTGCTCGGCGGGGTCCGGCTGCCGGTGCCGGTCATGCAGTGGCACGAGGATCATTTCGAGCTGCCGCCGGGTGCCGTGCATCTCCTCGCCAGCGACGCCTGCCCGGCCCAGGCCTTTCGGGCCGGCCGGGCGAGCTGGGGCTTCCAGTGCCATCTCGAGGTGGACGCGCCGAGCCTCCAGGCATGGGCAGCGCTGCGCGCCCGGCTGACCGGCGATCCCGCCGTTCCCGATGCGGTGGCAGCGGCGGCGGAGCGGCACCACGCCACCGCCATGGCCTTCGGTCGGACGGTGGCCGAACGCTGGCTGGCGCTCGTCTAGGCGATCCGGTGGCGGCGCCAGTCGGGCGGGTCGGGGGTGAGGTGGCGGTGGGCGACCTGGAAGACCCGCTCGTCGCCGAGGAGGAAGGCGCTGAAGCCGCGAGCGAAGTGGCCGGCGATGGCGGGGTCGAGGACGTTGAGGCCGCCCGTGTAGGCGCCGAAGGCGGGCAGCAGCAGGAGGTCCGGGTTGCCGGCGAAGCAGGGCCGGGTGGCGCATTGCCGGCTCCGGGGGCGGGCCTGGGCGAGCCGCGCCTTGGGGTGGAGGTGGCCGGCAAGGATGATGCGCCCGGCGGGCGCTGTGGGCGGGACGTGGGTCAGGTGCAGCCGGCCGAGATCGGCCGCGTCGATCGTCTCGCCGGCGAGGCCGGCCGGCGGGTGCGGGTCGTGGTTGCCGCGCACCCAGAGCCAGCTCCGGCCCCGGGCGAGGGCTTCGAGCGTGCGGCGGGCCTCGGGGTCGAGGGCGCCCGGGCCAGCCGTGTCGTGGAAGGCATCGCCGAGGCTGACCACCAGGCGCGGCCGGTAGCGCTGGATCGCCCAGTCGAGGCGGCGGAGCGTGCGGGCGGTGTCGTAGGGCGGCAGGAAGGTGCCGAGCCTCGCATAGGCGCTGCCCTTCTCCAGATGGAGGTCGGCGACGACGAGGCAGCGGTGGGCGGGAAGGTGCACGGCGCCGAGCGGGTCGAGCTCGACCACCTCGCCGCCGTGGTCGAGGGTGAGCGGCCTCGTGGCGGTCATGCGGGCTCGGCCAGCGCTTCGGCGACCAGCTCGGCGGTCAGCTCGTCGAGGGTCTGGTCGAGATCGCCGGCGTCGACGCGCTCCTTGCCGATGCCGGCGACAATCGAGACGGCGAAGGGCGAGATGCGGTCGAGCCGCCGGTGGCGGATGCGGCCCTGGACGGATGTGAGGAGGTCCGCGAGGCGGCGGATGTCGGTGAGCCCGGCCGCGGCCTCGGCCCGGGCGGCCTTCAGGAGCACGTGGTCGGGCTCGTGCTTGCGCAGCACGTCGTAGATCAGGTCGGCGTTGAAGGTGACCTGGCGGCCGGTCTTCTCCTGCCCCGGGTGGCGGCGCTCGATCAGTCCGGCGACGACAGCGCAGTTGCGGAAGATGCGCTTGACCATGCTGCTCTCGGCGATCCACTCCTCGAGGTCGTCGCCCAGCATGTCGACGTCGAAGAGGGCCTCGATGTCGTGGCATTCGCCCAGGCTCCAGGTGGCGATGCAGTAGTCCGAGGCGACGAAGCCGATGGGCCTGGCCCCCATTCGCTGCAGGCGGCGGGTGAGCAGCATGCCGAGCGTCTGGTGGGCGTTGCGGCCGACGAAGCTGTAGGCCACGAGGAAATGCCGGCCGGCCCGCCAGAAGCTCTCGACGAGCAGCTCGTCGGCGGCGACGAGGGCGGAATGGCGGCGCTGCAGCTCGAGCCATTCGCGCACCGGTGCCGGGAGAGCCGGCCAGTGGGCGGGCTCGGCCAGGAGGCGGCGGACGCGATGGGCGAGCTGGCTGGTGAGCGGCAGCCGACCGCCGGCATAGGCCGGGATCTTGGGCTCCCTGGCACCTTTGGCGAGCGAGGCGATCACCTCGTTCTGGCGGATGCCCTCGAAGGCGAGCACGCGGCCGGCGAAGAGGAAGCTGTCGCCCGGGGTCAGCATCGAGACGAAATACTCCTCGATCTCGCCGAGCGACCGGCCCCGGCCCCTGCCCCCACCCAGGCGGACGCGCATCACCGGGGCCTCGACGATGGTGCCGATGTTCATGCGGTAGCCGCGCACCAGCCGACGGTCGGTGAGCTGCCAGAGGCCATCCGGCCCCTGCTCGAGGCGTCGATAGCGCTCGTACTGGCGCAGCGCGTAGCCGCCGGTGGCGACGAAGTCGAGCACGGCGTCGAAGTCGGCTCTGGGCAGCTCCGCATAGGGCTGGGCGCGGCGCACCTCGTCGAAGAGGGCCTCGGCGTCGAAGGGGCCGCTGCAGGCCACACCGGTGACGTGCTGGGCGAGCACGTCGAGGGCGGGCCCGAGCGGCGGGGCGCCGTCCAGCTCGCCCGCCTCGATCGCCTCGATGGCGGCGATGCATTCCAGCACCTCGAAGCGATTGGCCGGCACCAGCACGGCGCGCGACGCCTCGTCGAGCCGGTGGTTGGCGCGGCCGATCCGCTGCAGGAGGCGGCTCGCCCCCTTGGGGGCGCCGATCTGCAGGACGAGGTCGACGTCGCCCCAGTCGATGCCGAGGTCGAGCGAGGAGGTGCAGACGACGCCGCGCAGCGCCCCACGCGCCATGGCGGCCTCGACCTTGCGGCGCTGCTCGACGGCGAGGCTGCCGTGATGGAGCGCTATCGGCAGGTTCTCGCTGTTGATGCGCCAGAGGGCGGCAAAGAAGAGCTCGGCGAGGGCGCGGGTATTGACGAAGACGAGGCCGGTGCGCACGGCCAAAAGGCGGGCATAGACGGCCTCGGCCGAATAGAGGGCGGCATGGCCGGACCAGGGCATGGCGGCCTCGGCGTCGGCGATGACGATCTCGGGGGCGGCCCCCTGCTCGGCCTGGACGATGCGGGCGCGCGTCGGGTCGGGGGCGAGGAAGCGGAGCAGGGCCGGTGGGTCGGCGACGGTGGCGGAGAGGCCGACGAAGCGGGCCTCGGGTGCGAGTGACCGCAGCCGCGCCATGCCGAGGCTGAGCAGCGCACCCCGCTTGCTCTCGGCGATGCTGTGCAGCTCGTCGAGGATGACGCAGGCGAGGTTCTGGAAGTAGGTCGCGGCATTCTCGTAGCTGAGCAGCAGCGCCAGGGATTCCGGCGTGGTGAGCAGGATCTGCGGCGGGTGGGTGCGCTGGCGCTGGCGGCGGTTGGCCGGGGTGTCGCCGGTGCGGACGGCGTAGGTGACGCCGAGGCCCATCTCGGCCAGCGGGGCCTCGAGGTTGCGGGCGATGTCGGTGGTCAGCGCCTTCAAGGGCGAGACGTAGAGCGTGTGCAGGCCCGTGGTCGGCCGCTCGGCGAGGTCGACGAGGCTCGGCAGGAAGCCCGCCAGCGTCTTGCCGCCGCCCGTGGGCGCGATCAGCAGCGTGTCGCGCCCGGCCCGGGCCTCCACCAGCATGGCGAGCTGGTGGGCGCGCGGCCGCCAGCCGCGGCTGGCGAACCAGCCGGCGAAGGGCTGCGGCAAATCGCTGGCGGTCGTGGACATCCGGGCCTTTGGCTCCTACCAACGGGCCGAACCTAGACCCCGTATCCTGTGTGGCAATCGATGGACGAGGAAACGCTTCGCGCCAGCAAGGCCTGGCCGATCACGGAAGCACTGGCACTGCTGCAGCGGGTCGAGAGGAAGCCGCCGGCCAAGGGCTTCGTGCTCTTCGAGACCGGCTACGGCCCCTCGGGGCTGCCGCATATCGGCACGTTCGCCGAGGTCTTCCGCACGACCCTGATCCGCCAGGCGTTCCACCGGCTCTCGGACGTGCCGACGAAGCTCTATGCCTTCTCGGACGACATGGACGGGCTCAGGAAGCTGCCGGACAACATCCCGCACCCCGAGGTGATCCTGCCCTTCCTGCAGAAGCCCTTGACCGCCATTCCCGACCCCTTCGGCACGCACGAGAGCTACGGGCTCAACATGAACGCGCGGCTGCGGGCGTTCCTCGACCGCTTCGGCTTCGACTACGAGTTCAAGAGCGCCACCGAGGAGTACAGGAAGGGCACCTTCAACGAGGTGCTGCTGCGGGTGCTCGAGCGTCACGAGGCGGTGGCCGACGTGGTCCGCCCGCATCTCGGACCCGAGCGGCGGGCGAGCTACAGCCCGATCCTGCCGATCTCGCCGAAGTCCGGGCGCGTGCTGCAGGTGGCGATCGAGGAGTGCCGGCCGGCCACGGGCACCGTGGTCTTTCGGGACGAGGACGGCACGCTCACCGAGGTGCCGGTCACGGACGGGCGCTGCAAGCTGCAGTGGCGGGCCGACTGGGCGCTGCGCTGGACGGCGCTCGAGGTCGACTACGAGATGTCGGGCAAGGACCTGATCGATTCGGTCAAGCTCGGCAGCCAGATCTGCCGGGTGATGGGCGGGACACCGCCCTTGGGCTTCACTTATGAGCTCTTCCTCGACGAGAACGGCGAGAAGATCTCGAAGTCGAGGGGCAACGGCATCACCATCGACGAGTGGCTGCGCTACGCCACGCCCGAGAGCCTGATGCTCTTTCTCTATCGCGACCCGAAGAAGGCGAAGAAGCTCTATTTCGACGCGATCCCCCGGAACGTCGACGACTACGAGAGCTTCGTCGCCGCCTTCGAGGGCCAGGTCGACAAGGAGAAGCTGGGCAACCCGGTCTGGCACATCCACGACGGCAAGCCGCCCGAGGGTGCGGTGCCGATCAACTACTCGATGCTGCTCAACCTGGCGTCGGTGGTGAACGCCGAGGACCCGGAGGTGCTCTGGGGCTTCATCCGGCAGTACAGCCCAAAGCTCACGCCGGAAAGCGAGCCGCGCCTCGCCCGCCTCGTCGACCATGCCATCGCCTACTACCAGGACCGGGTGCGGCCGGAGAAGCGGCACCGCGAGCCGGATGCGACCGAGCGGGCGGCCATGCTGGAGCTGGAGGCGGCGCTGGCCGGGCTCGCCGAGGGCACGCCCGGCGAGGCCATCCAGAACGAGGTCTACGAGATCGGCAAGCGGCACGGGTTCGAGAGCCTTCGGGACTGGTTCAAAGCCCTCTACGAGGTGCTGCTCGGCCAGGAGCAGGGGCCGCGCTTCGGCTCGTTCGTGGCGCTCTACGGCGTCGCCAACACGCGGCGGCTGATCCGGGAAGCGCTCGGCCTGCCGGCGGCGGCCGTTCCGGGTGAGTGAGTTCTCCATCGGGCTCGAGGCCCGCACGCTGGCGCTCGCGGTGCTCGATGCGGCGCTCAACGAGCGCGCCCCGGCCGAGGCGCGGTTCGCCGCCGACCCGGCGACGGAGCGGCTCGAGCCGCGCGACCGGGCCTTCGCCCGGCTGCTCTACACGACCGTGCTGCGCCAGCGGGCCGTGCTGGACGCGGCGCTGCTGCCGCTTCTGCGCCATCCGCCGCCGCACAAGAGCGGGATGAACCTGCTGCGGCTGGGGGCGGCCCAGCTCCTGCTGCTGGGCACGCCGCCGCACGCGGCGGTCGGGCTGACCGTCGAGCTCGCGAAGAAACGGCGGATCGTGCCGCCGGCCCTGGTCAATGCGGTGCTGCGCCGGCTGGTCGGCACGAAGCCGCCGGTGGTCGACCCGCTCGCCAACCTGCCTGACTGGCTGCGGGCGAGCTGGAGCACGGCCTATGGCGCCGAGACGGCGGCGGCGATCGCCACCGCACTCGCCAAGGAGCCGCCGCTCGATCTCTCGGTCAAGACGGATGCGGCCGGCTGGGCCGCCCGGCTGGGCGGCGAGGTGGTCGGGCCGGCGACGGTGCGTCTCCGCGAGGCCGGGGCCGTCGAGCGGCTGCCGGGCTACCGGGCGGGTGCCTGGTGGGTGCAGGACCTGGCGGCGAGCCTGCCGGCCCGGCTGGTCGGGGCGAAGCCCGGCATGGCCGTGCTCGATCTCTGCGCCGCGCCGGGTGGCAAGACGGCGCAGCTCGTCCAGGCCGGGGCGAAGGTGACCGCGGTCGAGCGCGAGCGCGGGCGGGCGGAGCGGCTGAGGGAGAACCTCGCACGGCTCGACCTCGAGGCCGAGATCGTCGTCGCGGACGCCATGGACTACGCGCCGGCAACACCGTTCGACGCGGTGCTGCTGGATGCGCCGTGCTCGGCCACCGGCACCATCCGCCGCCATCCGGACATCCTCTGGAGCAAGACCGAGGCGGACGTGCAGCGCCTCGCCGGGCTGCAGGGCCGGCTGCTGGATGCGGCGGCCCGGCTCGTCCGGCCGGGCGGGACGCTGGTCCATGCGGTCTGCTCGCTCGAGCCCGAGGAGGGCCCGGCGGTGGTCGAGGCGTTTCTCTCACGCCACCCGGGCTTCGTCCGCCAGCCCATAGCCGAGGCCGAGTGCGGCTTCGCCCCGACGCCTTCGGGGGATCTCCGCACCCATCCGGCCCTGCTGGCCGAGAAGGGCGGCATGGACGGTTTCTTCATCGCCCGATTCACCAAGAGCCGTTGAGCACGCCAATGTCGAAGAGCCTGCCCCGCCGTGCTTTGCTCTCCGTCTTCGACAAGACCGGGCTGGTCGAGCTCGCCACCGCGCTCGCCGGGCATGGCGTCGAGCTGGTCTCGACCGGCGGGACGGCGCGGGCCCTGCGCGAGGCTGGGCTCGAGGTGGTGGACGTCTCGGCGATCAGCGGCCGGCCGGAGATCCTGGACGGCCGGGTCAAGACGCTGCAGCCGGAGATCCACGGCGGCATTCTCGCCCGCCGCGCCGACCCGGCGCACATGGCGGTGCTGGCCGAGCACGGGATCGCCACGATCGATCTCGTCGTCGTCAATCTCTACCCTTTCGCCCGGACCCTGGCGTCGGGGGCGGACTTCGCCACCTGCATCGAGAACATCGACATCGGCGGACCGGCGATGATCCGGGCCGCCGCCAAGAATCACGAGGACGTGGCGATCCTCACCGATCCGGCGGACTACCCGAGGCTCGTCGAGGCGCTCGCCGCTGGCGGCACGGATGGCGCGCTCCGGCAGGAGCTGGCGCGCAAGGCCTTCGCCCACACGGCTGCCTATGACGCGGCGATCGCGACGTGGCTCGACGGGCTGGACGGCTCTCCCCTGCCCGACCCGCTGCTGGTCGCGGCACCGCTGCAGCAGACGCTTCGCTACGGCGAGAACCCGCACCAGGCGGGCGCTCTTCATGCCTGGCCGCAGGGCCGGCCGGGCGTGGCGCTGGCCCGCCAGCTCCAGGGCAAGGAGCTCTCCTACAACAACTTGCAGGACGCCGATGCGGCGGTCGAGCTGGTGGCCGGCTTCACCCGGCCCACGATCGTGATCGTCAAGCACACCAACCCCTGCGGTGTCGCCAGCGCTGCGACGCTGCACGAGGCCTGGGAGCGGGCGCTGGCCGCCGACCCGGTGAGCGCCTTCGGCGGCATCGTCGCGAGCAACCGGCCGGTCGACGCGGCGACCGCCGAGGGGCTGGCCGGGCTCTTCCTCGAGGTGGTGGTGGCGCCGGGCTTCGCGCCCGAGGCGCTGGAGCGGCTGGCCGCGAAGGCCAATCTCCGGCTGCTCGTGCTCGACCGCCTGCCGGGCCCGGGCGAGGCGATGCTCGACGTCCGCAGCATCGGCGGCGGGCTCCTCGTGCAGGCGCGGGATACCACCACCAGCGACCCCGCGAGCTGGGAGACGGTGACCAGGCGGGCGCCCACGGCCGAGGAGCGGGCCGCCCTCGCCTTCGCCTGGACCGTCTGCCGGCAGGTGCGCTCGAACGCCATCGTGGTGGCGGCTGGGGAGACGACGCTGGGCATCGGCGGCGGCCAGACCAGTCGCGTCGAGGCCGTCGAGCTCGCCTGCCGCGGCCTTCGCGTCGAGCCCGCGGCGGGGCCGCTGGTGCTCGCCAGCGACGCCTTCTTCCCCTTCGCGGACGGGATCGAGCGGGCGGCCGGGGCGGGGATCCGGGCGGTCGTCCAGCCCGGCGGCAGCCTGCGCGACGGCGAGGTGATCGCCGCCTGCGACGCGCACGACATCGCCATGGTCACGACCGGAAGGCGCCACTTCAAGCACTGAGGCGAGTGGGCCACAGGCGTCCCCTCGCCGACCCCGGATTAACCCCTCCCTAACGCCGGAGGGTCGATCATCCAGACTCCACCGACTGCTCCCGCCGTGGCGTGCGGGGGCGCAACGGAGTCCGGAACATGGTCGACCGCGCCGTCGTCTATTTCACCTTCGTGCTCTTCGTCGCCGCCTGGCTGCTCGACTCGCCCGTGCCCATGGCCATCGCCCCCTGAAGCCCGCCGGGCCGACCTGCTGGCATCGCCCGGGACCGGGTGGTAAGCAGCGTGGCGGTCCAGGAGGAGGCGGGCATGGCCGAGGCGCAGATTCTCGTCGTCGACGTCGGCGGCAACAACATCAAGATCAAGCACGCGGCCCATGTCGAGAAGCGCAAGACGAAGTCCGGGCCGGAGATGACACCGGAGCGAATGGTCGACGCGGTGCGCAAGCTCGCCGGCGACTGGCGCTTCGACCATGTCACCATCGGCTATCCGGGCCCGGTGCGCGAGGGCCGGCTGGTGCTCGAGCCGCACAATCTGGGCCGGGGCTGGACCGATTTCGACTTCGCCGCCGCCTTCGACCGGCCGGTCAAGGTGGTCAACGACGCGGTGATGCAGGCCATCGGCTCCTATGCCGGCGGCAAGATGCTGTTCCTTGGCCTCGGCACCGGCCTGGGTGCGGCGCTGGTCGGCGACCATGTCGCCGTGCCGCTCGAAGTGGCGCACCTGCCCTACCGCAAGAAGTTCACCTTCGAGGACTGCGTCGGCAAGCGCGGCCTCGACCGGATGAAGCAGAAGCGCTGGGAGAAGGCGGTCCACGACGTGGTGGAGCGGCTGCGGCGCGCGCTCGTCGCCGACTACGTGGTGCTGGGTGGCGGCAACACCAAGCATCTCCAGGCCATGCCACAGCACAGCCAGCCGGGCGACAACGAGAACGCCTTCCTCGGTGGCGTGCGCATCTGGCAGGAGCATTTCCGCGTCCTCTGACCGCCCCGTTCCGCGCGCCGCCGTGCCGGGCCGCCCCGGCGGCCCCGGCCGCAACGCCCGGCTGACCAGCGACCCGCTGCCCGGCCTGCTGCGCGCCATCGCCATTCCGGCCGGCACGGGCCTGCTGTTCCAGACGCTCTTCAACATCGTCGACAGCTTCTGGGCGGGCTTCGTCTCGACCGCGGCCCTGACCGCGCTGGGTGCCTCCTTCCCGGTCTTCTTCCTCGTGATCGTGCTCTCGGTCGGCATCGGCATGGCGGCGACGGCGCTGATCGCCAACTGCCTCGGCCGGGAGGATCAGGAGGGCGGCCGCCGGCTCTTCGGCCAGGCGGTCTTCCTGACGCTCGTCGGCGGGGTGATCGTCGCCCTCTACGGGCTTTTCGCGATCCGGCCCCTGCTCCGCTTCCTCGGCACCTCCGGCGAGAGCCTCGACGCGGGGGTCGATTATCTCCTGCCGATCATGCTGCTCTCGGTCGTCTTCCTGCTCAACCAGACGCTCAACGGCTGGCTGACGGCGCAGGGCGACAGCCGCAGCTTCAGGAACGCGCTGGCGCTGGGCTGCGCCCTGAATGTCGTGCTCGACCCGCTCCTCATGTTCGGGGCGTTCGGCGTGCCGGGCCTCGGCGTGCTCGGGATCGCCATCGCGACCGTCCTGATCCAGGCGATGCAGCTCGTCTATCTCGTCCATCGTGCCCGGCGGAGCCCCATGGGCCTTCGGCTCCGCCTCGCGGACATCCGGCCGGACCCGAAGGTGCTGCGCGATTT
>JACKIN010000023.1 GCA_020638495.1 Geminicoccaceae bacterium | reverse complement strand
GCCCTTCTGCGATCCGCGCGGGCAGGTCGTTCGCTTCGTCGTCGGCAACATTCCCGAAAGCCCGGTCGGCACCCTGCTCGACGTCATGCACGATGCCGCCCTCGTGACCGACGGGCAGGGCCGTGTCCGGCTCGCCAACATCGCGGCGAGCACGCTCCTCGGGACACCGTCCGGGCGAATCGTCGGCTGCTCGATCGACGAGCTCGTGCCCGAGCTCCGGCCGCTGATCGCCGGGGCCAGTGGTGAGATCGAGGGGGTCAGCTCTTTCGGTCGCCGGGAGATCGGCTTCGTCCGGGACGGCCGGCCGCTGGTGCTCGACGTCTCGATCGGCGGGACGCGCGTCGCCGGCGAGCCGCTCTTCGTCCTGGTGCTGCGCGACCAGACCGAGCGGGTGGCGCGCGAGCGCTCGCTCGCCCTGGAGGTGACCCGCGACCCGCTCACCGGCATCCTCAACCGCCGCGGCTTTCACGAGCGCCTGGCGCCGCTCCTGCTGCCGCGGCGGCGCCGGTCGGACGGCTTCGCCCTCTTGGTCATCGACATCGACGGGTTCAAGCTCCTGAACGACCGCCATGGCCATGCGGCGGGCGACAAGGTGCTGCAGGCCACGGCCGAGCGGATCTCGCAGGCGCTGCGCGGCGACGATCTGTTCGCCCGCTGGGGCGGGGACGAGTTCGTGCTGGCGCTCAATGGCGTCACCGAGCCGGCGGCGCTGATGGCCGCTGCCGACAAGATCCGCCGGGCGCTCGATCCCGAGCTGACGGCGGAGCGGCCGGTCGGGCTGAGCATGGGCGGCGCCTTCCATCCGCTGCACGGCCGGGACTTCGAGAGCGTCTTCGCGGCGGCCGACAAGGCGCTCTACGCGGCGAAGGCGCGCGGCGGGAAATGCCTGGAGATTGCGGTAGGCTGAGTTGGGCCAGGCGAGGCGTCAACGCAGCAGGTCGCGCTCCGCGTCCAGATCATCGAGGGTGAGGGCAGGTTCATTCGATTGGCGGTGGGCCAGCAGCGCCGCCTCGGCGGTGAAGCGATCCTCGAGGTCCTCGAGGTGCTCCGCCACCGCCTCGCGGACGTGATCTGCCTGCTCATGGCGATGGTTCTCTTGGGACATGGGCATTTTGGACGGCGCTACCGCGTCACGCCGAAAGAGCTCGCTGCACGGCGGCGGGTTCCTTCTCGATCACCCGCAGGAGGGTCGCCGCCGGGCCGCTGACGCGTCGCTGGCCCTGCTCCCATTTGCGATAGCCCGAGAGGCTCATGCCCATCAGCGGGGCCATCTGTGCCTGGGTCAGCTTCGCCCGGGTCCTGATCTCGCGCGGATCGACCGGCTCATGCGTGATCGCGGGGCCGGTTCCCTTGGCATGAGCGAGAGCTTCGCCCATCGCCTCGATCAGGTCTTCACCGAAGGTGGTCATTTTCTCTTTTTCCATGCCGCTTTCAGCGCGGCGGCAAGTCCCGCCACCACCCGAGCCGCAGATGTGTATAGCCCAGTGGGTCATCTTTCGAAATCTCGTCAGGCGCGCCGTTTGCGGACCAGGCCGAGGCGGGCGCGGGCCTTTGCGGGGTCGGGGGGGAGGACGGCGGCGAGGAGGTTCCTCGTGTAGGGGTGGCTCGGGGCGTCGAGGACCTGGTCGCGGGGGCCCTCCTCGACGACCTTGCCGGCCTGCATGACGGCGATGCGGTCGGCGAGGTGGGCGACGACGGCGAGGTCGTGGCTGATGAAGAGGAGGGCGAGGCCATGGCGGCGCTGCAGCTCGGCCAGGAGGTTGAGCACCTGGGCCTGGACGGAGACGTCGAGGGCGGAGACCGGCTCGTCGGCGACCAGGAGGGCCGGGCGGGTGATGAGGGCGCGGGCGATGGCGATGCGCTGGCGCTGGCCGCCGGAGAACTCGTGCGGGTAGCGGTCGAGCGCCTCGGCGCCGAGGCCCACCTCGGCCAGCGCCTCACGGCACCGCTCGGCGGCCGCGGCGCGACCGAGGTGGAGCAGGCCGAGCGGCTCGGCGACGATTTGGGCGATCTTCTGGCGCGGGTCGAGCGAGCCGTAGGGGTCCTGGAAGACCATCTGGGCGTCCCGTCGCAGCCGCCGCTTCCCCGGTCGGCCGGTGGCCCAGAGATCGGCGTCCTGGAACCGGACCGTGCCGCTGTCGGGCCGCTCGAGGCCCACGGCGAGGCGGCCGAGGGTCGACTTGCCGGAGCCGGATTCGCCGACGATGCCGAGGGTCTCGCCGGCCCAAAGGCGGAGCGTGACGCCGTCCAGGGCGACGCGCCTCGGTGCCGGCCCGAGGAGCCGCTGGCGGGGCAGGCGGTAGAGCCGGCGGACATCGGTGAGCTCGAGGAGGCAATCGGAGGCGGGGTCAGGCACGGTCCCGCCCCCGTGCCAGGGGGTGGAAGCAGGCCGCCCGGTGCGCCGGTGCTTCGAGGGGGGCGAGGACCGGCCGGACCGAATGGCAGAGGGCGTCGGCGCGGTGGCAGCGCGGCGCGAAGCTGCAGGCCTGCGCGGCACCGCCGGGCTCCGGCACCTGCCCGGGAATGGCCGCGAGCCGGCCCCGCCCGGCCTCGCCGAGCGCTGTTGGCAGGGCATCGAAGAGACCGCGCAGATAGGGGTGGGCGAGTTCGTCGAAGACCAGGTCGGTCGGGCCGGTCTCGACGATCTGCCCGGCATACATGACGTGCACGGCCTCGGCGATGGCCGCCACCACGCCGAGGTCGTGGGTGATGAAGAGGAGCGCCATGCCGGTCTCGTCGGCGATCTCGGCGATGAGCTTCAGGATCTCCGCCTGCACGGTGACGTCGAGGGCCGTGGTCGGCTCGTCGGCGATGAGCAGCTTGGGGCGGCGGGCCAGCACCATGGCGATCATCGCCCGCTGGCGCTGCCCGCCCGAGAGCTGGTGCGGGTAGAGCTTGGGCGAGAACTGTTCCGGGTCGAGCCCGACCCGGCGCATGGCGTCGCGCGTGCGCGCCGCGATGTCGGCCCGGCCGAGCCGGCCGTCGAGGCGAAGGCCCTCGGCGATCTGCCAGCCGATGGTGCGGACCGGGTTGAGGGCGGTCATCGGCTCCTGGAAGATCATGCCGATCTCGGCACCGCGCAGCCGGCCGAGCGCCGGCTCGTCGAGCCCGAGGAGATCCCGGCCGTCGAAGACGAGGCGGCCGCCGAGCCGGGTGCGGTCCGGCTGGAGGCGCATGATCGAGAGGGCGGTCAGCGACTTGCCGCAGCCGCTCTCGCCGACGATGCCGTGCCAGTCGCCCGCGTTCAGGGCGAGGTCGATGCCGTCGAGCAGGCGGAGCGTGCCCGCCGGCGTCGGCAGGTCGAGGGTCAGGCCTTCGATCTCGAGGAGGGTCACTGGCGCAGCCGCCTGAGCCTGGGGTCGAGGAGGTCGCGCAGGCCGTCGCCGAGGAGGTTGAGGCCGAGCACCGAAAGCGCGATGCAGAGACCCGGCAGGATGGCGAGCTGCGGCGCGATGAAGAGGAAAGTCTGCGCCTCGTTCAGCATCCGGCCCCAGGAGGGGTCTGGCGGCTGGGCGCCGAATCCCAGATAGGAGAGCCCGGCCTCGGCGAGGATGGCGAGGGCGAACTGCACCGTCACCTGGACGATGACGAGGCTCGAGAGGTTCGGGATGATGTGCGAGGTGGCGATGGCGAGCTCGCCGCGGCCGGCGAGGCGGGCGGCGGCGACGAAGTCGCGACGCCAGAGGCCGAGGGCGGCGCCTCGGGTCAGCCGGGCGAAGACCGGCACGTTGAAGATGCCGATGGCGAGGATGGCGTTGACGGCACCCGGGCCCCAGATCGCGGTGATCATCACGGCCGTTAGCAGGGCAGGGAAGGCGAAGGCGAAGTCGGAGAGGCGCATGACCAGCTCGTCCAGCCAGCCGCCGGCGGCGCTCGCCAGCGCGCCGAGCGGCACGCCGAGGCCGACGCCGATCGTGACCGCCACCACGGCGACGAGGATGGAGTTTCGGGCGCCGGCGAGGAGCAGCGAGAGGATGTCGCGGCCATAGGGATCGGTGCCGAGCCAGTGGTCCGGCGAGGCGCCGGCGAGGCGGTTGGCGACGTCGATCACGTCGACCGGGTAGGGGGTCCAGACGAGCGACAAGAGGGCGGCGGCGAGGAGCAGGAGGGAGAGCGCGCCGCCGATCCAGAGGTGATGGTGCCTAGTCATGGCGGAGCCGCGGATCGATCAGCACGTAGAGGACGTCGACCACGAAGTTGACGAGGATGACAACGGCGGCGAGCACGACGACGAGGTCGCGGACGGTGGTGAGGTCGCGCTGGGCGATCGCCTGGAAGGTCAGTCGGCCGATGCCCGGGAGGTAGAAGACGTTCTCGATGATGATGGTGCCGGCGAGCAGGAAGGAGAACTGCAGGCCCATGATGGTGACGACCGGGATGAGCGCGTTGGGCACCGCATGCTGCCAGATCGCCCGGCCGCGGCTCAGGCCCTTGGCCCGGGCGGTCCGGACGTAGTCCTCGGCCAGCGCGTCCAGCACGGCCGAGCGGGTGAGGCGGGCGAGGATCGCCGCCTGCGGCAGGGCGAGGGCCAGGGCCGGCATGAGCAGCGAGGGCATCGCCTGCCAGAAGCCCGCCTCCCAGCCCGGGAAGCCGCCGGCCGGCAGCCAGCCGAGGCCGACGGCGAAGAGCAGGATGAGCAGGATGGCGAACCAGAAATTGGGAATGGCGACGCCGAGCTGGGTGACGCTCATGAGCAGCGTGTCGGCGAGGCGGCCGCGCCGGCTCGCGGCATGCACGCCCACGGGGATGGCGATGGCGGTCGAGAGCAGGATCGAGGCGAGGGCGAGCGGCACGCTGACGGTGGCCCGCTCGGCGATCAGCTCGGCCACCGGCACGCCGTAGGTGTAGCTCTGGCCGAGCCGGCCCTGGACGAGCCCGCCGAGCCAGGCGAGGTAGCGCTCCAACGGAGGACGATCGAGCCCGAGCTGGGCGCGGAGTGCCGCCAGCGTGTCCTCGCGCGCGCCGGTGCCGAGGATGACGGCGGCCGGGTCGCCCGGCAGCAGCTCCAGCACGACGAAAACCACCACCGTCGCCGCGAGGAGGGTCAGCAGCAGCGTCAGGAGGCGGCGGAGGATCCAGGGCGCCAAGGGCGCATCCCGTCGAAGGTCCTCATGACGTCGGTGGCGGCGTGAGGTCGAGCCGGCGGCGCGCCTTGAGCTCGTTCTGGACGAAGCCCCGGACCTCCACTCTCTCCGCCGGCCACGCCTTCGGCACCGCGGTGCCGGCCGGCCCGCCGCCCTCGACGTCGAGCGAGGCCAGCGGCCGGTCGTCGACGTAGATGTCGACGCGGTCGAGGCCGGTCGCCGTGACCCTGACGGCGCGCCCGTTCTTGTCGGTCACGAGCTCGGCCTCGAGCCAGCGGGCGGGCTGGTCGGCGATCAGCGCGATGGCGGCGGCCTTGAGGTCGCGGTTGTCCTCCAGCACGTCGGCCTCGGTGATCCGGTGCAGCTCGTCGGCACGAACACCGAGCTCCTCGATGGGCAGGCCCTCGAAGCTCCCCGTGCGGACGCAGCGGCGCGCGGCGACGCGCAGCTTGGCACCGCCGGGCAGGGGCTTGATCTCCGGCACGTCGGGCAGGATCCGCACGAGGAAGTCGTGCGGCCAGACATTGGCACCGCCACCGCCGGTCTGGCCGTTCGTGCCGAGCACCGGGCCGATGGCGTGGTCCTGGAAACCGGCGGCGAAGATGTCGCCGGCGCTGTAGGTGACCGCATCGACGACCAGCACGACCGGGCCGAAATAGGTCTGGCCGATTTCATTGGCTTCCATGGCGGAGGTCAGCGCGGCACCGCCCGAGTAGGAGGCCCCGGTCTCGCGCGCGACCTGGATGCCGGAGCCCCACTGGCTCCTGATCGTCAGGCGCTCGAGGGCGGCACCGAACGGCAGCTCGTTCATGGGTGGCGGGTGGCTGATCCTGGCGATCAGCTCGGAGCCGAGGAACTGGAAGGGCAAAGGCGTGATCCGCCGGTGCGTCAGGAACTGCAGGATGCCTTCGGCGCAATCGACGATGCCGCCGGGATTGCCGCGGATGTCGATCACCAGCCCGCGCCTGGGCAGGAGCCCGAGCAGGCGGCGGAACTCGTCCTTGAACTCGGCCACGTCGTCATGCTCGAAGGCGCGCAGCCGCAGATAGCCGTAAGGCTCGCCGCCCTTGGGATCGGCCAGGCGCTCGGCGGTCATCAGGTCGGGCAGGTGCGAGGCGAGGTCGTCCGGGGCTCGCCGCCTCGCCGGCGCCTTCTTCTGCTCACCGGCGAAGAGGTGCCGGCGCGTCACCTGCTCGACCTGGGTGCGGATGTTCGTGGCGTGGTTGAGCGAGTGCGGCGGCTGCGGCTCGCCGTCGCTCGTGTCCTTCTCGAACAGCCAGACCGTCTGGATGGCGAAGCGCAGGCCCGGGTCGTTGAGCTCGAGCATCGACCAGGGGAGGCGGATCTCGGCCTCGCCGGACGGATGGCGATAGCCGAGGATCACCCAGTCCTCGTCGGGCACGAGGCAGGCGCCGAGCCAGCGCACGGTCATGAAGAGGCAACCCAGGGCGGCCTGCGATTCCGGGTTGGAGCCCTCCTCGCGGGCGGCGTTGATGGCGATCGCCCGGGCGATCGGGGCGCCGTGCCAGTGGGTGATCTCGACGCCCGGCCGGAACGTCGGATGGTCGAAGTGGGCGAGGACGCGGGTGACGAGGTAGCGGGTGGTGCCGTGGGCGTCCGTGCAGGGCTCGAGGAGGAAGGGCAGGAAGGCGGTCTGCTCGGCGAAGGGTGGCGGGGCGGTGTAGGCCGTGTGGATGTCGCGCAGGCTCTTGAAGATGCGCAGCATCTCGCTGTGGAACCGCAGATCGCCGAGCCCGGCCGCCTGGTCGCGCAGCACGCGGAGCGCCTGCGCCGGATCGATGGCATGGCGCACCCGCTTCATGTGCAGGTGGGTGTAGAGCTGCTCGATGATGATCAGCGCCTGGTCGACGATCAGCACCCGGTCGGCGCCGGTGAGCTTCTGCCGCATGGAGGCGAGCTCGCCGACCGGCCTGACCTTGCCGAGCTTCCCGAACGCCTTGCCGAGCGCCTCGATTGTGGCCGGGTCGGCGCCGACGGGCGTCACCGTGGTCATGCGGCCCGCCGCTCGTCGGTGCGGGGCGGATGGGCGATGCAGTCGAGCCCGTCGAGGCTCCAGGCCAGCATCTGCGCCGTGTGGGTGGCGCTGGTGCCGATCAGCCCGGCGAGCGCTGGCGTCAGCGGCAGCGCGTCGATGACCCGGTAGAGCTCGTCGCGATGGTGCGGATCGAGCCGTCCGTGCATGCGGTAGGTGCGAAAGGCCGCCACGGGCAGGCCGGTCTGGGCCTGCAGCCGGTCGATATGCGCCTGGTTCGGCGGGTTGCCCTCGAGGATGGCGATGTAGCCGAGCAGGGCTGCCGGATGATGATGCAGGATCCAGTAGTATTGCGAGCCGACCATGGCGGCGAGCGAGGGCGGCGGCGTCTGGGCGAGCACCGCCTCGCCGTCGAAGCCGGCGGCCACCAGGTCCTCGAGCGTCCAGACGTCGTGATTTCGCTCCTCGTCGATGTGGTGGGCGAAGTAGGCGGCAAGCCCTTCGGCCGAGGGGTCGCTGCCGCGGCGTTCCAGGGCGGCGTCCCTGGCGAGCTCCATCAGCGGCACGCTGGCCCGCATGATCTGGTGGAGGAGGACGAGAAAGCGCGGGAAGCGGTCGGGCAGCTCGGGGTGCGACCAGAGATCGTCGAGCGCGCAGCCGAGGCTGCCGCAGGTGAGCTCGATCTTGGCGAGGAGCACCCTGCTGTTGCTCGACCGAACCGTGTCCATGCCGCCTTCTCCCCAGCTCGTGCGTTCTTGTCCGGGCATTGCCAGGCCCGCGAATCAGAGCACGGCGGCCGGTCGCGCGCAACCTGCAGCACACTGGTCAGAGCGCTCGCCGCGCAATCGACCATGGCCTCGACCAACGCGGGAGTGTATAACTGCGCGCGCTTGCGGTGACATCGACTTGCAGGCGAAACCAAGAGGGAACGCGACCAGATGACCAAGAAGTCGAACCTCGAGCAGTTGGTGGAAGCGGGTGTGCTCGACCCGGCCAACATGGGTGACGAAGCCAAGAAGATCGTGAACAACGAGATGACCGCCGAGGAGGTGAAGCATCTCATTGCCGCGCACAAGCGCTTCCCGAACAACCCGCCCTACAAGCCGGACGCCCGCGGCGCCGGATTCTGATGCGCCAGCCGGAAATTCGACTCCGGCGACGCGCAAGCACGACGGCCTCACCCCGCGGGTCCGGCCTCCCGCCTGGACGGAGGGGCGGCTGCGCGCCCTGATGGGTGCCGTGCCGATCACCCGGCTCGCCGACCTGACCCCACTCGACCGGCTGGGCCTGCCGGTCTGGTCGGCGACAACGCCCCTGGCGCGCGACCTGACGACCCACCTGGGCAAGGGGACCGATGCGGTCGCCGCCCGGGTGAGCGCGTTGATGGAGGCGGTCGAGCGGGCCTCCGCGGAGCGCGTCTCCTTGCCCCTGCTGCGGGCTAGCTGGCGCGAGCTCGACGGATCGGGCGTCGCGGCCCTCGACCCGCGGCTCTGCGACCTGCCGCCCGACAGCGCCTTTGCGCCCGATGCGGTGCTCGGCTGGATCGAAGCCGACTGCCTCGTCGGCAACCGGAAGCTCCAGTTGCCGCTCGATCTCGCGGTCTCGCCGCCCGGCGAGGGCGTTCTCCGGCACGTCGACACCAACGGCCTCGCCGCCGGCAACAGCCGGCTGGAGGCGATCGTGCATGCGCTGGCGGAGGTGATCGAGCGCGATGCGGTGAGCCAGCATCTCTTCGCCGAGCTCTATCTCGATGCGTCGGACAGCCTGCCGCAGCGGCTGCGCCTCGACCCCCGGACCCTGCCGGCGCCGGCCGGTGCGATCGTCGAGACGGCGCGCGAGGCGGGCATCGACGTCGTGGTCGACTGGCTGGTGACCGACATCGCCGTCGCCACCTTCAGGGCACTCATGATCGACCACGCCTATCCGACGCCGCACGGGCCCGCCACGCGCTGCTTCGTCGGCCACGGCACGGCGCCGGACGCCATGCTGGCGGTGATGCGGGCGCTGACCGAGGCGGTCCAGTCGCGGCTCGCCGTCATCCAGGGCGCCCGCGACGCCTTCAACCGGGCGCCCGCGGCGGACCATGCCGCCCGACCCTTCGCCTGGCTCGCGGATTTCACCGCCCAGCAGCTCCTGCCGTTCGACGCTGTCCCCACCTTCGAGTCGACCGATCTCGCGGCCGATCTCGATTTCCTGCTGCGGCAGCTCGCCCGGGTCGGGCTCGATCGCGTGATCGTCGCCGATCTCACCCGCCCCGATCTCGACATTCCGGTGGTGCGGGTGCGCGTTCCCGGCCTCGCCTGCTTCGCCGTCAACCAGCAGCGCGTCGGCTGGCGCTGCCGGCGGCTCCTGCTTTGAGGCGCTGATGCAGCGCATCGCCCCCGCCGTCGTCTATCTGGGCCCGACCCTGCCGCGCGAGGTGGTGGCCGCGGCGTTGCCCGGTGCCGACATCCGCCCGCCGGTGCGGCGCGGCGACCTGCACCGCGACCGGATGCTCCGCTACTCGCTCTTCATCCTGATCGACGGGGTTTTTTTCCAGGACGAGGCCGTGTCGCTGCGCGAGGTCGTCGACATCCTCGAGGATGGCGCCGTCGTGCTGGGTGCCTCGAGCATGGGTGCGCTTCGGGCGGCCGAGCTCTGGCCCGCCGGCATGCAGGGGGTGGGCAGCATCTACCGCCTCTACCGCCGGAGTGCCCTGGTGGCCGATGACGAGGTCGCCGTCGTCTTCGATCCGGAACGGCCGCATCCGCCCATGACCGTGGCCCTGGTCGACGTGCGCTGGGCGCTCCGGCGGGCGGTGCGCCGCGGCCGGCTCGAGCTTCATGCGGCCGAGGCACTCGTCGCCCGGGCCGAGCGCCTGCCCTATGCAGAACGTACCTGGGTGGCGATCGCCAATGGCGGGCTGCCGCCGGGCCTGCTCGGCGAGATCGCCGGCGACAGCCTCAAGTCGCGCGATGCGCTGGCGCTCGCGGGCCGGGTGCGCGACCTCGTGCAACGGGACCCGACGGTCCTCCGGCGGCCGCGGCGCAACACGATACCGTTCGAAAGTATGGACGTGAGGCGCGAAGCGTTGCACGATCCGGCGGCGTGGCTCGATCAGGGCAATCGGACGCATCGGTTTCGCCGCTGGCTCCTGGCGTCGGGCCGTGCGGGCGCTCGGGCCGAGCCGCCAATAAGAACGGAAAAGCCCGATGACCCCCTTGGCGAGAATGCGGAACCGGTGGCCACGCCGGAGCGCCCGAGCACCGGCGATCGGCTGGGTGCGACAGTCGTGCGGTTCGCGGCGCTCAGCGACGCCATAGACGTCGCCCGCGCCATGAACCTGAAGCCCGAGGCCCGGCACTTCCTTCTGGCGGAGGCCGAGCTCGTCCGCGCGCATGGTGCTACCGACTGGTGGTCGCTGCTCGCGGCGCCGCCGGTCGAGACCGACCTGCTCCTCGAGCATCGAGCGGAGCTGGCGCTCGCCAAGTCCTGGCGCGAGCGCCTGTTTCGCTCGTCATCGGCAGTCGGGCCCGGCCCGGGCTCGGGCGACGCGCCATGATCGCCCTGCCGATCATCCTGCCGGATGGCGTCGTGACCATGCTGTTCGCCGACATCGAGGGGTCGACCCTGCTCCTCCAGGAGCTGGGCGACGCCTATGCCGGCGTGCTCGGGCTCTATCGCTCGATCCTGCGCGACGCCGTCGACCGGCACGGCGGGGTCGAGGTCGACACGTCCGGCGACGGCTACTTCGCCTCCTTCCCGGATGCCGGCAACGCCCTCGAGGCGGCGTTCGATATCCAGGCCGCCCTCGCCGAGGGTGCGTGGCCGACGGGGGTGGCCGTGCGCGCCCGGATCGGCCTCCACACCGGCAGTGTGCGGGTCATCGACCGGACCTATCTCGGCCTCGACGTCCATCGCGCGGCGCGGATCGCCGCCGCCGGGCATGGCGGCCAGATCGTGCTGTCGAAGGAAACGCTCGATGCCTGCGGCCCCGAGCGGTTCACGGGACGCTTCGAATTCCGCGACCTCGGTGCCCACAGGCTCAAGGATCTCCGCTATCCCGAGCTGCTGCTCGACGCGGTGAGGGCCGGCAGCAACCCGCGCTTCGCGCCCCTGCGCACCATCGACAGCCGGCCGACCAACCTGCCGCAGCCGGCCACGGCGCTCATCGGCCGGACCGACGAGCTCGACGAGATCATCGACCTGCTCGGTCGCGGCAGCGTGCGCCTCCTGACGCTCACCGGCCCCGGTGGCACCGGCAAGACGCGGCTGGCGCTGGAGGCGGCGGGTGCCTTGATCGACCGGTTCCCGGCGGGCGTGCTGCACGTGCCGCTCGCCGGCATCGAGGATGCGGAGCTGGTCGTCCCGGCCATCGCCCAGACCCTGAACATTCGCGAGCAGGGCGAGACCGATCTCCTGGTGGCGATCGTCAACCGTCTGCATCGCGCCAGAATGCTGTTGTTCCTCGATAACTTCGAGCAGGTCATGGGTGCCGCCGGGGCCATCGTCCGGCTTCTCGAGAGCTGTCCGGAGCTGCAGCTCCTGGTGACCAGCCGCGAGACCCTGGGCTCGTCGTTCGAGCGGGTCTATCCGATCGAGCCCTTGCCGCTGCCGACCGGGCGGCGGGCCAACTCGTTCATCATGCTGGCCGAGAGCCCGGCCGTGCGGCTCTTCGTCGAGCGGGTCCAGGACCACGATCCGGGCTTCGAGCTCGATGCGACGAACGTGGCGGAGATCGGCGAGATCTGTCGCCGGCTCGACGGGCTGCCGCTGGCGATCGAACTCGCGGCGTCGCGGCTCAGGCTCTTGTCGCCGAGCATGCTGCTCGGCCGGCTGTCGCAGCGCCTCGACATCCTCAAGGGTGGCCGGGACAAGAACGCCCGGCACCGGACGCTGCGGGCGACCATCGACTGGAGCTATCGCCTGCTCGACGAGAACGAGCAGCGGCTGCTGCAGGCGGTGGCGGTATGCGCCGGGGGCTTCTCCTTCCAGACGGCCGAGGCCATCTGCCAGGATCTCGACTGGATCGATGTCGACATCCTCGATGGCATCACCTCGCTCGTCGGCAAGAGCCTCGTCGCCCTTTCCATGGTGAGCGGCGAGCGTCGCCTGCGCCTCCTCGACACGATCCGCGAGTTCGCGTTCGAGAAGCTGGGCGAGAGCGGGCGTGTCGTCGAGATGCAGGATCGGCATGCGCGGCACTTCGTCGATCTGGCGGAGGCCGTGGCCCCCTCGCTCCTCAGCGCCGACCAGCGCGCCCGGGTCGGCCAGTTGCTCGACGAGCAGGACAACCTGCGCGCGGCGCTCGCCTGGGCGCTGCAGCGGCCGGATGCGGAGCTGAGCAGCCGCGGCATCACCGCGCTCTTGTGGTTCTGGATCTCGCGCGGCCTCTTCACCGAAGGCGGAAGCTGGGTGGCGAAGGCCCTGGAGCACGCCGAGAAGGCTGGCGCGCCGCACCACAGGGCGGCAATCGTCGACGCCGCCGGTTGGCTGCGCATGTTTTCCGGCGACTATGCCGGGGCGCTCGGGCACTGCCGGGTCGCGCATGAGCTCTTTGCCGAGCACGGCACGCCGACCGACGTCGCCCGCACCAAGATGACGCTCGGCATCACGCTCGCCGTCACCGGCGACGAGGCGAACGGGCCGCCCTTGATCGTCGAGGCGCTGGAGATGTTCCGCGCCCAGGGCGACGATCATGGCACGGTGCTGGCGCTGATCGCGCTCGGCGAGGGCCTGCGTGCCGGCGGCGACAACGAGACCGCGGAGCATCTCTACAACGAGGCGCTCGAGAAGCTGCAGGCACAGGGCAATGTCTACTGGCCGGGCCAGCTCCTGCAGAATCTCGGGCACATGCGGCTCGCGGCAGGCGATCCGGCGGCGGCGCATGCGTTCTTCGCCCGAGCCCTGGAATACGGTCAGGCCTACGACTACCCGATCGTCACGAGCCTCTGCCTCGCCGGGTTCGGTGGCGTGGCGCTGGCGCGTGGCGAGCCCGGGATCGCGGCCAGGCTGCTCGGCAAGGCGCAGCACCGGCTCGACGAGATGGGCGCGCATTTCGAGCCCATGGACCAGGCCGCCTTCGAGCGCTACCTGGCCGATGCCAGGGAAAGGCTCGGCGAGGCGGCCTGCGCCGCCGCCGCGCTCGAGGGTCGCAAGTGGACGCTGGAGGAGGCGTTCGATGCCGGCCGGTCCCTCGGCGACCAGGATCGAGACGCATAACGTTCGACGCCGCTCTTGCGCGAAGCCCTCGCTCATGGAACGCTGCCCGGCGAGCAACGATGGGGAGCGCCGCCATGGCCAAGGAAATCTTCTGCGCCTTCAGCATTCATTGTGACGCCGTCGCCGGCTGGCTCGGCTCGTACAAGGGGGAGGACAGCCCGGGCGACATCTCGCGCGGCGTCTTCGCCGCCGAGGTCGGCATGCCGCGCATCCTCGATCTCTTCGCGCATTTCGACCTGAAGCAGTCCTGGTTCATCCCCGGCCACACGATCGAATCCTTCCCCGACGAGTGCGCCATGGTGGCGAAGGCGGGGCACGAGATCGGCCTGCACGGCTACAGCCACGAGAATCCGCTGGCCATGAGCTACGAGCAGGAATCGGCCGTCTTCGACCGCTCCATCGCGCTCATCGAAGAGCTCACCGGCAAGCGGCCGACGGGCTATGTCGCACCCTGGTGGGAGGTCTCGACCAACTCGGTCGATATCCTCCTGAAGAACGGCATCAAGTACGACCACAGCCTGATGCACCGGGACTTCGAGCCGTACTACGTGCGGGTCGGCGACGAGTGGACCAAGATCGACTACGCGAAGCCCGCCGAGACCTGGATGAAGCCGTTCACCCGCGGCAAGGCGACGAAGCTCGTCGAGATCCCGGCCTCCTGGTATCTCGACGACCTGCCGCCGATGATGTTCATCAAGGGCTTTCCCAACAGCCACGGCTATGTCAGCCCGCGCCATCTGGGCGAGACCTGGCAGGAGACGTTCGACTGGGTCTACAGGAAGCACGACTACGCCGTCTTCGCGATGACCATCCACCCCGACGTCTCCGGCCGGCCGCAGGTCCTGAACATGCTGGAGGACCTGATCGCCCACATGCTGAAGCATCCGGGCGTGCGCTTCACGACGCTCGACACGGTCGCCGACGACTTCATGCGAAGGACGCCGCCGCCCAAGGGGTGAGGGGGCCGCCGGGCCGTCGCGTCGCCCGTCGTGCATGGGCGGCCTAGGAACGGCCGAGGCGTGGGCAGTGGCCCGGCGGGTCGCCGCAACGCACTGCATTGACAACAGGAATCAGGTTCGTATGCAATCCGGTGGCTCTTCTCCATGCCACCGACCCGAAGGCCACAGAGATGACTGGCTCGGACGCGAACACCACCACCGCCTCCGTCATCAACCTTTCGGAGCGGGGCTGGCCGAGGATCGGTCCCAATTTTCCGCAGCCGGACAATCAGATACCGGTCTCGCTGGCCGGCAACGACAACCAGCCGTACAATATCGACATCAAAGCCGGCTACGGCATAGAGGTCTTCACCGTCTACTACTATATCTGGGACGGTTCGAACGCCGGGCAGAACGACACGCTGTACACGCAGCCGACGGGCGCCTTCCAGATGGGGGCGGGCGACGACACGGTCACGAGTGATGCCGACGGAGTCGGCGAGTTCCCCAATCCTTATTTTCTCCTGGGCGAAGGCAACGATCACTTCGACGGTTCGCCGGGTCATCTGGGATCCAGCACCTATGGCGGCGGGGGTGACGACGTCATCATCGGCGGCCAGAACGACGACAGCCTCTGGGGCGACGAGGCCGATAGCTTCCTGGTCGATTTCAGCTACCAGCCACCCTATCCCTCGCCTTATCAGTTTCAGCTCGAGCCTTATGACACCGCCAATGACGGCGACGACACGATCAGCGGTGGCGCCGGCAACGACACCATCGTGGGCGGCAACGGCAACAACAAGCTGGACGGCGGCGACGGCGCCGACACGCTCACCGCGGGCAGCGGCTCGGACTACCTATATGGCGGCCCGCGCGGCGACGGTTTTCTCGACATCCTGACCGGCGGCGGCGGCAGCGACACCTTCATCCTCAGCTACGGCAGCGACGCCACCGGCTCAAGCGGCGACTTCTGGTCGGGCTTCTTCGACGCGCAGACCTCGGCCATCGGCGGCAACGTCGTCAGCAACCTGCTGGCCAGCGCGTTCGCGAAAGGCGTGGGCGACATCGCCGGCGCGATCGCCGGGCCGATCGGCGGCGCCGTCCTCTCCGACTTCGTCGATTTCCTCTTCGGGCTCGATTCGACGCCACCGCCGAAGCCGCAGACCACGGACGTCATGATGGTCACCGACTTCGACCCGAGCATGGACGTCCTGATCCTGCCGCTGATCACCAACGACCAGGACGGCAAGGACCTGACCATCGAGGCCGACTTCTTCGCCGAGTTCGCGGACGGCAGCACCAATGCCTGGGGCCTGAAGTTCAGCGAGGACAGCACGGAGTTCGCCGAGATCCGCCTCGCGGACGACTATGTCGCCGCACTCGGCTATGCGCCTACCGACAGCGAGGCGCCGCTCCAGGACATCCTGGACGCGCTCAAGGTCTCCGCAGCGCTCATCGAGCCCGACGGAACGTTCTCGACGCTGGCGAGCGCCGAAGTTCTGGCCCTGCTGCCGTCGGGCGGCTTCACGCCACCGGCGAATGCCGGCATCCCGAGCGGTGCCACCGTCGACGTCTTCGGCGCGATCGGCGGCCAGCTCACCGCGACCGGCGGAGTCTACACGACGATTGCCGGCACGCAGTACTCGGACGCACTGACGGTCAACGCGGCCATCGTCGATCCGGCGACGATCAGGGTGAGCGATCTGGCCAGCCAGAATTCCACCGTGTTCGGCCTCGGCGGCGGCGACGTGCTCTATGGCGGGGGTGCTTCCGACACGCTCGTCGGCGGGGACGGCGACGACACGCTCTACAGCTTTCTCGACGCGCTGGGTTCCGGCGAGAGCCTGTCTGGCGGTGACGGCGACGACATGCTCTACGGCGGTGCTTCGGGCGGGGTGTTCGATGGTGGCGCCGGCACCGACACCTTCGGTGTCGTCTACGGCAACCTCCTAAAGAACGCTCTCGACCAGGGTCCCGACGGCATGCAGCTCGTGGTCGATCTGACCCAGGGCTACGCCGCCGAGCGACCGGCGAGCGACGATCCCGATCCGGGCACCGCCCCGGTCGGCGCCACCCCGCCCTTCGACGACAGCGTGCCGAACGCCTACAAGCTCGTGGACATCGAGAACGTCATCGGCGGCCCGCTCAACGACTGGATCAGGGCGGCCCAGGGCTCGGTGATCGAGGGCGGCGCCGGGCCGGACTATCTCGACTTCGGTGCGGGCAATGTCGTTCTGTCCTATGCGTCGTCGAACGCAGGGGTGAACGTCAACACCAGCGTGCAGAGCCCGTACGCTCAAGGCGGCGACGCCGCGGGCGACTACTATGCCAATCTCGGCAGCACGACCCAGTCGTCGCTGTCGGCGTTGATCGGCTCGGCGAACGCCGATTCCCTCTACGTCCTGGCATCCGTCGTGAACGAGGCCGAGGCTCTCTGGATCAATGTCACCGGCCTCGGCGGGGCCGATGTGTTCGGCGCCTTCAGCAACGCCAATCCCGACAACAGCGAGGTCACCATCACCGATTTCTCGCTGGCCGATGGCGACAGGATCGATCTGCGGCCGCAGGGCGTCACCTCGTTCTCCGAGGGCGTCACCATTGCTTATGCGGCTGATACCGTCATCGATATCAACGAGGCTTCCTCGTCGGGACTCCAGATCGTCCTGCAGGGCTTCGACAGCACGCTATCCGCAGGCGATTTCATCTTCTCGCAGGCGGTCAGCGGCACGGCCATCGGCAATCACACGGACGAAGGCTTCGCCGGCGGCCCGGGTGACGACGTGATCGAGGGGCGGGGCGGGAATGACATCCTCTATGGCAATGGCGGCGACGACACCCTGAAGGGGCAGGCCGGGCAGGACTGGTTGTATGGCGGCGACGGCCACGACCGGCTTTTCGGTGGGGCGGGCAACGATGCGATCGACGGCGGCAGCGGCGACGACCTCGTCCGTGGCGGCGCCGGGGACGACCACATCGCCGGCGGCGCTGGCGACGACACGATCCGCGGCGACGCCGGGGCGGACACGATCGACGCCGGGGAGGGCGACGATTTCGTGCTCGGCGGGCTGGGCGACGACATCCTCGTGGGCGGGCTCGGCGACGACGTGATCCTGGGCGGCGCCGGCGTGGACACGGCCGTCTTCACGGGCGCTTTTTCCGACCACCTGGTCACCGGTTTCGGCAGCCTCGCCCGGACCGTCGAGGACCTGGCCGGCGGCGGTAGCCGCGATCGCCTCGCCGATGTCGAGCTGCTGCAGTTCGACGACGGCATCCTCGATCTGCGCAGCGGCGCGTTCGACGCGGGCGGCGTCTCCTCACCCGCCGTCGAGGCCCCGGTCGCCGGCCCCGGCTTCGCTGCCGATCTCGAGCCACTGCTGACGCCGGTGGTGTAGCGGGCGCGCCATGACCAACGGGCGGTCGCCCTCGAAGGCGCGCCGGCGATTCCAGGGGGGCGGGAGATGATCAGGCAAGCCATCGATGCAGATGAATCGGCCATCCGCGCCTGCGCCGAGTGCGCCTACGCCCGCTATGTCGCCGCGATCGGCCGCAAGCCGGCCCCCATGGTCGCCGATTTCGCCGCGCAGATCAGGGCCGGCCAGGTCCATGTGGCGGTGGACGACGCGGGGCTTGCGCAGGGATTCATCGTGTTCTTCCCGAAGGACGGGCAGATGTTCCTCGAGAACGTCGCTGTGCGGCCGGAAGCGGCAGGGCAGGGGACAGGCGGGGCGCTGATCCGGTTCTGCGAGGACGAGGCGCGGCGCGCGGGCCTCGCAGCCGTGCGCCTCTACACGAACGCGAGGATGACGGAGAACCTCTCGCTCTATCCGCACCTTGGCTATGTCGAGGTGGAGCGGCGGGAGGAGGACGGCTTCGATCGGGTGTTCTTCGAGAAGGGGCTCGGGTGAGCCGAGGATCTCAGTGCTCGCTCGGGGCCTTCGCGAGCACGGACAGCGGAATGAAGAAGCGGTTGTCGGTGTCGGCGATGTGGCGCATGCCGTGGTGCTGGTAGAAGCGGGCGGCGTCTTCGTCGAGCGCGTCGACGATCAGGAAGTGAGCGCCGATGTCGGAGCGGATGGCGCGGCTCGCGGCGTCCGTCAGGAGCGCGCCGCCGAGCCCCTGGCCCTGGAAGCGCCGGTCGACGGCGAGGCCGCCGACGAGGACGGCGGGCAGGGTCGGGTAGCGCGGCAGGCTGCGGCGCCAGTCCTCGTCGAGATCGGTGAAGGGCACCTGTGCTGCCGAGAGCGTGTAGAAGCCCGCAACCGTGGCGGTTGGCTTGTGTAGCACGATGAACGCCGTGGCGATCCGCCGGCGGACATCCTGGCCGATCCGGGTGCGGAAGTAGTGATCGAGGCTGTCCCTGCCGCAGGTGAAGGACGTGCGGTCTTCCTTCTCGAGGGGCTTTACGGCGAAGGGCCGCGAGGTCATTCCGTGGCGATCAGGCGCCGATGGCTGGCGATGGCCCGCTCCATGGCCGGGGCGATCCCGGGCGGGTCGAGCAGCGCCGCGGCGAGTGCTTGCTGCCCCTGCCGGCTGAGCCGGATCACCTCGACCTGCTCGATCGTCTGCCGTGCCGCGGCGCTGGCGGCGGCGACGACGAAATCCGTCATCGAGCGCCCCTCGATCTCGGCGGCGCGCTTGAGCAGGGCGTGCACCTCGGGCGTGACCCGCGCTTCGAGGCGTGCGTCCTTCTGCATGGTGGGCTCCGCGGTTCTCCTCATTCGAGCATGATACGGCTCTCTGCCGTACAATTCAAGATGGCATCCACCCCTCCCTGCGGCGCTTGGACAGGTCCGGGTCCCAGTCGGGGGCCTCGAGGTTGCAGGGGTAGCCGAGGGCGTGGTCGCGGGGCGGGTCGATGACGTATTTGCGGTCGAAGGGGGTCCAGTCGTAGGGCTCGCCGGAGCGGATGATGTGGGGCCAGTCGGGGTGGGCGAAGATCGGGCGGCCGATGGCGCAGAGGTCGCCGGCGCCGCTGGTCAGCACCTCCTCGGCGTCGCTGCCCTCGGCGATGCCGCCATTGACGATCACGGGCTTGCCGGAGGCTTCCCTGAGCGCTCGGGGCATGGGCGTGGGGTCGCTCGGGTCGCGGTTGTCGGACCAGGCGAAGGACGACCAGTGCAGCGCGTCGGCGGCGCAGTCGGCGAGGGCGGCACCCACTTCCCGGGCATAGGCGACGCCGCCCTGCCAGGCGCCGGTGAAATCGTCGACGCCGTCCTGGCTGAGGCGGAGCGTGATCAGCTTGTCGGGGCCGATGGCGGCGCGGGTCCGCTCGCAGGCGAGCTTCGCGAGGCGCACGTTGTTCTCGGCCGAGCCGCCCCAGGCGTCGGTGCGCCGGTTCAGCTTCGGGTCGATGAACTGGTAGAGCAGGTAGCCGTTGGCACCATGGAGCTCGACGCCGTCGAAGCCGGCCTCGACGCCGCGTGCCGCCCCTTCGGCGAAGCCGTCGGCGATCCGCTCCATCTCGGCTTCGGTCAGGGCGCGGGCCGGGGGGAAGCCGACCTTCGGCCAGGCGCCCTCGATCAGCCGGTCGTGCTTCTCCTGGTCGGTGTCGGTGTAGAGCACCCAGCCCGGGCTCCGTGCGGCGCTGGCGCTGACGGGTTGCTCGCCCTCGTGCAGGCAGCGCGGGTCGGAGACCCGGCCGCCATGCATGAGCTGCAGGACGATGGGGATGCCGTGCGCGTGCACGGCGTCGGTCACGCGCCGCCAGCCCTCGATGTGGCGCTTCGTCAGGCAGCCGGGCTGGCCCAGATAGGCGACGCAGCCGAGCTCGTCGTTCTGCCAGGTGCCCTCGGTGATGATCATGGAAACGCCGCCTCTCGCCCGGCGGGCGTAGTAGGCGGCCATCTCGGCCGTGGGCGTGCCGTCAGGCTCGGCGCATTGCCGGGTCAGCGGCGCCATGACGACGCGGTTCTTCAAGCGCTGCGTGCCGAGGGTGAAGGCGGAGAATGTCGTTTCGAGCATGCGGCCGTTTCCTTGTCTTGTTGCTTGGCTGTGGTTCAGGCCCAGGCGACCTCGCCCCGCGTGGCGTAGCCGCCGTCGGCGCGCCGCACCCAGACGGCACCGCGGCGATCGGCCATGACGGTGAAGGGCTCGTTCGCGAAGACCGGGGCGGTGGCGCGAAAGGCGAAGCTGGCGAGCGGCCGGTCGGGGTGGAGCGCCTGGGCGTTGGCGGCCATCAGCGTGGCGAGGAGGGGCCCGTGGACGACGAGGCCGGGATAGCCCTCCTCGCGCGTGGCATAGGGGTGGTCGTAGTGGATGCGGTGGCCGTTATAGGTGAGGGCCGAGTACCGGAAAAGCAGGCTGGAGTCGGCCTGCCAGGTCTCGGCGCGGTCGGCGGTGGCCGGGGCCGGCTCCGGCGCGCGGGGCGGCGTGCCGTCCGGCGGCGGGCGGTAGACGATGTGGTGGCGGTCGGTGAGGGCAGGGCCGTCTTCGTCGCCGATCTCGTGCGCCACCTCGATGAAGACGAGCCGGCCGCCGCGCCCGGTCTTCTCGGTGACGGTCGCGACCGTCGAGCAACGGGTCACGGCGGCACCGATGGCGAGCGGGCGGTGGAAGGTGACGCTGCTGCCGGCCCACATGCGGCGACCCTCGGGCAGGTCGGGGACAATGCCGCCCCGCGCCGGATGGCCGTCGGGGCCGAGGTCCGAGCGGCGGGGCAGCGCCCAGAAATAGAGCCAGTGCCAGAGCGGCGGCAGCGCCTCGCCCGCGCCGGGCGGCGGCCCGCCCCTGTCGAGGGCGGCCCAGAGGGCGGCCACCCGCTCGGCGTGCAGCACGTCCTGCGCCTCCGCCTTCCGGCCGATCCACTGCGTCGTGTCGGTCGCCATCTTGGACCTCAATAGCTGCGGGGCAGGCCCAGCACGTTCTGGGCGATGAAGGCGAGGATCATGTTCGTCGAGATGGGGGCGGTCTGGAACAGGCGGCATTCCCGCCACTTGCGCTCGATGTCGTACTCGCGGGCGAAGGCGAAGCCGCCGAAGGTGGAGAAGCAGGCCTCGCCGGCGGCCCAGGCGGCCTCGCTGGTGAGCAGCTTCGCCATGTTGGCCTCGGGGCCGCAGGGCAGCCCGGCATCGAAGAGGGCGGCCGCCTTTCTGGCCATGAGCTCGGCCGCCTCGAGCTGGGCGTGGGCGCGGGCGATGGGGAACTGCACGCCCTGGTTCTGGCCGATGGGGCGGCCGAAGACCCGGCGCTCGTTCGCATAGGCGGTGGCCCGTTCGATGAACCAGCGCCCGTCGCCGATGGCCTCGCCGGAGAGCAGGATGCGCTCGGCGTTCATGCCGTCGAGGATGTAGCGAAAGCCCTCACCCTCGACGCCGATGAGGTTCGCAGCCGGCACTTCGAGGTCGGCGATGAAGACCTCGGTGGTGTTGTGGTTGATCATCGTGTCGATCGGCCGGATGTCGAGGCCCTGGCCCCTGGCCTCGCGGAGATCGACCAGCAGGACCGAGAGGCCCTGGCTGCGCTTCGTGCATTCCTCGATCGGGGTGGTGCGGACGAGCAGCAGCATGAGGTCGGAATGGAGGGCGCGGCTGGTCCAGATCTTCTGGCCGTTGACGATCCACTTGTCGCCCCGCCGCTCGGCCCGGGTCTTCAGCATGGGCGTGTCCGAGCCGCTCGTCGGCTCGGTCACGCCGAACGCCTGGAGGCGGAGCCCGCCGGCCGCGATCTCGGGCAGGTAGCGCGCCTTCTGCTCGGCCGAGCCGTGCCTGAGCAGCGTGCCCATGGTGTACATCTGGGCATGGCAGGCGGCAGCGCTGGCGCCGCGCTCGTGGATGGTCTCGAGGATCACCGCGGCGGCGCGCAAGGGAAGCCCGGCCCCGCCATGCTCCTCGGGGATGAGGGCCCCGAGATAGCCCGACTTCGAGAGCGCCTGGACGAAGCCCGTGGGATAGGCGCCCTGGGCGTCGAGTTCCCGCCAATAGGTGCTCGGAAATTCGGCGCAGATCCGCGCGACGGCCTCGCGGATCTCCGGATAGTCGGCGTCAAGGTCCATCGAAGTCACTGGTCGGAAGCTCCGGTGCGGCGCGCAGCGCTGTCTCGACGAAGGGGCCGACGGCCGGGTTCAGCGTGTCGCGCCGCCAGACGACGTGGGTCAAAAGGTGGGGATGGCGGTCGGTGAGGATCGGCTTCGGCAGGAACTGCGCCCGGTCGTACTGCCGCGGGAAGCCGGCGAAGAGGATGATGCCGAGGCCGCTCGCCACGAGGCCGAAGAGGGCGGTGATGCTGGTCGCTTCCAGCGCCACGTGCGGCACGACGCCGGCCGCCTCGAAGACCTCGGTGACGAGGCGGCGAAAGGCGCCCCAGTCGTCGCGTGGGCCGAGGATCAGGGGTTCGCCCACGAGATCGGCCGGGGTGAGGGCGGCCCGGTCGGCGAGCCGGTGGCCGGCCGGCATGATGGCGACGAGGCGGTGCCGGCTGACCAGCCGCCCGTCGATTTCGGGCGAATGGAAGGGGCCGACCACGAAGCCGACATCGATGGCACCGCGCATCACCGCGTCGCGCTGCTGCTCGGAGCCCATGTAGGTCAGGTTGAGGGCGACGTCGGGATGGTGCCGCCGATAGGCCTGGACGACGTGCGGCACGACGGTGTGCGCGGCGATCGACATGTAGGCGACGGCGAGCCGGCCGAAGGCGCCCGAAGCGAGGCCGCGGCTGACCGCCGTCGTGCGCTCGACGCGCGCCAGGATCTGCCTCGCCTCGTCGAGGAAATAGCGGCCGGGCTCGGTCAGCGCCACGGAGCGCGTGGTCCGCCGCAGCAGCGGCACGGCGAGCCTCGTCTCGAGCTCGGCGATCAGCCGGCTGACGGCGGGCTGGGCGACACCGAGCCTGAGCGCTGCCCGCCGGAAGCTCAGCTCCTCGGCGACCGCGACGAACACCGAGATGTGGCGAAGCTCGAAGGTCAATTGATCTTCCTTCGGCATCAATTTTGCACAAATCAGTATTTCCCAGACGGCGTTCGGTTGTCTAGCCTTGCTCGCAGGCGTTCTTGTCATGCGGGAGTATCATACCAATGGCGGATCAATCCAGCGCCGTCGTGTCCGATGCCGAGCTCCGTGAGGCGCTCGAGGTGGTGTTCCGGGCCAATTCGGCGCTCTACAAGGAGCGCGGCTTCCAGCGTCGCCTCGGCTTCGGCAAGCGGCCGGCGCTCATCGTCATCGACCTCGCCAAGGCCTGGACCCTGCCGGGCCACGCCTTCTCCTGCGCCGACATGGACACGATCATCCCGGCGAACCAGAAGCTGCTCGAGGCGTTCAGGGCACGCGGTTTTCCCGTGGTCTTCACCACCACGGCCTATGACATCACCGACGGCCCGAACTCCGACATGGGGCTCTGGGGGCAGAAGATCCCGCTCGAGACCCTCTCGGCCGATTCCGAGTGGGTGGCGATCGACGACCGGATCGCACCGCAGCCGGGCGAGCTCGTCATCGTCAAGAAGAAGGCCAGCGCCTTCCACGGCACGCATCTCGCGAGCTACCTCACCGCCAATCGGGTCGACACGGTGATCGTCACCGGGGTCACCGCCTGCGCCTGCGTGCGGCATACCATCGAGGACGCGATCGCCGACGGGTTCAGGCCGATCGCCGTTCGCGAGGGGATCGGCGACCGGATCGCCGGAGCGGTGGAGTGGAACCTTTTCGACATCGATGCGAAGTTCGGGGATGTCGAGCCGCTCGAGCGTGTGCTCCAATACCTCCAGTCCAACGAGATCGGCTGAGCCGGCCGCCCGGCAGCCTCCACAAGGGAAAAGCCTCATGATCAGAGTGGGCGTGGATGTCGGCGGGACGTTCACGGATATCGTGCTCGAGCGCACCCGGGCGGCCGGCGAGGACCAGCAGATCGTCGTCCACAAGGTGCCCTCGACGCCGCAGGACCAGTCCGAGGGCGTCGTCAAAGGGGTCGTCGAGATCTGCCAGATGGCCGGCATCGCGCCCGGCGAGATCGACATGGTCTTCCACGGCACGACGGTCGCCACCAACATGGTGATCGAGCGCAAGGGTGCCGAGGTGGGCATGATCACCACCCGCGGCTTTCGCGACATCCTGCACATGGCCCGCCACAAGCGGCCGCACAATTTCTCGCTGCAGTTCGACGTGCCCTGGCAGTCGAAGCCGCTGGTCAAGCGGCGCAACCGCCTGCCGGTGACCGAGCGGATCATGCCGCCGGACGGCCGGGTGGAGGTGCCGCTCGACACGGACGAGGTGAAGGCGGCGGCCGAGCTCTTCGCCAAGCGCGGCCTCGACGCGGTGATCGTGGGCTTCCTCTTCGCCTTCCTCAACGACGAGCACGAGCAGAAGGCCAAGGCGATCGTCGAGGCGGCCATGCCGGACGCCTATGTCTGCTGCTCGTCGGAGATCGTGAACGTGATCCGCGAGTACGAGCGGTTCTCGACCTGTGCCATGAACGCCTATATCGGGCCGATGACCGCGCGCTACATGCGCCAGCTCGAGGGCCGGCTGCGCGCGGCCGGGGTCCGGGCCGCGGTCCGCATCATGCAGTCGAATGGCGGCATCTCGACCGTCGAGAACGCCATCCAGCGGCCGGTCGGCCTCTTGCTCTCCGGCCCGGCCGGCGGCGTCATCGGCGGCCGCTGGACCGGCGAGCATGCCGGCACGCAGAACGTCATCACCATCGACATCGGCGGCACCTCGGCCGACATCAGCGTCATCCAGGGCGGCGAGCTCCGGATCAAGAACCCGCGCGACACCGAGGTCGCCAGCCTGCCGGTGCTCGTGCCGATGATCGACGTCGACGCGATCGGCGCCGGCGGCGGCTCGATCGCCTATCTCGATCCGGGCGGCGCCTTCCGCGTCGGCCCGCGCTCGGCCGGCGCCGACCCCGGCCCCGCCTGCTATGACAAGGGCGGCGACGAGCCGACCGTCACCGACGCCCAGGTGGTGCTCGGCCGGCTCGACCCCGAGCAGTTCCTCGGTGGCGACCTCGCCATCGAGCCGTCGCTGTCGGAGCGTGCGATAGCCAAGCACATCGCCGGGCCGATGGGGCTTTCGGTCACCGAGGCGGCGCTCGGCATCCTGCGCATCATCAACAACAACATGGCGCTCGCCATCCACAACGCCTCGGTCGCCAAGGGCATCGATCCCCGCAACTTCACGCTGATGGGCTTCGGCGGCGCCGGCCCGCTGCACGCCACCGCCCTGGCCGAGCTGATCTCCGCCCGGGACGTGATCGCGCCCCTGCAGCCCGGCATCACGGCGGCCATGGGCCTGCTCGTGACCGACCTGCAGTACGAGTACACGCATTCGGTGCTGCTGGTCCTGAACCAGGCGGGCGAGGCGGAGTTCGCGGCCCTCAACGCCGCCATGGACGAGCTGCGCGCCCAGGCTGAAGCGCAGCTCGAGGCCGACGGCATCGCCCCCGGCGCCCGGCGCTTTCGCAAGGTCGCCGAGTGCCGCTATCTGGGGCAGGGCTTCGAGCTTCGGGCCGACATGCCGGAGGGGCCGCTGGCCAAGGACAATGTCCAGGAGGTCATCAGAAGCTTCTTCGACGCGCACCAGCAGGTCTACGGCCATGCCTTCGAGGACCAGCTCACCGAGGCGGTGACGCTTCGGCTGATCGCCACGGCCGAGGTCGACATGCTGCGCCTGCCCGATCTGGCGCAGGGTGGCAGGACCGACCCAAAGGACGCCGTGCTCTACGTCCGCGACACCGTCTTCGACGACGGCGAGGCGCGACGGACGCCGCGCTACCGGCGCGATCGGCTGCTCGCCGGCGACCGGGTGACGGGGCCGGCGCTCATCGTCCAGCACAACTCGACGACGCTCCTGCCGCCGGGCTACGCGGCCGAGGTGCTCGGTCACGGCGACATCCGTGTCGCCAAGCGCGCCTGAGGAGAAAAACATGACCAGGGAAGTCGATCCGATCACGCTGCAGGTCATCGGCGGCGCCTTGCACGCCATCGCCGAGCAGATGGGCAACGTCCTCTACCGGATGAGCTATTCGTCCATCATCCGGGAGAGCCAGGATCTGGGGGCAGGGCTGTTCGACCGGGACTTCAACACGCTCTGCGAATCCGATTCGACGCCGATGCATATCGGCTCGCTGCC
>JACKIN010000022.1 GCA_020638495.1 Geminicoccaceae bacterium | reverse complement strand
CTCTTTCTTTCGATTGCCTCCTCGAATGCCTCCCAATATGCCACACGATTGATATCGATGCCTTCGGGCTCGCTGGAACTCGTGCGCTCCACGCGCTTGGCAACTGCACGCTGCCATTCATTCGGCTCGACAACGACATTGAACCGAGGTGCAGGTGGCGAGGTTCCGATCCGCCAGAGCTCGATCTCGATGCCGAAGAAAAAGAAATCATCGCGTGTGATGCGGTTGAGCCAGTCAATAGCAGCGCGGTGCTCAGGTCGCAGCCGGCTGACGATCCAGATGACAACGCCCGTTTCCGAGCCGGCGGCGTAGGTGAGAATCTGGCCAAGATGCCGATGATCGCTCGGCTCCACCTGGTTCTCGATCAGCACGAGCCGGCTGGTCTCGGCCTCACGACAAATGATGTCAGCACGGAAGTCCCCGACCGGCTTTTCGATCGCCTCGACTACGAGATTGATCCCGATCACCTGACCCAGCAGCTCGATATTCTCGTCCTCGGCCAGCCATGGTGTGAAGTTTTGTGCTTCCGAAATCCAACCCTTGCGCAACTCAACAGGCTCAAGTCGACCAAAGAGAGGGGTCCCGCTCACGCCGCCGCCTGCCCCACCAGCAGCCCGCCATCGACCCCCGTCACCGCCACCTCGGCGAGGGTGCCGCCCGGCACGGGCCCGGCCAGGCGGATGGGGGCGAACTCCTCGGTGTGGCCCCGGTCGCCGCGCTCGACCAGCACCCGGCGGCGGCGGCCGACCTCACTCCTGAGGAAGCGGTCGAGCGCCGCCTCGCCCTTGGCCCGCAGCCGCGCCGCACGCTCCTTGACCAGCGGCTTCGCCAATTGCGGCATGCGGGACGCCGGCGTGCCGGGGCGGGGCGAATAGGGAAAGACGTGGAGGAAGGTGAGCCCGGCCTCCTCGACGATGGCGAGCGACTGCCCGAACATCGCCTCGTCCTCGGTCGGAAAGCCGGCGATCAGGTCGGCGCCGAAGACGATGCCGGGCCGGGCGCGGCGCAGCCGGTCGCAGAGATCGATGACGTCGTGGCGCAGATGCCGCCGCTTCATCCGCTTGAGGATCATGTCATGGCCGGCCTGGACGCTGAGGTGCACATGCGGCATGACCCGCGGCTCCGCCGTCAGGTGCCGGAAGAGCTCGTCGTCGATCTCGGCCGGGTCGAGCGAGGAGAGCCGCAGCCGCGGCAGCGTCGGCACCTCTTCCAGGATCCGGCCGACCAGCCGGCCGAGCGGCGGCCGGCCGTCCAGCTCGCGCCCGTAGGAGGTGAGGTCGACGCCGGTCAGCACGACCTCCTTGTAGCCGGCCTCAACCAGCTTTCGGACCTGCGCCAGCACGTCTTCCGCCGGCACGCTCCGGCTGTTGCCCCGGCCGTAGGGAATGACGCAGAAGGTGCAGCGATGGTCGCAGCCGTCCTGCACCTGGACGAAGGCGCGGGTGTGCTGCTCGAAGCCCTCGACCATCTGGCCCGAGGTCCGCTCCAGCGCCATGATGTCGCCGACCGCCGGCACCGCGGGCACCGGCCGGGCGAGGCCCTGCCAGGTCTCGGGCCGGAGCTTCGTGTCGTTGCCGACAAGGTGGTCGACCTCGGCGAGCCCGGCATAGGCGTCGGGCGTTATCTGCGCGGCACAGCCGGTGACCACGATCCGTGCTTCGGGCCGTGCCCGCCTCGCCCGGCGGATCGCCTGGCGCGCCTGCCGCTCGGCCTCGGCGGTGACGGCGCAGGTGTGGACGATGACGAGTTCGTCGAGCCCGGCTGCGGTGGCGTGGCGGCGCATCACCTCGGATTCGAAGATGTTGAGGCGGCAGCCGAAGGTGACGACGTCGATGTCGCTCATGCCCGGCGCCCGATGGTGGCGGGATCGAAGCTGCCGGAGAAGCTGATGGCATAGGGACCGGTCATCCGGACCGGGCCCTCCCCGGCCCAGGCGACCTCCAGCTCGCCGCCGTCCAGGACCATGGTGGCGCGCTCCGCCACGAGCCCCCGGCGGACGGCCGCCACGAGGGCGGCGCAGGCGCCGCTGCCGCAGGCGAGCGTCAGCCCCGCACCGCGCTCGAAGACCCGCAGCCTGATCCGCTCCGGCCCCAGGACCTGCGCGAAGCCGATATTGGCACGGTCCGGGAAGAGCGCATGCCGCTCGAGGGCGGCCCCGTGCCGCTCGGCCAGGTCCACGTCGTCGACAAACAGCACCACATGCGGGTTGCCCATCGAAAGCGCCACCGCCGGCGGCAGGCCGGCCACGTCGAGATCCACTTCCAGCGTGTCGGCCGGCCCGGCGAGCGGGACGTCCTGCCAGGCGAGGCGCGGGGGCGGCATGTCGACGGCGATCCGCCCGTCATCGAGCAGCCGGCTGGGCAGCACGCCGCCCGCCGTCGCCAGCGTCACCTGCCGCCGGTCGAGCTCGCGGCCGACCAGGGCGGCGATGCAGCGGCTGGCATTGCCGCAGGCGCCGGCCTCGGAGCCGTCCGTGTTGTAGAAGCGCACGGCCACGTCGGCGATCTCGCTCGACGTCAGCAGGGCGAGCTGGTCGAAGCCGATCCCGCGATGCCGGTCGCCCAGCCGGCGCACCAGATCGGCGTCGAGCGGCAAAGCGCCCTGCCGGCCGTCGAGGACGACGAAATCGTTGCCGAGCCCGTGCATCTTGAGGAAGGTGATCATGCGCTGCGGCATAAGGCGAAGCGGCCTTGAACGCAATTGCCCGTCGGGCCGTGAAAGCGTCGCCCCGCGCCGCCGGCTCCGCCCGTTCCGACTTGACGCTGGCCGGCAGGGCCGCCTAGAAAGCCCCTTCGCGACGCTCCCGCAAGGGCGCGGCGAGCGCTGTTGCGCAATGACTTCTTCACGAGGAACCGACGTGGCGCAGCGGGCGACCGGCCCGGGTCCTCGTCCATGGTGCGGGACATGTTCGATAGCCTGACCAAGCGTCTGGGCGGCGTGTTCGATCGGCTGCGCAAGCGCGGCGCGCTCGGCGAGGCCGATGTGGCGGAGGCCATGCGGGAGATCCGCATCGCCCTGCTCGAGGCCGACGTGGCGCTGCCCGTGGTCAAGAGCTTCGTCGCCAAGGTCAAGGAGCGCGCCGTCGGCCAGGAGGTGATCAAGTCGGTCACGCCGGGCCAGATGGTCGTCAAGATCGTCCACGACCAGCTCGTCGAGCTCCTGGGCGGCTCGAGCGCCGCGCTCGAGCTCGGCGGCCCGCCCGGCATCGTCCTCATGGTCGGCCTGCAGGGCTCGGGCAAGACGACCACCAGCGGCAAGCTGGCGCTGCGCCTCAAGGACAAGGATAAGAAGCGCGTCCTCCTCGCCTCGCTCGACGTGCAGCGCCCGGCGGCGCAGCACCAGCTCGAGGTGCTGGCCGGCCAGGCCGGCGTCGCGAGCGTGGCCATCGTGCCGGGCGAGAGCCCGCTGGCCATCACCCGCCGGGCGCTCGAGCAGGCGCGGCGGGAAGGCTACGACACGCTGATCCTCGACACCGCCGGCCGGCTGCACATCGACGACACGCTGATGGACGAGCTGGCCCAGGTGCGCGACCTCGCCCGGCCGCACGAGACGCTGCTTGTCGCCGACAGCCTCACCGGCCAGGACGCTGTCAACGTCGCCCGCCATTTCGCCGAGCGCATCGGCATCACCGGCATCGTCCTCACCCGACTCGACGGCGATGCGCGGGGCGGCGCCGCGCTCAGCATGCGCGAGATCACCGGCAAGCCGATCAAGTTCGTCGGCACCAGCGAGAAGCTCGCCGGCCTCGACGCCTTCCACCCCGAGCGCATGGCGAGCCGCATCCTCGAGATGGGCGACGTCGTCAGCCTGGTCGAGAAGGCCTCGGAGCTGGTCGACAAGGACGAGGCCGAGAAGCTCGCCCGGAAGATGACCAAGGGCCGCTTCGATCTCAACGACCTGCAGAGCCAGCTCAAGCAGGTCGGCAAGATGGGCGGCATGGGCGGCATCCTCGGCATGCTGCCCGGCGTCGGCAAGATCAAGAAGCAGCTCGCCGAGGCCAATATCGACGAGAAGATCATCCTGCGGCAGTCGGCCATCATCGACAGCATGACCCGCCTCGAGCGCCGCAGCCCCGAGATCATCGCGGCCTCGCGCAAGCGGCGCATCGCCGCGGGCGCCGGCGCCTCGGTGCAGGAGGTCAACCGGCTGCTCAAGCAGCACCGCCAGATGCACGACATGATGAAGCGGATGAAGAAGGCGGGCGGGCCGAAGCAGTTCCTCGGCCGCCACATGCCACCCGGCATGATGCCCCGCTAGCCCCGCCCTCGAGCCGACCGAGCCCCGTTCAACCAACCCCAACCGTCTGGAACATTCATGGCCGTCAAGATCCGCCTGGCCCGAGGGGGCGCGAAGAAGCGCCCCTACTACCGCATCATCGCCGCCGACACGCGCTACGCCCGCGACGGCCGCTTCCTCGAGAAGCTCGGCCACTACAACCCGCTGCTGCCCGACGAGCATCCGGAGCGCATCGTCATGAACGAGGAGCGCATCCGCCACTATCTCGGCCACGGCGCCCAGGTCAGCGACCGCATGGCCCGCTTCCTCGACAAGGCCGGCATCGTGCCGGGTGCGACGCGCCTGCGCGGCACCGGCAAGAAGGCCGATGAGATCGCCGCGAAGAAGGCGAAGGCCGAGACCGAGGCCGCGAGCGCCTGACGCGCCCAAGGCCCGGGATCGCCCAGCCCATGTCCGGCTCCACCCAAGCGCCCCCCAACCTCGTCTGCGTCGCCGCGGTCGCGGCAGCGCATGGCGTGCGCGGTGCGCTGAAGCTCAAGAGCTTCACCGAGCAGCCGGAGAACGTCGCCGGCTACGGCGCGCTCTTCGACGAAGAAGGCCATGAGCTGTTCCACGTGCGGGCCATCGGCCCGTGCAAGGGCGGGGTCATCGTCAGGGCCGAGGGCATCACCGACCGGGACAGCGCCGAGGCGCTGCGCGGCCTTCGGCTCTACGTGCCGCGCGACCGCCTGCCGGCGACCGAGAGCGACACGTTCTACCATGCCGATCTCATTGGCCTCTCCGTGGTGACCGAGGCCGGCGAGGAGGTCGGCCGGGTCGTCGCGGTGCACGATTTCGGCGCCGGCGACGTGCTGGAATATGTCGACGCGGCCGGGGCGAGCCAGATGGTGGCCTTCACCCTGGCCCATGTGCCGGAGGTCGATCTCGACCGTCGCCGCGTGGTGGTGGCGAGCGCCGCCCTGCCCGAGAGCGCGGAGGCGGCCGCATGACGACCCCCTGGCGCGCCTCGGTGCTCACCATCTTCCCCGACCTCTTCCCGGGCCCGCTCGGCTGCTCGGTGCTCGGCCGGGCGCTCGAGGCCGGCATCTGGTCGCTCGATGCGGTCGATCTGCGCGACTTCGCCACCGACCGCCACCGCAGCGTCGACGACACGCCCTTCGGCGGCGGGGCCGGCATGGTCATGCGGCCCGACGTGGTGGCGGCGGCGGTGGCCGCGGTGCACGGGCCCGGCGATGCGCGCCCGCTGCTCTACATGAGCCCGCGCGGCGCACCCTTCAGCCAGGACGAGGCGCGCCGGCTCGCGGGGGGCCCAGGGGCCGTCATCCTCTCGGGCCGCTACGAGGGCGTCGACGAGCGGGCGATCGAGGCCTGCGGCTTTCTGGAAGTCTCGCTCGGCGATTTCGTCATGACCGGCGGCGAGATCGCCGCCATGGCGCTCCTCGACGCGACCGTGCGCCTCTTGCCCGGCGTCGTCGGCAGCAGCGCCTCGCTCGAGGAGGAGAGCTTCAGCTCGGGCCTCCTCGAATACCCGCATTACACCCGGCCGCAGAGCTGGGAGGGACGGAGCGTGCCGCCCGTCCTCCTCTCCGGCCACCACGCCGAGATCCATGCCTGGCGGCAAGCCGCCGCCCTCGCCCTGACCCGCCGACGCCGCCCGGACCTCCTGGCAACGGCCGCCGGCCATCCTCAACCCGATCAGTTCGCCCAGCCGGAGCCCCCGCGATGAACGTCATCCAGCAGATCGAGCAGCAGCTCATCACATCCCTGACCGCCGAGCGCGCGGTGCCCGAGTTCCGCCCGGGCGACACGCTTCGGGTCAATGTCCGCGTGATCGAGGGCAACCGCGAGCGCGTCCAGGCCTTCGAGGGCGTCTGTATCGCCAGGCGCAATCGCGGCGTGAACTCGTCCTTCACCGTCCGCAAGATCTCCTACGGCGAAGGTGTGGAGCGCGTCTTCCCACTCTACAGCCCGCGCATCGACAGCGTCGACGTCGTGCGGCGCGGCAAGGTGCGGCGTGCGAAGCTCTATTACCTGCGCGACCGCCGCGGCAAGTCGGCCCGCATCGCCGAGCGGCGGACCGAGCGGCCGTCCTCGAAGGCCGCCGCCGAGACGACCGGCAGCGAAGCCTGACCGGCTTTCGCCGCCCCCCTGGAATCGAGCCCCTGGAATCGACCCGATGGCAGTGAACGGCCCGCAGACCCTCTTCGACAAGATCTGGCAGGCGCATCTCGTCGAGGAGCAGGACGACGGCACCTGCCTGATCTACATCGACCGGCATCTGGTCCACGAGGTGACCAGCCCGCAGGCCTTCGAGGGCCTGCGCACCGCCGGCCGCCGGGTGCGCCGGCCCGAGGCGACGCTCGCCGTGGTCGACCACAACGTGCCGACCGACCCGGACCGGGCCAAGGGCATCAAGGACGAGACCGCGCGCATCCAGGTCGAGGCCCTCGAGCAGAACGCCCGCGAGTTCGGCGTCGAGCTCTACGACATGAACGACATCCGCCAGGGGATCGTGCACATCATCGGCCCGGAGCAGGGCTTCACCCTGCCCGGCACGACCATCGTCTGCGGCGACAGCCACACCTCGACGCACGGCGCCTTCGGGGCGCTGGCCTTCGGCATCGGCACGTCCGAGGTCGAGCACGTCCTGGCAACGCAGACGCTGCTGCAGAAGCGCCCCCGCAACATGCGGATCACGGTCGACGGCGAGCTCGGCTTCGGCGTCACCGCCAAGGACGTGATCCTCGCCATCATCGGCAGGATCGGCACGGCGGGCGGCACCGGCCACGTCATCGAATATGCCGGATCGGTGATCCGGGCGCTCTCGATGGAGGGCCGGATGACGGTCTGCAACATGTCGATCGAGGCGGGTGCGCGGGCCGGCCTGATCGCCCCGGACGAGAAGACCTTCGAGTACATCAAGGGCCGTCCGATGGCGCCCAAGGCGGGCGCCTTCGAGCAGGCGGTCGCCGCCTGGCGGCTGCTGCCGTCCGACGCGGGCGCCTTCTACGACAAGGAGGTGAGCCTGAAGGCCGAGGACATCGAGCCGCAGGTCACCTGGGGCACCAGCCCGCAGGACGTGGTCGGCATCTCGGGCGCCGTGCCCGACCCGACGAAGGTGGAGGACGCCGGCCGGCGGGCCGCCATGGAGCGCTCGCTCGCCTATATGGGCCTCGAGCCCGGCACGCCGATGCGCGAGGTCAAGGTGGACCGCGTCTTCCTCGGCTCATGCACCAATGGCCGGATCGAGGATCTTCGGGCCGCCGCCAAGGTGGTGGAGGGCAAGCGCATCGCCGATACCGTGCGCGCCATGGTGGTGCCGGGCTCCGGCCTCGTGAAGCACCAGGCCGAGGCCGAGGGGCTGGACCTGATCTTCAAGGCGGCCGGCTTCGAATGGCGCGAGGCCGGCTGCTCCATGTGCCTCGGCATGAACCCGGACCAGCTCGCCCCCGAGGAGCGCTGCGCCTCGACCAGCAACCGCAATTTCGAGGGCCGGCAGGGCCGTCTCGGCCGCACCCACCTCGTCAGCCCGGCCATGGCCGTGGCGGCAGCCATCACCGGCCGCCTGACGGACGTGCGCGAGCTCGTCTGAGGGAACCGGCGCAACCGGGCCGCAAGCGCGGCCCGGTCGCGCGCGCCGCTCAGTTGGTGGTGGTCGCGGGCGGGGCCGGCTCGACCACCTCCGCACCGCCGAACCAGCCGAGCTGCCAGCCGATGATGGCGAGCACGACGATGACGGCGACGACGATGATGACGTTGCGCGAGCTCATGAGGCGATTTCCCTTGTTCCGGTCCTGTTGCAGGCGTTCGATCTCGAGGGGCGATGCCGAGCGCCGGGTAGCTGGCAGCCGGGCGAAGATATAGCATGATGCCGGCCTGGGGGAACGACCGATGCACCGATTGCTGACGAGCCGCGCCGCACGGGGACTCCTGGGCCTCACCCTCCTGGGCGCCGTGGCCCAGGCCGGCACCGCCCGGGCCGGCGATCTCCTGCTCCTGCAGCAGCTCGTGCCCGGCAACCAGTCGGGCACGGTCTTCCTGATGCTCGACCGGGGCCGCATCTCCCGCGCCACGGCCACCCGCAGCGGCGCTCTCGAGCACACGATCGAGATCCGCCTCGCCACCGACCCGCCCGAGACCGTCACACTGCGCTGCAACGACGAGGCGATCACCCGCCAGTTGCTCAACACGCTCCGCACCAGCGCCGAATCCATGCTCGACGTCACCGGCCGTTGCCGTCTCTGACCTCCGTGGCGCGCTCGCGCGACCGCAGCGGCACCGCGCCGAAGCGCCGCTCGTTGCTCGCCCGGCTGCTGCGCCGCGCCGGCCTCTGGCTCTTCCTCCTCCTCTGCGTCCTGCCGCCGCTCGTGCTCTTCGCCTGGCGCCACCTGCCGCCGCCGGCGACACCGCTCATGCTGCTCAGGCTCCTCGAAGGCGAGGGACTGGATTATCGCTGGCGGCCGATGGGCCGGATCAGCCCCGATCTCGCCCGGGCGGTGATCGCATCCGAGGACAACCTCTTCTGCGAGCATCTGGGCTTCGACCTCACGGCACTCCGCTCCGAGGTCGAGCGGGCCCTCGCCGGCGAGCGGCCGCGCGGCGCCAGCACGCTCACCCAGCAGACGGCGAAGAACCTCTTCCTCTGGCCCGGCCGCGACCTGGCCCGCAAGCTGCTCGAGGCCTGGCTGGCACCACAGCTCGAGCTGATCCTGGGCAAGCAGCGCATCCTCGAGCTCTACCTCAACATCGCCGAGCTCGGCCCCGGCATCTACGGTGCGGAGGCCGCCTCGCAGGCCTGGTTCGACAAGCCCGCCAGCGACCTCTCGCCCGCCGAGGCCGCCCGCCTCGCCGTCATCCTCCCCGCCCCCCGTGACCGCAGCCCGCATGGCCCCTATGCCGACGATCGCGGCCGCGTCATCCAGCAGCGCGTCGGCCAGCTCGGCCCGCTCCTCGACTGCGTCGGCCCAACGTCATGAGGGGCCGTCATGAGGAGCCGGGCATGACCGATCTCGACCTAGACCGCCGCACCGGCTGGCCGCCCGAGCTGCGCGTCCTTCTCGACCGCCACCCGCGCGAGTCCTGGCCGAATGCCGCCGGAATCGGACCGACCGGCCGCTTCTGGCTCCAGCGCCACGACCTCTTCCGCGAGCTGACCCAGGCACTGACCATGGCCGCCGGCGAGCTCCAGGAGGACCGCGTCGACGCCGCCCGCTTCGTTCCCTGGTTTCGCCCGCGCATCGGCTTCCTCCTGCATGAGCTGCACGGCCACCACCGCATCGAGGATCTCCACTACTTCCCGGTCTTCCAGGCGGCCGACCCCCGCCTCGCCCGCGGCTTCGAGGTGCTCGACGCCGACCATCACGCCATCGACCGGGCGATCGCCGAGCTCGGCACCGCCAGCGACGCCCTGCTCCGCGTCCTGGCAGCACCCGCTGCCGATCGCCCGGGCGCCATCGCCGGGCTCGCCACCACCCTCCCCGCTTTCCTGCGCCGCCTCGAGCGTCATCTCGACGACGAGGAGGACCTCGTCATCCCGCTCCTCATCGACCGGGGCGAAGGACCGCTCGGCATCGGCTGATTCCACCCCTTTACGCGGCCGCCTTGCGCGCCATTTCCATGTTCAACGCTTCCCTCCCCTGCGAGGCCCCGCCCATGTGGCTCCTGAAGAAGAAATCCGCCGACCTGCCGACGGCCGACCAGGCCCTCCCCGGCCGCGCCGCCCGCGCCTATGCCGTGCCCGCGCGCCATGCCGTGCTCGGCCACGAGCTCGAGCCGCCCTACCCGGCCGGCATCGAGGTGGCCCACTTCGGCATGGGCTGCTTCTGGGGTGCGGAGCGCCGCTTCTGGCAGCAGGAAGGGGTCTGGACGACCGCTGCCGGCTATGCCGCGGGCACGACCCCCAACCCGACCTACGAGGAGGTCTGCTCCGGCCTGACCGGCCACAACGAGGTGGTGCTGGTCGCCTGGGATCCCGCCGTCATCAGCTTCGAGGCCCTCCTCAAGGTCTTCTTCGAGAGCCACGACCCGACCCAGGGCATGCGCCAGGGCAACGATGTCGGCACGCAGTACCGCTCCGGCATCTACACGACCACCGAGGCCCAGCTCGCAGCCGCGAAGGCCACCGCCACTGCCTACGGCAGGAAGCTCGCCGCCGCCGGCATGGGCAGGGTCACGACCGAGATCGCCCCCGCAGGCGAGTTCTGGTTCGCCGAGGGCTATCACCAGCAATACCTCGCGAAGAACCCGATGGGCTATTGCGGCCTCCGCGGCACCGGCGTCGCCTGCGCCATCGACACAGCGGAGACCATGACGCCCGCCTGATCGCCTGATATGACGCTCCGGTGCCAGCGCACCGGAGCAAAGCATGTCCGTCCTGCAGCAGAACCTCGCCGCCCGCATCGACCAGGCGCTGGCGAGAGAGCCCGCCGACCTCGTCATCCGCGGCGCCTGCCTGCTCAACACCGCCACCGGCCGGATCGAGGGCCCGATGGACATCGCCATCGCCGGCGACACCATCGTCGGCACGCACGGCGTCTACGAGGGCCAGCACGAGATCGACGCCAAAGGCCGCGTCGTGGCGCCCGGCTTCATCGACACCCACGTCCACGTCGAGAGCTCCATGGTCCTGCCGGCCGAGTTCGAGCGCGGCGTGCTGCCCCGCGGCACCACCACGGCGATCTGCGACCCGCACGAGATCGCCAACGTCATCGGCCTCGACGGCATCACCTACTTCATCGAGGCGAGCCGCCAGCTCGCCATGACGCTGAAGGTCAATCTCAGCTCCTGCGTCCCCGCCACCGAGCTCGAGACCGCCGGCGCCAGGCTGGAGGCCGACGATCTCCTGCCGCTCTTGGCCGACCCCGCCGTCATCGGCCTCGCCGAGCTCATGAACTTCCCGGGCGTCATCCACAAGGACGCCGGCATGCTGGCCAAGCTGGAGCGCTTCCACAACCAGCACATCGACGGCCACAGCCCGCTCCTGCGCGGCAGCGAGCTCAACGCCTATCTCGCCACGGGCGTCCTCACCGAGCATGAATGCACCAGCCTCGAGGAGGCCGAGGAAAAGCTCGCCAAGGGCATGCACATCCTCCTGCGCGAAGGCTCCATCGCGAAGAACGTCACCACCCTCGCCCCCGTCATCACCGACGCCACCTGGATGCGCTGCGCCTTCTGCACCGACGACCGCAACCCGCTGGAGATCCGCGAGGAAGGCCATATCGACCACGCCATCCGCCTCGCGATTCGCGCCGGTGCCCCCGCCATCCCCGCCTACCGCGCCGCCACGCTGGGCGCCGCCCTCGCCTTCGGCCTGCGCGACCGTGGCGTGATCGCACCCGGCAAGCGCGCCGACCTCGTCATCCTCGACGATCTGGAGGAGGTGCGCGTCGCCGAGGTCGTGGTCGGCGGCCGGCCGGCAGCCGACGCACTCGCCGAGCCCCGCCCCCACCCCGCCGCCCCCGGCTACAACAGCGTCCGCCGCGAGCCCGTCGCCGCCACCGACCTCGCCCTCGACGGCGACACCAGAACCCACGTCATCGGCGCGCTCCCCTTCTCCCTCCTGACCGACCACCTCGAGGCCACGCCGGCCGAGGACCCGGAGATCGCCCGCCTCTGCGTCCTCGAGCGCCACGGGCTGAACGGCAATATCGGCAAGGGCTGGGTCAAGGGCTTCGGCAGGGTCCGCGGTGCCATCGCCACCTCCATCGGCCACGACAGCCACAACCTGATCACCGTCGGCGACGATCCCGCCGACATGGCCAGGGCCACGAACCACCTGATCGAGCTCCAGGGTGGTGCCGTGGTCGTCCGGGACGGCCAGGTCCTCGCCGACCTCCCGCTCCCCATCGCCGGCCTCATGTCCGACCAGAACCTCGCCTTCGTCGACGATCGCCTGATCGAGCTCCGCGCAGCCGCCCGCAACATCGGCTGCACGCTCCAGGAGCCGCTGCTCCAGCTAGCGTTCCTGCCGCTCCCGGTGATCCCGCACCTCAAGCTGACCGACCGGGGCTATGTCGTGGCGGGGCCGGAGGGGCTGCGGTTGCTGGACTAGCCTATCCCGGGTCGGTTGCCCGGCGCGGCAGCAGGTGGCGTGACCAATACCGCGCAAGGAAACAAGAACGAATTCCTAATGGGGTCAGGACACTTTTTGCGACCATTGCCGGCCGCCGTCGCTCGGATTGCGTGTGATCCGCTCGACGGTGACCGAGGCCCGCCCCGAGCATGACGACGACCTCCGGCCCGAGCTTGCCGATGGCCGCGACGGCACGCTCGATCGAGACGAAGAAGCTGCTCGGCACGATCCGGCTCGCGATCACGGCATCGCCGATCCGCCTGCCGTTCAGCCGCGTCGCCACGGCCTCGCCCGCGTTCACCGGCTATTGCCGCAGGGCTCGTCGCCGGTGACGAGGATCGTGCCCATCGCTGCCCCCAGACTCCAGAGAAGGGCAGCCGGCGTCATCCCCCCGGCGTCTCCCCCTGCCCGCAACCCTCGAAATGGCAGCATTCGGCTGCGGCTTCCGCAATCGGGCCCAAACCGTGTCTAGCCCATCCCCAGCCGCCGCACCTGCCCGTACCTACAGATCGAGCACGTCCCCCTCCGGCAGGGAATCGGCCCGGAGCAGCTCGAGGATCCGCCCGGCGATCGTCTCGGGCAGCGTCTGCACGGCCTTGCTCTCGCCGGGGAAAGCCTCGGCGCGCAAGCCGCTCCGCATGGCCGGCGGTGCAACGAGCCGGACCGCCAGCGGGGTCTGCCGGACCTCCGCGGCGAAGGCCAGGACCAGCGCCTCCATCGCCTGCTTCGTCGCCGCGTAGGTGGCGAGATAGGGCCGGCCGCGGCTGGCTAGGCGATCCGTCAGGAAGAGGGCGCGACCGGCCGGGGCCGCCACCAGGAGCGGTGTCAGGGTCGCGATCAGCGCCTGGGTCGCGATCACGTTGACCTCCAGCGCCTTGCGCAGGCCCGCCGTGTCGAGCTGCGCGGTCGGCATCAGCTTGCCCAGGATCGCAGCGCAATGGACCAGCCCGTCGAGCCGCCCGAAGCGCTCGAAGATCGAGGGGCCGATCGGCAAAAGCTTCTCCGTCTCGGCGAGATCGAGCGGCAGCAGGGTCGCCGACCGGCCGCTCGCCGCCTGCACGGCATCGTCGAGCTCCTCGAGCGCGGCCCGGCGCCGCCCGGTGGCGATCACCTGCGCCCCCGCCCCGGCCAGGGCCAGCGCCACCGCGCGGCCGAGCCCGCTCCCGGCACCAGTCACGAGCACGACCCGCCCCTCCATCATCGGCGCATCAACGCTCATGCTGGAGAAAGGTCAGCTGTCGGTCACGCCCGCCATCATCCGCGTCGGCGAGGCGGGTGGGATAGTCGCCGGTGAAGCAGGCATCGCAATATTGCGGCTGGCCGGCCTCCCGCCGGGCCTCGCCGACCGCCCGGTAGAGGCCGTCGATCGACAGGAACGCCAGGCTGTCGACCCCGATCAGCCGCGCCATCTCCTCCAGCGTGTGCTGGGCGGCGAGCAGCTTGCTGCGCTCCGGCGTGTCGACGCCGTAATAGCAGCTGTTCGTCGTCGGCGGGCTGGCGATGCGCATGTGAATCGCGGTGGCGCCGGCCGCGCGCACCATGTTGACGATCTTGGTCGAGGTCGTGCCGCGCACGATGCTGTCGTCGACCAGCACCACCGACTTGCCGACGAGGGTCGACCGGTTGGCATTGTGCTTCAGCCGCACGCCGAGGTGGCGGATGTTGTCGGTCGGCTCGATGAAGGTGCGGCCGACATAGTGGTTGCGGATGATGCCGAGCTCGAACGGCAGCCCGGCCTCCTGCGCGTAGCCGATGGCCGCGGGCACGCCGCTGTCCGGCACGGGCACCACCACATCCGCGGCGGCCGGCGCCTCCCGGGCCAGCTCCCGGCCGATCTCCTTGCGGACATCGTACACGCCACGGCCCTCGACCAGGCTGTCGGGCCGGGCGAAGTAGACATACTCGAAAATGCAGAAGCGGCGGGCCGTGCGAACGAACGGGAAGAGCGAATGCAGGCCCGCCTTGTCGATCAGGATCACCTCGCCCGGCAGCACGTCGCGCACCAGCTCCGCGCCGATGATGTCGAGCGCACAGGTCTCCGAGGCGAGGATCAGCGCGTCGCCGAGCCGTCCCAGGACCAGCGGGCGCACGCCGAGGGGATCGCGGGCGCCGATGATTCCGTCGTCGTAGACGCCCACCAGCGAATAGGCGCCCTCCACCTGGTGGAGCGCATCGATCAGCCGCTCGACGATGCTCCGCTGGCCCGAGCGCGCGATCAGGTGAACGAGGACCTCGGTGTCGCTGGTCGACTGGAAGAGGCAGCCGGCCTCGACCAGCCGCCGCCGCAGGCCCAGCGCGTTGGTGAGATTGCCGTTGTGGGCGATGGCGAGGCCGCCGAAGGCGAAGTCCCCGAAGAACGGCTGGACGTTGCGCAGCACCGAGCCGCCGGTCGTGGCGTAGCGGTTGTGGCCGATGGCGGCATGGCCGGGCAGGCCTTCGACCACGCGCGGATCGCTGAAGCTGTCGCCGACGAGGCCGGTGGCGCGGTACGTGTTGAAATGGGCGCCGTCGAAGCTGACGATCCCGGCGGCCTCTTGCCCCCGGTGCTGCAGGGCATGCAGGCCGAGAATGGCGTGCGCCGCCGCATCGGGATGGCCGTAGATGGCGTAGACCCCGCATTCCTCGCGCCACCGGTCGGCATCTTCGTCGGCGTCGCTTCGACCAGCAGCGGTCATTCGACCTTTCCCCGGATCAGCGCATCCATGCCCTCGCGAACGAGGGCACCATAGCCGGTTTCGCCGTCGCCACTCCCGGAGGTGCCGCCGTTGCGCCCGTCACGCACCCGCCGTGCCTCCTCCGCCGCCCGTGCCGCCGCCTCGGTGGCGGCCGCCTTCGAGCCGTCGAGGATGCCCGGCGGCAGGAACTGCGCCAGCCAGTCGGCGCCCTCCGCCACCGGCGGCTGCAGCTTGGCGCTCTTGATCCAGTCGGGCTGCTGCTCCTCGGCGATGATGGCGGTGCCGACGAGATAGGCAGCACAGACGATCAGCGCACCGCGCACCGCACCGAAGATCAGGCCGAGCAGCTTGTCGACCGGCCCGAGGAAGCTGCCCGAGACCGTCCGGCCGATCAGGCTGGTGACGATCTTCAGGACCAGGAAGGGCACGAAGAAGACGATGGCGACGGTCGCCGCATCGGCCAGAAGCTCGTTGCCGATGGCCTCGGTGACCATGGGCCTGACCGGCCCGAAGGCATAGACCGCGACGACGATGGCGCCGATCCAGCTCAGAAGGCCCAGGATCTCGCGCACGGCGCCCCGGCTCAACGCCAGCAGGGTCGACAGGAGGACAATGCCGGCGACGATGATATCGAAGAGCGTGATGGAAAGATCGTTCATGGGGTGCCCGCTTCCGGCAGGGAAAAGTTCATGACGGCCAGAAGCTCGTCCAGCCGGGACAGCTCCTCGATCGCGAGGCCCTCGCCGGAGTCGCCCCGCCGGCTGCGCGGTGCGATCACCCGCTCGAAGCCGAGCTTGGCTGCTTCCTTCATACGCGCCTCGCTGTTGGCAACCGCCCGCACCTCGCCGCCGAGGCCGACCTCGCCGAAGAAGACGGTCATCCGTGGCACGGCCCGATCGGCCAGCGAGGAAACGAGGGCCGCGGCCACCGCGAGGTCCGCCGCGGGCTCGGTGATCCGCAGGCCGCCCGCGACGTTCAGATAGACGTCGCGGTTGCCCATCACAAGGCCGCACCGCGCCTCGAGCACCGCCAGCAGCATGGCCAGCCGGCCGGAATCCCAGCCGACCACGGCGCGGCGCGGCGTGGCGAGCGGGCTCGCGGCCACCAGCGCCTGGATCTCGACCAGCACGGGCCGGCTGCCCTCCATGCCGGCGAAGACCGCGGCCCCGCTGACGTCGGCGTCGCGCCCGGCGAGGAAGAGGGCCGAGGGATTGGCCACCGGCTCCAGCCCGCTCTCGCGCATCTCGAAGACGCCGATCTCGTTGGCCGGGCCGAAGCGGTTCTTGACGGCGCGCAAGAGGCGGAACTGATGGCCGCGCTCGCCCTCGAAATAGAGCACCGTGTCGACCATGTGCTCGAGCACCCGAGGGCCCGCGATCTGCCCCTCCTTGGTGACGTGCCCGATCAGCAGGAGGGCCGCACCCCGCCGCTTGGCGAAGCGGGTCAGCGCCTGGGCGGAGGCGCGGAGCTGCGTGACCGTGCCGGGGGCCGGGTCCAGCGCCTCGAGATAGACGGTCTGGATCGAATCGATGATCAGGAGGTCGACCGGCGGGCCCGTGTCGAGCGTGCCCAGGATCTCGTCGACCGACGTGCCCGACGCGAGCTCGACCGGCGCCTTCGCGAGGCCGATGCGATCCGCGCGCATGCGGATCTGCTCGATCGATTCCTCGCCGCTCACATAGACGACGCGCTTGCCGGCGAGCGCCAGCCTGGCCGCCGCCTGCAGCGTCAGGGTCGACTTGCCGATCCCGGGATCGCCGCCGATGAGGATGGCCGACCCCGCCACCATGCCGCCGCCCACCGCCCGGTCCAGCTCGCCGATCCCGGTGACGAGCCGCTGCACCGGCTGGCCGGTGCCCTCGAGGCTGACGAGGTCGAGCCCGCGCCGCGAGCGCCGCTTGACCGGCGCACCCTTGGCGAGCGGCTCCGACGTCTCCTCGACCAGCGTGTTCCAGGCACCGCAGCCGTCACAGCGCCCGCTCCACTTGGGCTGGACGCTGCCGCAGCTCTGACAGACGAACTGGACCCGGGTGCCGGCCATCAGGCAGTCACGGGGTCACCCACCTGCGGGGACCTTCTGCCCGACATCGATCGGCCCGTCGGCGTGCCCCCGGATGAACTGCTCGACATAGGGATTGCCGCTGTCCTCGATCGACGCCACCGGGCCTTCCCAGATGATCGCCCCGTCATAGAGCATGGCGACCCGGTCCGCGATCTTGCGTACGCTGCCCATGTCGTGCGTGATCGAGAGGGCGGTGGCGCCGAGATCCGAGACGCAGGTGCGGATCAGGTCGTTGATCACATCGGACATGATGGGGTCGAGGCCGGTCGTCGGCTCGTCGAAGAAGATGATCTCCGGCGCGGTGCAGATGGCCCGCGCGAGGCCGACCCGCTTCTTCATGCCGCCCGAGAGCTCGCTCGGAAACTGGTCGGCCACGGCCGGGGTCAGGCCGACCTTCGCCAGGGTCTGGATGGCCCGCTCGCGCGCCTCCGGCCGCTCGGTCCGCTCGGCCGCCATGAGGCCGAAGGCGACGTTCTCCCAGACCGGCAGGCTGTCGAACAAGGCAGCGCTCTGGAACAACATGCCGAATTTCGTCCGCAAGGTCGTCAGGCGCCGTGCGCTGGCGCCCACCACCTCCTCGCCATCGACCAGGATGGAGCCGGCATCCGCTTCGATCAGGCCGAGGATGCACTTCAGCAGCACCGACTTGCCCGACCCCGAGCCGCCGATGACGACGACCGACTGGCCCTGCGGCACGTCGAGGTCGATGCCTTGCAGGACGTGGTTCGAGCCGAAGCTCTTGCGCAGCCCGCGGATGCGGATCTTCATGGCAGGGCTGCTCATCGGCTGAAGAACGCCTCGGTGATGAAATAGTTCGCGGTGAGGATCAGGATCGAGGCGCTGACCACGGCATGGGTCGTCGCCGTGCCCACACCCTGCGCCCCTCCTCGGCTGTGATAGCCGTGATAGCAGCCCATCAGGGCGATGATGAAGCCGAAGACGGCGGCTTTCGCCAGACCCGAGACGACGTCCTGAGTCTCCAGAAACTCGAAGGTCCGGTTCAGGTACTCGATCGGCCCGAAGCCGAGCTTGTGCACGCCGACCAGGTAGCCGCCCATCACGCCGATCACGTTGGCCACCAGGACCAGCAGCGGCAATGTGACGAGGCCGGCGATCAGGCGTGGAAAGACGAGATAGCGCAGCGGGTCGGTGGAGAGCGTGCTCAGGGCGTCGATCTGCTCGGTCACCCGCATGGTGCCGAGCTCGGCCGCCATCGCCGCACCGACCCGGCCCGCCACCATCAGCCCGGCGAGCACCGGCCCGAGCTCGCGCACCATCGAGAGCACCACGATCGTGGCGACGGCACTCTCCGCCTCGAACCGCGAGAAGCCCGTGTAGCTCTGCAGCGCCAGCACCATCCCGGTGAAGATCGCCGTGAGCCCGACCACCGGCAGCGAGTAGAAGCCGATCTCGACCATCTGGCGCCAGAGCTGGCGCCAGTAGAACGGCCCCAGAAAGCCATTGCCGATGGCGTTTCCGGCGAAAAAGCTGATCCGCCCGGCCGTCTGCGTGATGCCGATGAGCGCGGCGCCGATCGGCTGCAAGGGATTGATCATGCGCCGGTCGCTTCGAGATAGACACGGCGCAAGCGCTGCCCGAGGCGCGTCAGCAGCTCGTAGCCGATCGTGCCGGCCACCTCGGCCACCCTGTCGATGCCGCCGGGGCCGGCGAGGAGGTCGACCGGCGTGCCGGTCTCGACCTCGTGCTCGCCCAGCGCCGTCACGTCGAGTGTCATCAAATCCATCGATATCCGCCCGACAATCGGCACTTCACGGCCAGCGATCACGGCGACGCCGCCAGTACCCGCCGCACGCATATAGCCGTCGGCGTAGCCGACGCCCACCGTTGCAATGCGTGAACCGCTGCTCGTCGCATGTGCGGCGCCGTACCCGACTGTGCCGGGAGCGTCAAGGCGATGCACCTGGAGCACCGGGGCCCTGATCCGCACGACCGGCTGCATCGGATTGGGCCGCCCCGGCGTCGGGTTGATGCCATAGAGGGCGGCACCCGGCCGGAGCAGATCGAAGTGGTAGGCCGTGCCCAGGAAGATGCCGGAGGAGTTGGCGAGGCTGCGCGGGGCCGCCGGCAGCCGGCGGCTCATCTCGCTGAAGCGCGCCGCCTGGAGGGGATTCATCGGGTTGGCCGTTTCCTCGGCGCAGGCCAGGTGGCTCATGACCAGCGCCACGTCGATGGCGCGCAGCCGATCCGCATCGAGCCCGGCCGCTTCCGTGGCGGAAATGCCGAGGCGGCACATGCCCGTGTCCAGGTGCAGGGCCGCCGGCAGGGGCCGCTCCAGGCGGCGGCCGGCGTCGCCCCAGAGCTCGACCTGGCCCGGCGTGTTCAGCGTCGGCACCAGCGCGGCGGCGACGAAGTCCGCCACCTCGCAAGGCACCGGCCCTTCGAGCACGACGATCCGCGCCTTCGGCAGGTGACGCCGGAGCGCCAGCCCCTCGGCGAGCCGCGCCACGAAGAAGTCCGCGCAGCCGGCGGCCCAAAGCCGTGCGGCGACACGCTCGGCACCGAGCCCGTAGGCGTCGGCCTTGACCACCGCGGCAACCCGGCAGCCACCGGCCTCGGCCCGCAGCCGCGCGTAGTTGGCGGCAATGGCGTCCAGATCGATGAGCAGGGCGGCTTCCGGCATCGCCGCTTCAGCCGCCTTCGATGTATTCGGCGGTCTCGAGGTTGCGGAATCGACCGAACCTCGCGTCGAACTGCACCTGCACGGTGCCGATCGGCCCGTTGCGCTGCTTGGCGATGATGATGTCGGCCTTGTTGAGCGACCGGTTGCAGCGGTCCATCCATTCGTTCTGGCGAATCTGGAACTTCTCGAGGCTTTCCCCCTCGCGCTGCTGCGGCTCGGACCGGGTCAGGTAGTATTCCTCGCGGTAGACGAACATCACGACGTCGGCGTCCTGCTCGATCGACCCCGATTCGCGCAGATCCGAGAGGAGCGGCCGCTTGTCCTCGCGCTGCTCGACCGCGCGGCTGAGCTGCGACAAGGCGAGCACGGGGATGTTCAGCTCCTTGGCGATCGCCTTGAGCGCCTGGGTGATCTCCGAAACCTCCTGCACGCGATTGGTGCCGGCATAGGCGCTCGAGCCGCGCATCAGCTGCAGGTAGTCGACGACCAGCAGCGACAGGCCCTCCATGCGCATCAGCCGCCGCGCCCGGCTGCGCAGCGCCGCCACGGAGAGGGCCGGCGTGTCGTCGATGAACATCGGCCGCGCCGCCAGGGCCTGGCTGGCGGCGACGACGCGCTGCCACTCGCGATCGTCGCGGAGCTGGCCGCGGCGCAGCTCGTCCGAGGCGATCTGCGCCTCGGCCGAAAGGAGGCGCATGGCGAGCTGCTCGGCCGACATCTCGAGGCTGAAGACGCCGACCGTGTAGTTTTCGTGCTTGAGCCGCTCGCCATCGATGCCGATGGCCTTCTGGGTCGCCGCGTTGGCGGCGATGGTCACCGCCAGCGCCGTCTTGCCCATGCTCGGGCGACCGGCGAGGATGAGCAGGTCCGATGGCTGGAGGCCGCCCAGGATGCGGTCGAGGCTGTCCAGCCGCGACGGCACGCCGGTCACCTCGCCGACCTTCGAATAGGCCGATTCGACCAGCCGGATCGTGCTGCTCAGCACCGTCGGGAAGGAGCGGAAGCCGCTCTTGACCTCGCCTTCCTGGGCGAGGCCGAAGAGTTCGTGCTCGGCCATCTCGATCTGCTCGGAAGCCGTTTCCGCCGTCTGCGGGTCGTAGGCCCGCAGCACCATCTCCTCGCCGACCCCGATCAGCCCGCGCCGGACCGCCAGATCGTGGATGATCTGGCCGAAGCTCACCGCGTTGATGATCGTTTCCGCCGCCCGGGCGATGCGCCCGAGATATTTCGCACCGTCCAGGCCCTCGAGCGCCGGGTCCTCGTCGAACAGGTGGAAGAGCGAGCGGGCGTCCGCGAGCTGGCCCCGCCCGATGCGCTCGGCGCAGGCGGCGAAGATCCGCTGGTGGACGGGCTCGAAGAAATGCTCGGCCTTCAGGAACTCGCTGACCCGGTGAAAGGCCTCGTTGTTGACGAGAACAGCACCCAGGAGCGCCTGCTCGGCCTCCAGGTTGTGCGGCTGCGTGCGCATCAGCGCGACCGCCTCGCCGCCCCCGCCGCCCGAGCTTCCCTGCAACGCCCTAGCCATCCATCTTGAGCGCCGCCAGGAAAGCCTCCTGGGGAATCTCGACATTGCCGATCTGGCGCATCCGCTTCTTGCCGGCCTTCTGCTTCTCCAGGAGCTTGCGCTTGCGGGTGATGTCGCCACCGTAGCACTTCGCGGTAACATCCTTGCGGAAAGCCGAGATCGTCTCCCGCGCGATGACCTTGCCGCCGATCGCCGCCTGGATGGCGATCTTGAACATCTGCCGCGGGATCAGCTCCTTCAGCTTCTCGCAGAGCGCCCGGCCCCGCTTCTCGGCCATCGACCGATGGACGATGAGCGCCAGGCTGTCGACCGGGTCGGCGTTGACCAGGACCGTCAGCTTCACGAGGTCGCTCTCGCCCATGCCGTCGAGCTGATAGTCGAAGCTGGCATAGCCGCGGCTCACCGACTTCAGCCGGTCGTAGAAGTCGTAGACCACCTCGTTGAGCGGCAGGCGGTAGACCAGCATGGCCCGCGTGCCGACATAGGTGAGGTCGAGCTGGATGCCGCGCTTCTCGGTGCAGAGCTCCAGCACCTTGCCGAGATAGTCGTCCGGCACGAGGATCGTCGCCTTGATCCAGGGCTCCTCGACCAGCTTGATCTTGGTCGGGTCCGGATAGTCCGAGGGATTGTGCAGCTCGAGGACCTCGCCCGTGGTCATGTGCAGCCGGTAGACCACCGAGGGGGCGGTGATGACGAGGTCGAGGTCGAACTCGCGGTCCAGCCGCTCCTGGATGATCTCGAGATGCAATAAACCGAGGAAGCCGCAGCGAAAACCCAGGCCGAGCGCCCCGCTGCTCTCCGGCTCGTACTCGAAGCTCGCGTCGTTGAGCCGGAGCTTGCCGAGGCTGTCCCTGAGGTCCTCGTAGTCGGCGGCGTCGACCGGGAACATGCCGCAGAAGACGACCGGCTGCGACGGGCGGAACCCGGGCAGCGCCTCGGCCGCCTGCCGCTTCTCCTCGGTGATCGTGTCGCCCACCCGGGCGTCGGCGATGTCCTTGATGGCGGCCGTGATGAAGCCGACCTCGCCGGGGCCCAGCTCGTCGACGAGCAGCGGCTTGGGCGTGAACACGCCGACCCGATCGACCTGGTGCGCGGCGCGCGTGCCCATCATCAGGATGCGGCTGCCCTTGCGGATCACGCCCTCGCGCACCCGGATGAGGGTGACGACCCCGAGATAGGCGTCGTACCAGCTGTCGACGATGAGCGCCCGCAGCGCTGCCGCCACCTCGCCCTGCGGCGGCGGCAGGCGCTCGACGATGGCTTCCAGCACCGTGTCGACGCCGAGCCCGGTCTTGGCCGAGATCATCAGCGCGTTGTCGGCCTCGAGACCGATGATGTCCTCGATCTGCTGCCTGATGCGGTCGGGCTCGGCGGCCGGCAGGTCGATCTTGTTGAGCACCGGCACGATCTCGTGGTCGGCCTCGATCGCCTGATAGGCGTTGGCCAGGGTCTGCGCCTCCACGCCCTGGGTCGCGTCGACCAGCAGCAGCGAGCCCTCGCAGGCGCGCAGGGAGCGGCTGACCTCGTAGGCGAAGTCGACGTGGCCGGGCGTGTCGATGAGGTTGAAGACGTAGTCGCGCCCGTTCCTCGCCGTGTAGCGCAGCCGCACGGTCTGCGCCTTGATGGTGATGCCCCGCTCGCGCTCGATATCCATCGAATCGAGCACCTGCGCCTGCATCTCGCGATCGGCGAGACCCCCACACTTCTGGATGAGCCGATCGGCCAGGGTCGACTTGCCGTGGTCGATATGCGCGATGATCGCGAAATTGCGGATATGCGAGAGGTCGGTCATGGAACAGGCTTGTCCTCGAGCCAGGCGATCTGGAGATCGCGACGGCCGTCTATGATACGCAATACTTGCACGCGCTCATCGAGCTCGCGGTAGAAGACGAGATAGGGCTTTCGCACGAAGCACCGCACGCCCGTGCCGAACGACGGACGGAGCGTTCCCAGCGCCGGCAGCTCGGCGATCCGCTCCACCACGTCGAGCAGAGCGCGGAGCAGGACATTGGCCCGATCGACGCCGGAGTCGGCCGCGATCCAGGCGCGAATGCGACGCAGATCGCGGGCCGCCGCAGGGACGAGCAGCGCTCGCCGGGGTCGCTTCATTCGCGCGGGTCATCGAACCTCGAGGGACCGTCGGAGAACAGCTCCGCAATGAATTCCTCGTCGAACTCCACGAGCTCGCCGCGATCCGCCTCGGCGACCGCCTCCGCCACCGCCCGCTTCAGCCAGTCCAGCTTCGCCTCCTCGGCCGCCTCGTGCCACTCCATCGAGTAGAGCACCGCCACCGGCTTGCCGTTCTTCTCGATTGTCACCGGCGCCTTCTGCGCCTCCATCAGAAGCTCGCCGAAATGGTTCTTGGCCTCCTTGGCCGACATGGTGCGCATGGCCGTCTCCAAAAAGCCCATCCTGGCCAAAGTAGCTATTATGGACTCTCGCGGCAATCACCCCCGCAGCTCGGCGCCGAGCTGCTTCTCGGCCGCTGCCACGATCTTCCTCGCCACCGGCTCGATGTCGGCCTCGGTCAGCGTCTTGTCCGGGGACTGCAGACGGACGGCGACGGCCAGCGACTTCTTGCCCTCGGGCATGCCCTTGCCGGCATAGACGTCGAACAGCGACACCTCGCGAATCAGCTTCTTGTCGGCCTGGCGGACGGCCCGCAGCAACTGGTCGGCGCTGACCCCGTCGTCGACGAGGAACGCGAAGTCGCGATCGACCGGAGGGTAGGGCCAGGCCTCGAGCGGCGGCCGGGTGCGACCCGGCCGGGCCCGCACCCTGGGCAGCGCGTCGAGGTCGAGCTCGAAGGCGACAGCACGCCCGTCGAGGTCGAAGGCTTCCAGCACGCGCGGATGCAGCTCCCCGAAGGTCGCGAGCCGGTTCGGCCCGAGACCGAGCGTGCCCGAGCGGCCGGGATGGTACCAGGCCGGCCCTCCGGCCGTGACCTGCAGCGCCTCGGTCTTGACCCCGGCGGCGGCGAGCGCTGCCAGCGCATCGGCCTTGGCATCGAAGAGATCGACCGGCCGCCGCGTGCCGGTCCAGTCCCGCGGGCCGGTCGCCCCCCAGCGCAACCCCACGAGCGCCGTCACCTGCTCGCCGGGCTGGCCGCCGGTGAACCGGGCACCCAGCTCGAAGAGGGCGCCGTCCTCGCGCTTGCGGTCCTGGTTGCGGGCGGCCGCGAGCAGGAGGTTGGGCAGGAGCGAGGGCCGCATCACCGAGAGCTCGCTCGAGATCGGGTTGGCGAGGCGCACCGGCTCGCCCTCGAGGAACGGCCGCGCCTCGTTCTCCCCGGTGAACGACCAGGTCACGGCTTCGGTATAGCCGAGCACCGCCACCGTCCGCCGCAAATGGCCGCGCCGCCGCTGCTCGGGCGTGAGCACGCCAGCGCTCACCGCCTCGTTGCGGGTGACGGGCACAGGCGGAATCTTGTCGTAGCCGTGCAGCCGACAGAGCTCCTCGACGATGCAGGCGGAGCTGGTGACGTCGTGCCGCCAGCTCGGCGGCTGGACGGTGTAGAGCTCGGGCCCGCCATCGAGCCCGAAGCCGAGGACGCGAAGATGCCCCTCGATCTCGCCCCGCTCGAGCTGGATGCCGCCGAGCCGCGCCAGCTCCCGCACGGGAAAGGCGATGGCCGCAGGGCCGGGCGGCACGGCACCGGCGATCACCGGCTCAGCCGCCTCGCCGCCGCAGAGCTCGAGGATGAGCCGCGTGGCATGCTCCATGCCGGCGACCGCCATCTCCGGGTCGAGGCCGCGCTCGAAACGGGTGCGGGCATCGCTCACGAGATCCAGCTTGCGACCGGTGAGCGCCGTGCGGATCGGATCGAAGAGAGCGACCTCCAGCAGCACGTCGGTGGTGGCCCCGGTGACGCCCGAGACCTCGCCGCCCATGACGCCGCCGAGGCCCTGCGGGCCGGCCTCGTCGGCAATCACCGTCATGCCGTCGTCCAGGGCGTACTCGCGCCCGTCCAGCGCCAGCAGGGTTTCCCCCGCTCTGGCGAAACGGACGGTGACGTCGCCTTCGAGCCTTGCGGCGTCGAACACGTGGAGCGGTCGGTTGAGGTCGAACATGACATAATTGGTGATGTCGACCAGCGCCGAAATCGGCCTGAGCCCAATGGCTTGCAGCCGCCGCTGCATCCAGGCCGGACTCGGCCCGTTGCGCACGCCCCGGATCAGCCGGCCGATGAAGAGCGGGCAGGCATGCGCGTCGGCGGCCGAAAAGTCGAGGCGGATGGCCGGCCCCCGGCCCTGCCCCGGCACGGGCGTGAAATCCCGCCTCCTGAGCTGGCCGAGCCCGGCGGCGGCCAGCTCGCGGGCGATGCCGTTGATGCCGAAGCAGTCGGCCCGGTCCGGGGTCAGCGACACCTCGAAGACCGGCCCCTCGATGCCGAGCGCTTCGCTGGCAGGCGTGCCGACGGCCGGCGCGCCATCGAGGTCGATGATGCCGTCATGGTCGTCGCCGATGCCGAGCTCGCGCGCCGAGCACAGCATGCCATGGCTTTCGATGCCGCGAATGGCGCTGCGCCCGAGCACCTTGCCGGTCGCCGGGATGACCGAGCCCTCGGGCGCGAAGATGCCATGGAGCCCGGCCCGGGCGTTCGGGGCGCCACAGACGACCTGCATGACGCCATGCTTCGTCTCGACGGTGCAGAGCCGGAGCCGGTCGGCGTTGGGGTGCTGCACGGCCTCCCGCACGAAGGCGACGGAGAAGCCCGAAAGCTCGCTCGTGCGGTCGTGCACGGCCTCGACCTCGAGCCCGAGCGAGGTCAGCGTCAGGGCGATGTGCGCGGCCGAGGCGTCCGTCTCGAGATGCTCCTTGAGCCAGGGCAGGGTGAACTTCATCGCGAGAGCCCGGAGAAGGTGGTCGGCAGGTCGAGCGGCACGAAGCCGTAATGGTGCAGCCAGGCGAGATCGGCATCGAAGAACGGCCGAAGGTCGGGCATGCCGTATTTCAGCATGGCGATGCGGTCGATCCCCATGCCGAAGGCGAAGCCCTGCCACTCCGCCGGGTCGAGCCCGACGGCGCGCAGCACGTTGGGGTGGACCATCCCGCAGCCGAGGATCTCGAGCCAGTCCGTGCCCTCGCCCACGACGATCTCCTCCTTCGTCCGGCGGCAGCCGATGTCCATCTCGGCCGACGGCTCGGTGAACGGGAAGAAGCTGGGGCGGAAGCGGGCGGTGATGTCGTCGCGCTCGAAATAGGCGCGGACGAAGTCGATCAGGCAGCCCTTGAGATGGCCCATGTGGGTCCGGCGGTCGATGACCAGGCCCTCGACCTGATGGAACATCGGCGTGTGGGTCGCGTCGCTGTCGCAGCGATAGGTGCGGCCGGGGGCGATGATCCGGTAGGGCGGCTTGTTGGCCATCATGTGGCGCACCTGGATGGTGCTGGTGTGGGTGCGCAGCAGCAGCGGCTCGCCGTCCTGCCGCGCCTCCAGGAAGAACGTGTCGTGCATCTCGCGGGCCGGATGCGACGGCGGGAAGTTCAGCGCCGTGAAGTTGTGGAAATCGTTCTCGATGTCCGGCCCCTCGGCCACCATGAAGCCCATGTCGGCGAAGATCGCGGTGAGCTCGTCGGTCACCTGGCTCACCGGGTGGATCCGCCCGCCGTCACGCGGCCGGGCCGGCAGGGTGACGTCGATTCGCTCGGCCAGCAGGCGCGCCTCGAGCGCCGCTTCGGCGAGCGCCGTGCGCCGCTCGAGGAGCGCCGCCTCGAGGCTCCGCTTCAGCTCGTTGAAGGCCTGCCCCGCCGCCGGCCGCTCGGCCGGCGGCAGGCTGCTCACGCCTTTCACGAGGTCGGTCACGCGACCCTTCTTGCCGAGCAGCGCCACGCGCAGCTCGTCGAGCCTGGCGAGATCGGGCGTGCTGCCGATCTCGGCCATCATCTCCCCCTCGACCCTGTCGATCGTCGCCAGCACCGATGTCGTCTCCGAGGTCATGGCCGTGGACCCGCTGGAAATGGCGTAGAAAAACGAAAAAGGGGCCGTTGCCGACCCCTCTTCATCGAATCGCCAGGGACCGGCTGGCGGTCCCGCCGATTTCAGGCGTGAAGGGAGGCCCCGGCCTGCTTCACGAAGCCTGCGAACGTCGCCGCGTCGTGCACGGCAATGTCGGCCAAGACCTTGCGATCGAGCTCGACGCCGGCGACCTTCAGGCCGTGCATGAGCTGGCCGTAGGTCATGCCCTGCTCGCGCGCCGCCGCGTTGATGCGCTGGATCCAGAGGGCGCGGAACTCCCGCTTGCGGACGCGCCGGTCGCGATAGGCATACTGGCCGGCCTTCTCGACCGCCTGACGCGCGGTCTTGATGCAGTTCTTGCGACGACCGCGATAGCCCTTCGCCGCCTCCAGCACGTTCTTGTGCCGGGCGTGGGAGGTTACACCGCGCTTTACCCGAGCCATCGTCTCGATCCTTGGTCAGAAAATTCCAGTGCGCCCCGGCGACGCCGACGGACGTCAGCCGTGCGGCAGCATCAGCCGGACGAGCGGCGCATCCACCGCGCTGACATAGCCGGTCTTGCGGTGCCGCATCTTCGCCTTCTTCGGCTGGCTGGTGAAGTTGTGCCGATGGTTGGCATGACCACGCTTGATCTTGCCACTGCCGGTGAACGAGAACCGCTTGGCAGCGGCCCGCTTGGTCTTCAACTTGGTCATGCCAGGAAACTCCGAACGACAGCGCCGCCCCACCCTCTCGGGCAGCCGGTGCGGTCGGCGACGAATGCGACGCGTCGTATAGCCGAGGCCGGCGGGAGACGCAACCTCCGCTGTGCGGCCCCCATCAATTGCGCTTCGACGCGGCACGCCGCACTGCGCCACTGCGCCGCAGCACGAGGGCGGCCCAGGGAGGCCGATCCACCTGCCCGGTGGACCGCATGCCTTGGCGCCGGTGCGCCGCCAGCACGGCCGGGGCCTGGCGGTCGAGCAGCCCCGACAGAATCGCCGCGCCGCCCGACGCCAGATGCCGCCGCAGATCGCCCGCCATGGCCACCAGCGGATCGGCCAGGATATTGGCGAAGATCAGGTCGAACGGCCCGGACCGGCGGATGCGCGCGTCGCCATAGCCTTCGCTCACGAGGCAAGCGACCCGGCCGGCCACGCCGTTCTTCTTGGCATTGTCGCGGGCCACGGCGACGGCGAGCGGGTCGTTGTCGACCGCGAGGACCCGGGTGTGACGGTTCACCCGTGCCGCGGCGATGCCGAGAATGGCCGAGCCGCAGCCCATGTCGAGCACCCGGGCGAAGGGTCGGCGGCGCAGCTCGCGATCGAACGCCAGGAGGCAGGCCGTGGTGGTGGCATGCTCGCCCGAGCCGAAGGCGAGCCCGGCCTCGATCAAGAGCGGCACCGCACGGGCGTTCGCCGGCGGCGCATCGTCGGGCCCGTGCACGAGGAAGCGGCCGACGGTCATGGGCGGCCGGGTCATGCGCACCGCCTCGAGCCAGTCCTGGTGCGCGAGCCAGGCGATGGCGACATCCACCCCCGCCGGCAGGTCGTGCGCCGCGAGCAGCGCACCGATCTCGGCACCCAGGGTAGTCGCGTCCGGCTCCTCGGCGAACAGCAGATCGACCCGCCAGCGCGTCGCCTCGTCCGCCTCGTCGACGGCGGCGGTGAAGATCGAGGCCGAGAGCGCCATCTCCTCGAGCGCCTCGAGCAGCAAGGGCGGCGGCTCGAGGTCGAGCTCGAAGCTCGCCTGCCAGAGTCCCTTTGGATCGCTCACGAACGTCGCCGCATCAGGCCGCCTCGACGAAGCTCGAGATCACCTTCTTCACCCCGGACTTCTCGAAGGCGATCTCCAGCTTGTTGCCGTCGACGGCGGCGACCCGGCCATAGCCGAACTTCTGGTGGAAGATCCGGTCGCCGACGCTGAAACTGGCGCCGGCGCCGGGCGGCGTGGTCAGGATCTCGGCACGCCCCTCGATGACCTTGCCGAGCTCGGCGCGCCGGCTGCGGAACCGGGCCACCTGCGGCACCACGAGATCGTCCATGAAGCTCTCGGCATCGGGTCGCATGGCGGGGTTGCGATGCAGGTGCTCGACATGCTCGGCCGGCAGTTCCTCGATGAACCGCGAGGGCACGCTCGATGACCACTGGTTGTAGATCCGGCGATTGGCGGCGAAGCTGACGGTGCAACGGTGCCGGGCACGGGTCAGCCCGACATAGGCGAGCCGCCGCTCCTCCTCCAGCGCCTTGCCGCCCCCTTCGTCGAGGGCGCGCTGGTTCGGGAAGAGCCCGTCCTCCCAGCCTGCCAGGAAGACGCTGTTGAACTCGAGCCCCTTGGCCCCGTGCAGCGTCATCACCGAAACTTGCTCGCTGCCGCTCTCGCCGACCGCATCCATGACCAGGCTGACATGCTCGAGGAACGCCGCGAGCGTCGGAAACTCCTCGATCGCCTTGACCAGCTCCTTGAGGTTGTCGAGCCGGCCGGGCGCGTCGGGCGAGCGGTCGTTCTGCCACATCGCCGTGTAGCCGCTCTCGTCCAGGATCTGCTCCGCCAATTCGCGCGGCGGCGCCTCGGCGAGCGTTGTCCGCCAGCCGTCGACCAGACCGAGAAAGGCCATGAGCGCGTTCCTCGTGCGGGTCGCCAGCTCGTCGGTCTCGACCATCTGGCGGGCTGCCTGGAGCAGCGGGATCTCGACGCGCCGGGACAGCCCGCGCAACGCCTGTATCGCCGCGTCGCCGATGCCGCGGCGGGGCAGGTTGACGATCCGCTCGAAGGCCAGGTCGTCGGCCGGCTGGGCGGTCAGCCTGAGATAGGCGATGGCATCGCGGATCTCGGCCCGCTCGTAGAAGCGCGGGCCCCCCACCACCCGATAGGGCAGGCCCAGCTGAATGAAGCGCTCCTCGAAGGCGCGCGTCTGGAAGCCGGCCCGGACCAGCACCGCGATCTGGGCGAGGCTCTCGCCACCCCGCTGCAGCGCCTCGATCTCGTCGCCGATATAGCGGGCCTCCTCGGCCTCGTCCCACAGGCCCGCGATGCGCACCGGCGTGCCGGCCTCGCCCTCGGTCCAGAGCGTCTTGCCGAGCCGCGCCTGGTTCCGCGCGATGAGGCCGGAGGCGGTGCCGAGAATGCTGCCGGTCGAGCGGTAGTTGCGCTCGAGCCGGACGACACCCGCACCCGGGAAATCCTGCTCGAAGCGCAGGATGTTGCCGATCTCGGCGCCCCGCCACGAATAGATCGACTGGTCGTCGTCGCCGACGCAGGTGATGTTCCGGTGCCGCTGCGCCAGCAGCCTGAGCCAGAGATACTGGGCGACGTTGGTGTCCTGGTACTCGTCGACGAGGATCGCCCGAAAGCGCGTCTGGTAGCGCTCGAGCAGGTCGGCATGGCGGCGCAGGACGACCAGCGGATGCAGCAGCAGATCGCCGAAATCGCAGGCGTTCAGGGTCGAGAGCCGCTGCTGGTAGGCCCGGTAGAGCGCCAGCGACTGGCCGGCGGCGAAGTCGCCGACCTCGCTCGCCGGCACGTCCTCCGGCGCATGGCCGCGATCCTTCCAGCGCTGGATGATCGCGAGCAGGATGCGCGGCGCCCAGCGCTTCTCGTCGAGCCCGGCCGCCTGCACCACCTGCTTGATCAGCCGGAGCTGGTCGTCGGTGTCGAGGATGGTGAAGCTCGACTGCAGCCCGGCGAGCTCGGCATGGGCCCGCAGGAACCGCACGCCGATCGCGTGGAACGTGCCGAGCCAGAGCCCGGTGACGCTCCGCCCGATCAGCCGCTCGACCCGCTCGGAGAGCTCGCGGGCGGCCTTGTTGGTGAACGTCACCGCCAGCACCTCGTGCGGCCGGGCGCGGCCGGTGACGAGCAGATGCGCGAGGCGCGTGGTGAGCACCCGCGTCTTGCCGGTCCCCGCCCCGGCGAGCACGAGGAGCGGGCCGTCGGGTGCGGTCACGGCCGCCCGCTGCTCGGGATTCAGGCCCGCGAGATAAGGCGGCTCGACCGTTTCCGGGATGACGGGGGTTGCGTTCGACATGTACCGATGAGGCGAATGATCCGGGCCGGCAAGCTAGCCCAGCCACCACCCGGTGACCAGACGCCACCGGCCGGTCAGCGCAGGCCCTGCTCGATGGCGCGCGCCTCGAGCAGCGCCTGGTTGTAGGCCCGCAGCAGGTCCGAGAAGCGCACCTCGCCGAGAATGCGCCGGCTGTCGCCGTCCTCCAGCACGGGCACATGCTCCTCCTCGTGCACCCGGCAGCGGCTGAAGGCGGTGGCCAGGTCATCCGAGCCGCGCAGCACCACCGGGCACGGCTGGGCCAGCTCGGCCGCGGTGAGCCCGGCCGGCGGGTCGCCCGAGAAGGCCGCGTCCAGGAGATCGCCGATGCCGATCGAGCCCTCGAGCGCCTGCCCCTCGCCCACCACGAAGATCGGCGCGTGGCTGAGGCGAAACCGCCGCTTCAGCTCCTCCAGGTCGGCGGTGGCCGGAGCCGTGATCACGTCGCGCCGCAGCACGTCCGCCACCCGGCGATGCCGCAGGATGCCGAGCTCGCGCGAATCGTCGAGGCTCACGCCCCGCTCGGCCAGGAGCCAATGGAAATAGCTCCGCCCCCAGAGCGCGTGGGTCACCAGCGAGGCCACCGCCACCGTGCCCATGAGCGCGAAGGTGATCCCGTAACTGGTGGTCATCTCGAAGATGATGATGATCGTCGAGATCGGCGCGCCCAGGACGCTCGCCGCCACCGCCCCCATGCCGAGGAGCGCGTAGACCAGGAGCGGGGAGGCCAGATCCGGAAAGACGGCCGAGGCGACGCTGCCGAAGACGCCGCCCACCAGGGCGCCCACCGTGAGGCTCGGCGAGAACATCCCGCCGGCGAAGCCGCTGCCGTGGCAGAGCGCCGTCGCCGCCGCCTTGGCGATGACGAGGAGCGCCAGCAGCCAGGCCTGCCCCGCCATGGCGCCGAGCGCCGTCTCCGTCGCCTGGTAGCCGACACCGAGCACCTCCGGGAAGACGAGCGCGATCAGGCCGAGCCCCGCCCCGCCGAGCGCCGGCCGCAGCCAGTCCGGGACCCGCGCCATTTGATGCAGCCGCTGGACCAGGGCGATCCCGCCCATGAGCAGGATGGCGGCACCCGCGGCGACGACGCCGAGCAGCAGGAACCCCGGCACCTCCCAGAACGACACGATCGCCTGCGGGTCGATGGCGATGGCCGGATGGTCGCCGATATGGACACGGACGACGATGGTGCCGACCAGCGACGCGATCACCACCGGCGCGAAGGCGCCGAGGCCGTAATGGCCGATCACCAGCTCGAGCGCGAAGAAGACCCCGGCGATGGGCGCGTTGAAGGCGGTGGCGATCGCCGCCGCCACGCCGCAGCCGAGCAGCGTGCGCGAGAAGCTCGGGCCGAAGCGCAGCCAGCGCGAGACCTGCGCCGCCAGGGTGGCGCCCAGATGGACGATCGGCCCCTCGCGGCCGACCGAGCCGCCGATGCCGATCGAGAAGGCGCTGAGCCCGGCGGCGGCGAGGCCGACGGGCAGCTTCATCCGCCCGTTGCGCAGGGCCGCCGCCTCCATGACCTCCGCCACGCCCTGCGGCAGCGGCTTCGGCAGGACGTAGCGGCAGGCGAGCCCGATCGCGAGCCCGCCGAGGCACGGCACCATGACGACCTGCCAGGCCGGCAGGCTGCGGGCGGCTTCCGCCATGAACTCCTCGCCGGCCCCGAAGAGGAGGAGGGCCGTGAGATCGGCCAATGCCCTGAAGAGAATGGCGCCATAGGCCGCGGCAGCGCCGACCGCCGCCGCCAGCACCGTCAGCTTGAGCTGGTCGTTGCCCGAAAGACGCCGGAGCCGCACCCTGGCATGATCGATTCTGCTGGCGATGGCCATGGACGAGGAGACAGCCGCTCGATCGCCGCGGCACCCTGTCGCGGCCGGCGAAGCTTAGCGGCCTGCGCTCTCACGGCAACCCGTTCGCCCCATGCGTGGGCGAAGGCTGCAGCCGCGACTGGTCAGTTGGTGACGGTGAAGCCCGCGTTGCGGCCATGCAGGGTGATGGCGCCCAGGCTCAGCCGCGTCGCCCAATGCGCCGTCCGCTCGAACCCGCCGAACGGGTAGAAGTGGAGATCGCGCACCAGCTCCGACCAGCCCTGGCGCTGCGTCGCGAGATCGGTGATCAGGCCGTCCGGGGTCGACTGGCCGACGAGCTGGATGAGCCGCCCGCCGGCCTTGGCGAGCATGGTCATCGAGGCGTTGACGCCGCACATCTTGGCGTATTTCAGCAGGCTCGCGAGCGAGGCCGGGCCGGCCACGCCGACCCGGATCGGCAGCCGGTTGCCCGCCGCACCGATCGCCTGCGCCCAGGCCAGGATCGCCTCGCCGTCGAAGCCGAACTGGGTGACGATGGTCGCCGGCACACCGGTGCGCCGCGCCCACTCGTTCTTCGCCCCGAGCGCCGCCGCCAGCTCCCCCGGCCCGACATCCGCATGGCCTTCCGGATGCCCGGCGACGAAGACCTGCTCGAACCCCAGCCCCTCGATGACGCCACTCTCCAGCAGCTCGAGCGAGCTCGCGAGGCTGCCGGCCGGGTGGCTCGCCCCGCCGGCGAGCAGCAGCGCCTGGCGCACGCCGACTCCATGCAGGTCGCGGGCGAAGCGCTCGAACGCGCCGGCCGACGCCAGGTTGCGCGCGGCAATGTGCGGCACCGGCACCATGCCCTCGGCCAGCAGCCGCCCGGCCAGGGCCAGGATCGCCGCCGGCTGCTCGCCGGGGATGAAGGCGATGAAGACCCGGCTGCCGCGCGGCAGGACGGCGCCGAAGTCGGCGACCTTCTCGGCCTGCCTGGGGGTCGTCTCGAGCGAGAAGCCCCGGGCCAGGTTGACGATGGCGACGCGCGCATCGTCCACCCCGTGCTCCACCGTCGCCTCGCCAAGACCGAGATGCGCCATCGCCCGCCGCTCCCAGTGACCCGGGCGACCTTCACCCGATGGCCGAGGATGTAGAAGCACACGGCCCGGGGCGATCGTGCCGGCGCGACACCGGCTTGCCCCGCCGCGACGATGCGCCCGTCGCTGCGTCTCAGCCCGCGCGTTGGCTGCCGGCGAAGTCCCAATAAAGCTCGCGCGCCCGCCGGTAGACCGGGCCCACCGCGAAGCGCCTGTCCTCGACCCGGGTGATCGGCAGCACCTTGCCGTAATTGCCGGTGGTGAAAACCTCGTCCGCACCCATGATGTCGGCGGCGGTGAGCGTCGCCTCCTCGACCGCGATCCCGTCCGCGCGCAGGAGCGCCATCACCCGCTGCCGGGTGATGCCGTTCAGGAACGTGCCGTTGCAGACCGGTGTGATCGCCACGCCGTCCTTCGCGATCCAGAGATTGGCCGTCGCCAGCTCCGCGATATTGCCGTTCGGGTCCGAGGTGATGGCGTTCTGGAAGCCCCGCGCATTCGCCTCGGCCAGTGCCCGCTGCATGTTCGGATAGAGGCAGGCGGCCTTGGTGTCGGTCGGCGCCGCGTTCCGCGCCGGCCGGCAATAGGGCGAGAAGCAGACGGCGAACTCCCCCGGCTCCGGCATCGCCAGCTCGTTGATGCCGAGGCAGAACCGCGTCGAGCCCGACTCCGGCAGCACGAAGCCGCGCATGGCAAAGAACATCGGCCGGATATAGAGCTCCGCGTCCGGCGCGAACTGCGCCACCCCCTCGCGACACAACTCGGTGATCCGCTCCGCCGAAAGCTGCGGCTCCAGCAAGAGCCCCCTGGCCGACTCGATCACCCTGGCGCAATGCCGGTCCAGGTCGGGCGTGCGCCCGCCGAACGCCCGCGCCCCGTCGAAGACGACGCTCGCCATGAAGAACGCATGATCCTGCGGCCCGATCAGCGGCGTCGCCGCATCCCGCCACTCGCCATCCCAATAGCTGATCGCCGCCATCGCCCCATCCTCCGTCCCCGCATGGCGAAGCCACCGCCCTGCCAGCCGCCCCTCCGTAGCATCATCGGGCCGGCGGATGCACTACCTGGAACCTGAAACGTCCCACGCGTCCGAGCCACGGGATCGGGATCGGCGGAAGCACTGCTTTTCGCAAAAGCGGGAGATCGGCCTGCGGCAGAATCGGACGGCGCTGCCGTCGAGGTCTCGAGCGCAACGAAAGCCATGCGCTATGGCTGCGGCCGCGACCAGACGGAGCTTGCCACAGACTGCGGCGTCGTCAATGTCGCATCACGGCTTCAAGAAGCCACTTACGAAACTGGCGATAATATGCTCGTCGCCGCCACCGTCGACAACCCTACCGCCCGGTGTCGACCGGTGGCCCGCCGCTATTGCCGGAGCAGCAGGAGTGGTAAGCTGCAGATAGCGGGTGTCATTGCCGAGCCCGGCAAGCGCGCTTACCACACTGATGGTGACGGCAGCCGCAAAAGCGAGCAGGCCGCGCAGGGAATGGCCGACGACGACTACGCTGTCGCCGTGACGGATGCCACGGCCGTCGCGATAGACGGCGCTTGCGGCGAAGTCTGACCCGGCTCCGACGAGCGCGATCTCCATTGCGGCAGCCACGCCCGTCGTGTCGAGTGCAAACGAAGTCGAAGAATGGCGATCAGGAGGCCGTCGCCTGATCATTGAAGGAGCGATTTATCCGGCGGGTCCTGCCGCGTCGTCCGATACCTCCTTCGCCTTTGGCTGCCAGTTCCGTGCCATCGCCTGCGCCCGGGAAATCTCCGTACTACTCAGCTTCGCCTCGATCATCATGCGATTGGCAACAGCCTGCTTGCGGCCAGCTCCGGGGACCATATTTGCGGCGGCGAGATTGAACCACATGTGTGCCTGGATCGGATCCTTTGGCACCCCCCCGCCAGCAACGTACATCAGACCGAGGTTAAAGAAAGCCACCTCGTAGTGCTGATCGGCGGCTCGTAGCAGCCACTTGACAGCCTCGGCGTCGTCCTCAACCACGCCCTCACCCGTATCGTACATGAGGCCGAGAAAATTCTGAGCTCCAGGATGCCCTTGATCGGCCGCGCGTCGGTACCACTCGGCGGAATCCGCGTAATTCGCAGGGACGCCTAGGCCGGCGTAGTACACCCAGCCGAGGTGGAATTGGGCACTGCTGTTGCCCTGCTCGGCGGCGCGGCGGTACCACATTGCGGCTACGGCATCGTCTTTGGCGACCCCTCGGCCGATACTGTACATGTCGCCAAGGCTGAACTGAGCAGCGGCATCGCCTTGATCGGCTGCACGCCGATACCACTTGGCAGCCTCCGCTTCGTTCTTGGCGACGCCCTCGCCACGATCATACATGGCGCCGAGTTGGAACTGTGCGTCGGCGTGCCCCCCCTCGGCTGCGCGACGGTACCACATGACAGCCTCGACATCATTTTCGGGAACTCCGTCGCCAGAAACGTACAGAACGCCAAGATTGTACTGAGCGAGAGGGTTACCGGCTTGGGCCATTGCCAGAAACTCGCGGAACGATGTCTCTTTGTCGCCCCGCAAGTAGGCCCCGAAGGCTTCGTTCAAACCGGCACCTGCCGGCGCCAGCGGGACAAGGCAGGAGCCAACGAAAAGGGCGGCGGCGAGAATGCAGTAGCCCCGTCGGCAGGCTGCCGCACGCCATGCCTTGAAGCTTCCGATGATCCAGATCGTTCTCGTGCACATGGTCGATCGGACCCCGGCAACATCGACGAGCCGAAGCATGTACACGAGGTCGGCGGCCGCCGGTATCGGCGGTCAGGTGGCCAATACGTCGGTGCTACATGAGCGTTAACCAACAAGGTTCGCGCCATCCCGATCCCGGATTTTTGCTGACTGTAAATCGCGCCACTGGACCGTGCCGCTCACGCTGGATGCCTCATCTGCCGAGCACCTGCAGAAGGCCGCGAATCTCGACCCGGTCGCCCGTCCGACACCTGGTGATCCGGACACCTAGCCTCTTAGCAGCGTGTTGACGAAATCCGCCTGATCGTGATTCGGTGACAGCGGGATGGCGGGGAGGGACGGCATGGCGTTGGGTCGGCAGTCAGAGCGGCAGAGCGAGCTATTGCTGAGCTGGTCAGAGCTGCCACGGTCGCAGGGTCATCCGTTTTATGACCGGCTGGAGGAGATCCTGCGTGCTGCCGGTTTTGACCGGCATGTCGAGACGCTCTGCCAGCCGCATTATTCGTCGGCGGCCCGGGGTCGCAAGTCGCTGCCGCCCGGGCGCTACTTCCGCATGCTGCTGGTGGGCTACTTCGAGGGAATCGACAGTGAGCGGGGGATCGAGTGGCGTTGTGCGGACAGCCTGAGCCTGCGCGAGTTCCTGCTGTTGGCGAGCCGGGAGGGCGTGCCGGATCACTCCTGGCTGTCGCGGACCCGCTCGCGTCTGCCCTTGGAGGTGCATGACGAGGTCTTCGCCTGGGTGCTGCAGCGGCTGGCCGAGCACGGGCTGATCAAGGGCGCGCGGATCGGGGTCGATGCCTCGACCATGGAGGCGCATGCGGCGCTGCGGGCCATCGTTCGCCGGGAGACGGGCGAAGGCTACCGGGAGATGCTGAAGCGGCTCGCAGTCGAGAGCGGCATCGAGACGCCGACCGCGGACGACCTGATCCGGCTCGATCGCAAGAGGCCCGGCAAGAAGCTGTCGAACGAGGACTGGGAGAGCCCGACCGACAGTGATGCCCGCATCGCCCGGATGAAGGACGGCCGCACCAGGCTGGCCTACAAGCCCGAGCATGCCGTCGATCTCGACACCGGCGCCGTTCTCGCTGCTCCCGTCCATCACGCCGACCGCGGCGATGCCAAGACCCTGCCGAAGACGATCGATAAGACCATCCGGAACCTGGCAGCGATCGAACGCGCACCAACGACCGAGGCGCCCGCGGAACTGGTCGCCGACAAGGGCTACCACAGCCGTGATGGCCTGAAAGAACTCCACGACAGCCCCTGGAAAACCCGCATCGCCGAGCCGACACCACCGACCGGCAAGGGTGGCATCCTGCGTTGGCATGGCGACGACCAGGCCAGAAACGCCGTTTACGGCAACCGCCGCCGGCTGCTCTCCGGCGTTGCCAAGCAAGCCTTCAAGCTCAGAACCGAGATTGTCGAGCGCGCCTTCGCGCTGACCCTCGACCGCGGCGGCATGCGCCGAACCTGGCTGCGTGGTCGCGACAACGTCCAAAAACGCTACCTGATCCACATCGCCGGCTACAATCTGGGGTTGATCATGCGGCTTCTCACCGGCTCCGGCACCCCAAGGCGCTGGGCGGGCGCGAATCCATGGCTGTTCTGGCTCTCGATGCCGCTCGATGCCGATCACCGAGCCCTCTGGCTCGCGATCGTCCCCCAGAACGAGCCATCACCGGTCGCGACCGCAGTCTTCGTGATCGGACTCGAGGGTCGCTGAAACTCGCAATTCCGCAACACGCTGTTAGACCAATGTGACCGCCGGCGACATTTCGGTCCTGTTGCTCACTGCCCCGCCGCTGCCGCATCTCGGTAGATGTAATGGGGTCAGAGGTGTGATGGGGGCGGGCACCATATCCGCAGAAATGGCGCCAGCAATGTGAATGGCTGTTCCGTTGCCGCCGCGCTTCCGGCAAATCGCGGATCACGCGCATTGGCACCCGGCGAGCGGGTCCCGGCCACGCCCTTGCTATGCACCAGAGCCTTCGACTGCGGCCAAGTCAGAATCCAAGTCCAAGAAAGGCCGGCGCCGTCAACCATATCCGCCGGGGCCTCATTGGCTTCGAGCGCCACCTCGACAAGGCCCGCACCATCGGGACATCGGCAGCATCGCCACAGACGCGGCTCCCTCCGACGGACCCACGATCCGCCTCCCCACCGGATCGGAGGGGGTCACGGGGGGAACTCAGTTCCCCCGCTCTTCCAGCCCGGGTTGTCGCAGATTCCGCGACAGCGGCGCTCGGGTTGTCGCGGATTCCGCGACAGAGTCGCTTGGGTTGTCGCGGATTCCGCGACATCTCGCGCCCTGATGTCGCGTATTCTGCGACAGGAATCCCGGGATGTCGCGGAATCTGCGACATTTCAGGGCGAACGAACCCGCCGAATCGACGAATGAACCCACGGAATCGACGAGCGAACCCGGCGATTCGACGAGCGAACCCGGGCTTTCGACGAACGAACCCGAGCGCCCGGGCCAGCGATTCCGGGCCTCCGGCCGTCTGCCCGGCTGCGAAGGAACCCGAAAAGCGCGATTTGCCGAGCGAACCCGCGCCCCTTGACAGGACGGGCGAAATAGGATAATATTCTCTCAGCGGTCGGCGATTAGCGGCATGTTAACCCGGCGCGTGCATCCTCTCCCCTTCACCGGCGCCGGTTGCCGGTTTCGTGAAGGGTGGCTCGAGGAAGATGCGCTGTGGCCGGTACCTGGCGATCGTGCTGCTGGCGGGCCTCGTCCTCGCCGCGGGTCCTGCCCGCGCTGCTCCGGCAGGTGCGGCTGGCGATGTCGGGCTCGTCGTCTCCGGCAAGGTGGCCGGCGGCCGCCAGCTTCTGAGCATGCAAGATCTCGGTGCCGCCGGCGTGAACGAGGTCGTCGCGAGGGTGCCATGGGCGAGGGGCACAGCCCGCTTCGCCGGCCTGCCGCTGCGCCACCTGCTCGCCATGGTAAGTGCCTCCGGCACGAGCATCGAGGCCCGCGACGGGCGCGGCAACCGGACGAACCTCTCCATCGAGGAGGCCCTGGCAAGGAACGCCCTGATCGCCATCAGCCACGAGGGCGAGCCGATCGCCGAAGGCGGCAGCGGCCCCTACTGGCTGATCTATCCCGAGCCCGAGGGCGCCGGGCGGCGTTCCGGGCTGGGCCCGCCGCCCCTGCCCCGCCTCCTGGAGCTGCGCATCCACTGAAGCCCGGTCAGCCCCAGACGCGCCGCGCCACCTCCAGCATGTTGAGCCCGAGAATGCCCCGCAATGCCCTCTCGCCATAGCCGAGCCGGACCAGCCCCTCGACGATCCCCGGCAGCTGCTCCGGCGGGGCGATCTTGATGTTCAGCCCGCCCACATAGCCGTGCGCGGGCGGCCACCAGTGGTCCTTGTCGAGCCCCGGCGGGTCGTCGTCGAGACCGCCCGACGGGTAGCTGTAGTCGATGCCGAGGCCGACATGCCGGTCGCCATAGGTCTGCACGAGGTGGTCGACATGGGCGAGGATCGCCGGGGTTCCGGCCGCGTGGTCGCCGAGGAACCGGCCGACCCCGTTGACGCAGACGACGCCGCCCGTGGCGATGCAGGCGCGGATCTGCTCGTCCGTGATGTTGCGGCCGTCGGCGCAGAGGGCCCGCGGGTTGGCGTGGCTGAAGATCACCGGCGCGGTCGATGCCGCCATGATGTCGAGGCTGGTCCGGTGCCCGGTATGCGAGCAGTCCATCAGGATGCCGGCGTCGTTGATCGCCGCCACCACGGCCCGGCCATGGGGCGTGAGCGGCACGTCCTCGTCGTAGCAGCCGCCGCCCAGCGCGTTGTTGCGGTTGTAGGCGAGGTGCATCTGCCGGATACCCAGCGCCGCAAAGAGCCCGACCATGTCCGGCCGGCCCTGCAGCGGCAGGCCGCCCTCGAGGTCGAAGGCGACGCCGAGCCGGCCGCTGGCATGGGCCGTCTCGACATCCGCCACCGTGCGCACCGGCACGAGCATGTCCGGCGACGCCGCGATCTGCCGGCGAAAGCTCGCGATGACCTTCATGATCTGCGGCAGGGGGTTCATGTCCATGCCGATATTGACCGAGACGAAGCTGCAGCCCGCCCGGCGGTGCCGCTCCAAGACCCGGATGTCGGCCGCCTCGTGCAAAGGCAGGCAGGCATGCGCATCCCAGACGAGATAGCCCGCCCCTGCCTTTTCCCCCCCGTCCGTCATGCCGGCATCTCCATCAACTGGCTGGTCCACGGGTTGCCGCATTCGAGCCTCGGCCGCTCACGGCTCGAGTGTCGCCAGCACCATCTCGCCGATGGCCGGCGAGGCTGTCAGCCCCGGGCTCTCGATGCCGAAGAGGTGCACGAGGCCCGAAACGCCATGGGCCGCCGCCCCCTGGACGACGAAATCCGCTGCCGGCGCACCGGCCGGGCCGAGCTTCGGGCGGATGCCCGAATAGCCGGGCTCGAGGGCACCGTCCTGAAGGCCCGGCCAGTACTTGCGGACGGCCGCATAGAAGACCTCGGCCCGTCGCGGGTCGACATCGTACTGGATGCTCTCGACCCACTCGACATCCGGGCCGAAGCGGCATTGCCCGCCCATGTCGACGGTGACGTGCACGCCGAGCCCGGCTGCTTCCGGCACCGGGTAGATCAGGCGGTCGAAGGGGCTGCGGCCCTTGAGCGTGTAGTAGTTGCCCTTGCAGTAGTGCGCGGCCGGCGCATGCGCCGGATCGTAGCCCTCGATCCGCCGTGCCAGATTCGGGGCCTCGAGCCCGGCGCTGTTGACCAGCACCGCGCATTCGATCTCCATCGGCGCCTCGCCGCCCACCTCGAGATGGAAGCCCTCCCCGGTCACGCGGGCCCGCTCCAGGCTGGCATTGAAGGCGATCATGCCGCCCCCATCCTCGATGTCGCCCTGGTAGGCGAGCATCAGGCTGTGGCTGTCGATGATGCCCGTGGATGGCGACCAGAGCGCTCCGGTGCAGGCGAGCTCCGGCTCGAGCTCCCTGGCCCTGGCGGCATCCCATTGCTCGAGATCGGTGACACCGTTCTCGGCAGCCTTGAGGCGGATGCGCTCGAGCTCGTCGAGCTGGCCATCGCTGGTTGCGACGATCAGCTTGCCGCAGTTGCGGTGCGGGATCCCCCGCTCCCCACAGTAGCGATAGAGCGCCTGCTTGCCGGCCACGCACAGCCGCGCCTTGAGGCTGCCGGTCGGGTAGTAGATGCCGGCATGGATGACCTCGCTGTTGCGCGAGCTCGTCTCGCTGCCGATGAGCCCATGGCGCTCGAGCACGATCACCTCACGCCCCGACCGCGCCAGCGCGGCGGCAACGGCGAGGCCGACCACGCCGGCGCCCACGACCACGCATTCGATCCGATCGGTCACGCCGCTCGGCCTCCGGCACTCGCCTGTTCGGTCTGGCAGGTCATGGGCATCTGTCCTCAGGCTGCATAGGCGGCACGGGTCGCGTCGACGAGCGCCGGATCGACGCCGGCTGTAATCGCCGCCCCCAGGATGTCGTCGACGCTCTTCGCATCGAGCGGAATGCCCGACCTGCCACGGCTGGCGCGGCTTTCCAGCTCCGGCTCGCCGGGCAGGCGCACCTTGTCGAAGCCGGGCGCCGGTGGCGAGGCGCGGATCCAGTCCTTGACGGATTCCACCTCGTCGATGATGGCCGCCGGGTCGCCCATGCGGGCATTGTCGATCACGATCCCGAGCACGCTGTTCAGGATGCCGCCGGACGTCTCCTCCTCCGACTGGATCGTCCGACCACCGGTCAGCGCCGCACCCAGCAGCTCGCAGAAGACCGCAAGGCCGGAGCCCTTGTGCTGGCCGAAGGCCATGAGCGCACCCTTGCGCTCGTCGACGAGCATCCTGGGATCGGTGGTCGGTCGCCCGGCGTCGTCGATGACCGAGCCTTCCGGCACCGGCACCCCCTTGTTCCTCGCCACCCGGGCCTTGCCGAAGGCGATGGCGCTGGTGGCCATGTCGAGCACCGCGGCAGGGCCGTTAGCACCCGGCATGGCGATGGCGAAGGGATTGGTGCCGAGCCGTGCGTCGCTGCAGCCGAAGGGCGCCTGGAAGGCCAGGTGGTCAGCCACATTGACGAAAAAGATCCCGGTCATGCCGGCGGCGGCACACTGCTCGGCGTAGTGCCCGACCCGCCCGATATGGCCGCAGTCACGGGTGCCGAAGACGGTCGCCCCCTGGCTCCGGGCGCGCTCGATCGCGGCCGCGGTCGTCGCCTCCATCACGCGCTGCCCGACCCCGCGCCGGGCGTCGAAGAGCAGGAGGGCGCCGAAATCGACCAAGGTCACGATCTCCTGGTTGGGCACGATCAACCCCGCCTGCACGAGCCTGACATAGTCCGGCAGCATGCCCACCCCATGGCTGTCGTGGCCGCTGAGATTGGCCTGAACCAGATGGGTAGCGACGATCCGGGCTTCCTCGGGCGCGCTGCCGAGCGCCCGCATGGTGGCCTCGGCCAGTCGCTCCAGCTGCTCGGCCTTCAGAGTGTGCATCTCGTTCCCTAAGCTTGCGTTGACAACGGACACCGGTGCTGCGCTACCGGGCGCTTCGCTTATCCCGCCCGTGTCGCTGTCGGCAAGACGGTCCCGTCAGGTCCGGCGACGCTGGCGAGCGCCCGTAGCGAGCGGGCAACGAGATCACGGTGCAGGAACGGCGGGGCGGCGAGCAGCCCGGCATGGCGTGGCGCCGGGCGGTTCAGAAGCAGGGCGCCGCCCGAGCGGTCGGAAACCATGCCGCCGGCTTCCGCCAGCACCAGCATGGCCGCCGCGATGTCCCAGTCATGGCTGTAGCGCCAGGAGAAATAGGCGTCGAACCGGCCGGCAGCGACCAGCGCCATCTTGTAGGCGAGCGAGCCGATCGTGCTGAGGCCGGCCTCGGGCAGCATGGCCTGGAAGTCGCGGGTCCGCCGTTCGCCGGCGCTCAACACGATCCGCGCTGGCGCGCCGGGCGCCGGCTCCCGAACCGTCAGGGCCCGTCCGTTCAGCGTGGCGCCGCGCCCGGCCAGCGCCTCGAAATGCTCGCCTGTCGCCGGGTTGAGGAGGCTGGCGAGAACCGGCTGCTCGCCGGCCACCAGGGCGACGCTGATGGTGAATTCCGGCTTGCCGGCGGCGAAGCTGCGCGTGCCGTCGATTGGGTCGATCACCCAGACCAGGTCGGCATCGTGGCGGCGGCCGTCATCGACGCTCTCCTCCGAGAGCCAGGCCGCGACGGGCAAGAGCGCGCCGAGCGCCGCATGCAGATGCCGGTTGATGGCGAGGTCGGTCTCGGTGACGAGTTGCCCGGGGGATTTTTCCCAGCTTCTGCCCGGCCGGCCGAAATCACCCAGGGCGATCCGGCCTGCGGCCCGCACCGCGTCGCGCACCGCCGGCAACAGTGCCTCCTGGTCGAGAGCCTGTGCTCCGCCCGTCATCGCCAGATCGACCGGCCGCTGCCGGGCAGGCCGTAGCGCTGCCATTTGCTCGTCACCTTCTCGACGATTTCCTCGGCCATGCGGATCTTGCTGCCCCATTCGCGCCTGGTCTCGGGCGGCCACTTGTTCGTTGCATCGATGCCGAGCTTGCCGCCCAGACCGGATTCGGGTGAGGCAAAGTCGAGATAGTCGATGGGCGTGCCGTCGACGACAGTCAGGTCCCGCCCGGGGTCGACCCGGGTCGAGATCGCCCAGATCACATCGATCCACGAGCGGGCGTCGATGTCATCGTCCACGACGATGACGAACTTCGTATACATGAACTGCCGCAGATAGGACCAGACGCCCATCAGTATCCGTTTGGCATGGCCCGGATAGGCCTTCTTGATGGACACGACCGCGACCCGATAGGAGCAGCCCTCGGGCGGCAGCCAGAAATCGACGATCTCGGGGAACTGCTGCTGCAGAAGCGGCACGAAGACGTCGTTCAGCGCCTCACCGAGCACGGAAGGCTCGTCCGGCGGGCGGCCGGTGAAGGTGGAGTGGTAGATCGGATCACGACGCATGGTGATGGCGGTGACGCGAAAGACGGGAAAGGGCTCGACCGAGTTGTAGTAGCCGGTGTGATCACCATAGGGACCCTCGTCGGCGGTCTCGTCGAGGCCGACCTCGCCTTCGATGACGATCTCGGCGGTCGCCGGCACCTTGAGCGGCTGGCTGACGCAGTCGACGAGCTCGACCCTTTGGCCGCGCAGGAGGCCGGCGAACTGATACTCCGACATGGTCTCCGGCACCGGCGTCACCGCAGCGATCGTCGTGCCCGGATCGGCGCCCAGGACGGCGGCCGCCGGCAGGGGCGCCTGCCGCTCCTCCTTCCAGCGGCGATGCTGCTGGGCACCGCCGCGATGCTTCAGCCAGCGCATGATGGTCCGGTCGCGCTCGAGGACCTGCATCCGGTAGATGCCGAGATTGAAGCCGTCCTCACGGCTGGTGCCCGGCCCCCTGGTCACCACCAGTGGCCAAGTGATCAGCGGCGCCGGCTCGCCCGGCCAGCACGTCTGGACCGGCAGGCGGCCGAGATCGATCTCGGCGCCGCGCCAGACGATCTCTTGACAGCTACCACGGGAGATGTGCTTCGGCCGCATGGCTAGGGCCGCCTTCATGAGCGGCGCCATCTCGAGCGCCTCCCTGAAGCTGTCTGGCGGCTGGGGCTGGCGGAAGAACGCGAGCATCTCGCCGACGGCGCGCAGCTCATGCGGCTCGCGGCCGATGCCCCAGGCCACCCGCTCGACCGTGCCAAAGAGGTTGACGAGCACGGGCATGCTCGTTCCCTCGACCTTCGTGAACAGCGCCGCGGGGCCTTGCTCGGCAAGGAGGCGGGTCTGAATCTCGGTCAACTCGAGCACCGGCGAAACGGGCTCTCGAACACGGACCAACCGGCCACGAGATTCGAGATGCATCATGAAGGCCCGGAGGTCCGCAAATGCCATGGGATCAGACGTCCCGCCGGCGGATCGTGCGTGCTAGCGAACGATCCTCCCTGGTGGGGATCGGGACTGGACCGACATGCATCGGCAGGACTGTCGACAACATCAACGCTTCTCACGCGAAGGGTGAAGACCGGACCGAAAATGGCTACCGGCCCCCCGTCTTCCGGGTCGGGCGAGACTGACTGGAATCGCCAGCTGACACAATGCAGGCCTGACTTGAAGCGCCATCAAGCGAGCGCTGGCACCGGTCGTGTCCCATGGAGTGGTGTAGCTGAGCTGTGCCCAAGGTGTTCTCCGGCCTCGGCCGGTGTTTGGTCAGCCGGTCATGTCGGCCAAGCTGACTGCAGCATCATCGCCAGTCTGGGCGATGGTCTCAAGGGTCATGTAGCGGGCGCGCTGGACGGCCCACTCGTCGTTTTGCTCGAGGAGCAGGGCGCCGACCAGGCGGGCGCCACCCCATGCGGCAGGCCGCATGGGGACCCCGGGTGATGGCGGCCTCATTTGGGAAGATGCCGACGACGTCGGTGCGGCGCTTGATCTCGCGGTTGAGGCGCTCGATGGGATTGGCGCTGTGCAGCTTGGCACGGTGTTGCTGCGGGAAG
>JACKIN010000021.1 GCA_020638495.1 Geminicoccaceae bacterium | reverse complement strand
CGCCTGGATGCGGGGCCGGGCCAGGCAGGTGGTCTTCCTGCTGGCGCACCTGATCGTCATCGGGGCGGCGGCCATGCTGGTCTGGCAGGGCTTCCTCTTCGCCAAGCAGGGGGTGCGCCAGGTGGCGTCGAGCTTCCAGATGTCGATGGTCTGGGTCTACGCGGCGGTGCCGCTCGGCGCCGGGTTGATGCTGCTGGTCTCTGTCGAGCAGGCGCTCCGCGCCCTGAACGGCATCTTCGATCCGCTCCGCGGCTATGTCGAAGACCACGAATCCGCCATCGACGAAATTCGCGAGTAGCCGGCCATGGCCCTGGTCTTCTTCTGGCTCCTCCTCGCCCTCATGGCGCTCGGCGTGCCGATCGTCTTCGCGCTGGTCATGGCGCCGGTCTTCGGCATCCTGATTCAGGACAAGCTGGTCTTCCTCTCGATGCTGCCGCAGCGGATCTTCTCCGGCATCAACCAGTTCCCGCTGCTCGCCATCCCGATGTTCATCCTCGCCGGCGAGGTGATGAACCACGGCGGCATCACGCTTCGGCTCGTCACCTTCGCCAAGACGCTGGTCGGCCATTTCCGGGGCGGCCTCGCCCAGGTCAACATCCTCTCCAGCATGCTCTTCGCCGGGCTCTCGGGCTCGGCCGTGGCGGACACCTCGGCCCTGGGCTCGATGCTCATCCCGGCCATGGAGAAGGACGGCTACACCCGCCGGTTCGCGGCCGCCGTCACCGCCGCGTCATCGGTGATCGGCCCGGTGATCCCGCCCTCGATCATCATGGTCGTCTACGCCTACATCATGGGTGTCTCGGTCGCGGCGCTCTTCGCCGCCGGCTTCGTCCCCGGCATCATGATGGGCGGCGGCATGATGATCATGACCTCCTTCCTCGCCCGCCGGCGCAATTATCCGAAGAGCGAACGGCGGGCACCGCCGAAGGAGGTGGCAACCGCCTTCGGCCACGCCTTCCTGCCGCTCCTGACCCCGGTCATCATCCTGGGCGGCATCCTCTCCGGTGTCTTCACGCCGACCGAGGCCGCGGCCGCCGCCGTCGCCTATGCCCTGATCCTCAGCCTCCTCGTCACCCGCACGCTCGAGATCGCCCGTATCCCGGACATGCTCTACCGGGCCGGGATCGCCTCCTCGAGCATTCTTTTCGTCATCGGTGCCGCCACGCTCTTCGGCTGGGTCACCTCGCTCTCGGGCGTGCCAACGGCGGTGAGCGGCATCCTGCTCGGGGTGAGCGACAACCCGTGGGTCGTGCTCTTCCTCGTCAACATTCTTCTTCTGATCGTCGGCATGTTCTTCGACGCCGGTCCCGCGATCCTCATTCTCGGGCCGCTGCTCGGGCCGACCATGCAACAGCTCGGCATCGATCCCCTGCACTTCGCCATCGTCATGTGCGTCAACCTGACGGTCGGCCTCGCCACGCCGCCCATGGGCCTCGTCCTCTTCGTCGCCTCGACGCTGACACGGCTCTCGATCGTCGAGATCGCCAAGGACATGTGGCCGTTCCTGATCGTACACATCATGGTGATCTTCTTGATCGCCTACTTCCCCTTCCTTACCATGACCTTACCACGTCTTTTCGGCTTCGGGGTCTGAAGGCGTCACCGAGCGCCCGGCTGGGCGCCAATATCCAGGGAGACTTGCACATGACCAAGAAACTCGCTTGTGGCCTGCTCGCGGCAGCCCTGCTCGCCGGCACGGCCTTGCCGACCAATGCCGCCGAGTACGTGCTCAAATACGGTCACCCGGGGCCGGTCGGCCCCGACAGCGACGACCATGTCGCCGGAGAATTCCTGAAATACTTCCTCGAGACGCAGTCCAACGGGCGCATCGAGGTGCAGATCTTCCCGGGCTCGCAGCTCGGCTCGTTCCGCGAGATGGTCGAGCAGGTCAACGCCAACACGCTCGAGGTGGCGCACACGGCGCTGGGTGGTCTCGTCGGCTTCATGCCCGAGCTGCAGGTGATCGAGCTGCCCTATGTGGTGCGCGACGACGCGGTCGCCGAATGCATGATCCAGGGGCCGTTCTTCGAGGATATGCGCGAGACCTTCATGGCGAAGTCGGGCAACGTCAATCTGATCGGCGTCGGCAATACCGGGCGCTTCAGGAGCTTCTTCACCGCCAACAAGCTGGTGAAGAGTGCCGAGGACCTCAAGGGCATCAAGATGCGGGTGATCAACTCGCAATTGCCGGTCGAGATGATGCAGTTCTACGGCGCCAACCCGACGCCGATCGCCTGGGGCGAGCTCTACACCTCGCTGGCGACGGGTGTGGTCGAGGGCACCAAGAACGCGGTGACCGACATCATCCCCAACAAGATGGAGGAGGTTGTCCGCTACGCCACCATGGACCAGCACGCCTATCTCTGGGGCTTCATGGCGGTGAGTCAGGACTTCCTCGACAGCCTGCCCGACGATCTCCGCGCCATGGTGGTCAGCGGCGTCCGGCAGATGGCCGACGTGCAGCTCGAGTTCAACAAGGGCGCCGAGGCGCGGCAGAGCAAGGTCTTCACCGACGGCGGCGGCGAGATCTACGTGCCGAACGAAGAGGAGATGGCGACCTTCCGCGCCGTCAAGGAGCCGATGGGCGAGTGGTACAAGGCCCAGTTCGGCGACGAATGGCTGAACAAGTTCACCTCCGCCGCCACCGAGTGCGAGGAGGAGGTGGATCTCCAGCTGGCGAAGTGGGGCAGCCGCGAGTGATCCGGATGCCAGGACGAGTGAGAAAGCAATAAACGAGTAGATTTCGGCCTTTGCACTGCCCTCCTCCCTATCGGACACTCGAGGGATGTCTTGAAGGGTGGGGGGCAGGCCGTGATCGCTGACGGGGACAGGTGCTGGGACGCGGTGGTGCGTCGTGAAGCGGCCGCGGACGGGCGCATCGCCTACGCGGTGGTCACGACCGGCATCTATTGCCGACCGTCATGTCCGTCGCCGACACCGCTCAGGCTCAACGTTCGCATCTTCCCCAACAATCTCGCGGCCGAGGTCGCGGGGTTCTTGCCGTGCAAGCGCTGCCGGCCGACGATGGCCTCGCCGCTCGGCTGGCACGTCACCGCCGTTGGCAAGGCCTGCGCCATCCTCGGCACGAGTGAGCGAGCGCCGGCCCTGGCGGCTGTCGCCGGTGCCGTGGGCATCAGCCGCTTTCATTTCCATCGGGTCTTCAAGGAGGTGCTGGGCACCACTCCCGGCAAGTATTTCGAGGCCGTGCGTTCGCGGCGCCTCGCCCGGGGTCTGGCGTCTGATCGACCGGTGACCGAGACGATCCACAATGCCGGCTACGACTCCGTCTCGCGGGCCTACGGGCACGCTCGCGAGAGGCTCGGCATGACGCCCGCGACACGGCACGCCGGTGGCGTTGGCGCCCGGGTCGGGTTCACCATTGTCGAGCAGGTGACCGGGCAGGTGCTGGTGGCCATCACCAATGAAGGTGTCTGCGCCATCGAGTTCGGCGATGACGCCGCGGAGCTGGAGGCGTGGTTGCGCCGCGATCTGCCGGCGGCGGTGATCGGGCGTCTCGCCACAGACACGATAGCCAGGATCGCTGCCGCTGTGCGCCGCGCCGAACTACCGTCGCTGGCCCGGGACTTGCCATCCGAGATACGCGAGGTGGCATTTCGGGCACGGCTCGGGAATCTCCTCGCGCCAGGCTTTGGCCGGCGCCACCAGAGCCGGGTTGAGCGGTCCAGGGCGGCGCGGCCAGCGGGGCTGGCCGCCATGTCGGGAGCGGCGCCGATTTTCGCGGGCGCCGGCAAGCTTCGCTACGCGTCGGGGCGGCGGGGTCGGCCCACCTTTTGAGCAAGGAATAAGGAGAGCCCCCGATGCGGCCATTCGAGGATGGTTCGGTTTCGTCTGCGGGGCGGAAACAGGAAGCGACCATGATCGGGAAGGAGCGGACGTCGGGACGACCTCATCGACAAGACACTGATGGATTCGTTCCCGGCGAGTGATCCGCCGAGTTGGACGCTGGACCGCAACCGACGCGATCTCCAAAGACCGAATGATCTCTACAACTAATTCACGCGACCATGCTAGACCGACGCTTGTCATTTCAAATAACAAAAGGCATTGTCAATCGCAACAGAGTATAAGTTTTTCTTCATACCAAGAAGAATAAAAGCTCTATTGCAATAAATAAACCTGCTACTACATGTAATACCGAGTTTCATAAACAAGGAGAGTGTGAAGATGTCGGCGCGATTAGAGGTGCAAGGGAACGTGGTCGAGAGCGGTCATGCCGAGCGGGTCGGCGGGCACGACCATTTTGTGCGTGACCTGGAGGCGCGCCGACGGCAGGCGGAAGCGATTGTCGACAGCGTCCACTGGACTTGGACGAGCTTGCGGCGTGCCATGCAGCGCCTTGCAGGGCGGAACCTGCCGGAACGCGGGCCCGCGGCCAACGACAATCGAGCACAGGGTGGCGTCGGCGCCTTCGGGTTGGGGCTGTGGCCGGTGCGGCGGATCGGCCGCTCGATCCTCGATTCCTACGCGAAATGGCGCCGGCGCAGGATTGCCATCGACGAGCTCCGCACGCTGGACGACCGCGTCCTGGCCGATATCGGATTGCGGCGCGGCCAGATCGAGCTGGCCGTCGATGGCCTGCTGCGGCGTCGCGGCGAGTCCTGGGAACGGCCGGTCGGACGAGACCGAGCACCGAACGGGTGCCGGGAGGACCTGCCGCTGGCAGCGTAGCCGGCGAGGTCCGGCGGCGACACCTCGGCTGATTGGTGTCGCCGCCTCGATCGGAAGGCAGGGTCGCGGCCAAAGAAGCATGTGGCCTGGGCGGTATCGTAAAAATCACGACACGCCTCGGGAGGAGAAGATCGCCATGATGGTCAATGAGGTCATGAGAACGCAACCCGCCCTGGTCGATCCGGGCTCGACGATCGCCGAAGCGGCGCGGACCGTGCGCGACCGCGACCTCGGCTGCCTGCTCGTTGGACGGGACGGGCATTTGCTGGGGCTCGTCACCGATCGCGACCTCGTCGTGCGCGGTCTGGCCAATGGCGCGGACCCGACCCGCGAGCGGGTGTGCGACGTGATGTCGAGCGAGGTGCTGTCCTGTTTCGACGACCAGCCGGTCGAGAGCGTGAGGGCGATCATGGCGGAGCAGGGGGTCCGCCGGCTGCCCGTGGTCGACCGGTGGGGGCGGCTGACCGGAGTCGTGTCCCTGAGCGACGTGCAGGGCGGCGGTGTGAGGAACATCAAACCGCACGCGGTGACCTTCTACAAGCACCTCGTCGACGGCAGCGGAACGGTCCATGAGGTGCCGCTCAAGACAGTCTACGTTGCCAAGGTGGATGACGAGGACGACGCCACCGCCGTCGCCACCGCAATTTTCGAGCGGTACTGGGGTCCCGCCCGATGGAAGGGGACGGCTGACGGCTGCCGGATCGACCGCGGCAGTTGACGGGCTACGCGCGGCCGCGGAGCACGTGGCCGGCGAGGTAGAGCGAGCCGCAGATCAGGACGACGGCCGGCTCGCCGCCCGCCTCGGCCAACCGGCCGAGGGCCCCTTCGATGTCCGCCGCCGGCTCGGCCTCGAAGCCCTGTGCCCGGGCGAGCACTGCCACCTCGGCCGGATCGCGGCCGAGGTGCTCGTCCGGCACCGGCACCGTCAGGAGTCGCCGAATGCGCCCCCGCATGGGGGCGAGGAAGGCCGCCACGTCCTTGGTCTCGAGCATGCCGAGCACGAGATCGACCGGCCGGCCATGGGCGATCCCGTCGAGACTCAGCGCCAGCGCCTGTCCGGCGGCAGGGTTGTGACCGCCGTCCAGCCATAGCTCGGCCCCCGCCGGCAGGCGTGCGGCGAGATCGCCATTCAGCCGCTGCAGCCGGGCCGGCCAGATGGCACCCCGAATGCCTTGGCAGAGGGCGTCCGCGTCCAGTCCGAGCGCAAGCCCCGCCATGGCGGCAAGCGCCGCGTTCTCGATCTGGTGCGCGCCGACCAGGCCGGGCCGCGGCAGGTCGAGCACCTCCATGCCGCTGTCGAGGCGAAAGCCATGGTCGCCGGCGGCGAAGTGCCAGTCGCGACCGGCAGCGCGCAGGGGTGCGGCGAGCACTTCGGCCCGGGCGTCCAGCACGGCGAGCGCCGCCGGCGCCTGCGGTCCCGCCAGCACCGGCACCCCTGGCTTGAGGATGCCGGCCTTCTCGCCGGCGATGGCTTCGAGCGTGGTGCCCAGATAGGCCTCGTGGTCCATCGAGACCGGCGAGATCAGGGTGAGCGCCGGCCGATCCACCACATTGGTCGCATCCAGCCGGCCGCCGAGCCCGGTCTCGAGCAGCAGCCAGTCAGCCGGGCATTCGGCGAAGGCGAGGAAGGCCGCGGCCGTGGTGATCTCGAAGAAAGTGATCGGCTCGCCCCGGTTGGCGCGCTCGCAGCGGTCCAGCACATCCGCGAGCAGGCTCTCGTCGATCGGCTGCCCATGGAGCAGGATGCGCTCGTTGAAGCGGACGAGATGCGGCGAGATGTAGCGATGCACGCGCTGGCCAGCGGCCTCGAGCATGGCGTGCAGCATGGCCAGGGTCGAGCCCTTGCCGTTGGTGCCGGCGATGTGCACCACCGGCGGCACCCGCCGCTCGGGATGGTCGAGACAGGCGAGCAGGCGCTCGATGCGGGCGAGCGAGAGGTCGATGCTCTTCGGGTGGAGGCCCTGCAGCCGGGCAAGGATGAGGTCGCTGTCGAAGGCGGTCATGGACCGACTCCCCTGAGATATCGAGCGCCTAGTCGCCGCTCTTGGGCGCCGGAGCGGCCGCTTCCGCCTCGTCCGTGGCCGACTCCGCCGGCTTGTCGCCGCTCCTGGCCGGAGCCACGGCGGGTGCCGGGGCCAGGACAGCCTCGGCCGGCCGGACTATCGCGGGCTTTCCCGCCGGCTCGCTTGGCGGGTGCTGCCGGCGGAAGAGGAGGCCGAGCAGCCGTGCCATGGTGGCGCGCATCTCGAAACGGTGGACGACCATGTCGACCATGCCGTGCTCGAGCAGGTATTCGGCCTTCTGGAAGCCCTCGGGCAGGGTCTCGCGGATGGTCTGCTCGATCACCCGGGCGCCGGCGAAGCCGATCACCGCACCGGGCTCGGCGATGTGGATGTCGCCGAGCATGGCGAAGGAGGCCGTAACACCGCCGGTCGTCGGGTCGGTGAGCAGGACGATATAGGGCAGGCCGGCCTCCTTCACCTCCTCGACGGCCAGCGTGGTGCGCGCCATCTGCATCAGCGAGACGGCGCCTTCCTGCATTCGAGCGCCGCCCGAGGAGGTGACGATGATGAAGGCCGCCTCCTGCAGGACGGCGAGCCGGGCCGCGGTGACGAAAGCCTCGCCCACGGCGGCCCCCATCGAGCCCGCCATGAACTCGAAGTTCATGACCGCGACGACCGCCGGCAGGCCGTCGATCCGGCCGTGCGCCGCCTCGAGCGCGTCCTGGGTGCGGGTCTTGCCCTGCGCCTCCTTCAACCGGTCGGCGTAGCGCTTGGAATCCCGGAACTTGAGCGGGTCGAGCGGCACCTTGGGGAGCTCGATCCGGCTCCAGCTGCCCTCGTCGAGGAGACTCTGGAAACGATACTCGGGGCCGACCCGCATGTGATGATTGCAGTGCGGGCAGACCCGCTGGTTGGCCTCGAGATCACGGTGGAAGATCATCCGCTCGCAGGACGAGCACTGGTGCCAGAGGTTCTCCGGCACCTCGGGCTTGGTGCCGCTGCGCACGAGGGCGCGAAAACGCGGCCGCACATAGTTGGTGAGCCAGTTCATGGGCCGGGCTCGACCGGGTCCTTGCGCGCCGCGCGCACCGCGGCGGCGAGGCCGCGCACCCGCGCGTGGACGGCGCCGATCAGCTCGGCGCTATCCGCCTTGCTGGTCTCGACCCGGCTCGCGATCTCCTCCACCAGGGCCGAGCCAACCACGGCGGCATCCGCGATCCGGGCGATGCCGGCAGCCTGCTCGGGGGTGCGAATGCCGAAGCCGACGGCGACCGGCAGGTCGGTGTGGCGCCGGAGATGGGCCACCGCATCGCCGACCGCATCGGCCACGGGCGAGGCGGCGCCGGTGATGCCGGTGATCGAGACGTAGTAGATGAAGCCCGAGGTATTGCCGAGCACCGCCGGCAGTCGGGCCGCGTCGGTCGTCGGCGTGGCGAGGCGGATGAAGTTCAGCCCCTTCTCGAGCGCCGGCAGGCAAAGCTCCTCGTCCTCCTCGGGCGGCAGGTCGACAATGATCAGCCCGTCGACGCCGGCGGACAGCGCGTCGTCGAGGAACCGTGCCGGGCCATAGCGGTGGATCGGGTTGTAGTAGCCCATCAGCACGAGCGGGGTCGTCCTGTCCTTCTCGCGAAAGGCCGTGACCTGGGTCAGGAGGCGGGCGAGCGTCATGCCGGCGGCGAGTGCCCGGAGATTGCCCGCCTGGATGGTCGGGCCGTCGGCCATCGGATCGGAGAACGGCATGCCGATCTCGATGAGATCCGCACCGGCCGCCGGCAGGCCGGCGAGGATCGCCTGGAAGGCCTGGGGGTTGGGATCGCCGCCGCAGATGAACGTGATCAGCCCCGCCCTGCCCTCTTTCTGGAGATCGGCGAAGCGTCGCTCGATGCGGGTCGGGCTCATCGCAGTCCCTCGCTCACAACCGCACGCCCATGTGCTCTGCCACGGTGTAGATATCCTTGTCGCCGCGGCCACAGAGATTCATGATGATGATCTGGTCGGGGCGCATCGTCGGCGCGCGTTTCTCGACCTCGGCCAGCGCATGACAAGGCTCGAGCGCCGGCAGGATGCCCTCGAGCTTCGAGCAGAGGGCGAAGGCCTCGAGCGCCTCGGCGTCGGTGGCGACCGCCACCTCGATCCGCCCCAGGTCCTTGAGCCAGGAGTGCTCGGGACCGATGCCGGGATAGTCGAGCCCGGCCGAGATCGAGTGCGGCTCGATGATCTGGCCGTCATTGTCCTGCATCAGGTAGCTGCGCATGCCGTGCAGCACGCCGGGCTGGCCGGCGGTCATGGCGGCGGCATGGCGGCCCGTCTCGACCCCGTCGCCGGCGGCCTCGACCGCGACGATGCCGACCTCGGGGTCGTCGAGGAAGGGATGGAACAGCCCCATGGCATTGGAGCCGCCGCCGACCGCGGCGACCAGGAGGTCCGGCAGGCGCCCCTCCTTCGCCTGGATCTGCGCCCTTGCCTCGGTGCCGATGATGCTCTGGAAGTCCCGGACCATGGCCGGATAAGGGTGCGGGCCGGCGACCGAGCCGATGATGTAGAAGGTGTCACGGACGTTGGTGACCCAGTCCCGCAGGGCTTCGTTCATGGCATCCTTGAGGGTGCGCGAGCCGGACTTGACCGGTCGCACCTCGGCCCCGAGGAGACGCATGCGAAAGACGTTGGGCTGCTGCCGCTCGATGTCGCGCTCGCCCATGTAGATCACGCATTCGAGGCCGAAGCGGGCGGCCACCGTGGCGGTGGCGACGCCGTGCTGCCCGGCGCCGGTTTCGGCGATGATCCGCTTCTTGCCCATGCGTGTCGCGAGCAGGATCTGGCCGACGCAGTTGTTGATCTTGTGGGCACCCGTGTGGTTCAGCTCGTCACGCTTGAAGTAGACCCTGGCGCCACCGAGATGGTCGGTCAGGCGCTGCGCCAGATAGAGCGGCGACGGGCGGCCGACATAGTCCTTGAACCAGCTCTCGAGCTCCGCCTGGAAAGCCGGGTCCGTCTTCGCCTCGTTGTAGGCGGCCTCGAGCTCGAGGATGTTCGGCATCAGCGTCTCGGCGACGAACCGGCCGCCGTGATTGCCGAAATGGCCATGCTCGTCGGGGCCGGTGCGGTAGCTGTTCGGGCGCTGCTGTGGGTCGAGCGCGGTGGCCATGAATGCTGCCCTAATCAAGCGGTGATGGGTTGCAGGTCGCGCGCCACGGCGAGGAGCCGGGCGATCGCCTCTGGATCCTTGATGCCGGGTGCGGTCTCGACGCCCGAGGAGACGTCGACCGCCGTGGCGCCGGTGCGCCCCACGGCTTGGGAAAGATTGGTCTCGTCCAGGCCGCCGGCCAGGAGCCATGGCAGAGCGATCGTCTGCCCGGCGAGCAGGCGCCAGTCGAAGGCGAGGCCATTGCCGCCCGGGATGGCGCCCGGTGTGCGGGGCGGCTTCGCGTCGAAGAGCAGGAGGTCGGCAACCTCGACGAACGCCCGGTGGCGATCGAGATCGGCTGCATCGGCCACGGCCAGCGCCTTCATCACGCGTCGGCCCGTGCGGGCGCGGATCGCCGCCACGCGCTCGGGCGTCTCCTTGCCATGCAGCTGCAGGATGTCGAGCTGGGCCGAGGCAAGCACCGTATCGAGCCAGGCGTCGTCGGGATCGACGAAGACGCCGACCGCCTCGGCAGCACCCGGCCGATTCGTGACCAGGGCTCCGGCCGCCGCCGGCGTCAGCGAGCGGGGCGAGGGCGGATAGAAGATGAAGCCGAGCCAGCTCGCACCGGCCCGGATCGCGGCATCCCGGTCGGCGGCCCGGGTCAGGCCACAGATCTTGACAGCTGGGCCGCGCACGTCAGGCCGCTCCGGCCACGCCATCCAGGCTGGCGCGAATGGCCAGGGCCGCGGCCGCGGGGTCCGGCTCGGCGGTGATCGGCCGGCCGATGACCACGATGTCGGCGCCGGCACCGACCGCCTCGGCCGGATCCAGCGTGCGCTTCTGGTCGTCCTGACGCGAATTCGGCCGCACGCCCGGCACCACCAGCCGGGGCACGCCGCCGAACTCGCGGCGCATGACGGCCACCTCCATGGGCGAGCAGACGATGCCATGGCAACCGGCAGCGAGCGCCAGCTCGGCCAGCCTAAGCGCCTGCTCGGTGGCCGTGCCGCGCTGGCCTGTCGCCACGAGATCACCCTCGTCGAGGCTGGTGAGCACCGTCACCGCCAGCACCAGAGGCCGGCGGGCGCTGGCATCGGCGATCTCCACGGCGGCGCGCATCATGGCCGAGCCGCCGGCGGCGTGCAGCGTCACCATGGCGACCGGCAGTCCGACCACGCCGCGCATGGCGCCGGCCACCGTGTTCGGGATGTCGTGCAGCTTGGCGTCGAGGAAGATCGGCAGGCCCAGGCCGCCCATCCGGCGTATGCCGTCCGGCCCCTGCGCTGTGAAAAACTCGAGGCCGAGCTTGATGCCGCCCAGATGCGGCTGCAAGACCCGCACGAGATCGATGGCACCGTCGAGGTCGGGGCGGTCGACGGCGCAAAAGACGGGATTGGCGAAGGTCGGGCGTGTTTCGGACAAGGGCGTGCGTTTCCTGGCGTTCGGCCGAGAGCAGCGGAGCTATAGCAGAGGCGATGACGCTTGACCAAGCCACGAACAACGGCATGACGGTTGGCGCTCAGGAATCCCCGGGCGGACGCGGCTTGACGGGCGCGCGCGATCCGGCGCGGCGATGCGCGGGGCCGCACGCCGGGCCGAGATTGTGGGCCGTGGCAATCAGGCCGATATGCGAGAAGGCCTGCGGGAAATTGCCGAGCTGGCGCCGGCTCCGCCACTCGTACTCCTCGGCCAGCAGGCCGACATCGTTGCGCAGCGCCAGCAGACGATGAAAGAGAGCCCGGGACTCGTCGAGCCGGCCCATCAGGCAGAGCACGTCGGCGAGCCAGAAGGAGCAGGCGAGAAAGACGCCCTCGTCGCCGGCAAGACCGTCGACCGACTCGGCCGGCGCATAGCGGCGGAGCAGGCCGTCGGCTGTGAGCTCCTGCATGATGCGGTCGACCGTGCCGACCATGCGCGGATCGTCGGCGGCAAGAAAGCCGACGAGCGGTATCATCAGCAGGGCGGCATCGACCTGCGTGCTGCCATAGTGCTGGACAAACGTGTTCAGTGCGGCATCGAACCCGTTGGCGCAGACGTCGTCGTGGATCGCCGCACGCAACTGGCGCCAGTGTTCGACCGGCCCTTCCCGGCCGAAGGCCTCGACCGCCTCGACCGCGCGATCGAAGGCGACCCAGGCCATGACCTTGGAATGGGTGAAGTGGCGGGGCGGCCCGCGCACCTCCCAGATGCCTTCGTCCGGCTGCCGCCAGGCGGTTTCGAGCGCCTCGAGCAGCACGCGCTGGAGCTGCCAGGCAGCGTCGCTCGCCGGCATGCCATGCACCCTGTCGATGTGGAAGGAGTCCATGATCTCGCCGTAGACGTCGAGCTGCACCTGGCCATGCGCGGCGTTGCCGATGCGCACCGGCCGGCTCCCTTCGTAGCCGGGGAGCCACGGCAGCTCGGCTTCCTGAAGCCGCCGCTCGCCGGTCACGCTGTACATGATCTGCAATTGCGACGGCTTGCCGGCGGCCGCCCGGAGCAGCCAGTCGCGCCAGGCGCGGGCCTCGGCGAGAAAGCCCGAGGAGGCCAGCGCATCGAGCGTCAGCGTGGAATCGCGAATCCAGCAGTAGCGGTAGTCCCAGTTGCGGGCACCGCCGACCCGCTCGGGCAGCGACGTGGTCACTGCCGCCACGATGCCGCCGGTCGGGCCGTAGGTCAGCGCCTTGAGCACGATCAGGGAGCGCAGCACGGCGTCGCGATAGGGGCCCTCGTAGGTGCAGCGCTCGGCCCAGTCGTGCCACCAGGCCTCGCAGCGCTCGAGCTCCGCCTGCCACTCGCCGACCACCGGCCCGTCCCGATGCGACGGGAACCAGGTGAGCCGGAAGGGCCAGGTCTCGCCTTCGCGCACGGTGAACCGCCCGATGGAGCGGAAGTTCTCGTTCTCCAGCGCAACGGGCGATTCGAAACGGACGGCGTCCGGCCCGGCTACCGCGCGCAGGCCGTAGCCGCGACGCTCGACCCAGGGGACGACCGATCCGTAGTCGAAGCGCAGCACGAGCTCGGTGCACATGTCGACAGCACCTCGGCGGCCCTGAACGAGGCGCACCACATCGACCTGCCCGTCATTGCGCGGCTGCGGCATGAAATCGACGACCGCGACCGCGCCCGCATCGGTCGTGAACTCGGTTTCGAGGACCAGGGTCGCGTCGCGATAGTGGCGGCGCACGGTGGCCGTGGCGTCGATCGGCGCGATCCGCCAGTGACCGTTGCCTTCGTCGCCGAGCAGGGCGGCGAAGCAGGCGGGCGAATCGAAGCGCGGGACGCAGAGCCAGTCGATCGACCCGTCCTTGCCGACCAGGGCTGCGGTGCGCGTGTCGCCGATCAGCGCGTAATCCTCGATCGGTCGACTCATGGCGCGAGACTCAGGGCCTGGGCGCCCGCTTGCTCAGGATCCGCTGCAGGGTGCGGCGGTGCATGTTGAGGCGCCGCGCGGTCTCCGAGACGTTGCGGTTGCACTGCTCGAAGACCCGCTGGATGTGCTCCCAACGCACCCGGTCGGCCGACATCGGGCTGTCGTCGACGGCAGGCTCGGCCGAGCCGTCGAGCACGGCGACGAGTTCCTCGGGCTTCACCGGTTTTGCCAGGTAGCCGACCGCACCGGCCTTGGTGGCGACGATGCTGGACGCGATGCTGTCATAGCCGGTCATCACCACGACCCTGAGGCCCGGGCGCAGCTCCTGCAGGCTCTCGACCAGCTCCATGCCGTGACCGTCCTCGAGGTTGAGGTCGACCACCGCGAGCTCGGGCAGGAACTCGCTGGCCACCTCATAGGCCTCGCGCACGCTGGCCGCGGTGGCGACGACGAAGCCGAAGCGCTCGAGCGAACGGACGAGATTGCGCCGTAGCGGCGCGTCGTCATCGACCAGCAGGAGCTTCTTTGCGGTCGGTTCCGCCGGTGCGGCGCTCTTGCTATCGGCTCCGGCGATCATTCGGTGCCCCTTCGTGCTGCATTTGACTGGCCGCGTCCCCGCCCCTTCTCGCAACCCCGCCCGGCGCTTCTGACAGGCGACAGGGATGCGGCGTGATCTCTTATTCCCTGGGTGCCCGCTTGTTGAGGATGCGCTGCAGCGTGCGGCGATGCATGTTGAGCCGCCGCGCCGTCTCCGAGACGTTCCGGTTGCACTGCTCGAAGACCCGCTGGATATGCTCCCAGCGCACCCGGTCGGCCGACATCGGGTTCGCCGGTGGCGGCGGCAGGCCGCTGCCGGTGGCGAGCAGCGCCGCGATGACGTCGTCGGCGTCGGCCGGCTTGGCGAGGTAGTCGACCGCGCCCGCCTTGATGGCGGCAACCGCCGTGGCGATATTGCCGTAGCCGGTGAGCACGACGATGCGGATCGCCGGATGCAGCTCGCGGATCCGGGCGACCAGGTCGATGCCCGAGCCGTCCTCCAATCTCAGGTCGATCACCGCGTAAGCCGGCTTCACCGAATGAGCGATGTTCAGCCCTTCCTTCAGGCTCTCGCCGGCATAGACCTGAAAGCCGCGCCGCTCCATGGCGCGCTGCAGGCTGCGCCGCAGCGGTGCGTCGTCGTCGACCAGCATGAGCACCGGCGCATCCGACCCGACGAACCGGGGCAAAGGTTTGTCTTCGACGGCCACATCGAGGCCTTCATCCGTCATCGGCGGACTCCCGTCCGAGCATTTCCAGGGCGCCGGATGGCCAAACGATGCGGACCACGGCGCCTTCTTCCCGGTGAGACAACTTGTCTCGGTTGGCAAAATGCATCGAAGCACCTGTTCGGGCAAGCAGCGTCTTGGCAATGAACACGCCGAGGCCGAGTCCGCCCTCGGCCCGGCGGGTGGAGAGATAGGGCTCGCCGAGCCAGTCGAGCACCTCAGGCGTGAAGCCCGGGCCGTCGTCGGCGATCTCGACGGCAATGCCGGCATGCGCCACGGCAACCGTGATGTCGACTCGTGTCCGGGCGAAGCGGACGGCGTTGTCGACGAGATTGGCGATCGAGTGGCGCAGCTCCGGGGCGAGCACGACCCGCGGCTCCTCGAGCCCCGGCTCGACGTCGACGACAATATCGATGGTCACCGGCTCGATGCGACAGGTTTCGGCGATGGTGGCGAGCAGGCCGGAGAGCGGTGCCCTGGTGAAGGCGGCATGCGCCGCGTCGCGCTGGCCACTGCCCAGGCTCGCGAGGGTCTCGCGGCAGCGCCGCGCCTGCAGGAGCAGCTCGCTCGCGTCCTCGAGGAGCGGGCTCGTGGCCGGCAGCTCGCGGACCAGCTCCTTGGCGATGACATTGATGGTGGCGAGCGGCGTGCCGAGGAGGTGGGCGGCGGCCGCCGCCTGGCCGCCCAGGGCCGAGAGCTCCTGCTCGCGGGCGAGGGCGAGCTGCAGGGCCGACAGAGCAAGGGCATGGCGCCGGGCCTCCGAGGCGAGCTGGCAGACATAGACGGCGACCAGCACCACCGTCAGCGACAGCGCCAGCCAGGCGGCGAAGAGATAGAGCGCCGGCAGGCGCAGCCCGCCGTCGAGCCAGGGCAGCTCCATCGGAATGGCGGCCATGAAGCCGATGGCGGCGAGGGCGACGGCGGTCAGGATCGCGGTCGGTGCCCGGTCCAGAGTCGCGGCAGCGAGACCGACCGGCAGCACGAGAAGCACCGTGAAGGGATTCTGCACGCCGCCGGTGACAAAGAGCAGAAAGGTGAGCTGCAGGACGTCGAAAAGGGTCAGGAAGAAGGTCTGCCTGGCACCGAGCCGGGCAGTGGGCGTGCCCCTGACCTGGACCCCGACATTGACCGCGAGGGTGAGCAGCAACGCCGGCACGAGCCAGAGCATGGGAAGCTCGATGCCGAGCGAGAAATGGACCACGAGTATGGTGAAGGTCTGGCCGACCAGCGCCATCCAGCGAAGAACCGCGAGCGTGAAGAACCGCACCCCGATCTCGCCGGTCGTGCCGAGCCGGCCGAGCCTGCGCCACCAGCGCTCCGGCCGTCCGCCGGCAGCCGGGCGGGGGCCTGGCGACACCACCAAAGGCGGCGGCCCACCGGTCGGCGCGGCCGCGGGCCGCGAGGCGCTTCGATCCTGCATCCGTCACCGACCTCGCCTGCTCGAGGCGGCCGGGGCGGGTTCGGGCGGGGCCGCCGCCACGCAATGTGCCACGGCGAGCCGCCGGCGCAAGCGGCGAGCGTGCCGGTGCCAGGTTGGCATCGGGTCGATGCCGGGGACGCGGCGACCGCGACCGCGACCAAAAAAAGGGCCCGCCCCGATTATCCGGGCGGGCCCTTGAAGTTCGGGACCATGAGGTCCCCTCGCCTCGAAGCCGATGTCGGCAGCGCCACCACCATTGCATTCGCGACCACGACCGGATCGCTTGCCGTGCGCGTCATGTCCGGTGGCTGCAAGGCGCGCGACGCTGGCTTCAACAACACGATCATGTGGTGCATGACGGTACGCAAGGCGTCAAGAAAAACAGCGGGCAACTGGCAGCAATATCAAAATACCGTCGATTTCATTTACACAATACACCTTATCTGACACGCCCTCTCTCAGTCACGCAGGCCGTGCTGGCGCAGGAGATCATAGAGTGTGGGGCGGCTGACACCGAGCAGCCGGGCGGCGCGCGAGATATTGCCTTCCGCACGGGCCAGCGCCCGCCGCAAGGCGCCGAGCTCGGCCCGCTCGCGCTCCTGACGCAAATTGAGGACCGCATCCGCCTCGTCCTCGGCGGCGAGATCGAGATCCGCCCGGCCGATGCGCCTGCCCTCGCACATGATGATCGCCCGCTTCAGCCGGTTCTGCAGCTCCCGCACATTGCCGGGCCAGGCATAGGCGTCGATTGCGGCCAGTGCCTCGGCCGAGACGCCGATGCGCTGCTTGCCGAGCTCCGGGCCGAAGCGGGAAAGGAAGTGCCGGGCGAGCAGGAGAGCGTCGCCGGCCCGGTCGCGCAAAGGCGGGATCTCGAGGCTGAGCTCGGCTAGGCGGTAATAGAGATCCTCGCGGAAGCCGCCCCGGGCGACGAGATCCTCGAGCTTGCGATGCGTCGCCGAGACGACCCGGACGTCGATGGCGATCTCCTGGCGGCCGCCGAGCCGCTCGACGACACGCTCCTGGAGGAAACGCAGGAGCTTGGCCTGGAGGTCGAGCGGCAGATCGCCGATCTCGTCGAGGAAGAGCGTGCCGCGGTCGGCGAGCTCGATCTTGCCGGGGGTCTGGCGAAAGGCGCCGGTGAAGGCGCCGCGCTCGTAGCCGAAGAGCTCGGCCTCGAGCAGGGTCGGCGGGATGGCGGCGCAATTGATCGCGACGAAGCGGCGGTCGCGGCGCGGGCTGAGGGAGTGCAGCGCGTGTGCCACGAGCTCCTTGCCGGTGCCGCTCTCGCCGAGCAGGGCGACGCTGACATCGGTCGGCCCCGACCGCTCGAGCGCCCGGTAGAGCTTGAGCATCGCCGGGCTGTCGCCGACGATGCCGGGCATCCGGCTCTGCCGGGCGCGCGCCTGCAGGCGCTCGTTCTCCGCCTCGAGCTCGCCGACATAGAAGGCGCGAGCGAGCAGAAGGCCGAGCTGGTCGGGGTCGACCGGCTTCTGGTGGAAGTCGTGCGCACCGGCGGCAATGGCATCGCGCGCGTGCTGCCGCCCCTCCTGGCCGGTCATCACGACGATCTTGGTCGACGGCACGAGGTCGAGAACCTGGCGGAGCGTGGCGAAGCCCTCGCTGACGCCGCACGGGTCCGGCGGCAGGCCGAGGTCGAGCAGCACCACGGGGGGCTCCTCGGCGCGCAGCATGGCGAGCGCCTGCTCGCGACCGGTGGCCGGCAGCACAGCGAAGGCGTCGAGCGCCCAGCGCAGCTGCTTCTGCAGAGCGACATCGTCCTCGACGACGAGCAGGCGCCGCTCGGTCATGCGGCGACTTCCTCCCCGGCAGCTTCCTCCAGGACCGGCAGATGCAAGGCCACCGCGGTGCCGCGACCCGGCCGGCTCACCAGCTCGAAACGGCCGCCGACCCGCTCGACCGTGTTGCGGGCCTGATCGATGCCGAGACCGAGGCCGCCCGGCCGGCAGCTCGTGAACGGACGGCCACGGCCGGCGGCGTCGACGAGGCCGGGCGGCAAGCCCGGGCCGTCGTCCTCGACCAGCACGGTCGCCATGCGGTCGCGCCGCACGAGGCCGAGCGTGACGCGTCCTCCGGCATCGAGTGCGGCGAGCGCGTTGTCGATCAGATGATCGAGCGCCATCTCCAGCGCATCGGCCTCGACCCGGGCAGCGAGCGACGGCAATGGTTCCGCCAAAGCGAGGCGACGATCGGCACGGCTCTGGACGAGGCGGCGCAGCAGCGGCGCCAGGGCCACCGGCTCGAGGCGCGGCTGGCGCTCGTTGCGGAGCTGGGCGATCAGCCGGCCGAGGCGATCGACCGAGGCTTCCAGCGTCTCCAGCAGGTCGTCGTAGAAGGCCGGGTTGTCGCGATGACGACGGGCATTGGCGAGGGTCAGCGCCAGCTCGCTGCCGACGTTCTTCAGGTCGTGCATGACATAGGCGAAGCGGCGAGTGAAGCTCTCGAACTGGCGGGCGTCGGCGAGCTGCCTGGCGGTCTCGTCCTCGGCGAGATAGGAGGCCGCCTGGCGTGCCACGAGCCTCAGCAGCTCGCGGCCCTCGTCGTCGAGGTGAGGTCGCCCGGACGGTCCGGCGAGCACCAGGAGTCCGAAAAGCGCCTCCTTGTGGATCAGCGGCAAGGCCAGCCAGGCGGCGGCGGGACGTGGCAGGAAGGCCGGCCACTGGCCGCCACCGGGCAGCGGGTCCGCCATCGGCAGGGGCCCCTCGGCGGCGAGGAGCGCGGCCGCCAGGGCCGGTGCCCGGCCGGCGGTCTCGGCGGGGGACGGCAAGGCGAGGCTGGCGAGGCGGCGGAAGCGGTCGCCCGGCTCGGCCAGCCAGATGCCGCCACCGGCGGCCCCGACCGTGCCGGCGACAGCGCGAATGACGCGTTCCGGCAGATCGTCGCTCGGCCGTGGATCGGCGCCGGTGAGCACGTCGACGAACGCGGGCCAGACCTGCCGGTAGTCGTGGCGATGCACGGGCAAATGGCGGCGCAGCAGGTTGTCCAGCCGCGACCCGGCGCCTGGCGCCAGGCCGGCAGCGAGCACGAAGAGGCCGGCGGGCAGGCCGAGGGCGAGCGCCAGGGCGGCACCCAGCCTGGTGCCGAGCCAGCCGGCCCCGGCGGCGACCGCGAGAAGGGCGAGCGTGGTCGCGAGGACGAGCAGGGCCAACCGGCGAAGCGTGGTCGAGGGCACGATGCGGCCGGGCCGGGCCAGCACCGGGCTGGTGGCCATGGCGATCAGTGGCACGAGCGCGGCGCGAAGCAGCGGCCGCGCTGCCTCGGCCGCCCCGAGCAAGGGCGCATCGGCGAGAGCCAGGCCGGCGATCACCAGATCGAAGGTGAAGCCGACGCCGAGCCCGAGGAGCAGGAGCCGCCTGCCGGCCTCGCCCGGTGCATGGGCGAGGCCCTGCGCCAGAACCAGAAAGAGGCCGATCACGGCAGCACCGCCAGTGGCCATCAGCCAGGGATCGAAGGGCGCCATCGACGCCATCGCGGCGGCCAGCGGAAGGATCGCGGCAGCGAGCCAGCGGCCGGCCGAATCGGCCAGCGCATGGCCGAGGAAGGCGAGAAAAGCGATCCAGCAAAGCGTTTCGACAAAGCCTGCCGGGCGGGCGACCACCGGGCCGACGACGCCTGCAAGAAAGCCCGCGAAGGCACCAGCCAGAACGGCAATGACCAGGGGCAGGATCGGCGCCGAGGCGGGCGCCCGCGGACGGCGGCCGAGCAGCAGGGCGAGGCCGAGATAGGCCATGCCGGCGAGGCTCCCGGCCGCTCCGGCGAGTTGGTCATCGAGGCCGGTCACGAACGCACTCCGGCGCGGTCGGCGGTGGCCCGCCATCGCCCGATCGTGGCGCCCGGATCCGCCCCCGTCGAGACGCGTCCTGCCGGGACCCACAACGACGCCCCGCCGGCCGACAAGAGCCCGGCCAGCCGGACCCGGTCCCGGGTCCACCGGCCGGCCGCGGCAAGGTTCGTTTCGTTTCCGTTTCCGACCATGCTCGACCCGCAACGACACCAAAGGGCTGATAGAACGTCATGGGCGTCAGCGCTCGACGAGCTTGCCGCTTTTCGTATCATGCTATCGCAATACATCGGATGGCTGCCCGGCGCGGCTGCCGGCCAGGCGAGCCGCTCAGGCAGGCTGCGGCTCGGCGCCTGGCGGTCTGGCCTCGGTCCCCGAAGGCGAGGCGGACGGTCGATGGAGCGGCAGGGTCCCGACCCGCTGACGCGCCAGCGCCTCCAGTCGCAGCCGCTCCTCCTGCAGCGCCAGGAGCAGCAGGAGGCCATAGAGCGTCGACAGCTTCTCGCCGAGAAAGACGCTGGTCATGCCACCCAGGAGGCAGAAGATCGTGAGGCAGAGCGTGTAGGAGACGAGGCCGGTGTCGCGCTGGAAGCGATAGCCGCGCTGCATCAGGGCGAGCAGGAAGAAGGTGTAGAGAACTGTTCCGACCAGCCCCGATTCGAAGGTGACCTGCAGCCAGAGATTGTGCGCGTGACCGGGCGACCAGTTGTTGTAGAAGCTGGAGAAATAGTCCTGGTAGGTGCCGAAGCCGAAGCCGAGGAACGGTGCCTTGGCGATCTCCCGCAGGGTCATCTCCCAGATGATCGTGCGGCCGGAGAGGGTTTCCTCCTGACCCCGGCTGATCATCGGCAGGATGATGTCGACGGCGACGTAGAGGGCGATGCCAATGGCGATCCCGGCGAGCAGGACCCAGATCCGCTTCGGCCCCTTGATGTGGAAGAAGTAGACGACGAAGAGCGTCACCACGAAGAAGGCGGTGAGCGAGCGGCCCTGCGTCGCCAGCAGGGTGGCGAGCGAGACCAGGAAGAAGGCCGTCATCCGGCCGCGATGCGGCACCGCACCGGCGGTCTGCCGGTTGAGCTGCCACACGAGCCCCACGATCACTCCGGTGATCGCGACGAGAGCCAGCGTCTGCGGGTGCATCATGACGCCCTTGAGCCGCCATTGCGAGCGGTCGAGCACCACCCAGTCCTGTCCGGCGGCAGCGCCGGCCCAGCTCCAGGCGTAGACGATGCAGAGGCAGCCGACGAAGGCCAGCACGCTGCGATAGGGACGCTCCTCGGAAAGGGCGAGGGCGGCCACCAGGGTGAGCCAGAGCAGGATGATGTGGCTGCGCCCGCCGGCCGGGGCCACCGACCAGAACTGGACGATGCCGAGCCAGACGAGATTGAGCGCGAAGAGCAGGACGACCGGGCTGACCAGCAGCTTCCAGTTGACGCGCAGGAGATTGGGCGTGCGCAGGAGCAGAATCAGGCTCAGGAGCGCGAGCACCATGGGCGGCCAGATGCGGTTCTCCTCCTCGCCGACGCGGATGAAATGCGCGTTGATGAGGAAGATCGCGAGCATGAAGAGAAGAAGCGTGAGGACGCGCATGGGCTGCCGTTGGAATTGCGGGCTGGCCCGAGAATGGCAGGCTTTCCTTTAGGTTTGGTTAGCCGCCGCGGCGGGAACGGTCAGTTGCCAGGGGCAAAGCGCAGCCGGACGATCCGCCCGGCGCCGTAGCGGCGCTCGTCGAGCGAGTCGAAGCCCTGGGGCGGCGCCAGCGCTTCGCGCGCGGCGATCTCCACCACGACGAGAGCCCCCGCCACGAGCCAGCCACCGGCGGCGAGGCAGGCAAGGCAGGCGGGCACCAGGCCGCTGCCGTAGGGCGGATCCAGATAGGCGATGGCGAAGGGCTCGCCGGCCGGTGGCAGCCGCGTGGCATCGGCGACCACGAGCCGCGCCCGCCCGGTCTCGCCGAGCTTCTCGATATTGCGCCTAGCGGCGCCGGCCGCCCGGCGGTCCGCCTCGACCAGGCACGCCTCGTCGGCGCCGCGCGACAGGGCTTCGAGGCCGATGGCGCCCGAGCCCGCGAAGAGGTCGAGGAACCGGCAATCGCGCAGCCGCGGCTGCCCGTGCTCGAGCATGCTGAAGACCGCCTCGCGCAGTCGCTCGGCGCTCGGCCGGACGATATCACCAGCCGGCACCTCGAGGCGGCGGCCACGATGCCGCCCGGCGATGATCCGGGGCGGGCTCAAGCCGGGCCGGCGACCGGCCGCGTCAGGCGACGCTCGTGGCTATGGCTCTTGGATTCCGGCAGCGCGAGGCCGGCGCCGAGGCCGCCGAGCTGCTCCTTGAGCACCTTGGGCGTCACCTCCTCGACGTCGCCGCGCCCCAGCTTGCCGAGCTGGAAGGGACCATAGGCGGTGCGGATGAGGCGACTGACCTCGAGGCCGAGATGGCCGAGCACGCGACGCACCTCGCGGTTCTTGCCCTCGCGCAGGCCCACCTTGAGCCAGGCATTGGCACCGGTGCGGCTCTCCTCCTCGGCCTTGATCGGGCCGTAGCGGATGCCGTCGATCTCGATGCCGGCGGCCAGCGATTCGAGCGCGTTCCGATCGACGTTGCCGTAGACCCGAACGCGATAGCGGCGCAGCCAGCCGGTCGCCGGCAGCTCGAGCAGGCGCTTGAGCCCGCCATCGTTGGTGAGCAGCAGGAGCCCCTCGGAGCTGAAGTCGAGCCGCCCGACCGGCATCAGCCGGGGCAAGGCGCCTTCGGCCGTGCGCACGCGCAGCTTGTCGGCGACCGTCGGCCGGCCCTCCGGGTCGTGCGCCGTGGTCACCACGCCAGCGGGCTTGTGGTAGCGGAACAGGCGGGCAGGCTCCGCCGCCTTCAGCCGCTCGCCATCGATGCGGATCTCCTGCCCGGCCGTGACGTTGAGCGCCGGGCTCTCCACCGTGCGGCCATCGATGCTGACCCGACCCTCCTGGATCAGCTTCTCGGCGTCGCGCCTCGAGCAGTAGCCGGCACGGGCGATCCGCTTGGCGATTCTTTCACCCGGTAGTCGGGCGCCGGCCGGTCGGGTGCCGTCTGGAGCCTCGCTCATCGCGCGGCCGCCCGGACCAGCGCCTGCAGGATCGGCAGGTCGCCCTCGCTGATCAGGAACTCGGGATGCCATTGGACGCCGAGGCAGAAACGGTAGCCCGGGTGCTCGATCGCCTCGACCACGCCGTCCGGGGCGGTGGCCGAGACCACGACGCCTCGGCCCGTGCGGTCGGCCGCCTGGTGGTGGGCGCTGTTGACCGCCAGGACGTCATGGCGGCAGATCCGGTGCAGGAGCGAGCCCGGCACGATGTCGACCACGTGGCTCGCCTCGTTGCGCGGGTTGGGCTGCTCGTGCGCCAGGGCGTCGGGAACGACGTCCGGGATGTGCTGGATCAGCGTGCCGCCGAGCACGACATTGAGCAGTTGCTGGCCGCCGCAGATGCCGAGCACCGGCAGGTCGCGGGCGAGGGCGCGCTCGGTGATCGCCCATTCGAAGGCGGTGCGCGCCGCCTTCAGATCGACGGTCGGGTGCCGCTCGACGGCACCATAGAGGGCGGGATCGATGTCGAAGGCGCCGCCGGTCACGATCAGGCCGTCGAGCTGGTCGAGATAGGCGTCGACCTGCGCCCGCGGCACATGCGGCAGGGCGAACGGCAGGCCGCCGGCGGCGAGCACGGCGCTGCCATAGTTCTGACGCAACGCGTACCAGGGGAACTTCGAGTAGCCGCCGGGCTCCTCGCTGTCCAGGGTGATGCCGATGCGCGGGCGGGCGAGGTCGGGGGCGGGGTCTGGCATGGCGGAGAGGTAGGCGTTGGCCGGTGCCGCCGCAAGCTGCGCTTCGCTCAGCGCCGCCACCGGAGGCGGGAGCAGGCAGATCGGGCTCGTTCCACCTATGGGAATATTAGCTCATATCCGGACGAAATGCAAGCCCGATGCGGGTTCGTTCGGCAATTTCACGAAACCTCGGTACACGGCCCGGCGCCGGGCCGACGGAAAGCGGTAAAACACCTTTCGTTACAATGTCTTGATGGTTCTCGGGTTCGTTGGTCGACGGTCGGGTTCGTTCGTCGATTCCCCGGGTTCGCTCGTCGAATTCCCGGGTTCGCTCGTCGAGTCCGCGGGTTCGTTCGCGGTGGCGTGTCGCGGAATCCGCGACATTTGCGGGCGAATGTCGCGCCGGACGCGCCATCACGAATCGTTATGTCGCGGAATCCGCGACATTCGGGCAGGCACTGTTGCGCCAGACGCGACAACCCGAGCCGGCATGTTGCAGAATCCGCGACAACCCGAGCGCCGAGGGGCCGAATCGGCGCTGCATGGACGGCCCCGGGACACCCGGGGCGCGATGGCCATAAGCGTTCGTGATGATGGGCGGCGCAGAGGCTTGCGGCCGATGCCGGGCACTGTCGCCAGCCAAGCGAAGGGAGCGTCTACCGTGCTGCCGGCGACGCCGTCTGAAGCCGCACGAGGTCGCGCATCTTGATGGTCTCGCTCAGGACGTCGTCGTGGAGCGTGTCCATGTAGCCCTGGTGGACATATTCGATGGCGAGCCGGCCCCGGTAGCCGTGGCCGGCAAGTGTCGCCAGCATGGCCGGGAAGTTGAGCGTGCCGTGCTCGAGCTTGCATTGCAGCGCACCCGGCCGCGCCTGGCGGAGATGGACGTGCGCCGCATGAGGGGCGAGCGGGTCGATCTCGCCTTGCGTGAAGCCGAGGCAGGCGAAATGCGCGTAGTCCAGCGTCAGCTTCAGGCCCGGCACGGCATCGAGGAGCGCCAGCGTCAGGCCGGGCGATTCGAGAAAGCCGCCGACATGCGGCTCGACGGTGAGCGTGACCCCGGCATCGCCGGCCATGGCGGCGAGCGGCCGGAGCGAGGCGGCGGAGCGCTCCAAGGCCGCCTCGCGGCCGATGCCCCGCCCGCAGACGCCGGGCAGCACGAAGATCGTCGGGATCGAGGCGGCGGTGGCGAAGGCGAGCACCCGGCGGAAGTCGGCCTCGTTGGCGGCGCGGGCCTCGGGGTCGGCCAGGTTGCGGTCGACCAAGCCATTCCCGAAGAGCCAGTAGAGGTTCGGGCAAATGATGCCGAGCCGGCGGATCTCGCCGGCCAGCGCCTCGGGGTCGGCGAGCAGGCGGCCCTTCGCCAGGGCCGGGCCGTGCAGCAGGCCGAGATCGAGCCCCTCGATGCCGAGGGCCCGGCCGATGTTGGCGGCCTCCCCGAGCGTGCAGTGCGTCAGGGACCAGGAGGTGAGCGAGAGTGCTCCGAGCTGTTGCAACTTCTTCTTGCCTCCCCGTTTTCCGGCACGCGCAGAACGGTAGCCGGCAGCGGCCAGCTTGCCAATCTGGGCGGTGCTTGACAGGGGGACAGCGCCCTCCTACCGCTCGACCACCCGGCTCCGGCCGATGGCAATCAGAACACGAAGCAGGGGAGGCTCGAATGAAATTTGCAGGTTCAAGCTGCCTGGCGGCCACAGCGCTGCTCATGGGTTCGTCGCTCATGGGCCCGACGGCGCTCGCCGAACCGGTGACGGCGACCAAGGGCGAGAGCGTCGACATGGTGCTCCTGCCCAAGTTCCTCGGCATCCTGCCCTTCGACCAGGCGCATCGCGGTGCCCAGGAGGCGCACGAGGAGCTCGAGAACAAGGGCGAGCTGCTCTATGTGGGCCCGACGCCGGAGAACAGCGTGGCGGGCCAGATCGAGATCATGACCACGGCCGCGACGCAGGGCCAGGACGTGGTGATGCTCTCGAACAACTCGGGCGACCAGATCGTGCCCTCGGCGCAGGCGGCGCAGGAAGCCGGCACCAGGGTCGTGACCTGGGATTCGCCGATCCCCTCGGCCGAGGGCGAGACGGTCTTCGTCGCCCAGGTCGACTTCAACGACATCGGCGTCGTCATGGCCGACATGGCGCACAACATCATGGGCGGCGAGGGCGAGTTCGCGATCCTCTCGGCGACCCCGGACGCGGCCAACCAGAACGCCTGGATCGCCGCCATGCAGCGGGCGCTGGAGGGCGAGAAATACGCCAACATGACCCTGGTCGACACGGTCTATGGCGACGACCAGTCCGAGCTCTCCTACAACCGGGCTCTGGCGCTGGTCGACAAGCACGCCAACCTCAAGCTGATCATGGCGCCGACCTCGGTCGGGATCGTCGCGGCGGCCAAGGCCATGCAGGACGAGGGCCTGTGCGACCAGATCAAGATCTCGGGGCTCGGCGTGCCGGCCGAGATGGTGAGCTACACCATGAATGGTTGTGCGCCCGAGTTCGCGCTCTGGAGCTTCGTCGATCTCGGCTACCTCACCTACTACACGAGCTACCTGATCGCCACGGGGGCCATCGCGGGCGAGGTCGGCGACGAGTTCGAGGCCGGCCGGATGGGCACCTTCTCGATCGAGAAGGACCCGACCCGCGATGCGGGCAATCGCGTGCTGATGGGCCCCTTCACGGTCTACAACGCGGACAACGTCGAAGCCGCCGCCCAGTGACCCTGGGCTCGGTCCGGCCGGCTCGGGCAGCGCTCCTTGCCTGAGCCGGTCCTGGCGCTGGACGGGATCGCCAAGAGCTTCGCGCTGACGGCGGCGCTGGCCGATGTCTCGCTCGAGCTCCTGCCCGGCGAGATCCATGCGCTGGTCGGCGAGAACGGTGCGGGCAAGTCGACGCTGATCAAGATCATGACGGGCGTGCACCAGCCGGATGCGGGCACCATCCGCCTCGCCGGCACGGCCGTCACGATCGCCGACACCCAGGCGGCACAGCGGCTCGGCATCGCCGCCATCTACCAGGAGCCGATGGTCTTCCCCGATCTCGACGTGGCCGAGAACATCTTCATCAGCCACCGCGACCTCGGCCTTTGGATGGACTGGCGCCGGCTGCACGAGGCGGCGCGCCGGGAGATCGAGCGGCTCGGCGTCACCCTCGACGTGCGCCGGGCGGCGAGCGGGCTGACGCTGGCCGAGCAGCAGACGGTCGAGATCGCCCGGGCCATCTCGCTCGACGTCAAGGTGCTCATCATGGACGAGCCGACGGCGTCGCTCTCGGCGCACGAGGTGGCGAGGCTCATGGCGATCGCCCGCACGCTCAAGGGCCAGGGTGTGGCCGTGCTCTACATCACCCATCGGCTGGAGGAGGTGTTCGAGCTGGCTGACCGGGTGACGGTGCTGCGCGACGGGCGGCACATCTCGACCAAGCCCATCGCCGAGGTGACGCCCGATGCGCTGGTGCGCGACATGGTCGGCCGTGCCGTCGACCATTTCGTGCCGAAGGCGGCGGCCGGGCCGCACGGCGAACGGGTGCTGCGTGTCCGGGGGCTCGCCCGCGAGGGTGTCTTCACCGGCGTCGGCTTCGACCTCCATGCCGGCGAGATCCTCTGTTTTTCCGGCCTCGTCGGCTCGAGGCGGACCGACATCGGCCTCGCCCTCTTCGGCATCCAGCCGGCCACTTCCGGCAGCATCGAGCTCGACGGCGAGGCCGCGCAGATCGAGAGCCCGAAGGCCGCCATGGGGCACGGCATCGCCTATGTCTCGGAGGACCGGCGCAAGCTCGGCCTCGCCATGGCGCTGCCGATCTCCGCCAACATCTCGCTGCCGAGCCTCAGGCGGCTCCTGGGCAAGCTCGGCCTGATCGACCGACGGGCGGAGCTGGCGATGGCCGAGAAGCACAGGGAGCGGCTCAATATCCGCACGCACAGCGTGGCGCTGGAGGTGGGCAAGCTCTCGGGCGGCAACCAGCAGAAGGTGATGCTGGCGAAGTGGCTGGAGACGGAGCCGCGGCTCCTGATCTTCGACGAGCCGACGCGCGGCATCGACGTGGGTGCCAAGACCGAGGTCCATGCGATCATCAACGACCTCGCCGCCCGGGGTGTGGCGATCATCGTCATCTCCTCCGACCTGCCGGAGGTCATGGCGCTCGCCGACCGGGTCCTCGTCATGCGCGAGGGGCGGCAGATGGGCATCTTCGCCATCGAGGACGCCACGCCCGAAGGCATCATGTCGCTCGCCACCGGCGAGCGTCCGGCCGCCGCCGCATGACCGGCTGGCTGCGGAGCGTCCACCCGCAGACGCTGCGCGTGACGGCGCTCGCCCTGGTGCTGGCGCTCGTCGTCCTCTTCTTCGGCTCGCAGATCGACAACTACTACACCGCGCGGATGTTCAACCGGATCTCGACCAGCGTGGCGATCATCCTGCTCATCGCCATCGGCCAGGCGCTGGTCGTCATCACCCGCAACATCGACCTCTCGGTCGGCTCGATCGTCGGCTTCACCGCCTATCTGGTGGGCGATCTCCTCGTCGCCCAGCCCGACCTCCACCCGCTCGTGGTCGTGGCGGCGGCCATGGCCCTCGGCGCCGCGCTCGGGGCAGTCAACGGGGTCGTCGTCGCCTATGGCCGCGTGCCGGCGATCATCGTGACGCTCGGCACGCTCGCCATCTACCGCACGATCCTGGTCGAGTACTCGGATGCCCGTTCGATCACCACGGCGAACCTGCCCAAGTGGGTGGTCGAGCTGCCGCAGGCGACGCTCTTCTCCATCGGCGACCTCGACATCAGGGTGACCGTCGCCATCGCGCTAGGCGTGGCGCTGGTCGTGCATCTGGCCCTCACCCGCCTCAGGGCAGCGCGCCGGCTCTATGCGGTGGGCTCGAACCCGGACGCCGCCGCCATCGCCGGGATCAACGCCGAGCGCGTGGTCTTCACGGCCTTCCTCCTGAGCGGTGCCCTTGCCGGGCTCGCCGGCTTCGTCTTCCTCGCCCGCTTCGGCAACATCACGGTGGTCGCCGGGCTCGGCTTCGAGCTCAAGTCGGTGGCCGCCGTGGTGGTCGGCGGGGTCAACATCTTCGGCGGCTCCGGCACGGTGGTCGGCGTCGTGCTCGGCACGACCCTGGTCGACGTCATCGACAACAGCCTGACGCGCTGGGCGCTGGTCAGCGAGTTCTGGCGCGACGCGCTGCTCGGCATGCTGATCCTGATCGCGGTCGCCGCCGACACGCTGATGAACCGCTATCTCGACCGGCTCCGCCGCAAGCGCCACATGGCCGAGCTCTCGGCCGGGACCCTGCCCGTGCCCAGGGAGGCCGGGTGATGGAAGGCGGGCTCATGCGCCGGCTGGTCCGCTGGGAGGTCCTGCTGCTGGTGATCCTGGCGGTCACCATCGCCGTCAACTCGGCCATGGCGCCGATGTTCTTGACCATCGGCAACCAGATCAATCTCTTCCAGCTCTCGATCGAGAAGATCATCGTGGCGCTGATGATGACGCTGGTGATCGTCAACGGCGAGATCGACCTCTCGGTCGCCTCGATGATGGGCCTCGCCGCCTGCGCCTTCGGCTGGCTCTTCCAGATGGGCGTGCCGGCCGGGGTCGCCATCCCGATCGTCCTCGCCCTCGGCCTTCTGGGCGGCGCCTTCAACGCCTTCTGGATCACCGTCATCGGCATGCCGTCCCTGGTGGTCACGCTCGCCATGCTCATCGGCTTTCGCGGCATGGCGCGGATCCTGGTCGAGGACCGCGGCATCACCGGCTTTCCGGACTGGTTCAACGCGCTGGGCCAGCAGCCGATCCTGGGTCCCCTGCCGCTGGCGCTTCTCGTCTTCGCCGTGCTCTTCGTCGTCCTGCTGGTCGTCCTGCATCGCTCGGGCTTCGGCCGGAAGGTCTATGTCATCGGCAACAGCGCCGAGGTGGCGCGCTACTCCGGCGTGGCGGTGCCGCGCGTGAAGGCGCTGCTCTTCGTCGCCTCGGGCTTCGTCGCCGCCCTCGCCGGCCTGCTCTACACGGCCCGGGTGAGTGCCGTGCGCGGCGACGTGGCGCTCGGCTTCGAGCTCGACATCATCACCATGGTGCTGCTCGGCGGGGTGAGCATCTTCGGCGGCAAGGGCACGCTCTGGGGTGTCCTCCTCTCCATCCTGATCGTCCTCAACCTTCGAAACGGCATGGCGCTCGCCAACATCACGGGCCACCTGCAGACCGGGGTGATCGGCCTGCTGCTGATCCTCTCGGTGCTGGTGCCCAACCTCGTCCAGAGCGCCGGCCGCCTCTCCTTCAAGCCCGGGAGCGCCTCGCGATGACGAAGAAAGCCAGGATTGCGGTGATCGGCGCCGGCTGGTGGGCCTGCCACAACTATTTGCCGGCGCTCCTGGCGCACCCCGATGCCGATCTCGTGGCCGTCAACCGGCCGGACAAGGAAGCGCTGGATCGGGTCACGCAGCATTTCGGCATCGCCCGGGGCTACACCGACACGGCAAGGATGCTCGCCGAGGAACGCCCGGACGCCGTCGTCGTCGCCTCGCCGCACGTCCTGCATTTCGAGCACGCCATGGCGGGGCTCGAGGCGGGTGCGCATGTGCTGGTCGACAAGCCGATGACGACGAGCGCTGCGGATGCCCGCACCCTGGTGGCGAAGGCGCAGGCGGTCGGCCGCGAGCTGGTGGTGCCCTATGGCTGGAACTTCCAGCCCTACACGACCAGGGCGCACGAGCTGGTCAGAGAAGGTGCGATCGGCCGGATCGAGCATGTCGTGCTGCAGATGGCTTCGCCCCTCGACGACCTCATGGCCGGCGAGCCCATGGCCGAGACGAGGGACCACCTCTTCCGCCCGCCGGCCTCCACCTGGGCCGATCCCAAGCGTGCGGGCGGCTATGGCTGGGGCCAGCTCAGCCATGCGCTGGGCCTCCTCTTCCGCGTCACCGACCTCGAGCCCAGGGATGCCTACGCCGCCTGCGTGCGCTCGAAGGCGGGCGTCGATTATCACCTGGCCGCCACGCTGAACTTCAAGAACGGTGCGACCGCCGCCGTCTCGGGCTCCAGCGCCGTGCCGAAGCAGTGCGGCTTCCAGCTCGATCTTCGCCTCTTCGGCACGGAGGGCATGCTGCTCTTCGACGTCGAGCGCGAGCGCCTCGAGGCCCGCCGCCGCGACGGCCGGGACACGGTGGTGCCGATCGAGCCCGGCGCCGGCGCCTACACCTGCACGGAGCCCGTCAACCGCCTCGTCCAGATCTGCCTGGGCACGGCCGTCACCAACGAGGCCCCGGGCGTTGTCGGCTGCCGTGCCGTCGAGGCGCTGGACGCGATCTACCGCTCGTTTGGGTCGGGCCGCAGCGAGCCCGTCTGAGAAGGAAGGAAAAATGCCCGAATATGCCTGGGTCCTGGGCGTCCGGCCCGGCTACGAGGACGAGTACAAGAAGCGTCACGCCGAGATCTGGCCCGAGATGGAGGCGGCGCTGAAGGCGGCCGGCATCACCAGCTACGCCATCTTCCGCCACGGCCTCACCCTCTTCGGCTATTTCGAGACGGCCGATATAGACGCCACCATAGCCGCGCTCAAGGCGAGCGAGACCAACCGCCGCTGGGCCGAATACATGGCGCCGATCATGGACATCCAGATCGATCCGAATACGGGGTTTCCGTATCTGCTGCCGAAGCAGTGGACGATGCGGCGGTAGGCGCCCCTAAGCCTCCACCGTCTCCGCCCGGCCGCTCGCCAGCGAGCGGTAGGCGGCGTTGGCGAGGAGGAGGGCTTTCCTGCCGTCGTCGAAGCCGACGGGCATGGGTGCGCCGGCCTCGACGGCGTCGACGAAGGCCTGGATCTCGGCGTTGTAGGCTTCCTGGTAGCGCTCGATGAAGAAGTGGAGGATGGGTGCTTTCTGCCCGGTGGCCTTTTCGTCCCAGCGCTCCAGGGTGTTGGGGCGGCGGTTCTCGGCCTTGAGCATGCCGGTCTCGCCGATCGCCTCGATCCGCTGGTCGTAGCCGTAGACCGCGCGGCGGTAGTTGTTGATGCAGCACTGCCGGCCCGACGCGGTCTCCATGATGATCATGGCCGTGTCGTGGTCGTTCAGTTCCTTCACCTCCTGGGCGATCAGCGCCTGGGCGAAGCACGAGACCTTCAACGGCTCCTCGCCGAGCAGGTAGCGGGCGAGGTCGAAGTCGTGGATGGTCATGTCGCGGAGCAGGCCGCCGGCCACCTGCATGTAGGCGACGGGCGGCACCTCGGGGTCGCGGCTGGTGATGACGACCTGGCGGAGGTCGCCGATCTCGCCGGCCCGGATGGCGTCGTGGACGGCCTTGAAGGAGGGGTCGAAGCGGCGGTTGAAGCCGATCATGACCTTGGGGTCGCGACCCCTGATGCGCTGCCAGCAGGCATCGACGCGGGCGATGTCGAGGTCGATGGGCTTCTCGCAGAGGACGGCCTTGCCGGCCTCGACCGAGGCCTGGATCAGGTCGATGTGGGTGTCGGTCGAGGATGCGATGAGCACGGCATCGACCGCGCTGTCGCCGAGCGCCTGCTCGATGCTGGAGGCGACCATGGCCCCGTGCCTGGCCGCGCAGCCCTTGGCCGCCTCGCCCACCACGTCGTAGACATAGGCGAGCTCGGCCTTCGGGTGGCGGACGAGATTGTCGGCGTGCATCCGGCCGATCCGGCCGGCGCCGAAGAGCGCGAAGCGCAGCATGGCGATGTTCCTCCCTGGGGTCCGGGCCTGCGCCGCCTGAATAGTTTGTTCCGCTTGTCGACGCAAATGGAACGTGCGTTTCATTCCCCGGCTTCACGGCGCCGGCGCGGCCTGCTAGAGGTTGAGCGCCGCCCGGGCGGCTCGGCAATTCTGAGGGAGGGGTGCTATGCGGACGGTTCGGCTGACCATGGCCCAGGCGCTGGTGAGGTGGCTGGTGGCCCAGCGGACGGTGGTGGACGGCCACGAGGTGCCGCTCTTCCCGGGCGTCTTCGCCATCTTCGGCCACGGCAACGTGACCTGCCTCTCCGAGGCGCTGGAGGCCGTGCAGGACGACCTGCCGACCTGGCGCGGGCAGAACGAGCAGTCCATGGCCTTGGCCGCGATCGGCTACAACAAGGCGAGGAAGCGCAGGCAGATCATGATCGCGACGAGCTCGATCGGGCCGGGTGCGACCAACATGGTGACCGCGGCCGCCGTCGCCCACACCAACCGCCTGCCGCTCCTGCTGCTCTCGGGCGACTACTATGTCAGCCGCGCCCCCGACCCGGTGCTGCAGCAGGTCGAGCATTTCGGCGACCCGACGATCTCGGTGAACGACGCCTTCAAGCCGGTGGTGCGCTACTGGGACCGGATCACCCGGCCGGAGCAGATCATCCAGTCCCTGCCCCAGGCGCTCGCCATGATGCTGGACCCCGCGGATTGCGGGCCCGCCTTCATCGGCCTCTGCCAGGACGTGCAGGCCGAGGCTTTCGACTATCCGGAGCGCTTCTTCGAGACGCGGGTGCATCGCATCGAGCGGCGGCGGGCCGACACGGTCCAGCTCAAGATGGCGGTCCAGCTCCTCAAGTCGGCGAAGAAGCCGCTCATCATCGCCGGCGGCGGGGTGCGCTGGAGCGACGCCGAGGCAGTGCTCGCCGCCTTCGCCGAGAAGCACGGCATCCCGGTCGGCGAGACGCTGAACGGGCGGACCGTGCTGCTCCACGACCATCCCATGAATGTCGGGCCGATCGGCATCATGGGCTCGTCCTCCGCCAACGAGCTCGCCGCCGAGGCCGACGTGGTGCTGGCCGTCGGCACGCGGCTGCAGGACTTCACCACCGGCTCCTGGACGCTCTTCGCCCCGGACACGCATTTCATCGGCCTGAACGCGGCGCGCTTCGACGCGGTCAAGCACCAGAGCCTGCCCGTGGTCGGCGACGCGAAGGTGGGGCTCGAGGAGCTGGGCGCGGCCTTGGGTTCCTGGGCGGCGCCCACCGCCTGGCGCGAGCACGGGGCGGCGCTCTATGCCAAGTGGAACGCCTATGTCGAGCATCGCTCGGGGCCGACCAACGCGGCCCTGCCGACCTACGCGCACGTTGTGGGTGCGGTGAGCCGGCTCGCCGGCGAGCGCGACCTGGCGCTGACCGCCGCGGGCGGCATGCCGGGCGAGCTTTCGATGTGCTGGCGGGCCAAGGGCATCGGCACGTTCGACTGCGAGTTCGGCTATTCCTGCATGGGCTACGAGCTGGCCGGCGGCTGGGGGGCGGCCATGGCCGACCCGCACCGCGAGGTCTTCGTCATGGTCGGCGACGGCAGCTACCTGATGATGAACTCCGACATCTATTCGTCGGTGCTCACGGGTCACAAGCTGATCGTCGTGGTCTGCGACAATGGCGGGTTCCTCGTCATCGACCGGCTGCAGCGGGCGAAGGGTGTCCCCTCCTTCAACAACTCGCTCGACACCTGCCGCACGGCCGACGGCGCCTTCCGCGTCGATTTCGCCAAGCATGCCGAGGCGATGGGGGCCATCGGCATCCGCGTGCAGAGCATCGGCGATCTCGAGGAGGCGGTGCGCACCGCCAAGGCCGCCGACCGCACCACGGTGATCCACATCGACGTGCACCCGACCGACTGGACCGGCAACGACAATTCCTGGTGGGAGTGCGGCACGCCCGAGGTGAGCGAGCGGCCGGCCGTGCAGGAGGCCAGGAAAGCGCACCTGGACGGCAAGAAGAAGCAGCGGGTGGGAGTCTGAGGGATGGCCATCCGCCTCGGCATCGCCCCCATCGGCTGGAGCAATGACGACCTGCCGGAGCTCGGCGGCGACATCACCCTCGAGCAGTGCCTGAAGGAGGCGCGGCAGGCCGGCTACAGCGGGGTCGAGAAGGGCGGCAAGTTCCCGATGGACCCCAAGCTGCTGAAGCCGATCATGGCGGACCACCAGCTCGAGCTGGTCTCGGGCTGGTTCTCCGGCCGGCTGCTCGAGGTGACGGTCGAGGAGGAGAAGAGCCTGATCAAGGAGCAGCTCGCCCTCTACCAGGCGATGGGCTGCCCGGTCATGGTCTATGCCGAGACGGTGGGCACGGTGCAGGGCCTGATCGACACGCCGGTGTCGCAGCGGCCGAAGCTGACGCCGGACCAGATCAGGCGCTACGGCGAGAAGCTGACGAAATTCGCCGAGTTTCTGCAGGCCGAGCACTGCCCGATGACCTTCCACCACCACATGGGCACGGTGATCGAGACCGAGGAGGAGATCGACCTGCTCATGGAGAGCACCGACGCGCCGGTGGGGCTGCTTTTGGACACCGGGCACCTGACCTTCGCCGGCGGCGACGTGCTCGCCACCACCGAGCGCTGGGGCAGGCGGATCAACCACGTCCACACCAAGGACATCCGCAAGGACGTGCTGAAGAAGCTGAAGGCGGAGGACTGGAGCTTCCTCAAGGGCGTGCTCGAGGGCGTCTTCACCGTGCCCGGCGACGGCTCGATCGACTTCGGCGCCTTCATGAAGTCGCTCAAGACCATCGGCTATTCGGGCTGGGTGGTGATCGAGGCCGAGCAGGACCCGAAGAAGGCCAATCCCTTGAAGATGGCCGAGATCGGCATGGCGGCGCTCAGCGAGGCGGCGGCAGCGGCGGGGCTCTCCATCGCGAGCTGAAGCTGGCCGGCGCTCCTCAATCGGCCCGGGCGACCGTCACGCTGTCGAGCTCGACGAGCTGACCCAGGCCCTCGGCGGAGATCGGATGGACGCGCTCGCGGCCAACGGGCAGGAGCAGATAGCGGTCGGCGTCGGCGTTCGTCGCCCCGCCCTGATCGCTGTCGAGGGCGGCGCTCGGCACCGGCAGGGCTCGATAGGCACCCGCCGGGAACGCCATCTCGAAGCCGTCGATTTCCTCGACGAGGTTCTCTCCGATCTCCAGGACCGTCCCGCTATCGATCGTCATCCACGCTCCTCAAAATAGAATGTCGAAAAATCGACGGGATTATCTAGCACGCGACATGCGACGGCGTCCACAACCCCTAGTTGAACAGACGAAATGCCGCGCCCGCACCGGCTTGGAGCAGGTGGCGAATTGAGCCGTGCCGGGGAGCGCATTGCCGCGCTGCCGATGTACGACCTGCCGGAGCTGCGGCCGGCGACCGACCGGCTCTGGCAGGCGGTGGCCCTGCGCCTCCGGACGGCCGGAGTGCCGGGCGTGCCGGCAGAGCTGCGGCGCGGTGACGACCTGATCGGGCTCTGGACCGACCCCGGGCTCCTCCTCGCGCAGGCCTGCGGCCTGCCCTTCACGACGCTGCTGGCCGACCGCGTGCGGTTCGTGGCGACGCCGGCCTACGCGATTTCGGGCTGCGAAGGTGGCAGCTACCGGTCCTGGGTCGTGGTGCGCGAGGGGGCGAGCACGACGAGCCTCGCCGAACTCGAGGGCTCGCGGGCCGCGGTCAACGCGCCGCATTCGCAGTCCGGGGCCAACGCGCTGGCGGCGGCGACCGTGCCCTTCGCCGCCGGCCGGCCCTTCTTCTCGGGCATCGTCGAGACGGGGGCGCACGCGGCGTCGCTCGCGGCCGTGCGCGAGGGCCGCGCCGACTGTGCGGCGATCGACTGCGTCACCTTCGCCCTGCTCGCCCGCCATCGCCCGGCCGCCGTGGCCGGGCTGCGCGTGCTGGCCGCCACGCCGCCCGCCCCCGCCCTGCCCTTGGTGACCGCCGCCGGGACCGGCCGGCGCACGGTGGCGGCGCTGCGACGCGCCCTCGCCGCAGCCATTGCCGATCCGGCGCTCGCCGCGACGTGCGACGCCCTCGGCCTCGCCGGCATCGCTGTGGGCGACGGCCGTGCCTATGGCCGGATCCGGGCGATGCACCGGGCCGCGCGGACCCGGGGGTGTGCCCGACTGGCCAGCTTCATGATCAAAGGGTGAAACGGCCGCGCAACCGAGCCATGCACGAACGGCCGGTTGCCCCCGGGGCGTTGGATGGCCAAGTATGCTGCAGTGCAACAAGGGACAACAAGGCGCCTGCACAGCGCCGCGACTGGAGCCAAGACGATGACCACCGACCGGCAGCTCGCCGGAGCCTACGACCCCGTCCATGTCAGCGCGATCATGACCGAGGCCCGGCGCATGCGCAATGCGATGATCCTGGGCTTCCTGCGCCGCCTCTTCCTCCGGCACGGCGAGCGGCGGGCGACGCCGGCGGCCGGCGGGCTCGCCGCCTCCGGCACCTGACGGCGGCGCTGGCCTGGGCGACCGCCGCTTGGTAGGTTGCGGCCAGGACGGGAACAGGTCGGGGAGGCAGGCATGAGCGGTGGGTTCGAAGGCAAGGTGGCGATCGTCACCGGCGGCACGCAGGGGCTGGGCGAGGCGACGGCCCGCCTTTTCGTCGAGCGCGGGGCCAGGGGCGTCGTGATCTGCGGCCGCAACGCCGAAAAGGGCGAGCGGGTGCGGGCCGATCTCGCGGCAGCCGGGGCCGAGGCCCTTTTCGTCGCGGCGGATCTCGGCGAGCTCGACCATGTGCGCAAGGTGGCGAAGGCGGCGGACGACGCTTTCGGCCGCGTCGACTGCCTGGTCAACGTCGCCGCCATCACCGATCGCGGCACCATCCTCGACACGAGCCCCGAGCTCTACGAGCGGATGTTCGCGATCAACGTGCGCGCACCCTTCTTCCTGATGCAGGACACGGCGACCATCATGCGGCGCGAGAAGATCGCCGGCACCATGGTGAACATCCTCTCCATGTCGAGCCATGGCGGCCAGCCCTTCACCTGCGCCTACTCCGCCTCCAAGGCAGCGCTGGCCGGGCTGACGAAGAATGTCGCCTACTCGCTGATGCGCGACCGGATCCGGGTGAACGGGCTCAATATCGGCTGGATGAACACGCCGGGCGAGCACGCCATCCAGAAGCGCGCGCACAATGCCCCGGACGGCTGGCTCGACGCTGCCAGCGAGCGTCTGCCCTTCGGCCGGCTGCTCGAGACCAGCGAGGTGGCGCGCGCCATCGCCTTCCTCGCCTCGGACGAGAGCGGCATGATGACGGGCTCGCTGGTCGACATGGACCAGTCGGTGCTCGGCTGCTACGACGCCGCCCCGCAACCGGTGGCGCCGCTCTAGCAGGCTAGGGCGCCTTCGGGGCTTCCTCCGGCTCGGCGATCGGGGCGGCCTGCGGGCGGCCGACCAGGAGACGCCGCATGCGGGCCAGTGTCCCGCCCTGTCGTGTCGCCTCCTCGATGGGCCGGAACGAGAGGCCGATCTCGGCGATCCGGCCCGCGTCGTCGACGCTGCGCACGATGAGGTCGACGGCACCGAGCGTCAGCCGGTCGCCGGGCTCCGGATGGCCGCCGAGGCGCTGCTCCAGGTAGTCGGCGATGCGTGGTGTCGTGGGATCCGTCTCGATCGCCAGGCCATAGGTGGCGGCCAGGGCCGCGACCGGCGCGTCCGGCACGATCGGCAGCTCGCCGTAGAAGTCGATGTCGGCGGGGTCGAGCGCGGCGCGGCTGGCGAACAGGCGGTCGAGCAGATGAATGAAGCTCGGCGCCGTGAAGATGTAGACATAGTCGTCGGGCTGGAGGTGCCCCGCCTGATGCACGCTGAGCGAGCGGCCGCCCCGCACCACCAGCGACGGCCGGGCCCAGCGCGGCAGGCGATGGCCGCGGGCGACCGGGCTGCCCTCGGTGATGTGGTAGACCACGAGCTCGTGGTGCGCCGTGCCGGGCAGCTCCAGCTCGACCTTGTCGACCGGGCCCTGGCGCGGCGGCACGACGACACCGAGCCAGCGGGCCAGCGGGCGGATGCTCCAGCCCTGGGTGAGGAGCGAGACGAGGACGATGAGGAAGGCCGCGTTGAAGAGCGTCTGGCCGTGCTCCAGCCGGGCCATGATCGGCATGATGGCGAGCAGGATCGAGACGGCGCCGCGCAGGCCGACCACGCTGATGAAGGCCACCTCGTTGCGCCTGAAGCCGAACGGCAGCAGCAAGAGGGTGACGGCGAGCGGCCGGAACAGGACCACCAGCAGGATGGCGAGGACGATGACCGGGAGCGCTATCTCGCCGAAGGTCGACGGCGTGGCGAAGAGGCCGAGCAGCAGGAACATCACGATCTGGGCGAGCCAGGTGAGGCCGTCCTGGAAGCGGTGCAGATGCGGCCGGGCGCGGATCCGCATGTTGCCGGCGACGAGGCCGGCCACATAGACCGCGAGGAAGCCGCTGCCGCCGAGGAGCCCGGTGAGCGCGAACAGCATGAGGGCGCCGCCGAGCACGGCGATCGGGTAGAGGCCGGGCTCGAGCTCGATCAGGTTGATGCCCTTGACGATCAGCCAGCCGCCGGCGAGGCCGGCCACGAGGCCGAGGCCCATCTGCAGGGCGAAGGCATGGAGCAGGCTCGGCCCGAGCGTGTCGAGCCCGGCGCCCGAGAGGATCAGCTCGAGCAGGACGACGACGAGGAAGATCGCCATCGGATCGTTGGAGCCGGATTCCACCTCCAGCGTCGAGCGCACCCGGTCACGGATGGTGATGCCGCCGACCCGCAGCAGGAAGAAGACGGCGGCGGCATCGGTCGAGCTGACGATTGCACCGAGCAGCAGCGCTTCCGGCAAGGGCAGGCCGAGCAGGAGATGGGCGGCGGCGCCCACCATCCCTGCCGTCAGCAGGACCCCGAACGTCGCCAGGACGACCGCCGGCCCGGCGGCGTTGCGCAGGGTCTGCCAGCGGGTCTCGAAGCCGCTGTGGAAGAGAATGATCGCCAGCGCCAGGCTGCCGATGAAATAGGTGCCCGAGCTGTCGTCGAAGGCGATGCCGCCCGGACCATCGACGCCCGCCAGCAGGCCGATGACCAGGAAGAGCAGCAGCAGCGGGGCGCCGATGCGGAACGAGACGAGGCTGGTGAGGATCGAGAGGACGAGCAGGCCCGAGCCGATCAGGATCGCGATCAGCATCGTCTCGATCATCGTTGCGGGCTCTCCTGCCTGACGGTGGACCGGCAGGCAGGTGTCGCATGCGCCGGGCTGCCCGACAACCGCCGCCCGCTCAGTCGAGGCCCAGCATCCCGGGGTCGATGGTGTAGAGCTCCTGGGCCCGGCCGACGCCCCGCAGCGCGTAGCGGCCGAGCGAAACGAGCCGATCCCGGGCAGCGCCGGCCGTCTCGGCGAATGCTCTCGAGACGACCACCCGCCGGTCGAGCGAGCGGCACATCGCCTCGATCCGCGCCACCTCGTTGACGGCCGGGCCGATCACCGTGAAGTCGAGCCGCTCGCGGCTGCCGATATTGCCGTAGAGCACGTCGCCGCGATGCAGGCCGAGATAGAACTCCGTGACCGGCTCGCCGGCCGCCCGGCGCGCCGCGTTCAGCTCGCCGACCGCGCGCTGGGCGGCGATCGCCGCATCGAGGGCGCGGGCGGCCGCGTCGTCCCCCCGGAAAAGGGCGAGGATGCCGTCGCCCATGAACTTGAGCACGTCGCCGCCACGGCCATCGACGACGCTGACCAGCACCTCCGCATAGGCGTTGAGCAGCGCCATCAGCCGGTCGGGCGGCGTGGTGTCGGCGATCCGCGTGAAGCCCTCGAGATCCGAATACCAGAGCACCGCCTCGATGGTGACCGGCTCGCCGCGCCGGATCTCGCCGGCCAGCACCCGGCTGCCGGCATCCTTGCCGAGATAGGTGCAGGCCAGGGTGCGGGCGGTGTCGACGCCGCGGAACCCCTTGAAGGCCAGTGCCAGGGGCGCCATGCAGCGTTCGATGAGCGCGGTCTCTCCGGCCTCGAAGCCGCCCGGCCGCATGGTGGTCCACGAGGTGAGGATGCCGTCCTGACCGCCGATCGCCGCGGTCGAGACCATGCGCCGGCCGAATGCCTGATAGTCGGTGCAGCCTTGCGCCTTGAGCCGGTCGAGGAGCGGAAAGCGTCCGGGCTCGAGGCTCGCGTCGAGCCGCACATGCAGCCGGTCGAGGCTCCGGTCCAGCATGTGGAAGAAGGGGCTCCGCCGCCAGTTCGGATCGACCACGCCAATGCCGTCGTGGCCGTAATCCTCGCGCACGGCCCCTTCGCCCTGCCACATGAAGCCGCGCGCCCCGATCAGCGGGTGCAGCACCTCGGAGGCGAGATAGGCCCGGGTGATCCCGACCCCCGCCAGGCTCAGCCGGTCGCACAGCCCGGCGAACAGCGTCTGCTCGTCGGTGAGGTCCAGCGCGGCGCCGATCAGCCAATCGACGAGCTCGCGTTCGACATCGGACGGCATGGGGCGGCTCTCCGGTTCCGCTCGGGCGATCACCCTGGAGATAGCGCCGGACTCAGGCGCGGGCCAGCAGCCGTTCGGCGGTCGCCTCGTCGATGATCGCGACGTTGAGGAAGCGCGCCCCGAGCACGGCGCCGATGACCCGGTCCTTGTCCGGCCCGCCCGAGGCGAGGATGGCGGTCGGCACGTCCGAGAGCTCGGCCGGGGCGAGGCCGATGACCCGGTGGTTGATCGGGTGGTCCACCAGCCGACCGGCGGCGTCGATGAAATGGCCGAGGCTGTCGCCGAGCGCACCCGCCTCGACGAGCGAATCCAGCTCATCCGCGCTCAGCATGTCGAGGCGGCGGATGGTGGCATCAGGGCCGAGCCCGCCGACGCTGACCAGCGCCAGGTCGACCTTGCGGGCCCGGTCGAGCACGTCCTTGATCGCCGCCTGCTCGATGAAGGTGGCGCGGCTCTCGGGCGAGGAGGTGAAGGTGGGCGCGGCGAGATAATAGCAGTCGGCGCCGAAGAGATCGGCGAAGCGGGACGCCGTCTCGTAGGTGTTGATCGCCGATGCCCGGGTCAGCCCGCCCATCAGCGAGACGACCGAGAGGCCGGGGACGTTGCGTCGCTCGATGGCCTTGAGCGACCCGAGCAGGGTCCGCCCCCAGCCGACGCCGATGCTCATCCCGGCGGCCAGACGGTCGGAGACATACTGGCCGGCCGCCATGCCGATGATGCCCGGCAGGAGGGCCGGATCCTCCGGCGTCGGCACGACCACCGCGTCCTTCAGCCCGAAATGCCGGATCAGCCGGCGCTCGAGGGCGACGCAGGTGGCGAGCCTGGAATTGATGCGGATCTGCACGATGCCGCGCTCGCGGCAGACCGCGAGCTCGCGGTTGACCCGGACCCGGCTGAGGCCGACGCGGTCGGCGATGTCGCTCTGGGTCAGGCCCTCGACATAGTAGAGCCAGGCGATCCGGGTGCGGAGCTGCTCGACGCGGTCGAAGGAAGCGCTCTCGGGCAAGGGGTCGGGCCGGTCAGGCGGCACCCGGGCCGCGCTGGTGGAAGGCGGCCCAGGGCAGCACCAGGGGCCGATCCTCGCCGATGGCATCGAGGATGGCGAGGGTCAAGGGCAGGTCGTCGGCTCGCAGGTCATCTCGGTCGAGCATCGCCCTGAGCGTCGGGCCGACCGCGAGCGCCAGCTCGGCGCCCTCGACCGTGTCCTCCGCCATGCGCTCGGCCTTGGCCCTGGAATAGACCCAGCCGGCGCCGAGGAGCCGGCCCATGCGGCTGTTCCGGCCGCCCTGGACCGTGACGTAGAGATCGCCCGTGCCGGCGAGGCCGTGGACGCTCGCGGGCGTGCCGCCGAGGAGCGCGTTCAGCCGGCCGAGCTCGAGCACCGCCTGGGTGAAGAGCCCGGCCGCCGGGTTGTGCATGGCGGCGCCGTTGTCAGCGGGCCCGGCCACGTCGGCCATGCCCCGGGCGGCGCCGATGCCGAGCGCCATGAAGTTCTTGAAGGCGGCGCAGACCTCGGTGCCGACGAGGTCGGCGCTGGCGCGGGCGTGGTAGTAGGGGGCGGCGGTCAGCGCCAGCACCTGCCGGATCAGCGCCGGGTCGGCGAAGCTCATGACGACGCTCGTCGCCCGGCGAACCGCCAGCTCGCCGGCGATGCAGGGCCCGCCCACCGCCCCGGTCGGGCAGCCCAGCGCCGCCTCGACCGGCTCCGGCAGGATGCCGATCCGCCTTCCGTCGGCAGCGAGCCCCTTGGTCAGCAGCAGGACCGGCCGCTTCGCGGACAGCAGCGGGCGCAGCCGGTCGATCGCCCAGGCAATGCCGGCCGAGCTGACCCCGAGCACCACCAGCTCGACGCTGTCGTCGAGGGCCAGGGCCAGCTCGTGGTGGTGGAAGGTCTCGACCGCCGCCGGCAGTGGCGCCTTCAGCCGCTGGTGGACGCCCGTGGCGCGCAGGCCGTCGATCAGCGCCGTGTCGAGATGCGTGCCGACCAGCCGGACGGTCGTGCCGGCATCGGCCAGCGGCAGGGTGAAGGCGCTGCCCATGACCCCGGCGCCGAGCACGAGGACGGTGCCCACGATTCCCCTACCCTTCGCCGGCGGCGAACGCCTCTAGCCGCCCCGCATGGGCGGCGAGGTCGAGAAAGCCGAAGCGGTCGCGGATCTCGTGCGCATGGGCGACGGCGGCCCGGTACGCGGCGGGCTCGAGCCCGAGATCGGCCCCGGTCCGGGCAGCATCGATGGACAAGAGCGCCGCCTCGAGCCGGTCGACCGGGATGGCGAGGGCGGCCAGCCTATGGCGCCAGTCGGCCCAGGATTCCGCCAGCCGCGCATTGGCGGCGGCGAGCCTTTCGCCGGTCAATGCCTTGGCCTCGAGCGCCTTGCGGCAGGCCGCGGCCTGGGCGCCGTAGCGCTCGGCCAGCGCCGCGTCGTCGATCCGGCTCGCCCGCAGCACCGGCGGCGCCTCCTCCGCCAGCAACTGCGCCTGCAGCCGGGCCATGGTGAGCGTGGCGACGCCGACCTGGGCACCGTGCAGGGAGCCCGGGTGCGGGCGGGCGAACATGTCGATGTAGTGGCTGATGCCATGCTCCCCCATCGAGCCCGAGTGGCTGGTGCCGGTGACCACGACGCCGAGCCCGCCGAGGGTGAGGACATGAACCAGCGTGGCCATCGCCGCCAGGTCGCCGTCGAGCAGGCGGGGTGCGGCGGCCAGGAGCTTCGGCTCGTCGACGCGCTGCATGGCGAACGGGCTTTCCGCATAGGCGGTGTCGAGCAGGAGATGCGAGAGGAGCCAGTCGATCTGGGCGGTGCCGCGGCAGAGCGCGTCGCCGAGCCCGGCGCGGGTGAGCCGCGGCGGGGCGGCCGCCAGGACCTGGAGGTCGAGGAAGACGCCGCGCGGCGCATGGGACGGCAGGCTGTGCTTGAAGTCGCCCCGGGTGATGGAGGCCGTGCCGGTGACGTAGCCGTTCATCGAGGCAGCGGTGGCGAAGACGGCGCAGGGGCGGCCGTCGCCATGGGTGACGTGCTTGCAGAGGTCGTTGAGCGTGCCCGAGCCCACGGCCACGAGGGCATCGCAATGCCGGGTGCGCTCGCGCAGGTCGGCGGCCGTCGCCTCGTCCGCGTGGGGGTGGTCGAGCACGACGGAACGGCAGCCGGGGAGTGCCCGCTCGACCCGGTCGCCGAGCACGTCCCTCGTGTTCTCGTCGCTGACCACGCCGATCGTGCCGCCCGACCCGTTTTTGGCGAGCCCGATGCCCCGCAGCAGCTCCGCCTCCCGGCCGGCGAGGCTGGGGGCGGTGACGATGGCGCGGATCGGGCATTGGACCGGCAGGCCCGTCTCGATTGCCCGGTAGCGGCCGGCGACGAAATCCTGGATGAGCGCGTCGCCGCTGCTCATGTCGCTGCAGCCGTTCGATGGCGGAAGGCGGCGAGGGCGGCCTGCGCCTCGCGGGTCGCCGGATAGAGCGTGCGGTAGATCTCCAAGAGCTCGCCGTAGAGCGCCAGGTTCGCCGGCTCCGGCTCGATCCGGTCCTCGATCCGGCCGGTCATGGCAGCGGCAGCGGCGGCAGCGTCGGCAAACCAGCCGCAGGCCTTCGCGGCCGCGATCGCGGCACCGAGCGCGGTCGCCTCGACCGTCGCCGGCCGGGCCACCACCTTGCCGGTCGCGTCGGCGATGATCCGGCACCAGAGCTCGCTCCTGGCACCGCCGCCGATGGTCACGAGCTCGTCGACCCGCTCGCCGGTGACCCGCTCGATCTCGGCGATGCCCATGGCCTCGTCGAGGGCGAGGCCTTCCATCATCGCCCGGTAGAGGTGCGCCTGGCCGTGCGCCGACGACAGGCCGAGCATCAGCCCGCGCGCGTCCTGGTCCCACCAGGGGTTCATGACGCCGCTCCAGTAGGGCTGCAGGAGGAGCCCGTCGGCACCGACGGGCAGCTTGCCGGCCGCGGCCTCGAGCGCGTCGTAGATGCCGGGCTCGGCCACCGGGTCGACGGCGAACACGTTCTTGACGAACCAGTCGGTGAGGAACGTGCCGGTGCGCACGCAGAGCTCGAGGATGTAGCCCTCGCCGGAGACGCTGGTCAGCGTGCGGAACGCCGGGTCCGTGGCGTAGGTCGCGCTGTAGACGCCGGAGACCGCGGCCGTGCCGAGATTGAGGTAGGCCCGGCCCGGCTGGAGCGTGCCGGTGCCGAGCCCGCCGGCCTGGCCGTCCCCGCCGCCGGCGATCACCAGCGTGCCGGGCTGGAGACCGGTCTCCTCGGCCGCCTCACCGGTCACCTCGCCGAGCACGGTGCCGGGCTGGAGAGCCGTGGCGAGCTGCTTCTCCTCGAGCTGCAGGGCATCGAGGATGGGCTCGCTATAGGCCTTGGCGGCGAGGTCGTAGAGACCGGTCGGGTCGGCGCTCGCCCAGCTCGTGCGATAGAGCCCGGTCAGCCGGTGGACGAGAAAGCCGTGCACGTCGAGGAAACGGACCGTGCGGCGGTAGAGCCCGGGCTCCTTGCGGAGCATCCAGTGCAGCGCATAGAGGCACGGCGTCGGGTCCGGCGTCTTGCCGGTGATCTGGCGCAGGCGCTCGCGGCCGAGCTTCTTCGAGAGCAGCACGACATCGTCGCGGCCGCGCTCGTCGAGCCAGGTGATGGCCGGGCGCAGCGGCTCACCCTCGGCGTCGACCGGAACGAAGGTCTCGCGCTGGTTGGCGATCGCGAGGGCAGCGATCCGGTGCGTGTCGACCCGGCGGCCGAGCTCGGCGAGCGCGGCGCAGAGGGAGCGCCACCAGTCCTGCGCATCCTGCTCGTAGAAGCCGGGTGCCGGGTTGGCGAGCGGGATGGCGGCACGCCCCTCGGCCACGAGGTTGCCCGACCGGTCCCAGGCCGTGGCCTTGGTGGCGGTGGTGCTGCTGTCGATGCCGATGACGAGATCCTGGTCCATGGTCCCTCGCTGCCGCCGAACGGTGCCCCGTCAGCCGCCGCCGGCGCGGCCTGCCGGGCGTCGTGCGTTTCCTGATCGGGCCACAGGCGCGGATTGCCGGATCATGGTCGCCTCCACGGCGAACTTTTGTTCGTTCGGCCGCACAATCTTCGTCCATATCCGGAAGAGCGCCGCCACCTGTCAAGGGCCTGCGCAGATGTGGCCGGCCGCACGGGCTCTCAGTCCGGCTGGACGACGACCTTGAGCGCCCGGTCGCGGTAATTGGCGAGCATGTCGAGCGCCTCGGGCACCCCATCGAGGCCGATCCGGTGGCTTACCCACGTCTCGGGGTCGAGCCGGCCCTCGGCGACGAGGCGGATGGCGCGTGGCAGCACGTGGTTCATGCGCCTGGAGAAGGTCACCTGCAGTTGCTTGCGGCGCGGCGTGGCCGCCTCGAACGTATAGGCGTTGCCGTCCGGAATGCCGACGATCACGACCCGGCCACCGATCGCCGCCGCCGCCGTCGCATCGGCGAAGCCGGCGGGGCTGTTGGTCGCCTCGAGCACGAGGTCCGCCCCCCGCCCGGCGGTCAGCCCATCGATCTCGGCGACGCTCGCCACCGCCGTGGCGGCACCCAGCTCGAGCGCCTTCTCGCGGCGATAGCCCACCGGGTCGACGACGATCGGCTCGGCGATGCCGGCGAGCCGCAGGAGCTGGAGGATGCCGAGCCCGATCGTCCCGGCCCCCAGCACCGCCACGGTCTCGAACCATTGCGGCCGGGCGAGGTCGACGGCGTGGATGCAGACGCCCAGCGGCTCGAGCAGGGCCGTGGTCGAGGCCGAGAAGCCCTCCGGCACGGCATAGAGCTGCCCCGGGGCCAGCGCCACGGTGCGGGTGAGCGCGCCGTGATTGGGCGGCCCGCCCATCATCAGCGTATGCGGGCAGATGTTGTGGCGGCCCGAATGGCACCATTCGCAAGCGCCGCAGGGGAAGGCCGGCTCGATGGCGACCATCGCCCCCTCGGCGATGCCGCGCTCCGGAACGGCCTCGCGCACCCGACCGGCCGCCTCGTGGCCCGGCACGAAGGGCTCGACGATGACCTGCGTCCCGCCGATCCCGCCGTCCTTGTAGTAGTGCAGGTCGCTGCCGCAGAGGCCCACCGCCTCGATGTCGACCAGCACCTGGCCGGGCCCGGCATTGGGCACCGGCAGGTCGCCGAGGCGGATGTCGTAGGCGGCATGGATGAAGACGGCGCGCATGAAGGGTCACCCGGGGCTCGAAGGCGGCGAGATCAGCAGGTGCGCCGCGCCAGAGCGATAGCGCCGATCGGCGCCGAGGCAAAGCGGTCTCTGCCGGGCGCTTCGGTGGAAGCGAGGAGCGGATCGCCCCAGAGGGCGGGCGAGCCGAGCCTTGCGTCCCGGCCGCTTCCCCCCGATCCTCGGGGCCGGATCAGGCGGTTGGGGAAAAGGCGACCATGGACGAGCCACGCACCAAGAAGCTGATGAACGAGGCGGGCGACATCGTCCGCGAGATGGTCGAAGGGGTGGCCGCCGTCCACCCAGGGATCGTCCGCCTGCACCCCGAGGACTGGCGCGTGGTCCTGCGCGCGGCCGGCGAGCCGGCAGCAAAGGTCGGCATCGTCGTCGGCGGCGGCTCCGGCCACGAGCCGGCCTTCCTCGGCTATGTCGGCCGGGGCCTCGCCACGGCTGCCGTGATCGGCGACGTCTTCACCTCGCCGACGCCCGAGCCCATCCTGACCGCCGCCCTGGCCGCCGCCGGCCCCGAGGGCGTGCTCTTCCTCTACGGCAACTATGCCGGCGACGTGCTCAACTTCGACATGGCCGCCGAGCTGGCCGAAGCCGAGGGCATCGCCGTCCGCACCGTGCTCGGCGCCGACGACGTGGCCGCCGCCCCGGTCGAGCGGGCCGAGGAGCGCCGCGGCATCGCCGGCGGCGTCTTCCTCTTCAAGATCGCCGGTGCCGCGGCCGCCGCCGGCTGGCCCCTGGTCGAGGTCGAGCGGGTGGCGAAAAAGGCGGTCGGCGCCATGCGCAGCATGGGCGTGGCGCTGGCCCCCTGCTCGCTGCCGGCGAGCCTCCGGCCGAATTTCGCGATCGCACCCGATGAAATGGAGATCGGCCTCGGCATCCATGGCGAGAAGGGCATCATGAGCGGGCCGCTCGAACCGGCCGACCGGGTCACCGGGCAGCTCTTCGAGCGGCTGCAGGGCGAGCTGGCGCTGCAGCCCGGCGAGCGCTGCGCCGTCCTGGTCAACGGGCTCGGTGCCACCTCCTTCATGGAGTGCCATGTCGTCGCCCGCCGCCTCCTGCAGCTCCTTTCCGGGGCCGGCGTGCTGGCGCACCACGTTCGCGTCGGCGAGTATGTGACCTCGCTCGAGATGGCCGGCCTGTCGCTGACGCTGATGCGGCTCGACGACGAGCTGGCCGGGCTGCTCGAGGCACCGGCCGAGGGCATCGCCTGGAGCACACAGCCACAGGGCTGAGCCCGCCGCCTCCCCCTGGCGGACCAGCGGGCTTGCCGAAGGGGAAAGGTGATGCTAGCCGAACCCACCGGGTGCCGGCGGCACCCATCACCCGAAAGTCCGGCGGGCCAGCGATGACGGGATCACCGAGCACCCAGGAACCAATACAGACCGACATGGTGATCATCGGCGCCGGGCCGATCGGGCTCTTCGCCGTGTTCGAGGCCGGGCTGCTCGGCCTCAAGTGCCATCTGGTCGACAATCTCGACAAGATCGGCGGGCAGTGCGCCGAGCTCTATCCCGAGAAGCCCATCTTCGACATCCCGGCGGTGCCGCGCTGCACCGGCCAGGAGCTGATCGACCGCCTGCTCGAGCAGGCGAAGCCGTTCGAGCCGGTCTTCCATCTCGACCAGCAGGCCTCGGCGCTGCAGCGGCTGGAGGACGGCAAGTGGCGGCTCGAGACCACCGCCGGCACCGTCTTCGAGACCCCCAACGTGGTGATCGCCGCGGGTGCCGGCAGCTTCGTGCCGCGCCGCCTGCCGCTGCCGGGTGCCGAGGACTTCGAGGGCAAGTCGCTCTACTACGCGGTCCGGCGGATGGAGGATTTCCGCGGTCGCCATCTCCTGATCGCCGGCGGCGGCGACAGTGCTCTCGACTGGCTCCTGAATCTCGAGCCCCTGACCGCGTCGATCGGCATCCTGCATCGGCGCGACGAGTTCCGCGCCGCCCCCGACAGCGTGCAGCGCATGCGCGAGCTGGTCGAGAGCGGCCGGGCGCGGCTCCTGCTCGGCCAGGTGGCCGGGCTGGAGGGCACGGGCGGCCAACTGGAAGCGGTGCGGATCAGCACGCCCGACGGCGAGATCCGGCACGAATGCGACGCGCTCCTGGCCCTCTTCGGGCTGAAGATGGAGCTCGGGCCGATCGCCGAGTGGGGCCTGAACATCGAGCGCAACCTGATCCATGTCGATACCGAGACGTTCGAGACCAACCAGCCGGGTCTTTTCGCGATCGGCGACATCATCACCTATCCGGGCAAGCTCAAGCTGATCCTCTCGGGCTTCCACGAGGCCGCGCTGATGTGCCAGAAGGCGTTCAAGAACGCGCATCCGGACCAGCGGCTGGTGTTCCGCTACACCACCTCCAGCTCCGATCTGCACAAGAAACTGGGTGTTGCCTGAATGGCGAAGCTGAAGGTCACCGACCGCGACGGCGTCCAGCACGAGCTCGAGGGCGAGATCGGCTGGTCGGTGATGGAGATCATCCGCGAGGCCGACCTGCCGATCGAGGCGGCCTGCGGCGGCTGCTGCGCCTGCGCCACCTGCCACGTCTATGTGGACGCCGGGACGCTCGCCAAGCTGCCGCCGGCCGATGCCGACGAGAACATGATGCTCGACGAGGGCTTCGAGGTTCGCGACAACTCGCGCCTGAGCTGCCAGATCAAGTTCTCCGAGGAGCTCGACGGCATCGAGGTGGAGCTGGCGCCGGAATACTGAGCCGGCTCTTCAAAGGCCGGTCGCAGCCGGCCCTCAGCCGCCTTTTTCCCGCCGGTGCCGCAGGATCGCGAGGTCGTCGAGCTCGATGCGCTCGCGCAGCGCCCTGGCGGCGTGGTCGCGCTGGCGGCGACGCTCGGTCAGCACATCGAGCCGCTTGAGCTCGACGAGGCTCGCCTGCAGGGCCGCCCGGGCCTCGGCGAGCTCCGTCGCCTGCGCGTCCCGCTCCGCCAGGGCCCGGTCGAGCACGTGACGGGTGCCGCGCGAGAGGGCACCCCAGAGGTCGAGCTCGGCCTCCGCGGTCACCGCCTGCTCCACCGCCTCGGACCACGCCGCCTTGTCGCGCGCCGCCCGGCCCCGCAGGCGATCCTGCCGGCCCTGGGCCTCGACCATCGCCCCCCGCCGGGCATCGAGCGTCTGCCGTTCGAGTCGGGCGAGAATGGCGAGCGGATCGCGCTTCACGGTCAGCCTGCCGGCCAGTCGACGTCGAGGGCCTCGGCCAGCCGGGCGAAGGGATCGCCGGCCCCCTGCGCTTCCTCGATGCCCTGCGCCAGCACCGCCTCGAGGGCGGGGCGGCGGGCGACCGCCTCGTCGACCAGGGGGCTGCTGCCCGGCCGGTAGGCGCCCAGCTCGATCAGCTCGGCCATCTCGCTGTAGCTCTGCATCAGCCGGCGGGCGGCGGCGACCAGCTTCCGCTCGGCCGGCGCGTAGCAGCCCGGCGCGGTGCGGGACAGGCTCTTCAGCACGTCCATGGCCGGGAAGCGGCCGGCCTCGGCGATCCGCCGGTCGAGCACGACGTGACCGTCGAGGATGCCGCGCACCGCGTCGCTGATCGGCTCGCTGGTGTCGTCGCCATCGACCAGGACGGTGAAGAGGCCGGTGATCGTGCCGCTGCCCTCGCGCCCGGGCCCGGCCCGCTCGAGCAGGCGGGGCAGCTCGGTGAAGACGCTGGGCGGGTAGCCCTTGCTGGTCGGCGGCTCGCCGGCGGCGAGGTGGATCTCGCGCAGCGCCATGGCGAAGCGGGTGACGCTGTCCATGAGGCAGAGCACGTTCGCGCCCTGGTCGCGGAAATGCTCGGCGATGGCGAGCGTGGCGTAGGCCGCGCGGCGGCGGGTCATGGCCGGCTGGTCGGAGGTGGCGACGACCACCACGCTGCGCGCCCGGCCCTCGGCGCCGAGCGTATGATCGAGGAACTCCTTGAGCTCGCGGCCGCGCTCGCCGATCAGCCCGATCACCAGGACATCGGCGGTCGCCGCCTTGGCCAGCATGGAGAGCAGGCTCGACTTGCCGACGCCCGAGCCCGCGAAGATGCCGAGCCGCTGGCCGGCGCAGACCGGCGCGAAGAGGTCGAGGGCGCGCACGCCGAGCGCCAGACGGCCGCCGAGCGCGGCCCGCTGGCCGGCCGGCGGCGGCGGCGCCTGGACGGCATAGATCCGGCGCCCCGGCCGCAGAGGCGGCCCGCCGTCCTGGGCATGGCCGAAGGCGTCGACCACGCGGCCGCGCCAGCTCGCATCGGGCCGCAGCCCCTCGAGACGCCGCTCGACCCGGACCCGGGCGCCATGCGTGATCCCGGCTATCTCGCCATAGGGGGCGAGCAGCGTCGCCGGCCCGTCGAAGCCGACCACCTCGGTCGCCACCGCGGCACCGCCCGGCCGCTCGACCACGCAGCCGTCGCCGATGCCGACCAGACCGCCGAGGCCCGCGGCCCGGACGACCTGGCCGCGGCAGGCGGCGACGCGGCCGAAGCAGCGCCAGGTCTCGAGCCCGCGCACGGCTCCCAGGGCAGCCCTGATCTCGTCCTCGCCGAGCAGCGGTGCCGTTGACGGCCCGCCGCCTGCGGCGTCCTCGGCCTCGCTCATTCCGCCCTTCGCGCCATCGTTCCGGTCCCCGCCTCCAGCGTCGCACGCCGGCATGCGCATCCGGCCGTGTCGCAAGGACATTTAGGCGTGCCGCATTAACAGAGCCTTAAGGAAACCAGTCTTAAGGTTACGGCAACGTACGGACGAGCGGGACAGATGGAGACACCATGCGAGCACTGGTAATCGAGGACGATCCGGTATCGGCCAAGCTGATCGAGACGGCCCTGCGCACCGAGAACATCGTGTTCGAGCCCACGGATCGCGGCGAGGAAGGCATCGAGCTCGCCAAGCTCTACGATTTCGACATCATCATTCTCGATCTGCGCCTGCCGGACATCGACGGCTACGAGGTGGTCCGCCGCCTCAGGGCGAGCCGGGTGCAGACGCCGGTCCTGATCCTCTCCGGCCGCAGCGACCCCACCGACAAGGTGCGGGGCCTGACCAACGGCGCCGACGACTACCTGACCAAGCCCTTCAACAAGGCCGAGATGCTGGCCCGCATCCACGCCATCGTGCGGCGGGCGAAGGGTCATTCGGAATCGGTGATCCGCACCGGCAAGCTGCTCGTCAACATGGACAGCCGCTCGGTCGAGGTGGACGGCCAGCGGCTGCACGTCACCGGCAAGGAATACAACATCCTCGAGCTGCTCTCGCTGCGCAAGGGCACGACGCTCACCAAGGAGATGTTCCTCGACCATCTCTATGGCGGCATCGACGAGCCGGAGCTCAAGATCATCGACGTCTTCATCTGCAAGCTCCGGAAGAAGATCGCGACCGGCACCGGCGGCCAGCACTATATCGAGACGGTCTGGGGCCGGGGCTACGTGCTGAAGGACCCCGAGCCGCGCAGCGAGACGGTGATACCGCCCGAGACGACGACGGCCACCGCCGCGGTCGCCTGAGCCCGTCGCCCGAGCTACGGCGCCGGACAGCGGCCGCGCGACCCCGATGGACGCGCGACGGGCGACCTCCCGCTACCCGCCGGCGCCGGACTGCAGGCGGGCGGCGGTCAGCGTGTTGCGCATCAGGCAGGCGACGGTCATGGGACCTACCCCGCCCGGCACCGGGGTGATGGCGCCGGCGACCTGCTCCGCCTCGGCGAAGGCGACGTCGCCGACGAGACGGCTGCCGCCATCCTCGGCCTCGATGCGGTTGATGCCGACATCGATGACGGCAGCACCGGGCTTCACCCAACTGCCACGGACGAGGCCCGGCCGGCCGACGGCGGCGACCAGGATATCGGCGCGGCGGCAGACGTCGGCGAGATCCCGGGTGCGCGAGTGCGCCACCGTGACGGTGCAGTCGGCGGCGAGCAGGAGGGCGGCCAGCGGCTTGCCGACGATGTTGGAGCGGCCGACGATGACCGCCTCCTGGCCCCTGAGCCCTTCCGCCCCCAGGGTCTGGCGCAGGAGATGCAGGCAGCCGAGCGGCGTGCAGGGCACGAGCAGCCGGTCGGGGTCCGGCCGGGTGGCGCTGAAGAGGGCGCCGACATTGGCCGGGTGGAAGCCGTCGACGTCCTTCTTGGGCGAGACGGCGAGGAGCACCTGCGCCTCGTCGATCGTTTCCGGCAAGGGCAGCTGGACCAGGATGCCGTGCACGGCGGGATCGGCGTCGAGCTCGCCGATCCGCTCGAGCAGGGCAGCGGTCTGGATGTCGGCCGGCAGCTCGATCAGCCGGGCGGCGATACCGGCGGCCTCCGCCATGCGCGTCTTGGTCCTGACATAGGCGCGGCTCGCCGGATGGTCGCCGACAATGACGACGGCGAGGCCGGGCCGCCGGCCCTGCTCCGCCACGAAGCCCTCGACCGCCCGGGCGACCTCGATCCGCAGGGCCAGCGCCGCCGCCTTGCCGTCGATGAGCCTCGCCATGCCACTCCCCTTTCTCTTCCGTGCCTGTCGTGGTTTGCCGGCGAACGCTCAGGTCATGGACCAGCCATGGCTGACCTTCAGCGACTGGCCGGTCAGCGCATTCGACGGAAAGGCGGCGAAGAGCCAGGCCACCTCGGCAACGTCCTCGATCGTCGTGAACTCGCCGTCGACGGTCTCGCCGAGCATGATCTTCTTCACGACCTCCTCCTCGGAAATGCCGAGGTCCCGTGCCTGCTCGGGAATCTGCTTGTCGACCAGCGGGGTGCGGACGAAGCCCGGGCAGATGACGTTGGCGCGCACACCACGCGCCGCACCCTCCTTGGCGATGACGCGCGATAGGCCGAGCAGGCCGTGCTTGGCGGTGACATAGGCCGACTTGAGCGGCGAGGCCTCCCAGGAATGCACCGAGCCCATGAAGATGATCGAGCCGCCGTCCTCCTTGTACATGTGCGGCAGGCAGGCCTTCGAGGTGAGGAAGGCGCCGTCCAGATGGATCGCCAGCATCTTCTTCCAGTCGGCGAACGGGAAGTTCTCGAGCCTGTGGACGATCTGCACCCCGGCATTCGAGACCAGCACGTCGATCCGGCCCCATTCCTCGACGACCCGGGCGACACCGGCGTTCACCTGAGCCTCGTCGGTGACGTTCATGGTGACACCGATGGCCGATCCCGGCCCCTTGCCGGTGAGCTCGGCGGCCGCCCGATCGGCGGCGTCGGCCTCGAGGTCGGCGATCGCCACCCTGGCGCCATCGGCGACGAAGCGCTCGGCGATCCCCTTGCCGATGCCGCTCGCGGCACCGGTGATGATGCAGACCTTGTCCTTCAGGTTCATGTCGTGTTTCCCCATGTGATCGGCTGTCGCGGCCCGGTCCAGGCGGCCGCCAGATAGTCGTGCACGACCTCGCCGAGGCGGCGGGTGAGATCGGCCAGGACATGCACGGCCGAAAGCGTCGCGGGCACCGGCAGGGCCGCCACCGGGGTCAGGGCGTGGTCATGCAGCTCGAGCCCGGCCGGGCCGGACCAGGCGCCCTTGATCCTGATGTCCTGCTGGAAGTAGCGGACCAGCTCGCAGACGCGCGGCGTGCAGTCGACATGCGGGATGATCTTGAGCAGGAAGCTCGGCGCCTCGAAGCTGGCCAGCACCCCGGCCGGATCGAGCGCCTTGTGCTTGCGGCCCATGGTGCCCGTGGCGAGGCGCACGGAGCCCAGGTCGAGCGTGCCGACCAGCGTGTCCTTCTCGACCCGAAGGGCCGGCTCGGCCAGCTTCTTCGAAAAGCCCCAGATCTCGCGCCCGCCGGCGATGGGCGCTTCGTCGTTCAGATACATCGCATGCACGTAGCCGCCCTCCTGGCCCTCATAGCGAACCGGGATCACCTGGCCGGATTCGCAGTAGGAGCCGAAGCCG
>JACKIN010000020.1 GCA_020638495.1 Geminicoccaceae bacterium | reverse complement strand
CTTGCCGACCGGGCAGTCGAGCATCCTGGCCCCCTTCTCGGCCAGGGCTGCGTGCACCTTCCTCGACGTGTTGGGATCGATCGAGCTGAGGTCGATGTAGACGCCGCCCTTCTGGATGCCCTCGATGATGCCGCCCTCGCCCAGGGCCGCGGCATCGACCGCCGCCGGGTCGGGCAGGCTGGAGAGGACGACGCGGCAGCTTTCGGCCACCTCGCGGGCCGACCCCGCGGCCGTGGCCCCCTCCTTGACCATGGCCTGGACCGCCTGGGTCCGCTGGTCGTGGACCACCACCGGCCAGCCATTGGCGAGCAGGTTCCGGACCATGCCCGAGCCCATGTGCCCGAGGCCGATATAGCCCACTGCCTCCTTGCTCATGCTTTCCTCTTTCCGTCTCGCTGAAGGGTCAGTCCTTGATCCCGCCAGCCGTGAGGCCGCGGACCAGATAGGTGCGCACCAGCATCGTGAAGACGACGACCGGCATCATCACCAGCGTGCCGCCGGCGGCGATCTTGCCCCACTCGTAGCCCTCGTACTGGATGAAGTTGACGATCGCGACCGGGGCGGTCTGGGCGTTCGTCCGCGTCAGGATCAGGGCATAGAAGAAGTCGTTCCAGGAGAAGATGAAGCAGAGCACCGCGGTGGCGGCGAGCCCCGGGGCGGTCAGCGGCAGGGTGATGCGCAGGAAGGCGCCCCAGACGCTGCAGCCGTCGATCCAGGCGGCTTCCTCGAGCGACTTCGGCACGGTCGCGAAGAAGGTCTGCATCATCCAGATGACGAGGGCGAGGTTGAAGGTGAGGTAAATGAGGACGAGGCCGAGGATCGTGTCGCTCAGGCCGAGATAGCGATAGGCGAGGAAGAACGGGATGGTGAAGGCGATGGGCGGCGCCATGCGGGTCGCGAGGATCCACAAGCCCACCTGCTCCTTGCCCCTGAACTCCCAGCGCGCCAGCGAATAGGCCGCCGGCGTGCCGACGATCAGCGCCAGGATGGTCGAGATGCCGCTCGAGAGCACGGAGTTCAAAAAGGAGGTCGGGAAGTTGCCGTGCCAGAGGGCGGTGTAGTGCTCGACGGTCGGGCTGAAGAGCAGCTCGTAGCCGAAGATGTCGTCGTTCGGGCGGAACGACATCTGCACCATCCAGAAGAACGGGATCATGACGAAAAGCAGGATGGCGACGGCCAGCCAGTTGAGCAGCCGGCGGCGCCGGGCCTCCGGCGAGACCTGCAGCGGCCGCGGCACGGCGCCCGTGCCGCTCTTCGCCCGCTCGATGGCGCTACTCATCGCGCTGCCCCGCCTGGTCGAGCCGCCGGAGCAGCCAGCTCAGGAGGAAGACCCCGGCGACCAGCATCGTCGCAATGGCGGACGCATAGCCCCAGTAGGAGAAATTGAACGCCTGGACGAAGGCGAAGTAGTTGGTGACCTCCGTCACCTGGCCGGGGCCGCCATTGGTCAGCACGTAGATCAAGGGAAAGGCCTTGACGCTGTCGATCAGCCGGAAGAGGGCGGCGACGATGATCGCCGGCTGGATGTAGGGCAGCACCACGTACCAGAAGGACTGGTAGCTCGTGGCGCCGTCGATCTTGGCGGCCTCGAGCGGCTCGTCCGGCACCATCTGCAAGGATGCCAGGATGATCAGCATGGTGAAGGGGAACCATTCCCAGGTGTCGGCGACGGCGATCGCCCAGAGTGCGGTGTCGGCCTGGGTGATCAGCGAGCGGACCGGAAAGCCCACGAACTCCAGCAGCCGGTGCATCGGGCTGACGTCGGGCGAGTAGATGATCTTCCAGATCAGCGCCACGACGATCGGCGGCAGCACCATCGGGATGAGGAAGGCGGTGCGGATCGCCTCGAGCAGCTTGGACCGCGCATTCAGCAGCAGCGCGAGGCCGAGCCCGATCAGCACTTGCGCCACGACCGTGGCGAGCGAGAGCTTGACCTGGACCCAGACCGAGTTGCGGAAGCGGTAGTCGGCGATGGCTTCCCGGTAGTTGCGCAAGGGGTCGGAGAAATCGAGCCCGGTCTGCACCGGGTTGGTCAGGTTCAACGGCGTGAGGCTGGTCACCACCAGATAGACCGCCGGGGCGACGGTGATCACCGCGAGAACGGCGAGCGCCGGGAACAGGCCCCAGAAGAACGCACGCCGTCGCTGCCGGTCCCAGCTCGTGATCGCCGCCGAGGCCATGGCCCCTCCCGTTGTCGAACCCGGCCGCCGCCCCGGCTGGCGGAGCGGCGGCTTTCCTGCTTGCGCCTGGACTAGAGGTCGACGCCGGCCCGGCGGATGTCGGCGATGGCGTTCTCCTGCGCCTGGCGCCATGCCTCCTCGGGCGTCGCCTGGCCGCTGGCGATCATCTCGATCGCCTTGTTGATCTGGGCGTTGGCCTGCGGATAGACATGGACCGTGCGGTAGGCCATGTGGCCCTGCTCGGCGAGGCCGATGGTCCGCAGGTAGATGTCGCCGACATCATAGCCGTTGACCATGTTGACCTCCTTGAACTTCGGGCTCTCGATGACCGAGCGCCGGGTGACCGCCCCGTAGCCCTTCTCCTCGAGCATCCGCATCATCAGGTCCTTGCCGACCGCCCACTTGATGAATTCCCAGCTCGCATCCTTGTTCCTGGCACCGGTCGGGATGCCCCAGCCGTGCACGGCGAGGCCGGGGAATTTGCCCTTGGGGCCCTCGGGATACATGGCGAAGGCGCAGGTCTCCTTCGTCTTGCTGTCGGGCGCACCCATCTGCATCAGGAAGGGCTGGTTGAAGAGGCAGTAGTTGGCGCGGCCCTGCTTGAGCACGTTGACCGTCTGGTCATAGGTCTGGGCCAGCCAGCCGTCGGGCCCGTAATTGTTCTGCAGGTCGACATACCATCTCGAGGCCTCGTGCACCTCGGGCGTGTCGAGTGCCGGCATGATGTTGTGCGGCGGGTCGACGAAGACGTTGCCGCCGAAGGCCTGCATGATCGGCGGGAAGATCCAGCCGTGGTGATTCTCGGCGGTGAAGGCGGAGACCCCCTTCACCTTGTGGATCTCGGGCACCATGGCCATGAGCTCGTCGAAGCTCTTCGGCATGCCGAACCCGGCTTCCTCCATGATGTCGAAGCGCGAGGCGCCGGCATGCATGGCGTCGGCCACCCAGGAGAAGCCGTAGGTGCGGCCCTCGGCGTCCCGCATCGGCAGCTGCGTGCCGTTGAGGAAGTCGGCGGCGTCGAACTCGTCCGGCGTCTTGTTCGGGTCGTTGTAGAAGTCGTCGAGCGGCGTGAACCAGCCGGCGCCGATCCAGCGCGACGTGTAGATGAAGGTGATGTTGGCGACGTCGTAGGCGGAGCCGCCGGTCGAGAGCTCGAGGTCGACCTGCTGGTTGTAGACCGCGAAGCCGGGCGTGTCGTAGTTGACCTCGATGCCGGTGAGCTCGGTGAACTCCGGCAGGTATTCCTGCAGCCACTTGGCGTAGGGCGCCGACCACGACGAGATGTTCAAGGTGGTGCCCGCGAAGGGCTTGGCCCCGCCTTGCGCCGGCGCCTTGCCGGGCAGGATCAGGGTGGAGCCGAGGGCCGCGGTGCTGCCGAGCAGCGAGCGCCTGCTCATCCGCCAGATCGTCGACATTTAGCCTCTCCCGCTTGATGGGGCACCGGGCATGGACCCTTTGGTGCCGGGTCTTCGTTGGATGCCGCCGAGCAGGCGAGCCGCCTGCCTGCTCGTTATCCTCGATCTTGACTTCGCGCGGGCATTAGAGCAAGCACGAACAGGTATCCATTCAATAAAATTCGGTAATCGCTCACCCATGCGGGACGGACCGATTGGTCGGTCGGACCGTGGGTGTCGACAGCCTTCAGGGAGACGTCTCTTGACCACCAACCGGTCGCTCGCCGGCAAGGTCGTGCTGGTCACCGGCGCCAGCAGCGGCATCGGCGCCGCCATTGCCGTCGGCTGCGCCGCGGCGGGCGCCACCCTCGTGCTCGCCGCCCGGCGCGCCGCCGAGCTGAAGACCGTGGCGGCCGAGGCACGCCGCCACGACGTGGAGGTGCTGGCGGTCCCGACCGACGTCACCGACCCGCAAGCGGTCGACGCCCTGATGCGGGCCACCCTGGAGCGGCACGGCGGGCTCGACATCGTCATGGGCATCGCCGGCGGCAATACCGCCCGCGGCGCCGTGGCCGAGATCGACGCGGCCGAGTGGATCGCCTGCCTCAACCTCAACGTCACCGGCGGCTTCCTCACCGCCAGGGCCGCCGTGCCCCTGCTCGAGGCCAAGGGCGGCGGGCGCATCGTCCTGATGGGCTCCGGCATGGGCCATCGCGGCAATCCCGGCCACAGCGCCTATTGCGCCGGCAAGGCGGCGCAATGGATGCTGGTCCGCTGCCTCGCCGAGGAGCTGAAGGAGAAGAACATCTCGGTCAACGAGCTGATCCCGGGGCCGGTGATCACGCCGGCCACCACCGCCGAGATGGCCGAGGGCGGCCCGACCTCCGGCTTCTCCAGCCCGGGCGAATGGCGAAAGCAGCCCGAGGACGTGGTGCCCATGGCGCTCTTCCTCGCCACCTGCCCGGAGCCCGGCCCCACCGCCCAGAGCTTCAGCCTGATGCGGCGGCAGGGCTAGCCGGCGATGGGCGAGACCATCGGCTATATCGGGCTCGGCGTGATGGGCCTGCCCTTCGCCCGCCACCTGAAGGCGGCCGGGCACGACGTGGTCGTCTACGATCGCGACGCGGCGGCAAGGGCCAGGGCGGCCGAGGCGGGCCTGCGCGTCGCAGCCGGCATCGCCGAGGCGGCACGCGACGCCGGCATCGTCTTCACCTGCCTGCCCAACCCGGCGGCGGTGCAGGAGGTCCATGCCGAGATCGGCCGGCCCGGGCAGCTCGCCATCGACAACTCGACGGTCGGTCCCGACCTCGCCCGCCGACTCCACGTCGAGCTCGCGGCCAGGGGCGCCGCCTATGTCGAATGCCCGATGCTGGGTGGCGTCGGCGAGGCCGAGGCCGGCCAGCTCTTCCTCATCGTCTCGGGCGATGCGGCCGCCGTCGAGCGGGCGCTGCCGCTGGCGCTCCTGGCGGCGCGCGACCACCGGGTGGTCGGCGGGCCGGGGGCGGCGAGCCTCTTCAAGACCGTGCAGAACGGCCTCGGCCTCGTGCAGATGACCGCCATCGCCGAGGCGCTGGCGCTGGTGGCGGCAGGCGGCGGCGATCTCGACCGGTTCATCGACGTGGTCGGCGCCGGCGGCGGCATGGCGGCAACCCCGCTCTTCCGCACGAAGGCGCCGCTGATGCGCGACGCCGGGGCGAAGGCGGTCGGGCAGTTCTACATCGGCGCCAAGGATGCCGGCCTCGCCGCGGCCCTCGCCCAGGCGCAGGGCCTCGACCTGCCGCTCTTCGCCGCCAGCGACAGCGCTTGGCGCGAAGGCATGGCGGCCGGCCTCGCCACGGCCGATGTCAGCGCCATCGCACGGGTCATCGAGGCCCGCACAAAAACGAAAATCGCCGGGAGCTGAATCGTTGCGCGAACGCGAGATCGAGATAGACGGGCCGGACGGCCGGCTGCCCGTCTTCGTCACCCGGCCGGAGGAGGGCGGGCCGCATCCGACCGTCATCCTCTACATGGATGCGCTCGGCATTCGCGAGGAGCTGAGGGACATGGCCCGGCGGATCGGCACCGTCGGCTACTCGGTGATGCTGCCGAACCTCTTCTGGCGCGAGGGCGGGGCGAGCTTCGATCCGGCCCTCCTGCCCACGCACGGCCCCGACCCCGAGATGATGCGCCTCAACCACGCCACCACCAATGCGATGGTGCAGGCCGACACGGCGCTGCTGCTCGACCATGCCGCCGCAGACAGTGCTGCGCGCGATCCCGTGGGCGTCATCGGCTACTGCATGGGCGGGCGGCACGCGATGGGCGCCGCCGGCACCTTCCCCGATCGCGTCGCCGCCATGGTCTCGCTGCATGGCGGCTTCCAGGTGACCGACCGGCCGGACTCCGCCCATCTCCTGATCCCGAGGATGCAGGCCGAGTGCTATTTCGGCTTCGCCGACGGCGATCCCCTCTCGCCTGACGAGCACCAGCGGGTCATGGAAGCGGCCTGCGAGGCGAACGGCGTCGAGGCCCGCTTCGAGGTCTACGAAGGGGCCCACCACGGCTTCACCTTCCCGACCCGCTTCTGCTACCACAAGCCGTCCGCCGAGCGCGCCTGGGAGCGCGTCTTCGCGCTCTTCCGGCGCCGGCTCGGCTAGTCGCCTTGGCCCTTCAGCCGCACCTCGACGCCGGCCTTCGCCTCGTTGACCCTGAGCATCGAGGTGAAGTCGTCGTCGCCGTAGCCGGCGGCGATCGTCCGGCTCAGGGTCTCGTAGACGCCATGGCCGACCGGCGCGTCGAGCCCGGCCGCCGTGGCGAGGCCGAGGCCCAGGCGGATGTCCTTGTGCGACAGCGTGGTCTTGAAGCCCGGGCTGAAATCGCCGTGGAAGGCGCGGGCCGGCAGCATCTTCGTCATGATGCCGCTCGTGGCGAAGGTGGCGCCCACCACCTCCAGGATGGTCTCGAGCTCGAGGCCCGACTTGACCCCCATGGTGAGCCCCTCGCTCAGGAGCGCCAGGATGCCGCCCGAGATGTAGTTGTTGACCAGCTTGACGGCATGGCCGTTGCCCAAGGGGCCGCAATGGGTGATGTCGGTGCCCATGCACTTCAGCACCGGCATGGCTTCCTCCACGTCCGCCGCCTCGCCGCCGACCATGATGCTCAGCGTGCCCGCATAGGCGTTGTCGACGGTCCGGCCGACCGGGGCATCGACCATGCGGATGTGGCGCGCCGCCATGGCCGCGCCCACCTTGCGCGTGGTCGCGGGATCGACCGTGCTCATGTCGATGTAGAGGGCGCCCGGCGCCAGGCCCTCGATGATGCCGCCCGCACCGAGGGCCGCCTTCTCCACGTCGGGCGCGTCCGGCACCATGGTGATGACGATGTCGCTCGCCTCGGCCACCGCCGCCGGCGAGCCCTTGCCCGTCGCACCCGCGGCGATGAGGTCGGCCACGGCCGACTGGTCGAGATCGAAGACGGCGAGCTCGTAGCCGCCCTTCCTGATGTTCAGCGCCATGGGCTTGCCGATCGTGCCGATGCCGACGAACCCGATTCGCTTGGCCATGAGCGTCTCCACTGTCTTGTTGGTTGCCGGCGGCCCGGTCGGCCGCAAAGAGCCGTGTTCGCGTTTCCGCGTCAAGGGGAGGTCTGAGAAGATGCGCTGTGTGTTCCTGCTGTTCGATTCCCTCAATCGCCATTTGCTCGGCCCCTACGGCGGCCAGCGGATCGAGACGCCGAATTTCGACCGCCTGGCGAAGCGGTCGATCACTTTCGACAACCACTATGTGGGCTCGATGCCCTGCATGCCGGCGAGGCGCGACATGCAGACCGGCCGGCTCTCCTTCCTGCACCGCTCCTGGGGGCCGCTCGAGCCCTTCGACAACAGCTGGCCGCTGCTGCTCGCCGAGAAGGGCGTCTACAGCCACCTGATCACCGACCACGCCCACTACTTCGAGGACGGCGGTGCGACCTACCACACCCGCTACGACACCTTCGAGTTCATCCGCGGCCAGGAAGGTGACCCCTGGAAGGCGATGGTCCAGCCGCCCTGGGAGCGCCTGCGCGAGAAGTATCACGAGCGGCAGTACGGCGAGGGCAACCGCACCTACTTCCGCAACAACATGGTCAACCGCGAGTACATCCGCTCCGAGGCCGACTTCCCCTCGGTGCAGTGCTTCGCCGCCGGGCTCGAGTTCCTCGAGACCAACAAGGGCGCGGACAACTGGCTCCTGCAGCTCGAGACCTTCGACCCGCACGAGCCGTTCACCGCACCCGAGCGCTTCAAGGACGCCTACAGCACCGGCTGGAACGGCCCGATCCGCGACTGGCCGCGCTACGCCCGGGTCGACGAGCTGCCGGAGGAATGCGAGGAGCTCAGGGCCAACTACTACGCGCTCGTGGCGCTCTGCGACCACCTGCTCGGCACGGTGCTCGACTTCTTCGACGCCAACGACATGTGGAAGGATACCGTCCTCATCATGACGACGGATCACGGCTATCTGCTCGGCGAGCACGATTTCTGGGCGAAGAACCGGATGACCATGTACGAGGAGGTGGCCCACATCCCCCTCTTCGTCCACCACCCCGACCATGCCGACAAGGCCGGCCAGCGGCGCACGGCGCTGACCCAGAACATGGACATGGCCGCCACCTTCGTCGAGCTCTTCGGCGCCGAGCGGCCGGCCGAGATGCAGGCCGAATCCCTCCTGCCGCACCTCGCCGGCGACCTCGAGGGCAGGGAAGCCGTGCTCTTCGGCTATTTCGGCGGTGCCGTGAACCTCGCGGACGGGCACTACACCTACCATCGCTACCCGCCCGATCTGGCGACCCAGGAGATCTACCAGTACACGCTGATGCCGACCCACATCTGGACGCGCTTCTCGGTCGAGGAGCTCAGGCCCGCCACGCTGAGCGAGCCCTTGGCCTTCACCAAGGGTGTCCCGGTCCTCAAGGTGCCGATGACCGAGACGACGCCGATCTACAACAATTACGGCCCGGGCTGCCTGCTCGAGGACGAGACCCGGCTCTACGACATCGTGGCCGACCCGGGCCAGGAGCGGCCGCTCGTCGAGCCGGAGCTCGAGGCGCGGCTCGCCGGCATCATGGCCCGGCTGATGGCCGGCAACGATGCCCCGCCCGAGGCCTTCGCCCGGCTGCGGCTCGAGCCGGCACCCGCAGGTTGACCCCTTGGGCAGCGAGACCTAGCGTGGCGACAACGAATCAGGGAGGGACAGGATCATGAAGAGCTTCCGCAATGCCATTCTCACGCCGACCCGCCGCGCCACGCTGGGTCTCGGCGCCGGGGCAGCGGCGACGCTGATCGGCGCCCCCTACGTGCTCCGCCGGGCGCGGGCGCAGGGCGATTTCGACTGGCAGCGGTTCGCGGGCGAGCACCTCGAGGTCTTCCTCTCGAAGAACCCGCGCTCCGCTTTGCTCCAGGAGCACGAGGCCGAGTTCGTCGAGCTGACCGGCATCACCGTCGGCTCGGAGCAGGTGCCGGAACAGCAGCATCGCCAAAAGCAGGTGATCGAGTTCACCTCGGGCGCCACCAGCTTCGACGTGACCATGACCGCCTACCACGTCCAGAAGCGGCTCTTCGCCAAGGGCGGCTGGCTCGAGGATCTCCGGCCCTTCCTCGACAATCCCGAGCTGACGCCGCCCGACTACGACTTCGCCGACTTCTCCGCGGGCGCGGTCGCCTACGCCACCCAGGCGGACGGCCGGATGGACACGGTGCCCTTCAACATCGACCCCTGGATCGTCTACTGGAACCAGGATCTCTTCGCCGAGGCCGGCATCGCGTATCCCGACACCTTCGACGGCATGCTCGAGGCGGCCAAAGCGATCCACGCGCCGGACAAGGGCGTCTACGGCGTCGTCAGCCGCGGCCTGAAGAACGCCAACACCCCCGTCTGGACCGGCCTCATGCTGGGCTGGGACATGGAGGCGGTCGACGCCGAGGGCAACCTCACGACGACCTCCCCCGAGGCCATCGCCGCGGCCGAGCTCTACAAGACGCTCAACGCCGACTACGCGCCTGAAGGTGTGGTCGGCTTCAACTGGAACGAGTGCCAGACGAGCTTCATGCAGGGCACCGTCGGCATGTGGATCGACGGCCTCGGCTTCGCCAAGCCGCTCGAGGACAGCGCCACCTCGAAGGTCGCGGGCAAGGTCGGCTACGGCATCTTCCCGGCGGGGCCGACGGCCCGCCATTCGCCGCTCTTCGGCTCGGGCCTCGGCGTCTCCGCCTTCAGCCCGAGGAAGGAGGCGGCCTTCCTCTATTGCGCCTGGGCGACCAACAAGGTGAACCAGATCCGCATGCTGCAGTCCGGCGCCGGCGCACCCTGCCGCAACTCGGCCATCTTCGACCCCGAGGTGCTGGCGAGCCTCGCCTTCCCCGAGCAGTGGGCCGAGACGCTGGTCGAGTCGGCGCGCATCGCCCGGCCCGGCCTGCCGGTCATCATCCCGGTCTCCGAGTTCCGCGACATCTACGGCGTGGCGCTGTCCAACATGATCTCCGGCGCCGACCCGGCCGACGAGCTCGCCCGGGCGACCGAGCAGTTCAGGCCGGTCCTCGAGAAGAGCGAGCGCGCTTGAGGCACGGGGGCGGCGGGAAGGGATGAGCGTCGAGGCGCCGGCCGGGATTGCCCTCGGGAGATCGGGCAATCCCGCGGTGCGGCGCTGGCAGTATCTCCTCTTCGCCGCCCCGGCGCTCGTCGCCGTCTTCCTGGTGATCGTCTTCCCCTGGGCGTTCACCGTCTTCATGTCGATGCACGACTGGGGCGTGGTCGGCAGCCGCACCTACGTCGGCGCCGACAACTTCCTGCGCCTGCTCTCCGACAGCCGCTTCATCGAATCGATCGGCCACACCCTCTACTTCACCGCCCTGGCGATCGTGCTGCCGGTCGTCCTCGGCGTCTTCGCCGCCGTCGTCTTCCACCGCAGCTTCCCGATGCGCGGCGTGCTCCGCGCCATCTTCATCATGCCGATGATGGCGACACCCGTGGCCATCGCCCTCGTGTGGACCATGATGTTCCACCCGCAGCTCGGCGTGCTCAACTACCTCCTCACCTCGGTCGGCCTGCCACCCTCCCTTTGGGTCTACTCGCCGACCACGGTCATCCCGGCCCTCGTCCTGGTCGAGGTCTGGCACTGGACGCCGCTCGTCATGCTCATCGTCCTCGGCGGGCTCGCCTCGCTGCCGACCGAGCCTTACGAATCGGCGCTGATCGACGGCGCCTCGGCCTGGCAGATGTTCCGCCACATCACTTTGCCGCTGGTCATGCCCTTCATCATGGTGGCGGTGATCATCCGCGCCATCGACGCGCTCAAGACCTTCGACACCATCTTCGTCATCACCCAGGGCGGGCCGGGCACGGCCAGCGAGACGATCAACATCTTCCTCTATCTCCAGGCCTTCGCCTTCTACGATATCGGCTACGCCTCGGCGGTGGTCGTCGTCTTCTTCGTCATCATCGTCGTCTTCTCGCTGATCCTGCTCTGGGCACGGCAGCGCACGCTCTGGGTGGTCGACAATTGATCGGACGCATGAACGCCACGGGCCCGCTGGCCCAGGTCAAGGGCGCCTTCTCGGTCTCGGCGAAGCGCGGCTTCGAGGTGCTTTTCGGCAAGCTCGCCTTCGCCTTCGCTGTCCTCGTCATCGTCTCGCCGGCGATCCTCGTCTTCCTCTGGATGCTCTCGCTGTCGCTGAAGACGGAGGTCGAGAACACGGCCTTCCCGCCGGTCTTCATCCCCGGCACCCTGACGCTGCAGAACTTCTACGCGGTCTTCGAGAGCAGCCCCTTTGCCCTCTACACGCTCAACAGCATCATCGTCTCGGGCACCGCCACCGGCCTCGCCCTCCTGGTCGGCGTCCCCGCCGGCTACGGCATCGCCAAGGCGCGGGCCAACGGCATCGCCGTCCTCATCCTGATCGCCCGCATGACGCCGGGCCTCTCCTACCTGATCCCGCTCTTCATCATGTTCCGCTTCCTGGGCCTGACCAACTCGCTCACCCCCATCATCATCACCCACCTCGTCATCACCGTGCCGATCGTGGTGTGGATCATGATCGGCTTCTTCGAGAACCTGCCGCGCGAGCTCGAGGAATCGGCGCTGATCGACGGCGCTTCCCTGTGGCAGGCCTTCTGGCGGATCGCCCTGCCGCTCTCCCGCCCGGGCATCGTCGTGGCCGCCATCCTCGCCTTCATCTTCTCCTGGAACAACTTCATCTTCGGCGTGGTGCTGGCCGGCCGCGAGACCCGCACCCTGCCCGTCGCCGTCTACAACGTGCTGACCTTCGAGCAGATCTCCTGGGGCCCGCTCGCCGCCGCCGCCCTCGTCGTCACCCTGCCGGTCCTCGTGCTGACGGTCGTCATCCAGAAGCAGATCGTGGGCGGCCTCACCTCGGGTGCCGTGAAGGGTGGCTGAGCACACGGTGAACGGCCTGAAGAAGGAACTGCACACTTGACGCTGAACGCCCCGTCCGGCGCGCCCGACCACGACGCCATCATCGTCGGCGCCGGGTTCGCCGGCCTCTACATGCTGCACAAGCTGCGCGGCCAGGGCCTGCGCGCGCACGTCTTCGAGGCCGCAGGCGGGGTCGGCGGCACCTGGTGGTGGAACCGCTACCCGGGTGCCCGCTGCGACGTCCCGAGCGTCGAGTACTGCTACTCCTTCGACGAGGGCCTGCAGCAGGACTGGAGCTGGAGCGAGCGCTACGCCACCCAGGCCGAAATCCTGGCCTATGCCGAGCACGTCGCCGACCGCTTCGATCTGCGACGCGACATCACCTTCGAGGCCCGGGTCGAGACCGCCATCCTCGATGAGGCAGAGGCGATCTGGGAGGTCGAGACCACGAAGGGCCGGGCCAGCGCCCGCTTCCTGATCCTCGCCACCGGCAATCTCTCGGTGCCCAATTGGCCGGCCATTCCGGGCCTCGACCGGTTCCGGGGCCGCGTGCTGCACACCGGCGCCTGGCCGCACGAGCCGGTCGACCTCGAGGGCCAAAGGGTGGCGGTGATCGGCACCGGCTCCTCGGCCGTCCAGTCGATCCCGGCGATCGCCCGCGAAGCCGCCCGGGTCCACGTCTTCCAGCGCACCCCGGCTTACGCCGTGCCGGCGCACAACCACCCGCTCACCGAAGAGCAGCGGGCGGCGATCAAGGCCGACTACCCGGCCTTGCGTGCCGCCGCCCTGACCCGCCGCAACTACATCAACTTCCCGCAGAACCAGCAAAAGGCGATGTCGGTCGATGCCGCCACCCGCCGGGCCGAGTACGAGGCGCGCTGGGCCACGGGCGGGCTCAGCTTCAACGGTGCCTTCGTCGACCAGCTCGTCGACCGCGAGGTCAACGAGGAGGCCGCGGCCTTCGTCCGGGAGAAGATCCGGGAGATCGTCCACGACCCCGAGACCGCGGCCAGGCTTTCCCCCGACACCATCATCGGCTGCAAGCGCCTCTGCGCCGAGATCGGCTTCTACGAGGCCTTCAACCGCCCCAATGTCGAGCTGATCGACATCAGGAAGGAGCCGATCGAGGCGGTGACCGAAACCGGCCTTCGGGCCGGCGGCCGCGACTTCGCCGTCGACGCCATCGTGCTGGCCACCGGCTTCGATGCCATGACCGGCAGCTTCGTCCGAGTCGACCCGGTCGGCGTCGGCGGCCGGCACCTGAGGGACGCCTGGGCCGAGGGCCCGCGGAACTACCTCGGCCTCGCCGTCTCGGGCTTCCCCAACCTCTTCACCGTCACCGGCCCCGGCAGCCCCGCCGTCTTCAGCAACGTCATCATGTCGATCGAGCACCACGTCGAATGGATCGCCGACTGCCTCGCCGCCATGCGCGAATCCGGCAAGACGCGCATCGAGGCGACAAAGGAGGCCGAGACCGACTGGGTCAGCCACGTCGCCGAGGTCGCCGGCAAGACGCTGCTCCTGGGCTGCAACTCCTGGTATCTCGGCGCCAACATCCCGGGCAAGCCCCGGGTCTTCATGCCCTATGTCGGCTGCCCGCCCTACCGCGAGATCTGCACGCGGGTGGCGGCGGAGGGCTATAGGGGCTTCGCGCTGACCTGAGCACGGGAGAGCACGAGAAATCGCATGTCGCGCGACGCGCTGGTATGATCCCCGTGTGACGTGGACGACCACCAGCGAAAGGCGATCGAGCCGATGCCGACGAAAAGCGCGCCCCACCCCGGCCTCGCCCTCAAAAGGGACATCGAGGCCCAGGGCCTCTCCAACGCCCGGGCGGCGCAGGCCCTCGGCGTCAGCCGCTCGCAACTGCATCGCGTCACCAGCGGCGACTGCGCCATCTCGCCCGACCTGGCGCTCAGGCTCGAGTTCGTCTTCGGCAGCACCGCCGCCCACTGGCTGCGCCTGCAGGCCGACCACGACGCCGCCCGCGTGCGCCGTCGTGCCAAGGAAATAACCAGAGGCCTCGAGCGCTTCGTGCCGGCGCACAAAGCGCCCGCCTGATGGCGGAAGCCGGTTGATCAAAGGGGTCAGGCACCTTTGATTGGCCGCGTGGCCGCACGAGCGCGGGCGAAGCCCCCGCTCGTGCCCGACGTCGCGCGTCAGCCGTCGCCGAGGCGCTCGTAGACGTCCTTGATCTTGACGTGCGCCGCGGCCACCGCGTCCTCGGCGGCAACGCCGTCGATGATCATCGACTGCACGGCCGCCGGGATGATGTGGGTGGCCAGCACCTCGCCCGAGGCGGCGGAGGGAGCACCCTTGTAGGAGACCGGCACACCGGTCTCGGCGATCTTGCGGAACTCGCTGTATTCCGGCCGCGAGGTCCACCATTCGTCGTCGAACTGCTTGGGGTAGACCGGCACGAAGCGCCCGTTGGTCTGGAGCAGCATCTTGCTGTAGTTCGCCGGGTCCATCAGGTAGGCGACCCAGCCACGGACCAGCTCGGGCTCGGGTGCCTGCCTGAAGAGGCCGGTCGACCACGTGTCGATCTGGTTGACCGAGCCGGCCGGGCCGGCGGGAACGGAATAGAGGCCGGTGTTCGCGGCCATCTCGGGGTCCTTGTCGAGCAAATAGGCATAGACGGAGGTGGGGTTGTTGATGAAGGCCACCTGGCCCGACTGGAAGGCCTTGTTGTTCCAGGCGGTGTCGGCGTTGCCGACGACGCCCTTGGGGATGATCTTGTGCTCGTTGTACATCCTGTCGATGACCTTGAAGCCCTCGACATTGCCCGGGTTGTCGAAGGCGACGTTGCCGTCGTCGTCCGTCGTGTAGCCGCCGTAGCACCAGAGGAGCTGCATGATGTTGTCGGTGGCGTCGGCGGTCAGGCCCAGATCCATGCCGAAGCCGTAGAAGGGCGGCTGCTGGATGGTCTTGCAGGTCTCGATGAACTCGTCCCAGGTGGCGGGATAGGCGAGACCAGCCTGTTGCAGGATATCGTTGCGGGCATGCATCGGCCAGGGATTGATGGCGAAGGGCACGCCCCAATAGCTGCCGTCCTTGGCGACGGCCCGCAGCGAGCTCTCGAACAGGCCGCCCTCCTCGGCCTTCATGTCCTCGACCATGTCGGTCACGTCCATCATGTGCCCCTGGGCACGGTAGAGCTGGACGTAGCTCTCGTAGAGACGCGCGGCGTCGGGCGGGCTGCCGGTCTCGAGGCCGGCCGAGAGCTTGGGGATGAGGTCGGCATTGTTGACGGTGATGAACGCCGCCTCCTCCGGCTTGACGCCGGCCAGCTCGAGGTACTCGTCGAAGAGATCCTGCGCCGCCTGGTCGGCCAAAGGCGTGAACATCGGCAGGTGCCAGTAGACCAGCCGCTCCGCACGCTGGGCATAGGCCGCGTAGGGGCGGATGATCATCGGCGCGGCGATGGCGCTCGCCGCCGCGGCCTTGATCGTCGTGCGCCTCGTGAGCTTGGTCATGGTCGGCCTCCGTCGTTTCTGGGTTGGTGGGGAACGTTCAGCCCTTGACCGCGCCCATGGTGAGCCCGGTCACGAGCCAGCGTTGGAAGATGAAGTAGACGATGAGCGGCGGGATCACGGTGAGCACGGTCGAGCCCATGATCGGCCCCCAGAAGAAGACGTCCTCCGTGATGAAGTCGTTCAGCCCGGTCGGGATCGTCCGCACGCTCGGGTTGGAGTTGAACACCACCGCATAGAGATACTCGTTCCAGGCGAGGGTGAAGGAGAAGAAGGCGATGACCGCCAGCGCCGGCAGCGAGATCGGCAGGATGATGCGCACCAGCACGCCGAGCCTGGAGCAGCCGTCGACCAGGGCCGCCTCCTCGAGCTCCACCGGGATCGACATGAAGTAGCCCATCAGCAGCCACGTGCAGAAGGGGATGGTGAAGCCCATGTAGGCGATCGACAGGCCGGTGAGCGAGTTGTCGAGGCCGACCGCGACCAGGATGGTGAAGAGCGGGATGAACAGCAGCGATTGCGGCACGAGGTAGGTGTAGACCATGCCGCGGGCGATCAGCGAGCGGCCGGGAAAGTCGAGCCGGGCGATGGCGTAGGCCGCGAGCGAGGCGACGACGACGGTGACGGCGGTGGTCGACATCGCGGTCTTCATGCTGTTGGCGAAGAACAGCATGTAGTCGGTCTCGAAGAACAGGATGCGGTAGCTCTCGAGCGTCGGGTCGCGCGGCCAGAGCGTGGTGCCCATGCCGTAGATCTCCTTGTGCTTCTTCAAGGAGGTGGCGAACATCCAGTAGAACGGCAGCAACGTCCAGGCGACCAGGACAACCAGCACGGCATTGCCGATCCAGCGCCACAGCCGGTCCTGACCCTCTATGGTCTTGATCATGACGGCGTCCCCCGCCGGGCGATGGTCAGCGCCGCGCTCATCGCATCCGCTCCTGCAGCATCTTGCGCGACAGGATGACGATGAGCACCGCCAGGATCGGGAAGAAGATCATGTTGACCGCCGAGCCGGTGCCGAGCCGGCCGGCCAGGAGCGCGAACTTGTAGGCGAGATTGGGCAGGATCTGGGTGGCGTTGGCCGGCCCGCCATTGGTCAGGAGGAGGACGAAGACGACATTGGTCGAGGTCCAGATGGTCGAGAGCATGACGACGACGGTGAAGACGGGCTTCATCGACGGCAGGGTGATGTGGCGGAACTCCTGCAAGGTGGTGGCACCGTCGATGCGCGCCGCTTCGTAGAGCTCCCTGGGGATCGCCTTGAGCCCGGCCAGGAAGCTCATGGTGTAGAAGGGCGTGCCCGACCAGACGACCACGGCGACGACCGAGAGCATGGCGATCGACTTGTCGCCGGTCCAGGCGACCGGCTCGTCGACCAGGTTGAGGGCGAAGAGGATGTGGTTCGCCAGCCCGCTGAAATCGTCGTAGATCCAGCGCCAGTTGAGGGCCGCCACCACCGGCGGCACCGCCCAGGGCACGAACAGGATGGTCTTGAAGATGTAGTTGGCCGGCCGCTCCTGGCTGAGCACCAGCGCCATGGTCAGCCCGAGCAGGAACTTGATGCCGACGCCCAGCAGCGTGTACTGGAAGGTGTTGATCAGGACCTTGAGAAAGACCGGGTCGGCGATCAGCTCGCGATAGTTGGCGAGGCCGACGAAGCTCGCCGATGCGCCGGCCATCTTGTTGGTGAAGCTGATGGTGATGGCCTGGAAGAACGGGTAGACGACGGTGAAGGCGAGAATGGCCAAGGCAGGGGCCAAAAACAGGTAGGCCAGCACCCGCCGATCGTTGCTGAAGCGTACCCATGCCGATACCGGTGCGATCGGCTTCGCCGCCAGATCGGGGTTGTGCGCGTCCCGTGCCCGGCGAGCATGCGCTGCCTTGGCCAACCGGCGCCTCCCTCGGGCCTTGTTGTCGCCAACGTTCGGGACAGGGTAGCGAAGACGGTGGCGGAGGCCAAGCCTTACCGATGCGGGTCAATCATGGGCGAGGTCGACATCGCGGAGCTCCAGAAGGTTCCGGGCACGCGTTCGGACGGAGTGCGTTGAACGGAGTCTGCCCCCCCTTCCGCGGTGCCATTGCGCGGAGCGACCCGATCCGATCGCGACCTGGCGGAGCGGAGAACCCGCCAAAGGGTGAATCGGTCTAGTGGACCCGGACAGCTTGGTGGCGGCGCGGCCGTCGTAGGAGCAGGGGGCCTGCGGGTGGCGCGGTGCATGCGCGGGGACACCGCAAGTAATATCGCCGTCGTCATGCCCCCTCGTCCGTGTTATTCTGGAGCGTCGTTCATGGTTGATCTCGCTTTCGGGGGGAATGGTCATGAAGGGGATCGCGGCGACGGTGGGAGCGGAGGGTCGAAGGGATTTCTTCTGGCTCGACTCGGGCTATGGCATGATGGCGTCGTCACCGGCGCGGGGACTGGGCTTCAACTTGCGGCGTGGAGGCATCTTCACCTCGCCGCCCGTGGCTGTGGCGTCGATGGCGCGTCGTCCTCGCATCTTCGACTTGGAAGCATTCTCCAGCGACTCGGAACCGGAAACGCCTTCCCGCGTCGAGGACGATGCGGAGCGCGAAGAGGCGTTCGCCGCGGACGACGGTCCGGCGTCTGCCGCGTTGACGCCGGAACGCTTCGGCGGGCTCGGCGGGCTCGGCGGGCTCGGTGGGACCGGCCCGCTGACCCAGCGCATCGACCTTTTCGGGCTCGGCCTCGACTATGCGATGTACCACAAGAGCTTCTGGGGCGTTCACGACGAGGACAGTCTTTCACCCTGGTTTCGTCTCGGTGGCATTTTCGTCAGCGTTCCGGCAGCGATCGCATGGGCTGGCAACCGCGTCGACGTGTTCGGTCTCGGCACCGACCATGCCATGTTCACCAAGACCCGCACCGGCAGTAGTTGGACGTCGGAATGGCAGCGTCTCGGTGGTGCGTTTACCAGCGCGGCCAGCCTGGTCTCGCGGGGACCGAACCAGCTCGACATCTTCGCGCGCGGCGCCGATTTCACCTTGCGAGGCAACCAGACCGACGGAGCCACGTGGTTCGGCTGGCAGAACCACGGCGGCGCGCTGGCCTCGCCGCCGGTCGCGGTGAGCTGGGGGTCCGACCGCATCGACGTTTTCGCGATCTTCCGCGACGGTGCGCTCTGGCACCGCTGGTGGGACGGCCAGATCTGGAACGAATGGGAATCCCTGGGTGGCAATTATGCGGGCGAGCCCGCCGTCGCCAGTTGGGGAGTCGGGCGGCTCGACGTGTTCGTCATGGGCGCACTGGATCGAAAACTCCATCATCATTGGTTCAGCGGCGACACCTGGAGCCTGCCGGAGACAATGGACTTGCGCACGCTGGCGCCGATGGCCGAATCGGCGACGGTCATCTCCGCCGCCGCGAACCGTCTCGAGCTGTTCGTGCCGATCGACGACAATCTGCGTCAGATCCGCAGGGGCGTGTGGAACGGCGAGACATGGGAATTCGGCTCGACCGGCGCGGCCTTCAAGATGCCCTGTCGGTACCGTTTCTCGGTGGATCACATCCGGGTCCACACCACCCGCGCGCGCAACAACGACACCGACGCGGCGATGGCGGCGGTCGCCGCCGGCAACGTCAAGACGCGGATCAACACCCAATGGATCGGCAAGATCGGCGGGATCGAAAGCCCGAAGGAGTCGCAAACCAACCTGCTCGATTTCGAGCCGGTGACGGTCGATCTCGCCGAGCCGATGAGCTTCAGCTATCTCGTCGTCAATAACGGCCACGCGCCAAAGGACAAGATTCTGGCCGCCCTCGCCAGTGCCGGCGACAGCCTGAGCCTCGCTGGGTCCAGCTCGATGGAGGAGGACATCGCCAAGGGTGTCGCTCAATTCGTGACCATCAGGATCCAGGCCGCGCTGACGATCAGCATCCCCGTCGTCGGCAGCATCGTCGGCAAGATCGAATCTTGGCTGCTGGGCAAGCTGACAGATGCGATCTTCGAATCATGCGACGGCATCGTCGCGGTGGAAATGCGTGCAATGCTGGGTCGGGATCTCTTCATGATGACCGACAACGGTCGCAACACCATCCAGGTCACCACCCGGCATCCGGGAACGGATTCGCCGTTCTTATGCGGAGCCAAGTCGGTCTACGACGTGACCTGGAGGATCAAGCCGCTCTGAACACCACGGGTGCAGTCCAGTCTGGTGGCCTTGGCGCGGCTGCGCAAGCCGGCCGATCTGGAGGGCTCGGCGCATGGCCCCAATTGCAGCCAGCTCGACAGACCAGGACAATCGCTGAGCCCATGAGCGCGCTCTGACCCCATAAGTGCTCGTCTTTCGGCGCCGCTGCTCCGGGCGTTTCGATTCCATTGATATGAATCAAGGCGCATATGCGCCATGCCGCATAATCATCCTGTCATGCAGGAATTGCTGACCGCCCTTGCCGATCCGACCCGCCGCGCCGCCCTGGCGCTCGTCTGGGACGGGGGCGAGCATTGCGTCTGCGAGCTGATGGACCGCCTCGGCGCGAGCCAGAGCCGGATGTCGCGACACATGAAGGTGCTGCGCGAGGCCGGCCTCGTCCTCGACCGGCGCGACGCGCAATGGGTGCGCTACCGCCGGAACCCGGGCCTCGCGCGCGAGCTGGCGGCGGTGATCGACGCGGTGCTCGCCGCGGAGACCAAGTCTGAAAGGAAGGTCGCATGAACGTCGCGACGCACGCCCCGGCTCCGCACAAGGGGGCGCCCGACTGGCTCTGGTATCTGGGCGTGCCCGCCGCCGGCGTCGTGCTCTATCTGCTCTACGGCCAGCTCGTCCCGATTGCCGAATGGGTGACGGCGCTCTTGCCGGTGGCGCGCGACAGCCACACGGGCGAGGCCATCGCCTTCTTCGTCTACGACGTGCCCAAGGTCCTGCTGCTGCTGACCGGCATCGTCTTCGTCACCGGCGTGCTGCGGAGCTGGTTCAGCCCGGAGAAGACCCGCGCGATCCTGGCCGGCAGGCGCGAGATCTGGGGCTACCCGCTCGCCTCCCTGCTGGGCGTGCTGACGCCGTTCTGCTCGTGCTCCTCGGTGCCGCTCTTCATCGGCTTCGTCTCGGCGGGCATTCCCCTCGGTGTCACCTTCTCGTTCCTGATCGCCGGGCCGATGGTGGGGCCGGTGGGGCTCGGGCTGCTCTACGGCCTCGTCGGCTGGGAGATCGCCACGATCTACCTGGTCTTCGGCTTCACCATCGCCACCGGCGCCGGGCTCGTCATGGGCCGGATGCGGCTGGAGCGCTATCTGCAGGACTGGGTGCGCGAGCTGAACGCCGGCCCCGTGGGCGATCTGCCGGACGAGCGGCTCACATTGGTCGACCGGCTGAAGATCGGTCTCGACCAGGTGCGCGAGATCGTCGGCAGGGTCTGGGTCTGGGTGCTGGCGGGCATCGGCATCGGCGCCGCCATCCACGGCTATGTCCCCGAGGCGATGATGTTGCGGATCATGGGCGGCGAGGCCTGGTGGTCGGTTCCCGCCGCCGTCGTGGTGGGCGTGCCCATGTACACCAATGCCGCCGGCGTCATCCCGATCGTCGAGGCCCTGCTCGGCAAGGGTGCGGCGCTCGGCACGACGCTCGCCTTCATGATGTCGGTCATCGCCCTCAGCCTGCCCGAGATGATCATCCTCAGGCAGGTGCTGACGCTGCGGCTGATCGCGATCTTCATCGTCGTCGTCGCGACCGGCATCCTCGCCACCGGCTTCCTCTTCAACGCCATCCTCTGACCATCGTCTGAAAGGACACGCAAATGAAAACCGTCAAGGTCTACGGCCCGGGCTGCAAGCGCTGCGACGCCACCGAAGCCATGATCAGGGACGCCGCGGCGAGGCTCGGCGTCGACGTCGCGGTCGAGAAGGTCACCGATGCGAAATCCATCGCCATGGCGGGGGTGATCTCCACGCCCGGCATCGCGGTCGACGGCAGGCTCGTCCATGCCGGTGGCCTGCCCGACGCGGCGAAGCTCGACGGCTGGCTCGCCGCCTGACCCGCGCTCGCTGTCATCACGAATGCTTATGACCGCCGCACCGAAACGGCTGCCGGGGCGCCCCGGCCGTCCGGAATCACCGCTGCCAGGCTCGGGTTGGCGCATATAACGCGACATTTCCGCTCGGGTTGTCGCGGTATACGCGACATCCGCCTCCGCGATGTCGCATCTGGCGCGCCATAAGCATTCGTGATGTCGCGGATTCCGCGACATTTCCCCGATTTGTCGCGGATTCCGCAACGGCCGGCGACGAACGAACCCGGGAAAACGACGAGCGAACCCGGGGAATCGGCCCGAAAACGCCCGAAATCGACGAACGAACCCGACCGGCGACCAACGAACCCGGGGATGGCCAAGCCCTTTCCACCAAAGCGCTTTTCGCCTTTTCGGCGGTTCCCGGCCCGAGCCGGAACCCGAGGAAGCCCCAAATGCCGAGCGAACCCGGAACGGTCTTGCGCCGCAAGGAATAATAGGATATATTTCTTATATCCGGACGGCCGCCGGCCGCCCCGATCATGGCTTTCGCCGCGGCCCTACTGCTTGACGCTGCCCGCGGCGAGGCCGGAGGTCAGCCGGGTCTGGAGCGGCAGGAAGAGAAGGAGGGTGGGGGCGGTGGTCAGGGCCGAGGCCGCCATGATCCGGCCCCATTCCGACGTGTCCTCGCCGAAGAAGGCGTAGAGCGCCAGCGGCATGGTCTTGAGCTGGGTCTTGGTCAAAAACGCGAGGGCGAAGAGATATTCGGTCCAGCAGAGCATGAAGGCATAGGTGGCCGTGGCGACGATGCCCGGCAGCATGATCGGGAAGATGATCAGCCAGATCGCCTGGAAGCGCGAGCAGCCGTCGATGATCGCCGCCTCGTCGAGCGAGCGCGGCACGCCCTCGAGATAGCCGACGAGCAGGTAGACCGAGAAGGGGATGGTGATGGCCGTGTAGACGAACAGCATCGAGAGGTGGTTGTTCAGCATGCCCATCTTGGCGAACAGGATGAACAGCGGTGTGACCAGGATGATCCAGGGAAAGCACTGGCCGAGCAGCACCGAGCCGAAGATGAAGCTCTTGCCGCGAAAGCGCATGCGCGAGAACGTGTAGGCGGCGATGGTGGAAACGAAGGTCGAGATCAGCACCGCGGCGATGCACAGGTAGAGACTGTTGAAGATGTTGCGGGCGAAGCCGGTCTGGAACAGGCTGACATAGTTCTCGAGCGTGAACTCGAACCGCGTCGCCGAGAACATGGTCGCCGGTGTCTTGAAGCTGGCGACGATGATCCAGGCGGTCGGATAGACGAGGAAGATCAGGACCAGGACAGTGAGCAGGACCAGCGCCAGCTCGCCCGGCAGGGAGAACCCGGTATCGACGCGAAAGGCGCGCGGCATGGGCGCCGCCGTCGCCGCGGCCATCAGAACACCTCCTTGAACTCGCGCTGGGCGATGAAGCGGAGATAGACCATGCCGAAGGCGACCATCAGCGTCGCCATGACCACGCCAACGGCCGAGCTGTAGCCCATGCGGCCGTCGATGAAGGCCTTGATGTAGACCTCGGTCGCCATGACGTTGGTGTAGAGCCCGGGCCCGCCGGCGGTGGTCAGCCAGACATAGACGAAGTTGTTGAAGGTCCAGAACGTGGACATCAGCGTCATGACGATGATCGCCGGCTTGAGATGCGGGATGATGACGTAGCGCAGCCGCTGCCAGCGGCCGGCCCCGTCGATCTCGGCCGCTTCCAGGAGCTCCGACGGCAGCGACTGCAGGGCGGCGAGGAAGGAGAGCGCCACCAGCGGCAGCGTGTTCCAGGTGATGATGGTGATCAGCGCCGGCCAGACCCAGGCCGCTTCCGAGAGGAAGGCGATCGGCTGCTCGACGATGCCGAGACCCAAGAGCAGCTTGTTGATGTCGCCGAGCTGCGGGTTCAGGAGCCAGCGCCAGGAGACGATGGCGACGATCGGCGGCGTCGCCCAGGGCACCAGGAGCAGGACGCGGCTGATGGTCTTGAGCCGGTACTTGTCCAGCACCTTCGAGTCGAGGAGGAGGGCGAGGCCGAGGCCGAGCACGATGCGGACGGCGACGCCCACCACGGTGAGCCAGACGACGGTGTTGAAGACGACGCGGTGGAAGTCGTCGCTGGTCACCAGCTCGACATAGTTGGCGATGCCGATCCACTCGCCGCCCTGCTTCAGGCCGAAGAGCGAGAGGTCGGTGAAGCTGACCTCGAGATTGAAGAGGGTCGGATAGACGTAGAACATGAGGAGGAAGAAGAAGGCCGGCACCAGCATGAAGACGATGAACGGCCTTTCCCCCCTGATCCCGCGGGCGGTCGGCATGGTTGTGCTGCTCACGGGATCAGCCGGCACTTAGAGCAGGTTGTCGACGTAATCCACCAGCTCCTGCGCTGCTTCCTCGGAGGTCTTCTCGCCGATGAAGGCGGCGCCGAAGCTGCGCGAGGTCTGGTTCCACATGTTGGCGATGGCCGCCGGGCCGAGCGCGTAGGGCCCCCAGCTCCGTGCACCATCCGTGAACTGCTTCTGGAACCCCTCCATCTCCGCCGGGAAGGGTTTCCTCGCCAGCAGCGCCTTCTGCGCCGGGTACCAGCCGGTGTTGTACTTCTCGAAGAACTCCCAGGAGTTGAGCCACTGCATCAGCTTCCAGGTCTCCTCGAGGTGCTCGGTGTTGGCGTTGATGCACATCGACTGGCCGCCGAGATGCGTCGTCGGCTTGCCCGAGCCGTGCGGTGTCATGGCGGTCGTGAAGGGCAGCTCCTCGCCCGGGTTGCGCTCGCGCCACTGGGCGATCATCGACCGGGCGGTGGTGACCGGCAGGAGCGCCGCGAGCTGCTCGCCGCTGAGCATCGGCTCGAGGATGGCCGGGTCGTCCCAGGCCGAGATGCCGAGGCTTCCGGGAATGGTCAGGTCCTCGTCGAGATAGGTTTTGTAGTAGTCGATGACGCCGGCGACCTGGTCGGCGGTGATGCCGACCTCGTAGCCGCCCTTCCCGTCGTCGACCACGAGCGAGCCACCGTCCGACCACCAGTTGAAGTTGGCGAGGAACCAGATGGAGTTGGCGGCCGACGTGCCGGCGGCGAAGCCGAAGCCGATCTTGCCGATCTCCTTGACCTTGCGGCTCGCCTCCAGGAGGTCGTCCCAGGTCTCGGGCACCGCCTCGATGCCGGCTTCCGCCATGACGTCCGTGTTGTAGACCATGGCCCAGGTGTCGGTGGCATAGGGCACGCCGTAGATCGTCTCGCGATCGTCGCCGTAGACGAGATCGGTGGCGACGAAGTCCTCGAACCCGACCTCGCCGATGCCCTCGGCCGCGATGATGTCGTTCAGCGGCAGGCAGGCCCCGGCGGTGCCCAGGTCCTTGATCCAGACGAAGGCCGAGTGCTGCAGGTCCGGCCCGGCGCCGGTCGCCGTCTCGCGGATGAACTGGTCACGCGCGTCCTTGAAGGACATCCGCTCCATGGTGACGGTGATGCCGGGATTGTCGGCCTCGAACTGGTCGAGGCCGGCCTGGATCTCGTCGACATTGTCGAGGAGGTAGCGAAAGGTCAGCTCCGTGTCGGCCCGGGCCGCACCCGTCCAGAGGGCGCCGAGGGCGCCCGCGCCCAAGAGCGCCGTGGCCAGCATATGCGCGTTTCTCCTGATCATCGTCCAGCTTCCCTGCTCGTGTGCCTCTCGGGCGCGCTCGTCGGGCCGTTTGCTCAGAGCAGACCCTGGACGAAGGCGAGCAGCTCGTCGGCCGCCTCCTTCGACGTCTTCTCGCCGATGAAGGCGGCGCCGAAGCTGCGCGAGGTCTGGTTCCACATCGCACCGATGGCCGCCGGGCCGCGGGCGTAGGGACCCCAGCTCCGGGCACCTTCCGAGAACTGCTTCTGAAAGCCCGTCATCTCGGCCGGGAACGGCTTCTTGACCAGGAGCGCCTGCTGCGCCGGGTAATAGCCGGTGTTGTAGTTCTCGAAGAACTCCCAGGAATTGAGCCACTGCATCAGCTTCCAGCTTTCTTCCGGGTAGTCGGTGTTGGCGTTGACGCAGAGCGACTGGCCGCCGAGATGCGTGGTCGGCTTGCCCGAGCCGTGCGGCGTCATGGCCGTCGTGAACGGCAGCTCCTTCTCCGGGTTGCGCTCGCGCCACTGGTCGAAGATCTGGACCGCGGTGAAGACCGGGACGGAGGTGGCGAACATGTCGCCGGCGATCATCTGCTCGAGGATCGTCGGGTCGTTCCAGGCATCCATGGCGAGGGCCCCCGGGACGGTCAGGTCCTCGTCGAGATAGGTCTTGTAGTAGTCGATGACGCTGGCGACCTGGTCGGCCGAGATGCCGAGCCGGTAGCCGCCGGCCCCGTCGCTCTCGACCAGCGTGCCGCCGTCGGACCACCAGTTGAAGTTGGCGAGGAACCAGATCGTGTTGGCGGCCGAGGTGCCGGCGGCGAAGCCGAAGCCGATCTTGCCGATCGCCTTGGCCTTGCGGCTGGCCTCGAGCAGCTCCTCCCAGGTCTCGGGCACCTTCTCGATGCCCGCTTCCTTCATGATCTCGGTGTTGTAGATCATCCCCCAGGTGTCGGTGGCGAAGGGCACGCCGTAGATGGTCTCCTCGTCGTCGCCGAGCACGAGGTCGGTGGCGATGAAATCCTGAAAGCCGTTCTCGCCGATGCCGTGCTCCTCGATCAGCTCGTTGAGCGGCATGCAGGCCCCGGCCGTGCCCAGATCCTTGATCCAGACGAAGGCCAGATGGGCGACATCGGGCCCGGCGCCCGCCGCCCCCTCGCGGATGAGCTGGTCGCGCGCGTCCTTGAAGGCGACGCGCTCCATGGTGACCGTGATGCCCGGGTTGAGCTCCTCGAACCGGTCGAGCCCGGCCTGGATCTCGTCGACATTGTCATAGGCGTAGCGGAAGGTCAGCTCGGTGTCGGCTGCCGCCACGCTGCCATAGAAGCAGGTGGTGGCCATGGCGGCCAGCGCCAGACCGCGAATGGTCATCGGCATACGTTTCTCGCCTCCCTCTGAGGGCGCCCGACATCTCCCGGGCCCATTTTGCTCTAGAACGAGGTTATCGAAATCATAACCGCTGGGCAATGTCGGAGCTTCACCAGAACGGCCGAAATCGGTTATGTCGCCCCATTGCGTGGCGTCGACGAACAGCGGGGGAACCAGGAAATGATCGAGCCGAAGAACCTGCTGTTCATCCTCTCCGACAATCACAACCGCGCGTTTTCAGGTGCCTACGGCCATCCGCAGGCGGTGACACCCAATCTCGACGGCCTCGCGACCAGAGGCGTGGTGTTCGATGCCGCCTACGCGTCGAGCCCGCTCTGCTGCCCGTCACGGGCCGCTTTGGCGACCGGCCGCTTTCCGCACCAGACGGGCTATTGGGACAACGCCATCACCTATGACGGGCGGGTGACGTCCTGGATGCGCCGGCTCCGCGACCAGGGCCATGAGGTGGTGTCCGTCGGCAAGCTGCATTTTCGAGCCACCGAGGACGACAACGGCTTCTCCGAGGAGCGGCTGGCCATGCACATCCTGAACGGCAAGGGTGGCGTGTCCATGCTGCTTCGGGGCTTCGACGGCGAGCCTGTCAACAAGGGGCAGTTCGAGCTCTACATGGAGCGCTCCGGCGTCGGCGAGGCACCGTACCAGCCGTTCGACCGCGAGATCACCGAGAGTGCGATCGAATGGCTCGCCGAGCGCCGGCGGCGCGGGGGCGACAAGCCCTTCGTGCTCTTCGTCTCCTACCCGAGCCCGCACCCGCCCTTCTCGGTGCCGGCCGAGTTCTGGGAAGGCATCGACGAGGCGGGCGTGCGGCTGCCGACCGGCTGGCGCCCGGAAGAGCGGAGCGAGCACCCCGCCGACCGGCATCTCCGACACATCATGGACACCGGCCCGCTGATCGACGAGGCGCAGATGCGGCGCATCCAGGCGGGCTACCTGGCGCTGATCGCCCATCTCGACACCGAGATCGGCAAGCTGCTCGAGGGCCTCGAGGAAGCGGGCCTCGCGCAGGACACGCGCGTCCTCTACACGAGCGATCACGGCGATCTCGCCGGCCAGAACGGGCTCCTCGGCAAGAGCTGCCTCTACGAGGGCTCGATCGGCGTGCCGCTGGTCATGGCCGGGCCGGGCATTCCCGAGGGCCGGCGAGTGGCGCAGATCGCGGGCCATGTCGATCTCTATCCGACCATCGCCGAGGCCGTCGGCGGCCGGCTCGAGGCCGCGGACGACGACCTGCCCGGCCGCTCGCTCTTTCCGGCCCTGCAGGGTGAGGAGGCAGCCGTCCAGGGCTTTGCCGAGTATCACGCGGCCGGCTCGAAGGCGGGCAGCTTCATGCTGCGCGATGGCGACCTCAAGCTGATCTACCATGTCGGCATGCCCTCGCAGCTCTTCGAGCTCGAGGCGGATCCCGACGAGCTCTCGGATCTCGGGCCGGACCATCCGGAGGTGGCACGGCTCGAAGCACTCCTGCGCCGGATCTGCGATCCCGAGGCGGTCGATGCGCGGGCCAAGGCCGATCAGCGGGCGAAAGTGGAATTCTGGGGCGGTCGGGAGGCCGTGGAGCAGGAAGGCCTCCTCGTCTACACCCCGCCGCCCGGTGGGAAAGCGGAGATCGTGGCATGACGAAGCGGCCCAATATCCTTTGGTACTGCACCGACCAGCAGCGCTGGGACACGATCCGCCGGCTGGGCAACCCGCACATCAACACGCCGCGGCTCGATGCCTTCTGCGAGAGTGGCGTGGCGTTCGACAACGCCTATTGCCAGAGCCCGATCTGCACGCCGTCCCGGGCGTCCATGATGACCGGCCGCTATCCCGCCTCGACCCATGTTCATCGCAACGGCAATGCCCATTTCCCGGCGGGCGAGACGGTGGTGACGAAGCTCCTGGCCGATGCCGGCTACGATTGCGGGCTGATCGGCAAGTTCCACCTGACGGCCGCCAAGGGGCACGAGAAGCGGTTCGACGACGGCTACCGGCTCTGGGAGTGGAGTCATCATCCCAAGCCCGACCTCGACGTCGAGCACCATGCCTATCATCGCTGGCTGGTCGAGAAGGGTGTCGATCCGCACGCCCTGCACGCCAGCATCGAGCCCTTCTGCGGCGCCGGCATGCCGGAAGAGCTGCACCAGACGACCTGGATCACCGAGCGGGCGATCAGCTTCATCAACGAGGAGCGCGACGGCCCCTGGATGCTGTCGCTCAATCCCTTCGATCCGCACCCGCCCTTCGATCCGCCCAAGGCGTATCTCGACCGCTACGATCCCGAGAAGCTGCCGCCCGCGGCCTTCCGACCGCACGACATCGAGCGCCAGAAGGCCTTCGCCGGCATCACGCAGCAGACCCCCGAGGCCATCGATCCGACCGGCCCGATGCCGAAGGTGGAGCTGACGGCAGAGGAGCGGCTGACCACCGGCTACAAGCCGCCGAAGCAGTACAACGACCGGATCGTCAAGGCCGCCTACTACGCCATGATCGAGCTGATCGACACCCAGTTCGGCCGGCTGATCGACGCGCTGGAAGCGAGCGGGCAGCTCGACGACACCATCATCGTCTTCCACTCCGACCACGGCGAGACGCTCGGCGACCACGGCCTGCTCTACAAGGGCTGCCGGTTCTTCGAGGGCCTCGTGCACGTGCCGATGATCTGGTCCTGGCGCGGCAAGACCAGGACCGACCTGCGGACCGACGCCCTGGTGGAGCTGGTCGACATCGCTCCCACGCTCCTGGAGGCGGCCGGGCTGCCTGTGCCGGCCAACATGCAGGGTCGCTCGCTCTGGCCGATCCTGACCGGCGAGGCGGCGCCGCAGCACCACAAGGACCACGTCATCTCGGAGTTCAACGACGCCCTGGGCTCGGCCACGGGCGAGGGACCGAGCCACGGCAGCATGTATTTCGACGGGCGCTACAAGCACATCCTCTACCAGGGCACGGGCCTCGGCGAGCTCTACGATCTCCAGGCCGATCCGGACGAGTTCGACAACCGGTTCAACGATCCGGCGCTGGCCGAATTGCGGCTCGAGCTGATGCACAAGCACTGCGACGCGCTGCTCGCCTCGTCGGATGCGGGTGTGGAAAGGGTGTCGATCTATTGAGCAGCCAGGCATACCCCAAGCGCCGGTCGCGGCTTGCGCAGCGCGCTGCAAAGCTGGCATAGAGGCCGGAATACGTATGATAACCGGCAAGCGGCTCTCGGGGGGCGAAAATTGATGGGCAAGCGGCCCAACATCCTGCTGATCACGTCGGATCAGCAGCGTGGCGACTGTCTCGGCTGCGAGGGGCGCGGCGTGAAGACCCCCCATATTGATCTGCTCGCCGAGCAGGGGACGCGCTTCGCCACCTGCATCACCCCGAACAACGTCTGCCAGCCGACCCGCGCCTCGATCCTGACCGGGCTCCTGCCGCGCACCCACGGCGTCGCCGACAACGGGCTCGACCTGCCGCCGGCGACCGGTGAGCAGGGCTTCGCCGGCAGGCTCTCCAGGGCGGGCTACCGCAGTGCCTTGATCGGCAAGCCGCATTTCGCCACCTCTCACACCTTCGAGCCGACCGGCACACCTGAGTGTCGGGGCTCGATGCATCTCTGGGGCGAGGACTGGAACGGGCCCTATATGGGCTTCGACCATGTCGAGCTGGTGATCGAGGGCCACAACCAGTGGCCGCCCGAGCGGCCGCCCTCGGGCCAGCATTACGAGCGCTGGTACTACCAGGACGGCCTCGGCGACCTGAAGAATCGGCTCTTCAGCACCAATGTCGGACCCGACACGCACGGGGCACCGCAGACCTGGCATTCGGGCCTGCCGGTCGCCTGGCACAATTCGAGCTGGGTCGGCGACCGCACGGTGGCCTATGTCAACGACCATCAGGCGAACCACAGCGACCAGCCCTTCGTGCTCTGGGCGTCGTTCCCCGACCCGCATCACCCGTTCGACTGCCCGGTCCCCTGGAGCCTGCTGCACGATCCTGCCGAGGTGGACCTGCCGGAGCACCGCACGCTCGATCTCGACCGGCGGCCCTGGTGGCACCGCGCCGCGCTCGAGGGCAAGCCGCAGATCCGTGAGGATCTGGCGAAGATCCGCGAGCAGTACTCGCGCGTGCGGCAGCTCAGCGATGCCGAGCTGCGCGAGATCATCGCCAACACCTACGGCATGCTGGCGCTGATCGACCACAATGTCGGCCGGATCATGGCCGAGCTGCATCGCCTCGGCATCGCCGACGACACGCTCGTCGTCTACGCCAGCGATCATGGCGACTGGCTTGGTGACCACGGGCTCCTGCTCAAGGGGCCGATGGCCTATGAGGGGCTGATGCGCGTGCCGCTGGTGATGCGCGGGCCGGGCGTGCCCGTGGGCAAGGTGATCGAGGACCCGGTCTCGACCCTGGATCTCGGTGCGACCTTCCTCGACACTGCCGGCGTCGAGCGGCCGGCCCATTGGCACAGCCGGAGCCTCCTGCCGGTGCTGCGTGGCGACGAGCATCGCGAGTTCGCGCTCAACGAGTGGGAGCTCAACGCGTCGCGCTGCGGTGTCGAGCTCAAGCTCAGGACGGTGCGCACGCGTACCCACCGGCTGACGCTGGAGCTGGTTTCGGGGGCCGGCGAGCTCTACGATCTCGTGGCCGACCCGCACGAGATGAACAATCTCTTCGACGATCCGGCATGCGCGGCCGTCCAGGGCGCCTTGAGCGCGATGATCGACAGCCGACCCGACGACGCGTTGGAGCCACCCCTGACGCCGGTCGGCATGGCTTGAAAGTGGTGGGATCAGGGGATTCGCGTCGCGGATCGACAACGAAGCAGCCAGAGCACAGGAGGTGCAGGACCATGTCATTCACCCGCCGTCATACCCTCGGGATCGGGGCCGGCCTCGCCGGCAGCGCTTTTCTGCCCAGGCTGGCCATGGCGCAGGAGTGGCCGACCCGGCCGATCACCATCGCCATGGCTGCACCGGCGGGCGGGGCCACCGATCTCGGCACGCGAGCCGTCACCGAGCTGATGCGCCAGCCTCTGGGAGCGCGCGCCATCGCCTTCCAGGACATGTCCGGTGCCGGCGGCGTCCAGGCCATGGACTACATCCTGCAACAACCGGCGACAGGGCATTTCTGGCTGGGCGCCAATGACGTGATCGAGGCCTATCCGAGCCTCGGCCGGATCGACTACGACTGGCGGGATTTCGACTTCTGGATGTCGGGCGGCACGAGCTGCGCCATCGTCGTGCCGGGCAACAGCCCCTATGAATCCTTCGACCAGTGGGTCAACGCGGTAATGGAGAAGCCGGGCGAGGTGGCCATCGCCTCGACGCCTTCGGGCTCGCTCTGGTCGAACGCCGCGGTCTACCTGCAAAAGCAGATGGGCCTCGATTTCCGCCTCGCCAATTATGCCGGCGGCGGCCCGACCGTGCGCGCGGTCCTGGCCGGTGAGACGAGCTGCGCTTCGGTCGGCGTCACCCCGACGGTCAACTTCCTCAAGTCCGGCGAGCTGCGCGCCCTCGCCGCCTGGACGCCCGAGGCCTGGGAGGTGGCGGGCACCACCATTCCCTCGATCCTCGACTATGTCGACGACCCGATCCTCGAGGCCACGCTGCCCTGGACCAACATCCACGGCATCGCGGTCAGGAAGGGTGTCGACGAGGCGATCCTCGAGAAGATCGACGCCGCCTTCGCTACCGCGGTCAACGATCCCTCGATGGTCGAGGTCTATGACAGCAAGGCCTTCTTTCCGTTCCGCGCCCCGCGCCAGGTGGCCAACGACATGATGGGCAAGCGCACGGCGCTGCAGGCCTACATCATCGAGGTCATTCTCGGCACCGCGGTGAAGACCCGCGACGAGCTCGGCATCGCCAAGATCGAGGACTCCTGAGCCAGTCGGGCGGTGCCCTCCGGCGCCGCCCGCAAGCTCCATCCGGATGAGCAGCATGGACCAGAGCGGGACTGGGCCGGCCCGGCCGGAGCCAGCCAGGAGAAAGGCCTTCTACGCCAGCCCGGAGAAGGCGGCGCCGGACTTCGTCACCGGCGTCGTGCTCTTTCTCCTGAGTCTCTACGTCCTGGTCACGTCCTACCGGATGCCGCATTTCGCCGGTAGCGGCTGGCTCGGCTCGCCCGGGCTGACCCCGGGGCTGATCGCTCTCGTTCTCCTGCTCCTGTCGCTGGCCTTGATGTTCCGCGCCCGCGACTTCCGTCTCAGGCTCGGTCCGCTGCAGCCGCGGATCGAAGGGCTCAGGGCCGGTGCCTGCTTCGCCATGATCTTCGTCTACATCCTGGTCACACCGCTGATCGGGTACGTGCCGGCGACCTTCGCGCTCCTTTTCGTCTTCCAGACCGCCTATGCCAGGAAGCTCTCGGTCCGCTACGTGCTCATCTGGAGCATCGGCCTGAGCGCGCTCTTGACGTTCATTCTCTGGTACGTGTTCGGCGAGATCTTCTTCGTGCCGCTGCCGTGACCAAGATCACCTCATCGTTCGGTCGAGCCAGGAGGTAGCGGGATGCTCGAGGAAGTCGGCCGGCTGCTGCTCGATCCCTGGGCGATCTTCACGATCTTCTGGTCGATGACGCTCGGCATCATCATGGGGGCCATGCCTGGCCTCACCGGCCCCATGGCCATGGCGCTCCTGCTCGGCATCGCGTACACGATGCAGACCGAGTACTCGATCCTCGCCATGATGCTGATCTACATGGGCGGGGTCTATGGCGGCAGCCTTTCGGCCATCCTCCTCAACATCCCGGGCGCCCCGGCCTCCGCCGCGACCGCGATCGACGGCTACCAGCTCGCCTTGCAGGGCAAGGCCGGCAGAGCCATCGCGCTGACCACCATCGCGTCGTGCATCGGCACGCTGATCGCCATCGCCTTCCTCGCCTTCCTCACCCCATGGCTGGTCAAGGTCTCCCTGCTGTTCACCTCCTGGGAGCTGCTGCTGCTCGTGCTGCTCGGCGTGATGATGGCGGGATCGCTCACCGGCGACGATCCGATCAAGGGCTGGATCGCCGGCATGGTCGGCCTCCTGATCGCGCAGGTCGGCCTCGACGACCTGCACATGCACCCGCGCTTCTCCTTCGGCTCGCACTATCTCGAGGCCGGGGTCGGGCTGGTGGCGGCCATCGTCGGGCTCTTCGGCATCAGCCAGGTGGTCGTGGCGATGCGCGATCGCGACATCCACCTCGAGCCGGTCACCCACAAGATCGGCCGCATCATGCCGACCCTCGAGGACCTCAAGGGCCGGGTGCGGGTGGTGCTGCAATCGGGCGTCATCGGCAGCATCATCGGCATCCTGCCGGGGCTCGGCGCCGACATGGGTGCCTGGATCTCATACGTTCTCGCCAAGCGCACCAGCCGAAATCCGGACCTCTACGGCAAGGGCTCGACCGAAGGGGTGATCGCCGCCGAGACCGGCAACAACGCCGTCGTCCCCTCGTCCCTAATTCCGGTGATCGCCTTGGGCCTGCCGGGCAGCGGCGGCGCGGCGATCATCATGGCTGCCCTCTTCGTGCACGGCCTGACACCCGGGCCGATGTTCCTCTTCGAGAACCTCGATCTCTTCGAGTACATGGTGATCGGGCTGCTCTTCGGCGTCGTCGCCATGCTGATCGTCGGCCTCGCCCTCGCCCACGTCATCATCCACGTGCTGCTGATCCCGCGGGAGAACATCATGGCCGTGGTGATCGCCATGGGCGTGATGGGCGCCTACGCCTCGAAGCTGCAATACGGTGACGTCTGGATGATGCTGGCCTTCGGCGTGCTGGCCTATGTGATGCGTCGGCTCGATTTCCCGCTGGCGCCCATGGTGCTCGGCATCGTCCTCGGCAGCCTGCTCGACGAGTTCCTGCGCAATGCCATGATCATCGGCGACGGCGATCTCTCGCCGCTCGTGACCCGACCGATCGCCCTCGGGCTCCTCATCGTGCTGGTCCTGACGCTGGTCGGCAGCCTGCCGGTGCTCCGCCGTTCGGTCAGCCGGCTCATCGCCGGCGCCCGCCGGCCGGCGGCACAGGCCGAATGACCAGCCTCGCCCGCCGGCTGCGACGCAAGGGCACGCGCCGGCCGGCTGCACGCGCCGTGCCAGCGGTGGTGGTGCCGGCGGGCCAGCCCGATCTCGACACGATGGTGCGGCTCGAAGGTGGCGAGTTCCGCATGGGCTCGGATCGCCATTATCCCGAGGAGGCGCCGTCCCGGCGGGTCCGCGTCGACGCCTTCTGGATCGATCCGTACCCCGTCACCAATGCCGACTTCGCCCGCTTCGTCGCTGCCACCGGCTATGTCACCGAGGCCGAGCGGACGATCGATCCTGCTCTCTACCCCGGCATCGATCCCGGCCTGCTGAAGCCCGGTGCCCTGGTCTTCCGTCCGACCCAGGGCCCGGTAGACCTCAAGGATTTTCGCCAGTGGTGGGAGTATGTGCCCGGTGCCTGTTGGCGCCGGCCGGGGGGGGCGGGCGCCGATGCCCTGGCCGACCATCCCGTGGTCCACGTCACCATCGGGGATGCGCTGGCCTATGCCCGCTGGTGCGGCAAGACACTGCCCACCGAGGCGATGTGGGAGTTCGCGGCCCGTGGCGGGCTCGAGGACGCCGACTATTGCTGGGGCAACGAGTTCGAGCCCGAGGGGCGATCCATGGCCAAGACCTGGCATGGCCGCTTTCCCTACGAGAACCTCGCTCCAGACGGCTGGAAGTGGACCTCGCCGGTCGGCAGCTATCCGGCCAACGGCTTCGGGCTCTTCGACATGGCTGGCAATGTCTGGGAGTGGACCACCGACTGGTACACTGACCGGCACGCGCCTGACGCCGCCAAGCCCTGCTGCGTGCCGAGCGATCCTCATGGCGGCACGAGGGAAGGCAGCATCGACCCTTTCGCGCCGCATCTGCAAATCCCGCGCAAGGTGGTCAAGGGCGGCTCCTACCTCTGCACCGACCAGTATTGCCTGCGCTATCGACCGGCGGCGCGGCAGGGCCAGGCGATCGACACCGCCATCCGCCATCTGGGTTTTCGTTGCGTCGTGCCGGCAGTTGACGGGGACCTGGCCAGATGAGTGACAGCGAGTTTGCCGGCAAGGTGGCGATCGTCACCGGTGCCACCAGGGGGATCGGCAAGGCCACGGCCTGGCGCCTCGCGAAGTCGGGCGCTTCGGTCGCGATCTGCTCGTCGAACGAGAAGGACGTGGCGGCCACCCTGGCCGAGGCCGAGGCGGCAGGCCTCTCCATGGCCGGCATGGCGCTCGATCTGGCCGAGTCCGTCAGCGCCGAGCGGCTGACGAAGCTGGCGGTCGATCGCTTCGGCGGGCTCGACATCCTGGTCGCCAATGCCGGCGTCGGCACCTTCGGCGGGGCGGTCGAGGTCGCCGAGGAGGACTGGCGGCGGGTCATGGCGATCAATCTCGACGCCGTCATGCTCGGCGCCAAGCACGGCATTCCGGAGATGAGGAAGCGTGGCGGCGGCGCCATTGTCGTCGTTGCCTCCGTTCACTCCTTCGCCACGCTCGGCGAACGGCTCGCCTATGTGACGACGAAGACGGCCCTCCTCGGCATGACCCGCGGCATGGCGCTCAACCACGGGCCGGACGGGATCCGCGTCAACGCGGTCTGTCCCGGTCCGATCGACACGCCCTTGCTGCGGAAGTCCTGGGAGACGATGTTTCCCGACCGAGACGGCGACTCGGTGCTGACCGAGCAGGCGGGCCGCCTGCCGCTCGGCCGGCTGGGCCAGCCGGACGATATCGCCGAGGCGATCGCCTTCCTCGCCGGGCCGCGCTCCGCCTGGATCACCGGCGCCGACCTCAAGGTCGACGGCGGTCTCCTCGCCATGCTGGCGATGACCCCGCCACCACCGCGCGGCTGACGCGATATTAGGCTACGGCGGCGGCCTCGGCGGTCGTCCGACGGTCGGCTTCGACCCGGTCGAACCAGTCCTCGAGCCTGGCCTGCATCCGCGCCACCCGGTCCGGATGCTGGGCGGCGAGGTCGTGCTGCTCGCCGGGGTCGCTGGCCAGGTCGTAGAGCTCAAGCGGCTCGGGCGCCGGCAGGCGAATCCGCGGCACGGGCACCAGCTCGCGAATCGACGACGGGTCCCGCTTGTGCGCGATGTCCGCCGCGACGAAGGCCTTGGCGAGGGCCGCGTCATCGGGCGTCGCGTAGAGCTCGGGACTGAAGAAGCGGGTGCCCTTCATCATCGGCCTGATCAGCTTCCAGGAACCGTCGCGCATCGCCGCGTTGGTGCCGATGCAGGGCATGTAGAAGTTCCACTGCCAGAACTGCTGGTCGGGCAGGTCGGCCGGCTCGCCCATGAGGCAGGCCGAGACGTCGCTGCCGTCGAGCGGCGGTGCGTCCATCGGCGCAAGCCCGGCCAGGCGCATCAGCGTCGGGACCCAGTCGACGAACTGGATGAGGTCGTCATTGGTGGATCCGGCCGGAACCCGCTCGGAATAGCGAAGGAGCATCGGCACCCGGATGCCGCCCTCGTAGATCCAGCCCTTGCTGCCCCTGAGGCCGGCGTTGAACCGTTCGTTGAACGTGTCCTCGCCGGGCTCGAGCATGTAGGGCGGGTTGAAGAAGGCCGGGCCGTTGTCGCTGGTGAAGAGGACGATGGTCTGCTCGGCCAGCCCTTCCGCGTCGAGCCTGTCGAGCAGCCGGCCGATGCCCTCGTCCATGCGCTCGATCATGGCGTAGGTGGTGGCGACGATCCGGTTCAGGCCCTTCTCCAGATGCGGCTCGGCCATGCCGGCCGGCGCCTGGAAGGGCGAATGCGGCGCGCTGTAGGCGAGGTGGAGGAAGAAGGGCTCTCGCTTGTGGCGCTCGACGAAGCCCAGGGCCTCCTCGGTAAGCACGTCCGTCATGTAGCGCCCGTCGGAGCGTCGGATGCCGTCGTCGACCCGAAGCGTGTAGTCGTAGTAGTCCACCCAGCCGCCGCAGAAGCCGACGAACTCCTGAAAGCCGCGGGCATTGGGCTCGTAGCGCCGGTCGAACGTGCCGTTGTGCCACTTGCCGACGAGCCCGGTGGCGTAGCCGGCATGGCGGAAGCGATCAGCCAGCGTCACCTCGCGGAGCGCGATGCGGTCCAGCCCGTGGATCTCATGCTGGGTGATCGCACCGGTGCGGTGGTTGTAGCGCCCGGTCAGCAGGGCCGCGCGCGACGGTGCGCAGATCGGCGAGGCGGCATAGTGCTGGCGGCAGGTGACACCCTCACTGACCAGCCGGTCGAGATTGGGTGTCGCCACCCGGCCCTCGTTGAAGGCGCCGATATCGCCGTAGCCAAGGTCATCGGCGACGATCAGGATGACGTTGGGCTTTCGGGCCGATGCCATTCGATTCTCCCATCTGCTCTCGATTCGACCGCAGCCGACCCACGACATTTGTCTTGACGAGGCCAGCCCGCTGCGACAAGCACTAACCGACAAGCCAGCAATAACCGACGGTTATCAACGGCGCACTTGCCGGATACCGGGCGGACAGCCGTTCAGCAGGGAGGCGGTTTGGGCTTCTCACCAAGGCAGGCGCCGGTCTTCCTGGCGGCGATCTTCGCGCCGTCCATTCTGCTCGTCGGCCTCTTCATCGTCTATCCCGTGGTGAACAGTGTCGGCCTCGCCTTCACCGACGCCAGCCCGCTCAGCTCCGGCCGGTCCTTCGTCGGGCTCGAGAACTTCGTCTACCTCCTCGAGGACGGCGAGTTCTGGGAAGTCCTGTGGAACACGGTCTTCATCGTGGGCGCTGCCACGATCATCGCCACCGCCTGCGGCTACGGCCTGGCCACGCTCCTGATCTCGGGCATTCGCGCCGCTGCCATCTTCCGCGCCGCCATCTTCCAGGTCTGGGTGGTGCCCTGGATCGTCATCGCCATTCTCTGGGGCTGGCTGTTCAGCCAGGACTACGGCCTCGTCAACTATCTGCTCATGCAGGTGGGGCTGATAGAGACGCCGGTCAAATGGATGTTCGACCAGAAGGCCTCGCAATGGGCGATCATCAGCGGCTACGCCTGGCGCGCCATCCCGTTCATCATGGTCATCTGCCTCGCCGCCCTGCAGGGCATCCCCTCCGAGCTGGTCGAGTCCGCGGCGATCGACGGGGCGAGCTTCCTGCAGCGGCAGCGCTACGTGATCCTGCCCCTGATGCAGAACATCATCATGGTGGCGGCACTCCTGCAGGCGGTCCGCTTCTTTCAGGAAATGACGATGATCTTCGTCCTCACCCAGGGCGGGCCGATCAACGCGACGATGGTGCTCTCGCTCTACACCTACAAGACGGCCTTCGAGGACTGGGATTTCGGCCTCGCCTCGGCCATCGGCACTGTCTGGCTGATCCTGCTGATGGCCTTCGCGCTCCTCTACGTGCGCGTGGCCCTGCGCCGGAACCTGGCATGAACGCCGAGGCCCTGCGCACGGGATCGAAGCCGCTGCCGCGCCGGCGCAGCGAGGTGGTCTACCGGCTGTCGAGGCTGGCGACGAGCATCAGCCTGCACGCCCTCGTCGTGGCGTCCCTTGCGATCCTGCTCCTGCCGATCGTCTGGATGCTGTCGACCTCGTTCAAGCCGCTCGCCGACGTCTTCAGCTACCCGCCGCAGTTCATTCCACGCAATCCGACGGTCGAGTCGTACACCACCCAGTTCACGGGCCTGCTCGGCAGGTACTTCCTCAACAGCGTGATCGTCGGCCTGCTCTCCGCGATCCTCGCCACTGGCGCCGGTGCGCTGGCCGCCTACGGCCTCTCGCGCTACCGCCTGCCCGGCCGCAACGCCATCCTGATGTTCTTCATGGCTTCCCTGGCCTTTCCGATCCCGCTCTTGATGATCTCGATGTACCTGATGTTCGTCCAGCTCGGCCTGCTGAACACTTATATCGGGCTGGTCATCGGCCACACCGTGATCACCCTGCCGGTCTGTGTCTGGCTCCTGAAGAACTTCTTCGACCAGCTACCCGTCGAGGTCGAGGAGGCGGCCTTTGTCGACGGTGCGAGCCGCGCCTACACGCTCTTTCGCATCGTCCTGCCGATGGCGCGCCCCGCCCTCGGGGCGTCGGCGATCTTCGTCTTCGTCACGTCCTGGAACGAGCTGCTGTTCGGCCTGACCTTCGTCTCCTCGACCAGCATGCGGCCGCTCCCGGCCGGTATCTCGATGTCGTTCCTGACCGAGTTCGAGGGGGCCTGGTCCGAGATGATGGCGCTCTCGGTCATGGTCTCGCTGCCGATCTTCCTGCTCTTCACCGTCTTCCAACGAACCTTCATGAGCGGCGTCACCGCCGGCGCCGTGAAGGGCTGAACCACGAGAAAGAAGGAGGCTTTTTGAATGCTCGACAAGAAGATGGCCACGCTCGCCGCGGCTGTGGCGCTCGTCGCCACCGGTGCCGCGGCCCAGGACAAGACCGAGCTGAACTACAGCGGCTGGATCAATCTCTACCCGCATCACGCGGCGGCCGTCGGGGCCATCGAGACCGGCTTCGAGAAGAAGTTCCCGGACGTCGACTGGATCCTCAACGACGTGCCGTTCGACCAGGCCCTGAAGCAGGCGACCGTCGCCTCCCTCGCCGGCAACGCCCCGGACAACATCCACCTGATCGCGGGCTGGGTCCCGGCCCTCAACGACATCGGCGCGCTCGAGCCCCTGAACGACTACTTCACCGCCGAGGAGTGGGCGCAGATCCCGCAGTCCTCGCTCGACTCGGTGACCTTCGACGGCCAGATCATGGCCATGCCCTGGGTCCCCGGGCCGATCATCATGTTCTACAACCGCAACCTCATGGAGCAGGCCGGGCTCGACCCCGACGCCCCGCCGCAGACCTGGCCGGAGCTGCTCGAGGCCGCGAAGGCGATCTGCGCGCTGCCCGACGTGGATGGCGCCCCGATCTACGGCGTCGCGCTGCGCACCGCGCGCAATCCCAACTCGGCCCAGTGGACCATCCCGATCATCTACGGCCAGGGTGGCGACATCGTCGATGCCGATGGCAATGTCAGCTTCGACACACCCGAGGCGGCCGCCGCCTATGAATGGGTCAGGGAGCTCACCGATTCGGGCTGCGCGCCTTCCGGCTTCACCATCGACGAGACGCGCAACACCATGGCGGCCGGACGCGCCGGCTTCATCTTCGAGGGCCCCTGGGGGCGCGGCCTCTTCAACAACCTCTCGGGCGGCAAGCTCACCACCGCCGCCGACGGCGACATCTGGGCGGCACCGATGCCCATGGACCCGTCGGGCAAGCGGCGCACGATCGGCAACCCGCACGAGATCACCATCTCCGCCGGCTCCGAGCACAAGGACCTGGCGGCCGAGTTCATCCGCCACGTGATCTTCGACCCCGAGATCACGACGGCCTATTTCGAGGCCTCGAGCCAGCTCTCGACCGGCAGCATGCCGCTTTTGACCAGCGGCGTGATGGGCGAGGACGCCTATACCCAGGTCTTCGTCCAGGCCCTGCCCGATACCAACGACAACCCGATCAAGAGCCCGAAGTTCTATGCGGTGATGGACGACCTGGTCGTGGCCCTGCAGTCGATCATCCAGGGGGGCGACATCCAGGGCGAGCTGGCCAGCGCCCAGCGCAAGGCCGAGCGGACGATGAGCCGCTGAGCCTTTCAGCCATCCAGCCGATCGAGCCGGTCGATCCGATAGCCGTCGCCGTCCAGTGAGCGGTGAGACCAGCCGACCAGCGGCCTGCACAGGAGCGCGGCGGAGGCGGGGCCCGAGAGGGCCTCGCCTGTCGGCCCCTTCCACGAGACGATGACGATCCGGGCCGCGGGCGCCGCATGGGCATCGCACCAGGCGGCGAGCCGGATGATCTCGGCCGGGGTCATGAAGTAGAGCACCTCCGAGAGCACGATCAGATCGGGTGACAGGTCGGGCAGGTCGTCCGGCGCCACGCCGACGCCAAGCCGAACATGCGACTGACCGGCGAGGCGGAGACGTGCGCTTGCGACCGCGCTTGCGACGCAGTCGATGCCGAGGAGCGCCTCGCAACGCCGTGCCAGAAGCGCCGTCAGGACACCGATGCCGCAACCGATCTCGACCGCCTGGCGAAAGCGGCGACCGTCGAGGGCGGCGATGGTCCGCGCGAATTTTGCCCGCTCATAGGCGCGCGTCGCATGACCCCAGGGGTCCGGGCTCTGCCGGTAGAGCCGGCACAGATGCCGGGTGGTTCGCTCAAGCGGCAAGATAGATCTCGGGATGCTCGACGAAATGCTCCTGCATCCACTCCGGCATCACGAAGCCCTCGGGGTCGTCCCCGATGAGGCTCGACATCTGGGTCCGATGACAGGCCAGGGCGCGGCGCTTGCGAGCCCTGGCGGCGGTGTCGCCGGCGACGAGGAATGCCCGGTCGAATCCCGGTGCGGGGGCGTGCTCGAGAAATCGCCCCCAGATCGGATAGTGGAAGAGCCGCGCCGGGTGGTCGGGGCCGCGTGCGACCTGGACCAGCCGGGCCGTGCTCGCATGATCGCCATGCGGGTCGTGCGGCCAGGTGGTCAGGATGAGCGCGCCGTGCCGACGGGGAAGATGCCGGGCCAGGCGGCCGCGGGCCGCGACGAGAGCCGGGCCGTCGGTCGGCAGCCCGGTATCGGGGTAGCCGAGCCAGACCACCTTGGCGGCCGGCGCCAGGCAGCGGACCGCCCGGGTCAGCTCCAGGCGTCGCTCGGCGGCGAGTCGGTGGGCTGGCCAGGTGGCGGAGCCCGGATGGGACCGGCTGCCATCGGTCATGCAGACGATGGTGACGGGCAGGCCCCGCTCTGCCGCCGCCAGCAGCAGGAGGCCGCAACCGAGCGTCTCGTCATCGGGGTGGGGGGCCACGACGCAGAGCGCCTCGACGCCATGCAGCAGGTCCTTTGCCGCGCCAGCCTGCCGGCCGCCCACCGCCTCCAGCAGCGGGAACGGGCCTTCGGCCATCATCCGATCCCCCAGCGGCGGCGCTCCTCGTCATCGTCGAGGATGCGCTCCATGGCGCGCTGCCCCATGCCGTCCGGGTCCGCCTGGCGCAGATAGAGCTGGAGGTCGCGGCGCACCCGCTCGGCCGGGTGCGCGAGCGCGAAGGAGGCCGCACCCATCGCCTCGTCGGCGAGCTGGAGCAGGCGGACGGCCGCCTCGGCGACCTCGAGCCGGGCGAGCACCGCCACCCGGGCGGTGGCCGGTTGAGCCGCCGGCGCTTCCGTCGCCAGGGCCGCGGAGGCGACCCAGAGACGCGCGGTCTCGCACGCTGTCACCATGCGCCTGAGCCGGGCTGCCTGGAGAGGGGCGGTCGCCTGCCGGCGGGCCCGGAGCTGGTCGGCGGCGTGGCCGGCGATCGCGTACATGCCGCCGAGCTGCACCGCGGCATAGCGCCAGACGCCGCCCTCGAACCAGGGCTCGCGGAAATAGGCGTCCGGCCCGCCGAGCAGGTCGTTCGGGTCGATGCAAACGCCGTCCAGGTTGCAGCGTCCAGAGGCCGTGGCCTTCATGCCCGAAACCGACCATTCGCCCGGGAAGAGCCGCCCGGCGAGCGTCGCGGTCGGCAGGGCGACCAGCAGGGTCGTGCCGTCCGTGCTCTTCGCCGTCACGACGGCGACGTCGACGGTGTCGGCGCCGGAGGCGAAGAGCTTCTCGCCGGTCAGCTCCAGCCGGCCATCCCCGGTTGGCGCCAATCGGACGGGGTGCGGCCCCTCGGCGCCCCAGACGCCGAAGAGGCCGCCGGAGCGCGCCACGCCGAGCAGCCTGCTCCGGGCCTCGCCCTCGGCATGTATCGCCACGAGCTTGAGCGCGTTCACATGGCCCTCGAGGAGGCGCCCGGCGGAGAGATTGGCGCGGCCGATCAGGGTCAGCATCCGCACGAGTCGCAGCGGGTCCTCCGGCTCGTGCGCCAGGCCGAGGCCGCCATCAGCGGCCGGCGCCGCCGCGGCGAGCAGGCCGTGGCGGCGAAGCTCGGCGACCATGGGTGCCGCCGGGCATTCCTGCTCCGCCGGTGGCGATAGCTGCCGGATGGCGTCGGCGCAGCGTTCCAGATCGGCGTCGAATGACAAAGCGGGCTCGGGCGGTTGCCGCAGGGCGCTGACCGTCATCGCCCGTGCCCCGCCGCCCAGCGCGCCAGCGCCGGCTCGATCTCGAGCCTGAGCAGCCGGGCCAGTCGGGGAAGCTCCCGGCGCACGACTCTCGCCGGCATCGGCGGCTCGACCACCGACCGCTGCCATTCGTTCTCCATGCGGGCGTGAAGCGCGGCCGGCGTCGCGGTCGGCCACTCGAGCGCCGCGCGCTCGTGGCCGGCAGCGGCCAGGAGCGCATGGGTCCAGAGCCGGCGCAGGCCGGTGGCCGGGCGCAGCCGCTGGTCCAGGGTGGGTGCCGCGGCGACCAGCCGACGGCTCAAGGTCGCCGCCAGCCCGCCGGCGGCCCGGCCATCGAGCCGGCCGGAGGTCCGCACCGGTGCCCGTTCGGCATAGCAGATCCGGGCGCCGGCCAGCTCCGCCGCGCGGACCAGGGCCCGGTCCTCGCTGCAGGCGACCGGCGGCAGGCCACCGAGCCGCCGATAGAGCCTTGCGGTGATCCCGAGACTGGCGCCTGCCTCGACGTAATGGGGACAGGGGCCGCCGACCGGCTGCCGGCCGGTCACCTGGTCGCAGGCATGCTGCACCCGGTTCTGCAGCGCCGCATAGCGGGCCTCCATCCGCCAGAGCGGGTGAAGCTGCAGGCCACGCACCGCCGGCCCCGGGTCCTCGATCTCGAAATCGCCGCAGACGAGCTCGAAGCCTTCCGCGAGCGGTGCGGTGAGCTCGCGCACCCATTCGTCGCCGACCCTGGTGTCGGCATCGGTCGTCAGGATGGCGCAGTCCGGCGTGCCCATTCCCAGGGCGATGTCCATGGCGATGCGCCGGGCGAGGCCGACATGGGCATGCGGCCGGCGAAGCCGCCCTTCCACCAGGACAAGGGGGATGCCGAGCGCCGGCGCCAGCTCGGCGACGTTGCCCGCCGTGCCGTCGTCGCAATTGTTGGCGAAGAGGACGATGGCGGCGCGCACCGGGCTCGCGGCCAGGGCCCGCCGGAGACCGGTCAAGACCGCGCGGATGCTGCCCGCCTCGTTCCTCGCCGGAACGGCGATCAGCGCGTCCAGGTCCCCCGGAGCAGCGCCAAAGGCCTGCGCCTCGAACGAGCCGACCAGGCCCCTCGCCAGATAGCCGGCGCCGATCTCGGCGGCGATCGCCGGCCAGCTCGCCTGGCCGCGTCGCAAGGCGCCGGCGACCGGCAAGGGCGGCATGCGGGCACTGAAAAGAAACGGCGGCAACATTGCCGCCGGAAGCTCGGGCACGTCGATCGGCGTCGACGTCGGGCTCGGCATGGTGGCGGTGATGATCGACATCGAGCGGTGTCCGACCTGAAGCACGGGAGCGTTGGGGCGCTCCTGAACGCTTTGCTGTCGGAATCGGTTCCACGGGCGTTCCCCGGGGTGCCCGGCAGGCGGCGCCTAGGCGGTCATCGTCCCGAGGGTCAGGGTGAGCCGGTACTGACGGCTGGCACCGGCGGCGAGGTCGGCGCTCGGGTCCAAGACGCTCAGGCCTTCGGGCGAGCGGTCGGTGTTGGCCGGCTCGACGCCGATCAGGTTCATGCCCGGCCGGAAATCCTCGAGGACCTGCAGGAAGGGCAGGGTGTCGGTGGCGAAGGCCAGCTCGAGGCGGATGCCGGGCCAGTCGTCGATGGGCGGGGCTGTGAGGCTGCAGCGTGCCCAGCCCGCGTCCGATGGCGCCGGGCGGCAGGTGACGCGGGGCTTGGCGCCCGGGTCGGGCTCGGCCGGCGGGCGGAGCAGCAAGGTGCCGTTGCAGTCGAAGCGGCAGCCGGGCCGGAGCAGCGGGTAGCCGAGGTTGAAGTGGTAGAGGATCGGCTGCGGCCGGGTCTCGCGCGAGCGGTTGGTGACGGTGTCGGTGAGGCGGATGGTGCTGCCGCCGGTCGGCGCCTCGATCCGGCGGCGCAGCAGCCAGCTCTCGCCGCCGGCGATGGCGTCGACCACCTCCGCCTCGGCATAGAGGAAGGGCTCGGGCGCATGCCAGTCCTCGCCCGCCGCGATCAGCCGGGCGGGGGTGAAGGGCAGGCGGCCATGCAGCGGGTAGCCGCCCCTGGGCTGGCGGGTATGGCCGAGGCCGCAGGTGACGAGCAGGCCGGAATAGGCCCGCCGGAAGCCCTGCCCCTGGTCGCTCTCGGCCGGATGCAGCCCCGGCCGGGCGAAGCCGCCGGGCCCCTGCCAGGCGCAGTTGAGGCCGCGCCAGGAGAGCGTCGCCAGATCGAGGCCGCGCCCTTCGAGCGCCCAGAAGGCGAGCCCGCCGCCGGTGTCGAAGGCGAGGGCGCGGACCCCGGCTTCCGGTCCGTCCTCGAGCGTGACACGGCGGAGCGAGGCGAGCTGGCGGCTATCGCCGGTGCGCGCCCAGAGGTTGGTGACGTCCAGTGGGGGCGTGCTCATGCCGTGGCTCCTGGCGACGCCGAGGCACGGCCTCGTTCTGGGATTTATAGCCTAGAAAGGGCGTCGGGGCAAGCGCCGCCTCGGGTCCGTTGGGCAAAACAGGGGTGGCGGGATCGGACCTGGGCGGAAAAGCAGGAATCCGGCGGCCCGGGGGGTGCGAACGAACCCGCCGGAGCGACGAACGAACCCGCGGAACGGCGGTTTCGCCGGGTTCGTTCGTCGAATCCTCCGGTTCGTTCGTCGGGTGCTGTCGCAAAATCCGCGACGTTTCGGGTCGGATGTCGCAGAATCCGCGACATCACGAACGCTTATGTCGCGGAATACGCGACAATCGGGCCTTGCCTGTCGCTTATAACGCGACAACCCAAGGGGTGATGTCGCGGATTCCGCGACATTCGCCGGGTCGGTGGGGTCGTTTGCCGGCCCGGCGGCGATGGCCGGCGATCCGGGCGGCGCCGGTCATAACGATTCGTGATGATGCGCGGGGCATCGGGGAGGGGCATCCAGAAAAAAGGGAACCTTCCAACGGTGGAAGGTTGTTTGGCCATCGAACCCGTCCCGCGCCGCCCGCCGGCCTTGCCCGGTGTTGCGCGACCCGGTGACCATCGAGGGAGCCAAGCATGAGCAACTCCTACGGCCGATTCCTGGCGATGATCGCGACGTCGACCATCGTGATGTTCGGCCTCATGTACCTGAACACCTATGCGCTCGATCACATCTTCTTCAGCGAGACGCGCGCCTGGATGGCCCTCTACATGGGGGCGACCATGGGGATCATCATGCTCCTCTTCATGCTCAGGATGTACGGCAGCACGGCCGCCAACATCGCCATCCTGGCGGGCTGCGCCGTGCTCTTCGCCGTGGCGCTCTGGCTCGTCCGCAGCCAGGCGACCATCGACGACGTGTCGTACATGCGGGCGATGATCCCGCACCATTCGATCGCCATCCTGACGAGCGAGCGGGCCGGCATCAGCGACCCGCGGGTGCGCGAGCTGGCGGACGGCATCATCGAGGCGCAGCGGCTCGAGATCGCCGAGATGAAGGCGCTCATCGCCGACCTCGAGGGCGGGCCGCCGGCGACTCCCGAGCTCGATGGGAAATGAGCGTGCCTCAACCGAGAAGGAGGGCCTTTTGATGGCACAGCAGGCACGAACGGCCGAGCTCTATCGGATGGTGATGAAGGACCACTTGTGCCCCTTCGGGCTGAAGGCGAAGTCGCTGCTCGAGCGCAAGGGCTTCACCGTCGAGGATCACCCCTTGCGGTCGCACGCGGAGACCGAGGCGTTCCAGCGCGAGCACGATGTCGAGACGACGCCGCAGGTCTTCATCGGCGGCGAGCGGGTCGGCGGCTACGACGACCTGCGGGAATATTTCGGCCAGGAGGTGAAGAAGGAGGGCGAGACGAGCTACCAGCCCGTCATCGCCATCTTCGCCACGGCCTTCCTGATGGCGCTGGCCGTGAGCTGGGCGGCCTTCGACACGGTCCTCACCGTGCGGGCGCTCGAGTGGTTCATCGCCATCTCGATGTGCTTCCTCGGCGTGCAGAAGCTGCAGGACCTCGAGAGCTTCAGCACGATGTTTTTGAACTACGACCTCCTCGCCCGCCGCGAGGTGCGCTACGCCTATCTCTACCCCTTCGGCGAGACGCTGGCGGGTGTGCTGATGATCGCCGGTGCCCTGATCTGGCTCGCCGCCCCCGTGGCCCTCTTCATCGGCACGGTCGGGGCCGTCTCGGTCTTCAAGGCGGTCTATGTCGACAAGCGCGAGCTCAAATGCGCCTGCGTCGGCGGCAGCAGCAACGTGCCGCTGGGCTTCGTCTCGCTCACCGAGAACGTCATGATGGTGGCGATGGCGATCTGGATGCTGGTTCGCCTGTAGAACTCCAACGGTACTGTATCACAATCTAAGTTAGCTCCCAGCTGTCGATGGGCGCGCCCTTGGCCCGCTCCATGGGGTCCTCTGTTCTGGCGAAGAACGCAGACAAATCAGTAAGTTAGAGGTATGAAGATAAGGTGAGCGTGCTACACAATAGCGGAGGCAGGCTCAGGACCAGCAATCTGCGGCTGAGGGCAACGATTGTGAAGCGGGTATGCGCGGCGCTCAACGCCATGCGGCGGCGCGGGCTGGTAGTCAGCGAGAAGGGCGAGAATTGGTAGCTCGCGTGGCGGCCTAGAGCGTGAGGCCTCGAAGGCCTCACGCTCCATGCGCCTAGTGTTTAGTTTTTTTGTGTAGCTCAAGTATTTCAGCGGTCGATTCTGCAATTCCTGGCGCGTTCGCACAGAAATAGCCAAGCAGAGAAATGGTATTACCTGCTTCGCCAACGAATTCTATTTTCGGCCTTATGAACGTGCAGCCTTCTACATGCACTGGTTTCCCACTTATCAACAGAACGCATTCGTCGAATACGCAGTTGACATAGCGCGATGCGCTAAGATCGACCCGACTCTTCACGAATCGGCAAGACGTATGCATCTCGGGTTCTCCTGGAGATGCAGCAAGCGCCTTGACGTTGGTCTGATTCTCGGTAAAATCCGAACGTACTCAACCACCGATCCGCGGCGCTTGCTGGGCCATGCGGATCACCAAAGGCCGGGGCTGCAACCCCGGCTTTTTCTTTGGTATCGCGTCTAAGTTGCCCAAAAAGTTCTAGAGAGTCAACGCCACAACGGCGGCCGGACTACCATATCTAGATCGGATAGCGAGACATACGCAGAACGCGGGCAGGTGTTGACGATAGATTGCATTTTATGTGCTACCGTCAATTGAGCTCCCCCCCCGCCAACGCCCACACCAACTAGCCGACTTCGGGGCCGTCAGCGCGTCGCGGCCAGTCCGCTCGTTCTGCGTGCCGTTGTCGACCCGGCGCATGTCCTCGCGTCACGTCATCTCGCCAGCCGCTGATCGATCCGGTTGGCCTTGTAGTTGGTCTGCTTGTTCGAGCCGCGGACGCGACAGCAATCGACCTCGACGTCACCGCGCGAACTGTACTCGACCTGAGCGCCTTTCATGGCGTCGCGCAACTTTTGCGCCTGCACGAAGGCCGTTTTGTACTGCACGCTCAAGGCGGAGATGAAGCGACGGGGCCTGACCTATGACCAACTAGTGGCGAAGCTCGCCGAGATTGGCGTCACGATCGACGCTCACGTGCTCCGCAACAAGGTGGCGCGCGTCGGGTTCTCGGCCGTTTTCTTCGTGCGGTGCCTGCGGCCTATGGGGGTGGGCAACGTATGCCTTGACGCCTGATCTAGCCAAGCCTCATGTCGGTTCTGACGTAGAAAAAGCGCTCTCCCTCAGCGCAACGAATGGTCGCAATCGGCCACAGGGGAGCAGAATAATGGAACTACCGTTCCAGCATACGATTCGATTCACGAACGAAGGCGCAATTGGTTTGTCCGATCTTGGGCAAACGCTTATAGCACACGAAATCGCTTTTTCATTACTTCCAAAGATATTAGAACGGATCTTCCCAGGTCTTATTGTCAATCGATTTGCCTACGAACTTGCGCTTCTCTCCAGAAATAGCCCTGCACAAGAAGAATTTATTGGCAAATTATTCGTGAATGTGCAAGAAACAGTAGAAGAATACATAAAGTCGTTAGCAGATCGGGTCGGATTTGATTTTATGAAAACGCATTCGCATGGCCTATCTCTTGTTGTAATTGCGATGTTTCTGATAGGTGGACTCTGGGCGTGGAGTCGTCTAAACCCCGCGACCCCGGCCAACGTGCATGTTCAGGGCGATAACAACGTTGTTGTAAATTTGACTGCCGAATCGTTGGGGATAACGGGCGATGACCTACGAGTTATTTTTGACGATGCCTTATCAGCACACCAGAAGCGCCAGCTTGAAAGAGCTTCCGCCAATGTTTTTGCTCCATCGAAATCGGAGATTGGCGCGACCGTTGAGGTGCCTGGCGTTTATCGGGTTAGTCCGGAGACCGCGGCGGCCATACCGACACCGGAAATGCTGGAAGATGCCGACCCTCTCGAAGAGTACGAGACTATTAATGACGCCCAAATTAACGTAAGGGCAACAAACCTAGATGATCGAGAACATGGATGGGCTGGATTAATAAAAATATCTGGTAGGATATGGAGGGTAAGAATACTATGGCCCTCTGATGTTCCTCTAGACTTCGTTAAGAGAATGTCGGATGATTCGCCAATCGTGGCGGACGTTATTATTATCTACCGACCAAATAGGACCGGCGAATTCGTCCCAAAGATCGCTAGCGTCCAGAGAGTTCACTCGCCAGGGACTTAGCCACTGACCGCTGGGGTACTAGGTGCATTTGCTATCTAACGGCTCAAGTCTCCACCCTCTGCCAGCTCTCCGTCTCGGACGAGCGGATGCAGGCGTCGATGAAGAGGAGGGTGTCGAGGCCGTCGGCGGCGGTGGGGATGGTGGCGGCGAGCGGGTCCGCTTCGCGCCCCTCGAGCCGGGCGGCCACCTGCTCGGCGAAGTCGCGGTAGAGATTGCCGAAGCCCTCGTGGAAGCCCTCGGGGTGGCCGGGCGGCAGGCGGCAGGCTTGCCGGGCCAGGGGCTCGAGATAGGGGCTGCCGCGGGTCAGGATCTGTTGCGGCTCGCCGTTCCGAAGGAAGGTCAGCTCGTCGAGCCGGCTCTGGCGCCATTCGAGGCCGCCCCGGTCGCCATGCACCTCGATCGCGAGCGCGTTCTCGGCGCCATGCGCCACCTTGGTCGCCAGCATCTGGCCGCGGCCACCATTGGCGAAGCGGAGCAGCGCCTGGCCCGTGTCGTGCGCCTGGCGGCCCGGGACGATGGCGCCGAGCTCGGCCATGACGGAGTCGATCCCGAGCCCGGTCGTGTAGCGGATGAGCTGGTGCACATGGCTGCCGATGTCGCCCATGACGTGGCTGCCGCCGCCCTTCGCGGGATCGAGGCGCCAGCGCAGGCGGGCGGGGATGTCGCCGGTCTCGATGGCGGTGGCCAAGGTACCCTGGCGGTAGCTCGCCTGCACCAGATGCACCTTGCCGATGCGCCCGGCCTCGATCATCGCCCGCATCTGGCGGATCATCGGATAGCCGCTGTAGTTGTGGGTCAGGCAGAAGACGAGCCCGGTCTCCGCCACCTTCTCGGCGATCCGCCGGCCGTCCGGGGCGGTGTTGGCCAAGGGCTTGTCGCAGACCACGTGGAGGCCGGCATCGAGCGCCTCGATGGCGAGGGCGGCATGGCTGTCATTGGGCGTGGCGATGGCCACGGCATCGAGCCCGCCGGCCCTGATCATCTGGCCAAGCGAGCCGTAGCCCTTCGGGATGCCGAGGGCGGCGGCATCGGCCACCGACTTTTCGGCATTGGACGAAAGCACGGCGCCCACGACCTCGAAGCGGTCGTCGAGCCGGGCCGCTGTCCGATGCACAGGACCGATCAGGGCGCCCCGCCCGCCGCCGACGAAGCCGAGGCGAATGCGGGTCGGTCCCTTGCCGCTCGCCGCCGTCATTTCAGCCCCAGGGCCGCGCGGTTTCGGGCATGGTCGATGCCCTGGGCCTGCATGTTGGCGTCGAAGGCGCGTTCCTGGACCTGGATGATGTGGCGCCTGATCAGCTCGGCGGCCTCCGTGGCGCCCTGGTCGGGGTGCTTGATGCAGCACTCCCATTCGACCGAGGCCCAGCCGTCGTAGTCGAGCTCGCTGAGCTTGCTGAAGATGGCGCCGAAGTCGATCTGGCCGTCGCCGGGGCTGCGGAAGCGGCCGGCGCGGGTCGGCCAGTTCTGGTAGCCGCCCCAGTAGCCCGTGCGCGCATTCATCCGGTACTCGGCGTCCTTGACGTGGAAGGCGCGGATGCGCTCGCCGTAGACGTCGAGGAAGCCGACATAGTCCATGCCCTGCAGGTGCAGATGCGACGGGTCATAGAGGATGGTCACCCGCTGGTGGCCGTCGAGCTTCTCCAGGAACATCTCGAAGGTCAGGCCGTCATGCAGGTCCTCGCCCGGATGGATCTCGTAGGCGACGTCGATGCCGAGCTCGTCGAAGCGGTCGAGGATCGGCCGCCAGCGTTTCGCGAGCTCGGTGAAGCCCTCCTCGATCAGGCCGAAGGGCCGGGGCGGGTAGAGGTAGAGATAGGGCCAGAGCAGCGAGCCCGGGAAGGTGACGTGGCGGTCGAGCCCGAGATTGGCCGAGGCCTGGGCCGCCTTCATGAGCTGGTCGATGGCCCAGGCCTCGCGCGCCTCCGGGTTGCGGGTGACGGCCTCGGGGGTGAAGGCGTCGATGGTCAGGTTGTAGGCTGGGTGGACGGCGACGCAGTGGCCCTGGCGGTGGGTCGAGAGCTCGGAAATGACGAGGCCGTGCTCGGCGAGCAGGCCCTTGTACTCGTCGCACCAGGTCCTGCTCGAGGCCGCCTGCTCCAGGTCGAAGACCGCGGGGTTGAAGGTCGGCACCTGCACGCCCTTGTAGCCCTTGGCCGCCGCCCAGGGGGCGAGCGTCTCGATCCGGTCGTAGGGGGCGACGGGGGCGATGAACTGGGCGAGGAAAATGCCCGGACCCTTGATCGTGCGCATCAGCTCCAGACCTCGGCATGGCGCGGCGCCTGTGGCAATGGCGCGCCCCGGTAAATGATGGCGTTCCTGAGCGCCATGGCGGATTCGTGGGCGGCCAGCGCCGCCGGGTCGAGATCGGCCTTCGGCCGCGGCTCGGGCGCGTAGTGGCCGAAGCGGTCCTGCCCCCGGGCGAGCTGGGCGCTGTCCGCGCCGCGGATCGGGCGGACCTTCGGGGCCACGTAGGTGACGACGTGGTTCACGCGCGGCTGGTCGCTGGCATTGGGGCCGGAGCCGTGCGGCGTGTGCAGATGGTGGAAGGAGACCTCGCCCGCATCGATCACCACCGGCACGGTTGCCGCCTCGTCGATCTCCAGGTCGATGGTCTCGCCGCGCGACAGGAGCTCGCCCTCGGCCTTCCGGTCGACATGCCGGACCTGGCCCCTGGCGTGCAGGCCCGGGGCGAAGCGCATGGTGCCGTTGGCGAGGGTCGCCGGGGTCAGCGCCACCCAGGCGCGGACGACGCCCTCCGCATCATCCAGCTCGAAATTGGTCGAATCCTGGTGCCAGGAGACATAGGCGCCCGAATGCGGCGCCTTCCAGAAGACACCGGAGGACCAGACCAGGATGTCCGGGCCGATCAGGCTTTCCACCGCGTCGAGCAGGCCCGGGTCGTGCACGATGGCATCGGCCCAGGTGAAGATGAGGTGCGCCTTCAGGAGATAGAGCTGGTTCTGCGGGTCCGGGTAGCGCCGGGCGACATCCGATCGCGTGAACGCCAGGAAATCCTCGCCGATCCGCAGCGCGCGTTCCCGCGGCATCAGGCGCCAGGGGAAGTGGAAGCCGTCGCGGCGATAGGCGGCCACGGCATCGGCGGAGAGGGATCCAGCCATCAGGCTTGCCTCATGCGGGCAGAGGGGGCGGGTCGAGGAAGGCGATCTGCGCCTTGGCCTGATGCTCGATCATCGGCCGGCCGCCGACCACGGTCCGAAGCCCCCGCTCCTCGGCCGCCTTCATGAGCTCGGTGTCGCGGGCCGCGATGATGTCGAAGAGCTGCATTTCCGGCCTCAGCGTCGCCGCATCCATCGGCAGGGCATCGCCTGCCTTCAGCCCGAGCGAGGTCGTCTGGATGATGACCTGGTGGCCCGTGGCATCGGCCGGGCCTGCCGCTATTCGCACGTTGGGGAAGGCTTTCGCGACGTCGGCGGCGATCTCCTCGGCCTTCGCCGCCGTCCGGTTGGCGATGGTCAGCCGGCTGACACCCGCCTCGGCGAGCGCGAAGGCGATGGCGCGCCCGGCGCCGCCGGCGCCGACCATGAGAACGTCCTTGCCGGTGGGCTCGATGCCGTTGGCGCGACAGCCTTCCACCAGCCCCAGCCCGTCGAACATGTCGCCGGTCAGGCTGCCGTCCGCCTCGATGCGGATGGTGTTCGCCGTGCCGGTGGCCTTGGCTCCCGGGCCCAGCGTCTTGCACATCCGGCACATGGCCGGCTTGTGCGGGATGGTGACGATGAAGCCGCCGAGATTGCGGATCGCGAGAAGCCGCGGGATCAGGTCCTCGAGGTCCTCCGGCCGGACGTGGAAGGGCACGATGAACCCGTCGCGGCCGGCGGCCTCGAAGAGCGGGTTCAGGAACTCGGGGGCCCGGACATGCGCCACGGGATGGGCGAGAATGGCGTAGATCCTGGTCTTGCCGGAAGGCTGGCGCATGGTTTCCTCGGTTCAGGCGTTGAATTCGGGCTCCGGCAGGCCGGCGATGCCGGCCTCCAGGGCGAAGATGCCGCCGGCGAGCGGCTCCTGGGCCAGGGCGGCCGCGTCGAGCCCCTCGCGGGCGGTGGTGATGAAGAGGGTCCTCAGGCCCGGGCCGCCGAAGGCGCACATGGTCACCTGCGAGCAGGGCAGGCGGACCTCGCGGTCGATCCGGCCGTCGGGCGTGAAGCGGATGACCCGGCCGCCCTTGAAGCGCGCACTCCAGTAGCAGCCGTCGGCGTCGACGCAGGCGCCGTCGGGCCGGCCGATGCTGTCGTCGGTCTCGAGCCAGAGGCGGCGGTTCCAGGCGCTGCCGCTGTCGATGTCGTAGTCGAAGATGAAGACGCGGCCCATGCGGCTGTCGGACCAGTACATCCGCCTGTCGTCGGGGCTGAAGGCGAGGCCGTTGCCGACCAGCGCGTGATCGGCGAGCAGGCGAACGCCATGCGCCGGGTCGAGCTGCCACAAAGCACCCTGCGGGATCGTGCGTGGCTCGTGCATGGTGCCGGCGAGGAAGCGCCCGCGGCGGTCGCAGCGGCCATCGTTGAGGCGGTTCTCCGGGCGCTCCGGCTCGACCTCGGCGAGCGTCTCCAGCCTGCCCGATTGCGGATCGAGCCGGGCGAAGCGGTGCTCCATGGCGACGACCAGCCCGCCGGTGCGGGCGAGGGCGAAGCAGCCGACGCGGCCGGGCACCTCGAACGTCTCGTCCCGGCCGGTGGCGGGATCGAGGCGGTGCAGGCGGCGGGCCGGGATGTCGGTCCACCAGAGCCGGCCCGAGCCCGTGTCCCAGATCGGGCTCTCGGCGCATTCCGCCCGGGCGTCGAGCACGAGATCGGGCGTCATCCCTTGATCGCCCCCGCCGTCATGCCCTGGATCAAAAAGCGGCGGACGAGGAACGAGAAGACGAGGACCGGCAGCATGACCATGGCGCCGCCGGCGGCGATCTTGCCCCAGGCCCAGCCCTCGTAGTTCATGAAGTTGACGATGGCGACGGGGGCCGTGGTCGCCTCGGTCCGGGTCAGGATGAGGGCGAAGAAGAAGTCGTTCCAGGAATAGAGGAAGCAGAGGATCGCGGTCGCGGCGAGGCCGGGGCCGGAGAGCGGCAGGATGATCTTGACGAAGGACTGCCACAAGGAGGCGCCGTCGATCCAGGCGGCCTCCTCGAGGGCCCGTGGCGTCGCGTCGAAGAAGCTGCGCATCAGCCAGACGACCAGCGAGAGATTGAACGTCAGGTAGATGATGACGAGGCCGAGCCGGCTGTCGAGCAGGCCGATATGGCGATAGGCCAGGAAGTAGGGGATGGTGAAGGCGATCGGCGGCGCCATGCGGCTCGCCAGGATCAGGATGCTGAGCTGGTTGCTCCGGCCCATGTCCATGCGCGAGAGGGCGTAGGCGCCGGGCACGCCGAGCAGGATCGCGATCGCGGTCGAGCCGACGCTGACGATCAGGCTGTTGGCGAAGCTCTTGGGGAAGTCGCCCTCCCAGAGCCCGGTGTAGTTCTCGAGCGTCGGCACGAAGAGCCATTTCGGTGGCCAGGCGAAGATGTCGTCGATGGTCTTGAACGACATGATCAGGAGCCAGACGAACGGGAACATGACGAGCAGCACGAGCACGATGACCAGCGCGTGCAGCCAGAACCGCTGCCATTTGAGGTGGGACTGGTAGTCGGTGCTAGTCGACACGCTGCCCCCAGCCCACCATGCGGATGATCAGCCAGCTCAGGAAGACCGTGATGACGACGAGCACCACGGTGATGGCGCTCGAGAAGCCGAGATAGGAGAAGTTGAAGGCCTGGATGAACGAGTAGAAGTTGGTGACCTCGGTCACCGTGCCGGGGCCGCCGTCGGTCAGGATGTAGATGAGCGGGAAGGCCTTGATGCTGTCGACCAGGCGGAAGAGGGCGGCGACCAGGAGCACGCCCTTCAGGTAGGGCAGGGTGACGTAGAAGGTGAGCTGGAGCACCGAGGCGCCGTCCACCCTGGCCGCCTCGATGTATTCGGACGGCATCATCTGCAGGCTGGCGAGCACCATCAGCATGACGAAGGGGAACCACTCCCAGACGTCGGCGACGATGATCGCGGTCAGGGCCCAGCTGGGGTCGGTGATCAGCGACGGGACGACGAAGCCCATGGCCTCGGTCGCCCAGTGCAGGGGGCTGATGTCCGGCGTGTAGAGCACCTTCCAGATGATCGCGACGACGATCGGCGGCAGCACCATCGGGATGAGGAAGACGGTGCGCAGCGCCATCAGCACCTTCGAGCTGACATTGAGCAGGAGCGCGAAGACGAAGCCGAGCACGACCTGCAGCAGCACGGTCCAGAACGAGAGCTTGGCCTGGACCCAGAGCGAGTTGTGCAGCCGGCTGTCGTTCAGCACGTTCTCGTACTGGGCGAAGGGTCGGGAGAAGTCCCAGTGGGTCTCGGGCCTGGCGAGGTCGAGCGGGGTCAGGCTGACGAGCACGAGATAGATGGTCGGCAGCAGCGTGACGACCATGAGGGCGGCCAGCGCCGGCAGCAGGAGGTTGGAGTAGAACCGCCGGCGCTGGTCCTCGAAGCGGCGGGCGGGCCCGGCCGCGGGGGCGGTGCTCCCCGTTGCCCGGTCCGCAGTGAGCCCGCCCGACCGCTGCATCGGATCAGCCGGCGTCGATCTGGACGCCGGACTTCTTCAGGTCGGCGACCGCCTCGGCCTGGGCCTCGGCCATCGCCT